>NZ_SHLD01000001.1:6055951-7267142 GCF_004217615.1 Micromonospora kangleipakensis | reverse complement strand
CGTCGCGATCAACCGCGTCGCCAAGGTCGTGAAGGGTGGTCGTCGCTTCAGCTTCACCGCCCTGGTGATCGTGGGCGACGGCGACGGCACCGTCGGTGTGGGCTACGGAAGGCCAAGGAGGTGCCCGCGGCGATCGCCAAGGGTGTCGAGGAGGCCAAGAAAGCACTTCTTCAATGGGCCGCGGATCGGCCAGTCGATCCCGCACCCGGTGCAGGGCGAGGACGCGGCCGGTGTGGTGCTGGCTCAAGACGGCCTCGGCCGGTACGGGCGTCATCGCCGTGGTCCGGTGCGTGCCGTGCTGGAGTGCGCGGGCATCCACGACGTGCTCTCCAAGAGGCCTCGGCTCGTCCAACCCGATCAACATCGTGCACGCCACGGTGGCGGCCCTGAAGGGGCTCGAGTCCCCGGAGCAGGTCCGCGGGGCCCGTCGTGGTCTGCCGGTCGAGGACGTCGCGCCGGCCGCCATGCTGGCGTCGCGGGCGGGGGTGGCGCGCTGATGGCACGTCTCAAGGTCACCCAGCTCCGGTCCGAGATCGGGACCAGCGGCAACCAGCGTGAGTCGCTGCGGTCGCTCGGTCTCAAGCGGATCAACGACGTGGTGGTCAAGGAGGACCGGCCCGAGATCCGCGGCATGATCTTCACGGTCAACCACCTCGTGAAGGTCGAGGAGGTCGAGTAATGACGATCAAGGTTCACCACCTGCGCCCGGCCCCGGGTGCCAAGACCGCGAAGACCCGCGTGGGTCGCGGTGAGGGCTCCAAGGGCAAGACCGCCGGTCGCGGTACCAAGGGTTCGAAGGCCCGGAAGAACATCTCGGCGGCGTTCGAGGGTGGGCAGATGCCTATCCACATGCGCCTGCCGAAGCTGAAGGGCTTCAAGAACAAGTTCAAGGTCGTCTTCCAGGTGGTCAACCTGGACCGGCTCGCCGAGCTCTTCCCGAACGGCGGCGAGATCGGCCCGGTCGAGCTGGTCGAGGCCGGCGCGGTCCGCAAGGGCCAGCCGGTCAAGGTCCTCGGCACCGGCGACCTCGGTGGGGTGGCCCTCCAGGTGTCGGCGCACGCGTTTCAGCGCGTCGGCCAAGGAGAAGATCACCGCCGCCGGTGGCTCGGTCACCGAGCTGTAAGGCAGAGGTACCCGTGGCGCCCGCTCAGTTGTCCAAGACTGGGCGGGCGCCATGGTCTACCCGGCCAGTGTGCGCCGGGTAACATCGGATTCGGTTTATGTAGCCGGGCACATCTGCCCGGACCGGGAGCGGGCTGTTAGAGTCCCATCCCAGCTATGGATATCGGGCGCTCGCCCGGCACCCACCCCGCCCCGCCAGGGATCACCGGCGGCCCGCCTCGCGCAGGAGGAAGAAGTTGCTGTCCGCCTTTCTCAGTGCGTTCCGTACGCCTGACCTGCGCAAGAAGCTGCTGTTCACAGTAGGCATCATCGCGGTCTACCGGCTCGGCGCAACGCTGCCCAGCCCAGGTGTCTCGTACGGCAACGTGCAGAAGTGTCTCGACACCATCCAGGGCAGTGGCACCGGCGTGCTGAACCTGCTGGACCTGTTCTCCGGTGGCGCGCTGCTGCAGCTCTCGGTCTTCGCGCTGGGCATCATGCCGTACATCACCGCGTCGATCATCCTGCAGCTGCTGACGGTGGTCATCCCGCGGCTGGAGCAGCTCCGCAAGGAGGGCCAGGCCGGCCAGGCGAAGATCACCCAGTACACCCGCTACCTGACGCTGGGCCTGGGCATCCTCCAGTCCTCGGCGTTCGTGGCGCTGGCGCGCTCCGGGCAGCTGTTCCAGAACCGCTGCGACCAGTTCCCGATCGTCCCCAAGGGCACCGGGATCCCGGACTGGCTGACCCTGACCATCCTGGTCATGACGATGACCGCCGGCACCGGCGTGGTGATGTGGCTCGGTGAGCTGATCACCGACCGGGGCGTCGGCAACGGCATGTCCGTCCTGATCTTCACCTCGATCGCGGCCCGGCTGCCCAGCGAGGGCTGGAAGATCAAGACCACCAAGGGCTGGGGGATGTTCGCCCTGGTGATCGTGCTGGTCCTGCTGGTCATCACCGCGGTCACCTTCATCGAGCAGGCGCAGCGCCGAATCCCGGTGCAGTACGCCAAGCGCATGATCGGCCGGCGGATGTACGGCGGCACCTCCACCTACATCCCGCTCAAGGTGAACCAGGCCGGTGTCATCCCGGTCATCTTCGCCTCGTCGCTGCTCTACCTGCCGCAGCTCGCGCTCCAGTTCTTCGACCAGACCAACCCGGGCAAGACCCAGGCCTGGTTCCAGAACCACATCGTGAAGGCGAGCGCGCCGGAGCACATCGCGATCTACTTCCTGCTGATCATCTTCTTCACGTACTTCTACGTGTCCATCACGTTCAACCCGACCGAGGTCGCGGACAACATGAAGAAGTACGGCGGCTTCGTGCCGGGCATCCGCCCCGGCAAGCCGACCGCCGAGTACCTCGACTTCATCCTCAGCCGGATCACCCTGCCGGGCGCGCTCTACCTGGGCGTCATCGCGATCCTGCCGAACTTCTTCTTCATCTGGCTGGACAGCCAGCAGTTCCAGAACTTCCCGTTCGGCGGCACCGCTGTGCTCATCATGGTCGGCGTCGGTCTGGAGACCGTGAAGCAGATCGAGAGCCAACTCATGCAGCGGAACTACGAAGGGTTCCTGCGGTAGATGCGACTCGTTCTGGTTGGCCCGCCGGGCGCGGGCAAGGGCACACAGGCGGAGTTCATCGCCGCCCACCTCTCGGTGCCGAAGATCTCGACCGGTGACATCTTCCGGGCCAACGTCTCGCAGGGCACGCCCCTGGGAGTCGAGGCCAAGCGGTACATGGATGCCGGCAAGCTGGTCCCGGACGAGGTCACCATCAACATGGTGCGGGACCGGCTCGCCGAGCCGGACGCCGCCGAGGGCTTCCTGCTCGACGGCTTCCCGCGGACCACGCCGCAGGCCGCCGCGCTGGACAAGCTCCTCGCCGACCTCGGCACCGCGCTGGACCTGGTGCTCGAGCTGGTCGTCGACGACGACGAGGTGATCCGGCGGCTCTCCGGCCGGCGGACCTGCCGGGGCTGCGGCAAGATCTGGCACGTCGAGTTCGATGCGACCACCCGCGAAGGCGTCTGCGACCGCTGCGGCGCCGAGCTGTTCCAGCGCGACGACGACAAGCCGGAGACGATCGCCGCCCGCCTCCGGGAGTACGCGGAGAAGACCGCGCCGCTGGTCGACTACTACGGCGCACAGGGCAAGCTCGTCGGCATCGACGCGACCGGGCCGGTGGAGGACGTCACCGTCCGCGCCATAGACGCCCTGCGCTCGTACGGCGGCTGACGTCCCGCCGGGTCTCCGGCGGATAGAGTGCGAACAGCGGGGTACGTCCGACGTGCCCCGCTGTTCCGCGCGACGAAAGGTAACGGCTCCGATGCGTCGTCCCCAGCTGGACATCCAGCTGAAGACTCCCGACCAGATCGAGAAGATGCGGGCCGCCGGTCTGGTGGTCGCCCGTGCGCTGCGTCTGATGCGGGAGGCGGTGGCGCCCGGGGTCAGCACCGCCGACCTCGACGCGATCGCCGAGTCGACCATCCGCGAGGCCGGTGCGATCCCGTCGTTCAAGGGCTACCACGGCTTCCCGGCGTCCATCTGCTCCTCGGTCAACGAGCAGGTCGTGCACGCGATCCCGTCGTCCCAGCAGGTGCTCCGCGAGGGGGACCTGATCTCGATCGACTGCGGCGCCGTGCTGAACGGCTGGCACGGGGACGCCGCCATCACCGTCGGGGTCGGCGAGGTCGACCCGGCCCTGCTGAAGATGGCCGCGGTCGCCGAGGACGCGATGTGGGCCGGGATCGCCGCCGCCGCCCGGGGTGCGGCGAGCGGCAAGGGGCGGCTCACCGACATCTCCCACGCGGTGGAGACCGCGGTCCGCAAGGGCGGCCGGTACGGCATCGTCGACGGGTACGGCGGGCACGGCATCGGCACCGAGATGCACCAGGATCCGCACGTGCTCAACCACGGGCGGCCGGGCAAGGGCCCGCGCCTGGTCCCCGGGCTGGCGCTGGCGATCGAGCCGATGATCACCATGGGCTCGCCGCGCACGGTGGAGCTGACCGACGGCTGGACCGTGGTGACCCGGGACCGGTCGATGGCGGCGCACGTCGAGCACTCGATGGCGCTGCTGGACGACGGCGTCTGGGTGCTGACCGCCGAGGACGGCGGTCGCGCTCGCCTCGGTGACCTGGTGACCGCCCGCCAGTCGGCCGACTCCCCGGCCCGCTGACGGCCGATCCCCTTCGGGCCCCTGCTGCTGCCGGCGGCTGGGGCGACAGGCTCCCGGCCGCTTCGTCCGCGCTGTCCGGATCCGGCTGCGGCCGCTGCGGCCCGCTGGGGTTGGTGGCGGAGCGGTGGCATGCTTGCCGGCATGGACGGGCGGGACGGCATGCGGGCGGCCGACGCGGACCGGCAGGAGGCGGCGGAGCGGCTCCGGGTCGCGCTCGAAGAGGGCCGGATCGACCTCTACGAGTACGACGAGCGGCTGCAACGGACCTACGGCGCGAAGACGTACGGGGAACTGGGCCAAGTCCTGGCCGACCTCCCCGGACCGGCGCCGCTGGAGCGCTCGGGGCTGGCTCCGCGCCAGCCGGGCCCGGCCGACGTCGCCGCGCCCGTGCCGCCGGCGGCCGCCCCGGCGCCGGCGTCCGGTCCGGTGCCGTCCGGCGTCCGGGGCAACTGGCTGCTCGAGGTGTGGATGCCCTGGCTGCGGGTCGCGGTGATCCTGAACGCGATCTGGCTGCTCTCCGCCGTCGGCGCCGGGGAGCTGATCTTCTACTGGCCGCTCTGGGTGCTCGGACCGTGGGGCGCGGTGCTGCTGATGCGGACTGCGGGCGGGCTGGCGGGTGGTGAGCCTCGCCACCGGGACGACCGGCGGGAGCGCCGCCGGGGCCGCCGACAGGCCCGGCGGGCGGGGGAGCGGTAGCGTCATCGCCCGTCCCGGCGCGGATGCGCCCGGGGTGTCCGTTTTCCCCGGGCGGGTGACGTGCGGGCCGGCCGGTTTGGCGACGGCCCGCAGGCGGGCGTACACTTTCAGATCGGCGCACAGCGTCCACTCCGGCATGCCCACCCTGCGCTTCGGTGGGAGTCGGAGCCGCGGCTGGCTCGGGCCCGGCGATTCTCGTCGGAGCCCGTGTAAGACGTTGTGGGCCGTCCGGAGTAACCGACGTCAGGACAGCGGAGGACATGCCGAAAAAAGACGGAGCCATTGAGATCGAGGGTCGGGTCATCGAGCCCCTGCCGAACGCCATGTTCCGGGTGGAGCTCGCGAACGGTCACAAGGTGCTGGCTCACATCAGCGGCAAGATGCGGCAGCACTACATCCGCATCCTGCCGGAGGACCGGGTCGTCGTCGAACTCTCGCCGTACGACCTGACCCGCGGGCGCATCGTCTACCGCTACAAGTAAAGCCTGACGGCGGCCGGGTCGTCCCCGTGTCCGTCTTCGACGTCCGGCGTCGCGCGTCGTCGCGCCTCCGGGCCAGATGGGAAGTAAGGCAACCGTGAAGGTCAAGCCGAGCGTCAAGAGGATCTGCAACAACTGCCGGATCATCCGGCGGCACGGCCGGGTCATGGTCATCTGCTCTTCTGACCCGCGCCACAAGCAGCGCCAGGGCTGAACCAGTCCCACCGGTCGTGACGGCCGGTCGGATCGGTCCGGACCGCAGATCCAGACAGCACATCACCAGCTCGTTCCAGCCGCGAGCGGTACGCAGCGCGTACTGAATCGTGGTTGACCCCCGGTCGGAGGCCGGGGCCCGCTCGGGCAGCGACCGATCCCGGTCGCCGGCGCTGATCGCGCCGGAAGGACAGGGACGGTCGGTAGCGGGATGGGACGGGTCCACACCTCCGCCACAACATCACGAGGAGTACGCCCGCACATGGCACGTCTAGTCGGCGTGGACCTCCCCCGCGAGAAGCGGATGGAGATCGCGCTCACCTACATCTTCGGGGTCGGTCGCACCCGCGCCCTGGAGACACTCGCTGCTACCGGCATCTCGCCGGACAAGCGCGCTCGGGACCTCACGGATGAGGAGCTGGTCCAGCTCCGCAACCACATCGAGGGCAACTACAAGGTAGAAGGCGACCTGCGCCGCGAGGTCGCCGCTGACATCCGCCGCAAGGTCGAGATCGGCTGCTACGCCGGCATCCGGCACCGCCGGGGCCTGCCCGTGCGTGGCCAGCGGACCAAGACCAACGCGCGGACCCGGAAGGGCCCGAAGCGGACCGTCGCCGGCAAGAAGAAGCCCGGCAAGAAGTAACTAGGAGCGCACAGACTTATGCCACCGAAGGCTCGTGCCGGAGCCGCTGTCAAGAAGGTCCGGCGCAAGGAACGCAAGAACGTCGCCCACGGGCAGGCGCACATCAAGAGCACCTTCAACAACACCATCGTGTCCATCACGGACCCGACCGGTGCGGTCATCTCCTGGGCCTCCGCGGGCCAGGTTGGCTTCAAGGGCTCGCGCAAGTCGACCCCGTTCGCCGCGCAGCTGGCCGCCGAGGCCGCCGCGCGTCGGGCGATGGAGCACGGCATGCGCAAGGTCGACGTGTTCGTCAAGGGCCCCGGCTCCGGCCGGGAGACCGCTATCCGTTCGCTGCAGGCCGTCGGGCTGGAGGTCGGGCAGATCTCCGACGTCACCCCGCAGCCGCACAACGGGTGCCGTCCGCCGAAGCGTCGTCGGGTCTGAGAGGTAGAGAGAGATGGCTCGTTACACCGGTGCTGACTGCCGCCGTTGCCGGCGGGAGAAGATGAAGCTGTTCCTCAAGGGCAGCAAGTGCGATGGCCCGAAGTGCCCGTTCGAGTCCCGGCCGTTCCCGCCCGGGCAGCACGGCCGCGGCCGCACCAAGGAGACGGAGTACCTGCTCCAGCTCCGTGAGAAGCAGAAGGCCCGCCGCGTCTACGGCGTGCTGGAGAAGCAGTTCCGCGGTTACTACGAGGAGGCCGTGGGCAAGCAGGCCAAGACCGGTGAGGTCCTCCTGCAGATCCTCGAGTCGCGGCTGGACAACGTCGTTTACCGGGCTGGCTACGCGCACTCGCGTGACATGGCCCGCCAGCTGGTCAAGCACGGCCACTTCACGGTGAACGGCAAGAAGGTCGACATCCCGTCGTACCGCGTCAAGGAGCACGACATCATCGAGGTCCGGGGGAAGAGCAAGGAGCTGACCCCGTTCATCGTTGCGCAGGCTCAGGCGGGTTCGCGGGCGGTGCCGGCCTGGCTCGAGGCCATCCCCAGCCAGATGAAGATCCTGGTGCACTCGCTCCCGGCCCGGCAGGTCATCGACACGCAGGTCCAGGAGCAGCTGATCGTCGAGCTCTACTCCAAGTAAGGGCTCGTTGCGGTGGCCCGCCCCCCGGGGCGGGCCACCGGAACAGTTTGTGTCGTGGGCGTCAAATAGCGGGCGTCCCGGAAGAGAAGAGAAGAAATGCTCATCAGCCAGCGACCGTCTCTCTCCGAAGAGTCGATCAACGAGACCCGCTCCCGGTTCACCATCGAGCCGCTGGAGCCGGGCTTCGGCTACACCCTGGGCAACTCGCTGCGTCGTACGCTGCTGTCGTCCATCCCGGGCGCGGCCGTCACCTCGATCAAGATCGACGGTGTGCTGCACGAGTTCACCACGATCCCCGGTGTCAAGGAGGACGTGGTCGAGCTCGTCATGAACATCAAGGAGCTCTGCGTCAGCTCCGAGCACGACGAGCCGGTCAGCATGTACCTGCGCAAGCAGGGCCCGGGCGACGTGACCGCCGGTGACATCCAGCCCCCGGCCGGTGTCTCGGTGCACAACCCGGACCTGAAGCTCGCCACCCTGAACGGCAAGGGCCGGCTCGACATGGAGCTGACCGTCGAGCGGGGCCGGGGCTACGTCACGGCCGCGCAGAACAAGCAGGCGGGCGCCGAGATCGGCCGGATCCCGGTCGACTCGATCTACTCGCCGGTGCTCAAGGTGACGTACCGCGTCGAGGCGACCCGCGTCGAGCAGCGGACCGACTTCGACCGGCTGATCATCGACGTCGAGACCAAGCCGTCGATGGGCCCGCGTACCGCGCTGGCCTCGGCCGGCTCGACGCTGGTGGAGCTCTTCGGCCTGGCCCGGGAGCTGGACGAGACCGCCGAGGGCATCGACATCGGGCCGTCCCCGCAGGACGCCCAGCTGGCGGCGGACCTGGCCCTGCCGATCGAGGAGCTGGACCTCACCGTCCGCTCCTACAACTGCCTCAAGCGCGAGGGCATCAACTCCGTTGGTGAGCTCATCGGGCGTACCGAGGCCGACCTCCTCGACATCCGGAATTTCGGTCAGAAGTCGATCGACGAGGTCAAGATGAAGCTCGCCGGGATGGGTCTCGGGCTGAAGGACTCGGCTCCGAACTTCGACCCGGCGCACGTCGTGGACGCCTTCGGCGAGGCCGACTACGACACCGACGACTACCGCGAGACCGAGCAGCTCTAGTCCGCGCTGCCGCCACACCTGAGGAGCACCAAGCATGCCCACGCCCACCAAGGGCCCCCGCCTCGGCGGCAGCCCCGCGCACGAGCGGCTGATGCTGGCCAACCTGGCCACCGCGCTGTTCCAGCACGGCAAGATCCAGACCACCGAGACGAAGGCCCGGCGGCTGCGTCCGCTGGCCGAGCAGCTCATCACCAAGGCCAAGCGTGGCGACCTCGCGTCCCGTCGGCGGGTGGCGGGTGTCGTCAAGGACAAGGACGTGGTCTACGCCCTGTTCGACCAGATCGCGCCCCGGTACGCCAACCGCAACGGTGGCTACACCCGGATCGTGAAGACCGGTCCGCGCAAGGGTGACGCCGCTCCGATGGCGATCATCGAGCTGGTCGAGGAGCTGCAGGTCGCCGAGCCGAAGGCGAACAAGAAGACCGCCGCTCGCAAGGCCGCCCAGCAGGACAAGGTCGAGGCGCTCGCCCCGGCCGAGGAGACCCCGGAGTCGACCCCGGTCGACCAGGACTCCGAGGCGCCGGTGTCGGCGTCCGGTGACACCGACGCCGCCCGCGAGGACAGCGACGAGGCCACCGAGAACAAGGCCTGAGCACAGGCAGCATCGTCGGGCCCGGCATCCCTTCCTGGGGTGCCGGGCCCGACGCCGTGAACGGGAGGTACGAGGTGGACGAGCGGACCCGGCTACGGCTGGACGTCTCGTACGACGGCACCGACTTCTCCGGCTGGGCCGCCCAGCCCGCCCGGCGTACGGTCGCCGGGGTGCTCGTCGAGGCGCTGGACCTGGTGCTCGGCGCGGGCACCGCGACCGGGCTGACCGTGGCAGGCCGGACCGACGCCGGCGTGCACGCCACCGGGCAGGTCTGCCACCTGGACCTGCCGACCGAGGTCTGGCTGGAGCACGAGGGGCGGCTGCTGCGCCGGCTGGCCCGGCTGCTCCCCGGCGACGTGCGGGTCCGGGCGATGACCGAGGTCCCCGCCGACTTCGACGCCCGCTTCTCGGCGACCTTCCGCCGCTACGAGTACCGGGTCACCGACGCCCCCTGGGGTGCCGAGCCGCTGCGCCGGCGCGACACCCTGGCCTGGCCCAAGCCGCTCGACCTGGCCGCGTTGAACACCGCCGCGGCCGGCCTCGTCGGGGAGCACGACTTCGCCGCGTACTGCCGGCGCAAGGAGAACGCCACCACACTGCGCGAGGTGACCCGGCTGGACTGGCGGCGCGACCCGGACGGCATCCTGGTCGCCACCGTCCAGGCCGACGCTTTCTGCCAGGCGATGGTGCGCAGCCTGGTCGGCGCGATGCTGGTGGCCGGGGACGGCCGCCGGCCGGTCGAGTGGCCGGCGAGCCTGCTCACCCGCCGGGAACGCTCCAGTGAGGTCACCGTCGCGGCGGCGCACGGGCTGACCCTGGTCGCGGTCGGCTATCCCGCCGACCCGGCCGAGTACGCCCGCCGCGCCGACCTGACCCGCCGGCTCCGGGTGCCGGTCGTCGAGGGCTGACGCCGCAGGCCACACCGGTGGTCGGGGTGGACCCCGACCGCACGCCGGTGCCCGGCAGCGGTTACGGGGGAGCGGCCCTGGCCCAGGGCGGCGAAAGGCCCGCCGTCCCGGGCGCCGGAGATCGCCGGCGGGGACGGCGGGCCGCCGTGTCGCTGGTCAGTTGCCGGACGGCCCGACCCGGTCGCCGCGGGTGCCCTCCTGGCCGGCGGTGCCGTCCGTCGGGGCGTCGGTGGGCTGGCTGGCCACGCCGGCGTTCGCCCGCCGCTCCAGCACCCCGCGGCTGAGGTACACCTCGATCAGGTCGTACAGGATGTCGCGGACCTTGGCGTCGTTGGCGTTGATCCGCTGTCCGTCGGCCCGGGTCACCACGCAGTACGCGAGGTAGTGGCCGCGTACCTGCCAGCCGACCCGGGCGGCGGCGGTCTCCACGGCCCCGGTGTCGCCGCCGGCGGACATGCCCCGGAGGCGGCCCTGCCGCTCGTCGAGCATCTGCCGGATCCGGTCCCGGGCCCGCTGGGCGCTGGCCAGGTCGGTCAGGTTGAACAGCCCGGCGGTGACCAGGTGGACGCCGTCCGGGGAGCGGAGGGTGGCCCGGACCACCTGGTTGCAGCCGAGCCGGACCAGCAGGTCGGCGATCTCGCCGGTCGCCGCGACCGCGCAGTTGCCGCTGGAGTCCGTCTTGAGCACCGGGTAGGCCGGCTGGCCGTTGGTGACCACCAGCGTCTTGCCGGGGAAGACCTCCTTGGTGGTCAACGCCAGCTGGTCGGTGTCCCGGGAGTTGAGGTCGGGCCCGTCGTTCGGCGCGCCCGACTGCTCCGCCACGGGCTGGTCGGTCGGCGCGGCGCCCTGCGGCGTGCTGGCCCGCTCCTGGAGCAGGGCGGCGGCGGCCAGCCCGCAGAGGGCGAGCAGCACCAGGACGGCGGCGCCGCCGATCAGCACCCGCCAGGTCCGGCCGCCCCCGCGGTTGCGGTCGCCGCGACGGGACCGGGGCAGCTCCGGCGGCTGGCTCGGGTCGAAGACCTCGGTCGGCGGCATCGCGGGTGGCGGCACCGGGACGGTGGCCCGGGGGGTGGCCGGGTCGACCACCGGTTGCGCCGGGGCGACCGGGTGTCGGGCCGGGGCGACCGGGTGTCGGGCCGGGGCGACCGGGGGTCCAGCCGGGCTCGGACCGGCGTCGGTCGCCGGCCGGGTCGTCCGGGCCGGTGGCGGCAGCGACGGGGCGGGGAAGCGGGACGGGGACGGCCCGGCGGGCGGAGGCGCACCGACGCCGAGCACCGACAGGTTGGACCCGGGCTCCGGGTACTCCAGGAAGGCGTCCTCATCGGACTCGTACCGATACACCATGTGGCCCACAGTAGGACCGATTGTCCCTTTAGGGGGTAATATTGGGAAATTCCGGCGGAGGTGGCGTGTCTTGCTGTCCGTCACGCCCGTCGACCGGCCCCCGTCGGCCGGTGCGACAATGCCGGACGTGACCGGCGACCACTACTTCACCGCTGAACCCACGACCGCCGCCCAGCCGCGCGAGGTCGAGTTTTCCGTCGCCGGGCGCGACTTCACCCTCACCTCGGCCGGGGGCGTCTTCTCCGCGGACCGCCTCGACCCCGGCACCGCCGTGCTGTTGCGCAAGGCGGAGCTGCCGTCGCCCGGCACCGCCGGGCCGCTGCTCGACCTGGGCTGCGGGTTCGGCCCGATCAGCTGCGTGCTCGCCACCTGCGCGCCGGACGCCACCGTCTGGGCGGTCGACGTCAACGAGCGGGCCCGCGCCCTCACCGCCGCCAACGCCGCCCGGGTCGGCGCGGCCGACCGGGTGCGGGTGGCGGCCCCGGACGACGTACCGGCGGACCTCACCTTCGCCGAGCTCTGGTCCAACCCGCCCATCCGGATCGGCAAGGCCGAGCTGCACGAGCTGCTGCGCCGCTGGCTGCCCCGGCTCGCCCCGGACGGGGTCGCCTGGCTGGTCGTCGCCCGGCACCTCGGCGGCGACTCGCTGCACCGTTGGCTCGTCGAGCAGGGCTGGCAGGTGGAACGGCACGCCAGCCAGAAGGGCTACCGGGTGCTGCGGGTCACCCGGTAATCGAGTGTCGCCCGCCCCGGTCGCTCGGGCAGGATGCCGGCGTGGGATACGTGGACGTGGCAGCGGTGGGGCACATCCTGCCCGACGGTCGGGAACTCTTCGCCGACGTGTCGTTCCGGGTCGGTGAGGGCGCCAAGGTGGCCCTGGTCGGGCCGAACGGCGCCGGCAAGACGACCCTGCTGCGGATGGTCGCCGGTGACCTGCCGGTGAAGACCGGCGTGGTCGCCCGCTCCGGCGGCCTCGGCGTGATGCGGCAGTTCATCGGCATGATCGGGGACGACACCACGCTCGCCGACCTGGCCCTCTCGCTCGCCCTGCCGGCGCTGCGCGACGCCGGCCGCCGGCTCGTCGCCACCGAGGCGGCCATGCGGGACGCCGAGGTCCGCGGCAAGTACAGCACCGCCGCCGGCAAGGCCCAGCTCGCGTACGCGGACGCGCTCGCGGCCTGGGGCGAGGCCGGCGGGTACGACGCCGAGGTGCTCTTCGACACCGTCGCGACCATCGTGCTCGACCTGCCCTGGGACGCCGCCCGGGAGCGGCCCGTCCGGACCCTCTCCGGCGGCCAGCAGAAGCGCTTCGCCCTGGAGCTGCTGCTCCGCGGCACCGACGAGGTGCTGCTCCTCGACGAGCCGGACAACTTCCTCGACGTGCCCGGCAAACGGTGGCTGGAGGCGCGGCTGCGCGAGTCCGGCAAGTCGGTGCTCTACGTGTCGCACGACCGGGAGCTCCTCGCGCAGACCGCCGACCGGGTGGTCGCCGTCGAGGGCGGCAGCGCCTGGGTGCACCCGGGCGGCTTCGCGAGCTGGCACGAGGCGCGGGTCGCCCGGCACGCCCGCCTCGACGAGCTGCGCCGCCGCTGGGACGAGGAGCACCAGAAGCTCCGCGAGCTGATGCTGATGTACAAGCAGAAGGCCGCGTACAACGACGGGATGGCCTCGCGGTACCAGGCCGCGCAGACCCGGTTGCGCAAGTTCGAGGAGGCCGGGCCGCCGCCCGTACCGCCGAAGGACCAGGACATTCGGATGCGCCTCACCGGCGGGCGGACCGGCAAGCGCGCGGTCGTCGCCGAGCAGGTTGAGCTCGACGGCCTGACCTACCCCTTCGACCTGGAGATCTGGTACGGCGACCGGGTCGCGGTGCTCGGCGCCAACGGGACGGGGAAGTCCCACTTCCTCCGGCTGCTCGCCCGGGGCGGCACCGACCCGGAGCCGGCCAACACCCCGGTCGACGGGGCGGGCGCGCTCGCCCCCGTCACCCACGACGGCGTGGTGCGGCTCGGCGCCCGGGTCCGGCCCGGGCACTTCTCGCAGACCCACGACCGGCCCGAGCTGATGGCGAAGACGCTGGTCGACATCCTGTGGCGGGGCGACGAACACCGCGCCGGGATGGACCGGCACGCGGCGATGGCCGCGCTCAGCCGGTACGAGCTGGCCGGCCAGGGTGACCAGCGGTTCGGCACCCTCTCCGGAGGGCAGCAGGCGAGGTTCCTGGTGCTGCTGTTGGAGCTGTCCGGGGCGACCCTGTTGCTGCTCGACGAGCCGACGGACAACCTCGACCTGGCCTCCGCCGAGGCGTTGGAGGCGGGGCTGACCGCGTTCGAGGGGACCGTTATCGCGGTGACCCACGACCGGTGGTTCACCCGTTCCTTCGACCGCTTCGTGCTGTTCCGCGGCGACGGCGAGGTGGTGGAGGCGACGGAGCCGGTCTGGGACGTGAAGTGATCGACGACGGGCTGGTCGACCGGCTCCACGCGGTGGACGGGGTGGTGGCCGTGGCGCTCGGCGGCAGCCGCGCCCGCGGCGAGCACCGGCCCGACTCGGACTGGGACCTCGGCCTCTACTACCGGGGCGCGCTCGATGTGGCCGCGTTGCGGGAGGTGGCCGCCGTGGTCGCCGACGACGAGGTGGAGCTCACCGCGCCCGGCGGCTGGGGACCCTGGGTCGACGGCGGCGGGTGGTTGCGGATCGGTGGCGTCGCCGTCGACTGGATCTACCGCGACCTCGACCGGGTGCACCGGAGCTGGGCCGACTGCCGCGCCGGCCGCTACCAGGTCGGCGTGCAGGCCGGGCATCCGCTCGGCTTCTACTCCCACACGTACGCCGGGGAGGTGGCGCTCTGCCAGGTGCTCGGCGACCCGACCGGTGAGCTGACGGCGCTGCGGCAGGAGACCTCGTCGTACCCGCCCGCGCTGGCCGCCGCCCTGGTGGCCGGCGGGTGGGAGGCCGGGTTCCTGCTCGACGGCGCGGCGAAGGGCGCCGCCGCCGGCGACGCCGGATACGTGGCCGGCTGCCTGTTCCGGGTGGTCGGCGTGCTGGCCCAGGCGATGCACGGCCGGGCCGGGCGGTGGCTGGTCAACGAGAAGGGCATGATCGCCTCGGCGGGCCGGCTGCCCGGCGCGCCGCCCGACTTCGCGGCCCGGGCGCAGCGACTGCTCGGCAGCGTCGGGCAGACCCCGGCCGAGTTGTCCGCCACCATCGAGGCGGCCCGCCGGCTGGTCGCGGAGGCGCTGCGCTGACCGGTGCCACCTGGTCGGCCTCGGGTGGCGGCAGGGGTCGCGGGGTGATCGGGCTCTGCCGGTGAATGCTTCGCGGTCGCTATGAAGCTGATGTCGTGAACGAATCACCGTCGAGCCGTGGCTGCGACGCGCGGGCCGCCGGGGGCCGCCGGGGGCCGGCGGTCCGCGGTGCGTGGGACGGTCGGTCCGGCCCGGGACGTCCGCCGGCCGGCTCGCCCCGTGACGACAACCTGGCGGGCATAGGGTGGATCTCGTGACTGAGATGACCTACCGCCGGCTGGGCGACTCCGGGCTCGTAATGTCCGTGGTCGGCATCGGCTGCAACAACTTCGGCCGCAAGCTCGACCTCGACGGCACCCGGGCGGTGGTGGACGCCGCCCTCGACGCCGGCATCAACTTCTTCGACACCGCCGACATCTACGGCGAGCCGCAGGGCGGCTCCGAGGAACTGCTCGGCCAGGCGCTCAAGGGCCGCCGGGACGACGTCGTGGTCGCCACCAAGTTCGGCATGGACATGCACGGCCTCAACGGCCCGGACTTCGGCGCCCGCGGCGCCCGCCGCTACATCGCCCGCGCGGTCGAGGCGTCGCTGCGCCGGCTCGGCACCGACCACATCGACCTGTACCAGATGCACGAGCCCGACCCCGGCACCCCGATCGACGAGACCCTCGCCGCGCTGGACGACCTGGTGCGGGCCGGCAAGGTCCGCTACCTCGGCAACTCGAACTTCGCCGGCTGGCAGATCGCCGACGCCGACTGGACCGCCTCCTCCCAGGGGCGGACCCGCTTCATCAGCGCGCAGAACCACTACTCACTGCTGGAGCGGTCCGTCGAGGCCGAGGTGATCCCCGCGTGCGAGCGGTTCGGCCTCGGCATGCTGCCGTTCTTCCCGCTCGCCAACGGGCTGCTCACCGGCAAGTACAAGCGCGGCGAGGCGCCGCCCGCCGGCAGCCGGCTCTCCGGTGGCGGCCGGTACGCCGAGCGCCTAGCCGCCGCGGACTGGGACACCATCGAGGCGATCGAGGCGTACGCCGCGGAGCGCGGGATCACCATGCTCCAGGTGGCCATCGGCGGGCTGGCCGCCCGTCCCGCCGTGACCTCGGTGATCGCCGGCGCCACCACGCCCGAGCAGGTGCGCGCCAACGCCGAGGCGGGCACCTGGCAGCCGACCGACGAGGACCTGGACGCCCTCGACGCCATCCTCTGACAGCACACCCGCCCGCCACCCTGCCCGGACCAGCGCCCGGCCGCCCCACCCGTGGGCGACCGGCGCGCCGCACGCCGCCCGGGCACTGCATTATGCCCGCACTGCAACTGCACTGCACTGCACCGCACTGCACTGCACTGCACCGCGCCGCACTGCACCGCGCCGCACTGCACTGCACCGCGCCGCACTGCACTGCACCGCGCCGGGCCGGGCCGTGCGTAAGCGCCGTGTCGGGCCGTGCTCGGGCACCTGCACCTGCACCGGCCTTGCCCTGGGGTGCTGCACGGTGCCGTGCCCCTTGGGCATCCCATCGGGGCGTGCTTGGGCACCGCACCGGGCGTGGGTAGCGGGTTGAGTCGTCCGCTGCCTGAGATCGCCGTGGTTTGAGCCGTGAGTGGAACGTCACGGGTGTCACCGAGCGGTTTTGACACCCATGGCGTTCCACTGACGGGATGAGGCGTGGCAGATGCCGCCCTGCCTGGCGCGCGGGAATGGGTAGCGGCTCCCGCCCGCCCAGCCATGGGACGGACGTTGGCTGCGGGCGGCGGCGGGCTCGGTGGAACGTCATGGGTGTCACCGGGGCGGTTTTGACACCCATGGTGTTCCACTGACGGGTGACGGGTGACGGGTGACGGGTGACGGGTGACGGGTGACGGGTGACGGGTGACCGGCGACCGGTGACCGGCGACGGGTGCGGGGGTGGCATCGGGCGGGGCGGGTCCTCGCTGGCGCAGGTGTGCGGAGGCTCGGCGTCGGTGGGTCGAGCTCCGCGGGGTGTCAGTGGGGGCGCGCGACGGCGGTGGCCTGGCGCTCGCGGAGGGCGGCGGCCACCGCGGCGACGGTGTGCGCGGGGTGGCGCAGGACGTCGTCGGCGGTGAAGCGGAGGACGAGCCAGCCGGCCGCCCGTAGCGCGTTCAGGCGGGCCACGTCCCGGCGGAAGTGGGCGCGCTCGCGGTGGTGGTCGCCGTCGTACTCGACGGCCAGCCGGAGGGCCGGCCAGGCCAGGTCGACCCGCCCGACGAACCGCCCGCGCGGATCCAGCACGTCGTGCTGCGCGGCGACCGGACCCAGCCCGGCGTCCAGCAGGGGCAGGCGCAGCCTCGTCTCCATCGGCGACTCGCTCAGCGGCTCCGCGAGCGTCAGTACCTCGCGCAGCAGCGGCAGGCCCGGCCAGCCGGGGTGCGCTGTGGCGTACCGCCGGAGGGCGGGCAGGTTCACCACCCGGCGGTGCAGCAGCGCGTCGACGGCGACCAGCGCGTCGATGCGGGGCGCCTGCCGGCCGAGGTCGAAGGCGGTACGCAGCGCGGTGGTGACCGGCAGGCCGCCGAAGCTCGTCCGGTCGGTCACCGGGACGATCGACCGGACGAGGTGGACGCGGGGGTGTGGTCGCATCCGCGCGGCGCTGCGGCAGCAGCACGGTGACCGGTGCGTCGCGGGCGAGGAGGTCGGCGCCCCAGAGGTACGCGGCGCTGCGTCCGGCGATCGCCGCGTCCGACGGCAGGCGCAGCGCGACGGCGTCGCACCACATCCGGTGGTCGTCCGCGCGGTAGCCGTCGCGGTGCACGTAGACGTCGGGGAGCAGCCGCCGCCACGCCGGGCCGCGCACCATTGTCCAGGTCAGCAGTCCGTCGGCGACGGCCCGACTGCCGCGGAACGGCAGGAACGACAGCCGTCGTGGAACACGCGGCGGCGAAGGCATCCGGACAGCATGGCGTGAGCGGATCGTCACCCGCTGCCCCCGGCGTCGACATCGGACGGCCAGTGGGAAAAGCCGACCGCAGCCCTTGGCGGATCCGCCCATCCGTCGTACGGTAGGGCCGCAAGTGACCCACGGGAGCCCGGTGCACCGGGCTGAGAGGGGGGCTGAAGCCCCCGACCGTCGAACCTGATCCGGGTAATGCCGGCGCAGGGAGGAGCGTTGCCGTGCCGTCCCTGGGACGACTGCATCTGATCACCGACACCCGGCCGGGGCGGGACCCGCTCGCCGTGCTGCGCGCCGCCCTGCCGGTGGCCCGCGCCGAGCTGGTCGTCCAGGTCCGCGTCGAGGACGACGCCACCGACCGCCAGGCGTACGAGCTGGCCCGCCGGGTGGTCGCGCTCTGCCGGCGGTACGGGGCGACGTGCCTGGTCAACGACCGGCTGCACGTGGCGCTCGCGGTCGACGCCGCGGGCGGGCACGTCGGCGCGGAGGACCTGCCGGTGCGGGCGGCCCGCCGGGTGCTCGGCTCCGCCGCCGTGCTCGGGGCGACCGCGCGGGAGCCGGGGAGCGCCGCCGAGGCGGTCGCCGCCGGGGCCAGCTACCTGGGCGTCGGCCCCTGCCACCCGACCGGCACCAAGACCGGGCTGCCCGCGCCGATCGGCCCCGCCGGGGTGCGCGCGGTCGCCGAGGCGGTGGACGTGCCGGTGATCGCCATCGGCGGAGTGACCGCCGCGAGCGTGCCGGCGCTGCGGGCCGCCGGGGCGTACGGGGTGGCGGTGGTCGGGGCGCTCTCCGGGGCCGCGGATCCCGCCCGGGCCACCGCCGAGCTGCTCGGGGCGCTGAGGTGCTGACCCGACCGGACGTCGCCGTGGTGGGGGCGGGACCGGTCGGGCTGGCGATCGCCTGGCGCTGCGCGTCGCGCGGGCTGCGGGTGGTCGCGCACGATCCGGCGCCGGGTTCCGGGGCGTCGCACGTCGCGGCCGGGATGCTCGCGCCGGTCGCCGAGGCGTACTTCGGGGAGCACGAGCTGACCGGGCTGCTCGCCGAGTCCGCCGCCCGCTGGCCGGGCTTCGCCGCCGAGCTGGCCGAGGCCGCCGGCGCCGGATTCGGGTACCGGACCGAGGGGACGCTGGTGGTCGGGCTCACCGGCGACGACCTGGCCGAGGCGCGGCGGCTGTGGTCGTACCAGCAGGGGTTGGGGCTGCCGATCACGCCGCTGCGCCCGTCGGAGCTGCGGGAGCGCGAACCGGCGCTCGCGCCGCGGCTGCGCGGCGGCGCGGTCGCCCCCGGCGACCACCAGGTCGACCCGCGCCGGCTGGTCGGCGCGCTGCGGGCGGCGGCCGAGCGGGCCGGGGCGACGCTGCTGCCGGGCCGGGTCGCCCGGCTGTCCGACGTGGATGCGGGCGTCACCGTGGTGGCGGCCGGTTGCGGGGCGGCGGCGCTCACCGGGCTGCCGGTCCGGCCGGTGAAGGGGCAGGTGCTCCGGCTCCGCGCGCCCGGTCGCGGCGCGCCGGGCTTCCGGCACGTGATCCGGGGGTACGCGGACGGCGAGTCGGTCTACCTGGTGCCCCGGGACAGCGGCGAGGTGGTGGTCGGGGCGACCGTCGAGGAGCGCGCCGACACCGAGGTGACCGCGGGCGCGGTGCTGCGGCTGCTCCGCGCCGCCGTCGACCTGGTGCCCGAGCTGGCCGAGTACGACCTGGTCGAGGCGTCCGCCGGGCTGCGCCCCGGCACGCCGGACAACGCGCCGATCGTCGGGCCGTTGCCCGGCCGGCCCGGCGTGCTCGCCGCCACCGGGCACCACCGGCACGGCATCGTGCTCACCCCGGTCACCGCCGACCTGGTCACCGAACTGATCGTCACCGGCGAGGCGGACCCGCTGCTCACCCCCTTTCTGCCGGACCGGTTCGCCGCCGCCGACGTGCCGGTCGGCGCCGGCCGGGCCGCGACGGCGGCCGGTGCGATCACGCCCTCGGCGGCCGGCCGGGGCGTCGACCGGGACCGGACCGCATCCGCCATGGAGGAGGCGACGTGGAACTGATCGTCAACGGCGCCGGGCGCGACCTGCCCGGCGGGTCGACCGTGGCGGACCTGGTCCGCGCGGTCACCGACCAGCGGCGCGGGCTCGCGGTCGCGGTGAACGGCGAGGTGGTGCCGCGCGGCGGCTGGCCGGCGACCGTGCTGCGGGACGGCGACCGGGTCGAGGTGCTCAGCGCCGCCCAGGGCGGGTGAGCGCGGTGTCCTTCACGATCGGCGGCGCGACCTTCGGCTCGCGGCTCATCCTGGGCACCGGCGGCGCGGCCAACCTGCACGTGCTGGAGCAGGCGATCCGCGCCTCCGGCACCGAGCTGGTCACCCTGGCGCTGCGTCGCGTCGACACCGCGCCCGGCACCGGCGGCGGGCTGCTCGACCTGCTCGACCGGTGCGGGGTGAGGCTGCTGCCGAACACCGCCGGCTGCCACACCGCCACGGAGGCGGTGAAGGTGGCCCACCTGGCCCGGGAGGCGTTCGACACCGACTGGGTGAAGCTGGAGGTGATCGGCGACGAGCGCACCCTGCTGCCCGACGGGGTGGAGCTGCTGCGCGCCGCCGAGGAGCTGGTCGCCGACGGGTTCACCGTGTTGCCGTACACCTCGGACGACCCGATCCTGGCCCGGCGGCTCGCCGACGTGGGCTGCGCCGCGGTGATGCCGGCCGGCGCGCCGATCGGCTCCGGGCTGGGCGTCACGAACCCGCACCACATCCGACTGATCCGGCAGAGCGTGGCCGTGCCGGTGATCCTGGACGCCGGCATCGGCACCGCCTCCGACGCGGCGCTCGCCATGGAGCTGGGCTGCGACGCGGTGCTGCTGGCCAGCGCGGTCACCCGGGCCGCCGACCCGGTGGCGATGGCCACCGCGATGCGGTACGCCGTCGAGGCCGGCCACCTCGCCCACGACGCCGGCCGCATCCCCCGCCGCTTCCACGCTCTCCCCTCCACGCCCGACGAGGGAAGGCCCGAGCTGTGACCGCCTTCCTCGCCGGTGCGGTCACCGCTCGGGCCGCGCGGAACGACGGGTGCGGCGGTGCCGGGCGGGTGCCGTCGGGGCTCGTCGTGCTCACCGACCGGTGGCAGGCGCGGCGACCGCTGGCCCAGGTGGTCGCGGCGGCAATGGCCGGGGGAGTGCGCTGGGTGGTGCTGCGGGAGAAGGACCTGCCCCGCGCCGAACGCGCCGCCCTCGCCGCCGACCTGCGCCCGATCCTCGCCGAGGTCGGCGGCACCCTGATCGTCGCCGGCCCCGACCCCCTCGACGGTGACGCCGTGCACCTACCGTCGGCCGGTCCCTACCCGCCCCCGCGCCACGGGCTGGTCGGCCGCTCCTGCCACGACCGGGCGGAACTGTCCCGACTCACCACAGAGGACTACGCCACCGTCTCGCCCGTCTTCCCCACCAGGACCAAACCCGGCTACGGCCCACCCCTGCACCCCGACGGACTCCGCGAGCTGATCCAGGCCAGCCCCGTGCCGATCCTCGCCCTCGGCGGAGTGGAAACCCCGGTACAGGTGCACGCCTGCCTCGACGCGGGAGCCGTGGGAGTGGCTGTCCTCGGCGCGATCATGCGAGCGCAAGACCCCACCGAGGTAGCCAGGGCTTTGACGACGCCCTCACGCGCAACCACCGAGAAGCCCAGGTGAGGGACATGACCCCGACGACGGTGCTCACCATCGCCGGCTCCGACTCCGGCGGCGGCGCCGGGATCCAGGCCGACCTCAAGGTCTTCGCCGCCCTCGGCGCGTACGGCACGTGCGTCATCACCGCCGTCACCGCGCAGAACACCCGGGGCGTGGACGCCGTCCTGCCGCTGCCACCCCGGACGGTCACCGAGCAGCTCGACAGCGTGCTCGGCGACTTCGGCGTACGGGCGGTGAAGACCGGCATGCTCGGCACCCCGGCGGTCGCCGAGGTGGTGGCCGACGCGGCGCGGGCGGGGCGACTGCCGCGCCTGGTCGTCGACCCGGTGCTGGCCGCCACCAGTGGACACCGGCTCGGCGTGGTGGAGGCGGTCGAGCGGCTGCTGCCGTACGCGGAGGTGGCGACGCCGAACTGCGCGGAGGCCGCGGCCCTCACCGGACGCCCGGTGACCACGGTCGAGGAGATGGTCGCCGCCGCCGAGGCGCTCGCGGCCGGCGGCCCGGCGCACGTGGTGGTCACCGGCGGCGACGTGGACGCGGCCGGCGAGTCGGTCGACGTGCTGGTCGGCGGCGGCACGACCACGCTGCTGCGGGCGCCCCGCGTGGCCACCCGGCACAACCACGGCACCGGCTGTTCGTTCTCGGCGGCGATCACCGTCCGGCTGGCGGCGGGCGACCCGGTGCCGGTCGCGGTCGCCGCCGCCAAGGAGTACGTCACCCGCGCGCTGACCGGCGCGCGGGACTGGGAGCTGGGCGCGGGACGCGGCCCGCTGGACCACTTCGGCTGGTCCCGTTGACCATCAGGGAGGCTGTCATGCAGGCACGTCGCAAGGTCTACGTCGAGGGATCACGGCCGGACGTCCAGGTGCCGTTCGCCGAGGTGGAGCTGACCGGGGAGAACCCGCCGCTGCGGCTCTACGACACGTCCGGGCCGGGCTCCGACCCGGCCGTCGGGCTGCCGCCGCTGCGCGGCCCATGGATCGCCGAGCGCGGCGACGTGGCGCCGGTGCGCGGCGCGGGGACGCCGCTCGCCGGCGCGGACGGGAAGCGCCCTACCCAGCTCGCGTACGCGCGGGCCGGCGTGGTGACGCCGGAGATGGAGTTCGTGGCGGTCCGGGAGGGCGTCGCGCCGGAGTTCGTCCGGGACGAGATCGCCGCCGGGCGGGCGGTGCTGCCGCTCAACGTCAACCACCCCGAGTGCGAGCCGGCGATCATCGGCAAGGCGTTCCTGGTCAAGGTGAACGCCAACATCGGCACCTCGGCGGTCACCTCCTCGGTCGCCGAGGAGGTGGAGAAGCTGACCTGGGCCACCCGTTGGGGCGCCGACACGGTGATGGACCTCTCCACCGGCAAGCGGATCCACGAGACCCGCGAGGCGATCGTGCGGAACTCGCCGGTGCCGATCGGCACCGTGCCGATCTACCAGGCCCTGGAGAAGGTCGGCGGCGACCCGGTGAAGCTGAGCTGGGAGGTGTTCCGGGAGACCGTCGTCGAGCAGGCCGAGCAGGGCGTCGACTACATGACGGTGCACGCCGGGATGCTGCTGCCGTACGTGCCCCTCGCGGTGGACCGGGTCACCGGGATCGTCTCCCGGGGCGGCTCGATCATGGCGGCCTGGTGCCTGGCGCACCACGAGGAGAACTTCCTCTACACCAACTTCCGCGAGCTGTGCGAGATCCTCGCGCGGTACGACGTGACCTTTTCGCTCGGCGACGGGCTGCGGCCCGGCTCCATCGCCGACGCCAACGACGCGGCACAGTTCGCCGAGCTGCGCACCCTCGGCGAGCTGACCAGGATCGCCTGGGAGTACGACGTGCAGGTGATGATCGAGGGCCCGGGTCACGTGCCGATGCACAAGATCAAGGAGAACGTGGACCTCCAACAGGAGTGGTGCCACGAGGCCCCGTTCTACACCCTCGGCCCGCTGACCACCGACATCGCGCCCGCGTACGACCACATCACCTCGGCGATCGGCGCCGCGATGATCGGCATGTTCGGCACCGCGATGCTCTGCTACGTCACCCCGAAGGAGCACCTGGGGCTGCCGGACCGGGACGACGTGAAGGCGGGCGTGATCGCGTACAAGATCGCGGCGCACGCGGCCGACCTGGCCAAGGGCCACCCCGGGGCGCAGGCCTGGGACGACGCGCTGTCGAAGGCCCGGTTCGAGTTCCGCTGGGAGGACCAGTTCAACCTCTCGCTCGACCCGGAGACCGCGCGGTCGTACCACGACGCGACGCTCCCCGCGGAACCGGCGAAGACCGCGCACTTCTGCTCGATGTGCGGGCCGAAGTTCTGCTCCATGAAGATCACCCAGGAGCTGAAGGAGTACGCCGCCCGGGGCATGAAGGACAAGTCGGAGGAGTTCCTCTCCTCCGGCGGTCGGGTCTACCTGCCGCTCGCCTGAGGTCACGCCGGTCGGGCCGTCCCGTGTGGTCGGCCCGACCGGCGTACCGGTCAGTCCCGGTGGTGCCGGCCGGTACGCAGCGAACCGGAGTCGCTCTCCGCGGCTGGCCGGCCCAGTCCGCTGACCCAGTCGACGTACTCCTCGTCGTGCGCCGGCACCGGCTCCGACTCGCGGGTGTTCCGCTCCGTCGTGCGCTCCTCGCCGCCCTTCGCGCGGTTCCGGCGGAACAGGCCACGGCGGGGCCGGGACTTCCCGGCGCCGGCCTCCTCGCCTCCGCCGCCCGCAGCCGGGGACTGGTCGTCCGGCTCCCGCTCCGGGTCGTCGGCCTGGTGCGCGGGGACGGGCGAATCGGCCGGCGCCGACTCGACCGCGTTCGGCCCGACCGCGCGCCGCGCGTTCGCCAGGGCATCCCAACTCGCCGCCCCGTCCAGGTCGGGCAGCGCGCGGTGCCGGGGGCGCGGCGCCGGCTCGACCGGGGTGCCGTTCGCCTCGTCGTCGGCGGCGTCCGTCGTGGACCCGGTCGGCGCGGCGGCCTGCCGGGGAGTGGCCGGCCACACCGGCGCGGGCGCGATCGGCCAGGCCGGCCGCACGTCGCCGCGCCGATCCGCGTCCTCGAAGATCGGGATGCGGGGCCGCGGCGAGAAGCCATGTTCGGCCTCCGCCGGAGCGTCGTCGGGCGTCGCCGGCGACAGGTGCGCCGGGCCGGCGGGCGGCGAGGTCGGCACGCTCCCGCCGGATCGGCCGGTGCCCGTCGCGGACCCCGGCGCGCCGCCGGCCCAGCCGGTGGCACCGGACGGACCGGCGGTCTCGGCCCGGTCCGCGGCAGTGGCCTCGTCGTCAACGGTGGACCGCCCGGCGGTACGGGACTGTGCGGCGGCGGTGGCCTCCTTGCCGGTGGTGGACCGGCCGGCGGTACGGGGCTCTCCGGCGGTGGTGGCCTCCTTGCCGGCGGTGGACCGGCCGGGGGTACGGGGCTCTCCGGCGGCGGCGGCCGGGGGGAGATCGGTGGCGGACGTGGGGGTCGGCTCGGCCGACCCGCTGGCGGCCGCCCGCGCCTTGCGGGCCCGCTTCGGCCGGCCCGTCGACGGCGCCGGGGAGGCCGACCCGGAGCCGGCGGCCGAGCCGGACCGGGACGCCGGGGCGTCGGCCGCCATACCGGCCAGCCCGGTCAGGGCGGCGCCGTCCGGCGTCTCGGCTCCGCGTCGGGGCGCGTCGGTCTCCGGCGTGCGAGCCGACACCTCGACGTCGGGCGTGGCCGCTCCGCCCCTTCGGGTGGCGGCCGGCGCCGGGACGCCCGGGCCGGGAGCCGCGACGTCTGCCGTGGGCGTCGCCGTCCCGGCCGAGGGTGCGGTCGTCGTCGTTTTGGCCGGGGGTGCGGTCGTCGCCGTCCTGGCCGAGGGTGCGGGTGCCGCTGCCTGGGTCGACGGGGCGTTGGCCGCATGCCCGAACGTGGGTGCCGCTGCCTCGGTCCAGGCGGCGGGCGTCGCTGTCCCGGGCGTAGGTGTCGCCGGGGCGGGCGGCACGATCCCGGCTGCGGGTCGCGTCGCCTGCGGGGCGGATGTCCGGCCGGCGGCGACCACGTCGATGGCCGAGATGCGCCTCGCCGACGAGAGCGGGGTGGGCGCCGGCAGGCTCTGGGCCGGGTCGTCGGCGTCCCGTTCGATCACCGGACCGGCCCCGCCCGCCCCGATCACGGCCGGCGGGCCGACGGTGCGGTCGCGGGCCACGGCGCCGGGAGCCGGAGCGCCGGCCAGGCGGCCCGGGTCATCCTCGGCGGCGGGGACGGGAACCGAGGCCGCGAGGCCAGGGTCGTCGGCGGACAGCACGGACGGGGTCGCGAGGTCGCGGTCGTCGGCGGCGGAAACGGTAACCGGGGTCGTGAGGCCGCGGTCGTCGGCGGGTACCACGGGCGGGGTCGCGGGGCCGCGGTCGTCGGCCGGTACCAGCGACGGGGTCGCGAGGTCGCGGTCCTTGGTGGTGGCCGGGACGGGGGTGGTGGCCGGGCCCCGATCGTCGTCGGAACGGGCGGCCCGGCCGGTGGCCGGTCGGGCGAGGCCGGCGGGTGCCGGCGTCGGCGTGCCGCTCGGCGCCACCGGCCAGTCCCAGTGCGCGGGGATGGGTCGACCGGCGCCGGCCGGGGCGGTGTCCCGGGCGGCCGGATAGCGGTCGAGGTCGACGGTGCTGCCGCCCGCGGCCGTGGTCGGCGCTCCGGCGTGGCTCCGGTCGGCCGTGGCCGGGCCGTCCTCCGCCCGGTCCAGCGGAGCCCCCGCATAAGCGGGGGCGGGCCCGGTCGGGAGGGGCTGGAGGATGTCGGTCGGCTCGATGGCGCCGGTCGCCGGCACCCCCGCCGGCCGGCGCAGCACGGTGGCGGCCGTCGAGCCGAGCGCGCCGGCGGCGACCGCGATGAGCGCCCCGTAGTAGGGCGCGAGCTGGTACCGGTCGGCCGCGTCGCCCGGGCCGGCGGTCAGGTAGGCGAACGCCACCAGGGCCGGGCCGGCCGCGCCCGCGGCGCCGCCGACCAGCGGCGGGTGGCCGCGACGGCGGGCCAGCGCGCCGACCGCCGCGCCCGCGAGCAGGGCCACCGTTGGCAGCAGCAGCATGGCCAGGCGCTGGGCCGTCGCGGTGTCCAGCCACGACGGTTCCAGGACCCCGAGGCGTGCGGTGGCCAGCGGCCCGGTCGAGGCCAGCGCCGGCGCTACCGAGACCAGCGCGAGCAGCCAGAGGAGGCCGCCCGTCATCGCGATGTTCCAGCCCAGCGGCGGGTTCGGCAGTACGGCGAGCGCCGCCCCGGCGCCGACCACCGCGCCGAGGATGGCGCAGATGCCGACCGCCCAGACCGGATCGACCGTGCCGCCGAACTCGGCCGCGCGGGCGGGCTGCATGCACAAAGGCGCGACGACGATCGCGCCGAGCGCGGCGGCCCCGGCGACCGAGAACTGTTCGGTGGTGCCGCCCGGGACGCCGTCCCGGCGGGCGAGACGTTCGGTGCCGACGGCGCCGGCCACCGCGGCGACCGCCGCGAACCAGGCCACCCAGACGAGCTGGGCGGGCCACCGGTTGACGGAGCCGTCGGTGAACGCGCCGTTGAGGCGCACGATGCCGAACCCGTACGCGATGCCGAGCTGGCCGGCCCCGGCCAGCGCGCTCACCCCGAGCGCCGTGAGCAGCAGCCTGCCCCACGTCCGAAAGGCCATGTCGGGCACGTTACGGCCCGGTGCGCCCGATCGCCACCTTGACGCAGCTCGGCGCGGCGCGTACCTCCGGCGTGGCTACTTCAGCTCGACCAGGCGGGCCAGATAGGTCGTGTCCCCGACGTTGGTGAGCATGTGCACGGCGCCCGGGTCGCGGTAGACCACCCCGCCGGTCGGCTCGTCGGCGTCGATCCGGGTGCCGTCGACGGTCTGCACCACGTTCTTCGCTCCCTGGATCGCCACCACCAGGTACGGGTGATCGTGCCGGTGCAGCGGCTGCCGCTCGCCCGGCTCCAGCCGGATGTGCCAGACCCGCACCCGGTCGTTCTCGTAGACGATCTCCTGGCCCACCGGGCCGAGTTCGACGTCGTGGGCGAGTTCGGTCATCGGACTCCGTCCAGCTGCGGGAGCACGTCGGCGGCGATGAGCTCCAGGTGGTCGAGGTCGGCGAAGTCGATCAGCCGCAGGTGCACCCGGGTGGCGCCGATCGCGGCGAACTCGCCGAGCCGGTCGACCAGCTGCGCCGGGGAGCCGACCACCGGGTCCTCCGGCGGCAGGGCGCTCTTGACGTGCAGCGGCGCGGCCCGCCGCTGCGCCTCCGCGTCGGTCCGGCCGATCGCCACCACGACGCCGGCGGAGAGCACCAGCGGCGCCCGCCCGGACTCCGTACGGCCGGTGCGCTGGCACGCCTCGGCCACCCGCTCGTACGCGGCAGCCGTCTCGGCGACGCTCTTGAACGGCATGTTGAACTCGTCGGCGTACCGGGCGGCCAGCTCCGGGGTGCGCTTGGGGCCGCGGCCGCCGACGATCACCGGCGGGCCGGGCCGCTGCACCGGCTTGGGCAGCGCGGGCGCGTCCACCAGCCGGTAGTGGTCACCGGTGAAGCTGTACGTCTCGCCGGGCGGGGTGCGCCACAGCCCGGTGATGATCTCGAGCTGTTCGGCCAGCCGGTCGAACCGCTCGGCCACCGGGGGGAAGGGGATGCCGTACGAGAGGTGTTCCCGCTCGTACCAGCCGGCGCCGATGCCCAGCTCGACCCGGCCCCCGCTCATCTGGTCGACCTGGGCGACCATCACCGCGAGGGGCCCGGGGAGCCGGAAGGTGGCCGAGCTGACCAGCGTGCCGAGCCGGATCCGGGAGGTCTCCCGGGCCAGCCCGGCCAGGGTCAGCCAGGCGTCCGTGGGTCCGGGCAGGCCGGGGTCGTCGCCCATCGACTGGTAGTGGTCGGCGCGGAGGAAGCCCTCGAACCCGGCCGCCTCGACCAGCCGGGCGAACCGGAGCTGGTCGTCGTAGCTGGCCCCGCGGTGCGGTTCGGTGAAGACCGACACCCGCATGGTCACCGTCCTCCCGTGCCGGACTCCGCCGGCGTCTGCTGCGCCGGGTCGGCCGCCGCGTCTCCGGCCTGCGCCGGGACGACCGGGGCGTCCCGTTCCATCAACAGCTCGTGCAGGTCGGCGCTGACCTGGGCCACCTCGGCCAGGTGGGCGTTGCGACCGAGGGTGCGGGGCCGGGGGATGTCCACCTCGAGGATCTTGCGGATCCGACCGGGGCGGGGGCTGAGCACGACGACCCGGTCGGCGAGCAGCACCGCCTCGTCGATCGAGTGGGTGACGAAGACGATGGTCGCCTTCGTCTCCATGTGCACCCGCTGGAGTTCGCCGGAGAGCTCTTCCCGGGTGAGCGCGTCGAGCGCCGAGAAGGGCTCGTCCATCAGCATCACCCGCGGTTCGCCGATCAGCGACCGGCACAGCGAGACGCGCTGCTGCATGCCGCCGGAGAGTTCGTGTGGCAGGCGCTTCTCGAAGCCGCCGAGGCCGGCCAGGTCCAGCAGCTCCCGGGCCCGCTCGCGGTGCTTCGCCCGGCTCCAGCCGAAGATCTCGACCGGGAGCAGGACGTTGTCCAGCACCGAGCGCCAGGGCAGCAGGGCGGGCCGCTGGAACAGCATGGCGATGTCGCGGCGGGGCCGGGTGATCGGCGTGCCGGCCACGCTGATCTCGCCCTCGGTGACCGGCAGCAGCCCGGCGATCATGCGGAGCAGGGTGGACTTGCCGCAGCCGGAGCGGCCGAGGACGGCGACGAACTCGCCCTCCGCGACGTCGAGGTCGATGCCGCGCAGCGCCTCGACGCGACCTGAGCGGCCGTCGAAGGTGCGGGACACCGCGGACAGCTTGATCATCTCCGGCCGGCTCCCTCCCGCTCGACGATCACGAGTCCGGCAAGGGTAACCGGCCGCCGTCCCCATAGCACCGTCCGGAGTGGACGTCTGTCGGTTTCCGTCACGCAACTTCGTTTCCGTTCCGCAACCGATACGCGCGGTCTGGCGAAGCTGGCCTTCTCGTACGCTGTGCCCGCGAATAGTCCCCTCACGACGGTCCCGTCGGCCGCCCCTCCTGCCGGCACCGTCGGACCCACGACCCGTCCGGGTGAAGACGACCTGGTCGGAAAGGACATGGTGCACTGATGAGAAGGCTGACCCGTACGGTCGCCGCGGCCGCGCTGGCCACCGCCCTCGCCCTGGTCTCCGCCTGCAGCAGCGGCTCGGACAAGTCCGACGACGCCAAGAACGCGGGTGCCGTCGGGATCGAGAAGGTGACCTATCTCACTTCGTTCGGCAACTTCGGCCGTGACTCCTACGCCTGGGTGGCGAAGGAGAAGGGCTTCTTCAAGGACGCCGGCTTCGACGTGGAGATCAAGCCCGGCCAGGGCACCGGCTCCGTCATCCAGACCATCGTCGGCGGCCAGGCGGACTTCGGCCCGATCGACCTCACCGGTGGCATCCTCCAGCTCGGCAACGGCCAGGCCAAGGACTTCGTCGCGGTGGCGGCGATCCAGCAGCGCACCATGGCCGCCATCGTCTCGGTCGAGGGCAAGAACATCGCCACGCCGAAGGACCTGGAGGGCAAGAAGCTCGCCGACACCCCCAGCTCCGTCGTGCGCAACCTCTTCCCCACGTACGCCAAGCTGGCCGGCGTCGACGCCAGCAAGGTGACCTGGGTCAACGGTGAGCCGCAGACGCTGATGGGCACGCTCGCCTCCGGCTCGGTCGACGGCATCGGCCAGTTCGTGGTCGGTCAGCCGACCGTCGAGGCGGTGACCAAGAAGAAGCCGGTCGTGCTCCCGTACAGCAACGTCATGCAGGACCTCTACGGCAACGCGCTGATCACCTCGACGAAGATCGCCAAGGAGAAGCCGGAGATGGTCAAGCGCTTCACCGAGGCGCTGCTCAAGGGCCTGGAGTACGCCCTGGCCAACCCGGAGGAGGCGGCGAACATCCTGAAGAAGAACGTGGACGCCACCAACCCGGCCGCGGCCGCCGCCGAGCTGCAGCTGATGGCCGCGTACGTCCGGTCCAGCAACTCCGGCACCGCGCTGGGCACCCTGGACAGCGGCCGGGTCGCCAAGAGCATCGCCCTGCTGCAGGGCGCGGGCGCGCTCAAGCAGAATCTGACCCCCGACCAGATCATCGACTTCAACCTCGCGCCGAAGGCCTGACCGGTCGACTCGGACAACGGGGGTGCGGCCCGCCGGGGTTCCGGCGGGGCGCACCCCCCTTCGTGTGCCGGTCGTGAGGCCGGCGGAGCAGAGGAGGACACGTTGACGGAGTTGACCGGGGCCCGGGCTGGGACGCTGGCGCCGGACCAGTCCGCGCCGGAGCCGACCGGGTCGCGTCGGGGCGGCGTACGCCCGGCGACGGTGGGGCTGCCGGCGCTCGGGCTGCTGATCGCGGTGACGGTCTGGTGGACGGTGACGTCGGGCCTGCACCTGGTCCATCCGGCGTCCCTGCCGCCGCCGCAGCTGGTCTGGAACGCGCTGACCGGGACGAGCGACGTGCTGCTGCCGGCGCTGGGGATCACCATCGCGATGACCGTCCTCGGCTTCCTGCTCTCCTCGGTGGCCGGCGTGCTGATCGGCATGGCGCTGGCCGCCTCCCGGCGGGTGGAGCGGATGTGCGCGCCGCTGCTGGTGGCGATCAACGCGGTGCCGAAGATCGCGCTCGGCCCGCTGCTGGTGGTCTCGGTGGGCTGGGGTCAGAAGCCGATCCTGACCATGGTGTTCCTGCTCTGCTTCTTCCCGATCGTGCTCTCCACCGCGACCGGGCTGACCACCACCCCGGCCGACCTGGCCGAGCTGGCCCGGTCGCTGAACGCCTCCTGGTGGCAGTCGTTCCGCAAGGTGCGCTTCCCGGCCGCCCTGCCGCAGATCTTCGTCGGGCTGAAGGTGGCGATGCCGCTCGCCGCGATCGGCGCGGTGATCGGGGAGTTCTACTCGGACAAGCCGGGGCTGGGCTACCAGATCCTCCAGTACAACGGGATCGGGGACACCGCGACGGCCTGGGCGGCGATCGTGCTGATCGCGGTGATGAGCATCCTGCTCTACTCCGCCCTCGGCCTCGTCGAGCGCCTCGCCCTTCCCTGGGTGCGCGCCACCACCTCGTCCCGCTGACCGGGGAGATCCTGGCGGGAGGTGGCCCTTCCGGGACCGCTTCCCGCCAGGATCTCGACGAGCTCAGCCGGCCAGGCGCCAGCGGCCGCCGCGGGCGACCAGGGTCGTCAGCGCCTGAGGCATCAGGCCGGAGTGGTTGTCCGGGGTCATCCGGATCGGGCCGGAGAGGCCGTCCAGCTGCGACGTCTCCAGGACGTCGCGGAGGCCGTCCCGGTCCACCCGGCCGGGCTCCCCGCCGGCGCGCAGCTCGGCGTTCGCGATGAGCTGGACCGCGTCCGCGGCGAAGGACGAGAAGCCGTTGTACCCGCCGAAGCGCGCGGTGTAGTCCTGGAACCACTGGCGGCGGGCCGCCTTGGCCGGGGTGGTGGCGATGACGTCGTCGATCACCATGGTCTGGGTGAAGATCAGGGTCGCCTTCTCGGTGGTCCGCGCCGCGCCGCCGAGGAAGAGCTCGCCCGCGGCCGACGCGTCGAAGAAGAGCGACCCGACGAACTTGGCCTGCCGGGCGCTGGCGGCGGCGAGCGACGCCTGCTCCGGCGGCGTCCAGACGATCAGCGCCTGCGGCTCCGGCTCCACCAGCGCCGCGACCTGGTTGGTCACGTCGGTGTCGGTGGTGCGTACGGCCTCGGCGCGGAGCAGCCGGATGCCGGCCTTGGTGAATTCGCCGCGCAGCGCGGTCAGCCCCTCCTGCCCGTAGTTGTCGGCGCTGTGCAGCACGGCCACCTTGCGGATGTTGCGGCGGGTCAACTCGGTGGTGAGCGCGCCGGCGCTGTCGGCCGCGTTGGGGGCCAGCTTGAAGACGTACCGGCGCTGGGCGACCGGCTCGGTGACGGCGCCGGCGGCGGCGAGTGCGATCGTCGGAATGCGCTTCTCGCCGATCGTGCGTACGGCACCTACCGCGCATTCGTTGCAGCCGCCCATGATGATGGCGCTGACGTTGGAGTCGTTGCTGAAATCGTTGATGTTGCGCAAGGATTCGGCGGCGTCCGAGCGGTTGTCCTTCACCTTGAACTCGATCTTCCGGCCACCCAGCGCGCCGGAGGAGTTCAACTGCTCGATCTTCAGTTCCAGCGCCCGTTGGTACACCTTGCCAACCGGTGCCGAGGCGCCGGAGAGTTCGAGGTCCGCGGCGATGACGATCGGGCTGGTGTCCCGCTGCTCCTCGCCGAACTGGCAGCCGGTGAGCGTGGTGGCCAGCACGGCCGATGCGAGCGCCGCGATGCTCGCGGAGCGGATGGGGCTCAACTCAGTCCTCCAGGTGCGGCGCGGGCTATGCCCGATCACCGCCGCTTGTCCGTCCTCAGTGGAGAACGGGATTGGTCTGCCGTACGGTGTGCGCGAAGCCTGCAAAACCTTGCCAACGCGGGGCCCTGGGGTCAAGCGCGGAAGCCGGGAGCTGTTTCGGGACACTCATCTCACATGGTGGGGACATCGAATGTTTACCGTCGCTCACTTTGCAGCGTCCGCCGACCACTCAGGATGTACATGCCCTGTTCAGAGGGCTGGGGAAATGAAGGTAATAGTTGACCGGAGACCGGCTTGAGTGCCCGCCGACCGTTTCCTGCCTCACTGCGGCTTCCCAAACGGGATCTTCTCTGATGAAATCGCGGCCGTGCCGCGCGTGGCGCTGGCCGCTGCACCAGGCACGGGTCGGCGGGTCAGGCGTGGAAGAAACGACGGAGGCGATGTCGTGAGCACCGGACCTACGACCCTGCCCGAGAGCCCCGGTGCCGACCTGCGGAACCGGCGACGGCGGCTGCCCCGGCTGCGGGACGCGCGGATCCGCTCCAAGCTCGCCCTCATCCTGGTCGTCCCGGTCGCCGCTGTCATCGCACTGGCGACTGTCCGACTCGTCTCGGTCGGTGAGGGTGCCTACGACGCCACCCGGATCCGCTCCCTCACCGCGCTCTCGATCGACATCTCGGCGCTCGGCCAGGACCTGCACAAGGAGCGGATGGCCGCCGCCGTCTACCTGGCCGCGCCCGACCAGAAGCCGGACGACTACAACCTGCGGGTCCGCCGCACCGACGAGCGGGTCACGGCGTACCGGGAGGAGCGCGGCCAGCTCGGCGAGCTGCCGGCCTCGGTCCGGGACCGGCTCAAGGTCATCGACGACCACCTGGCGACGTTGAACGGCACCCGGCAGGAGGTGCTGGACCGGCAGCAGATGCCGGTGGCCGAGGCGAGCCTGCGTTACGGCATCATCCTGACCGACCTCGTCTCGTACGGCGACACCCTCGCCCAGCAGTCCGGCGGGGAGAGTCTGGCCGACGCCCGCCGGGCGGTGGCCGCCTTCGCCCACGCCAAGGCGGCGGTCGCCGAGGAGCAGGCGGTGGCCTTCACCGCGCTGGCCTCCGGGCGGCTCGACGAGGAGCAGTTCTCCTCCTTCGTGGCGACCCTGACCAGCCAGCAGGAGGCGCTGCTCTCCTTCTCGCGCGCCGCCGAGCCGGAGCAGCGGAGCCTGGTCGACAGCATGGTGTCCGGCGACGCGGTGCAGCTCTCCGACCGGGTCGCGGCCGACCTGTCCCGGTCGGTCGGGCAGCGCCCACTGGTTACCCGGGACGACGCCTCCGCCGCCATCGGCGCGGTGAACGACCTGATGCGGTGGGCCGAGATCCAGCTCCAGGACCGGCTCTTGGCCGACGCCGACGCGGCGCGTACGGAGGTCCTCCGGCAGGCGGTCGTCGAGACGGCGCTCGTGCTGCTCACCCTGCTCATCGCGGTGACCCTCGCCGTGGTGCTCGCCCGCTCGCTCAACCACTCGCTGCGCCGGCTGCGGGAGGGTGCCCTGGCGGTGGCCAACCACGACCTGCCGGAGGCGGTCAGCCGCCTGCAGAACATCGGCGCCATCGGCGACGGCGGGGTGGAGGAGATCGTCCAGCAGGTCCGGGACCCGATCCAGCTCAGCAATCGCGACGAGGTCGGCCAGGTGGCGGTGGCCTTCAACGTGGTGCACCGGGAGGCCGTCCGGGTGGCGGCCGAGCAGGCCGCGCTACGTACCAGCGTCTCGGCCATGTTCCTCAACCTGGCCCGGCGCAGTCAGACCCTGGTCGACCGGATGATCGGCGAGCTGGACGCGATCGAGCGCGGCGAGGAGGACCCGAAGCGCCTCGCCCAGCTCTTCGAGCTCGACCACCTGGCCACCCGGATGCGCCGCAACGACGAGAACCTGCTGGTGCTGGCCGGGGCCGACTCGGCCGTGCCGCGCCGCGACGACGCGCTCCTGGTGGACGTGCTGCGGGCCGCCCAGTCCGAGGTGGAGCTCTACAACCGTATCGAGTTCGGCACGGTCGACACCGACGTCTCGGTCTCCGCGCACGCGGTCAACGACGTGGTCCGGCTGGTCGCCGAGCTGCTGGACAACGCCACCCGGTTCTCCCCGCCGAACACCACCGTGGTGGCCGACGGCCGGCGGATCCGGGACTACGTGCTGATCCAGGTGGAGGACCGCGGTCTGGGCCTCACCGACGAGCAGTTCGACTCGCTGAACCGGCGGCTGGCCGCCCCGCCGACGGTGGACGTGGCCGCGTTCCGGCTGATGGGCCTCGCCGTGGTGAGTCGGCTCGCCTCCCGCTACGGCATCCGCGTCGAGCTGCGGCGCAACGTGGAGGGCGGGACGGTCGCCCAGGTGACCCTGCCGAACTCCACGGTGGTGCTGCCGGCCAGCCGGGGCCACGACCCGGCGCCGCTGGCCCGGCCACGCCAGCCGCTGGCCGTCGAGCAGGCGCCGCTCTCCCCGGTCGGCCACGCCGACCCGCTGGCCGTCGCCGGGCGTACCGCCGCGGCCACCCTGACCGATCAGTGGCATACCGCGACGCCCGCGCCGGCGCGCTGGCAGGGGCCGACCGAGGCGCGGGACCCCGGCCCCGCGGTGCAGGTGGGCGGCTCCACCGGCGCGCTGCCGAGCCTGCCCACCATGCCGGCCACCACGCCGGCCGCGCCCCCGCCGCCGGCCCCCGTCTCCAGCGGCGGCCTCTCGGTCGGTACGCCCACCGTCGCCTACCCCGCCATCGACCCGCTGCCGAAGCGGACCTCGGGCGGGGAGATCGCCGGTCCGGGCACCTCGGGGCTGCCGGTGGGTCCGATCGCGGGGCTTGGCGGCGCCGCCGCGGCCGGCCCGGCCCCGTTGTCGCCCCTGACGCCGCCGGCGCCGGTGGCTCCGCCCCCGGCCGCCCCGGTGGTCGCCCGGCCGGAACAGCCGGCCGAGGCGCCGATCTTCCGGGAGATGGAGGCGGTCTGGTTCCGCTCCCACGGTGACGACGAGACGACGATCTTCACCCGGCCCCGGTTCGACGACGACCCGGCCCCGGGCGCGCAGCAGCCGGTCGCCGCAGCGTCGCGGCCGCCGCTGCCGACCCGTACCCCGGGCGCCCAGGCGTCGGGCCTGGCCTCGTCGCCGCCGCCGTACACCCCGCCGTCGGCGTCGTCCGCGCCGCCCGCCGCGGCCGCACCCCCGCCCGTGCCACCGGTCTCCGCGCCGGCGTCGGCGCCGCCTGCGGTGGACCCGGACGCCTGGCGGACGGCGGCCGACGACGGCTGGTCGCGGGCGACCCGGGCCGCCGAGCCGACCACCGGCGGGACCACCCGCTCCGGTCTGCCGAAGCGGGTGCCGCAGGCCCAGCTCGTCCCCGGCGGCATCGAGCCGAAGGGGGGCCGGCCCCAGAGCCGGCGCACGCCCGACGAAGTACGCGGCCTGCTGTCGGCCTACCACCGCGGTGTGCAGCGGGGTCGGACGGCCGGCGCGGACCTGAACAGCACCTCGATCAAGGAGACGAACCGATGAACAGGCCAGCGGCCATGCAGGACATGGGTTGGCTGCTCACCAACTTCGCTGACAGCGTGGCGGGCATCGCCCACGTGGTGGCGGTGTCCGCGGACGGGCTGTTGCTCGCCTCCTCCCGGGACCTGCCCGGGGACCGGGCGGACCAGCTCGCCGCGATCACGTCCGGCGTGGTGAGCCTGACCGAGGGTGCGGCGCGGATGTTCAGCGCGGGCGGAGTGCTCCAGACCGTGATCGAGATGGACAGCGGATACCTGTTCCTGATGTCGATCAGCGACGGCTCGTCGATGGCGGTGCTCGCCGCGCGCAGCTGCGACGTCGGCCAGGTGGGCTACGAGATGGCGCTGCTGGTGGAGCGGGTGGGTGCGGCCCTGGTGCCGCTGCCCCGGGACGCCGTCCGGTCCTGACCGGGGCCGGCGTGACTTGGTGATCCGGAGCCGGACCGGCTCCGTACGGAGGGAGGTGATCGCGAGATGGAACCACGGCGGGACCCGCGCGGCGCGCTGGTGCGACCGTACGCGGTCACCCGTGGCCGCACCGAGCCGCTGCAGAACATCGCCCTGGAGGCGGTGCTGTCGTGCACACCCACCCAGGTGGCCGAGGCGCGGTTCGCCGGGCACGACAAGCACCGCATCGCCACGGTCTGCGAGGGCCGGGCACAGTCACTCGCGGAGGTCGCCGCGTACACCCGGATGCCGCTGGGCGTCGCCCGGGTGCTGGTCGCCGACATGGTGGCCGAGGGCCTGCTGACGCTACACACCGCCGCTCCCGCCGAGGGATTCGAGGAGCGGATGAACCTGCTTGGAAGGGTGCTAAGTGGACTTCGCGAATTATGACCCCGCCGGGGCGCGCCGCAGCCGGGAGATCATCTCCGCGAAGATCGTGGTCGCGGGTGGCTTCGGCGTCGGCAAGACGACCCTGGTCGGAGCGATCTCCGAGATCACTCCGCTGACCACCGAGGCGTTGATGACGGCCGCCGGGGTGGGCATCGACGATCCGTCGAAGGTGCCCGGCAAGGAGACCACCACGGTCGCCATGGACTTCGGCCGGATCACCATGGCCCAGGACCTGATCCTCTACCTCTTCGGCACGCCGGGCCAGACCCGCTTCTGGTTCATGTGGGACGAGATCATCCGGGGCGCGGTGGGCGCCGCGGTGCTGGTCGACACCCGGCGGATCACCGACGCCTTCGCCCCGCTCGACTACTTCGAGAACCGCAACCTGCCGTACGTGGTGGCGCTGAACCGGTTCGACGACGCGCCGCACTACGAGCTGGAGGAGGTCCGCGAGGCGCTGGCGATCTCGCCGGACGTGCCGCTGGTGATGTGCGACGCGCGGCAGCGGGACTCGGTCAAGCAGGTGCTGGTGACGGTCGTCGAGCACGCCATGCTCCGCCTCCAGGCCGAGCACGGCCGCGGCTTCCCGACCCCGGTCGGCTGACGCAGTCTGCCCCGGTGCGGGGCGGTCCGGGTACGTGTCGACATGGCGCCGCCTCCGCCACCGGAGACGGCGCCGCAGGGCCCCTCCGGCTTATTCCACCCGGAGCCGGTAGCCGCGCTTGACGACGGTCTGCACCACGCGCGGGGCGCGCAGACCGGCCCGCAGCCGGGCCACGGCCATCTCCACCGCGTGCTCGTCGGCGCCCCGGGGGAGCGTCCGGAGCAGGGCGGTCCGCGACAGCACCCGGCCCGGGGTCCGGGCCAGCGCCCGCAGCACCGCCATCGGGGCCGGCGCCAGCGGGCGCAGCTCCCCGTCGACCACGGCCGCGTGCCCGCGCAGGGTGAGCAGGTGACCGGCGGCCTTGACGCTCACCGTCCGGCGCGGCAGCTCGTCGACGATCGTGCGGACCAGCGCGCCGAGCCGGGCCCGGCTCGGCGCGCTCACCGGCACCCCCCGCCGGACCAGCGGCTCCGCGGTGACCGCGCCGACGCAGCCGGCCAGCACGTCGCCGCGGAGCGCCTCCAGCACCGTCTCGGTGCGGTCCCCGGCCGCCCGCAGCAGGGCCTCCGCCGCCGGGGCGGAGGTGAACGTGACCGCGTCCACCAGCCGGCCGGCGACCAGGTCGATCAGCCGGTGCAGCGGCGCCGGGTCGGTCGGCGCGGCCCAGCGGTAGACCGGCACCTCGATCACCGTGGCCCCCGCGTCCTCCAGCGCGGCGGTGCACTCCGGCTGCCGGTCGCCGTGCAGCTGCATCGCGATGACCTGCCCGGCCACCCCGCGCCGGCGCAGGTGCTCCACCACCTCCTCGCAGCTCTCCGAGGCCGGCGACCACTGGTCGTGCAGGCCGGCGGCCCGGATCGCGCCGCGCGCCTTGGGCCCACGGGCCACCACGTACGACTGGCCGAGCACCGAGCGCAGCGATTCGGCCAGCCCCCAGCCCTCGGCCGCCTCCAGCCAGCCCCGCATCCCGATGCCGGTGTTCGCCATCAGGATGTCCGGCGGTCGGTCGAGGCAGGCCCGGGTGGCCTCGCGCAGGTCGGTGTCGTCGGCCAGCGGCACGATCCGCAGCGCCGGGGCGAGCACCACCCGGGCGCCGCGCCGCTGGAGCAGCGCGGCCAGCTCGTCCCGCCGCCGGTCCGCGGTGACCCCGATCGTGAAGCCGGCCAGTTCGTCGGCCATCACTCCTCCTGTCGCAGCCGCACCTCGACCACCCCGTCCCGGCAGCGCGCCTCGTGCCGCCGCAGCGTCACGTCCGGCAGGTCCAGGCAGCGCCCGGTCCGCAGGTCGTAGACCTGCTTGTGCAGCGGGGAGGCGAGCGTCGGCACGCCGCCGCGGCTGCCCACGATGCCCCGGGACATCACGTACGCGCCGCCGACCGGGTCGAGGTTGTCGACCGCGTACAGCTCTCCGCCGGTGACGAAGAGCGCCACCTGCACGCCGTCGACCAGCGCGGCGACGCCCCGGTCGGGGTCCAGCCGGTCGAGGGGGCAGACCGCCGTCCAGTCCAGCGTGCTCGTCGGGCTCATCGCGTCACCTCGCTCCGCTCGGCGCCGCGACGAGCCGCCACGGCGCTGACCTGGTTGATTCGCTCGCTGTGCTCGCTCATCGGCGTACCTCCGGGAGGCCGAGCGCGACCGGCTGGCGGCGGCGGTCCGCGCCGGCCGCCGGCGGGGCCCCGCGTGCCGGTACGGGTTGGCCGCGCTCCACCGCGAAGGTGATGGACGGGTCCGGCACGTGCGGGGCGTTGACGAAGGAGGTGAACCGGCGCAGCCGGTCCGGGTCGTCGAGGACGTCCCGCCACTCGTCGGAGTACGACGCCACGTGCCGGGCCATCGCCGCGTCGAGGTCGGCGCAGAGCCCGAGGGAGTCGTCCACGATGACCGCGCGCAGGTGGTCGAGGCCGCCCTCCAGCGCCTCGATCCAGCCGGCGGTGCGTTGCAACCGGTCGGCGGTGCGGATGTAGAACATCAGGAACCGGTCGATCAGGGTGACCAGCTCGTCGGTGCTCAGGTCGGTGGCGAACAGGTCGGCGTGCCGGGGCCGGAAGCCGCCGTTGCCGCCGAGGTAGAGGTTCCAGCCGGTCTCGGTGGCGATGATGCCGAAGTCCTTGCTGCGCGCCTCGGCGCATTCCCGGGCGCAGCCGGAGACCGCCGACTTGATCTTGTGCGGGGCGCGCAGGCCCCGGTAGCGCAGCTCCAGCGCGACGGCCAGCCCGACCGAGTCCTGCACCCCGTACCGGCACCAGGTCTCGCCGACGCAGGACTTCACCGTGCGCAGCGCCTTGCCGTACGCGTGGCCGGACTCGAAGCCGGCGTCGACCAGCCGGCGCCAGATCTGCGGCAGCTGCTCGACCCGGGCCCCGAACAGGTCGATCCGCTGCCCGCCGGTGATCTTGGTGTAGAGCCGGAAGTCCCGGGCCACCTCACCGATCACGATCAGCTTCTCCGGGGTGATCTCCCCGCCGGGGATCCGGGGCACCACCGAGTAGCTGCCGTCGCGTTGCAGGTTGGCCAGGAAGTGGTCGTTGGTGTCCTGCAACGACGCCTGCTCGCCGTCGAGGACGTGCCCGGTGCCGAGCGAGGCGAGGATCGAGGCCACCACCGGCTTGCAGATGTCGCAGCCCCGCCCGCGCCCGTGCTCGGCGATGAGCTGGGAGAAGGTGCGGATGCCGCGCACCTGGACGATCTCGAACAGCTCCTGCCGGCTGGCGTCGAAGTGCTCGCAGAGCGCGGTGGACTGCTGCACCCCGGCCGCGTCGAGGAGCTGCTTCAGCATCGGCACGCAGGAGCCGCAGCTCGTGCCGGCCCGGGTGCACGCCTTCAGCGCCGGCACGTCCGCGCAGCCACCGGCGATCGCCGCATCGATGTCGTCCCTGGTCACCGCGTTGCAGGAGCAGACCTGCGCCGCGCCGGGCAGCGCGGCCACCCCGCCGCCGCTCTCGCCGGACGGGGCCAGCAGGGCCAGCGGGGGAGCGGGCAGCGGCCCACCGACGCTGGCCCGCAGCGTCGGGTAGGCGCTCGCGTCCCCGACCAGCACGCCGCCGAGCAGCGTCCGCGCGTCGTCGGAGAGGACCAGCTTCGCGTACGACCGGGTGGCCGGGTCGGTGAAGGTGACGTCGAGGCAGCCCGGGGTGGCGCCGTGCGCGTCGCCGAACGACGCCACGTCCACGCCGAGCAGCTTGAGCTTGGTGGCGGTGTCCGCGCCGGGGAAGGTGGCCGCCCCGTCGAGCAGCCGGTCGGCGACCACCTCGGCCGTCGCGTACCCGGGAGCGACCAGGCCGTGGCAGGTGCCGTCCACGGCCGCGCACTCGCCGACCGCCCAGATCCGCTCGTCCTCCGTCCGGCACGTCGCGTCCACCAGCACGCCGCCGCGTGGGCCGACCGCCAGCCCGGCGGCCCGGGCCAGCTCGTCGCGGGGCCGGATGCCGGCGGCGACGACGACCAGGTCGGCGTCGACCGTGCTGCCGTCGGAGAGCTCCAGACCCGCCACCGCGCCGTCCGGGCCGGGGCGGAGCGCGGTGGTGGCCACGCCGAGGTGCGTGGTGACGCCCAGCTCCTCGACGTAGCGTCGGAGCATCGCGCCGCCCGCCTCATCCACCTGTACCGGCATCAGCCGGGGCGCGAACTCGACGACGCTGGTCGCCAGGCCGAGCAGCCGCAGCGCGTTCGCCGCCTCCAGGCCGAGCAGGCCGCCGCCGATCACCGCGCCGGTCCGCCGGCCCGCGCCGTGCGCCCGGATCCCCGCCAGGTCGTCCAGCGTCCGGTAGACGAACACTCCCGGCAGGTCCGTGCCGTCGACCGGCGGCACGAAGGCGTACGAGCCGGTGGCGAGCACCAGCGCGTCGTACGGATGCTCGCCGGTCGCCGTGGTCACCACCCGCCGCGCCCGGTCGATCCCGGTGGCCGGCTCGCCCAGGCGCAGCGCCACTCCGTCGTCGGGGGTGTGCAGGTTCAGCTCCTCGGCGCTGACCCCGTCGAAAAAGGCCGAGAGCCGCACCCGGTCGTACGCCGGCCGGCCCTCCTCGGCGAGCACCGTGACCCGCCAGCGCCGGCCGTGGTCCCGGGCGCGCAGCGCCTCGACGAAGCGCTGCCCGACCATGCCGTTGCCGATGACGACCAGATCGCCGCCGCTCATCCCGTCACCTCCACCGCGTCGCCGTCCATCCCGTCACCTCCACCGGTCCGCCCGGCGGTCCCGCACCCGCCGCACCGCCGGTTCGTCGCTCCGTCCGCCCGCCCGGTCATCGCGTCGCCACCGGTTCGGCCTCGCCGAGCCAGTCGACGATGCCGGCGAGGGCGTCCCGGCAGCCGCCGCAGCCGGTGCCGGCCCGGGTCGCCCCGGAGAGCGCGTCGACCGTCCGGGCGCCGGAGCGCCAGCAGGCCACCAGCGCCCCCTTGCTGACGTCGTTGCACTGGCAGACCGTGGCCGCGTCCGGCATCAGCGCCGGGGACGCGGCGGGCGCGGCCGGGACCGCGCCGAAGGCCCGGCCGAGCAGCAACGACCGCCGGTCCGCCGGCACCGGCGCGCCCCGGTCGAAGAGCTGCACCACGGTGCCGATCGCCGGGTTGTCGCCGAGCAGGATCGCCCCGGTCAGCCGCTCGTCGCGGATCCGCAGCCGGGCGTACGTCCCCCGGGCCGGGTCGGCGAAGGTCAGCTCCTCCACCGGCTCGCCGGCCCTCGGGCCGTCGATGGCGTCCCCCATCGCGGCCAGGTCGATGCCGGCCGCCTTGAGCCGGGTCACCACCGGCCGGGGCCGGTAGCGGGCCAGCGGCTCGTCGCCGGCCAGCACCTGCGCCACCACCCGGGCCTGGGCCCAGGCCGGGGCGACCAGGCCGGTCAGCGCGCCGTCGTGCTGGGCGCAGTCGCCGATCGCCGAGATCCGCCGGTCGCTGGTTCGCATCCGGTCGTCCACCACCACGCCGCGCTCGACGGTCAGTCCGGCCGCGGCGGCGAGGGCGGTGTCGGGGCGTACCCCGCAGGAGATCACCAGCAGGTCGGCGGTGAGGGACCGGCCGTCGGAGAGGTCGAGGCGGACCCCGTCGGCGGCCGCGGTCACCCCGGTCGCCGAAACCGCCAGCACGGTACGCACGCCGAGCTCGGCGAGGGTGCCGACGAGCACCGCGCCGGCGGTCGGGTCGAGCTGCCGCTCCATCAGGTGGCCCATGGGGTGCACCACCGTCACGTCCAGCCCCCGGGCGGCGAGGCCGCGGGCCGCCTCCAGCCCGAGCAGGCCGCCGCCGAGCACCAGGGCGCTCCGGGCGCCCTCGGCGGCGGCGAGGATCCGCCGGCAGTCGTCCAGCGTGCGGAACGGCACCACCCGCTCGGGCAGCGGGTCGAGGCCGGGCAGCGGCGGCACCAGGGCCCGGCTGCCGGTGGCGAGGACCAGGTGGTCGTAGCCGTGCTGGTCGCCGTCGTCGGTGTGCACCTCGCCGGCGGCCCGGTCGATCGCGGTGACCGCCACCCCGGTCCGCACGTCCACGCCCTGCCCGGCGACCTCGGCCAGCTCCACGTCCGGCTCGGCGATCTTCCCGGCGAGCAGGGTGGAGAGCATGATCCGGTTGTACGCCCGGTGCGGCTCCGCCCCGAGCACGGTGACCTTGTGGTCCCCGCCCCGGGCGTGCAGCTCGGCGGCGAGCCGGGACCCGGCCATCCCGTACCCGACGATGATCACCCGTTCGCTCACGGCTCGACCCTCTCCACCCGTACCGCGCAGATCTTGAATTCGGGCATCCCGGAGACCGGGTCGACCGCGTCGTTGGTGACCGAGTTGGCGCGGCCGGCGCCGGCCCAGTGGAACGGCGCGAAGACGGTGTCCGGCCGGATCGTGGGGCTGACCCGGGCGGGCGCCCGCAGCTCGCCCCGGCGGGAGACGACCCGCACCTCCTCGCCCTCGGCGACGCCGAGCCGGGCGGCCAGGTCCGGGTGCAGCTCGACGAAGGCGCCGGGCGCGGCCCGGCGCAGCGCGGTGACCCGCCGGGTCTGGGTGCCGGACTGGTACTGGGCCAGCACCCGCCCGGTGGTGAAGTGCAGCGGGTACTCGGCGCAGACCTCCTCGGCGGCCGGCCGGTGGGTCACCGGGTGGAACCGGGCCCGCCCGCTCGGGGTGGGGAACCGGTCGGCGAAGAGCCGGGGGGTGTCCGGGCCGTCCGGGTCGGGGCAGGGCCAGAAGACGCCCGTGGCGGCGTCGATCCGGTCCCAGGTCACGCCGGCGTAGTCCGCCGGCCCGCCGGCCGAGGCCCGCCGCAGCTCGGTGAAGACCGCCCGCGGGTCGGTCGGGAAGCCCACCGGCGTGTCGAGCCGGGCGGCGAGGTCGGCGAGGACCGCCAGGTCGGTGCGGACGCCGGGTGGCGGCTCGCGCAGCGCCCGCCGGCGCAGCACCCGACCCTCCAGGTTGGTCATCGTGCCGTCCTCCTCGGCCCACTGGGCGACCGGCAGCACCACGTCGGCCAGCGCGGCCGTCTCCGAGCGCAGGAAGTCGGCGACGACCAGCAGGTCCAGGTCGCGCAGCCGGGACTCGATCCGGGCCGCCCGGGGCGCCGAGACCACCGGGTTGGAGCCGAACACCAGCAGCGCCCGCGGGCCGTCCGGCGTGCCGAGCGAGTCCAGCAGCTGGTACGCCGGCACCCCCGGCCCGGGCAGGTCGTCGGCCGGTACGCCCCAGACCCGCGCCACGTGCTCCCGTGCCGCCGGGTCGTCGATCTTCCGGTAGCCGGGGAGCTGGTCGGCCTTCTGCCCGTGCTCCCGGCCGCCCTGGCCGTTGCCCTGCCCGGTGAGGCAGCCGTACCCGGATCCGGGACGGCCGGGCAGGCCGAGGGCGAGCGCCAGGTTGACGAAGGCGGTGACCGTGTCGACGCCCTTGGCGTGCTGCTCCGCGCCGCGGGCGGTGAGGATGATCGCTCTGCCGGCGGAGGCGAGCGCCCGGGCGGTCGCCTCCAGGTCGGCCACCGGCACCCCGGAGAGCCGTTCCACCTCGGCCGGCCAGTAGCCGGCCACCGTGCGGCGGACCGCGTCGAAGCCCTCGGTCCGGGCGGCGACATAGTCCCGGTCGAGCCAGCCCTCGGTGAGCGCGATGTGCAGCAGCGCGTTGGCCACCGCGAGGTCGGTGCCGGGGAGCGGTTGCAGGTGCAGGTCGGCCTGGCGGGCGGTCGCCGTGACCCGGGGGTCGATCACGATCAGCCGTCCGCCGCGTTCCCGCTGGTCGGCGAGGTGGCGCAGCAGCGGCGGCATGGTCTCCGCCGGGTTGGCGCCGACCAGCAGCAGGGTCTCCGCCCGGCCGAGGTCGGCCAGCGGGAAGGGCAGCCCCCGGTCGACGCCGAAGGCCCGGATGCCGGCGGCCGCCGCCGAGGACATGCACCAGCGTCCGTTGTAGTCGATGTGCCGGGTCCGCAGCGCCACCCGGGCGAACTTGCCGAGCGCGTACGCCTTCTCGTTCGTGAGCCCGCCGCCGCCGAAGACCGCCACGGCGTCCCGGCCGTGTCCGGTCTGAACGGCACGGATGCTGGCGGCGATCCGGTCCAGCGCCTCGTCCCAGCTCGCCGGGCGCTGCTCGCCGGTGACCGGGTCGCGCAGCAGGGGCGTGGTCAGCCGCTCGGGGTGGTCCAGCAGTTCGGCGGCGGTCCAGCCCTTCTGGCAGAGCCCGCCGCGGTTGGTGGGGAACTCCCGGGGGAGCACCTCGACCCGCCCGTCGGTCTCGCGCAGGGTCATCCCGCACTGGAGGGCGCAGTACGGGCAGTGGGTCGCCGCCTCCCGGGATCCCAGCCCCGGTCGCGTCGCCACCCGTGCACCGTCTGTCATGTCGGCAAAGCGTGCCGCCGGGCGGTTTCCGGTCCGGGTCCCTTCTGTTTCGGTCCTGTCAAGAGCGCCTCACACCGCACGGGGTCACCGGGCCGGACCATCCGGCTTAGAATATGAGACACGATTCCTATTATTTGGGAGGCCGGGATGACCGTGGCGGACGCGTTCGACGCCGTGGCTGGGACGTACGACGAGGCCCGGCGACGGCTGGTGCCCTGCTTCGACGCCTTCTACGGCACCGCCGTCGAGGTCGCCGCCCCGCCGCTGCGGGCGGCGCTGGCGGCGGGGCGTACCCCGGAGGTGCTGGACCTGGGCGCGGGCACCGGCCTGCTCTCCCTGCTCCTCTCCGCCGCCGTGCCCGGGGTCCGGCTGACCCTGGTCGACGCCGCGCCCGCGATGCTCGCCGTCGCCACCGACCAGCTCCGCGCCCGGGGCGTGCCGCACCGGGTGATCCGGGCGGACCTGGCCGACCCGCTGCCGCCCGGCCGGTACGACGCGGTGGTCTCCGCGCTCGCCGTCCACCACCTGACCGACGCCGGCAAGCGGGCCCTCTACCGCCGGGCCGCGGCGGCGCTCGTCCCCGGCGGGGTGTTCGTCAACGCCGAGCAGGTGGCCGGCCCGACGCCCGCCCTGGACCGCCGGTATGACGAGGTCTGGACCGCGCGGATCACCGAGCTGGGCTCGGACGCCGGGGAGATCGCCGCCGCCCGGGAGCGGATGCGGCACGACCGGCCGGCGGGGGTGGCCGACCAGTGCGGCTGGCTCGCCGAGGCGGGGCTGGTCGACGTGGACTGCTTCTTCAAGGAGTGGCGCTTCGCGGTCTTCGGCGGCCGGGCGGCCTGACCGCGCCGTTGCTATCCGGAGCAACCTCCGGTTACGCTGATAAGCGGAGGCTGCTCCGGTTATTCGTGTGGGGTGGCCGGCGCCGGACGGGCGCCAATCCTGAGGTGGGCGCACCTGGCGGGCGGGCACGGAACGAGGAGGACGGGCATGAGCGGACGGCTGGCCGGGACGGTGGCGCTGGTGACCGGCGCCAGCAGCGGCATCGGCGCGGCGACGGCGGGCAGCCTCGCCGCCGAGGGCGCGGCGGTGGCGGTGCTGGCCCGGCGCCGCGAGCGGCTCGAGGACCTGGCGGGCTCGATCCGCGCGACGGGCGGGACGGTCCTGGTGGTGGAGGCCGACATCACCGACCAGCCGGCGGCGGCCGCCGCCGTCGAGCAGGTGGTGGCCGAGCTCGGGCGGCTGGACACCGTGGTCAACAACGCCGGGATCATGCTCGTCGGGCCGGTGGCCGACGCCCCCACGGAGGAGTGGGAGCAGATGCTCGCGGTCAACGTCCAGGGCATGCTGTACGTGACCCGGGCCGCGCTGCCGCACCTGCTGCGCGCCGTCGAGGATTCCCCGCGCCGGGTGGCGGACCTGGTCAACATCAGCTCCACCGCCGGCCGGGTGGCCCGACCCGGCACGGCCGTCTACAACCTCACCAAGTTCGGCCTCAACGCGTTCTCCGAGGCGCTCCGGCAGGAGGTGGGGCCGAAGCGGCTCCGGGTGAGCGTGGTCGAGCCGGGCACCGTCGACACGGAGCTCTCCTCGCACGTGCGGGACGGGGTGCGGGAGGCGATCGTCCGGCAGGTCGAGGGGATGGAGCTGCTGCGGCCGGAGGACATCGCGGACGCGGTGACCTACATCGTCACCCGGGACCGTCGGGTGGCGGTCAACGAGATGCTCGTCCGGGCCGCCGAGCAGACCTGGTGACCGGGCCCCGGGGCCGGTGGGGGCTGCCACGTGCGGGTGGCGGTTCGCCGGGAATGTCGGCGGTGGGCGTTCTGGCTCCCCGGGCCGAGTGGGCGACGACCGGGATGACCAGCGGTCATACCCAGCGGTAATCTCTCCGGCATGACTGCCAAGGTGACCCTCTCGTTCTCGGACGAGACGATCGAGGAGGCGCGCCGGTTCGCCAAGCGGGAGGGGCTGTCGCTCTCCGCCTGGATGGACCAGGCCGCCCGGGAGAAGGCGCTGCGCGAGGTCTTCACCGCGCACGCCGCCGCCGTCGGTCGCGCCGGCCTGGATCTGGAGTCCGCCGCCCTCGCCGACGCCCACGAGGTCGCCATGGTCGACGACGTGCTCTTCGGCGGACGCCCGCGTGCTGCGTAGGGGCGAGGTCTGGCGCATCGAGGGCGCCCGGGAACGGCTCGGCCTGGTGATCAGCTCCGACGTCTACAACTCCACCGACGTGCCCATCGTGATCGTGGCCGAGGTGGTCGACGAGTCGCTGTTGCGCGACTCGCCCCTCGCGGTCGCGATGGGCCGCTGGGTGGTGATGCCGGACCGGCTCTCCGCACCGATGAAGAAGTGGTTCACCGAGTGCGTGGACGTGGCCGACACGGAGACCATGCAGCGGGTCGGCCGGGCGCTGCGCATCCTCCAGGAGATCTGACCGCCTCACCACCGGTCCGGGGCGGACGTGCGATCCCCGTTTCCGGAACGACCCCCGACGGGCACGGGGGGGAAACCGCCCGTTCCTAGCGTCCTCCTAGTCGCATCGACGAGGAGGAGTCGCCGTGAGCACACTGGCCCCCACCGCCACCCTGGAACCGGCCGCCGCCGGGCGCCGGCAGCCGATCACCGACTGGCGCCCGGAGGACCCGGAATTCTGGCGTACGACCGGCGCCCCGATCGCCAGGCGCAACCTGTACGTCTCGATCTTCGCCGAGCACGTCGGCTTCTCGGTGTGGAGCCTCTGGTCCGTGACCGTGCTCTTCCTCGGCCCGGCCTACGGCATCGACCCGGCCGGGAAGTTCCTGCTCACCGCCGTACCGGCCGCGCTGGGCGCGGTGCTGCGGCTGCCGTACACCCTGGCGGTGGCCCGCTTCGGCGGCCGGAACTGGACCATCGTCAGCGCGCTGCTGCTGCTGGTGCCGGCGATACCGATGGCGGTGCTGCTCGAACCCGGGGTGTCGTACACCACGCTGATGGTGCTGGCCTGCCTGACCGGGGTCGGCGGGGGCAACTTCGCCTCCTCGATGGCGAACATCAACCTCTTCTACCCGGACCGGCTCAAGGGGCGGGCGCTCGGGCTCAACGCCGGTGGCGGCAACCTCGGCGTGCCGGCGGTGCAGCTGGTCGGGCTGGCCGTGCTGGCCACCGCCGGGGCCGCGTACCCCCGGCTGGTGCCCGCGGTCTACCTGCCGCTGATCGTGCTGGCCGCGCTGGCCGCGGCGCGCTGGCTGGACAACCTCCCCGGGGCGCGCAACGAGCCCGGCGCGCTGCGCGAGGCCGCCCGGGACCCGCACACCTGGGTGATGTCCCTGCTCTACATCGGCACCTTCGGCTCGTTCATCGGGTTCGGCTTCGCCTTCGGGCAGGTGCTCCAGCTCCAGTTCCACGACCGCTTCCCCACCCCGGTCGACGCGGCCTGGCTGACCTTCCTCGGGCCCCTGGTCGGCTCGCTGATCCGGCCCCTCGGCGGGCAGCTCGCCGACCGGCTCGGCGGGGCCCGGGTGACCTTCTGGAACTTCGTCGCCATGGCGGCCGGCGCCGGGCTGGTGCTGTACGCGGCCCGGGACCGGTCGCTGCCGCTCTACCTGGCCGGGTTCCTGTCCCTCTTCGTCTTCTCCGGGATCGGCAACGGCTCGACGTACAAGATGATCCCGGCGATCTTCCGGGCCCGGGCGGCGGCCGAGGTCGACCGCGGGGCCGACCCGGTGGCGGCCGAGCGTCGCGGCCGGCGGCTCTCCGGGGCGCTGATCGGCATCGCCGGCGCGGTCGGCGCCTCCGGCGGGGTGCTGGTCAACGTCGCCTTCCGGCAGTCTTTCCTGACCTCCGGGAACGCGGACGCCGCCTACCTGGCCTTCATCGGCTGGTACGCGCTCTGCTTCGTGGTGACCTGGGCGGTCTACCTGCGGCCGGGGTCGCGCCGGCTGGCCGGCGTGTGACCTGTACCATCGCCATGTCGCGAGCCGCGCTGGGGTGACCCCCCGTTTTGACCTGCCGACCGGGCGGCGGGTATCGTTGCCTGCTGTTGTACGACATCCAGAGGCGTGCCGCATCAGGTACGCTTGGTCGTTCGTGCGCGCCTGGTCACCTCGGCGCGCGACCCCAGACCGACGACGAGACAAGGTAGACCTGTGCGTACGTACAGCCCGAAGCCGGGTGAGATCGAGCGTCAGTGGCACGTTATCGACGCCTCTGATGTCGTGCTGGGCCGCCTGGCCACCCACGCCGCCACGCTGCTGCGCGGCAAGCACAAGCCGACTTTCGCGCCGCACGTCGACACGGGCGACTTCGTCGTCATCGTGAACGCGGGCAAGGTTGCGCTGACCGGCAACAAGCGTCAGACCAAGATTGCCTACCGCCACTCGGGTTACCCGGGTGGTCTGAAGCAGGTCGGCTACGACGAGCTGCTGACCAAGCGTCCCGACCGGGCCGTCGAGCTTGCCGTGAAGGGCATGCTCCCGCACAACAAGCTCGGCCGTCAGCTGATCAAGAAGCTGAAGGTCTACGCCGGTGCGGAGCACCCGCACGGCGCGCAGCAGCCGGTGCCGTTCGAGATCAAGCAGATCGCGCAGTGAGCGCGGGCGAAGGAAGCAGCATGACCGACATCACCGAGACCGAGGTTGCCCCCGAGGCCGCCGAGGCGCCGGCGCCCGTCGCCCGCGCGCCTCGCGGTGACCGCCCGATCCAGACCGTGGGTCGGCGCAAGGAGGCCATCGTCCGGGTTCGCATCGTCCCCGGCACCGGCAAGATCACCTGCAACGGCCGGGACCTCGAGGCCTACTTCCCGAGCAAGGTGCACCAGCAGCTCATCAAGGACCCGCTGGTGACCGCCGAGAAGCCCGAGGCGTTCGACGTCATCGCCAACCTGCGTGGCGGCGGCACCACCGGCCAGGCCGGTGCGCTGCGGCTGGCCATCGCCCGGGCGCTGATCGTGAACGAGCCCGACGACCGTCCGGCCCTGAAGAAGGCCGGCTTCCTGACCCGTGACGCCCGGGTCAAGGAGAGCAAGAAGTACGGCCTCAAGAAGGCTCGTAAGGCTCCTCAGTACTCGAAGCGCTGATCTTCAGCAGCGCGTTGTACTTCTGACGGACGGCCGGGTCCGCCTCCCTCGAACGGGAGGTGGCCCGGCCGTCCGCCTTTCCCTGGGACCGTTTCATCGGAGGTTGGCGGGTATGGGCCGGTTGTTCGGCACGGACGGGGTACGCGGGCGGGCGAACGCGGATCTCACCCCGGAATTGGCGCTCGCGGTGGCGGTGGCCGCCGCCCACACGCTGGCCGAGACGGACAAGAGTCATCCGCCGCTCGCCGTCGTCGGGCGGGACACCCGGGCCAGCGGCGAGATGCTGGAGGCGGCCGTGGTGGCCGGCCTGACCAGCGCGGGCGCCAACGTGGTGCGGGTCGGCGTGCTGCCCACCCCCGCGGTGGCGTTCCTCACCGCGGAGGCCAAGGCCGACCTGGGCGTGATGCTCTCCGCCTCGCACAACCCGATGCCGGACAACGGGATCAAGCTCTTCGCCGCCGGTGGGCACAAGCTGCCGGACGAGATCGAGATGCGGATCGAGGCGGCTGTCGAGGCGAACGCCACCACCGCCTGGGACCGCCCGATCGGGGCCGGCGTCGGGCGGGTGCACGACCTGCTGGACGGCGCCGACCACTACGTCCAGCACCTCGTCGGCACGGTGCCGCACCGGCTGGACGGGATCAAGGTCGTCGTGGACTGCGCGAACGGCGCCGCCGCCGAGGTCGCCCCGGTGGCGTACCGGGAGGCGGGTGCCGAGGTCATCGCGATTTACGCCCAGCCGGACGGGCTCAACATCAACGACGACTGCGGCTCCAACCACATCGACGCGCTGCGCGCCGCCGTGGTCGAGCACGGCGCGCACCTCGGCATCGCCCACGACGGCGACGCCGACCGGTGCGTCGCGGTGACCGCCGACGGCGACGAGGTCGACGGCGACCAGCTGATGGCCATCCTGGCGCTGGCCATGCGGGAGGCCGGCGAGCTGACCCAGGACACCCTGGTCGCGACGGTGATGAGCAACCTCGGCCTGCGGCTGGCGATGTCCGCGCAGGGCATCCGCCTGGTCGAGACCAAGGTCGGCGACCGGTACGTCCTGGAGGAGCTGCGCGCCTCCGGCCTCGCCCTCGGCGGCGAGCAGAGCGGCCACATCGTCATGCCGGCGTACGCCACCACCGGCGACGGGGTGCTGACCGGGCTGCACCTGATGTCCCGGATGGCCGCCACCGGCAAGTCCCTCGCCGAGCTGGGCTCGGTCGTCACCAAGCTGCCTCAGGTGCTGATCAACGTGCCGGTCGGCGACCGGACCGTGGGCGCCGCCGCGCCGGCCGTCCGCGCCGAGGTGGAGCGGGCCGAGGCCGAGCTGGGCGAGACCGGCCGGGTGCTGCTGCGCCCGTCCGGCACCGAGCCGCTGGTCCGGGTCATGGTCGAGGCGGCCACCGAGGCGACGGCCCGCGAGGTCGCCGAGCGGATCGCCGCCCACGTCCGCACCGCCAGCCCCACCGCCTGACCGCTTCACCGGCTGACCGGGCGCGGCGGGGAGACCCGCCGCGCCCGGCTCCGTCCTGGTGTCGTCCCGGTCCGCGCGCAGCCGCAGCGCCTCATTGCTGGCGCGCTACGAACCTGATGACGTGAACGGATCACCCGCGCGACGTCGGCGCGGACCGAAGCGTGTCGTCGAAGGTGATTCACCGACGTCATCAGCCTCGTAGCGTCACTCCACCAGGTCCCAGCAGCGGACGCGAGTCCCGGTGGCGGCGGGTTGTGGTCGACCGCGGGGCCGTCAGGCGGGCGGGACTCGGCGGAGGAAGCGGTCGGCCAGGTCGGTGACCTGGTCGGGGGAGAGCTCCAGGGCCGGGCCGGCCACCGTCACCTCGGCCAGCGCCACGCCGGGCACCTCGGTATCCCGCCAGCCGCCCACGAACCAGGCCTTCTCCTCCTCGGCGAGGGCGAGGTTGGCGTCGTTCAGGGCGTCCGCCGGGTGCGGCAGCCAGAGCCGGAACTGGTGGGTGTGCGGCGGCGTCGGGTGGACCCGGGCGCCCGGCAGCCCGGCCAACGCCTCCGCGACGCGCTTCGCGTGGGCGACGTAGGCGGGCAGCCGGGGCAGCTCGCGGTCCAGGCCGGCCACGGCGGCCAGCGCCGCCGGCCACTGCTGGAACAGGTTGCCGCCGTAGCGGTGCCGCCAGGCCCGGGCGTAGCGGACCAACTCGGCCGTGCCGGCGAGGGCGGCACCCGAGTGGCCGCCGAGGGACTTGTAGAACGAGACGTAGGTGCTGTCCGCCAGCCCGGCGACCTCGGCCGCCGAGCGCCCCAGGTGGACGGTGGACTCCCAGAGCCGGGCGCCGTCCAGGTGCACCAGGAAGCCACGGTCCCGGGCCGCCCCGACCACCGCGACCAGCTCGTCCCAGGTGGGCAGGACGAAACCCGCGTCCCGCAGCGGCAGCTCCAGCAGCAGGGTGCCGACCGGCTCGTCCAGCCCGGCGATCTCCTCCGCGGTCGGATTGCGCGGCGCGCCCGTGGTCCGGACCGCGCGCAGGCCACCGAGCACGGCGTACGCGTCCCGCTCGTGCATCAGCGGGTGGCTCAGCGGGTGCAGGCCGACGGCGTCCCGGCCGGTCAGCTCGGCGCCGTACCGCATGGCGACCTGCTGGGCCATCGTGCCGGTGGGGAAGAAGGCCACCGCCTCCGTGCCCAGCAGCTCGGCGACCCGGCGCTCGACCGCCTCGACCGCCCCGCCCTCGCCGTAGAAGTCGGGCAGCAGCTCGTCGGTCGCGGTCGCCCGGATCGCGTCGAGCTGCTCGGCCACCGACGTCGGCCGGATCCCGGAGAGCACGGTGTCGCAGCCGCGCAGCGCCGCCACCCGGCGGACCCGATCGGCGTACGCGTCGGTCATCGATCCTCCTTCAGTCGGCCCAGCCGGGCCACCGCCTCGGTCAGCACCTCGGGCCGCTTGCAGAAGGCGAAGCGGACCAGCCGTCGGCCCGCCTCGGCGTCGTCGTAGAAGACCTGCGTCGGCACCGCCACCACGCCGCACCGCTCGGGCAGCGAGCGGCAGAACTCCACCCCGTCCCGGCCGCCGAGCGCGGTGACGTCGGCGGTGACGAAGTACGTCCCCTCCGGGGCGTACACCTCGAATCCGGCGTCGGTGAGCCCGTCGACGAGCTGGTCCCGCCGCCGCCGCATGCCGTCGGCGAACTCCGCGAAGTACGTGTCCGGCAGGGCCAGCGCCACGGCGACCGCCGGTTGCAGCGGGCCGGCGTTGACGAAGGTGAGGAACTGCTTGACCCGCAGCACCGCGGAGACCAGCGGCGCCGGCCCACTCACCCAGCCGACCTTCCAGCCGGTGCAGGAGAACGTCTTGCCGGCCGAGGAGATCCGCAGCGTCCGCTCCCGCATCCCGGGCAGCGTGGCCAGCGGCACGTGCGGCGCGGCGGCGTCGGGGAAGACCAGGTGCTCGTAAACCTCGTCGGTGACCGCGTACGCGTCGTGCTCCCGGCAGAGCTCGGCGACCAGCGCCAGCTCGTCCGGGGTGAACACCTTGCCGGTGGGGTTGTGCGGGGAGTTGAGCAGCACCAGCCGGGTCCGCGGGCCGAACGCCGCGCGCAGCTCCGCCGGGTCGAAGGCGTACCGGCCGTCGGCGCCGGGACGCAGCGTGACCCGGCGGCGGACCGCGCCGGCCAGCGCGATCGAGGCGGCGTACGAGTCGTAGTACGGCTCGAAGCAGACCACCTCGTCGCCCGGCTCGCAGAGGGCGAGGACGCTGGCGGCGATCGCCTCGGTGGCGCCCGCGGTCACCACGATCTCGCCGTCCGGGTCGTACTCCAGCCCCCAGAACCGGCGCTGGTGGGCGGCGACGGCCGCGCGCAGCGCCGGGATGCCCGGGCCCGGCGGGTACTGGTTGTGGCCGGAGTGCAGCGCCTCGGCGGCCGCGGCCAGCATCTCCGGCGGGCCGTCGGTGTCGGGGAAACCCTGGCCGAGGTTGACCGCGCCGGTACGCACGGCGAGCGCGGACATCTCGGCGAAGATGGTGGTGCCGAACGGCCGCATCCGGGCCACCAGGGGATCGGTCGTCGTCACGCGGGCCAGCCTACGGCCCGGGGCTGACACCTCGAGCCCGCCGTCAGCCGCCGCAGCTGACCCGCCAGCCGCGGTCGTCGACGGACTCGGTGACGGGCACGCCACCGTTCACCGTCATCGCGCAGGCGATGGTGCGCCCGCCCTTGTCGTCGCCCTTGTTCGCCATCACGGACGCTCGGCTCGGATCGTCGGTGCTGATCTTCGTGTGCCACGGCAGCCGCACCTCGTCGAGCTCGACGAGATAGCCGTCCGCGTCGTAGTACTGGATGTTGGCCGGCCCCTGGCCGGTCACCTCGTACGCGACGGCGAACCGGCCCGGTCCGCCGGACGGGGTGGCGGCGGGCTTCCTGGTGGGCGTCGGGTCCGGTGCCGGCTGCCCGCCCGCGGCAGCCTCCGCACCCTGGTCCTCGTCCTCGTCCGGGGTGGTCGGCGTGTCCTGCCGCGGCCCGGCGACCTTCGGCGCGCCGAACGGGTCGGCCGGCAGGTTGACGAGGAGCCCGGCGACGCCGAGGAGACCGCAGACCGCCAGCACCACGACGGCGAAGACCGAGAGGACGACGGTGGTCGTCCTGCCGTCCCGGCCGCGTGGACGTTCGACGGCGGGCTCGGCGACGGGCGCGGGAGACCCGGGCGCTGCCGGGGCCGCCCCGGTCGAGGGCGGCAGCCAGGGGTCGGGCTCCGGTCCGGACGACGGCTTGTCCGGCGGCACCCACCGGTGGGGCGCGGCCGTCGGGCCGGTCGGGACCGCGCCGGTCGCCGGCTGCGGGTCGGGGGGTGGCGTCGCCTGGGACATCAGCTCCGCTCGCAGGGGTCGGGCCGCGGAGGCCTCCGCGGCCGGGGGAGGAGGTGCCCCGGGGGGTGTTCGTCGCCCCGCTGGGCGAGCCCGAATGTACGCCGCCCGCGTCGTCCGCCGGTGAGCCGCACCGCCCCGGCCACCCGGGCTGGCGCGCGGTTGTGTTTCCGGCCGCTGGACGGGCGGAACCAGCGGTGCCCACCCGTGCCGGGTGATATGTCCGATCCTTCGCCGGTGTTCACCTGATCGCTCAAATTCACTGATCATTTACCGGACTTCCGCGCACGCACGATGAGCGAAACTGCGTTAGGCTCGGGGCCATGTGTGGAATCGTGGGTTACGCCGGTTCGCGCCCGGCGCTCGGCATCGTGCTCGACGGACTGCGGCGGCTTGAGTACCGCGGCTACGACTCGGCCGGCGTCGCCATCGTGTGCGACGACGAGCTGCTGACCGAGAAGAAGGCCGGCAAGCTGGCCAACCTGGAGAAGGTGCTCGCCGAGCGGGCCGCCGTCGACCCGGAGTCCTGCGCCGCCAGCCCGATCGGCATCGGCGACGGCACCACCGGCATCGGGCACACCCGCTGGGCCACCCACGGCGGCCCCACCGACCGCAACGCCCACCCGCACGTCGCCCCCGACGGCCGGGTCGCGGTGATCCACAACGGCATCATCGAGAACTTCGCCAAGCTCCGCGCCGAGCTGGAGGCCGACGGCGTCGAGTTCGCCAGCGACACCGACACCGAGTGCGCCGCGCACCTGCTCTCCGCCGCGCTGGCCGACCTGCGCTCGGCCGGCGAGGTGGACAGCCCGCAGCTGCTCGCCTCCGCCATGCGGGTGGTCTGCCAGCGGCTGGAGGGCGCGTTCACCCTGCTCGCCGTTGACGCCGGCATCCCCGGCGCGGTGGTCGGCGCCCGGCGCAACTCGCCGCTGGTGGTCGGCCGCGGCGACGGCGAGAACTTCCTGGCCAGCGACGTGGCCGCGTTCATCGAGCACACCCGCGACGCGGTCGAGCTGGGCCAGGACCAGATCGTCCTGATCACCACGGACAGCATCGAGATCACCGACTTCGCCGGTCAGCCCGCCACCGGCAAGGACTTCCACATCGACTGGGACGCCTCGGCCGCCGAGAAGGGCGGTTACGACTGGTTCATGCTCAAGGAGATCGAGGAGCAGCCGCAGGCGATCGCCGACACGCTGCTCGGCCGGCTCACCGACACCGGTGAGATCGCCCTCGACGAGGTCCGCCTCAGCGAGCAGGACCTGCGCGACGTCGACAAGATCTTCATTGTCGCCTGCGGCACCGCGTACCACGCCGGGCTGGTCGCCAAGTACGCCATCGAGCACTGGACCCGCATCCCCTGCGAGGTCGAGCTGGCCAGCGAGTTCCGCTACCGCGACCCGGTCCTGGACCGGTCCACCCTGATCGTGGTGATCTCGCAGTCCGGCGAGACCATGGACACCCTGATGGCGCTGCGCCACGCCAAGGAGCAGAAGGCCCGGGTGCTGGCCATCTGCAACACCAACGGCTCCACGATCCCCCGCGAGTCGGACGCCGTGCTCTACACCCACGGCGGCCCGGAGATCGCCGTCGCCTCCACCAAGGCGTTCCTCACCCAGCTCGTCGCCTGCTACCTGATCGGCCTGCACCTGGCCCAGGTACGCGGGATCAAGTTCGCCGACGAGGTGGGCGCGGTGGTCGCCCAGCTCCAGGAGATGCCGGGCAAGCTGCGCGAGCTGCTCGACCGGATCGAGCCGGTCCGCGAGCTGGCCCGCGAGCTGAAGTCCGAGCCGACGGTGCTCTTCATCGGCCGGCACGTGGGCTACCCGGTGGCCCTGGAGGGCGCGCTCAAGCTCAAGGAGCTGGCGTACATGCACGCCGAGGGCTTCGCCGCCGGCGAGCTGAAGCACGGCCCGATCGCGCTGATCGACAAGGGCACCCCGGTGATCTGCGTGGTCCCCTCGCCGGTCGGCCGGGGCATGCTGCACGACAAGGTCGTCTCCAACATCCAGGAGGTCCGCGCCCGTGGCGCCCGGACCATCGTGATCGCGGAGGAGGGCGACGAGGCCGTCGTCCGCTACGCCGACCACCTGATCTACGTGCCGCGTACGCCGACCCTGCTGGCCCCGCTGGTCACCACGGTGCCGCTCCAGGTGCTCGCCGCCGAGATCGCCGCCGCCCGCGGGCACGACGTCGACCAGCCGCGCAACCTGGCCAAGTCGGTCACCGTCGAGTAACCGGCTGCGATTTCGCTCCGGGGCCCCTCCACCGCGCGGTGGAGGGGCCCCGCGCATTGGTGGGGCCCGCGCTCACCGGCCGAGCACGATCCGGGCCATCCCGTCCAGGGCGGGATTGCCGGGGTCCCAGTAGCCGGTGTGGCCGTACCGGCCGCTGGGGAAGCGCCGGCCGCCGAAGCCCGGGTCGCTCGGGTCGTGCCCGAACCACAGCTCGTGCTCGACCGGGTGGAGCAGCGCCACCGCCGGGCCGAGCGGCGTCCCGCCGAGCGCCGCCCGGCGGACCAGTTCGTCCGGCGGCCGGGCCAGCCGGATCACGTCGTCCGGCGCGGTGCTCGCCCACACCTGACCGGCCGGCATCCGCAGCTCCGCGGCGTGCGCCACGCCCACCCCGGGCGAGCCCACGAAGACCAGCGCGTCGGCGCTCAACCCCTGGTCGCGGGCGGCCGCGCCCACCACCACCGACCCGTAGCTGTGCCCGAGCACGGTGTGCCGCGCCGGCGGCCCCTCGTGGGAGGCGCGCAGCCCCTCCTGGAACCGGTGCAGCGCCGGCCCCGCGTCCCGGGCCTGCCCGCCCCGCGCCGCCTCGTGGAGAAAGTCCGGGGCGTCGTAGTCCAGCCAGAGCACCGCCGCCGTCTCCTCGGCCGGGGCGAGCGCCGCGCAGCGGTCCAGCACCCGGGCCGCCCGGCCCAGCTCGCCCGGGGCGTCGGCCAGGTCCGCGGTCATCCCCGGCACGTACGTCAGCACCGCGCCGGCCCGGTCCGGGTTGCCCAGCGCCACGATCGTCCGCCCGTCGCCGGCCGGGTCGAGCCCGAGCAGGTACGCCCGGGGTGGCCCCGGCGCGGCCAACCGCTCGGCGAGCGCGTCCAGGCCGCGCAGCGCCGCCGCGACCCGAGCCAGCCCGGCCACCTCCAGCGGACCGCGGGGCGGCCGACTCAGCAGCTCGCGCTCGCGGGCCAGCAGCGCCGCTCGCCGCGCGGCCAGCAGCAGCCGGTTGGCCTGGTCCCGGGCGGTCACCGGTACCCCGTCCAGGCGACCCACCAGGGTCGGCTCGCGCGCCACCAGCCACCGGCGCTCGGCCGGCGTCAGGCCCGCCCACCAGCGGCCCACCTCGGCCGGACCGGCGCCGGCCGGTGGTCGCCGGCCGGGCGGGACGCTCACCCGGCCCGCGGTGGCCGCCGCCGACAGCTCGGCCAACCGGGCGGTCGCCTCCCGGTCCGCCGCCCCGGCCAGCTCCACCGCCGCGCGCACCGCCGCCGCCACCTGGGCCACCCCGGGGCCGACCCGCTCGGCGGGGCGCGGCACGGCCGGATCCGCCCGGACCCGGCCCGACCGGTCGACCATCAGCCGGCCCTGCTCGGCGAGGGTGACGGCGGCGGCGAGCCGGGCCTTCGCCCCGCGCAACCGCCCGGCGAACTCGGCGAGCACCTGGTCGACCTCGATCAGCGCGGGCAGCACGTCGGTCAGCTCGGTGCGCAGCGTGGTGAGCCGCGCCCGGGCCGCGTCGCCGGCCGCGCCGGACCACGCCGGACGCAGGGCGGCCACCCGGGCGTCCAGGGCGTCGGCCCGCCGGCCCACCGGATCGGTCAGTCCGCGCCAGGCCGCCCCGGCGCCGGCCCAGGCAGCCGGGTCGGCGGACCAGAGCTGGGCGTACCCGACCGCCGCCGGCGCGGCGACCGGGCCCATGGACGACGCGCGTGGCGTTTCCACCGACGGCGCGCCGGCCGCGGGCACCGGGGACGCGAGGTGCCGGGCCGCCGGGGAGCCGGGGCGGCGGTTCACCGGGGCTCCCCGGCCAGGCGCCGGGCGGCCCGGTCGTCGACCGCCTCGTAGCCCTCCACCGCCACGCGGACCGCGTCGGCGGTGCCCGCCACCCGGGCCGCCAGCGCCCCGCACCAGCGGTGCACCGCCGACTCCAGCTCGGCCAGCGCCACCCCGGTCGACCAGCCCTCGGCCGGCGGCACCAGCCCCGGCGCCCCGGCCGGTCCGTGCGCCAGCGCGTGAGCGTCGTCGCCCAGCGCCCGGGCGACCTCGCGCAGCAGCTCGGGCTCGACGGTCAACGGCACCTCGGTCATCGGCGGACTCCCCGGCTCGGCCGCCGCCGACGGGGGGACGTCGGGCGGCGGAGCGACGCCCACCCCGGCGACGAGCCGGGGCCGGGCGGACAACGGGGACGACGGTAGGAGGCGTCCGCACCCGGGCGCCGGCCCTGTGGATGACGGGCGGTGGTCGTACCCCCGGGTTGTCCACAGGCGTTGCCCACCGCGGACCCGGTGGCTAATCTGCGACCCCGCCCGCCGGTAGGGTGAGTGCCGTGATCGTGGCGGTCGGCATCGACGTCGTGCTGGTGGACCGGTTCGCCCGGGCCCTGGCCCGGACGCCGCTGCTCGCCGACCGGCTCTTCACCGAGGCCGAGCGGTACACCCGCTCCGGCAACCCGCGTTCACCGGAGTCGATGGCGGCCCGCTTCGCGGCCAAGGAGGCGGTGGCCAAGGCGCTCGGCGCCCCCGGCGGGTTGAGCTGGCACGACTGCGAGATCGTGCCGGACCCGGACGGCCGGCCCTGGCTGACCGTCTCCGGCACGGTCGCCGACGCCGCGGCCGAACGCGGGATCAACCGCTGGCATCTGTCGTTGTCGCACGACGGCGGGATCGCGTCGGCCATGGTGGTGGCGGAGCGGTGAGCTGACCGGCGGGCCGGCCGGCCCGCCCGGGGATGGGACGGGGTGGCATGAAACCGGTGTGGCGGGTCGCGGACGTACGCGCGGCGGAGGCGGGGCTGATGGCGACGCTCCCGCCGGGGACGCTGATGCAGCGGGCCGCCGCCGGGCTGGCCCGCCGCTGCGCGCTGCTCCTCGAGGACCGGGGCGGGGTCTACGGCGCCCGGGTGCTGCTGCTGGTCGGCTCCGGTGACAACGGCGGCGACACCCTCTGGGCGGGCGAGCGGCTGGCCCGGCGCGGGGCGGCCGTCTCCGTCCTGCTGCTCACCCCCGGCCGGGCGCACGCCGAGGGGCTGGCGGCGCTCCGGGCCGCCGGCGGGCGGCTCGTCGACCGGCCGCCGGCCGTGGTCGACCTGGTGCTGGACGGCATCGTCGGGATCGGCGGCAGCGGCGGGCTGCGGGAGACCGCCGACCAGCTGGCGGCGAGCCTGATCCGGCACTGCGGGCGCGACGGTGACCGGGCCACGGTGGTGGCGGTGGACGTGCCGAGCGGGGTCGCCGTGGACACCGGGCACGTGCCGCTGACCGCGTCCGGCCGGCCGAGCGCGGTGCGCGCCGACGTGACGGTGGCCTTCGGCGCGCTGAAGCCGGCGCTGGTGGTCGGCCCGGCCGCCGACCTGGCCGGGCACGTGGACCTGGTCGACATCGGGCTGGCGCCGTGGCTGCGCGGCTCGCCGGCGCTGCGGGTGACCGAGTGGTCGGACCTGGTCGACTGGTGGCCGCGGCTCGGCCCGGCGTCGGAGAAGTACACCCGGGGCGTGGTCGGGGTGGCGACCGGCTCGGCGACGTACCCGGGGGCGGCCGTGCTCTCGGTCGGTGGCGCGCTGGCCGGGCCGACCGGCATGGTCCGCTACGCCGGTGGGGCGCGCGCGGAGGTGCTGCACCAGCACCCGTCGGTGATCGCCACCGGCCGGGTCGCGGACGCCGGCCGGGTGCAGGCCTGGGTCTGCGGCTCCGGGCTGGGCATCGGCGAGGAGTCCGCGGCCGAGCTGCGCGCGGTGCTCGCCGCGCCGGTGCCGGTGGTGCTCGACGCCGACGCGCTCACCCTGCTGGTGGACGGCAAGCTGGCGGACCGGCTGCGCGACCGGGACGCCCCGATCGTGGTGACCCCGCACGACCGGGAGTACGCCCGGCTCTGCGGCGAGACCCCGGGCGCGGACCGGGTGGGGGCGGCGCTGCGGCTGGCCGCCTGGATGAACGCGGTGGTGCTGCTCAAGGGGGAGCGCACGATCATCGGCATGCCGGACGGCCGGGCGTATGTCAACCCGACCGGCACCCCGGCGCTGGCCACCGGGGGCACCGGGGACGTGCTCGCCGGGCTGCTCGGCTCGCTGCTCGCCGCCGGGGTGCCGGCGGACCGGGCGGCCGCCGCGGCGGCGTACCTGCACGGGCTGGCCGGCCGGGAGGCGGCCCGGGGCGGCCCGGTGACCGCGCCCGACGTGGCCACCGCCCTGCGCCCGGTGCTGGCCCGGCTGCCCTGACCGGTCCGGCCGGGCCGCGCCCGGCGGGTCCGACCACGCGGCTGCGACCGCCGTGATCACCGACGGAAGTAGGCTGGGGGCATGTGGCAGTCGGAGGTGCGCGTCGACCTGGACGCGATCCGGGAGAACGTGACCCGGCTGAGGTCGGGCACCAGCGCCGAGCTGATGGCGGTGGTCAAGGCCGACGGGTACGGCCACGGCATGGTCCCGGCCGCCCGCGCCGCGCTCGACGCCGGGGCGGACTGGCTCGGCGTCTGCACCCTCGACGAGGCGTTGACCCTGCGCCGGGAGGGCGTCACCGCCCCGGTGCTGGCCTGGCTGCTGAGCCCGGGGCTGCCGCTGCACGACGGGGTCGCCGTCGGCGTGGACCTGGGCTGCGCCAGCCTGCCGCAGCTGGACGAGATGATCGAGGCGAGCCGCCGGGCGGACCGCCCGGCCCGGCTGCACCTGAAGATCGACACCGGGTTGTCCCGGGGCGGGGCCACCGTCGCGGACTGGCCCACCCTGCTGGAGGCCGCCGCGAAGGCCCAGGCCGACGGCCTGGTCGAGGTGGTCGGGGTGTGGAGCCATTTCGTGTACGCGGACCTGCCCGGCCACCCCACCACGGACCGGCAGCTCGCCGTCTTCCACGAGGGGCTGGCCATGGTCGAGCGGGCCGGGCTGCGTCCGCGCTACCGGCACCTGGCCAACTCCGCCGCCACGCTGACCCGCCCGGACACCCACTTCGACCTGGTCCGCCCGGGTCTGGCGATCTACGGCCTCTCCCCGGTGGCCGGCGAGCGGTACGGGCTGCGTCCGGCGATGACCGCCCGGGCCCGGGTGATGCTGACCAAGCGGGTGCCGGCCGGCACCGGCGTCTCGTACGGCCACACCTACCTCACCGAGCGGGAGGCCAACCTGGCCGTGGTGCCGCTCGGCTACGCCGACGGGGTGCCCCGGCACGCCTCCAACACCGGCCCGGTGCAGCTCGGCGGCAAGCGGCGGACCATCTCCGGCCGGGTCTGCATGGATCAGATCGTGCTGGACTGCGGCGACGACGAGATCGCCCCCGGTGACGTGGCGACCCTCTTCGGCAGCGGCGCGGACGGCGAGCCCACCGCCGACGACTGGGCCGAGGCGGTCGGCACCATCAACTACGAGATCGTGACCCGGTTCGGCGGGGTCCGGGTGCCCCGCGTCTACGACGGCGAGCGCCCGTGAGCGCGAGGAGCGAGCCGGGGTTGCGAGCCCCGCAGTCGCGAGCCGAGGTAGCACCGTGAGCGCGAGGAGCGAGCCGGGGTTGCGAGCCCCGCAGTCGCGAGCCGAGGTAGCACCGTGAGCGCGAGGAGCGAGCCGGGGTTGCGAGCCCCGCAGTCGCGAGCCGAGGTAGCACCGTGAGCGCGAGGAGCGAGCCGGGGTTGCGAGCCCCGCAGTCGCGAGCCGAGGTAGCACCGTGAGTCAGCGCTTCCGCATTCCCCGGCCCCGGACCGCGGCCGGCAAGGTCGCCGGCGTGGTCGGCGCCGCCGTCGGCGTGGCCGCCGCCGGGCTCGCCGCGGGCGTGGTGAGCGAGCGGGTCCTGGTCCGCCGGCTCAAGGGCGACCCCGCCGATCCGTACGCGCACGAGGTCTTCGGCGAGCAGCGGTACGACGAGTCGTACCGGTTCGAGATGCCGGACGGCACGGACATCCACGTCGAGGTGGTCGAGCCGACCCGCCCGGTCGCCGGGCACCCCACCGTGGTGCTGGTGCACGGCTTCTGCCTGGACATGGGGACCTTCCACTTCCAGCGGAAGATGCTCGCCGCGCAGGGCGACCACCGGATCGTCGCGTACGACCAGCCGGGGCACGGCCGGTCGGGCCGGCTGGAGAGCGGGGAGTACGACCTGGCCGCGCTGGGCCGGACGCTGCGCCGGGTGATCGACGAGACCACGCCGGAGGGGCCGCTGGTGCTGGTCGGCCACTCGATGGGCGGGATGACCATCATGGCGCTGGCCGAGCTGTACCCGGAGATGTTCGGCGACCGGGTGGTCGGCACGGTGCTGATGGCCACCTCGGGCGGCCTGCTCGCGGAGACGAAGCTGGTGGCGCCCGCGCTGCTCGGCCGGGTCGGTGCTCCGGTGCTCTACATGATGAGCAACGCCACCCGGTACGGCGGTTCGGTGATCGACAAGGCCCGGAAGTCCACCACCAACGTCGCCTGGCTGCTGACCCGCCGGTACGGCTTCGGCACCCCGAAGCCCAGCCCGGCCCTGGTCTCGTACGTGGAGACGATGAACTCGCGGACCTCGGCCGAGACGGTGACTCGCTACCTGCGGACCCTGGCCACCCACTCCCGGTTCCCGGCGCTGGCCGCGCTGGCCGGCACGCCGGTGCTGGTGATCGTCGGGGACAAGGACATGATCACTCCGGTGAACCACTCGGAGGAGATCGTCCGGCGGCTGCCGCACGCGGAGTTCGTGAAGATCCACGACAGCGGGCACGTGGTGATGCTGGAGCACGCCGACGAGGTCAACGCCGCCCTGGCAGGCTTTCTGGAGGGGTTGTGACGGTCGTCGTCACGCTGCCGACGGTGGCCGACACCCACGAGTTCGGCCGGAGGCTGGCCGGCGTGCTGCGCGCCGGTGACCTGCTGCTGCTCAGCGGGCCGCTCGGCGCGGGCAAGACCGCGCTCACCCAGGGCATCGGCGTCGGCCTCGGAGTGCGCGGCGACATCACCTCGCCGACCTTCGTGATCGCCCGGGTGCACCGGCCGGACCCGGCCCGGGGCGGCACGGTGACCCTCGTGCACGCCGACGCGTACCGGCTGGGGGAGTCGGCGGACCCGCGCGCCGAGATCGACGACCTCGACCTGGACGCCTCGGTGGACGAGGCGGTGACCGTGGTCGAGTGGGGCGAGGGGATGGTCGAGCAGTTGGTCGACGCCCACCTGCGGGTCCGCATCGACCGGCGCGAGGACGACACCCGGGTGGTGACCCTGGAACCGCTCGGCGGCGACTGGGCAAAGCGCCTTGCCACCCTCGACTGACGGGCTGTCGTACCCGCTGCCTACAGTGCCCGGGACCGACTGCGAAAGGTTGCCGATGCTCGACGACACCCCCACCCTCGACCTGCTGGCGCTCCTCCCCGACGAGTGGCGGGCCGCGCTCGCCGCGCACCTCGACCCGGCCCGCACCGCGGCGCTGGCCGGGTTCGTCGCCCGGGAGTACGCCACCCGGACCGTCTTCCCCCCGGTCGAGGACCTCTTCTCCGCCTACCGGCTGTGCGGGCCGGCGGAGTGTCGGGTGCTGATCCTCGGGCAGGACCCGTACCACAAGGCGGGTCAGGCGCACGGGCTCAGCTTCAGCGTCCGCGAGGGGGTGACGGTGCCGCCGTCGCTGCGCAACGTCTTCAAGGAGCTGGGCGAGGACCTGGGCGTGCCGAAGCCGCGCAGCGGCAACCTGAACGGCTGGGCCGCGCAGGGTGTGCTGCTGCTCAACTCGGTGCTCACCGTCCGGCAGGCCACCCCCGGCTCGCACGCCAGCTCCGGGTGGGAGGAGTTCACCGACGCCACCATCCGCGCCCTGGACGCCCTCGACCAGCGGGTGGTCTTCCTGCTCTGGGGCGGGTACGCCCGCAAGAAGGCGGCCCTGGTCACCAACCCGCGGCACGTGGTGCTGGAGGCCGGCCACCCGAGCCCGATGAACCCGCGCGGCTTCCTCGGCAGCCGCCCGTTCAGCGCGGCCAACAAGGCGCTCGCCGACGCCGGCCTGCCCACCATCGACTGGGAGCGCTCAGCCGGCTGACCCCGTCCGGTCCACCTCGGCGGCCCGCGGTCAACGCGGTGGCGGGTCGCCGACCCGGTCGTCGGCCTGCCGCTGCCGGTGGCGGCGTAGCAGGTCGGCGGCGCGCGGATCGGTCAGCTCCACCTGGAGCAGCGGCACCACGCGGTAGCCGCGGTCGCCGTGGCGCACCTCGACCGACTCGGGCAGCTCGTCGCACAGCTGCGCCCGGATCTCGCCGTACCGGGTCCGCCAGCGGTGCTCGCCCGGCTCCTCCGGCTCCAGATGGAGACCGCCGAACTCCTCCCACCGGGCGTTCCAGCGCTGTCCGTACGCCGCCCTCAGCCAGGCGGTGAACCGGGTCGAGTCGCGCCACCGCAGCGCGATCTCCACCGCGGCCACCGGGACCGGGGCGCCCTGGAGCAGGGCGGCGGTGCTTCCGGTCAGCAGGTGGGGCAGGTCGCCGAGCCGGTCGATCATCCGGTCCAGTCCGAGGCCCTCGATCCGCTCGGTCAGCGGCCGGGCGGCCAGCTCCGCCATCCGGGCGTCGAGGTGGCGCTGTCCAACGGCTCGACGCCGACGGTGAGCTGACGGTCGAGCGCGGCGAAGAGGCGCTCGACGAGCGGGATGCTGGGAACGCGGTCGCCGCGTTCGACGCGGGCCACCGCGGCCTGGCTCGTTCCGGCCAGGTCGGCCAGCGTCTGCTGGGTCAGGAGTCGGGCACCGCGCTCCCGGCGGAGGGCAGCGGCGATCTGGCTGGCGAGGCGACTTTCGGGCACCAACGGATGATGACTTACCGCAGAGAGCGATATACCTGTCAGTCATATTTATGCCTGACAGGTATATCGCTCACCGGGGTGATGCCGGGCGCGCGGGTGACCGTACGTGATGGCGCTGCTGGTGGCGGCCCGGGACGGGGTGTGACCGGGCGTGAGCGGGGAGCCGACTAGGCTGGCATACCGTGCTCGTACTGGTGGTGGACTCCTCGACGCCCGCGGTGACCGCGGCGCTGGTCGAGGTCTCGGCGGACGGCGTCGCGGCCCGCGCGCAGCGGTGCACGGTCGACGCCCGGGCGCACGGTGAGCTGCTCGCCCCGCAGGTCGACGCGGTGCTGGCCGACGCCGGCGCCCGTCCCGCCGACCTGACCGCGATCGTCGCCGGGCTCGGCCCGGGGCCGTTCACCGGGCTGCGGGTCGGCCTGGTCACCGCCGCCACCATGGGCCAGGTGCTCGGCATCCCCACGTACGGCGTCTGCTCGCTGGACGGCATCGGCCACCCGGTGGCGGCCGGCGAGCCGGTCCTGGCCGCCAGCGACGCCCGCCGCCGGGAGGTCTACTGGGCCGTCTACGACGGCGCCGGTCAGCGGATCGCCGGGCCGAACGTCGACGCCCCCGCGGTCGCCGCCGAGCGCGCGCGCGACCTGGCCGTCACCGTGGCCGTCGGCGACGGCGCGCACCGGTACGCGGACGTCCTCGGCCTGCCGCTGCGGTCCGAGCCGCGCTACCCGGACGCGACCGTGCTCGCCACGCTGGCCGCCGAGCGGATCCGGGCCGGCGCCCCCGGGGAACCGCTCACCCCGCTCTACCTGCGCCGCCCGGACGCCGTGGCGGCGACCGGGCACAAGCCGGTCCTCCCGTGAGCGCGAGGAGTGAGCCGGGTCTGCGAGCCCCGCAGTCGCGAACCGAGGTGACACCGTGAGCGCGGTACGGCTGAGCCGGTTCCGCTGGTGGCACATCGACCAGGTGCTGCCGATCGAGGCGGACCTCTTCGGCGCCGAGCAGTGGTCCCCGGCGATGTTCTGGAACGAGCTGGCCAACGGGCACCACTACCTGGTCGCCACCGACGACGCCGGTGAGCTGTTGGGCTACGCCGGGCTCATTGTGGCGCCGCCCGACGAGGCCTGGGTGCAGAACATCGCGGTCCGCCGGGACGCCCAGCGCCGGGGCATCGGCCGGCTCCTGCTGGAGGCGCTGCTCGCCGAGGCGGCCCGGCGCGGTGCCCGCAGCACCCTGCTGGAGGTCGCCGCCGACAACGGCCCGGCCCAGCGGCTCTACGCCACCTACGGCTTCGAGCCGATCGGGGTGCGGCGCGGCTACTACCAACCGAGCAACACCGACGCGCTGGTCATGCGGCGCAACGAGGACTGATGAGCATGGCTGACGAACCCCTGATCCTCGGCATCGAGACCTCCTGCGACGAGACCGGCGTGGGCATCGTGCGTGGGCACACCCTGCTCGCCGACGCGCTGGCCTCCAGCGTCGAGGAGCACGCCCGGTTCGGCGGCGTGGTGCCCGAGGTGGCCAGCCGGGCCCACCTGGAGGCGATCGTGCCGACCATGGACCGGGCCCTCGCCGAGGCCGGGGTGACCATCGCCGACATCGACGCGATCGCGGTCACCTCCGGTCCCGGCCTGGCCGGCGCGCTGCTGGTCGGCGTGGCCGCGGCCAAGGGCTACGCCGTCGCCGCCGAGAAGCCGGTGTACGGGGTGAACCACCTCGCCGCGCACGTCGCCGTGGACACCCTGGAACACGGGCCGTTGCCCGAGCCGGCGATCGCCCTGCTGGTCTCCGGTGGGCACTCCTCGCTGCTGCTCATCGACGACCTGGCCCGCGGGGTGACCCCGCTCGGCTCGACCATCGACGACGCCGCCGGTGAGGCCTTCGACAAGGTGGCCCGGCTGCTCGGGCTGCCCTTCCCCGGCGGGCCGTGGATCGACCGGGAGGCGCGGGCCGGCGACGCCGGGGCCATCGGCTTCCCGCGCGGCCTCACCGCCGCCAAGGACCTCGCCGCCCACCGGTACGACTTCTCCTTCTCCGGCCTGAAGACCGCGGTGGCCCGCTGGGTGGAGGCGCGGCAGCGGGCCGGCGAGCCGGTGCCGGTGGCCGACGTGGCCGCGTCCTTCCAGGAGGCGGTCTGCGACGTGCTGGTCGGCAAGGCGCTGGACGCCTGCCGGACGAACGGCGTCGAGACGCTGGTGATCGGTGGGGGAGTGGCCGCCAACTCCCGGCTGCGGGCGATGGCCGAGCACCGCGCGGCGAAGCACGGCATCCGGGTCCGGGTGCCCCGCCCGAAGCTCTGCACGGACAACGGCGCGATGGTTGCCGCGCTCGGCTCGCACCTGGTCGCCTCGGGCGTCGCGCCGAGCCGCCTCGACCTGCCCGCCGACTCCGCCATGCCGCTGACCGTGGTCAGCGTCTGACGTGCCGCCCACCGCTGACGAGAGGGACGACGTGATCGTACGGATGTGGGAGGCACGCGCCGAGCCGTACGGCTTCGCCGACCTGATCACCTGGGTCTGCGACACCGCCCTGCCCGAGTTCGAGCACGACCCGCTGCACCTGTCCAGCGAGGTCTTCTCCTCCACCGACCACCGGCTGGTGGTGATCTCCAAGTGGCGGAGCAACCCCCGCGACCTGCCGGAGCCGCCGATGCGGCTGGTGGCCCGCCCCCCGCACGCCTGGGACTTCACCCAGGTCGACCGCTGACCGACGGCCGGAGGTCGACCTGCGGCGGGTCAGACCCGCAGGGTGGCCGCCGGGTTGGGCCGGTTGCGGATCGAGGGGTCGGTGCCGATCTGGAACGACGGCACGAACTCCAGCCGACCGTCCGCCTTGTACACCACCGGCACCGAGCCGGCCATCATGTACGACATGTCGCCGTCCACCAGGAACTCCCGGGCACCCACCTCGAAAACGTAGCACGCGTCGTTCTCGACGATCTTCCGGTCGTCCAGGCAGTAGGTGCCGACCGGCCAGTCCGGCTCGGTCGCCCGGCGGACGATGTCCCGGGCCTGCTCGTAGGTGACAGCCATGACGCGTGATCCTATCCGGGTGGTCGGACGAACTGGGTGAGGCCGCCGGGCATGGGGATGTCGTCCAGCCGGACGAACGAGGTGTTGTGCCCCTGGGCGAAGTAGTCGGCGACGTCCCGGCCGGCGTTCTGCCCGTCGATGAAGCGGACCTTGCCGCCGATGTTCTCCACGTTGAAGACGTGGCCACCGCCGTTCTTCCACTGGATGGCGACCACGCCGCGGGAGCCCGGGCCGAAGTTGTCGAAGGCCTTCTCGATGTCGGCCTGGCCGCCGGAGGTGAACCGGCGCCCCCACGTGTTCTCGATGTCGGCGAGCGGACGCCCGCCCCACGGGTGGTACGCCTTCGGCAGCGCGGTCGCCTCGACGTCGATGCCCCGCCGGCGCAGCTCGTACGTCTGCACGCAGTGGGTGCAGTTCGCCGAGTAGTCCGGGTGGGGCGGGTTGAACTTCGGGTTGACCCGCTTGAGGTCGTGCGCGATCTGCCGCTCGACCTTGCGGGCGGCCCGCTTGGCACCCACCCTGCGGGCCAGCTTGAGCATCCGCTTGGCCTGCTCCAGGATGTGTTTGAGGACTGTGCGGACCTGTTGCACGATCATTTTGATCAGGCGTTGGCAGGCCATCCGGGTGACCGCGATGAAGCCGGGCACGGTGGCGGTGGAGGCGCCGAAGGTGGCGACCGCCGCCGCGATCGCGGTGGTCACCTGCACCAGCAGGATGATGAGCTGGACGATGAAGGCGATCTTCATGGCCAGCGTCATCGCCGCGAAGACCATCAGCACGCTGCCGATGAGCTGCGCCGCGATCGCGTCCTCCAGCAGCCGCGGCTGCGGGCCGTCGTCCCGCCGCCACCACGCCTCGAACGCGTCGACGGTGTCGCCGGTGTTGTACCGGCCGACCGCCTCGGCGGCCCCGTTGGCCCGTTCCGCGGCGGCCTGCAACGTCATCCCGAACGACAGCCAGTGCTGCCCGGCGGCGAAGAGCAGCTCCTCGTCGGCCTGCGGCCACTCCAGACCGATCCAGCTCAGCGGCTCGGTCAGCTCGGCCGGGAGTTCGAGACCCACCGGTCAGGCTCCCAGCCGTCCGTGCAGCGAGGTGAAGAGCGCGTCGGACTGCTGGTCGGCCTCGACCACCTGCTGCGCCCAGTCGGCCAGCCCCTCGGCGGCGGTGATCAGCAGCTGCACGTGCGAGCCGTACGTCTCCAGCGCGTGCGACAGCACCTCGGTGTACGCCGCCCCGAAGACCGTCCCCGGCTCGTCGGCGCCCCACGGGTTCTGCGTGGTCACCGTGGCCTCCAGGGCGCCGAGGCCGGTCTCCAGCTCCACCGCCACCCCGGCGATCTGCTGGGCCGCCCCGGCCAGCACCTCCGGCTCGGTGTGCATCGGCTTCATCATCGCGGCGCCGCCCCGCCCATCCGGTCCAGCCGGTCCGCGATCTGCTGCGCGGTGGCGGTCAGGTCGTCGAGCCGGCGCTGCGCGCCGAAGCCGAGGTCGTTGAGGAGCGGGCCGAGCCCCTGCGGCAGCGTCACCGGCTGCGCGGCGAGCTGCTCCTGCAGGGCGGCCTGGAGCGCGGCGCGGGCGGTGCCGAACGCCTCGCGGATCGCGGCCGCCAGGTCCTCGGAGGGCAGCCGCATGACCCGCGGGTCGAGGTCGAGGGCGATCAGGTCGCCGGTGCCGTCCAGCTCGACGTGCACCAGGCCACCGGCCGCGTCACCGGAGCCCCGGGCGGCGGTGAGGCGGCCCAGCGGGCCGTCCGGTCGGTCGTACTGGTCGGTCACGCGGCCACCCCGTTCCCGGTCGACTGTGGAGGGACCCGGACCCGCCGCGCCCCGCCGGAAGCCTAGCGACCACGGGCGAGCGGGGTCGTCCCGCCGTCCTCGTCGTCGGTGCGACCTGCGTCGCAATGGCGCTGACCGGCGGGAATTCGGATGCGGGGGGCTGTCCCGGCCGCCTAGCGTCGGGGCGTCATGCGCTTCTCACCGGCCGGCGATCCCGGCGTCCCCGACGACCGGTCCGCCACCCGTTACCTGGTGTGGCTGGCCGGTCGGCACCCGTTCCTCTTGGGCTCCGGCATCGCGCTCGGCATCGTCTGGATGGTCGCCCAGGCGCTGATGCCGGCCGCCGTGGGCCGGGCGGTCGACGCCGGCCTCGCCCACCGCGATCCGGACGCCCTGCTGACCTGGGGCGCCGTGCTGCTGGGGCTGGGCGTGCTCCAGGCGGCCGCCGGGATCCTGCGGCACCGCTGCGCGGTGCACAACTGGCTGGCCGCCGCCTACCGCACCGTGCAGGTCACCGTCGGGGCCACCAACCGGCTGGGCGCCGCGCTGCCCCGCCGGGTCGCCGCCGGCGAGGTGGTCAGCATCGGTACGGCCGACATCGAGCACATCGGCAGCGCCATCGACATCACCGCGCGGGGCACCGGTTCGATCGTCGCCATCGGCACCGTAACGGTGATCCTGCTGGACGCCTCGGTGCCGCTCGGGCTGGTGGTGGTGCTCGGCGTGCCGCTGCTGATGGGCCTGGTCGGGCTGCTGATCCGGCCGCTGCACCGGCAGCAGCAGGCGTACCGGGACTCGGAGGGGCGGCTGACCGCCCGGGCCGGCGACATCGTCTCCGGGCTGCGGGTCCTGCGCGGCGTGGGCGGCGAGCCGATGCTCTCCGCGCGGTACCGGACGCAGTCCCAGGCGCTGCGCGCCGACGGTCTCCGGGTGGCCCGGGTCGAGTCGCTGCTGGAGGCGGCGCAGGTGCTGCTCCCCGGCGCGTTCGTGGTGCTGGTGACCTGGCTCGGCGCCCGGTTCGCGCTGCGCGGCGAGATCAGCGCCGGCCAGCTCGTCGCCTTCTACGGCTACACCGCCTTCCTGGTCAGCCCGCTGCGCAACCTGACCGAGGCGGCCGACAAGCTGACCCGGGGGCATGTCGCCGCCCGGCGGGTGATCCGGCTGCTCCGGCTCACCCCTGAGCTGGTCGACCCGGCCCGCCCGGCGGTGCTGCCCGCGGGCCCCGGTGAGCTGGTCGACGTGCAGTCCGGGCTGGTGCTGCGCCCGGGCGGGTTCACCGCGCTGGCCGCCGCCGACCCGGAGGACGCGGCCGCGATCGCCGACCGGCTCGGCCGGTACGTCGACGGGGACGTGACGCTGCACGGCGTACCGCTGCGGGACCTGGCGGTGGCGACGGTGCGCGAGCGGATCCTGGTGGCCGACAACGACGCGCATCTCTTCACCGGCCCGCTCCTGTCGGAGCTGGACCCGCACGACGTGGTCGACCACCACGCCGTCGAGGCGGCGCTGGTCGCGGCGAGCGCGACGGACATCGTGGCCGCCCTGCCCGACGGGCTGGACGGCCGGGTGGCCGAGCGGGGCCGGGAGTTCTCCGGCGGGCAGCGGCAGCGGCTGCGGCTGGCCCGGGCGCTGGTCGCCGACCCGCAGACGCTGGTGCTGGTGGAGCCGACCAGCGCGGTGGACGCGCACACCGAGGCGCGGATCGCCGACCGGCTCGGCGCGGCCCGGCGCGGCCGGACCACCCTGGTCTGCACCACCAGCCCGCTGATGCTGGGCCGGGCCGAGCACGTGGTCTTCGTGGAGGACGGCAAGGTGGTGGCCGGGGGCCGGCACGACGAGCTGCTCGCCGCCGAGCCGCGGTACGCGGCCACGGTCAGCCGGGAGGAGGAGCGATGAGCAACGCGCTGCCCGTCGCCGACGCCGACCAGGTGCGCCGGTACGCGCGCACGCTGGTCCGCCGGCACCCGCGCGGCCTGGCCGGGGCGCTCGGCCTGCACGCCGTCGCCGCGGCGGCCGGCCTGGTGGCGCCGCGGCTGCTCGGCGACCTGGTGGAGGGGATCTCGCACGGCGTGTCGGCGGTCACCGTCGACCGGGTCGCGCTGGCCATCGCGGCTTTCGTGGTCGTCCAGTCGGTGCTGGTCCGGTTCGCGCACCTCGCCTCGGCCCGGCTCGGCGAGCGGGTCCTGGCCGAGCTGCGGGAGGACTTCGTCGACCGGGTGCTCGCCCTGCCGCTGTCCACGGTGGAGCGGGCTGGCACCGGTGACCTGCTCACCCGGACCTCGCGGGACGTCTCGGCGCTGTCCCGGACGGTCCGGTTCGCGGTGCCGGAGACGCTGATCGCGGTGGTGACCGTCGCGCTGGTCCTCGGCGCGCTGCTGCTGACCGGCCCGCTGCTGGCGCTGCCCTGCCTGCTCGCGGTCCCGGTGCTCTGGGCCGGCACCCGCTGGTACCTGCGCCGGGCGCCGGCGGGTTACCTGCGGGAGAACGCCGCCTACTCGGACATCACCGACGGGATCAGCGAGACGGTGGAGGGGGCGCGGACCACCGAGGCGCTGCGGCAGCAGGCCCGCCGGCGGGCCCGCAGCGACGCCGACATCCGCCGGTCGTACGCCGCCGAGCGCTACACCCTCAAGCTGCGTACGGTCTTCTTCCCGGTCGCCGAGATCGGGTACGTGGTGCCGGTGGTCGCCACCCTGGTGATCGGCGGCTGGTTCCACCTGAAGGGCTGGGCCAGCCTCGGTCAGGTCACCGCGGCCACCCTCTACGTGCAGCAGCTGGTCGACCCGATCGACCGCCTGCTCTCCTGGCTGGATGAGCTCCAGGTCGGGGGTGCCTCGATGGCCCGCCTGCTCGGGGTGGCCGTCGACGGGCCGTCGGCGCCGGCGACGCCCGCCGGGTCCGCGCCGGCGGACGGGGAGCGGCGGCTCGCCGCCCGGGACGTCCGGTACGCCTACCGGGAGGGCCACGACGTGCTGCACGGGGTGACCCTGGTACCGCGGCCGGGGGAGAAGCTGGCCATGGTCGGCCCGTCCGGCGCGGGGAAGTCCACCCTGGGTCGGCTGTTGGCCGGGGTGCACGCGCCGCGCTCGGGTTCGGTGACGGTGGACGGCCGGCCCCTGGCCGAGCTGCCCCTGGCCGAGCTGCGCACCCACGTCGCGCTGGTCAGCCAGGAGCATCACGTCTTCATCGGCACCCTGGCGGAGAACGTGGCGATGGTCCGACCGGAGGCGGGCGACGCCGAGGTCCGGGCCGCGCTGGCGGCCGTCGACGCGCTCGGCTGGGCGGAGGCGCTGCCGGAGGGGCTGGCGACGCCGGTCGGCTCGGGTGGGCAGCCGCTCTCGCCGGCGCAGGCGCAGCAGCTCGCGCTGGCCCGGCTGGTCCTCGCCGACCCGCACACCCTGGTGCTGGACGAGGCGACCTCGCTGATCGACCCGCACGCCGCCCGGGAGCTGGAACGCTCCCTCGCCGCCGTGCTCGAGGGGCGGACGGTGATCGCGATCGCGCACCGGCTCTTCTCGGCGCACGACGCGGACCGGGTGGCGGTGGTCGAGGACGGCCGGATCACCGAGCTGGGCTCGCACGACGAGCTGGTCGCGGCGGGCGGCTCGTACGCGGCCCTGTGGCGGTCCTGGCACGGCTGACGGACTGACGGACGCCGCAGGCCCCCGCCCGGTGAGGCGGGGGCCTGCGGTGACAGCGCTCCGGGGCGGGCTGCGCCGCCCGTGCCGGGGGTCAGCTGCGGCGCAGGATGCGGTACGTCGCGATGCCGCCGGTGCCGAGGGCGGCGAGGAAGACCAACCAGACCACGGTGGTGCTGACCTCGGGGCCGCCACCACCGACGTTGGCGGCGGCCGCGGCGACCAGCGAGTCGCTCTGCGCCGGGGGCAGCGCGGCGGGCGGCAGCTGCTGCCAGCGGACCAGCCCGGTGCTCTCCAGCATCGCCATGTGGTCGGAGACGAACTTGTTGGCCTCGTCGGCGAGCTTTCGCACCGTGGCGTCCCGGGTGCTGGCCCGGACCGCCCCGATCACCGGGAAGATCTTGCCGTGGGCGACCCGGAGCCGGGTGACGAAGATCTGGTCGAAGCGGGCACCGGTCGCGTTCTGCATCTCGCCCAGCCACCCCTTCTGTTCGGCGGTCGGGTCGGTCGGCAGGGTGGCGCCCAGCTTGTTGGCGGCGTCCACCACGAGCTGGTCGAGGACGCCGTGCTGCCGGGAAATCTCCGCCCCGATCTGGCGTACCCGCGCCGACTGGCCCTTCTCGGCGGCCATCTGCCCGGCCGGCATCTCCCAGAGCCCGGCCAGCCGTACGCCGTTGAGCAGGGTCATGTCGGCGGCGTTCAGCTGCGAGCCGGGCGCGGCCACGGCCACCCCGGGGAGGACGCCGAGCCCCGCGACGAGCGCGATGAGCAGCAGCGCCACCCGGTGGGTCCGGTGCGCTGGCCGGCGGCGTGCGGATTCCAGCGGTGCCATCGTTGCGGTGCCTCCTCGGTCCGGACCGAACGCGTGTGTCGCGGACGGCCGCACCCACCGGCCGCCCGTCCGGACACTGGTACGGATCACCGACCCGATCAGTTCACCGGCCGGGCCGTGGCCCGCCCCGTCAGGCCTCCAGCGGGTCCGCGAGCAGCCGCTCGAAGGCCAGTTCGGCCGCTCCGACCAGGGCGGCGTCGCGCCCCAGCTGCGGGGTGCGCAGCCGGACGTGCTCCAGGCACGCCGACAGACCCACCGAGTTGAGCCGGCTGCGCACCTGCGCCGCCGCCGCGAGGTAGAGGTCCCGCATCGTCCCCCCGAAGATCACCATCTCCGGGTTGAAGATGTTGACCAGGTTCCCCACGCCGAAGCCCAGCCAGTCGCCGACCTGCCGCACCGCCGCCTGGGCCCGCGCGTCCCCCCGGTCGGCGGCGTCGATGACCGCGAGCACCGCCTCCCGGCCGGAGGCCGCCGGCCGGCCGGCGGCGTGCAGCAGCGCGTACTCGCCGACCTCGGTCTCCCAGCAGCCGCGCGACCCGCACTCGCAGCGGGACCCGTTCCGGTTGACCACCATGTGGCCCACCTCGCCGCCGTAGCCGCCGTGCCCGGTCAACCGGCGCCCGCCGGCGATGATGCCGGCGCCCACGCCGACGTCCCCGTACAGGTAGATGACGTTGTCGCGGCCGGCCGCGGCGCCGCGGGCGTGTTCGGCGAAGGCGCAGACGTCGGCGACGTTGGCCACCACCACGGGCGTCTCCGTGCCGAGCTCGGCGGCCAGGGTGGCGCCGATCGGCTCGTTCACCCAGCCGGTGTGGGGGCTGAGCCGGACCAGGCCGTCGTCGCGGCGCACCATGCCGCAGACCGCGATCCCGGCCCCGACGCAGTTCGTCCCCGGCGGCACCGCCGGTTGCATCTCCCTGAGCGCCCCGGCCAGCAGCGGCGCGGTCTCCGCCGCGACCAGACCGCGCGGCCGGCCCAGCTCACGCCGATCGAGTACGACGCCCCCGAGCCCGACCCGGGCGGCCTGCAACCGGTCCACCTCGATGCTGAACGCCCACGCGTGGACCCGGGCGGACTCGGGCCGAACGACCAGCGACGGTCGCCCGGCCCGCCCCCGCTGCTTCGGGGTCGCCTCGCTGACCAGGCCGGCGCTGGCCAGGTCCGCGGTCAGCGCGCCGATGGTGCTGCGGTTGAGCCCGAGGGCGGTGGTGAGTTCGGCCCGCGACATCGCTCCGTGGACGTGGACGTGGCGCAGCAACGCACCGAGATTCTGCCGCCGAATCTCCTCCTGGCTCGGACCCGCGCGCATGACCGGGCTCAGCGGTTTCCGGTGGCGAGGGCCCGGCGCCGGGACAGCGCGTCGACCCCGGCGGCGAGCAGCAGCACCAGCCCGGTGAAGAGGTACTTGACCCCGGAGCTCGCATCCATCAGGCCCATGCCGTTGTCGATGACCGCCACCACGGCACCGCCGAGCACCGCGTCGCCCACCCGGCCCTTGCCGCCGAAGAGGCTGGTGCCGCCGATCACCGCCGCGCCGACCGCGTAGAGCAGCACGTCGCTGCCGCCGGTCCGGGCGTCCACCGAGCTGAACCGGCTGGCCGCCACGATGCCGCCGACCGCGGCCATCGAGGAGCAGACCACGAAGACCGAGATCCGGATCCGGTCGACGCTGATGCCGGCCCGGTGGGCGGCCTCCCGGTTGCCGCCCACCGCGTAGATGTGCCGCCCGTACGCGGTGCGGGACAGGACGAAGCTCAGCGCGACGAGCAGCACCCCGACCAGCGGCACGACGACCGGCATGCCGCGGTTCGAGCTGATCAGGCTGTTCAGGCTGCGTTCCATGTTGAGCACGTACACCCCGACGCCGACGACGACGGCGAGGCTGCCGATCCGGATCAACACCATCGACATCGGATCGGTCGCCAGGTCACGGGCCCGGCGGTTGCGGTACCGGAGCAGCTGGGTGGCGCCGTACCCGCCGACGGCGGCGGCGGCCAGCAGCCAGCCGACCAGCGGCGGCAGGTTCCGGTTCTCGATGGCGACGATGGGGGCGGCCTGGACGGAGACGTTGGTGCCGCCCTTGATCAGCATCAGCATGATGCCCTGGAAGGCCAGGAACGCGGCGAGCGTGACCACGAAGGACGGTATGCCGACCTTCGCCACCAGGAAGCCGAGCACCAGCCCGATGACCGCGCCGGTGGCGAGGGCGGCGAGGGTGGCCACGTACCACGGGTACCCCTGCAGGGTCAGCAGGTTCGCCAGCACGGCCGCGCAGACCCCGCTCGCGAAGCCGGCGGAGAGGTCGATCTCGCCCACCAGCAGGACGAAGACCAGCCCCATCGCGATCAGCACGACGGCCGCTCCCTGGGTGAACAGGTTCGCGAAGTTGCCGGCGGTGAGGAAGTTGGGCCGCAGGGCCGAGAAGAACACGCAGAGCACGACCAGGCCGAGGATCGCCGGCAGGGCGCCCATCTCGCCGCCCCGGAGGCGGGCGACGTAGCCGCGTACGTGGGCGCCGAGGCCGGCCCGCGGGACGGTCGTCCCCGTCTCGAGGTGAGCCAGTTCAGCTTGGGTGATCATTTCTCGGCCCCCATCGTCCCGGTGCTCCGGTAACCGCTGTCGTTGGTGCTGGCCGTCCCGAGCGAGCCGCTGCGCCCCGACGTGATCAGCTCGACCACCTGGGCGTGCGTGACGTCGGTGGTCCGGACCTGGGCGACCATCTGACCGAGGTAGAGCGTCGCGATCCGGTCTGAGACGGCGAAGACGTCGTTCATGTTGTGCGAGATGAGGACGACGGCCAGCCCGTTGTCGGCGAGCCGCCGGACCAGTTCGAGGACCTGGGCGGTCTGGGCCAGGCCGAGGGCCGCCATCGGCTCGTCGAGGATGACCAGCCGGCTGTTCCAGAGCACCGCCTTGGCGATCGCCACCGTCTGGCGTTGGCCGCCGGAGAGGCTGGACACGTGCTGCCGCAGCGAACTGATCGTCCGGATCGAGAGCCCGGCGAGCGTCTTGGCCGCCAGCTCCTCCATCGCCGGCTCGTCGAGGACGAGGCCCGAGCGCCGTTCCCGGCCGAGGAACATGTTCTGCACGATGTCGAGGTTGTCGCAGAGCGCGAGATCCTGGTAGACCACGTCGATGCCGAGGCCGGCGGCGTCCCGGGGACCGTTGACGGTCACCGGCCGGCCCTCGAAGAAGAACTCGCCGGCGTCGGTGCCGTAGATGCCGCTGATGCACTTGACCAGCGTCGACTTTCCGGCTCCGTTGTCGCCGACGAGCGCGGTCACCTGGCCCGGATACACCGAGAAGGCGACGTCGCGGAGCACCTGCACGGGGCCGAAGCTCTTGTCGACGCCACGCAGTTCCAACAGGGGTGTCTCGGACACGGGGTGTCTCCTTCGGTGGGTGTCCGAATGGCGGGTGCCCGCCGGCCGGGCCGTGCGGTAGGAAATCCTGCCGTACGCCCCGGCGCGACGGTTGCGGTGTCCGGCCGTCCGGCCGTCCGCCCGGTCCGGGTCGGCTCAGCCGATGCCGGCCTGGGCGCACAGTGCGGCGTACTCCGGGGTGCACACGTCGGCCTTGTCGACGTAGCCGTCCGCGATGACGTTCTTCACGGTCTCCTTGGTGATGGCCTGGGCGCCCAGCAGCACGGCGGGAACGTTCCGGCTGCCCTTGGGGTCGCGGAAGCTCTGCTCGGTCTTCTTCTTCTCGCCCCTGGCCAGCGCGATCGCCAGGTCCGCCGCCGCCTCGGCCTCCGTCTTGACCGGCTTGTACACGGTCATGCACTGGTCGCCGGAGAGGATGTGCTGCAGCGCCTGGGCGTCGGCGTCCTGGCCGGTGACCGGGACCTTGCCGTTGAGCTTGTTCTTCGCCAGCACGGAGATGACCGCGTTGGCCAGCCCGTCGTTGGCGGCGACGACGGCGTCGATCCGGCCGTTCGTCTGGGTCAGCATCTGCTCGAAGATCGTGCCGCCGGTGGTGTTGTTCCACTCGGGCACCGACTGGTCGGGGCCCTTGAGGTACTCCTTCGCGTCGTACCTCGGCTGGAGGACCGAGTCGTAGCCCTCTTTGAACTGGGCCGCGTTGTTGTCGGTGGGCGAGCCGTTGAGCTCGGCGACCACCGGGTTCCGCACGCCCTTGTCGGTGAGGCACTCGACCAGGCCCTCGCCCTGGAGCTTTCCGACCGCCACGTTGTCGAAGCTGACGTAGTACTGCGCGGAACCGCCCAGGGTGGGCCGGTCGTAGTCGATGGTCGCGACGCCCTTCTGGGTCGCCTTGTCCAGAACCGCCTTCCCCGTGCCCGAGTCGAGATTGGTGATCATCAACGCGGTCACCCCATTCGTGATCATCTGTTCCGCGATGGTCACGAATCGCGCCTTGTCGTTCTGGGCGTTCTGGATGTCGTAGTCCACCCCGGCCGCCTTGAACGCGGCCTCCAGGTATCTGCGGTCCGCGGTCTCCCACCGGTTCGACGAGGCGCTGTCGGGCAGGATGACGCCGATCTTCGGCTTGGGGCGGCTCGCGGTGCCGTCAGCGGAGTCGTTGCCGCAGGCGGTGAGGTTTCCCGCGGTGAGCAGGCCGACCGCGGCGACGGTGAGGATCCCTCTGCGCATTCTGCACGGTTCCTTTCAAGGGGGACGGAACTCGAGGGGAACGTGGTGGGCGGGGAGTGCGCCGGTGAGCCGCGGTGCCACGCCGCCAGCGATTTGTTGTTCCGGGCAACGTATTGTTCGGTGCTCGGGCGCACAAGACCGTAAAGGTCAGCGGTTTGTTGTTGCCAGTAACAATTCGGCAACGCGGTCGACATTCAGTTCGCTCACCCGTCCCCGCAGGTGCGGCGCGCTGACCGCGGAATTGATCAGAGTCGGGAAATGTCACGGCGCGGACATCGCCGACGAGAGATCAGGTCGGCGCCGGACTGCGGAACGTGACCACTGGCCGGTCGTCGCGCTGCCGGTCAGCGGGCGGCAAGCGGGGCGGTCACCGCGGCGGCCAGGGCGATCAGGTCCGTGGGGCTCAGCTGGAGCTGGAGCCCGCGGCGCCCCGCGGAGACGTACACGGTCGGGTGGTCCAGCGCCGAGGCGTCGACCACGGTCGGGAGCCGCTTGCGCTGGCCGAGCGGGCTGATGCCGCCGCGGACGTACCCGGTGGCCCGCTCCGCCACCGTGCGGTCGGCCATGGTGGCCCGCTTGCCGCCGACCGCGGCGGCCAGGGCCTTGAGGTCCAGCTCTCCGGTGACCGGCACGACCGCCACGGTGAGCCGGCCGTCCACCTCGGTGACCAGCGACTTGAACACCCGCTCCGCCGGCACCCCGAGCGCCGCCGCCACCAGGGCCCCGTAGTTCGGCGCCTCGGGGGAGACGTCGTACGGGTGGGTGCTGTGGGTGATCTTCCGCTTCGCGAGCAGCGCGGTCGCCGGAGTGCCCTGTCCCGCCATGCCGACAAGCTAACCCGGACCCGGCCGGGCGGGCGAGCCGGAATTCAGGCGGGCACCGGCTGGCCGACGAGCACGGTGGGCGCGCCGGCCACCCGGGTCAGCACCAGGCTCGCCGCCGCGTCGCCGGCGAGCCTCAGGTCCCGGCGCAGCTTCTCCGGCTCCAGCGCCGAGCCGCGCTTGAGGATCTCCACCCGGCCGACCCGGCGTTCCCGGAGCAGGGCGCGCAGCCGCTTGAGCGAGAACGGCAGCACGTCGGTCACCTCCAGGCAGCGGCCGTACGGGGTGCGGATGGGGGAGTCGGCGTACAGGTAGGCGATGCTCGGGTCGGCCAGGGTGGCGTCCAGCTCCCCGGCCAGCTCGGCGACCAGGTGCGCGCGGACCACCGCCGGGTCCGGGTCGTACAGGAACCGGCGGGCCGGTCCGACCGGGGCCTCCGCCGCGCCGGAGCCGGTCAGCACGTGCGGGGTGTCGCCGCGCAGCAGGGTGGCCCGGCGGGGGACCTCGGCGAGCCGGCCGCACCAGAGCGCGGCCTCCACCAGGTCGCCGTCCACGCTGACCCACTCCGCCTCGGCGCCGGGCGGGATCAGTGCGTGGTCCAGCCCGGGGGCCACCTTGACCACGGTGTGCGGCACCCGCTCGGCGAGCCCGGTGACGAAGTCCCACGGCGGCGAGTAGGAGTTCGGGTCGAAGATCCGCCGCCCGGTGGCACTCCGCCGGGCCGGGTCGCAGAAGACCCCGTCCACCCGGCTGACGTCGAAGGCGGTCGCGTCGCCGCACTCCACCGTGAACGCGTCGGCCAGCCCCGCGGCCTCGGCGTTGGCGGCGGCCATCGCGGCGGTCACCAGATCGGCCTCCACGCCGTACACCCGGATCCCGGCTCGGGCGGCGGCGAGCGCGTCCGCGCCGAGGCCGCAGCCCAGGTCGGCCAGAGTGCGCACCCCGGCGGCGCGCAGCCGCGCGGCCCGCCGGTCGGCGACCACCCGGCGGGTGGCCTGTTCCAGCCCGGCCCGGGTGAGGAACATCCCCGCGGCGGCCGGCCCGAACTTGCCGGCGGCGCGGCGGCGCAGCTCGGCCTGGGTGAGCGCGGCGGCGGCCAGCCCGGGCGGCACCCCGGCCGAGCGGAGCGCGGCGGCCGCGGCCAGCGGGTCGCCGCCGGCCACCTCGGTGGCCGCGGCGAGCGCGGCCGACCCCTCGGGGGTACGCAGCGCGGCCAACTGGTCGAGATCCACCGCGCCATTCTCCCCGCCCACCCGCGCGGATCGGCCGGGCGGGGCCCGGTGCGGCACGGCGGGGTGCCCCGCGGTCGGGACGCCGCGGCCTGCCGCACCCGAGGTCGATCATGCTCATCGGGGCGACGCGCTGGCACTCTCCTTGACGGAGTGCTAGCCGAGGAATAACCTGCGATTAGCACTCTCCCATCGAGGGTGCCAGCTTCCGGGCCTCGGCCCGGGCGCTGAACGCCAGGCGGACCGGCACCCGCGACGACGGCCCCGCCCGGTGGCATGTGGCAGATTGACGCCGTTCGGCTAGCCGTCCGGCAACGAAACCAAGTACCCCAGGAGGGTATGCCCGTGACTACCGCGACCAAGGTTGCGATCAAGCCGCTCGAGGACCGGATCCTGGTCCAGGCGAACGAGGCTGAGACCACCACGGCGTCGGGCATCGTGATCCCCGACACCGCCAAGGAGAAGCCGCAGGAGGGCACCGTCCTCGCTGTCGGCCCGGGCCGCATCGACGACAAGGGCAACCGGATCCCGGTTGACGTGAAGGTCGGCGACACCGTCATCTACTCGAAGTACGGCGGCACCGAGGTCAAGTACGCCGGCGAGGAGTACCTGGTGCTCTCCGCCCGCGACGTCCTCGCGGTCATCGAGAAGTAAGCAACCGATCAGTGTCGTTGCCCCGGTCCGGCTCGCCGGGCCGGGGCAACGTCGCTTCGAAGGGACATTCATGGCGAAGATCCTGAGCTTCTCGGACGACGCCCGACACCTGCTCGAGCACGGTGTCAACGCCCTCGCGGACACGGTCAAGGTCACCCTCGGCCCGCGCGGGCGCAACGTCGTCCTGGACAAGAAATTCGGTGCGCCGACGATCACCAACGATGGCGTGACCATCGCCAAGGAGATCGAGCTCACCAACCCGTACGAGAACCTCGGCGCGCAGCTGGTCAAGGAGGTGGCGACCAAGACCAACGACATCGCCGGCGACGGGACCACCACCGCGACCGTGCTGGCCCAGGCGATGGTCCGCGAGGGCCTGCGCAACGTGACCGCCGGCGCCAACCCGGCCGGCCTCAAGCGGGGCATCGACGCGGCGGCCGCCAAGGTCTCCGAGGCGCTGCTCGGCCGGGCCGTCGAGGTCTCCGACCGGGAGTCGATCGCCCACGTCGCGACGATCTCCGCGCAGGACGCCACCATCGGCGAGCTGATCGCCGAGGCGATGGAGAAGGTCGGCCGCGACGGTGTCATCACCGTCGAGGAGGGCTCCGCGCTCACCACGGAGCTGGAGGTGACCGAGGGTCTCCAGTTCGACAAGGGCTTCATCTCGCCGAACTTCGTCACCGACGTGGAGGGGCAGGAGTCGGTCCTGGAGGACCCGTACATCCTGATCACCACGCAGAAGATCTCGGCGATCGAGGAGCTGCTGCCGCTGCTGGAGAAGGTCCTCCAGAACAACAAGCCGCTCCTGATCATCGCCGAGGACGTCGAGGGTCAGGCCCTGTCGACGCTGGTGGTCAACGCCATCCGCAAGACCCTCAAGGTCTGCGCGGTGAAGGCCCCCGGCTTCGGTGACCGTCGCAAGGCGATGCTCCAGGACATGGCGATCCTGACCGGTGCCGAGCTGGTCGCGCCCGAGCTGGGCTACAAGCTCGACCAGGTCGGCCTCGAGGTGCTCGGCACCGCCCGGCGCGTGGTGGTCGACAAGGAGAACACCACCGTCGTCGACGGTGGCGGCCAGGCCTCCGAGGTCGCCGACCGGGTCGCCCAGATTCGCAAGGAGATCGAGGCCTCGGACTCCGAGTGGGACCGGGAGAAGCTGGCCGAGCGGCTGGCGAAGCTCTCCGGCGGCATCGCGGTCATCAAGGTGGGCGCGGCGACCGAGGTCGAGATGAAGGAGCGCAAGCACCGCATCGAGGACGCCATCGCCGCGACCAAGGCCGCGGTCGAGGAGGGTACGGTCCCGGGCGGCGGCGCCGCCCTGGCCCAGATCCTCCCGGTGCTCGACGACGACCTCGGCTTCACCGGTGACGAGAAGACCGGCGTCTCGATCGTGCGCAAGGCGCTGGTCGAGCCGCTGCGCTGGATCGCCCAGAACGCCGGCCACGACGGCTACGTGGTGGTGCAGAAGGTCGCCGGCAAGGAGTGGGGCAACGGCCTCGACGCCGCCGCCGGCCAGTACGTCGACCTGGTCAAGTCCGGCATCATCGACCCGGTGAAGGTGACCCGCAACGCGGTCACCAACGCCGCGTCGATCGCCGGCCTGCTGCTCACCACCGAGAGCCTCGTGGTGGAGAAGCCGGAGAGGGCCGAGCCGGCCGCCGCCGGCGGGCACGGCCACGGCCACGGTCACGGCCACCAGCACGGCCCGGGCTTCTGACCCGACGCCGTACGGACGACGTCAGGGCACACCGTCACGCCGACGGTGTGCCCTGACCCGTATCTGGTTACGGAACGCTGACGCCGCTACCGGTCCGGTCCGGTGATCGACAAGACTGGTCCGATGACCACCACGTCCCGCGGGCACGCCGCGCTGGCCGGGATCACCGCCGCCGCGGTGGCGATCGGCGCCGCCGAACCGGTGGCCGTCCTCACCGGAGCCCGCTCCGCACCGCTGATCGCGGTCGGGGGGCTGGTCGTCGACGTCGTCCCCGAGTCGCTGAAGCAGTTCGCCATCGCGCTCTTCGGCACGTACGACAAGATCGCCCTGCTGGTTGGGACGGCCCTGCTGCTCGCGGCGTTCGCCGCGGTGCTCGGCGTGCTGGCCGCCCGCCGGCTCTGGATCGGGCTGGCCGGCATCGTCGCCTTCGCCGCCCTCGGGGTGGCCGCCGCGCTGACCCGGGCCGGCGCGAACGGCTTCGACGCGCTCCCCTCGCTGGTCGGCGCTGCGCTCGGCGCGCTGGCCCTCTGGCTGCTCCTGGCCGGACCGCTGCAACCGGAGCTCTGGTCGTGGTCGCCGCCGCGGGCTGAGCCGGCGTCCACCGAGGCCGGGCCGGGGGCGCCAGCCACCGGGCCGCGCGGGCCGGACGGACAACCGCGGGCGCGACCCGCCGCCGGGGAAGAGATCGATCCGGAGGGACGGCGGCGCTTCCTGACCGGCGTCGGCGCGATGATGGGTGCGGCGGCCGTGGCCGGCCTCGGCGGGCACTGGCTGGCCGGCCGGCGGGGCGTCTCGGCGGCCCGGCAGGCCGTCGCGCTGCCCACCCCGTCGGCCGCCGCGCCGGCGGTGCCGGCCGGCGCCGACCTCTCGCTGGCCCAGCTCGCCCCCTACGTGACCCCCAACGCCGGCTTCTACCGGATCGACACCGCGCTGGTGGTGCCGCAGGTGGACCCGGCGACCTGGCGGCTGCGCATCCACGGCCGGGTCCGCAACCCGATCGAGCTGAGCTTCGCCGACCTGCTCGCCCGGCCCATGGTGGAGCGGTACGTCACCCTGGCCTGCGTCTCCAACGACGTCGGCGGGGACCTGATCGGCAACGCGCGCTGGCTGGGCGTACCGATCAAGGAACTGCTCGACGAGGCCGAGCCGGAGGAGGGCGCCGACCAGGTGGTCGGCCGTTCGGTCGACGGCTGGACCTGCGGCACCCCGACGGCGGTGCTGCGGGACGGGCGGGACGCGCTGCTCGCGGTCGGGATGAACGGGGAGCCGCTGCCGGTCGAGCACGGCTTCCCCGTGCGGATGGTGGTGCCCGGGCTCTACGGCTACGTCTCGGCCTGCAAGTGGGTCACCGAGCTGGAGCTGACCAGCTTCGCCGACTTCGACGCGTACTGGGTGCCGCGCGGGTGGTCGGCGCAGGGGCCGATCAAGACGCAGTCGCGGATCGACGCGCCCCGGTCGCGCAACCGGCTCACCGCCGGTCCGGTCATGGTCGCCGGCGTGGCCTGGGCCCAGCACCGGGGCATCCGCAAGGTCGAGGTACGCGTCGACGACGGCCCCTGGCGGGAGGCGACGGTCGCCCCGACGGTCTCGGTGGACACCTGGGTGCAGTGGTCCTGGCGCTGGGAGGCCACCCCGGGTGAGCACAGCCTCCAGGTGCGGGCCACGGACGCCGACGGCGTCAGCCAGACGGCGGAGCGGCGGCCGGTCGAGCCGGACGGCGCCACCGGCTGGCACACCGTCAAGGTCACCGTCCGCTGAGGCGCGGTGCCAGCGTGCCGGCGGTTGCGCCGGCCGGGGGCGGCGTTGGCGGGGCGCGTAGCTGGTTGGACGCTACGAAGCTGATGTCGCCAATGACTCGACCGAGCGCTCGCCCGGGCTGATAACGAGGCGAACGCGACGACGCCGCGCCCCGGGCGTGGGGCGCGGCGTCGGTGTGGTCTGTCGGACGGGGTCAGGCGATCTTGCGCTGGTCCGGGACGGTCGACTTGTGCGGCTGGCCGAGGCGGGCCTCCAGCCGGGCGACGTCGACCCGGCTCTGCCGGCGGTCGGCCAGGTCCTCCCAGCCCAGGGCGAGCAGCCGGAGTCGCTCGGACTCGCTGAACCCGCCCCACACGCCGTACGGCTCGCGGACCGCGAGAGCGTGCGCGGCGCACTCGGCGCGCACCGGGCAGGCGCGGCAGACGGCCTTGGCGCCGGACTCGCGGCGCAGCCGCGACGAGCCGCGCTCGCCGTCCGGGTGGAAGAACTGGGCGCTGTCCCGGCCCCGGCAGGCACCGAGCCGCTGCCAGTCCCAGAGATCGACGATGGGTCCGGGCAGTCTACGTACATTCGACATCAGCACCCCTCCTCCCGCGCGGCACCGCGGAGAATCCTTCATGGCCAGCTACCGGGCGGCGGTCCGCGCAGGCGCACCGTTTCCGGCCTGGCGTCTCGGTACCCGGGCTTTCCCGCGCTCACACATCTGTGATCGAAAACCTCGGGCAACTAGCGGCATATGCCCCATCTGCCGGAAAAGTTCGGATGATTGCCTCGAACCTCCTCGCGACGCGACCCGGCCATGGTCTGCTCTGAGGCGGAGAGGAGACCACTGTGCGTACCGTTCTCGTGTGCGTTCGGACACCGACCGCGGCCCAGCAGCTGACCTCCGCGGCGGCCCGACTCGGGCTGTCCGCGATCGTCCGAACCGCCGTCTCCGATCCCGAGGTGATGCTGCGGCTCGCCGAGCGCCCGGTGGACGTCGTGCTCGCCGACACCGCGCTCACCCGGCCGGACAGCGCCGGCTTCGTGCGCCGGGTGCTCGCCCGGGCGCCCCAGGCCGCGGTGCTGCTGCTCGGCGCCGAGGAGTCGGAGGCGGCCGCGGCCACCATCAGCGCGGGGGCCCGGGGGTTGATCCAGGGCGTCGACCACGACCTGACCAGCGCGGTCGCGAAGGCGCTGCTGCTGCTCGCCGCGCCCGGACGGCCCTCCCGGAACCGGGTCACCGACCCGGCCCGGGACGCCGCGGCCGTCGGCGGGCCGGTACGGTCCGCGCCGGCGCGGCCGACGCCCGGCTGGACGACGACCCCGGGGGAGGGGGCCGGCGGTGTGCCGACCGTGGTGCCGGTGCAGCGCGGCGACGACGAGGCGGAGCCGGAACCCGCGCCGCCGAGCGGTCAGCAGCGCTCCGGGGCCGGGACGCGCACCGGCCGGACCCCCGTCGGGCTCACCGAACGGGAGCTCCAGGTGCTGCTCGGCATGGCCGAGGGGAAGAGCAACGCGGAGATCGGCCGGGAGCTGTTCGTCTCCGAGGACACCGTCAAGACCCACGCCCGGCGGCTCTTCCGCAAGCTCGGCGCCCGGGACCGGGCGCACGCCGTGGCCGCCGGCTTCCGCGCCGGACTGGTCGCCTGAGCCGCCTCACCGCCGGTGGACGCGCCGGGCGCGCCGCTCAGGCGTCCGGGGACTCGTCCTCCTCGGTGCCCTCGGTCAGCGTGTCGTGCACCCCGTCGGCGTAGCCGCGGGCGTAGTCCCAGGTGACGTAGTGGTCCGGGTCCGGGTCGTAGGCCGGCTCGTGCACCCGGGGCCGGCCGGAGCTGAGCAGGTGGCGCAGGTTGCCCCGGAGCAGGTCCCAGTCGAAGTAGTGCGGCTCGCGGCAGTCCTCGCACTCGATCACCAGCCCGCGCACCCCGATCGGCGCCAGCAGGGCCTGGTAGATCTCCAGGTCGGCGAGATCTTCCAGGACGTCCTGACGCTCGACCTCGGTCAGCGGGTCCAGCGGGTCGTCCTCGCGCGGATCCTGCAGGCCGGCGGTCGGATCGGCCGGGTCGCCGTTGAACGGGTCGATGGGCTCGTCGTGCACCCCCTCACCGTAGTCCCAACCGGCGGGGGAAGTCCGCCCCCGGCGCTCACGGCGGCGCCGCTCATCCGCGCCGCCACTACCGGGGCCGGCCCAGCTCAATGGGTACGATGAAGCGACGCGCCGTCACTCCGGCGTGCGTCGGTGCCCCGCGCGCCGCCTCGCTGAAGCCCGTCCGACCAGCTCAGGAGAGCAATCGTGGAAAATTCGCCCAGCACCGATCTTCCGGCCGGCGCCGACAGCGGCGAGCTGGGCGGTCACCTGCCGGAGCTGCCCGCCGGCTCGGCGCGGGTGGTGCCGCTCGGGCTGACCTTCGACGACGTGCTGCTCCAGCCGGGCGAGTCGGACGTCGTGCCCAGCCGGGTCAACACCCGGACACGGCTCACCCGCAACGTCGAGCTGACCGTGCCACTGCTCTCCAGCGCGATGGACACCGTCACCGAGGCGCGGATGGCGATCGCCATGGCCCGGCAGGGCGGCATCGGCGTGCTGCACCGCAACCTCTCCCTCGAGGACCAGGCGCTCCAGGTCGACCTGGTGAAGCGCTCCGAGTCCGGCATGATCACCAATCCGGTCACCGCCAGCCCCGACGACACCCTCCGTGAGGTCGACGAGCTCTGCGGGCGGTACCGCATCTCCGGCGTGCCGGTGGTCGACGCCGACGGCGGGCTGGTCGGCATCGTCACCAACCGCGACATGCGCTTCGTCTCCGACCCGGCCACCCCGGTCCACGAGATCATGACCCGGCCGCCGCTGATCACCGCCCCGGTCGGGGTGAGCAAGGACGACGCGCTCGACCTGCTCCGCCGGCACAAGGTGGAGAAGCTGCCGATCGTCGACGGCTCGGGCCGGCTGCGCGGCCTGATCACCGTCAAGGACTTCACCAAGAGCGAGCAGTACCCGAACGCCACCAAGGACTCCGCCGGCCGCCTCCGGGTCGCCGCCGCGGTCGGGGTCGGCGAGGACGCGTACAAGCGGGCCCGCACCCTGGTCGACGCGGGCGTGGACGTGCTCATCGTGGACACCGCGCACGGGCACCAGCGGGCCGTGCTGGACATGGTCCGCCAGCTCAAGAAGGACGTCGCCATCGACATCGTCGGCGGCAACGTCGCCACCTACGCCGGGGCGAAGGCGCTGGTCGACGCGGGCGCCGACGGCGTCAAGGTCGGTGTCGGGCCGGGCGCGATCTGCACCACCCGGATCGTCGCGGGCGTGGGCGTACCGCAGATCACCGCGATCATGGAGGCGGCCCGGGCGGCCCGGCCGGCCGGCGTGCCGGTCATCGGCGACGGCGGCATCCAGTATTCGGGCGACATCGCCAAGGCCCTGGTGGCCGGCGCCGACACGGTGATGCTCGGCAGCCTGCTGGCCGGCTGCGAGGAGAGCCCCGGCGAGCTGATCTTCATCAACGGCAAGCAGTACAAGGCGTACCGGGGGATGGGCTCGCTCGGTGCGATGCAGTCCCGCGGCCAGGGCAAGTCCTACTCCAAGGACCGCTACTTCCAGCAGGACGTGCTCGCCGAGGACAAGCTGGTCCCCGAGGGCGTCGAGGGCCAGGTGCCCTACCGGGGCCCGCTCTCCGCGGTCGCCCACCAGCTCATCGGCGGGCTGCGGGCCGCGATGGGCTACGTCGGCGCGGAGAGCATCCCCGAGCTGCACCGGCGTGGCCAGCTCATCCGGATCACCGCGGCCGGGCTCAAGGAGAGCCACCCGCACGACATCCAGATGACGGTCGAGGCGCCCAACTACCACTCCCGCTGACCATCACCCCCAAACACCTGGAGTCCCCATGCGTGACGTGGTCGAGATCGGGCTGGGCAAGACCGCGCAGCGCGGCTACCACCTGGACGACATCGCCATCGTGCCGAGCCGCCGCACCCGGGACGTCGACGACGTCTCCACCGCCTGGCAGCTCGACGCGTACCAGTTCGGCATCCCCTGCGTCGGGCACCCCTCCGACGCGACGATGAGCCCCTCGTCCGCGGTCCGGCTCGGCCAGCTCGGCGGGCTCGGCGTGCTCAACGTCGAGGGCCTCTGGACCCGGTACGAGAACCCAGCCAAGGTGCTGGAGGAGCTGGCCGGCCTCGACGAGGACGCCCGCGCCACCAAGCGGCTCCAGGAGGTGTACGCCGAGCCGATCCGCCCCGACCTGATCGCCGAGCGGGTCCGTGAGCTGCGGGCCGGCGGCGGCACGGTGGCCGTCCGGGTCTCCCCGCAGCACACCCTGGCGCTCGCCCCTGTGATCCTCGACGCCGGCGTGGACATCCTGGTCATCCAGGGCACCATCGTCTCCGCCGAGCACGTCTCCACCACCGACGAGCCGCTCAACCTCAAGGAGTTCATCGCCGACCTCGACCTGCCGGTCATCGTCGGCGGCTGCACCGACTACAAGACGGCGCTGCACCTGATGCGGACCGGCGCGGCCGGCGTGATCGTCGGCATCGGCGGCGACGACTGGTCCACCACCGAGTCGGTGCTCGGCATCCGGGTGCCGATGGCCACCGCGATCGCCGACGCGGCGGCGGCCCGCCGCGACTACCTCGACGAGACCGGTGGCCGGTACGTGCACCTGATCGCCGACGGCGACATCCAGACCTCCGGCGACATCGCCAAGGCGCTCGGCTGCGGCGCGGACGCGGTGACGCTCGGCGAGGCGCTCTCGCTGTGCGAGGAGGCCCCCGCCGGCGGCGCCTGGTGGCACTCGGCGGCCAGCCACCCGTCGCTGCCCCGTGGCGCTTTCGAGGTGGCCGGCGAGCCGCTCGGCTCGATGGAGCGGCTCCTCTTCGGCCCGGCCGACGAGCCGGACGGCCAGCTCAACCTCTTCGGCGGCCTGCGCCGCGCGATGGCCAAGTGCGGCTACCGCGACCTCAAGGAGTTCCAGAAGGTCGGTCTCGTCCTCGACCGCTGACCCCACCCCGCCCGGTTCCTCCCGTTCGTCATCCGGCACAACTCCATGATCGGCGCGGGCCGTCGGCTTAGGCTCGGCTGGTGAGGTGGTGGCGGGGTGGGTTGGCGGCCGTGCTGGGAATGGGGCTGCTGGTCGGGGGATGTACCGAGAACGGGCGGTTCCGCGCCGGGGCGGCGGAGGTGGGGGATCCGTACGTGCCGGGGGCGGGCAACGGCGGGTACGACGTCGCGCACTACCGGCTGAAGATCCGCTACGACCCGGGCAGCGACCGGCTGACCGGCGAGGCGACGGTCACCGCCACCGCGACCGCCGGGCTCTCCCGGTTCAACCTCGACCTCGCCGGCCTCACCGTCGACCGGGTACGCGTCGACGGCGCGCCCGCGCGACACCGCCGCGACGGCAACGAACTCGTCGTCACCCCCGCCCACGGTCTGCCGTCCGGGAAGTCGTTCACCACCGAGGTGGCCTACGCCGGCGTGCCGCAGCCGCTCTCCATCGGCGAGCTGGGCAGCGGTGGCTTCCAGGCCACCGGGGACGGCGCTGTCGCCCTCGGCCAGCCGGAGTCCGCGAGCACCTGGTTCCCGGTCGACGACCACCCCTCCGACAAGGCCACCTACGACCTTGAGGTGACCGTCCCCGACGGGCTCGCCGCGCTGAGCAACGGGGTGCTGCGGTCCCGGGCGAGCCGGGACGGCTGGACCACCTGGAGCTGGTCAGAGGGCTCGCCGATGGCCAGCTACCTGACCACGCTGGTGATCGGAAACTACCGGGTGTCGACCGGTACCCACGCCGGGAAGCCGATGGTCACCGCGGTGGCGGCCGGGCTGCCGGCGGACGGGCCCGCCGCCGCCTCGCTCGCCCGCACCGGCGAGATCGCCGACTTCCTGGCCAGCCGCTTCGGCCCGTACCCGTTCGACGCGTACGGCGGCATCGCGGTCGCCGACGAGCGCATCCGGTACGCCCTGGAGACCCAGTCCCGGCCGGTCTACGGGCCGGGCTTCTTCCGCGGCGGCCGGCCCGACACCGAGGTGGTCGCGCACGAACTGGCCCACCAGTGGTTCGGCGACAGCGTCTCGGTGGCCCGGTGGAGCGACATCTGGCTCAACGAGGGCTTCGCCACGTACGCCGAATGGCTCTGGGCCGAGCACGACGGCGGCCGCACCGTGGCGCGGGCCTTCGCCACCGAGTACGCGGTCACCGACTGGACCCGGCAGTCGCTCGACCCGGGCCGGCCGGCGATGTTCGGCGACGCCGTCTACCAGCGGGGGGCGCTGGCCGTGCACGCGCTGCGCCGCGCGGTCGGCGACGACGCCTTCTTCAGCATCCTGCGCGGCTGGACGACCGAGCGTCGGGACGGCACCGCCACCACCGCCGACTTCGTCGCGTACGCCGAACGGGTCGCCGGCCGGCCGCTGCGCGCGCTCCTCGACGCCTGGCTCGTGGGCGGCACCGCGCCGGCCCTGCCGTGACACCGACCCGCGCGCCGCTCGGTAGGCTGCCGCGGGCGGAGCGGCCGGGCCGGACCGCCGGCGGTCGTTCCCGGGGAGGGTCGAGAGGATGACGCTGAGGCGGCGAGGCGCGCGACGGGGCCTCGGGTTGCTGGTCGTGGGGGCGCTGGCGCTCGCCGGCTGCGACTCGACCGGCCAGGAGCGAACGGCGCCGACGGCGGCGCAGGCCGCACCGACGGCCCCCCGGACGTTCGCGCCCGGAGCGGCCGGCGCCGGTGATCCCTACTTCCCCGGCTACGGCAACGGCGGCTACGACGTCACCCACTACACCGTGCGGGTCCGCTACGACCCGGCGAAGGACCGGCTGACCGGCACGACCACGGTGCGGGCCACCGCCACCACGAACCTCTCCGCGTTCCACCTGGACCTGGCCGGGCTGACCGTGCGTTCGGTGACGGTGGACGGCGTCGCGGCCACCCACGCCCGCGCCGACAACGAGCTGATCGTCACCCCGGCGACCGGCCTCAGCTCCGGCAACGGCTTCGTCGCGGAGATCCGGTACGACGGCGTGCCGGCCGCGTTGGACAACGACGTGCTCGGCGAGGGCGGCTGGCTGCACACCTCGGACGGCGCGATCGCGCTCGGCCAGCCGGAGTCGGCGAGCACCTGGTTCCCGGTCAACGACCACCCGTCGGACAAGGCCACCTACGACTTCGAGATCACCGTGCCGAAGGGGCTCACCGCGGTCAGCAACGGCGTGCCGAAGGGGCGGACCACCCAGGGCGGCTGGACCACCTGGACGTGGTCCGAGGGTGCGCCGATGGCCAGCTACCTCAGCACGGTGGTGATCGGGAGGTTCCGGGTCACCACCGGCGAGCACAAGGGACGGCCGGTGTTCAGCGCGGTCAGCACCAAGGTGGCGAAGGGCGCGCCGGACCGGTCGATCGGGCGGACCGTCGAGGTGGCCGACTACCTGGAGAGCGTCTTCGGGCCGTACCCGTTCGACGCGTACGGCGGGGTGGTGGTCGCCGACGACCGGATCCGGTACGCGCTGGAGACGCAGACCCGGCCGGTCTACTCCGCCGGGTTCTTCAAACAGGGCGACGACACCGGCGTGGTCGCGCACGAGCTGGCCCACCAGTGGTTCGGCAACAGCGTCGCGCTTCAGCGGTGGCAGGACATCTGGCTCAACGAGGGGCTGGCCACGTACGCCGAGTGGCTCTGGGCCGAGCACACCGGCGAGTCGACCGTGCAGCGCGCCTTCGACCTGAAGTACGCGGCGGCGTCCGGGCAGGTCTGGCGTACCCCGCCGGGGAAGCCGGGGGCGGCGAACCTGTTCGGCCAGTCGGTCTACCAGCGGGGCGGGATGACCGTGCACGCGCTGCGGGTGGCGGTCGGCGACACCGCCTTCTTCACCATCCTCCGCACCTGGGCGGAGGAGAGGAAGAACGGCAACGCCACCACCGCCGACTTCCAGGCGCTCGCCGAGCGCGTCTCCAACAAGAAGCTGGGCAAGCTCTTCGACGCCTGGCTCTACGGCACCGAACGCCCCGCCGAGCCCAAGTCGCTCTGAGTCAGCTCCGCACCCGCAGGGTGGGGTGGGCCTTGAGGAACTCCTCGGCGCGGCCGGCGCGGAGCTCGGCGAGGAACTGCCGGCCGACCGGGCGGAGCTGCTCGCCCCGGTAGGCGCCTCCCTTGCCGACCGCGTCGCCGGGGAGGCCGACCAGAACCAGGCCGTCGGCGGGCATCCCGCCGAGGGCGTACGCGAAGTCGACCAGCCGCCGCCCGCCGCCGGTGTACACCATGGTTTTGCCGAGGGTGCGGACCACCTGCTCGACGCGGTCCGGGTCCCGGGCCAGCCCCTGGTCGAGGATCTTGCGGATCAGCGCCCGGATCAGCTGCTGCTGGTGGCGCTGCCGGGCGTAGTCGCCACCGGCGATGTAGCGCTGTCGGGCGTAGTCCCGCGCCTGCCAGCCGTTGAGGTGCTGGTTGCCCTTCTCGTAGACCATCTGCGGCCCGATGTACCCGCCAGCGGTGTGTGGCCGGTACTGCCCGTCCGGGCGCCGGTGGATCGAGGCGACCCGCTGGTCGACGTAGAGGTCCACCCCGCCGAGGGCGTCGACCAGCCGGTCGAAGCCGAAGAAGGTGAGCACCGCGCCCGCGTCGATGCGCAGCCCGGTGTACCGGCTGACGGTGGTGCGGAGCAGCTCGTACCCCTGGGCGGTGCTCGGGTGGGCCTTGTCGCCCGGGACCCGACTGCCGTAGCTCATCGCGTGGGTGAGCTTGGTCCGGCCGCCCGGGTAGCCGGCCTTCGGGTAGGCCGGGATGTCCACCACCAGGTCGCGGGGGAGCGAGAAGAGGTATGCCCGCTTCAACCCCGCCTCCACGTGCATGACCAACACCGCGTCGGCGTGCGGCTCCCAGCCGGGCACGGTGACGCGGGTGTCCACCCCGACGATGAGGAAGTTCAGCGGGCCGGTCAGGTCGGCGCCGGGCGGCGGGGTGGGGCTCGCCGTGGCCGGGGCGGGGGCGCTCGCGGACGGCGTGGGCGTGGCCGGGCCGGCCACCGGGCCGGGCGCGGGGGTGGACCGGGAGAGCAGGCGGCCGGCCACCACCGCGCCGGCGGCGACCAGGAGCACGGCCACCAGGGCGACCACCCCCAGCATCCAGCGCCGTCGTGGTCGTGCGGTCTCCTGCGTCATCAGGTGTCCCTCTCCCCGTACGGAACGACGCTCGAACGGGGGCCCGGGGTTGTCGCCGGTTGGGCCCGGGTCGATCGAGCGCTCTGCATGATCCCGAAAATCTGGCGCTGGCGCGATGACTACCCGTCGGTAATGATGCGTCCATGCGGTACGACGTGGTCGTCATCGGGTCCGGCTTCGGCGGCAGCGTCACCGCGCTCCGGCTGGCGGAGAAGGGCTACACGGTCGGCGTGCTGGAGGCCGGGCGGCGCTTCGCCGACGACGAGTTCCCGCAGACCTCCTGGCGGGCCCGGCGCTTCCTCTGGGCCCCGAAGCTCGGCTGCTACGGCCTCCAGCGGATCACCCTGCTCCGCTCGGCGGACCGGAAGGCCGGGGGCGGGGTCATGGTGCTCTCCGGGGCCGGGGTGGGCGGCGGGTCGCTGGTCTACGCCAACACCCTCTACGAGCCCCTCGACGCGTTCTACGCCGACCCGCAGTGGCGGGACATCACCGACTGGCGCGACGAACTGGCCCGCCACTACGACCAGGCCAAGCGGATGCTCGGGGTGACCACGTACCCGGTCCGGACCGGCGCGGACCGGGCGATGCGGGCGGTGGCCGAGCGGATGGGGGTCGGGCACACCTTCCACGCCACCCCGGTCGGGGTGCACATCGGCCGGCCCGGCGAGCGGGTGCCCGACCCGTACTTCGGTGGGGCCGGGCCGGAGCGGACCGGCTGCACGCACTGCGGCTCGTGCATGACCGGCTGCCGGCACGGCGCCAAGAACACCCTGGTCAAGAACTACCTCTGGCTGGCCGAGCGGCTCGGCGCCCAGGTCCACCCGCTGACCACCGTCACCGCGGTCCGCCCCGCCGCCGGCGGGGGCTACCAGGTGCACACCGAGCGCACCGGGGCGTGGCTGCGCAAGCGGCGGCAGGTGATCCACGCCGGCCAGGTGGTCTTCGCCGCCGGCGCGCTGGGCACCCAGCGGCTGCTGCACGAGATGAAGGCGACCGCGGCGCTGCCCGCGCTCTCGTCCCGCCTCGGCGAGCTGACCCGGACCAACTCGGAGGCGATCCTCGGCGCCTCGGTGCCCCGCCAGCGGGCCCGCGAGCGGCGGCTCGACTTCACCGAGGGGGTGGCGATCACCAGCTCGTTCCACCCCGACCCGCAGACCCACATCGAGCCGGTCCGCTACGGGCGGGGCTCGAACGCGATGGGTCTGCTCCAGTCGCTGCTGGTCGACGGCGGGCCGCACCGGGTCCGGCGCTGGCTGGGCAGCATCGTCCGGCAGCCCGGCCTGGCCGCCCGGATGCTCTCGGTCCGCGGCTGGTCCGAGCGCACGGTGATCGCCCTGGTGATGCAGTCGGCGGACAACTCCCTGACCACCCGGTGGCGGCGGGGGCTCCTCGGCCGCCGGCTGGTCTCCGGACCGGGGCACGGCGCGCCGAACCCGACCTGGATCCCGGCCGGCAACAACGCGGTCCGGCTGCTCGCCGAGGAGATCGACGGGACGCCCGGCGGCGCGCTGACCGAGCCGTTCAACATCCCGATGACCGCGCACATCCTCGGCGGGGCGGTGATCGGGGCCACCCCGGCGGACGGGGTGATCGACCCGTACCACCGGGTGCACGGGCACCCGGGGCTGCACGTGGTGGACGGGGCGGCGGTCTCGGCGAACCTCGGGGTGAACCCGTCGCTGACCATCACCGCCCAGGCGGAACGGGCGATGTCGTTCTGGCCCAACAAGGGCGAGGAGGATCCGCGACCGCCGCTCGGGGAGCCGTACCGCCGGCTGGCGCCGGTCCCGCCGCGGCATCCGGCGGTCCCGGCGCACGCCCCCGCCGCCCTGCGTGGGTGACCCGCGCGACATCCCGGCGGGACGCGCCGCGCGGAGCGACCGGCCCGCGCCCGGCGCGGGGCTGACGGTGGGTAGGCTTTCTGCACATGAGCACGCCTCGCCCCGTCCTCGTGGTGGACTTCGGAGCCCAGTACGCCCAGCTCATCGCGCGTCGGGTGCGTGAGGCGAAGGTCTACTCGGAGATCGTCCCGCACACCATGCCGGTCGCCGAGATGCTGGCGAAGGACCCGGCCGCGATCATCCTGTCCGGCGGCCCGTCCAGCGTCTACGCCCCCGGCGCCCCGCAGATCGACGCCGGCATGTTCACCGCCGACGTCCCGGTCTTCGGCATCTGCTACGGCTTCCAGGCGATGGCCCAGGCGCTCGGCGGCACGGTCGCGAAGACCGGCAACCGCGAGTACGGCGGCACCGCGCTGCGCCCCCGGCTCCTCGAGCCCGGCGTGCTGCTCCGCGACCTGCCGGCGGACCTGCCGGTGTGGATGAGCCACGGCGACTGCGTGACCGAGGCCCCCGAGGGCTTCACGGTAACCGCCGAGTCGGCGGGCGCGCCGGTCGCCGCGTTCGAGGACGTGGCCGGGCGCCGGGCCGGGGTGCAGTTCCACCCCGAGGTCGGGCACACCGCGCACGGCCAGGAGATGCTCACCCGCTTCCTGTACGACATCGCTGGCGTCGAGCCGACCTGGACCCCGTCGAACATCATCGACGAGCAGGTCGCCCGGATCCGCGAGCAGGTGGGCGACAAGGAGGTCATCTGCGGGCTGTCCGGCGGCGTGGACTCCGCGGTCGCCGCCGCCCTGGTGCACAAGGCGGTCGGTGACCAGCTCACCTGCGTCTTCGTCGACCACGGCCTGCTGCGCGCGGGTGAGGCCGAGCAGGTCGAGAAGGACTACGTGGCCGCCACCGGCATCAAGCTCAAGGTGGTCGACGCGCAGGAGCGCTTCCTCGGGGCGCTCGCCGGGGTGACGGACCCGGAGCAGAAGCGCAAGATCATCGGCCGGGAGTTCATCCGGGTCTTCGAGGCCGCCGCCCGGGAGATCGCCTCGCACGGCGACGTCGAGTTCCTGGTGCAGGGCACCCTCTACCCGGACGTGGTGGAGTCCGGCGGCGGCACCGGCACCGCCAACATCAAGAGCCACCACAACGTCGGTGGCCTGCCGGAGGATCTGAAGTTCGCCCTGGTCGAGCCGCTGCGCACGCTCTTCAAGGACGAGGTCCGGGCGCTCGGCCTGGAGCTGGGCCTGCCCGAGGCGATGGTCTGGCGGCACCCGTTCCCCGGCCCCGGCCTGGCCATCCGGATCATCGGCGCGGTCGACCGGGAGCGGCTGGACCTGCTCCGCAAGGCCGACCTGATCGCCCGGGAGGAGCTGACCGCCGCCGGCCTGGACCGGGGCGTCTGGCAGTTCCCGGTGGTGCTCCTGGCCGACGTGCGCAGCGTCGGCGTGCAGGGTGACGGGCGCACTTACGGTCATCCCGTGGTGCTGCGCCCGGTCTCCAGCGAGGACGCGATGACCGCCGACTGGTCCCGGCTGCCCTACGAGGTGGTCGCCCGGATCTCCACCCGGATCACCAACGAGGTGGCCGAGGTGAACCGGGTGGTCCTGGACGTCACCAGCAAGCCGCCGGGCACCATCGAGTGGGAGTGACGCCGGCTCAGCCGGCGGTCGGCGGCTGAGGCTGCGGCCGGGGCGTCGGCTCCGGGGTGCCCGCCGGCTGCGTCGCCGGCCCGCCGGTCGTGGTCGGCCAGGCGCCCGGGCCGGGCGCCGGCTGCGGCCAGCCCTGCGGCGCGGCGCCCGCCGGGTGCGGCCAGGCGGGCGCGCCGGCCGGCTCCTCCGGCATCAGGAACCACATGATCGGGTACGCCAGCGCGGCGAAGCCGCCGGTGAGCAGGGTGGCGACGGCGAAGACCACCCGGACGAGGGTGGGGTCGACGGTGAAGTAGCGGCCGACGCCGCTGGCGACGCCGGCCACCATGCGGTCGGTCGTGGGTCGGCGGAGCTGCTTGTACGGGGCCTGAGGGGTGCTCGTGGAGGTCATGTCCCCACGGTCCCGCGCCGGGAGGCGGGCGACCTCGGTGACCGCCCCGACTCCTACCCTGATCGATCCCTGAGGCGCCAGCGATGAGTCAGGAATCCGACTCTTTTCGATGGAGGTAACGAGGCAGGGGGAGAATTTCCTCCCGTGACCACCTCGCTGGAGCCGCTCCGCAGGATCGCGGCATACGCAGTTTGTGCTGATCAAGCCGGTCGAGTGTTGCTGGTCCGCGCATCGGAGCGCTCCGGCACCCCCGGCACCTGGTCGCTGCCCGGAGGGGCGGTCGACCACGGTGAGGACCCCAAGCACACCGTCGTCCGCGAGACCGCGGCGGAGACCGGGCTCTCGGTCGCCGTCTCCGGGCTGGCGGACGTGCTCGCCGACATGCGGGCCCTGCCCGAGCGCGGCATCACCCTGCACACCGACCGCCTGCTCTACACGGTCTCGCTGCGGGGTGGGACGCTGACCGACCGGGTGGACCGCCCGACCGACCTGGCCCGCTGGGTCACCCCGGACGAGGCCCGGGCGCTGCCGCTGCGGTCGTTCACCGCGCGCGCCCTGGGGCTCCCCGCCTCCTCGGCCGACGTGGTGCCCGAGGAGGTCCCCGAGTTCCCCTCCTTCTACGCGGTGCCCGGCCCGGACGGGCTGCACCGGGCGCAGCGCTTCGCCGCGTACGCCGTGGTCACCGACCCGGAGGAGCGGGTGCTGCTCACCCGGGTCTCCGACGGGTACCCGGGCGCCGGCTGCTGGCACCTGCCCGGCGGCGGCACCGACTACGGCGAGCAGCCGGGCGCGGCGCTGATCCGGGAGCTGGTCGAGGAGACCGGGCAGACCGGTCGCCTGGTCGAGCTGCTCGGCGTGGCCAGCCACCGGGACGCCGCCTCGCTCGGCCCGGAGGGCTACCCGATCGACTGGCACGGGGTGCGCGCCTTCTACCGGGTGGTCGTCGACCAGCCCGCCCCGCCCACCGTGGCCGACGTCGGCGGCTCCACCTGCGAGGCCCGCTGGTTCCGCCGCGAGGAGCTGACCGCCCTCCCCACCGACCGCCTCACCGAGGTGACCGCCGAGGCCGTCCACGCCGCCCAACTCCTCTAACCCCACCCACCCCACCCCACCCACCCACCCCACCCCACCCCCTCCCCGCGCTCCACCCCACCGGCCGTTCCGGTGATCATGAAGTTGTTGCCGCGACACGCCGTGCCCGCGGGCAATAGGTTCATGATCGACGGGACGGCCGGTCGGGTTGTGGGAGCGGGGGGCTGATGGAACAGCGGCGGCGGATCGGGGCGTACGGGGTGTGCCGGGACGGGGAGCGGGTGCTGCTCGTGCGGGGGTCGGCCGTCGCGGACTTCCCCGGGGCGTGGCAGCTGCCCGGCGGTGGGCTCGACCACGCCGAGCATCCCGAGGTCGCGGTGGTACGCGAGTTCGCCGATGAGACCGGGCTGACCGTGGCGGTGACCGGGCTGCGGGACGCGGTGGCGGACGTGACCCGGTACCCCGACCTCGGGGTCGCCCTGCACACCGACCGGATCATCTTCGACGTCACACCCACCGGCGGCGCCCTCCGGGACGAGGTCGACCAGACCACCGACCTGGCCCGCTGGTGCACCCCCGCCGAGGCGGCCGGCCTGCCGCTGCTGCCGTTCACCGCCGAGCTGCTCGGCCTGCCCGTCGACCCGCTGCCCGCGCGGACCGCCCGGGCGCGGTTCGGGCCGGCGCCCACCGACCGGCGGCAGCGCTTCGCCGCGTACGGGCTGGTCACCGACCCGGCGGGGCGGGTGCTGCTCACGATGATCGCCGACGGGTACCCGGGCGCCGGCAAGTGGCACCTGCCCGGTGGTGGCACGGACCACGGCGAGCAGCCCGCCGCCGGGCTGCTCCGCGAGCTGGTCGAGGAGGCCGGCCAGCTCGGTCGGGTGCTCGACCTGCTGGCCGTGGACAACCTGCACAACCCCGCCGCGCTCGGTCCCGAGGGGCGGCCGTTGGACTGGCACGCGGTCCGGGTGATCTACCGGGTGCGGGTGGACGACCCGACCGAGGCGGTGGTGACGGAGCTCGCGGGCGGGTCCACCGCCCGCGCCGCCTGGTTCACTCCGGTGCAGGTCAGCAGGCTGCGGCTGACCGACGTGGCGGCCCTGGCAACCGGACGTCGGGGGAGGTAGCACCCACTCGCCGAGCCACCCCTGGCCTGCTCCGGTACAGTCGGGAGTTGGGTTGGTGCGAGAAACGGGCGATGACGCCCGAGATGGGAATAAGAGAGCGGTTCGCGCGGCTTAAGGGAGATATAAGTACCGCCGGCAGCTATCGCCAAGCCCCTTTCCCTTGTGCAATGGTGTACTCCGCAAAACGGGCTGCCGGACCAGCAAGGTCCGGCACGAGACAGCCGGACAGCCGCCCTGACGGGCGGTCAGCCGATCCGGTGATGGAGGAAACGTGCCGAGAGCCCCATGGCGCCGGCGTCGTACGACTGACAGTCCGCGCCCCGCAGGGCGTCGCTGGGCGGGCCGGTTGCGCCGCAGCAGCACGTTCGCCCGCCAGGTGCTGCTGGTGCGGGTGGGCCGCCGGGACGATGCCGTCACCGGCACCGACCTGGTCGTTCCCGACCACCGCTACGCCGACCGGCAGCGTCGCCGCTATGGCCGGTTCGACCGCGCCGCCGAGGTCGAGGCGATCATGCCGGTCAGCCCGGCACTCGCCCCCACGTCGCCGGTCGACGACGACGCGACGGCGATGTCGATCCCGCTCCTGCCGGGTGCGCGCACCGCCGCCCGCCGGATGAAGTTCGCCCTGGTCAACGCCTGCACCCTGAGCAGCCTGATGCTCGGCATGCTGGCCATCTTCCTGGCCATGCAGGGCGAGGTCCGGGTCGCGGCGCTCTGCCTGATCGCCTGCGTCGTGTTCGACGGTCTCGACGGTGCGCTGGCCCGCAAGCTCGGCGTGGCCAGCCCGTTCGGCGCCCAGATGGACTCGCTGGCCGACATGTGCTCCTTCGGCCTCGCCGCCCCGGTGGTGGTCTACGCCTCGCTGGCCGGCTCGGTGCCGCCGGCCGCCGCCGCGGTGGCCTGCGCCCTCGTCGCGGCCTGCGCCGCGATCCGGCTCGCCCGGTTCAACGTCTCGCCGAAGGACGGCCGGTTCTTCTGCGGCGTACCGACCACCATGGCGGCGGCCGTGCTGGCCCTCACCGTGGCGATCGGGCTGCCGGTCTCCGGGCTGGTGCTGGTCGGCGGGGTCGCCCTGCTCGCCTTCGCGATGGTCTCCAGCTTCCCGTACGCCAAGCTCGCCCGGCTGGTGAAGCTGCCGCCGTGGCTCTGGCTGGCCCCGGTGGTCGGCGCACTGGTCGACATCCGCCTGACCTTCGCCCTGGTGGTGGTGGGTTACCTGGTCAGCGGTCCGCTGCTCTGGCTGCACCAGCGCCGTACCGCCTGATCCCGCCGTACGAAAAGGGGCGCCGCGTTCGCGGCGCCCCTTTTCGCGTCTCCGCGGTCAGACCCAGCGGGCGATCACGGTCGAGCCGCCGACCACCTTGTCGCCGGGGCCGACCAGCGGCTCGGCGGCCTCCGCCGGCAGGTAGACGTCGGTCCGCGAGCCGAACCGGATCAGCCCGAAGCGCTCGCCCTTCGCCAGCAGCGCGCCGACCGGCGCCCGCTGCACGATCCGCCGGGCGATCAGGCCGGTACGCTGCGCGACCACCACCGGGCCGTGCTCGGTCTCCAGCATTGTGTACGCCGCCACGTTGTGCTCGGCGTCCGGCTTCATCGCGTTGACGAAGCCGCCGTCGGCGACGAAGTAGTCGACCACCTTCCCGGCGACCGGGGCGCGGTTGACGTGCACGTCCAGCACGGAGAGGAAGACCGCGACGCGCAGCCACTCGCCCTCGCCGAAGCGCTCGTCGTGCAGCCGCTGCACCGAGAGGACCTGACCGTCCGCGGCGGCGACCACGGCCGACGGGTCCTCCGGCACGTCCCGCTCCGGGTCCCGGAAGAAGGCGGCCACCGGGGCGGCGGCCAGCGCCGGCAGCAGCCAGAGCTTCGACTTCGGCCGGGTCACCCGGGCCAGCGCGGCCAGCCCGAGGCTGATTCCGGCCGCGGCGACGCCGTTCGAGTCGATGTGCATGCTCCGGGTCAGCGGCACGCTGGACGGCCGGTACGCCGGGGCCAGCCGGGCGGCCACCGCGGCGCTGGCCGGGGTGAAGCGGAGGTGGTGCACCCGGACCGGCGGGGAGTTGCGCAGCACCAGGTCGGTGCGGACGCCGTGCAGCATGCCCTGCCGGTCCAGCTCGGTGCCGGCGCCCTCGGTCCGGAACAGCGGCGCGGCCACGCTCAGCACCGCGCCGTCGGAGAGGTACTTCGACAGTCCGTCGACGGCCACCCGGGCCTCGTCGGCGGTGCCGGTGAACGGCTCGGCGGCGATGACCACCTCGGCGGCGTCCGCCTCGGCGAGGGTGTCGACCACGCGTACCCGGTCGGCGACCCAACGGCCCTGGGCTGACACGTGCTCGCGGAGCGCCGCAGCGGAGGAGCCCTCCGCCGGCACGACGGTGAGCCGGTCGCCGGGGAGCAGCCCCTCGATCGCTGCGGCCAGGACCGGGGACTCCGGAGCCGCGCCGACCAGCAGGGCGGCCTTCGGGTCGTTGCGCCGGGCGAGCTCGGTGACGAGGGTACGGGCGGCGCGCTCGCCGATGCGGACCGGACCGGACGCGCCGGAGGTGCGCACGGCGGGGGACTGGGTCATGTCGGACGGGCTCCTGACGGGTAGAGACGGGAAAGCGGCGGGACCGCCACGGCGACCTGGTCGGCTGGGCCGGGGACGAGGCTCGGCGACCGGACCACCGGACCGGGCGGAACCCGGCGAGGTGGCGGCCCGGCCGCAGCCGCGGCCCCACGGCGTGGGCCGGTCGGCGGAGGCGAGATCTCCATCAGCCAGCATATGCGCCGCCGGCGGAGCCCCGCACCGCCGCGCTCAGCCCGGTGACCGCTCCTCACCCTCCGGCCCCGGCGCCGGGCCGTCTCCGGCGGCCCGCCGCCCGGGCGTGCCCGGTGTGTCGCCGACGGTGGACCGCCCGGGGATCGTCGGTCCGAGGTCGACGGTGGGCTGTTCCCGGGTCACCGGTGCCACGTCGACGGTGGGCTGCTCGCGGGTCGCCGCGTCCGCGGGCGGCCCGAGGTCGGTCGTCGGCGCGGACGGCGACCAGCGCGGTCCGCCCGACCCGCCGCTGACCGGCCGGTCCTCCACCGCCTCGACCGCGTCGTCGCCGACCGCGTCGGTGCTCCACTCGTCGGCCTCCGGCGCCGCCGGTGGGGTCCACTCCGGGCCCCCGCCCTCGTAGGGGGCGGACACGGTCGCCTCGGCGCCCGGCGTGGCGGCGGCGTCCCGGTCGGCGTGCCGGCCGGAGCGCAGCGCGCCGACCAGGCCCAGCACCCCGACCAGGATGAGCCCGCCGGCCAGGAACCACCCCACCGGCGGCAGCGTCAGCCCGAGGATCCGGGCCAGCAGCCACCAGATGGAGAGGGCCAGGAAGACCAGCCCGAACGCGAGCGAGACGAGGTCGGTGCGGTGGGCCTTCACCGGGTCACCTCCAGGTTGCCGGCGTTGACGTGGATGAGCAGCCGCAGCTTGCCACCGCCGGGGCCGTCCGGGCCGACGTCGGTGCTCTCCCGGAGGTTGCCGTCCAGCCCGCCGGAGCGCCGGCCGAAGACGGTGGCGTCTCCGGCGTTCACGTCGGCCACCGTGGTGACGTCGACGTTCGGCGGCACCACCACGGTCGCCTCGCCGAAGTTGATCGCCACCACGATCTGCGTCTCCTTCTTGTCGAAGTCGACCCCGCGCAGGTCGAGCACGGCGTCGCCGAAGTTGTTCTCGTACCGGGTCGCCAGGTCGCGGTAGTCCGTCGGGGCCCAGGTCACGTCGCCGTCGATGCCGCGTACCCGGTCGTAGGACTCGGCGACGGTGGCGACGCCGAGCGCCGCCGCGGTCACCAGGCCGAGCGCGATCAGCCAGCGCGCCCGGCCGAACCAGGTGCCGACCAGCAGCCCGAGCCCGATCGTGGCCAGCGCCGCGGCGAAGTACCCGGCCGCGCCCACCGGAAAGACGTCCAGCAGGTCGAGCACGGCGACCACGCCCAGCGAGAGGAAGATCAGCGAGAACGTCACCGTGCCGAGCGGGGAGCGTTCCTTCGGCCGCTTGGGCGGCTTGGGGGCCCGGGCCGGCGGCTGCGGCGGCATCGGCGGGTACGGCCCGGCGTACGGGCCGCGGGGGGCGAACGGCGCCCGGTACCCGGTCGGCGGCAGCGGCGCGGTGGGCGGTGCGGGGACCGGCTCGCCGACCGTCGGCGCGGCGGGCCAGACCGGCGCCTCCGCGCCGGCTCCCGTGGTGGGCCGGGCGGCCGGCTCGCCGCCCGGCGTCGTCCCGGGCCGGGCCGGCACCTCGGGCTGCGCCGCTCCGGACCACTCCGGCAGCGTGTCGGCCCGCTCCGGGCCGCCCCAGGCGGGCGGCTCGACGGTGCCGGGGCCGGCGGCCGGAGCCGGCGCGGGCTGTGGCCGGACGGCCTCCCACGGCCCCGCCGGGGCGGGACCGGCGGCCGGGACCGACCAGGCCGGCAGGCCCGAGGTCGGGGCGGGGGCGGGCGGGGCGTACATCCCCGGGGCCGGCCAGCTCACCGGCGGCACGGGCCCGGGAGGCGTCGCGGGCGGGCCGGACGCGGCCGCCGGGCCCGCCGGCCCCCGGCGTTCCCGGTTGAGCAGCAGCGCGCCGCCGATCAGGATGGCCGCGCCGAGCAGGACGGCCCGGAACGCGTCGGTGACGATGTAGCCGAAGCTGACCGCGACCAGGATGCTGAGCACGATGACGGTGACCGGCGACATGCTGGACCGGCCCCGGCCGAGCATCGACTCCACCGGGGAGGCGGTGTCCCCCTCGCCGGGGATGATCAGCCAGGCGGCGACGTAGATCAGGATGCCGATGCCGCCGAAGAAGCCCAGCACGGCGAGCAGCACCCGCCAGAGCACCGGGTCGGTGTTGGTGGCCCGGCCGATCGCCGCGCAGACGCCGGCCAGGTAGCGGCCTTCGCGGGGGCGGACCAGCCCGTACCGGGAGGTGAAGCCGACGCCGCCGGGCGGCGGAGCGTACCCGGGTGGCGGGTTGCCGAGCGGCTCGGCGCCGGCGGCCGACGCGCCCGGCGGTGGGGTGGCGCGTCCGGCGGCCGACCACGACGGGTCGGCGGCGGCGTCCCCGGCCGGCGGGGCGCCCTGCTCCGAACCGGCCTGGGTGGTGGGCGCCGGTGTCGGCGCCGGGGGTGGCGGTGGCCCGTCCGGCGGTGCCGCCCCGGGCAGGGGCGGACGGGCAGCGTCCTCGGTCATGCTCCGATCCTGCTGCCCCGGGCGCCCGAGCGTCCTCCGGACCCGACCCTGACGCCACCCTGAGATCCGCGGCGGCCGAATGTCGGGGGCGTCCCCGTGGTCCGGGGCGGTCCGCCCGTGTGACGATCGGGGCGGCGCCGGAATCGGCCCGTGCCTCGTCCCACCACCGGGGAGTTTCCGATCAGCAGCACCGTGACCCCACCCCCGCCGCGGCTCTACCGTGCCCCCGAGCACCGGCTGGCCGCGGGGGTGGCTGCCGGCATCGCCGACCACCTCGGCATCTCCGTGGTTCGCGTCCGGGTGGCCTTCATGGTGCTGCTCGGGCTGAGCGGCCTCGGCCTGCTGCTCTACGCGGCCTTCTGGGCGGTGGTCCCGCTGCGCCCGGGCGACGCCGTACCGCCCCGCCGGGACCTCGCCCAGCTCCTGCCCTTCGTCGCGATCGGGCTGGGCGTGCTGCTGACGCAGGTGATGGTCTTCGATTCGGTGGGCGCGGCCGGCACCGCCGGCTGGCTGGTTGCGATCATCGCGGTCGGCGCCGGGGTGATCTGGCACCAGTCCGCCCCGGAGCGCCGCCGGCAGTGGGGCGAGTCGATGCCGGTGCCGTGGCTCGGCGCGGTGGTGGAGGAGAGCGACCGGCGGGCCTTCGTGCTCCGCTTCATCGGCGGCGGCGTGCTGGTCGCGGTCGGCATCATCGGCGTGGCGGCGGTCTACTCGCCGGCGCAGAACTTCGACGCCGTGATCAATGGCGTGATCTTCGCGCTGGTCGGGCTGGCCGGCGTCGGCGTGGTGGCCGCGCCCGTGCTCTGGCGGACCTGGAACCAGCTCCGCTCGGAGCGGGAGGGGCGCATCCGCGAGCAGGAGCGTGCCGAGCTGGCCGCGATGGTGCACGACCAGGTGCTGCACACCCTGGCCCTGATCCAGCGCAACGCCAGCGACGTCAAGACGGTCCAGCGGCTGGCCCGGGGCCAGGAACGGTCGCTGCGGAACTGGCTCTACAAGCCGACCGGCTCGCCGACCGAGCGCTTCGCCGCGGCCCTCGAGCAGGCCGCCGCCGAGGTGGAGGACACCTTCGCCATCACGGTGGAGGCGGTGGTGGTCGGCGACCGGGAGACCGACGAGCGGGTCGGCGCGCTGGTCGCCGCGGCCCGGGAGGCGCTGGTGAACGCCGCCCGGCACGCCGCGGTCCAGACGGTCTCGCTCTACGCCGAGGTGGAGCCGGACCAGGTCAGCGTCTTCGTGCGGGACCGGGGCAAGGGCTTCGACCCGGATACGGTGGAGGATCACCGGCACGGCGTCCGAGGGTCGATCATCGGACGGATGAAGCGGCACGGTGGCCGGGCGGAGATCCGGTCCGAGCCGGGGGAGGGGACCGAGGTCCGGCTGATCCTGCCGATCACCGGCGCCGGCTCCGCGACGGAAAGGGACAGATGACCATGGCCGAGCACGGACCGGTCGAGGGGGCGCAGCCCCGGGACGGGCGGCTGCGGGTGTTCCTCGTCGACGACCACGCGATGTTCCGGGCGGGCGTACGCGCCGAGCTGGGCGGCCACGTGGAGGTGGTGGGCGAGGCGAGCACGGTGACCGAGGCGGTCAACCGGATCGCCGCCACCCAGCCCGACGTGGTGCTGCTCGACGTGCACATGCCGGACGGCGGTGGCCGGGCGGTGCTGGACGCGATGCGGCGTACCCATCCGCAGGTGAAGTTCCTCGCGCTGAGCGTGTCGGACGCGGCCGAGGACGTGATAGGGCTGATCCGGGCCGGCGCCCGGGGGTACGTCACGAAGACCATCTCGCCGGACGAGCTGACCGACGCCATCCGGCGGGTGGCGGACGGCGACGCGGTGTTCAGCCCGCGGCTGGCCGGGTTCGTGCTGGACGCGTTCGCGGCCCGGCCGGACGCGCCGGTCGCCGATCCGGAGCTGGACCAGCTCACCAACCGGGAGCGCGAGGTGCTCCGGCTGCTGGCCCGGGGGTACGCGTACAAGGAGATCGCCAAGGAGCTGTTCATCTCGATCAAGACGGTCGAGACGCACGTGTCGAACGTGCTCCGCAAGCTCCAGATGTCCAACCGTTACGAGCTGTCCCGCTGGGCGGCGGACCGCCGCCTGGTCTGACCCGCGGTGGGTGGCCGGCGCCGGTCACTCGGTGCGGAGCACGGTGAACGCCTCGGCCAGCCGGCCGGCGGGCAGGCCGGCGTTCTCGGCCACGGTGGTGAGCCGGTCGCGTATCCAGGTCTCCACGTCGAAGTGCGCGGTCTGCGAACGGTGGGCCCGCATCGCGGCGACCTTCCGGTCGACGTACGCGGTGACGTCCACGGCGTGGTCCGGAGCGGGGCCGCCGGCGTACCAGATCTCCCGGACCACCCACGGCTCCAGCCCCTCGGCCAGCAGCTCCGGGAAGGCGAAGCAGTTGCGCGCGTCCGGGTAGACCGCGCAGGTGGTGGCCTCGCCGACCGCCAGGTGGTCCGGGTGGCTCGGCCCGGCGAGGTGCTCCCAGCGGCGCAGCGGCGAGCTGGTGAGCACCCGGTCCGGCCGGAAGCGCCGGATCGCCGCGGCGACCTGCCGGCGCAGGGCGAGGCTGGGGGTGAGCGTCCCGTCGGCGTGGCCGTCGAGGAAGTCGACCCGGTGTACGCCGACCACGGCGGCGGCGGCTCGCTGCTCCCGTTCGCGCAGCCGGGGCATCTCCTCGCGCGGCGTGTCGTCGAAGCCACCGGAGTCACCCCGGGTGGCGATGAGGTACGCGACCTCGACGCCCTCGTCCACCCAGCCGGCAATGGTGCCCGCACAGGCGAAGTCGACATCGTCCGGATGGGCAAATACGGCCAGTGCCCGATGGACGTCGGGGAGCGCCGGAGCGGAGGCAGGGAAGCTCACGGGGACCGAGCCTACGTGCCGTTCTCGCCCAAGGTGTCCGTGTCTTTCCTGTTCAGGGCAGCGCGATTCGCGTCTTTCATGATCTTTTCTCAAGTATCGGCAACGTGGCAACCAACTAACGGCTTGATAACGGCACCTTCACGTAATGGGCCGGTGGGTGTCACAGTGGCAGCACCTCACCCCCGTTGTGGGGGCACCCCAGTCGGGCCCGCCGACCACGTGACGCTGTCTTTTCGTCGCGGAACGTGGCCGTCGACCCTGCGCGGTGCCGCTCGGCGAGGGTGTGGTGCCCGGCGGATCGGTACCCCTGGGGTGTCCCGATTTCCCCTGCGGTAAACCGTCGACCTGCGGTTCGGGTCGGCGGCGGCGTCACCCCCCAGACGTGCGTGAAACCCACGACGGAACCAGGTCAGAAAGAGGAGGCCCCTCGGTATGAGAGTCTCGAAGCGGGCGACCGGCGCCCTCGCGGTCGGCATGGCCGCCGCGCTGGTCGCTACCGGTTGCTCGAGCAGCGAGGGTGGCGACGGCGACGCCGGCGCCACCAAGGACGGCGCGATCACCATCCACGGCGTCCAGCCGGAGAACCCGCTGGTTCCGGCGAACACCACCGAGACCGGTGGCGGCAAGATCATCGACGACATGTGGACGGGTCTGGTCGAGTACCCGAACGATGGTGGCGCTCCGCGCAACGCGCTGGCTGACACCATCGAGACCAAGGACTCGAAGGTCTTCACCATCAAGATCAAGAAGGGTACCAAGTTCCACGACGGTACCGAGGTGAAGGCGAAGAACTTCGTCGACGCCTGGAACTGGGCCGCCTACACGCCGAACGGCGCCGCGAACGGCAGCTTCTTCTCCGACATCGCCGGCTACGACCAGGTCACCTCGGTCGACCCGGACGACGACGGCCCGCAGAAGGCCCCGAAGCCGGCCGCCGACAAGATGTCGGGCCTGAAGGTCGTCGACGAGCAGACCTTCGAGGTCACCCTGTCGGCGCCGACCGCGGTCTTCCCGACCAAGCTCGGCTACAGCGCCTTCATGCCGCTGCCGGACGTGTTCTTCACCCAGAAGCCCGAGGTGTTCGGCAAGAACCCGATCGGCAACGGCCCGGTGAAGTTCGTGTCGTGGGAGGACAACGTCGCGATCAAGCTGACGCGCTTCGACGACTACAACCTGCGCGACAAGGTGAAGGTCAAGGACGTCACCGTCAAGCTCTACCAGAGCGAGGATGCTGCCTACGCTGACCTGCTGGGCAACAACCTCGACTTCATGGAGACCATCCCGACCTCCGCGCTGGCTGGCGAGAAGTACAAGACCGACCTGGGTGACCGGGCGATGTCGACGGTCACCCCGACGACCGCGTTCATCGCGTTCCCGATCTACGACAAGCGCTTCGCCAACCCGAAGCTGCGCAGGGCCGTCTCGATGTCGATCGACCGGCAGGCCATCTCCGACAAGATCTTCTTCGGCACCCGCAAGCCGGCCGACAGCTGGGCCAACCCGCTCACCCCGGGCGCCCCGGCCGGTAACTGCACCGCCTGCAAGTTCGACGCGACGCAGGCCAAGCAGCTCCTCCAGGAGGCCGGTGGCTTCCAGGGCGAGATGGTCTTCTACTACAACGCCGACTCCAGCCACAAGGACTGGATGGAGGCCGTTGCCCAGCAGGTCAAGACCAACCTCGGCATCAACGCTCGCGCCGAGGGCATCCCGACCTTCGCGGTGTTCCGCCAGAACATCAACGCCCACAAGATGACCGGCCCGTACCGTGCCGCCTGGCAGCAGGACTACCCGGACGTCGAGAACTGGGTGAACCCGCTCTACGTCAAGGGTGGCTCCTCCAACGACGGCCTCTACAGCAACCCCGAGGTCGACGCCCTGGCCAAGGCCGCCAGCGGTGCCGAGAACCTGGAGGCTTCGCACCAGAAGTTCGGCGAGGCGCTCCAGAAGGTCGACGCTGACGTGCCGACCATCCCGGTCTACTTCTATGGCCAGCAGTCCGGCCACTCGGAGAAGATCAAGAAGCTCGAGCTGAACAACGTCGGCGAGCTGGACCTCTCTTCGGTCGAACTCTGATCCGATCGGTCTGATCCCGGGTCGGGCCCGCCACATCCGGTGGGCCCGACCCGGGGCCGTTCCGCGAGCGGGTGTTACAACATCTCCTCGCACGCTGTCGCGAGCGGGTGTCACAACATCCTTCCTCGCACGCTGTCACCATCGTGTCGGCCGCCGACGCACCCCTTGTCTGGAGGACCACCCCATGGGCCGCTATCTCGTGAGACGGCTGCTCCAACTTGTGCCGGTCTTCATCGGCACGACGTTCCTGATCTACTGGCTCGTCTGGGCCGTGCCCGGAGATCCATTCGCCGGCAAGTGCGGTGAGCGTCGCTGCCCGCCGGAGTACGTCGCCGCCCTCACCGAGAAGTACCACCTCAACGAGAACGTCTTCGTTCAGTACGCGATCTACATGAAGAGCCTCCTCCAAGGAGACTTCGGTACGACCTACAGCGGCCGGTCGATCAACGACATCATCGCCACCGCGTACCCGAACACGCTCAAGCTGGCCGTTGTCGCCCTGGCGATCGAGGCGCTCATCGGCCTCACCGCCGGCGTGCTGACCGGTCTGCGCCGCAACGGCTTCCTGGACAACCTGGTCCTGGTCTCCAGCCTGTTCCTGATCGCGCTGCCGGTCTTCGTCGTCGGCTTCGTGCTCCAGTGGACCTTCGGGGTGCAGTGGAAGATCGTCACGCCGACCGTCTCCAGCGAGATGCCGTTCTCCGAACTGCTTATCCCGGGCTTCGTGCTGGGCAGCGCCTCGATGGCGTACATCGCCCGGGTGTCGCGGACGAGCATCGCCGAGAACCGGCGGGCCGACTACGTGCGCACCGCGATCGCCAAGGGCCTGCCGATGCGCCGGGTGGTCGGTGTCCATCTGCTGCGCAACTCGCTGATCCCGGTGGTCACCCTGCTCGGCACCGACCTGGGCGCCCTGATGGGCGGCGCGATCGTCACCGAGGGAATCTTCGGTATCAACGGCATCGGTCGACAGGTCTACCGGTCGATCGTCACCAAGGAGAGCGCTACCGTTGTCTCCATCGTGGTGGTGCTGGTGCTGGTCTACCTGCTGATGAACCTGCTGGTCGACCTGCTCTACGCCGCCCTGGACCCGAGGATCCGTTATGAGTGACCCCTCCGCCGCGTCGATCGTCAGCACTCCCCGCCCGGAGCAGCCGACCGAGTTCGGTGCCCCCACCAACGCCGGCCTGCCGGAGAGCGCCCGCAAGGAGAAGCCGCGTGGCCTCCTCGGCGACGCCTGGCGCGACCTGCGCCGCAAGCCGCTCTTCTGGATCTCCTCGGCGTTGATCCTGCTGTTCGTGGTGATGGCGGCCTTCCCGTCGCTGTTCACCTCCGGCGACGCCGTGAACGGTTCGCTGGACAACAGCCTCGGCAAGCCCTCCGCCCACGCCTGGTTCGGCAACGACGTGCAGGGCCGTGACGTCTTTGCCCGGACCATCTACGGCGCTCGGGCCTCGATCCTCGTAGCGCTCCTCTCCGTCGCCGGCACCATGCTGGTCGGTGGCGTGATGGGCATCATCTCCGGCTACCGGGGCGGCTGGGTGGACTCGCTGCTCTCCCGGGTCGCCGACGTATTCTTCGGCCTGCCGTTCGTGCTCGGTGCCATCGTCATCCTGACGACCTTCAACGGCTCGGGCAGCAACAACAGCAAGACGAAGATCATGGGCCTGGTCATCGCTTCGCTGGTCATCCTGAGCTGGCCGGTCGTGATGCGGCTGATGCGCTCCTCGGTGCTGGCCACCAGGGAGGCGGACTACATCGTCGCTGCCCGGGCGCTCGGCGCTGGTACGGGCCGGATCATCCTCAAGCACCTGCTGCCGAACTGTCTCGCGCCGCTGCTGGTGTACTCGACGATCATGGTCGGTTCGTTCATCGGCGCGGAGGCCACGCTCTCCTTCCTGGGCGTCGGCCTGAAGAGCCCGGTGGTCTCGTGGGGCATCATGATCAGTGAGGCGCAGAACTACCTCCGGGTCGCGCCGAACCTGCTCTTCTTCCCCGCCGCGTTCCTCGTCACCGCCGTGCTCAGCTTCGTCATGCTCGGCGAGGCGGTCCGCGAGGCCCTCGATCCGAAGCTCCGATAGGGGAGACTGAGTTGTCCGACATTCTCGTGTCCGAGCAGTCCGCGCCCGGCGCCGACGGTTCCGGCCGTCCCTCCGGCCGGCTGCTCGAGGTCGACGGCCTGCGGGTGGAGTTCCGCACCCGGGACGGCGTCGCCAAGGTCATCAACGGGGTCACGTACCACGTCGACGCGGGGGAGACCCTCGCCGTGCTCGGCGAGTCCGGCTCCGGCAAGAGCGTCACCGCGCAGACCATCATGGGCATCCTGGACACCCCGCCGGGCTTCGTCACTGGCGGTCAGGTCCGCTTCCACGGCAAGGACATGCTCAAGATGTCCGCCGAGGAGCGCCGCCGCATCCGCGGCGAGGGCATTGCGATGATCTTCCAGGACTCGCTCTCCGCGCTCAACCCGGTTTTCACCGTCGGGTTCCAGATCGCCGAGCAGTTCCGCATCCGGCGCGGCATGAGCCGCGCGGACGCCAAGAAGCGTGCGATCGAGATGCTCGACCAGGTCAAGATCCCGAACGCCAAGGGTCGGTTCAGCAACTACCCGCACCAGTTCTCCGGCGGTATGCGGCAGCGCGCGATGATCGCGATGTCGCTGGCGCTCGACCCGGAGGTGCTGATCGCGGACGAGCCGACCACCGCGCTGGACGTGACCGTGCAGGCCCAGATCATGGACCTGCTCGGCGAGCTCCAGCGGGAGCGGCGGATGGGCATGATCCTGATCACCCACGACCTTGGCGTGGTCGCCGACGTCGCGGACCGGATCTCGGTCATGTACGCCGGCCGGATCGTCGAGGAAGCCGACGTGTACGACCTGTACGCCAAGCCGGCGCACCCGTACACCCTCGGCCTGCTCGACTCGATCCCGCGGATGGACGAGAAGGGGCAGGAGCTCCGCACCATCAAAGGCCTCCCGCCGAACCTGATGAACATCCCGCCGGGCTGCCCGTTCAACCCGCGCTGCCCCATGGCGCAGCCGGTGTGCCGGGAGAAGGTGCCCCCGCTGCTGCAGATCGGCAGCGGCCGGGCCAGCGCCTGCCACTTCGCCGAGGAGCTCGTGAACCGTGACTGAGAACATCATCGAGGTCCGTGACCTGGTCAAGCACTACCCGGTCACCCAGGGGATCGTGTTCAAGAAGACCGTGGGTCAGGTCAAGGCGGTCGACGGCGTCTCCTTCGAGCTGAAGACGGGCGAGACCCTCGGCGTCGTGGGCGAGTCCGGCTGCGGCAAGTCGACACTCGCCCGGGTCCTGATGAACCTGGAGAAGCCGACCAGCGGCAGCGTGTTCTACAAGGGCCAGGACATCTCCAAGCTCTCCGGCGGCGCGCTGCGGCGACTGCGCCGGCAGATCCAGCTGGTGATGCAGGACCCGTACACCTCGCTGAACCCGCGGATGACGGTCGGTGACCTGATCGGCGAGCCGTTCGAGATCCACTCGGAGGTGGCCCCAAAGGGCAGCCGCCGGGGCAAGGTCAAGGAGCTGCTCGACCTGGTCGGCCTCAACCCGGAGCACATCAACCGGTACCCGCACCAGTTCTCCGGCGGTCAGCGGCAGCGCATCGGCATCGCCCGGGCGCTGGCGCTGCGGCCCGAGGTGATCGTCTGCGACGAGCCGGTCTCGGCGCTGGACGTGTCGATCCAGGCGCAGGTGATGAACCTGCTGGAGAAGCTCCAGAACGAGTTCGGCCTGTCGTACGTCTTCATCGCCCACGACCTCTCGGTCGTGCGCCACCTCTCCGACCGGGTCGCGGTGATGTACCTGGGCAAGATGGTGGAGATCGGCACCGAGGACGAGATCTACGAGCGGCCGACCCACCCGTACACCCAGGCGCTGCTCTCGGCGGTGCCGGTGCCGGACCCGACGCTGCGGGACAACAAGGCGATCATCCGGCTCACCGGTGACGTCCCCTCCCCGGTGAGCCCGCCCTCGGGCTGCCGGTTCCGCACCCGCTGCTGGAAGGCGCAGGACATCTGCGCCCAGGAGGTGCCGCTGCTGCAGATCCGGCGGGGCACCGACCACCCGAGCGCCTGCCACTTCGCGGAGAAGCGGGAGATCGTCGCCACCCACGAGGCGTGATCCGTCCGGACCGCCTGCCAGCGTCAGCCCGACGCCGGCAGGCGGTCCGTCGTATCCGGGTCCCCGGTCGCGCCGAGGCGCCGGACCGGGCCGGCCGGGCCGTCCGCCCGCCGGCTTTCCCTTCCGGTACGCCGGCGGTCCGGTCGGCCGGGCGTCCCGCCCGGCTGCCGGGCCGCCGGGCCGGCACGGCCCTTCTCAGAGGGGGCCGCGGCCGGCGCGGAGCAGCAGCAGCGCGAGCTGCGTCCCGTCCGCGCCCAGCGCCTGCCGGAACCGCTCCAGGATCTCCCGTTCCCGGGAGAGCACCAGGCGCGTGCCGCCGGAGGCGAGCCGGGTGGCTCCCACCTCCTGGGAGAGGGCGGCCCGCTCCTGCCACAGCGCGATGATGGTCCGGTCGATCTCGTCGATCCGCTCCCGGATCTCCACGATCCTTTCGGCGGCCGCCGAGTCGCCGGTGCCGGTCCGAGCGGTCGCGGCCGCCGTCGGACCCGTGTCGGCCCGGTCGTCGTTCCTCGCCAGGCTGCCGCTCTGCTCCGCCACGTCAGTCATCATCGTCGTACCCCTCGGGTGTCGGGCCCGGTGCCCGGATCCCGGGACGAAAAAGCCCCGGGCTCTCCGAGCCCGGGGCTTTTCGCAGGTCTTGTGATCAGGCGCGACCTACGGCTGCCGGACTCCCGGTGCCGTAGTAAAAGTAGAAGCGCTGACCGAACACGTCGTCGAGTATGCCGAGCCGCGGCCGGGGCGCGCAAGCATTCCCGCCAACAGGTGGGACGGGGCACGATTCCGCCCCGGGTGACGCCTTCGTCTCGTCGTGGCGTGCGCGGGCGGGAAGTGTCCGTCCGGCGGCATAGACTCGCCGTGCGATGCATCCTCTCTTCGACATCCCCGCGTCCCCGCCCGCGCCGGAGCCGACCCCGCCGCACCGGCCCGGGTCCTACGACGACTCCAGCTCGGCTGGCGGCCATAATTCGGCCTCCGCGCCGCTAGGCGGCGCTTCGGACCGAACGAAGGCCGGTCTGTCGCCGCGCCGCGACCTGGCGCCGTCGGCCGCCCGGCTGGACCCGCAGGCCCTCCTCGCCGGGCTGAACGGTCCGCAGCGCGACGCCGTCACCCACGCGGGCTCGCCCCTGCTGATCGTGGCCGGCGCCGGCTCCGGCAAGACCCGGGTGCTGACCAACCGGATCGCGTACCTGCTCGCCGCGCGGGACGTGCACCCGGGCGAGATCATCGCGATCACCTTCACCAACAAGGCCGCCGGCGAGATGAAGGAGCGGGTGGCCGCCCTGGTCGGGCGGCGGGCCCGGCTGATGTGGGTGTCGACGTTCCACTCCGCCTGCGTCCGGATCCTGCGGGCCGAGCACGAGCACGCCGGGCTGAAGTCGACGTTCTCGATCTACGACGCGGACGACTCGCGCCGGCTGATGCAGATGGTGGCCCGGGAGCTCGACCTCGACCCGAAGCGCTACCCGGCGCGCGGGCTCGCCGCCCAGGTCTCGAACCTGAAGAACGAGCTGGTCGATCCGGAGGCGTTCGCCGCCCGGGCCAAGGGGCCGAACGAGCGGGCGCTGGCCGAGGCGTACACGCTCTACCAGCGGCGGCTGCGCGAGGCGCACGCGCTGGACTTCGACGACCTGATCATGACGACGGTGCACCTGCTCCAGTCGCACCCGCACGTCGCGGAGAGCTACCGGCGCCGGTTCCGGCACGTCCTCGTCGACGAGTACCAGGACACCAACCACGCCCAGTACGTGCTGATCAAGGAGCTGGTCTCCGGAACCGAGGGGATCGAGCCGGCCGAGCTCTGCGTGGTCGGCGACGCCGACCAGTCGATCTACGCGTTCCGGGGCGCGACCATCCGCAACATCCTGGAGTTCGAGCGGGACTTCACCGACGCCCGGACGATCCTGCTGGAGCAGAACTACCGCTCCACCCAGACGATCCTCAACGCCGCCAACGCGGTGATCGACCGGAACACCTCCCGCAAGCCCAAGCGGCTCTGGAGCGACGCCGGTGACGGCGAGCAGATCGTGGCGTACGTCGCCGACACCGAGCACGCCGAGGCGGACTGGGTGGCCCGGGAGATCGACCGGCTGGTCGACGACGGCGAGACCCGCCCCGGCGACGTCGCGATCTTCTACCGCACCAACGCCCAGTCCCGAGTCTTCGAGGAGGTGTTCATCCGGGTCGGCCTGCCGTACAAGGTGGTCGGCGGGGTGCGCTTCTACGAGCGCAAGGAGGTCCGCGACGCGCTGGCCTACCTGCGCGCGGTGGTCAACGACGACGACACGGTCAGCCTGCGCCGGATCCTCAACACCCCGCGCCGGGGCATCGGCGACCGGGCCGAGGCGTGCGTGGAGGCGCTCTCCAGCCGGGACCGGATCTCCTTCGGGGCGGCGCTGCGCCGGGCCAAGGACGCGCCGGGCATCTCCACCCGGGCGGCCAACGGCATCGCCGAGTTCGTCGCGCTGCTCGACGGCGCCCGGGAGCTGGCCGAGACCGGCACCCCGGAGGAGGTGCTGGAGGCGCTGCTGACCCGCTCGGGCTACCTGACCGAGCTGGAGGAGAGCCTCGACCCGCAGGACGCCGGCCGGGTGGACAACCTCCAGGAGCTGGTCAGCGTCGCCCGGGAGTACACCGAGCGGGTCGAGGCGCTGGGCGAGGAGGGGGAGCGGGCCACCCTGGCCGGCTTCCTGGAGCAGGTGGCGCTGGTCGCCGACGCCGACCAGATCCCCTCCGACGACCCGGACCATCAGGGCGTGGTCACCCTGATGACCCTGCACACCGCGAAGGGCCTGGAGTTCCCGGTGGTCTTCCTGACCGGCCTGGAGGACGGCGTCTTTCCGCACCTGCGCTCGCTCGGCGACACCCGCGAGCTGGAGGAGGAGCGCCGGCTCGCGTACGTGGGCATCACCCGGGCCCGGCAGCGGCTCTACCTGTCCCGGTCGGTCACCCGCTCGGCCTGGGGGCAGCCGGCCTACAACCCGCCGTCCCGGTTCCTGGAGGAGCTGCCGCCGGATCTGGTCCGGTGGGAGCGCACCGAGGGGTCGTACACCTCGTGGGCCGGCGGGGGCGGCGGCGTCGGCGGCCGGGCGGACCGCGCGCCCGGCGGGCGGGGCGGCTTCACCGGCGGCACCCCGAAGGCGGCGCAGCTGGCGAAGCGGCTCGGCGTGGACGCCAGCCGGCTCGCCACCGCCAGCGAGCTGCCCCAGGGACCGAAGGTGGCGGCCGGCGACCGGGTCAACCACCAGCGCTACGGCCTCGGCCGGGTGCTCGCCGTGGAGGGGCACGGCCCGGGCGCCCGGGCGCAGATCGACTTCGGCGACCAGACCATGTGGCTGGTCCTGCGGCACGCCCCGATCGACAAGCTCTGAGCGACCACGAAGGGCCCGGGCCGGCGAACCGCCGGACCGGGCCCTGTCACGTGCTCCGCGACCGTCAGCAGGCCACGTCGATGCCCCGGGCGCGCAGGAACGGCGCCGGGTCGATCTGGTTCCACATCGCGCCCTTGTGCACCTCGAAGTGCAGGTGCGGGCCGGTGGCGTCACCGGTGGCGCCCTCGTAGCCGATCACCTCGCCGGCGCTGACCTTCTCGCCCACCCTGACCACGATGCGGCTCTGGTGGGCGTAGTGGGTCAGATAGCCGTTGCCGTGGTCGATGAAGACGGAGTTGCCGTACCCGTCGCCGGCGTCGCCGGCCTTCACCACCGTGCCTGCGGCGGCGGCGTGGATCGGGGTGCCCGCGGGCATCGCGAAGTCGATGCCGGCGTGCAGGGTGCCCCACCGCTGCCCGTAGCAGGAGGTGATCTCGGCGCCCTTCATCGGGATGACCCAGGAGGGCTTCGGCTTGGTGGTCTTCCTCGGCGTCGGCTTGGCGGTGGCCGCCTTCTTCGTCGGCTTCGGGCTGGCCGTCGACGGGCTCGGCGACGGGCTGGCCGGGGTCGCGGACGGGGTGACCGGGGCGGTCGACTCGCGGACGGAGCGGTCGGCGCGGGCGGCGGCCTCGGCGCGGGCCTGGGCGTCGAAGTCGACGGCGGCGAGGGTCGGTGTGCCGTGGTCCGCGGTGGCGACGGAGACGCCGCCGAGGCCGAGGCCGATCAGCGCCACCGCGCCGACGACGAAGTATGTGCTGCGCCGACCCGTCCGCCTACGCGCCCGGTGCCGGGGGATGTCCTGGGTGTTCTCGTTCTGGACGGGGCTGTCTTCCTGCACGGCGGACCTTCACAGTCGAGGGGCACTTGACCTCGAATACTGGTGTCGGCCCGGTCGGTGCCGGGTACTGGCTCCACAGGGCGGGCGGGGCTGCTGACGACTCATGCCCGGTTTCGTCCGGGGCGGGCGTTCCGACCAGGAAAACGATCATGTTGTGCTGTGTCACCGCTCACAGTTGTGGCTGTGACCCGGCAGACTTCACGACAACGAAAACCGCCCGGATCGCATGATCCGGGCGGTGAACGGGCGATACGCAGCGTCAGGACGCGGTTACCTCGCTGTAAATTGCCTCGACTTGCAGCTTGATGTCCACTCCGCGGTGCTCGAGCCACGGCACCGGGTCCAGCGGCTGCCCGTTGACATGGATCTCCAGGTGCAGGTGCGACCCGTAGGAGTGCCCGGTGTTGCCGACCAGGCCGAGCTGGTCGCCGGCCTTGACCTGCTGGCCCTCCTGGACGCTCACCGCCGAGGAGTGGCCGTAGATGGCCTCGCTGCCGTCCGCGTGCTGGACGATCACCGCGTAGCCGTAGCCGCCGAACCAGCCGGCCTTGGTGACGGTGCCGGCGTGGATCGCGACGTACGGCGTGCCCTCCGGGGCGACCAGGTCGACGCCGGTGTGCAGCTTGCCCCAGCGCATGCCGTAGGGCGAGTTGAAGTCGTAGCCCTGCAGGGGGAGCAGCCAGACGTCCTGCTCGGCCCCGGCCTTGGCGACCCGGCTGTCCCGGGTGGCGCGGTCGGCGGCGTCGGCGCGGGCCGCCGCGTCCTGGCTGGTGACCGAGGCCTGCTTGAGCTCGTCGAGGACCGACGGGCTGACACTCTTGGCGTCCGGGAGGGCGTTCGCCCCGAGCGCGACGATGCCGGCCCCGACGAAGGCGGTGGTGACGACCGCGGCGTAGCGGCTCCGCGGGGGGGTGGGTACGCGGCGGCGGCCGCGATATCTATCGGGCTCAGACGACAGGCGCTGGCGCACGCACACCCTCCGTTGTCGGGGTTCCGATGCGGTCGGCCGGCGCCCGTGAAGCTCGGGTGAACGTCGGCTGGCCGCGTCGTCACCCGTCCGTGGACCTGATGACAACCGTGGCCACGTTAGCCAACTGCCACTCCAGTCACAAGCCGAAGCGCCGAATTGGCGTTTCGTTCTGTCCCTTTCCGTCCGGTGATGTCATAGCTCGCGCCGCCGGACGGATGGGCCGTTGACCCCCCGTTCGTCGCGCACAGTGACCGTTCGGCGGAGGCGTCCGACTTCCGGGCGGTGCGGTGCGAGGCTATGAGTGCAGCCCGGGTTCCCGGCCCCGGGGCGGCCGGGTTACCGTTCGTTCAGGTGATAGCCGCGGAGCCGGTGAAAGGTGTGCGCTGATGAGCTCTCGAATCCGGGTCGTCGTCGCGAAGCCCGGCCTGGACGGCCACGACCGGGGCGCGAAGGTCGTCGCGCGCGCCCTGCGGGACGCCGGCATGGAGGTCATCTACACGGGCCTGCACCAGACCCCGGAGCAGATCGCGGAGACCGCCATCCAGGAGGACGCCGACGCGGTCGGCCTCTCCGTGCTCTCCGGGGCGCACATGACCCTCTTCAAGCGGGTGCTGGAGCTCCTCGCCGAGCGGGACGCCCGCGACATCGTGGTCTTCGGCGGCGGCATCATTCCGGACGCCGACATCCCCGAGCTCGAGCGGCTGGGCGTGGCGAAGATCTTCACGCCGGGCGCCACCACCCAGTCGATCGTCGAGTGGGTCCGGCAGAACGTCGCCCAGCCGGTCGCCTGACCACAGCGGAACCGGCCACGGCACTGCCTCTGGACGGTGCTGCCGTCATGGCTACTGCCTTCGACGGTGCTGCGGTCGTGTGTGCTGCCTTCGACGGTGCAGGGTGGTGGGCGCTTTGCCGGAGGCGTGGTCGCCGCGGGACGGGTTCGCCCCGCGGACGTCCGGGAGGGCGCCTGCGGGCGAGATCGTGCTCGGCGGGTGCGCGATGGGCGCAGTCGGGCGGGACTGACCGGGACGCGGACAGGGGGAAGGGCCGGACGCACCCCTCACACGTCCGGCCCTTCTATGCACGATGCCCCGCCGCCACCCCTCGACCGACAGGGCATCGGCCGTCTCCCGTCTTCGCGCTGATCAGCGCTCCGACATCAGACTCAACGATGCCCCCACGGCGGGGTTACGCATCTTCCGTAACATCCCCCGGACGGCTGAACAGACCGCCGCGGCGGGTGCGTCAGCCCTTCTTGTAGGCCCGCTCCCGGCCCGATGCCGGCCCGCTCCCGGCCCGATGCCAACCAGGTGGAAGCCCGGTCCCGACCAGGCGCGAGCCCGGTCCTGGGAGGTCCGGGGGCGTTCGCGCTACGGCTGCCGGGGGTCCTCCCCGTCGCGGTGCAGGCCGTACCCTGTGGCTCCCCGCACCGCGTTCCGCGGTCGATGAGCCCGCCGGGAGCCCGCCGTGAATCAGCCGCCGCACCCGCAGCCGAACCCCGCCGAAGGGCAGCCGCCGACCCCACCGGTCACCGGCTGGCCGCAGCAGGGGCAGCCGGGCAGGGCCGGCGGGGGCTGGTCCGCGCCACCGCCGGCCGGTTCGGGCTGGTCGGCGCCGCAGCGCGCCTATCCGGGCGGGCCGGGCGCGGAGTGGCCCGCCCCGCCGCCGCACCAGTCGGCAGCAGGGCCGGCCTGGTCGGGGGCGCAGCCGGGGCAGCCGGCCGGGCCGGGGTGGTCGGGGCCGCCGCAGCCGGGGTATCCGGGCGGGCCGGGGGGTGGGTGGTCCGGGCCGCCGCGGGCGTACGGCGATGGTGGGTGGCCGCCGCCGGGCGGGCCGGCGCAGGTGCCGCCGCCCTGGCAGCCCCCAACGGCGCGACGGGCGAAGCGGATCCCGGAGGATCAGCCCTTCATCGCCCGGCCGAGTCTGCGCAAGCGGGCGCTGGCCCTGGGCGGTCTGACCCTGCTGATCGGGTTGGTGATCGCCTGCCCGATGGGGCTGGCCGCGTCGTCCGAGAACGGCGGTGCGGAGATCCTGCTCGCCGTACCGCTGATCATGTTCTTCTTCGCCCTGGTGGTCGGCCTCCAGCTCTGGCTGGTCTCGTCCGGTGGTCCGGTGCTCGCGGTGGGGCCGGCCGGGCTCTGGATCAAGACCCGGCCGACCCGGGGGCAGGCGATCTGGCTGCCGTGGGAGGCGATCGACCAGATCTACCGGCGGCGCTGGGGGTTGGAGAAGATGCTCTGCGTGCGGGCGCGCGACCCGCGGGCCGGCGGCGACCTGGGCGCCTTCACCGCGCTCGACGCGGGGATGCAGCAGGCGTTCTTCGGCACGGGGTTCACCGCCACGGTCAACTTCGCCGACCGGTCGGAGCAGGAGATCATGGCGGCGGTGCTCCGCTACTCGGCCGGCCGCTGCCGGGTGGCCTGACCGGTCGGGCCGGTGGCTGTGCATTACCGCACACCCCGCACCCGCTCGGTTGCCCCTGGTTCCCATCTCGTTAGGCTGCGGCAAATGACCTGTCTCATCTGATGACAGGCGTCAAACTGATTTTCCGAAGCTGGTGGCGGCGCGACGGCGCGCCGCGGAGACGGGACGGGACGCGCAATCGTGGACCTGTACGAGTACCAGGGGCGGGACCTGTTCGAGCGGCACGGGTTGCCCGTGCTCGCCGGCGGCGTCGCCACTACCCCGGAGGAGGCCCGCGCGATCGCCGAACGCCTCGGCGGTCGGGTGGTCGTCAAGGCGCAGGTGAAGGTCGGCGGCCGAGGCAAGGCCGGCGGCGTCAAGCTGGCCGAGGGCGCGGAGGAGACGGTGGCCCGCGCCACCGACATCCTCGGCATGGACATCAAGGGTCACACGGTCCACAAGGTCATGATCACCGTGACCGCGGACGTGGCCGAGGAGTACTACTTCTCGTACCTGCTCGACCGGGCGAACCGCACCTTCCTCTGCATCGCCAGCGTCGCCGGCGGCATGGACATCGAGCAGGTCGCCGCCGAGACCCCGGAGAAGGTGGTCAAGGCCCCGATCGACGCCAACACCGGCGTGGACGAGGCGAAGGCCCGGGAGATCGTGACCGCCGCGAACTTCCCGGCCGAGGTCGCCGACCAGGTCGTCGACATCGCGGTCAAGCTGTGGCAGGCGTTCGTCGCCGAGGACGCCACGCTGGTCGAGGTGAACCCGCTGGCCAAGAACGCGGACGGCAAGCTGCTGCTGCTCGACGCCAAGATCACCCTGGACGAGAACGCCGCGTTCCGGCACCCGGACCACGAGGCCCTGGTCGACCAGGCCTCGGTGGACCCGCTGGAGCAGGCCGCCAAGGAGAAGGACCTCAACTACGTCAAGCTCGACGGCGAGGTCGGCATCATCGGCAACGGCGCGGGTCTGGTCATGTCCACCCTCGACGTGGTCGCGTACGCCGGTGAGCGGCACGGCGGCGTCAAGCCGGCGAACTTCCTCGACATCGGCGGTGGCGCGAGCGCCGCGGTGATGGCGAACGGCCTCGAGATCGTCCTCTCCGACCCGTCGGTGAAGAGCGTCTTCGTGAACGTCTTCGGCGGCATCACCGCCTGCGACGAGGTCGCCAACGGCATCATCCAGGCGCTGGGCCTGCTCGAGCAGCGGGGCGAGAAGGTCACCAAGCCGCTCGTCGTCCGCCTCGACGGCAACAACGCCGAGGCCGGTCGGGCGATCCTCGACGGCGCGAACAACCCGCTCGTGCAGCGGGTGGACACCATGGACGGCGCGGCCGAGCGGGCCGCCGAGCTGGCAGCTGCGGGGGTCTGATCATGGCTATCTGGCTGACCAAGGACTCCAAGGTCATCGTGCAGGGGATGACCGGTTCCGAGGGTTCCAAGCACACCCGGCGGATGCTCGCCGCCGGCACCAACGTGGTGGGCGGCGTCAACCCGCGCAAGGCGGGTCAGACGGTCGACTTCGACGGCACCGAGCTGCCGGTCTTCGCGTCCGTCGCGGACGCCATGAAGGAGACCGGGGCCGACGTCACGGTCATCTTCGTGCCGCCGCAGTTCACCAAGGGCGCGGTCGTCGAGGCGATCGACGCCGGCATCGACCTGGCCGTGGTGATCACCGAGGGCGTTCCGGTGCACGACACCGCCGCCTTCTGGGCGTACAACGTGGCCAAGGGCGAGCGGACCCGGATCATCGGGCCGAACTGCCCGGGCATCGCCTCGCCGGGCGCCTCCAACGCCGGCATCATCCCGGCCGACATCACCGGCACCGGCCGGATCGGCCTGGTCAGCAAGAGCGGCACGCTGACCTACCAGATGATGTACGAGCTGCGGGACATCGGCTTCTCGACCTGCGTCGGCATCGGCGGCGACCCGATCATCGGGACCACCCACATCGACGCCCTGGCCGCGTTCGAGGCGGACCCGGAGACCGACGCCATCGTGATGATCGGTGAGATCGGTGGCGACGCCGAGGAGCGGGCCGCCGAGTTCATCAAGGCCAACGTCACCAAGCCGGTGGTTGGCTACATCGCCGGCTTCACCGCGCCGCCCGGCAAGACCATGGGTCACGCCGGCGCGATCATCTCCGGCTCGGCGGGCACCGCCGAGGCGAAGAAGGAGGCCCTGGAGGCCGTCGGCGTGAAGGTCGGCAAGACCCCGACCGAGACCGCCAAGCTGATGCGGGAGATCATGTCCGCCGGCTGAGCCCGTACGTGACGTGTGGAGGGGGTCGACCGGCAACGGTCGGCCCCCTCACCTGTACCAGTACAGGTCGCGGCCGCTGGCCCGCCAGATCGCACTGCCGATGAGGTTGATCACGCCGAACGCGATGGCCAGGTAGCCGAGCACCGGGGACTTGCCGAACCGCTTCGCGTCCCGGATCGAGAGCCAGCCGAAGACGATGCCGAGGATGCCGCAGCAGATCAGGCCGAGGACGATGCCCAGTACGCCCCAGAGGGTGGTGCGGTCCCGGCCGGCGGCCGGCGGTGGTGGCGGCGGCGGATACGGAGCGTTCACGGCTTCCCTCCGAGCGGTCGGTGCCGCGACAGGAAAGGTCGCGTCCTGGACCGAGGCTAAACCGGATCGGGGCCGGCAAGCCGATGGATCACGGAACTCGCCGCCGTCCGGGGGCGGTATCGGACTGCCGCCGCTCGTGCGGCATGCCAGAGTAGAGCCGATGTCACCCGTCACCCCTGACCAGCCTCGCCGTCCCGCCGCCGGAGTCGCCGCCGACACCCGGCCGCCCGGCCGCGCCCGGCCGGCGTCCCGGGTGCCCGCGCCCCGGTCGGGGGAGGCGCCGCGCGGCCGCGCGCCGCTGCCCGTCGCCGCCGGCGTCGCGGCCGGGTGGGCGGCTCTCACGTCCTGGCTGCCGGTCACCGTCGTGCTGGGCCTGGCTCAGCTCAGCGAGGACGCCGGCTCGCTGCCGGGCGCGCTGCGCACCGGGCTGGCCGGCTGGCTGCTCGGTCACGGGGTGCCGCTGGAGACCTCCGCCGGCCCGCTCGGCCTGGCGCCGCTGGCGCTGGGCGCGCTGGCGGTCTGGCGGTTGACCCGGGCCGGGGTGCACGTCAGCCGGGCCATCGGCGCCCGCGCCGGTCGGTCGCCGCGGCAGGCGCTCACCGTCGCGGTCGCGGTCGGCATCGGGTACGCGCTGCTCGGCGCCCTCGCCGCGGTCGTCGTCGGCGCGGGCGGTCCGCGGGTCTCTCCGGTCCGGGCGGCGGTCACCTTCGCGGTCTTCGGCGCGCTCTCGGCGCTGGTCGGCGCGCTGCGCACCACCGGTGTGTCGGCGCTGCTGGCCCGGCGTTCCCCGCCGCCGTTGCGGGACGGGGTGCGGACCGGGCTGGTTGCCGGGCTGCTGCTGCTCGGGGCGGGCGCCGGGGCGGCCGGCCTGTCGGTGGCGACCGGGGGCGGCGACGCCGCCGACATGATCGGGGCGTACCGGACCGGGGTGGCCGGTCAGGCGGGCATCACCCTGGTCAGCCTCGCGTACGCGCCGAACGCCACCGTCTGGTCGGCCGCCTACCTGCTCGGCCCCGGGTTCGCCGTCGGCACCGACACGGCGGTGCGGACCAGCGAGGTCTCCGTCGGCGCGCTGCCGGCCGTACCACTGCTGGCCGGACTGCCGCGCGGGCCGGTCGACGGGCTCGGCGCCGGCCTGCTTGCGGTGCCGGTGCTGGCCGGGATGGCCGCCGGCTGGCTGCTCGCGCGGCGGCTGCTGCGGCTGGCCGCCGAGGACCGCGTGGTGCTCGGCTGGGGGCCGCTGCTCGTGCCGGCGGCGCTCGCCGGACCGGTCGCCGGCCTGCTGCTCGGCGGGGCCGCGGCCGCCTCCGGCGGGCCGCTCGGCGGCGGTCGGCTGGCCGAGATCGGCCCGGTGCCCTGGCAGGTGGCCGCGGTGGCCGCCGTGGTCGTCGCCGTCGGCGCGCTGCTCGGCGCCGCCGCCACCAAGCTCCTCGCCCGCTCGCCGGGCCCCGATCCGACCCCGCGCCGCCCCGCACCCGCCGCCCGGCCCTGACCGCCGCACGCAGCTCCGGTCGCCCGGTGCTGACCGCTGCCTGCCGGCCACCGGCCGGCGGCGCCCTCCGGACACGCCGAGGGGCGCCCGGACGGATCCGGACGCCCCTGTCGAGCCGGGTCAGGAGAAGTTGTTCCAGTTGATGGCGGCCCCGGCGATGGCGTTGATGATGCCGAGCACCACGCCGATCGCGCCGCAGATCAGGCCCGCCCTGGCCTGGCCCGCGTTGCTCGCCTCGCCCTGCTGGGCCTTCTTCTGGCCGAGCACGCCGAGCACCACGCCGGCGATGCCGGCCGGGATGCCGAGCGCGGGGCAGCAGAGACCGAGCACAATGGACGCGATACCGGCGATCATGCCGATCAGGCCGAGCGTGTTGTTCTGCCCCTGCGGCATCGGGTAGCCGGCGTTCGGGTACGTCGGCGCGGCGCCGTAGGGCGGCTGCTGGCCGTACGGGTCCTGGTACGGCTGCTGCCCGTAGGGCTGGCCGGAGGTCGGCTGCCCGTAGGGCTGTCCCGAGGTGGGCTGGCCGTACGGCTGGCCGGAGGTGGGCTGGCCGTAGGGCTGGCCCGAGGTCGGCTGCTGCCCGTACTGCGGCGCCTGCGGCTGGGCGTACGGGTCCTGCGGCTGGCCGTAGGGCTGGCCGGCCGGCGGCTGCTGCCCGTACTGCGGCGCCTGCGGCGGCGGGGCGTACGGGTCCTGGTACTGCGGGGCGGTCGGGTCCTGCGGCGGCTGCTGGCCGTACGGGTCCTGACCGGGGTGACCGGGCTGCATTGCTGGGTGCTCCTCAGACTGGGGGTCGGCTGTCAGTAGGTCGAGTTGCTGCCGCTCATCATTCCGCCGACGCCCAGGGCGATGCAGCACACGATCGAGATCACCCAGAGGACGATGCCGACGATCAGGGCCCACTTGGACCACTTCTTCGACTCGGCCGCCGCCGCCTGGGCGCCGGCGTAGTCGCCCTGCTGGAGCAGCGGGTTCACCTTGGACGCGTTGATGATGGCCGGGATGGCCAGCGGCCAGCACAGGAAGATCGAGACGATCGACATCGTCATGTTGTTGTCGATCTGCGGCGGCTGCTGCTGCGGGTAACCAGGCTGCATGGCGGCGTACTCCTCGTTCCATCGGCACGGCTGCGGTGCCGGTTCACTGACGGGTGGCGGGGCCGGGCGTACGCCGGACACCGAGCGACCGGCAGCGTATCGTGCCCGGGCCACCCGGGTGGTCACCCGAAACGGCGCTGCCCGAGCGCTGGACGCCCCGACCTGCCCGATAGGGTTGCCGCGTGACCGAGCCCGCGTCCGTCGCCCGCCTCGTCGTCCTCGTCTCCGGCTCCGGCAGCAACCTCCAGGCGCTGCTGGACGCCGCCGTCGACCCCGCGTACGGGGCCCGGGTGGTCGCCGTCGGCGCCGACCGGGACGGGATCGCGGGCCTGGGCCGGGCCGTCGCGGCCGGGGTGCCGACCTTCGTCGACCGGGTGAAGGACCACCCGACCCGGGAGGACTGGGACAAGGCGCTGACCGCGCACATCGCGGAGCATCGACCCGACCTGGTCATCAGCGCCGGCTTCCTGAAGCTCGTCGGCCCGCACTTCCTGGCCGCGTTCGGCGACCGCTACCTCAACACGCACAACACGCTGCTGCCGGCGTTCCCCGGCATCCACGGCCCCCGGGACGCCCTTGCCTACGGCGTGAAGGTCACCGGGGCCACCCTCTTCTTCGTCGACGCCGGGATGGACACCGGCCCGATCGTCGCGCAGGTCGCCGTGCCGGTGCTGGACGACGACGACGAGGAGACGCTCACCGAGCGCATCAAGGAAGCCGAGCGGCGCCAGCTCGTCGAGCAGGTCGGCCGGCTGGTCCGCCAAGGTTGGACGATCACCGGAAGAAAGGTCACCGTGCCGTGAGCTCCACTCAGGACGAGCGCCGCCCGATCCGGCGGGCGCTGGTCAGCGTCTACGACAAGACCGGCCTGGTCGAGTTGGCCCGGGCTCTGCACGACGCCGGGGTGGAGATCGTCTCGACCGGCAGCACCGCGTCGACGATTGCCGGCGCGGGCGTGCCGGTGACCCCGGTGGAGCAGGTGACCGGCTTCCCGGAGATTCTCGACGGCCGGGTGAAGACCCTGCACCCGAAGATCCACGGCGGCCTCCTCGCCGACCTGCGCAAGGACGCGCACGCCGCCCAGCTCGACGAGCACGGCATCGCCGGGATCGACCTGCTGGTCTCCAACCTCTACCCGTTCCAGGCCACCGTCGCCTCGGGCGCCAGCCAGGACGAGTGCGTCGAGCAGATCGACATCGGCGGGCCGGCGATGGTCCGGGCCGCCGCCAAGAACCACGCCTCGGTCGCCGTGGTGACCGACCCGGCGGCGTACCCGGCGCTGCTGGCCGCCCTCCACGAGGGTGGCTTCACGCTGGCCCAGCGCAAGGCCCTGGCGGCCTGCGCCTTCGCGGTCATCGCCGACTACGACGTGGCGGTCGCCGAGTGGTTCGCCGCGACCCTCGCCCCGGCCGCCGACGGGTGGCCGGAGTTCGCCGGGCTGGCGCTCAGCCGGCAGGCGGTGCTGCGGTACGGCGAGAACCCGCATCAGGCGGCCGCCCTCTACGCCGACCCGGCCAGTCCGGCCGGCCTGGCGCAGGCCGAGCAGCTGCACGGCAAGGAGATGTCCTACAACAACTACGTCGACGCGGACGCCGCCTGGCGGGCCGCGAACGACTTTCCCGACCAGCCGGCGGTGGCGATCATCAAGCACGCCAACCCGTGCGGCATCGCGGTCGGCGCGGACGTCGCCGAGGCGCACCGCAGGGCGCACGCCTGCGACCCGGTGTCCGCGTACGGCGGGGTGATCGCGGTGAACCGCCCGGTGAGCGTGGAGCTGGCCCGGCAGGTCTCGGAGATCTTCACTGAGGTGCTGGTGGCGCCCGGGTTCGACGAGGGCGCGGTCGAGATTCTCCAGGGCAGGAAGAACATCCGGCTGCTCCGGGCCCCTGCCTTCAACCCGCTGCCCGCGGAGTGGCGGCAGGTCACCGGCGGCGTCCTGGTACAGCTCCGGGACAAGATCGACGCCGAGGGCGACGACCCGGCGAACTGGCGGCTCGCCACCGGCGAGGCGGCCGACGCGACGACCCTGCGGGACCTCGCCTTCGCCTGGCGGGCGGTCCGCGCGGTGAAGAGCAACGCGATCCTGCTGGCCAGGGACGGCGCGACCGTCGGCGTGGGCATGGGCCAGGTGAACCGGGTCGACTCCGCGCAGCTCGCGGTCGGCCGGGCCGGGGCGGACCGGGCCCGCGGTTCGGTCTGCGCCTCGGACGCGTTCTTCCCGTTCGCCGACGGGCCGAAGCTCCTCATCGAGGCGGGTGTCCGGGCGATCGTCCAGCCCGGTGGCTCGATCCGCGACGAGGAGGTCATCGCGGCCTGCAAGGAGGCCGGCGTGACCATGTACCTCACCGGCACCCGGCACTTCTTCCACTGATCCATCGCGGACAGCGGGGCGCGGCCGGTCGGGCGCCCCCGCTGTCCGCGTTGAGCCGCCACTCGGGAGCGCTCCACCCGCCGCCGCGCCGAACAGCCGAAAGTACGACCGACGAACCGTTGCCGGTGGTCAATTGGTGTTGCTAGCGTGATCCCGGCAGCAACGATCGACCCTCCCCGTTCTCCTCGCCACCCGTCTCCCGCCCGCGGCCCTCGGCCGCCCGCCCGAGCGGCGTCCGACATCCCTCGTTCTGGCAGGTTGACCCATGCGCGTGTGCGACCGGTTGAACGCCGTCGTCGTCGCGCTGGCGTTCGTCCTGGCCGGTCTGGGTGTGCCGGCCTGCGCGGAGACCCAGCTGCCCGGCGCGGTGGTCACCGCCGCGCACCGGTCGATCGCCCACGACGCGTGGCACGTCCTCCCTCCTGACGTACGGCGCGTCGTCGCCCCGGTCACCACGCCGCATCCTGCCGCCCCGCCGTCCGGCGACCCCCGGGTCGTCGGGGCGCGCCACGCGTACCCCGACACTCCGTCGGAGCTGCGGGCGGAGGTTCCCGGCGGGCCCTGTGGTGACCACCGCGCCGGCGTCGGCCAGTCCGACGGACCGGACGATCTCCTCCTCGGCGCGCCCCTGCGGGTCGAGGGCACGACGGTCGCCGTCCTCGCCGCGACCCGCTACCGGCCGCCGGTCGTGCCGCTGCCGCCCCGGGGCATCCTGCCCACCCGGGCGCCACCCCTCACCGCCTGACCCTCCCCGCGCCCCGGTCCTGCCGGGCCCGACGCGGGCGTGACCCGTCCGCCGATGTGGACGCCGCACCGTGACGAGGGTCGAATTCGGACGCTGCCCGTCCGATCACCAGACCGCACACCGTGGCCGCGCCATCCGCCGCCACGGTCTCCCTCCCCGGGCCACCCGCCCGGGAACTCCCTGAATCCTGGAGGATTCACATGTCGAAATCCCGCTGGCGCAAGCCGGCGACAATCGCGGGCGCGCTGGTGCTGACCGCCGCGCTCGGTGGCGTCGCCGCCACCAACCACGAGGTACTGGAGGCCCTCGGCCTCGCCCAGGAGCCCGGCGCCAACCTGCCCTGGCACGCCCGGGAGTTCGCCGAGATGGCGGCCGGTGAGGAGTCCGAGGAAGCCGGCGAGGAGGCCTTCGAGGCCCGGGTCATCGCCGAGCAGTTCGCCCAGGCCCGCTCCGCGCCGGGCGTCGTCGCGCCGGGCGCGTACGCGAACGCGTTCAGCCAGCTGGGCAGCATGCCGGTCACCAAGGGCAGCTGGCGCGAGGTCACCAAGATCAAGTATGACGGTGACGACCCGCGCTACCGGGACTACGCCTCCAACTCCTCCGGGGGCGCCGGCCTGCAGACCGGCCGGATCACCGGCCTCGCGGCCGACAACAGCGGCTACGTCTACGCGGCCGGCGCGGACGGCGGCGTGTGGCGGTCCTCGATCGGCGGCGGGAGCTGGACGCCGATCACCGACCAGCTGCCCACCCTGTCCAGCGGCGACGTGGTGCTCGCCGCCGACGGCTCGCTCTGGTACGCCACCGGTGAGGCGAACACCGGCGCCACCTCGTACGTCGGCGCGGGCGTCTACCGGCTGGCCAACCCGAAGACCGGTCAGTTCAGCGCGGCGAACCGGGTCGGCGGCACCGAGCTGGAGAGCTCGGTCATCAACAAGCTGCGCTTCTTCGACGGCAAGGTCTGGGCCGCCACCAACCGGGGCCTCTACTCGCACTCGATGAGCAGCGGCTCCGGGGCGTGGAAGTTCGAGTGGGCGCCGAACCCGAGCTACCTGCCGGGCGGGGCGGACGCAGGCACGGCCAACGCGGCGTACAAGAACATCGTCAACGACGTGGCCGACGACCCGCGCAACCCGAAGCACGTGGTGGTGGCCTCGGCCTGGCGGTCGGGCGACACCTACAACGGCTTCTACGAGACCGCCGACTACACCGCGGGCGGCTGGACCAAGGTCAACCCGACTGGCTCGATCCCGGCCGACGACATCGGCTACGTGACGTTCGCCTTCTCCGCCGACGGCGGCAAGCTGTACGCGATCAACCAGTCGCCGAAGCTGCTCAACAAGCCGGCCGGCAACGTCAACAGCTACCTGGACGGCATCTACGTCTCCAACAACGGCTCGCCCGCCGGACCGTGGAGCAAGATCGCCGATTCGGCCAAGCTCGGCAACTCCAGCTCGGCGCTCAAGCAGACCGTGATCGGCAAGGGCTACGGTCCGGGCATCCAGGCCTGGTACAACCAGTTCCTCGCGGTCGACCCGGCCGACCCGAACCACGTCTGGGCGGGCCTGGAAGAGGTCTACGAGTCGACCGACGGCGGCGCCAACTGGAAGACCGTCGGGCCGTACTGGAACTTCGGCTTCTCCTGCTGGAACATCTACGACGCCAAGAACACCTGCAACAAGACCACCCACTCCGACCAGCACTCGGTCGCGGTGGGCAACGGCTTCGTCTACGTCGGCAACGACGGCGGTATCTACCGCCGGCCGATCAACGGGAAGGCCGACAAGGACGGGCACGCCACCGACTGGCAGAGCCTGAACGACGGCACCATCGACGCCCTCCAGTACTACTCGGTCTCGGTGGGCAAGGACCCGGCCAAGGCCGGCACCGTGGTCTCCGGCGGTCTCCAGGACAACGGCGCCTCGGTGCTGCGGGCCGGCGACACCGTGATGGGCTCGAACTTCGGCGGTGACGGCGGCGACTCGCTGGCCGACCCGGCGAACGGCTGCCGGCAGGTCCAGGAGTACACCAACCTGGCCATGCGGGTGACCGAGAACTGCAACGCCAACCCGGGCCCGGGCACGGCGGAGACCTCGACCTCGCGGGACATTCGGCCGTACACCTCGTCGCCGGGCGACGAGCCGGCCCGGTTCATCGCGCCGTTCTCGCCGGACGCCACCGACGGGAACGTCTGGGTCGCCGGTGGCCAGCACGTCTGGGTGAACACCAAGGGCTACGCGATCTCCGACGGCAAGGGTTGGACGAACGTCTTCAACCTGGGCGCCGGCCGCACCGCCACCTCGGTGGGCGTCTCCGGCGGCACCGCGTACGTCGGTTGGTGCGGTCCGTGCAACAACGCCGGTTTCACCCGGGGGGTCGCGGTCGGCAAGGTCAACGACCCGGCGAGCTGGCACCAGTTGACCCTGCCGGCGGACTTCCCGAACCGGTTCGTGCAGGGCGCCGGCGTCGACGCGGCCAACCCGGCGCACGCCTTCCTCGCGATCAACGGGTTCTCCCGGCGGTTCACCGAGGGTCCGGGCGCCGGCTTCGGCCACGTCTATGAGACGACCGACGCGGGCGCGACCTGGAAGGACGTCTCGGCGAACCTGCCGGACGTGCCGGCCAGCTCGATCAAGCAGCTCGCCAACGGCGGCCTGGTGCTCGCCACCGACCTGGCCACCTTCTACCGCGCGCCCGGCGCCACCGACTGGCAGCGGCTGGGCACCGGCCTGCCGCTGACCGTCGGCATGGACGTCGAGTACAACGCGGTGGACAACGCGGTCTACGTGGCGACCCACGGCCGCGGCATCTGGGCGTTCGACCTGGCCCAGCTCTGAGCTGTCGGCGGTCCGGCCCGGCTCCCGATCCGGGCCGGGCCGCCGGCCGGACACCAGCGGGCCCCGTCCCCTTCCTCCGGGGGCGGGGCCCCCGTCGTCGGTGTGCGGCCGCCCGGTCGTCGGGGAGCCGGCTCAGCCGGCGCGGAGCGTGACGGCACCCCGGGTGCCGTCGGTGCGCTCGGCCCGGAGGGTCCAGCATCCGGCGGTGGGGAAGGCCCAGTAGGAGCCCCACTCGTCCCCGGGCCGGGTCCAGGTGCTGCCGTCGTGGGAGTCGAACGACACGGGTTCGACGGTGGCGCCGCCGGGCCCGACGGCGCTCAGCGTCAGCTCACCCGACCCGGTCACCTTCAACGCGATCTTGACCTGTTCGCCGGCCGGCAGCCGGTCCCCGCGCAGGAAGAGCAGCGCCCAGAACACCCCGGGCGTCCCGGCGATCTCGCCGCCGGCGCCCATGACCCCGCCGTACCGGTTGTCGGGCGGGCAGCTCGGCCCCGGCGCGGCACCATCACCGCCCCCCGGCCCGCCACCGCTGCTGCCCGCACCCGCAGCCGTCCCACCCGCAGCCGTCCCACCCGAAGCCGTCCCGCGATCACACCCGGCCAGCAGGACCACCCCCGCCACCACCACCGCGACCCATCGACGAATCCCCACCCCCCGAGTCTCCCGCCCGGGTCAACCCCGGGGGAAACGCGTCGATCATGAAGTTGTTGTCGGCCACGTCGGCGTGTCGCGACAACAACTTCATGATCAACGGGGTCAGGCGGGGGTGGGGTGGGGGTCAGGCGGGGGTGGGGTGGGGGTCAGGCGGGGGTGGGGCGGAGTTCGGCGAAGTGGCAGGCCGAGGGGTGCGGGTCGGCGGCGCGGAGGACGGTGTGCGGATCCTGGGTGGCGCAGACGTCCTGGGCCTTCCAGCAGCGGGTGCGGAAGTGGCAACCACTCGGCGGCTCGGCGGGGCTCGGCACGTCGCCGGTGAGCCGGATGATGTTCCGGCCGGTCCGGGCGTCCGGGTCGGGCACCGGCACCGCCGAGAGCAGCGCCTGGGTGTACGGGTGGGTGGCCCGCTCGTAGATCTCCTCCTCGGTGCCGATCTCCACGATCCTGCCGAGGTACATCACCGCGACCCGGTCGGAGATGTGCCGGACCACCGACAGGTCGTGCGCGATGAAGATGTACGACAGCCCGAACTCGTCCTGGAGCTGCTCCAGCAGGTTGATCACCTGGGCCTGGATCGACACGTCCAGGGCCGAGACCGGCTCGTCGCAGACGATGATCTCCGGCCGCAGCGCCAGGGCCCGGGCGATGCCGATGCGCTGCCGCTGGCCGCCGGAGAACTGGTGCGGGTACCGGTTGATGTGCTCGGGGTTGAGCCCGACCACGTCCAGCAGCTCCTGCACCCGCTTCTGCTTGCTGCCCTTCGGGGCGGCGTCCGGGTGGATCTCGAACGGCTCGCCGATGATGTCGCCGACCGTCATCCGCGGGTTCAGCGAGGTGTACGGGTCCTGCATCACCATCTGCATGTTGCGGCGCAGCCGGCGCAGTTCCGACCCGGAGGCCTTGAACAGGTCCTTCCCCTCCAGGGTGGCCCGCCCGGCGGTCGGCGTCTCCAGCCGCATCAGCAGCCGGGCGAGGGTCGACTTGCCGCAGCCGGACTCGCCGACGATGCCGAGCGTCTCGCCCCGGCGCAGCTCGAAGCTCACCCCGTCGACGGCCTTGACCGCCCCGGTTTGCTTCTTGAACAGCACCCCCTGGCTGATCGGGAAGTGCTTGACCACGTTGTCGACGGAGAGGATCGTCTCGCCGCGGACCTTCGTCGGGCTAGCGGGCGCTGTCATCACGGACCTCCTGCGCGAAGTGGCACGCGCTGGTCCGGCCGTCGCCGAGGACCAGGTCGTGCGGCACCACGTCCACGCAGACCTGCTGCACGTACGGGCACCGGGGGTGGAACGGGCAGCCGGAGGGGATCCGCATCAGGTTCGGCGGCAGCCCCTTGATGGTGGAGAGCGCCTGACCCCGGACGTCCATCCGCGGGATCGACTCCAGCAGCCCCTTGGTGTACGGGTGGGCCGGCGACCGGTACAGCGAGCGGACGTCGGCGTGCTCGACGATCCGGCCGGCGTACATGACGGCGATCCGGTCCGCGACGCCGGCGACCACGCCGAGGTCGTGGGTGATCAGGATCATCGCCATGTTGAGGTCGCGGCGCAGGTCGGCCAGCAGGTCCATGATCTGGGCCTGCACGGTGACGTCGAGCGCCGTGGTCGGCTCGTCGGCGATCAGCACCTTCGGGTCCAGCGCCAGCGCCATCGCGATCATGACGCGCTGCCGCATGCCGCCGGAGAACTGGTGCGGGTAGTCGCCCAGTCGCTTCGCCGCGGCCGGGATCTGCACCAGGTCCATCAGCTCGACGGCCCGCCGTCGGGCGTCGGCCCGGGACATCCCCTCGCGCTGGCGCAGCGTCTCGCCGATCTGCCAGCCGACCGGGAAGACCGGGTTCAGCGCGGAGAGCGCGTCCTGGAAGATCATCGCGATCTCCTTGCCGCGCACCTGCCGGCGCTGCTCCTCCGACTGCGTCAGCAGGTCCCGGCCCTGATAGAGGATCTGGCCGGAACGAACGAAGGCCGGGGGAGTGTCGAGGATGCCCATGATTGCCTGAGCGGTCACCGACTTGCCGGAGCCGGACTCGCCGAGCACCGCCAGGGTCTCGCCGGGGTCCAGGTGGTACGAGACCCCGTTGATCACCCGGGCCACGCCCTCGCCGGTCCGGAACTCGATGTGCAGGTCCCGGACCTCGAGCAGGTGGCCGCCGGGCGGGGTGGGGGAGGCCGGCGTCGGGCGGACAGCAGACTGACTCATGAGCTCACCGCAGCTTCGGGTCGAAGGCGTCACGGATCGCGTCGCCGAGCATGATGAACGCCAGCACGGTCAGCGCGAGGAAGGTCGACGGGACGATCAGCGGCGTCGCCGACTCCCGCATGTGGATCCGGCCGGTGTCGATGTCCTGGCCCCACGAGATCGTCGGCGCCTTGAGACCGATGCCCAGGAAGGAGAGCGTCGCCTCGGCGGCGATGAACGAGCCGAGCGCGATGGTCAGCACCACGATGGCCGGGGCCAGCGAGTTCGGCAGGATGTGCCGCCACATGATCCGGCCGTGGCCGGCGCCGAGCATCCGGGCCGCCGCGACGTAGTCCTGCTCCTTCGCGGTGATCACCGAGGAACGCACCACCCGGGCGGCCGTGGTCCAGCCGAGGATGGCCAGCACGAAGATCACCGCGGTGATCCGGACCGTCGGGCTGGCGCTGCCGACCCGCTTGAGCAGCACGATCGCGGCCAGCAGCAGCGGGATGCCGAGCACCACGTCGATCACGCGGGAGAGCACCGCGTCGATCCAGCGGCCGAAGTAACCGGCCACCATGCCGACCACCAGCGCGATCACCCCGGTGCCCAGCGCGGAGAGCGCGCCGACCAGCAGTGAGGCCCGGGTGCCGTAGACCGCCCGGGAGTACGTGTCGCAGCCCTGGAAGTCGTACCCGAAGATGGCCCCGCCGGACGGCCCGGCGTGCTGCCGGGAGAGCAGGCAGTCGCTCGGGTCGTTCGTGGTGAACACGCCAGGGATCACGGCCATCAGGGTGAAGATGACCACCAGTGCCAGCGAGATCCAGAAGATCGGGTTGCGGCGCAGGTCGCGCCAGGCGTCCCCGGCCAGGCTGCGCGGCTTGTTCGGCACGCCGACCTGGTTGGGCGCGCCCGGCTCGCCCGAGGGGCCACGCCGCGCGGCCTGGTTCTCGGTCGCCGCCACAGTCTCGAAGTCACTCATAGCGGATCCTCGGGTCGAGTACGGCGTACAGGACGTCCACCACCAGGTTCGAGACCAGGTAGACCACGACCAGCACGCTGACGATGCCCACCACCAGGGGGCCGTCCTCGGTGCGGATGCCGCGGAAGAGGTTGAAGCCCACGCCGGGGATGTTGAAGACGCCCTCGGTGATGATCGCCCCGCTCATCAGGTTGCCCAGCTCCACACCGAGGAAGGTGACCACCGGGATGAGCGAGTTGCGCAGCACGTGGACGCTGACGATGCGCCGCTTGACCAGGCCCTTGGACCGGGCGGTCCGGACGTAGTCGGCACGCAGGTTCTCCGCCACCGAGGTACGGGTCAGCCGCAGCGCGGTGGCCAGCGACAGCGAGCCGAGCACGATGCCCGGCAGCAGCAGCGCATAGAACGTCGGCTCGGCGCCGGCGGTGGGCGGGAAGAGCTGCCACTTGACGCCCAGGAAGTACTGGGCGAGCGGCGCCAGCACGATGGTCGGGATGCCGAGCACCAGCAGGGTGAGCACCAGCGTCGAGTTGTCGAAGATGCTGGCCCGCCGGATGCCGGCGATCACGCCGGCGGTGACGCCGAAGATGATCGCCACGGCGAGCGCGATCAGCGCGAGCTTCACGGTGACCGGCCAGGCCGCCTGAAGGATGTCGCCGATCTGGCGGCCGGTCAGCGACTGGCCGAGGTCACCCTGGAGCAGGCTCTTGACGTAGTCGAAGTAGCGGTAGAAGAAGCCACCGACGCCGGTGGCGTCCAGGTGGTACTTCTCGGTCAGGTATGCCCGCTGGGCCGCCGTCACCGGTCGTTCGCCCGCGAGGGCCTGGATGGGGTCGCCCTGGCCGGCGAACATCAGCGCATAGACGATCAGGGTGGTCCCGAAGAACGCGAGGACCATCTGCAGTAGGCGCCGCAAGATGTAGCGGAACATGCTTAGCAGTCTCTCCGGAAAAATGCGAAAGGGTCGCAGGACGGCATCTCTGGTCGTACCGGAAATATCCGAAGCGCATGCCGTCCGGCCCGGGGGAGGCCGGCGCCGCCACCGACGCCGGGCGTGCCGCCCGGGCCGGGTAGCGCGGTCCGGGCCACCCGGGCGTCGTCGCCCGGGTGGCCCGCACCATGGTCAGCTCAGCTGGCCGTTTCGATCTTGACGAGGTTGACCCGCTGGAACAGGTCCATCTCGACGTTCTTGACCTTGGACGAGTGGCCGAACACGTTCTCGCCGAAGCGGAGCGGGATCACCGGCATGTCCTTGGCCAGGATGTCCTCCGCCTGCTGGTACTTGGCGATCGCCTCGTCCTGCGTCTTGGCGGCCGAACCCTCCTTGACCAGCTTGTCGAACTCCGGGTTGCTGTAGCCGTAGTAGTTCGACGAGCCGTTGGTGCTGTACAGCGGGCCGAGGTAGTCCTCCATGGACGGGTAGTCCATCACCCAGCCCATCCGGAACAAGCCGACCGGCTGCTTCTTCTCGACCTTGGTGAGCAGGTCGGCGAACTTCGGCTCGGCCGAGCCGACCACGTCGACGCCCAGGTTGGCCTTCAGCTGGTTGGCGGTGGCGTCGACCCAGTCCTTGTGACCGCCGTCCCCGTTGTAGGAGATGACGATCTTCGACGGGCCGCCGGCGGCCTGGTAGAGCTTCTTGGCCTCGGTCGGGTTGAATTCACCCGCCGCGCCGGTGGTGTTGTCCCGGTAGCCCGGCAGCACCGGCGAGACGAACGAACGGGCCGGCTTCTGCGAACCCTTGAAGATCGACTTGGTGATCTCGTCCCGGTCGATCGCCATCGAGATGGCCTTGCGCACGTCCGGGTTGCTGAAGTTCTTGTCGAACGTCGGGAACGCCAGGAACTGGAACGACGACATCGGGCTGGTCTGGTACCGGTCGCCCAGGTCGGTCGGCGCGGTGCTCAGGTTCTCGGTCGGGATCGTCCCGAGGACGTCCAGGTTGTCCCCCTGCACGTCCGCGTAGGCCGCGGCGAGCTGCTGGTAGACCCGGAACTCGACGCCCTTGACCTTGGGCTTCTCGCCCGGGTACGCGTCGTACCGCTCGACGTCGATCTTGGCGTCGTGCTGCCAGGTGCCCTTCATCTTGAACGGGCCCTGACCGATCGGCGCCTGCTCGTACGAGTCCTTCAGCACGCCCGGGGCGGAGAACGCGGCCTCGGGCAGCGGGTAGAAGGAGGTGTAGCCGAGCATCGTCTTGAAGTCGATGTACGGCTCGGACAGCGTCACGGTGAAGGTGAGGTCGTCGACCTTCTTCAGCCCGGACATCGTCTTGGCCTTCGGCTTCTCGCCCTGCAGGTCCTGGTAGCCGGCGATCTTCTCGAAGAAGTAGCTGCCGCCCTGGCCGTTGGGGGCGTACGCGCCGTAGTTCCACGCGTTGATGTAGTCCTCGGACGTGACCTTCTCACCGTTGTGGAAGGTGAAGCCGTCCTTCAGCTTGATCGTCCAGACCTTGTTGTCCGACGACGTCACCGACTGGGCCGCCACCTCGTACGGCTTGTTCTGCGCGTCGTAGTCGACGAGCGGGCTGAACAGGCCGGCGAGCACCTGGGAACCCGATACCTCGGTGGTGTTCGACGGAACCAGGTGCTGCGGCTCGCTGATCTGGATGCTGACGGCCGCGTTGGGGTCGCTGCTGCCGGATCCGCTGCCTCCGCCGCTGCCGCAGGCCGCGAGGCCCAGGGTCACCGCGAGCGGGAGGGCGGTCCAGGCAGCAAGCCTACGAACTCGCATTGAGTCTCCTCATCTCCTCACGCTGCGCAGTCAGGCCCGCCGTTGGGTAACGCTGCGCAACAATCGGCAACGGTAGGTCGTCGGAGGCGGTTCGGCAACGAGAGCGTTGCAAAGGGGTAACGGAGTGGGGGGCCCGGCCTTGTCGGCGTCTCGCGCCTCTGCTAAGGAGGAGAGCCAGAAGGCCTGCTCAGAGCCGTCGTTTCGAATGTCCGGCCGCGCCTGTCGCGCCGTCTCGAAGCCGGCGCGAGGTTGCGTCACCGTCGTCCGCTCTGGGGTGTCTCATGATCGCCTGCCCATCCCATCATGTGGCGCGATCCACACTCTGTCACTGTGAGTGACTAACCACACGTTACGGATCGTCACCGTTTGCTGTCGTCGGCCCGCCAGCCGGCGCGCGTGAGACGATCAGGGCGTGACGGCGACGATCCTGGACGGCAAGGCGACCGCGGCGGAGATCAAGGACGAGCTGCGGGTGCGGGTCAAGGCGCTCGCGGAGCGGGGCGTCACCCCCGGGCTGGGCACCGTCCTGGTGGGCGCCGACCCCGGCTCCCAGGCGTACGTCAACGGCAAGCACCGGGACTGCGCAGAGGTGGGCATCGCCTCGATCCGGCGGGAGCTGCCCGCCGACGCCACCCAGGCCCAGCTCGACGAAGTGCTCACCGACCTCAACGCGGACCCGGCCTGCCACGGCTACATCGTCCAGCTGCCGCTCCCGGCCCACCTCGACACCCAGCGCGCGCTGGAGATGATCGACCCGGACAAGGACGCCGACGGCCTGCACCCGGTCAACCTGGGCCGCCTCGTGCTCGGCTACGACGCTCCGCTGCCCTGCACCCCGCGCGGCATCGTCGAGCTGCTCCGCCGGCACGACGTGGCGCTGCGGGGCGCCAAGGTCGCGCTGGTGGGCCGGGGCAACACGGTGGGCCGCCCGCTCGGCCTGCTGCTCACCCGCCGCAGCGAGAACGCCACCGTGACCCTCTGCCACACCGGCACCCTGGACCTCGCCGCGCACACCCGGGCGGCCGACATCGTCATCGTCGCGGCCGGCGTGCCCGGCCTGCTCACCGCCGACATGATCACCCCGGGCGCCACCGTGGTCGACGTCGGCATCACCCGGGTGATCGGCGCGGACGGCAAGGGCCGCTACACCGGCGACGTGGACCCCGAGGTGGCCGAGGTCGCCGGCGCGCTGGTGCCGATGCCGGGCGGCGTCGGCCCGATGACCCGCGCGATGCTGCTGACCAACGTCGTCGAGCGCGCCGAGCGCGGCTGATCCGGCCGGCGGACGGCGCCGGCGTCGTCCGCCGGCCGCCGAGCCGGTGTGTCGTTCCGCCCAAGCGCGTCATAACCGTCCGCCCCTGGCCGGATCGGTGCCAGGATGGCTGATACGGTCCGGAAAACCGACTGGTATCAGGGAGTGGGACGACCATGGGTAAGAAGGTCACTGTCGTCGGGGCCGGCTTCTACGGCTCCACCACCGCACAGCGCCTGGCCGAGTACGACATCTTCGACACCGTCGTGATCACCGACATCGTGGAGGGCAAGCCGGCGGGTCTCGCGCTGGACCTCAACCAGTCGCGCGCGGTCGAGGGCTTCGAGACCAAGGTCGTCGGCGTCACCACCGGCCCGAACGGCGAGGGCTACGAGGCCATCGAGGGCTCCGATGTCGTGGTCATCACCGCCGGCCTGCCCCGCAAGCCGGGCATGAGCCGGATGGACCTGCTGGAGACCAACGCCAAGATCGTCCGCCAGGTCTCCGAGAACGTCGCCAAGTACGCGCCGAACGCCGTCGTCATCGTCGTCTCCAACCCGCTCGACGAGATGACCGCGCTGGCCCAGCTCGCCACCCAGTTCCCGAAGAACCGGGTGCTCGGCCAGGCCGGCATGCTGGACAGCGCCCGGTTCACCAACTTCGTCGCCGAGGCGCTGAATGTACCGGTGAAGTCGGTCAAGACCCTCACCCTCGGCTCGCACGGCGACACGATGGTCCCGGTGCCGTCCAAGAGCACCGTCAACGGCAAGCCGCTGCGTGAGGCGATGCCCGCCGAGCAGATCGAGGAGCTGGTCGTCAAGACCCGCAACGGTGGCGCCGAGGTGGTCGCCCTGCTGAAGACCGGCTCGGCGTACTACGCCCCGTCGGCCGCCGCCGCCCGGATGGCCAAGGCCGTCGCGGAGGACTCCGGCGAGATCATGCCGGTCTGCGCCTGGGTCGACGGCGAGTACGGCATCTCCGGCGTCTACCTGGGCGTCGAGGCCGAGATCGGCCGCGAGGGCATCCGGCGGATCGTCGAGACCGACCTGGACGCCGACGAGCTGGCCAGCCTCAACGCGGCCGCCGAGGCCGTCCGCGCCAAGCAGGCCGACGTCGCCAACATGTGACCCGACCCAGCCCACGAAGGGGCACGCCGGCACCCCGGCGTGCCCCTTCGCCGTCCCACCCCCCACCCCCCACCCCCCACCCCCCCACCCCCCACCCCTCCCACCCCGCCCCGGCTCCCGTCGATCATGAAGTTGTTGTCGCGACACGCCGTGGCGGGTGACAACAACTTCATGATCACCGGGGCGAGGGCGAGGGCGAGGGCGAGGGCGAGGGCGAGGGCGAGGGCGAGGGCGAGGGCGAGGGCGAGGGTGAGGGCGAGGGCGAGGGCGAGGGTGAGGGCGAGGGTGAGGGTGAGGGCGGGGGCGGTGGTCAGAGGGGGGTGAAGGGGGTGGTCAGGTGGGGGGTGGCGAGGGTGGTGGGGGCGGCGGTGGTGAGGGTGTGCAGGAGGGTGGTGCGGGAGGCGCGGGCGGTGGCCGGGTCCACCTCGTGGGCGTACGCCAGGGCGGGGTCGACGAGCTGGATGGCGTGCACCAGCAGGTCGCCGGTGAGCAGCAGGCGCTCGTCGCCGGAGTCGACCAGCACCGACTGGTGGCCGGGAGTGTGGCCGGGGGTGCTCAGCACGCGTACCGCCGGGGTGAGGGGGGTGTCGCCGTCGACCACCCGGAGCTGGCCGGCGGCGCGCAACGGGCCGACCAGCCGGGCCGGCAGCTCGGGGTGGAACAGCTCCAGCGCTGCCAGCTCGGTCCGCTGCAGCACGTAGTCGGCGTTGGGGAAGTAGGGGCGGCCCGGCGTGCCGGTCACCGCCCAGCCGACGTGGTCGCTGTGCAGGTGGGTCAGCACCACGGTCCGCACGTCGGCGGGGTCGATGCCGGCGGCGGCCAGTTCGGCCGGCAGCCGGCCCGGCACCGGCGCCCAGCCCGCGGCGAGCGAGTCGGCCGGGCCGATGCCGGCGTCGACCAGCGTCACCGACCCGTCGTCGCCGTGGACGGCGAAGCTGCGGAACTGCAGCCACCACTCCCCGTCGGCGGTCACCGACGCGGGATCACGCCGGTCGGCCTCGCGCCACTGTGCCTCCGTGGCGTCGGGGAACGCCTCGACGCGGGACTGGAAGAACGGGCCCTCGCCGTCGGTGAGGGCGGTGACCGTGATAGACCCGAGGGTGCGGCTCAGTGGCATCCGGTGATGCTGCCAGTGATCTCCTGCGCCGTGCACCCCGATTCCCGGCCGACCGAGGCCGGCTGGGGCACCCCGGCCAGTTTCCAGTACGCTCGTACTGCTTGAGCACGTGTCCCCCGAGAGGAGCGCCGGCCGATGGCGAAGATCAAGGTAAACAACCCGGTCGTGGAGATCGACGGCGACGAGATGACCCGGATCATCTGGAAGCAGATCCGGGAGCAGCTGATCCTGCCCTACCTCGACGTCGACCTGCACTACTACGACCTGTCGATCCAGCACCGCGACGAGACCGACGACCAGGTCACCGTCGACGCCGCCAACGCCATCAAGCAGCACGGCGTGGGCGTCAAGTGCGCGACGATCACCCCGGACGAGGCCCGGGTCGAGGAGTTCGGCCTGAAGAAGATGTGGCGGTCGCCGAACGGCACCATCCGCAACATCCTCGGCGGCGTCGTCTTCCGCGAGCCGATCATCATGTCCAACGTGCCGCGGCTGGTCCCGGGCTGGACCAAGCCGATCATCATCGGCCGGCACGCCCACGGTGACCAGTACAAGGCCACCGACTTCGTGGTCCCCGGCCCGGGCAAGGTGACCATCACCTACACCCCGGCCGACGGCTCCGCCCCGATGGAGATGGAGGTCGCCAACTTCCCCGGCGGCGGCATCGCCATGGGCATGTACAACTTCGACGAGTCGATCCGGGACTTCGCCCGCGCCTCGTTCCGCTACGGCCTGGACCGCAACTACCCGGTCTACCTGTCCACCAAGAACACCATCCTCAAGGCGTACGACGGCCGGTTCAAGGACATCTTCGCCGAGGTGTTCGAGAACGAGTTCAAGGCCGAGTTCGACGCCGCCGGCATCACCTACGAGCACCGGCTGATCGACGACATGGTCGCCGCCGCGCTCAAGTGGGAGGGCGGCTACGTCTGGGCCTGCAAGAACTACGACGGTGACGTGCAGTCCGACACCGTCGCGCAGGGCTTCGGCTCGCTCGGCCTGATGACCTCCGTCCTGCTCTCTCCGGACGGCCGCACCGTCGAGGCCGAGGCCGCGCACGGCACGGTCACCCGGCACTACCGGCAGTGGCAGAAGGGCGAGAAGACCTCGACGAACCCGATCGCCTCGATCTACGCCTGGACCCGGGGCCTGGCCCACCGGGGCAAGCTGGACGGCACCCCGGCGGTCACCGAGTTCGCCAACACCCTGGAGCAGGTCATCGTCGACACCGTCGAGGGTGGCCAGATGACCAAGGACCTCGCGCTGCTCATCTCGCGCGACGCCCCGTGGCTGACCACCGACGAGTTCATGAACGCGCTCGACGAGAACCTGGCGCGCAAGATCAACGCCTGATTCCGTCCCGCCGCACCGACCGAGCCCGCCGGCACCCGCCGGCGGGCTCGGTCGTACCCGGGGCGGACCCGCACCCCCGCCGCACCGGGTCCGGCCCGCCGGGGCGGGCGTCACTGGCGGGTTGGTGGGTCGTTGAGCTGAATGGACGTGATGCCAGTCTCGTCCAGGAAGGTTGACCGTGGTCGCCTCGCGGCCCGAGTGCCGACCAGCCAGCCTTCCCGGCTGTCGCGCACAGCCAGCCGTCCCTTCCCTGCGGGGGGCCCTGTCCCGGGCCCCCCGCGCCCTGTCTGTGCCCACTCCGGTGGACGTTGCGCGGCAACGTCCCGGGACCTGCGGCAGCGGTCCGGCTGACGGGGGCGGCACCCCGGCTCACGCCGCCCGGAGCAGCTCCGCGGCGCGTTCGGGGGCGATGTCGTTGATGAAGACGCCCATGCCGGACTCCGAGCCGGCCAGGTACTTCAGCTTGTCCTTGGCGCGCCGGATGGTGAACAGCTGCAGGTGCAGGTGCCCCAGCTCGCGGTCGATCCGCACCGGCGCCTGGTGCCAGGCCGCGATGTACGGCATGGGCAGGTCGAACAGCCCGTCGAAGCGGCGCAGCACGTCCAGGTAGAGCGGCCCGAAGGCGTCCCGCTCGGCGTCGTCGAGCGCCGGGATGTCCGGCACCGGCCGGTGCGGGGCGACGTGCACCTCGAACGGCCACCGGGCGGCCGCCGGGACGTACGCCGTCCAGTGCTCGTTGCTCGCCACCACCCGCTCCCCGGCGGCCCGCTCGGCGGCGAGCACGTCGGCGTAGAGGTTGCCGCCGGTCCGCTCGGCGTGCCGCCGCGCGGCGGTCAGCAGCGACCGGGTCCGCGGCGAGACGAACGGGTACGCGTAGATCTGGCCGTGCGGGTGGTGCAGGGTCACGCCGATCTCCACGCCCCGGTTCTCGAACGGGAAGATCTGCTCCACCCCGGGCAGCTCGCCCAGCGCGGCGGTCCGGTCGGCGAGCACGTCCAGCACGGTCCGCACCCGGCGCGGCGGCAGGCTCGCGAAGGAGGCGTTGTGGTCGTCGGTGAAGCAGACCACCTCGCACCGGCCGCGCCCCGGCCGGACGGGGGTGAACGGGGTGATCTCCGCCGGCTCCTCGGCCACCCGCTGACTCAGCGACGGGAAGCGGTTCTCGAAGACCGCCACGTCGTAGTCGGGGGCCGGGATCTCGCTGAGCCGGTCGGCGGTCGACGGGCAGAGCGGGCACTGGTCGGCCGGGGGCAGGAAGGTGCGGGTCTGCCGGTGCACCGCCACCGCCACCCACTCGTCGGTGAGCGGGTCGTAGCGCAGCTGGGAGGCGGGCGGCGGCGGGGGCAGCTCGCGCCGGTCCGGCTGGTCGCGGACCGCGTCGTCCCGCTCGTCGAAGTAGATCAGCTCACGGCCGTCGGCCAGCTCGATCTGCGTACGCTTCACTCCGCCGCCTTCCCCGTGGGCCGCCCCGTGCCCGGCACGATCACCAGCTCACCCACCTTCTCGTCGAGCACCCGTCGCGCGTCCGGTGCCAACCGGTCGTCGGTGACCAGCACGTCCGCGGCGGCCAGGCCGACGATGGAGGAGATCCCCACGGTGCCCCACTTGGTGTGGTCGGCGAGGACGACCAGCCGGTCGGCGGCCGCCACCAGGGCCCGGTCGGTGTCCGCCTCCATCAGGTTCGGCGTGGTGAAGCCGGCCCGTTCGCTGATCCCGTGCACGCCGAGGAAGAGCAGGTCCAGGTGGAGCGACCCGATCGCCGCCACGGCCAGCGGGCCGACCAGCGCGTCGGAGGGCGTACGGACGCCGCCGGTGAGCACCACGGTCTGGTCCGGTCGTCCGCCCACGTGCAGGACCTCGGCCACCGGCAGCGAGTTGGTCACCACGGTCAGCCCCGGCACGTCGACCAGGCGGCGGGCCAGCTCGGCGGTGGTCGTACCGGCGGACAGGGCGATCGCGGCGCCGGGGCCGACCAGCTCGGCGGCGCGGGCGGCGATCGCCGCCTTCTCCGCCGACTGGCGGACCAACTTGGCGTGGAAGCCGGGCTCGTCGGTGGAGCCCGGGCCGGCCAGCGTGGCGCCGCCGTGCACCTTGGCGAGGAGGCCCTGCTCGTGCAGCGTCTCCAGATCCCGCCGGATGGTCATGTCGGAGACGCCGAACTCGGCGGCCAGGTCGGTGACCCGCACGCCGCCGGCGCTGCGGACCCGCTCCAGGATGGCCGTCTGCCGCTGCCGCGCCAGCATCCGCCGTACCTCCGGGGTCCCGCGACCACGTCTCCACGCGGTCGAACGTGTTCCAACAAAGATGAACACTAGCGCGCAGAAGGTCACGACGGAAGGAGTCGTGGGGCGAAACGACGCCGCCGCCCGTCCCCGCCGGCCGGCCGACGAGCGGACGATGGCGGGAGGCGGGCGGCGGGAACGCCGTGCGGGTCAGGCGGACTGGAGGCGGGGCTCCACCCAGCCGGTCTCGGTCAGGTGGCCCATCACCACCTGGACCGCCTCCTCGATCGTCATCTCGGTGGTGTCCACCACCAGGTCGGCGTCGGTCGGCTCCTCGTACGGGTCGTCGATGCCGGTCATCCCGGTGAGCAGGCCGGCCCGGGCGCGGGCGTACAGGCCCTTGCGGTCGCGCTGCTCGCAGACCTCCAGCGGGGTGGCGACGTGGACCAGCAGGAACCCCGCCCCGGCGGCGTGCGCCATCTCCCGGGCGGTGGCCCGGGCGGCGGCGTACGGGGCGATCGGGCAGCAGATGCCGACCCCCCGGTGCCGGGCGATCTCGGCGGCCACCCAGCCGATCCGGCGCACGTTGAGGTCCCGGTCGGCCTTGCTGAAGGTCAGCCCGGCGGAGAGCTCCCGGCGCACCACGTCCCCGTCGAGCAGGGTGATCGTCCGGTCGCCGCCCTCGCGCAGCGCGTCCGCCAGGCCGCGGGCGATGGTCGACTTTCCGGACCCGGAGAGCCCGGTGAAGAAGACCACCAGGCCCCGGTGCCGGCGCGGCGGGCGGGCCCGGACCAGCTCCTTGGCCACCGCCGGCGGGGTGTGCCACTCGGGCAGCGGGAAGCCTCGGTCCAGCAGGTCGTCGATCTCCTCCTGGGTCAGCGCCAGCCGCCGGTTGCGCGGCGGGATGTCCTCCCGCCACCGCCACTGCCCGTCCCGGTTGTCGTAGGCCAGCTCGCGGGGGACCAGCACCCGCAGGCCCGCGCCGGAGAGCATCTCGCCGGTGGAGAGCAGGTGGGTCACCCCGTACGCGGCGGCGACCCGGGCCCGCAGCAGCGCGTCGCTGATCTCGTCGCGCCGCCGGACCAGCGGCACCGCCACCACGGTGGCCGGGGGCATCCGGTCCCGGGCGGCGAAGACGCTGCGGACCAGCGCCTCGGCCGGCACCCCAGCGGTCGCCTCCTCGCCCACCGGGATCATCATCAGCAGGTGCGCGCCGAGCGTGCGGGCCGCGTGCGCGATCTGGGCGAGCTGCGGCCGGTGCAGCGGACGGTCGGCGAAGACCCCGAGCACCCGGCCCGGGGGCAGCAGCGCCCTGACCTCGTCCGGGCCACGGCGCAGCCGCTGGAACGGCCCGTGCCCGCCGTCGCCGAGCCGGCGGACCGCGCCGCCCACGCCCACCGTGCCGTCCCGCACCGGCCACACGTCGGTCACGTCCATCGCGGCCACCGGAGCGCCCTCGCCGTCGGTGAGCACCAGCGCCCGGCGCAGCGGGTCGTCCAGCGCCAGGCCGTCGGCGAGCCTTGCCGGCACCTGCAGGGTCACCGGTACGGGCCAGGGCGTCCCGTCGGCGAGTCGGCCACGCCGGCTCAGCGAGGCCAGGTCGGCGCGGGTCATGAAGCCGGTCAGCGGGGCGTACGCCCCGGTCAGCAGCAACTCCAGATCGGCCAGTTCACTGGTGCGCGGCGCGTACGCCGGAGCGTCCCGCAGCACGTCCTCGGGCAGCACCCACCCGTTGCTCATCTAACCCCCAACTCACCGGCCGGCACACAGTTTCGCAGCCCGCCGGCGATCGGTCGAGAGCGCCACTCCACCTGCCGGCCACCAGCCGTTCGGGCGGCCGTCGACCGGGCGCGGCCGGGTCAGCCGGCGGGGGTCAGCGGGGCGGCGCCGAACGACACCGCGAACCGCTCGCACCAGATCGACACGCTGGTCAGCCCGGTCGGGTCGGTCCCGGCCGGTAGGTCACGGCGGTTCATGTCCACAGTGCCCCGGCCGGATCCGGCCCGGTCACCGCCCCACCGCCTTACGGAAGGCTTACCCCTAATGGGGGAGGACGCCAGGATCAGGGGCGCGCCGGATGCCCCGACGAGCGTCGAGTTCCTAGGCTGAGCGGCGTGACACTGATCGCGACCGAGTCGCTGACCAAGACGTACGGAGGTGGGGTCACCGCGTTGGCCGACCTCACGGTGTCGGTCGAGCCGGGGATCATCGGCCTGGTCGGCGCGAACGGCGCCGGCAAGTCGACCCTGATCAAGATCCTGCTCGGCCTGCTCCCGCCCACCAGCGGCCGGGTCTCCGTGCTCGGCCTCGACCCGACCACCGACCCGGCGGCGGTCCGCGCCCGGGTCGGCTACATGCCCGAGCACGACGCCCTCCCGCCGGACCTCTCCGCCGCCGAGCTGGTCACCCACCTGGGCCGGATCAGCGGGCTGCCCCGGACGGTGGCCCGGGAACGGGCCTCCGAGGCGCTGCGCCACGTCGGCCTCTACGAGGAGCGCTACCGCCCGGTCGGTGGCTACTCCACCGGCATGAAGCAGCGGGTCAAGCTCGCCCAGGCCCTGGTGCACGACCCGGACCTGCTGCTCCTCGACGAGCCGACCAACGGTCTCGACCCGGCCGGGCGGGACGCCATGCTCGCCCTGATCCACCGGATCGGCACCGAGTTCGGCATCTCCGTCCTGGTCTGCTCGCACCTGCTCGGCGAGGTGGAGCGGATCTGCGACGCGCTGGTCGCCATCGACGGCGGCCGGCTGCTGCGCGCCGACCGCATCGCCGCGATGACGTCGGCCACCGACGTCCTCGCGGTCGAGGTCAGCGAGGGTACGGACGACCTCGCGGCCCGGCTCGCCGCGCTCGACCTGCCGGTGGCCCGCGAGGGGCGGCTGCTGCTCGTCCCGCTCGCCGACGACGCCACCTACGACCTGATCCTCGGCGCGGTCGCCGAGCTGGACCTGCCACTGCACCGGCTGGACCAGCGCCGGCACCGGGTGGCCGAACTCTTCGCCACGAGGGAGCCCAGCCATGTCTGAGCCGACCGGTGTCATCCACGACATCGGCTACCAGCGCTACACCGGTCCCCGGCTGGGCCGCCGGCACGTCTTCGGCGCGCTCTACCTGCACGGCCTGCGGACCGTCTTCGGGTTGGGCCGTACCGCCAAGGCGAAGATCTTCCCCTGGCTGGTGGTCGGCATCGTCACCCTGGTCGCCGCCGGGATCACCGCGGTCCGCAGCCAGATCGGCGAGGTGGTGATGACGTACGCCCAGTTCGCCGACTCGATGAGCTGGCTGGTCATCTTCTTCGTCGCGGTGGCCGCCCCCGAGCTGGTCTCCCGGGATCTGCGCAGCGGCGTGCTGCCGCTGTACTTCTCCCGGCCGCTGCCCCGCGACGACTACCCGCTGGCCAAGCTGCTGGCCCTGGTCAGCGCGATCTGGCTGCTGCTCGGCGGGCCGCAGCTGGTGATGTTCCTCGGCGCCGCGTTCACCACCGACAAGGGCATGCGCGGGGTCTGGGACGAGCTGCTCGACCTGCTGCCCGGCCTGCTCTACGCCGGGCTGTGGGCGGCGGTCTTCGCCTCGATCGGGCTGCTGGTCGCCTCGCTCACCGGCAAGCGCGCCTTCGCCGCCGGCGGGATCGTGGCGGTCTTCCTGATGACCACCCCGATCGTCGGGACGCTGTCGATCCTGCCGTCCCGGACGATCAACGAGCTGGCCTTCCTCGCGTCGCCCTCGACGCTCGTCGGCGGGGTGGGCACCTGGGCGCTCGGTGACCTGCTGGTGCCCGAGGGCCGGGGCGGCGGCGTCCCGATCGGTGGCTTCGGCCCCGTCTACGGGGTGGCCGCCGTCCTGCTGGTCGCCGCCTGCGTCGCCCTGTTGTTGCTGCGATACCGGAAGGTGGCCGCCCGATGACCACGCTCAGCGCCAGCCCGGAGGCGGCTGCCCCGACCACCGCCGCCAGCACCCTCGACCTGGCCGGCGTCTCCCGCTGGTACGGCAACGTGGTGGCGGTCAACGATGTCACCATGCGGCTCGGCCCGGGGGTGACTGGCCTGCTCGGCCCGAACGGGGCCGGCAAGACCACCCTGCTGCACATGATGGCCGGGTTCCTCGCCCCCTCGCGGGGCGCGGTGACCCTGGACGGGGAGCCGACCTGGCGCAACCCGGGCGTCTACCGGCGGCTGGGCCTGGTGAGCGAGCGGGAGGCGGTGCACAGCTTCCTCACCGCGTACGAGTTCGTGCTGGCCAGCGCCAAGCTGCACCGGCTGCCCGACCCGGAGGCGGCGGCCCGGCGGGCGATCGCCCTGGTCGAGATGGCCGACGCGCAGGACCGGCGGATCGGCACGTACTCCAAGGGCATGCGGCAGCGGACCCGGGTCGCCGCGGCGCTGGTCCACGACCCGCAGGTGCTGTTGCTCGACGAGCCGTTCAACGGGATGGACCCGCGCCAGCGGCTGCACATGATGCAGCTGCTGCACCGCCTGGGCGACGCCGGCCGGACCATCCTGTTCAGCTCGCACATCCTGGAGGAGGTCGAGCAGGTCTCCGGCACCGTCCAGGTGATGGTGGCCGGCCGGCTCGCCGCCTCCGGCGACTTCCGCACCATCCGCCGGCTGATGACCAACCGGCCGCACGTGTTCGCGGTCCGCTCCACCGACGACCGGGCGCTGGCCGTGGCGCTGATGGCCGAGGTCTCGGTCACCGGCGTCGAACTGGACCGGTCCGGCCTGACCGTGCGGGCGGGTGACTACGGCGCCTTCACCCGGGCACTGCCGAAGATCGCGCTCGCCCACGGCATTCGGGTCCGGCAGTTGACCCCCGAGGACGAGTCCCTGGAGAGCGTCTTCTCCTACCTGGTGGAGGCCTGATGTCGACCATTTCCTGGATCACCGCGCGCGGGCTCTTCGGCCGCCGCCGGTTCCTGATGCTGCTGCCCCTGCCGCTCGTGCTGGTGGCGTTGGCGGTGCTCTGCCGGTCGCTGGGGGTGGACCCGGGCCAGTGGGGGCCGCCGGTGCTGGTCGGTCTCGGCCTGGCCGTGGTGCTGCCGGTGGTGGCGCTGATCGTCGGCACCGGCGTGCTCGGCGCCGAGATCGACGACGGGACGGTGGTGCACATCCTCACCAAGCCGCTGCCCCGCTGGCAGATCGTGCTGCCGAAGCTGGCGGTGGCCGTCGGGGTCAGCGCGGTCACCGTCGCCGTCCCGCTCTACGTCGCGGGCGTGCTCGCCCATTCGGTACGCCTCGGCTTGGCGCTCGCCGCTGCCTCGGCGCTCGGCGCGTTGGCGTACTCGGCGCTGTTCCTGGCGCTCAGCCTGGTCACCCGGCGGCCGGTCCTGCTCGGCCTGGTCTACGTGCTGATCTGGGAGGGGCTGCTCGGCAACTTCGTCAGCGGCACGAAGGTGCTCTCGATCCAGCAGTGGGTGATCGCCCTCGCCGACCGGATGGCCCCGACGGAGCTGCTCTCCACCACGGTCTCCGTCCCGGTGGCCGGGGTGCTCACCGCCCTGGTCAGCGTCGGCTTCACCGTCCTGGCGATCGACCGGCTCCGCTCGTTCAGCGTGGCCGGCGAGACGAGCTGACCGGGTCGCCCGCGCCCCGGGGATCGGGGCGCGGGCGACGCGCCGTCAGAACGCGCAGGCGATGACGAGCTCCGGGGTGCGGTCGGGGAGCAGGTCGAGCTTGGCGATCCGGCCCGCGGCGCGGAGGTCGTCGGCGACGAGGGTGAGCTGGTCGAGCAGGGCGGCGGGGCCGAGCGCCTCGGCCAGCGGCACCTCCGCCTTCATCGACAGCTTCCGTTCCGACTTGGCCCGGCGCACCTGGCTGAGCGCGTCGGCGGCCAGCCGTAGCAGCTCCGGGTCACCGGGAGCCTGGACGGCCCGCCCCACCTCGTACGTCGTCGGCCAGGTCGACCGGTGCACCGAGCCGTACCGCCACCAGGACCAGACCTCCTCGGTCACGTACGGCAGCATCGGCGCGAAGAGCCGCAGCTGCACCGAGAGCGCGGTGGCCAGCGCCGCCCGGGCCGAGTCGGCGCCCGGCCCGGTGCCGTAGGCGCGCTCCTTCACCAGCTCGATGTAGTCGTCGCAGAACCGCCAGAAGAACGATTCGGTGGCCTGCAACGCCGCGGTGTGGTCGTACCCGTCGAAGGCGGTGGTCGCGGTGGCGACCAGGCCGGAGAGTTCGGCGAGCATGGCGGTGTCCAGCGGCTCGGTGGCCGCGGCGCGCAACGCGTCCGCGGCGCCCAGCCCCAGGGCGAACCGGGAGGCGTTGAGCAGCTTGGTGGCGAGCCGCCGGCCCACCTTGATCTGCGCCGGGTCGAAGGCCAGGTCCATCCCGGGCTTGCCGCTGGCGGCCCAGTACCGGACCGCGTCGGAGCCGTGCTGCTCCAGCAGGCCCATCGGGGTGACCACGTTCCCCTTGGACTTGGACATCTTCTTCCGGTCCGGGTCGAGGATCCAACCGGAGAGTTCGACGTCCCGCCAGGGCAGCACCCCGTGCTCCAGGTGGGAGCGGAGCACGGTGGAGAAGAGCCAGGTCCGGATGATGTCGTGGCCCTGCGGGCGCAGGTCCATCGGGAAGACCCGGCGGAACAGGTCCGGGTCGGTCTCCCACCCGCCGATGATCTGCGGGGTCAGCGACGAGGTGGCCCAGGTGTCCAGCACGTCCGGGTCGCCGACGAAGCCGCCCGGCACGCCGCGCTGCGACTCGTCGAAGCCGGGCGGCGGCTCGCTGGACGGGTCGACCGGCAGCCTCGACTCGGCCGGTGTGAGAGGCTGGGACCAGTCCGGCTCGCCAACGTCGTCGAGCCGGTACCACACCGGCACCGGCACCCCGAAGAAGCGCTGCCGGCTGACCAGCCAGTCGCCGGTCAGCCCGGCCACCCAGTGCTCGTACCGGTGCCTCATGTGCTCCGGCACCCAGCGCAGCTCGCGGCCCCGGGCCAGCAGTTCCTCGCGCAGGCCGGCGTCCCGGCCGCCGTTGCGCAGGTACCACTGCCGGGTCGAGACGATCTCCAGCGGCCGGTCGCCGCGCTCGTAGAACTTCACCGGGTGGGTGATCTCGCGCGGCTCGCCGACCAGGTCGCCCGCGTCGGCCAGCAGCTGGACGATGGTCCGGCGGGCGCCGTTGACCGTCTGCCCGGCCAGCGCCGCGTAGGGCTCGGCCGGCACGCCGGCCGGCGGCTCGGGCAGCAGCCGACCGTCCCGGCCGATCACCACCCGGGTCTCCAGGCCCAGGTCCCGCCACCAGGTCACGTCGGTCAGGTCGCCGAACGTGCAGACCATCGCGATGCCCGTGCCCTTGGCCGGGTCCGCCAGCGGATGCGCGCGCACCGGCACCTCGACCCCGAAGACCGGGGTACGCACGGCCGTGCCGACCAGGTCCGCGTACCGCTCGTCGTCGGGGTGGCAGACCAGCGCCACGCAGGCCGGCAGCAGCTCGGGCCGAGTGGTGTCGATCAGCACCTCGCGCCCGTCCGGCCCGGTGAACCGCAGCCGGTGGTACGCCCCGGGCCGCTCCCGGTCCTCCAGCTCCGCCTGGGCGACCGCGGTGGCGAACCCGACGTCCCAGAGGGTCGGCGCCTCCGCCTGGTACGCCTCACCCCGGGCCAGGTTGCGTAGGAACGCCCGCTGGCTGGTGGCCCGGGCGACGTGGCCGATCGTGGTGTACGTCAGCGACCAGTCCACCGACAGCCCGAGCCGCCGCCACAGCGCCTCGAAGACCTCCTCGTCGGCGACCGTCAGCAGCTCGCACAGCTCGATGAAGTTGCGCCGGGAGATCGGGGTCGGGTCCTTCCGGGCCGCCTCACTCACCGGGGCGGCGGGCGGCACCCAGGACGGGTCGTACGGCAGGGCCGGGTCGCAGCGCACCCCGTACACGTTCTGCACCCGGCGCTCGGTGGGCAGGCCGTTGTCGTCCCAGCCCATCGGGTAGAAGACCGTCCGGCCGCGCATCCGCTGGAAGCGGGCCACAGTGTCGGTGTGCGTGTACGAGAAGACGTGTCCCATGTGCAGCTCGCCGGATACCGTCGGCGGCGGGGTGTCGATCGCGTACACGTCCGAGCGCTCCTTCGCCCGGTCGAACGCGTACGTGCCGTCCTCCTGCCAGCGGCGCGCCCAGGTCTCCTCGATGCCGTCCAGGGTCGGACGCTCGGGGACGCCGGCGCGGGCCGTCCTCGCCGTATCGCTCATCAGCCGATCCTAGGCAGCGGGTGACGAGACGACCACGGCTTAAGCGTCGTGCCGCCCTTCCGGTTGTCTCCGGCGGGACAGCGGGCCGCCCGTCTCCTGTGACAGCATCTCCCGCGCCCGTGACGCGGGGGAGCCAGGCCATGGACGAGGTGCGCGCCGAGGCCGCCACCACGGCGGCGCCGGAGCAGCCCTGACGGCCCTCAGATCAGCGAGTCGTGCCACTGGCGGTGCAGGGCGGCGTACCGTCCGCCGGCGGCGGCCAGCTCGGCCGGGCAACCGTCCTCGACGATCCGGCCGCCGTCGAGCACCAGCACCCGGTCGGCGATCTCCACGGTGGAGAGCCGATGCGCGATCACCAGCGCGGTCCGGTCCCGCAGGATGCTGCCGAGCGCCCGCTGCACCAGCCGCTCCGTCGGCACGTCCAGCGACGAGGTCGCCTCGTCCAGGATCAGCACCCGCGGGTCGGCCAGGAACGCCCGGGCGAACGCGACGAGCTGGCGCTGCCCGGCGGAGAGCCGGCCGCCGCGCCGGTGCACCTCGGTGGCGTACCCGTCCGGGAGCGCGGCGATGAAGTCGTGCGCGCCGATGGCCCGGGCGGCGGCCTCCACCGCCGCGTCGTCCGCACCCGGCCGGCCGAACCGGATGTTCTCCGCCACCGAGCCGCTGAACAGGTGGTTCTCCTGGGTGACCAGCACCACCGCCCGGCGCAGCTCGGCGTCGGCCAGGTCCCGCAGGTCCACCCCGTCCAGGGTGACCGCGCCGGCGGCCGGGTCGTGGAACCGGGCCAGCAGCTTGGCGATGGTCGACTTGCCGGCGCCGGTCGGGCCGATCAGCGCGACGGTCTGCCCGGCCGGCACGGTCAGCTCCAGCTCGGAGAGGATCGGCGCGTCCGGCCGGTAACCGAAGGAGACCGACCGGAAGGCCACCGCGCCCCGACCCGGCCCGGTCGGCAGCGACGCCGGCCGTTCCGGCTCGGCCACCGCGGGCCGCTCGTCGAGCACCCCGGCCAGCTTCTCCAGCGCGGCGGTGGCCGACTGCAGCGAGTTGTAGAACTGGCTCAGCTCCTGCATCGGCTCGAAGAACCGGCGCAGGTAGAGCAGGAACGCGGCGAGCACGCCCACCTCGGTCCGCCCCTGCAGCACCCGCCAGCCGCCGTAGCCCAGCACCATCGCCACGGTGAGGTTGCCGATCACCTTGATCCCCGGCGAGTAGACCGCGATCAGCCGGAAGGCGCGCAGGCTGGCCTGCCGGTAGCCGTCGTTCACCGCGGCGAAGATCCGCTGGTTGCGCGACTCCCGCCGGTACGCCTGCACCGCCCGGATGCCCCGCAGCGACTCGACGAAGTGCACGATGACCAGCGCGACCGCCTCCCGGGTCCGCCGGTACGCACCGGCGGAGGCCCGGGCGAACCAGCGGGACAGCCAGAACAGGAACGGGAAGGCGAGCAAAGTCGCCGCGGCCAGCGGCAGGTCCAGCCAGAGCAGGATGCCGGCGACGGAGAGCACCGACAGCGCGGCGACCACCAGGTTGTCGATCCCGCCGTCGACCAGCTCGGCGATCGAGTCGAGGTCACTGGTCAGCCGGGAGACCATCCGGCCGGAGGTGTACCGCTCGTGGAAGCCGACGTCCAGGCGGAGGAAGTGGCCGTACACCCGCTGGCGGAGGTCGAGCAGGACGGCCTGGCCGATCCGGGCGGCGAGGGTGAGGAAGCCGCGCCGGGCCGCGTACTCGGTGACGCTCGCGGCACCGAACGCCGCGGCGATGGTGACCAGCGGTCCCGGGTCGCCGGCCCGCAGCGGCGCGATGGCCCGGTCGATGCCGAGCATGACCAGGTACGGGCCGGACATCGCGGCGGCGTTCTGGGCCAGCAGCAGCGCCACGGCCAGCCCGAGCCGGCGCCGGTGCGGGCGGAGAAGCTGCCCGAGCAGGGCCCGGCTGCGGGCCCGGAGCCGGGCGACGGCCTCCGGCGTGACGTCCTCGGCCCGGCTGCGGTCGGCGTCCGGGTCGGTGGCCCGCCCGCGCCACCGGGTCAGGTCGAGTTCGTCGTCCGGGGCGCTCCTCGGTCGGGGGACCGGTGGTGACCCGTCCGGCGGTTCCGTCACGAGCGCACCAGGCCGGCGCCGTCGTGCCGCTCCACCGGCCCGGCCGAGAGCACCGCGCGGTACGCCGGCACGGTGGCCAGCAGCTCGGAGTGGGTGCCGACGGCGACGATCCGGCCGCCCTCGAGCAGGGCCACCCGGTCGGCGAGCGCCACGGTCGACGGGCGGTGCACCACCAGCAGCGCGGTGGTGTTCCGCAGCACCCGGCGCAGCGCCGCCTCGACCAGCGCCTCGGTGTGCACGTCGAGGGCCGAGAGCGGGTCGTCCAGCACGAGCAGCGCCGGCCTGCCGAGCACCGCCCGGGCCAGCGCCAGCCGCTGCCGCTGCCCGCCGGAGAGGCTGAGCCCCTGCTCGCCGACCCGGGTGGCCAGCCCCCACGGCAGCTCGTACGCGAACTCGGCCTGGGCGAGGGCGAGCGCCGCCCGGACCTCCGCCTCGCCGGCGTCCGGCCGGCCGAGGGTGAGGTTCTCCCAGACCGACATGGAGAAGAGCGTCGGCTCCTCGAAGGCCACCCCGACCAGCCGGCGCAGCGAGGCGAGCCGCAGGTCCCGCAGGTCGCGCCCGTCCAGGGTGATCCGCCCGCCGGTCACGTCGTGCAGCCGGGGGACCAGGGAGAGCAGCGTGCTCTTGCCGCAGCCGGTGGCCCCGACCAGGGCCAGGGTCTCGCCCGGTTCCACGGTGAGGTCGACCTCGCGGAGCACCGGCGTGGTGCTGCCGGGATAGCGGAACGAGACCCCTTCGAAGCGGAGCCGGCCGCGTACGTCGGCGCGGTCCAGCGGCCGGGCGTGCGGGGCGTCCACGATGGTCGGTGGGGTGTCCAGCACCTCCTGGATCCGGTCGGCCGCGGTCGCCGCCTCCTGGCCGTTGGCGATGATCCAGCCGAGCGACTGCACCGGCCAGATCAGCATCAGCTGGAGGCTGACGAAGGCGACCAGCTCGCCGATGCTGAGCGCCCCGCGGGCGGCGGCGGCCGTGCCGGCCACCAGCACCACCCCGAGGGTCAGGTTGGGGACCAGGTCGAACAGCGCCGAGGTGCGGGCCAGCAGCCGCGCCTTGCCGACGCCGGTGTCGTGCAGCGCGCGGGCGCCGGCGGCGAACCGGGCGGCCAGCTCCGGCCCCCGCCCGTACGCCCGCATGGTGCGCAGCCCCTGCGCCGTCTCCTCGACCAGCGTGGCCACGTCGCCCTGCTGGTCCTGCATCCGGCGGGAGGCGGCGTGGTAGTGCCGGGCGAACCGGCGGCTGATCAGGAACAGCGGCACCGCGCTGACCGCCACCAGCAGCCCCAGCGCCGGGTGCAGGCGGACCAGCAGCACCACCACGGCGAGGTAGGTGACCAGGTTGAGGACCAGGAAGAGCACGCCGAAGGAGAGGAAGCGGCGGATCACCGACAGGTCGCTGGTGATCCGGGAGAGCAGCTGGCCGGACTGCCACCGGTCGTGGCAGCCGGCCGGCAGGCGTTGCAGGTGGGCGTAGATGTCGGCGCGGATGGCGGCCTCCATGCCGACCGAGGAGGAGGACTGGGTCCACCGCCGGATGAAGATCAGCACGGCCTCGGCCAGGCCGAGGAGGAGGGCGAGGAGGCCGAGCCGGAACAGTCCGGCCGCGTCGTGCCCGGCGACCGGCCCGTCCACCACTCGCTGCACCACCAGCGGTACGGCGAGGCTCGCCGCGGTGGCCGCCAGGGCCGCGAGGAGCAGCCAGGCGAACTCCATTGCGTACGGGCGCAGGTAGGAGCGCAGCCGCCAGAGGTTGCGCAGCGGGTGCCGACGGGCGCCGTCCCGGGCCGCCGGGTCGCCGTCGCTCTGCGCAGGCACTACCCGACGGTAGCGTCAATTGTGTGACGCGCCGGTGTCAGCTTCCCGTCACTGCCTGCTCATGGCCTCGTGGTGCAGCAGCCACCGCTTCACCTCCAGCCCCCAGCGGTAGCCGCCGAGCGTTCCGTCGGTGCGCAGCACCCGGTGGCAGGGGACGAAGAGCGCGGCGGCGTTGCGGGCGCAGGCGGCCGCGGCGGCGCGGACCGCCGCCGGGCGCCCGGCCAGCCCGGCGAAACCGGTGTACGTCACCGGCTCGCCCGGCTTCACCTCGCGGAGCACCTGCCAGGCGTGGGTCAGGAACGAGCCGCCGCTGTGCTGCTCCACCGGCACCGCGTCGATCGCGGTCAGGTCACCATCCAGGTAGGAGCGGACGGCGGCGGTCACCGGGCCGAGCTCCGGCCGGTGCCGCAGCTCGCCGCGCAGGCTCGGGTGGGTCAGCGGCAGCAGGCCGGCCGGGTCGGCGGTGAAGCCGGCCGCGCGGACCGCCCCGTCGGGGCCGGTCAGGATGCTCAGCGGGCCAGTGTGGGTGTCGATGACGGTGCTGTCCAGGGTGGTCATGCTGCTCTCCAGAGTCGGATCACGGCGTACGACCGCCAGGGGCGCCAGCGGTCGGCGTACGCGTCGAGGGTCTTCGGGTCGGTGGGCAGGCCGAGCGCGGCCGCGCCCCGGCGGACGGCGAGGTCGGTGGGGAGGAAGACGTCCGGGTCGCCCAGGGCCCGCATCGCCACGTAGCCGGCGGTCCACGGCCCGATCCCGGGCAGCGCCGTCAGCCGCCGCACGGTCTCCTCCCGGTCCCCGCCCGGCTCCAGCTCGAGCTCCCCGTCCACGACCGCCCGCGCCAGCGCCCGGATCGTCTCCCGCCGCGCCACCGGCATCCCGAACGCGCTGTCTCCCAACCCCACCACCTCCCCCGCGCTGACAAACCCCCGCAGCGCCGCGCCCGGCCCGCGCTCCCGCTCGCGTTGATCATGAAGTTGTTGTTCTGACACGCCGTGTCCATGGGCAACAACTTCATGATCACCCGGGCCGGTGGGGGTGGGGGTGGCTGCCTGGAGGAGGCGGGTGAGGGTGGTTCTGGCGGACTGGAGGGAGACCTGTTGGGTGGTGATGGCGCGCAGCGCCATCTCGAAGCCGTCGACGGCGCGGGGGAGGCGTACTCCCGGCTCGACAGCCACCGCCGCGGCCAGGGCGGGGTCCTGGGCGAGGGTCTCGTCGATCGCGACCGGGTCGGCGTCGAGGTCGAGCAGGCGGCGACAGCGGGCGACCGCGGGGGCCAGGTCGCGCATGTCGGCCAGCCGCAGCGTCGCGGAGACGTGCCCGTCGGCGGGGGTCAGCGCGACCTCGCCGGCCCCGTGCGGGAGCCGCAACCCCCGGCGGTACGTCCCGTCGCGGACCTCCTCCACGCCGGGCAACGCCCGTAGCGCGAGGAAGTCGAGCAGCGCCGTCGCGTGCAGCGGCGGCCGGTACGCCAGCCGCAGCGTGATCGTGCCCGCCCCGCCGGTCGCGGGCCGGCCGCCCCGGCTGATCCGCAGCTCGGACGGGGCGGCCGCGTACACCTCCCGGACCGTGTCGTTGAACTGCCGGACGCTGCCGAACCCGGCGGCGAACGCGATCTCGGCCATGCCCAGGCCGGTGGTCTCGATGAGGATCCGGGCGGTCTGGGCGCGCTGGGCGCGGGCCAGCGCGAGCGGTCCGGCACCCAGTTCGGCGCGGAGCATCCGGTGCAGGTGCCGCTCGGTGTAGCCGAGCCTGGCCGCCAACCCCGGTACGCCGTCCCGGTCGACCACCCCGTCGGCGATCAGCCGCATCGCCCGCCCGACCACGTCGGCGCGGACGTCCCACTGCGGGGAGCCCGGGGCGGCGTCGGGGCGGCAGCGGCGGCAGGCCCGCAGCCCGGCGCCCTGCGCGGCGGCGGCGGACGGGAAGAACCGGACGTTCTGCCGCTTCGGCGTCGTCGCCGGGCAGGACGGCCGGCAGTAGATCCCGGTCGAGGTCACGCCGGTGTAGAACCAGCCGTCGAACCGCTGGTCACGGCTGTCCACGGCCCGGTAGCACCGTTCGAAGTCCAACTCCACGCCACCGATACTGCCTTGCTGGTCGGGACGATGGCTGGCGGGATTCGGACCTGGCCGTACGGGTGCCGCCGGGCCGCCTCCCCGTCCGGCCGCGCCGCCGGCCCGAGGTGGCCGGGCCGGCGGCGTGCGGTCAGCGGGGTGACGGGCTGGGCGACGGCGCCGGCCAGGTGCCGGTCGGGCTCGGCGAGGCGGCGGGGAGCCCGGGGGCGGCCGGGACCGCGGCCGGCGCTCCCGGCGCCTCCGGGCGGGCGGGGCTGGGGGTGGCCGTCGGCCAGGGCCGGTCGGACGCCGACGGGCTGGGGAACGGCGGTTCGGCCGGGGACGTGGGGCTCGGTGTCGGCGGCGCCGACGGAAGGATGCCGGTCGGGCCCGGTGCCGCCGGGCTGGGCGGGGCGCTCGGGGCGGCCGGGCGCGGGGCGTCCGAGCTGGTCGCCGCGATCGCCAGCGGGGCGGCGATCAGCACGGCGGCGAACGTCCCCGCCGCGCCCAGCGCCACGGTCGTGCGCCGGCGGTGCCGGGCCCGGCGTTCCGCCGGGATCAACTGGTCCTGCACTGTCGGTGCCTCCTCGGCCAGATCGGAGAGGGTGGTGCGGATGAGGTCCTCGAAGGGCGTGGTCACGGCCGTACCTCCAGGAGTTCGACGTCCGGCAGGAGCTGGCGCAGCCGGGCCACCGCCCGGTGGGTGCGGCTGCGGACCGTCCCGATCGAGCAGTCCAGCAGCTCGGCCACCTGGGTCTCGGTGAGGTCCTCGTAGTAGCGCAGGACCAGCACCGTGCGCTGCGCGGGCGGCAGCCGGCGCAGGGCGGCGCGCATCGCCAGCCGTACGTCGGTGTTACCGCTCAAGTCCGCCTGGACCGCCTCGTCGGCCCCGGTGAGCGTCGTCTCCCGGCGTCGCCGCAGCCGCCGCCACCAGCTCACCTGCTCGCGGTACATGACCGCGCGCAGGTAACCCTCCGGGTCGGCGTGCCGCAGCGTCCGCCACTTCGGGATGGTTTTGGCCAGCGCCGACTGGACCAGGTCCTCGGCGGCGTGCCGGTCCCCGGTGAGCAGGTACGCGACCCGCATCAGCGCCGGGGTCCGGCTCGCCACGAAGTCGGCCAGCCGGGCCCGTTCGTCCTCGTCCACCCACCCTCCCCGTTTTCACTGTCACAGTTACAGACGCCCCAGCTCAGGCCAGCTATCCCTGGCGCCGCAACGATTTCCGGCCCGAAAGTGTCGGTAGTGGCCGGTACCGTCCCGCCACCAACTCAAGAAAAGGTGCGGGGGATGGCGAGCGTGGCCGGGCGAGGTGCCCGCTGATGCGGTCCGGACGGGTCCGGCTGGACCGCGCGGTGGTGCAGGGCTTCTACGACCGGATGCGGGTGGTGGCGCCGGCAGCCTACGGCGCGATCGAGCGGGACCGCGCCGACGACCCGGGGCGGGCCTTTCCGGAGACCGCCTGCGGCCGGCTCGCCGGTTCGCTGGACGCGGCCGGGCTGCGCGCGCTCGGCATGTGGGCGCACCACTGGTGCGTGCGCTTCTACGACGACGACACCCGGGTGGGCCTGCGGCTGGTCCGGGAGATCGCCGGCCGGGCCGGGCTGGGCTGGACCGTCGACGAGGTGCGCTGGATGCTCGACGAGTCGTACGCGGCCGGCCCCGCCGCCGCGCACCGCTTCGTCCTGCCGCGCGCCGCGGCGGCGGAGTTGTCGCCCGGCCCGCTGCCCGAGTGGGTGGAGCGCGACGGCCCGGCCCCCGACTGGCGTCGGTTGCTGGCCGGCTGACCGGGCAGCTGGCCGACCACCGTCGCGATGACCGCCACGGCGAAGCCGGCGAGCTGCACCGGGCCGAGCGCCTGGTCGAGCACCAGCCAGCCGAGCGCGGCGGCGGTCAGCGGGCTGAGCGCGCCTAGCACCGACACCCGGGTCACCGGCAGCAGCGCGACGCCCCGGAACCAGAGCGCGTACGCCCCGGCGGTGCCGACCAGCCCGAGCCAGGCGTACCCGAGCAGGGCGGCCCGGTCCGGTGCGGCGGGCGCGCCCTCGACGGCGGCGGCCAGCGGCACGATCATCAGGCCGCCCGCGACGAGCTGCCAGCTCGTCGCGGCGAGGGTGCCGGCCCCGGCGGGCCGTCCCCAGCGCCGGGTGAGCACCAGCCCGGCGGCCATGGCGGCGGTGCCGGCGAGGCCGGCCGCGATGCCGAGCGGGTCCAGCGCCGCCCCCGGTCGCAGCACCACCAGGGTCACGCCGAGCGGCGCGGCCAGCGCGGCGAGCAGCGCCGGCCGGCCGGGCCGGGCGCCGAGGGCGACCACGCCGAGCGCGGCGACCAGCAGCGGTTGGGCCGCGCCGAGCACGGCGGCGGTCCCGCCGGGCAGCCGGTACGCGGCGAGGAACAGCAGCGGGAAGAAGGCGCCGATGTTGAGCGCGCCGAGCAGGGCCGAACGCCACCACCAGACGCCGTGCGGTCGGCGGCGGGTCAGCGCGAGCAGCAGCAGCCCGGCCGGCAGCGCCCGGAGCGCGCCGGACCAGAGTGGCCGGTCGGCGGGGAGCAGCTCGGTGGTGACCAGGTAGGTGGTGCCCCAGGCGGTGGGGGCGGCGGCGGTCAGCGCGACGTCGCTCCAGCGTCGGTCCATGTGTTCCGTCCTTACCTCGTCGCTAAGTAGATTAGCACTAAGCTAATTAATGTCGAGTGAAAGGGGAAGGGCGAGGTGCGGCACAATCCCGGAGTGGCAGCAGCGGACGACGTCGACGTGATCGTCGAGCAGTGGCGACGGGAACGGGCCGGGATGCGGCCCGAGCCGATGGCCGTCTTCGGTCGGATCTACCGGCTGGCCCGGCTGGTCGGCGACCGCCAGGAGAAGGTCTACGCCGGCTGGGGCATCGGCCGCGGCGAGTTCGACGTGCTCGCCGCGCTGCGCCGCTCCGGCGAGCCGTACACGCTCGCGCCGAAGGCGCTCGCCGCCGGGCTGATGCTCACCTCCGGCGGAATGACCGGCCGGCTGGACCGGCTGGAAGGGGCCGGCCTGGTCCGGCGTACGCCCGATCCGGCGGACCGGCGCGGGCTGCGGGTCACCCTCACCGAGTCCGGTCGCCGGGTGGTCGAGGAGTCGGTCGACGCCGGGCTCGCCGTGCAGCGGCAGATCCTCGACGCGCTGCCGCCCGAGGACCAGGCCCGCCTGGCCGACCTGCTGCGGACGCTGCTCGCCGCCGCCGAGGCGGAGGGCTGAGCGACCGGGCCGGCCGGCGTGGCGCAGGATGATCGTGACCAGGACCGACCGGAAGGACGACCATGCCCGCCAGTGCACCGACCATCGTCGCCACCAGCATGGGCTTCTCCAGCCGGCGGCGCGGCCCGTACGACGCGCAGCCCGGCCCGGTCTTCGACCTGATGGCCGAGCTGGCGCAGGCCGGTGATGCGCCCCGGATCTGCTACCTCAACCAGGCGGTCGGCGACCAGCCGACCTCGTTCACCGTCTTCTACGGCGCGTTCGCCGGCACCCGGTTCCGCCCGTCCCACCTGGCCCTCTTCCCGATGCCCAACGTCGAGGACGTGCGGGCCCACCTGCTCGCCCAGGACATCATCTGGGTGGGCGGCGGCAGCGTGGCCAACCTCTGCGCGGTCTGGCGAGCGCACGGCCTCGACGAGATCCTGCACGAGTGCTGGCAGGCCGGCGTCGTGCTGGGCGGGGTCTCCGCCGGGTCGATCTGCTGGCACCTCGGCGGCGCCACCGACAGCTTCGGCCCGACGCTGCGCGGGTTCACCGACGGGCTGGGCTGGCTGCCGTACGGCAACGGGGTGCACTACGACGGCGAGGAGCAGCGGCGGCCGCTGATGCACAAGCTGGTCGGCGACGGCACGCTGCCGGTGAGCCACTGCACCGACGACGGGGTGGGGCTGGTCTACCGAGGCACCCGCCTGGTCGAGGCGGTCGCGGACCGCGAGGGCGTGGCGGCGTACGAGGTGAGCCGGGCCGAGGACGGCAGCGTCCGGGAGACCCGGATCGAGCCCCGGCTGCTCGGTTAGACCCGGTCCTCGAAGGCGGCGCAGACGGTGGCCCGGACCTCCGGGCCCTCGATCGCCTGGAGCAGCTCCCGGGCCAGCGCGATCTGGTGGCCCTCGTCCACCGTCCGGTCCATCGGGGTCAGCTCGACCCGCCACCGGAAGTAGGGGTAGTCGTCCTCATCGGTCGAGGCCAGCCGGGGGCGCGTGGTGGGCCGGGAACGGGCGGTCGGCGTACCGGTCCGGAAGCCGGCCGGGAGGGCCGGGTCGGGGGCCGCGTAGACTGGCCGCCCGTGAGCCTCACCATCGGGATCGTCGGCCTGCCCAACGTCGGCAAGAGCACCCTGTTCAACGCGTTGACCAAGAACGACGTGCTCGCGGCGAACTACCCGTTCGCCACCATCGAGCCGAACGTCGGCGTGGTCGGGCTGCCGGACCAGCGGCTGGGCAAGCTCGCGGAGATCTTCGCCTCGCAGAAGGTGCTGCCGGCACCGGTGTCGTTCGTCGACATCGCCGGCCTGGTCCGCGGCGCCTCGAAGGGGCAGGGCCGGGGCAACGCGTTCCTGGCGAACATCCGCGACGCCTCGGCGATCTGCCAGGTGGTCCGCGCCTTCTCCGACCCGAACGTGGTGCACGTCGACGGCAAGGTCTCCCCGGCCGACGACATTGAGACGATCAACACCGAGCTGATCCTGGCCGACATCCAGACCCTGGAGAAGGCGCTGCCGCGGCTGGAGAAGGAGGCCAAGCTCCGCAAGGACCGGGCCGCCGCGGTCGAGGCCGCGAAGAAGGCCGTCGACGTCCTCGACGGCGGCATCACCCTGTACGCCGGCGCGGCCGCCGCCAAGATCGAGCTGGAGCACCTGCGCGAGCTGCACCTGCTCACCACCAAGCCGTTCCTCTACGTCTTCAACGTCGACGAGGCCGAGCTGGGCAACGCCGAGTTCCTCGGCGAGCTGCAGGCGCTGGTCGCCCCGGCGGAGGCGGTCTTCATGGACGCCAAGATCGAGTCGGAGCTGGTGGACCTGCCCGAGGACGAGGCCCGCGAGCTGCTGGAGTCGATCGGCCAGCACGAGCCCGGCCTGAACCAGCTCGTCCGGGTCGGCTTCCGCACCCTCGGGCTCCAGACGTACCTCACGGCGGGCCCCAAGGAGGCGCGGGCCTGGACCGTCCCGGTCGGCGCGACCGCGCCGGAGGCTGCGGGCGTCATCCACTCCGACTTCCAGCGCGGCTTCATCAAGGCCGAGGTGGTCTCCTACGACGACCTGGTCGCGGCCGGATCGATGGCGGCGGCGAAGGCCGCCGGCAAGGTCCGGATCGAGGGCAAGGAGTACGTCATGCAGGACGGCGACGTGGTGGAGTTCCGCTTCAACGTCTGAACGCCGCCCATTCTCGCAGGTCAGGCGGTTGTGCCCTCGATCTGGGGCACACCGGGGGCACAACCGCACGCGTCATCGACCGCCCGGCGGGTGCGCTCCTCCGAGTCCGGCATCAGGCGCCCATACGTCGACAGGACCAGGGTCGCGTTCTCGTGCCCCAACCGACCACGTACCTCCACCCCGAGCAGCCTACTAGAACACACGTTCGATCCCTCCGGCTGTCGGCGTCTGCTCCTCATCTCCGTGGCTGCGGCCGCGCTGACGGCCGCCGTCATCGTCCTGCCAGGCGGTGTAGGCGGTGGACGGGCGTACGCGTCCTGGACCTGGAGCGGGCCCGGCTCGTTCTGGCCGAGCGTCGCGGTGAGTACGTCGCCCTGCTGTACCGCACCGACGACCCCGACATGTCGGGGTCTTGCCTGGCACACAACCGCCAGGGCACCGAGGACGTCGACGACGTCACCTTCGGGATCGGCGGCGGCTCGGGACCCGCACGGCCGGCGCCTGCCCGTGGCTTCACCCAGGGAGCCAGATCAACAAGATCCTGGTGGAGGGTGTGTGATGGCGATCGAAGGCGTCGATTACGCCGGTGACCGACCGACCGAGCGCCGGCCGGTCCAGATCGATCGACGTCACGGCAATCAGCGTGCATTCAGGTTGCGAGCGGAGCCTGTCGTTCAAACGACACCGTAGCGAGAGGTGACTCGTGATCGAGGGTGTTGACTACTCCGGGGACCGGCCGAGCGTTGCCGGGCTGGTCGCGGCCGGCAAGAAGTTCGTTGTCAGGTACGGCGGGCCCGGCGGAAGCTGGAAGCACATCGACGCCGCGGAAGCGAGCGCACTCATCAGGGCCGGGCTGTCCATCGTGGCCAACGCCGAAGGCGCAGCCGACGGATTGCTCGGCGGCCGGTCGGCCGGCATCGACTGGGCGCGTCAGGCCGATGCGCACTTCCGCGCGTTGGGCATGCCTGCCGACCGGCCGATCTACCTGTCCGTGGATTTCGACGTGACCTCGGGACAGTGGCCGGTGGTCGCCGACGCGCTGCGCGGCGCGGCCAGCGTCATCGGCGCCGGCCGGGTCGGCGTGTACGGCGGCCGGCGGGCGATCGAATGGGCACGGCGTGACCGGGTCGCGGCGTGGTATTGGCAGACCTACGCATGGTCGGGTGGCGTGTGGGTGCCCGGCAACCATCTCGAGCAGTACCGCAATCACGTGGCCCTGGCCGGCGGCACCGTCGACCTGTGCCGCGCCAAGACAGCTGACTACGGCCAATGGGGACAAGGAGACGACATGCCACTGACCAACGCGGACGCCGACCTCGTGGCCACCCGGCTACTCGGCCGGATTCTCGGCAGCACCGGCCCGACCGTCGGGGTGGCGCTGCAGGACACCTACCGCGGCGTGAAGGAGCTGCAGGCGCGGCCCCTGGCCGCGCAGGCGCGGCCCCTGGCCGACGTCGACGAGCAAACCCTTGCGACGGCGCTCGCCCCGCTGCTGCAGCCCGGGGTAACGGTCGAGCAGCTGCGCGAGGTGCTCGCCTCGGTGCGGCTCGTTCCGGGAGCCGGCTGATGGACCCGCTGAAGATCGCCACAGCGGTCGCCGTCATCGACGCCGGCATCGCCGGAGTCGTGTACATCGTGCGGGGCAGCGGAGAAGGTGGCGACGGGGAGCTTCCAGGAGCTGCAAGGACGTGCGGACGAGCGCAGCGACGGACTCCTCTCCGAGCTGACGACCGTTCCCAGACGTGGACGTACCGGCTGCACAGAGCTTGTAAACGAGGCGTCTTGGCGACTGCGGTCTACGCCTGAGCCGTCCTGCGGCCTGGGTGGGTTCTTTCAGTGCTACGGCGGCCGGTCGTCTTTGACGCTGGAGGGGCTGCGGCTGGACGAGCTTCTTGTTGGTGGAGATGCCGAAGCAGGGCGGCGCGACCGAGGAGACCTGTAGCACCCGTTGCCCAGGCCGATCGTGCGGGGTCATGCGGTCCGGGGGCCGAAACGATCCCCGGACCGCCGCCTTGACGTCAAAGCGTGAGCTGGCTCCACGTGTGACCGCCATCGGTGGTGCGGTACAACGCGGCTCCCGACCATGCGGGTCCGCCCCAGACCACCACGCCGTGCGTGGCGTCTTGGAAGTCCAGGTCGAGCATCGGGAGCTGCACGTCGGGAATCGTCAGGGGCGTCTCCCACGTCGTACCGCCATCGAAGCTGGCGTGCAGCCAGCTCGCGCCCGCACCGACACCGGCCACGACCGCGGTACTGTCCGAGGCCGTCGCGAACCCGGTGGTGATCCCCGTGTTGGGCGCCTGCCCCAGCACGACGGGGGCCGCGCCGCCTGCCGACTCGACCAGCTGCTTCTGCATGTAGCCGCGGATCGGATTAGAGCTGCACATGCCCTTGACGTCATCGGGCTTAGTGCTGCTCAGCCGCACCGCGTCGTCCACCGAGCAGACCGGCTGGACCTCGGTCCAGCCACTACCGTCGGCTGCCGACCACATCCGGATCGACGTGTGGATCACGCCGAGGGCGACGTAGGCGGCCGAACCGTGGGTGGCGATGTCCCACCCGCCGCTGCCAGGTACCGCGACGCCGGCCACCGGCTGCCAGCTGTCCTCGCCGAGGGGCGAGGAGTAGAGCTGGGTGGTCTTGGTGCTTCCGACCCCGTAGGTGACGATCGCATAGGCGTACCGGTCGGTCGAAGCCAGCTTGGAGATGCTGACCGAGCCGATAGCGCCGGGCAGCCGCACGCGCCACCACATGCTGGCACCGTCATGGGTGGCCATGAGAACCTGGCCGTCGGTGGCCCACCCGTCGAGCTTGTTGGCAAAGTGGATCTTCGTCTGGTCGGGTGTGGACGACATCCGTGGGGCGGTGCGCTGCTGCCAGGTTCGCGCGTCGTCCGAGGTGCTGATCAGGGTCGGGCATGAACCGGTCCGGCACGGCGCGAAGCCCAGCACCCAGCCGTCGGTGGGGCCGGTCCACGAGGTGGACGTGGGAGCGAAGCCGGTGGGTACGCCGGCGGTGGTGGCCACCGTGGTCGGGGTCGCCGCCGGTGCCCTGTCGGTCGTACTTGCCGAAGCGACGGACGGCGCCACCAGCACGGCGAGGGTCGTCGCCGTGCCGACGGACGCTGATCACCGGGAGTACCACGATCTGCTGGTCGGCGGTGCGCCGGCGATGGCGGTGCGTTTCACGCTATCTCCAAACTGTTGATCAAATCGGTAAGGAACACGGTCATGCGTGAAGGGAACTGGTCACCTTTGACTTGAGCAATGGTTGGCGACCGGCGCGTTGGTGCCATGGCACATCCCGGCCACAATCCAGCCGTGGCATCCGAGATGAACGCCCTGGCGGGCGCTGGCGTCGACACCGATGACGACGGGGCGTTGCGGGCGCTGCTCATCCGGACGGAGGCGGCCGCCGACGAGTTGGCCGCCGCGAGCGCGCAGCACTCCGACCAGGTCGCTGCCGCCCTCGCGGTCCTCCGGGTGAGGGAAGCACCCCGGCTTACCTGGAGCCGGGTAGGCAGGGGCGCACGGATTCCGCGTGGGTATCGACGTTAGGGTTCGAGTCCCTGGCGGCCCACTTTTCACCGCCGCTGAGCTGCGACAACGCCGCGAAGAGATCATCGGGCACCTGGCCCCCGGGTGCCGACAGTTGGGGCGGCGCGAGCGGTGGCGGCATTTTCTGGCGAGATTGGCGTTGCCACGTCGGGCCTCAGCATTATGGTCGGTGAATGATCAATGGTGCTCATGTGATCATCTACAGCCGTGACCCAGAGGCGGACCGCGCCTTCTTCCGGGACACGCTCGGCTACCACCACGTCGACGCCGGCCATGGCTGGCTCATCTTCAAGCTCCCGCCGGCCGAGCTCGCCATGCACCCGACCGAGGGCGAGCCGGCCCACGAACTCTTCCTGATGTGCGACGACGTCGCGGCGACCATGGCCGACCTGGCCGCGAAGGGCGTCGAGTTCACGATCCCGGTCACCGAGGAGCGGTGGGGGCTGCGCACCGCGCTGCGGCTGCCCGGTGGCGGCGAACTCGGTCTCTACGAACCGCGCCACCCGGTCGCAATCTGACGCGCCGGCTTGACGGCTGGCCGAGGCCGACGGAAGGGCAGCCCAGGCAGCAAGAAGGCAGCGAAACCCATAGCGACAACCGTGGCCAGGTATCACCAGATGGCCGCAACCCTGCGCGTGTCGACAGTCCCTGCCACCCAGCCGGAGCCGTTGGTGCGACCTACCCGGCTCCCCCGGCGGGGGTCGGAGCCCCCAGCGGGGCCGGCGCCCTGAGTAGCCACGCGAGTAGCCAAGGCGTTGCACCCGGCCGGACCACCCCCGTACGTCGGCGGAACGGTTGAGCAGCGCCGGGCGAGGCTGACGACCCTTTGCCTGCTCCTGCCAGTGTGGGGCACACAGGCGTCCTACCGTGAGCGCCTACAGATAGCGGCAGACCTGCTCGGGTGGGCAAGCGTCGGGTTCGGCGTTGTTGGCGGCGTCGTAGAGCTGGGCGACGGTGCCCCGGAGTGCGCGCAGGTCGTTGAGCTGGCCGTCGATGGCATTGAGCTGTTGGGCGAGTAGTTGGCGTACGTGTCCGCAGGGGGCATGGCCGGTGTCGCGGACGGTGAGGATGTCGCGGATTTGGGCGAGGGTGAGTCCGGCGGCGCGGCCGCGGCGGATGAAGTCGAGCCGGGCAATTGCCTCGTCGCCGTAGTCGCGGTAGCCAGCTGGGGTGCGGGCGGTAGGCGGGAGCAAGCCGCTGGCTTCGTAGAAGCGCAGGGTCTTGGTGGTGGTACCGGTTGCCTCGGCGAGTTCCCCGATCCGCATCCGGTGACCTCCTGTCATCGCGCCTTGACCTTCCCCTGCACTGGAAGGTCCAGTCTGGTACGGGTAGAGCCGTGACGGCCAGGTGGTATGCGTCATGCCACCAGGAGCCGTTTGCTAGGAGGGCTGTGATGACCGCAGCAGCAGATCGCGCAGCAGAGGGTCGGGTGGCTGTTGAGCTTCGTTCCGTGCCCGACTGTCCGAACCTCGCCCCCGCTCGGCAGGAGCTGCGCGCCGCGCTGGCCGACCTCGGGCTGCCGCTCTCGGTGGTAAGCGAGGTGGTGGGGGATTATCCGTCGCCGTCGATCCTGGTCAACGGCGTGGACGTGATGGGCGGCACCGGCGGCGATTCGGCGGCGTGTCGCCTCGATCTCCCCACCGGCGAGCGCATCCGCGCTGCCCTGTGCCAGGCGATAGGCGCCGAATCCGCCACCGTCGGGACGGAGCCGAGCGGTGTGGATTGCTGCGGGCAGCCGGGCAACGCTATCCGGACTGACCGGCCCCGCCGCGCCGAGCAGCTGCCCGACAGGCTCCGGCAGGTGCACCGGGCGATCCTGCGTCACTTCGCCGCCACCGGGACAGCCCCGACGGACGCCGATATCCGCGCTGCTGTGAACGGGGAAGACCTGGACACCGCCCAGGCGTTGCGGGAACTTGCCCGGGAAGACCTTGTGGCCGTCGACAGCGCCGGGCGTCTGGTCGCGGCCTACCCGTTCTCGCCAACGCCCACGCCGCACGTGGTGTCGCTCGGCGATATTCAAGTGTTCGCGATGTGTGCGATCGATGCGTTGGGCATGCCGTTCATGCTCGACACCGAGGCGACGATCACCTCTGCCGATCCGCACACCCGCCAGCCGGTCCGCGTGACCATCACAAACGGTGCCGCCACCTACCAGCCGGCGGAAGCGGTGATCGTGTACGCAGCCACCGGAGACGGCGGCCGCTCCGTGGACACCTGCTGCTCCACCATCAACTTCTTCACGAGCGCCTCCAACGCTCAGGCGTGGATCACCGCCCATCCCGGCTTGGCCGCCACGATTCTCGACCAGGACCAGGCCGTGACGCTCGGCCGCGACATCTTCGAACCGCTGCTCGCCTGAGGCCGACAGCGACAACGCCAGCCCACCCGCTGTCGAAACCGACACGAGGTGCCTTCATGCACGGCTCCGTAAAGCGTCAACAGTTCACCGCCACGGTCGCCGCCGCCACACGCGGCCGAGTCCTGGTCCCGGGTCCACTTCAATCCGGACACGGCCCGGGGAGCCAAGACGGATCTGACGTCGTGCGCAGGGAGCCGCTACACAGGACAACCGGACGGAAGCGAGTTGACGTGTACCGCGGCTGCGGTGAGCAGCGCGAGCGCGGGAACGAGACTCAGGACCCAACCGGACAGGACGGCGAGCCGATCTGTCTGTTGCGTCGAAGAACGATCCAGAGCAGGGGTCCCGTCAGGAGCACATCGACGATGACGGCCACCGAGAGCGCCCCGGCCCGCCCGTCATGGATGTTGCATCCCTCGAACTCCAACAGGACAAGGGCGGCGAACACCATCCCAGCCACGGCGTGCACCAGGATGCCCGTGACGAGGCCAGAGACGGCGGCGTCCAATCGGCGAGGCCTCCGCCCCATGGTGCCACCACTGCCTCCTCTCATGCGTACGCGCGGCGCGGCTGGAAGTCGATCCGCATCACGACGCGCCGGCGCGTCGGTCTGGTTACCTCGGTGAACCCGGCGTCCTCGAAGATGCTGCGGCTGCCGACGTAGAGCTCGCCCCAGGTGATCACCTTGCCGGGCACCGTGATCATCGGATAGCCCTCGATGGCTCGGGCGCCGCGCTCCCGGGCGAAGTCGACGGCTGCGGCGGCGAGCGCGCCGCTGACGCCGCGTCGCCGGAAACCCACGCGGGTGACGAAGCAGGTCACGGCCCAGACGCCGTCGTCGGCCGGGTCCTCGTCGCGGCCGGCCCACACGACCCGGCTGCCCAGCAGGTGCACATAGACAGAGCGCGGCTGAACCGCGCACCAGCCGGCGGGCTCGCCGTCGAGGTAGGCGACCAGGCCGCTCGTCGTGCGCGCCCGGGGCTGGTCGCACCGGGTCTCCTCGCGCAGTCGCCGGGTGCGTTCCGCGACCGACTGCGACCGCCACTCGGCGGGGGTGGACTGGAACCACTGGCACTGGCACTCGGCCGCGTTGCCGCGCGCGCCGAAGACGGCTTGGAGGTCCTCCCAGCTCGCCTTGTTGGCGGGCACGACGGAGATGGTGGCATCCTTCGTCATCCCGGTGGTGTCCGCCATCGTCGCCACACCGTCCCTCCGGATCCGGCCGAGATCTTGCGACCGGCCACACGAAGAGGTTGCCCACCCGGTGGGCGGACGTCAACAAGAGGCTGCGGCGGTGCCGACGGGGTTCCTCGGGGTTCGTGTGCCAGGGCGGACGGGCCGCACGGCGTGCAATACCGTACCGATGTGGCGACGCTGAGACTGGAACCGATGACCGACCAGCAGTACCTGCGGTACCGGCGGCGCGCCGAGGCGGAGTACGCGCAGAACATCGCCGACTCGGGCTCGATGCCACTGCCGGAGGCGCAGGAGAAGGCGCGCGAGGACTACGAGCGCCTTCTGCCGGACGGGCTGGCGACGGAGGGCCACCGGCTGTGGACGGTCTATGACGGCGACGACGAGGTCGGCATGCTCTGGCTGCACCTGGAGCAGAAGTCGGACGGCCTGCACGCCTTCGGCTACGACTTCGAGGTCCGGGAGGACCTGCGCCGGAAGGGCTACGGCCGGGCGATCATGCAGGCCGCCGAGCGGGTGTGCCGGGAACTCGGCGTGGTCTCGGTCGGTCTGAGCGTCTTCGGGTTCAACCTCGGCGCCCGCGCGTTGTACGAGCAGATGGGCTACGAGGTCACCGCGATCAAGATGCGCAAGCGCCTGCAACCCTGAGGCGTCCCATCGGCCGAGGACCACCGCCTGGGCCGGTCACCGCACCAGGCCGCGATCGCGCAGCAGGGCCAGGCGCTGGGCCGGCACACAGGCCGCCAGGTTGCGATCCAGGTCGACGAGTTCCAGGTCGACGGCGTAGACGACGAAGTCGTCCGTGACCGGCATCCGCACCGTCCAGTCCTGACGGTTCAGCTCGGCCGCCGCCGCACAGAGCGCCTCGCGCCACCGCTCGCTCCCGGCGGGAAAGGCATCCCCGTCGGCCAGGGTGAGTTGCTGACGGACCAGCCGGAGATCGTCGGCCACCGAGTCGGGGTCGACCGTCCAGTCGCCGTCCAGCTCGGCCGGGGATCAGACTCCCAGCGGGTGACCGCGGCCTCGGCGGCGGCCCTGCGGCTGTCGTACTTTGCGGCGAGCCGGCCGAACCGGGCGTCGAGCTGGTCGATGTCGGGCGACGGCGCGTCGGGGGCGGGCATCTGGCGAATTGTCAGGCCGGCGGGCGGGTCAGCTCGACCTCGTCGCCGGGCAGGACCTCGACGTTGCCCTTCGGGTCGCGGACCTCCAGGATCCGGCATCGGGTCTTCTGTGACCTGTTGCTGCCCGGCGGCCGGCGCTGCCTCCTCCGTGCCGACCACGACGGACCGTGCACCCGCCGCCTGCTCCGCTGACCGGGTAATCCCGGCCGTTGTCGGGGCCCGCCGCTAGCGTGAGTCCATCGACGTCGGAGGAGGTAGAGGGATGAAGGAGCGGCATGCCGCGCTCGCGCGGCTCGACGTGCTCGTCGGGCGGTGGACCGTGCAGCCGAAGGTCGAGGGCCTCGGCACCGGGTGGACGGACCTCGACTGGGTCGAGGACGGCCGGTTCCTCCGCCAGTTCTCCGACGCCGAACCGGTGCCGGATACTGCGCCGCAGGCCTGGCGGGAGAACAATCCGTTGCCGGTGACGTCGCTGATCGGTCTCGACGACGCCGCCGAGGAATTCACGATGTTGTACGCCGACGCGCGGGGCGTGCACCGGGTCTACCGGATGACGTTCGCCGACCGCGTGTGGCGGATCTGGCGGGACGCGCCCGGCTTCCACCAGCGCTTCACCGGCACGTTGAGCGCCGACGGCGACACCATCGACGGCCGATGGGAGAGGTCCACCGACGGCGTCGACTGGACGTTGGACTTCGAGCTGGCCTACCGCCGCTGACGCCGCCCGCCGGGCTGGTCAGCCCGCGGCGCGGGCCGTGACGATCAGTTCTCCGTCGTCGCTCGCGCCCACCGGTTCCCGGTGCCAGCCGCCGTGGATCCGCTCGACGGTGAAGCCGGCGGCGGCCAGGGCCGCCCGCAGCTCCGCCTCGGGCCGGAAGCGCAGCGTCCCCGAGCTGCGCAGCTCGTCGCCGCCCGGCAGGAGGTAGTGGTGGACGAAGCTGACCAGGCCGTCGCGTACCTCGGTCACCTCGGTCCAGGCGTCCACCACCGTGCCGTCGGGCAGCGCCAGCCGGCGCCGCGAGTCGCAGGGGTTCCAGCGCTCCCACCGGCGCGCCGCCGGGTCGCGCGAGTCGAAGACCAGCCGGCCGCCCGGTGCCAGCGCCCGACGCAGGTCGCCGAGGGTACGCGTCCAGTCCTCCTCGGCGCGGATCTCCTGCGCCACGTGGCTGGTCAGCACCGCGACGTCGTACGCCGCGCGCGGCAGCACCCCGGACGTGCCCTCGATCCAGGTGACCCGGTCGGCGCCCGGCTTGGCCAGCGCGGCGTCGAGGGAGGCACGGTCCGGGTCGACGCCGGTGACGGTGTGGCCGGCGGCGGCCAGCGCCAGGGTGAGGCGGCCGGTGCCGCAGCCCAGGTCGAGCACCCGGGCCGCCGGGGTCTCGCCGACCGTGGCGAGGAAGAAGTCGTCGTCGCGGCCCCACGGGCACTCGACGTCGTAGATGGTCGCGAGGCGACCGTCCACTCAGGCCCCGTCGTTCCGGCGGATGATCTCCCGGATCACCCGTTCCAGCTCGGCGCGCTTGGCCTCGACGTCGGCCCGGTCGGTGAAGTACGCCATCCGGCGGTCCGGCCAGTCGCCTTCGAGGAGAGGACTGTCGATCGTGGCCAGGTGCGGGTTGTGGAAGACCAGGTGCACCCGCTTCCGGTCCCGCAAGTTGAAGGTGGCGATGTAGTCGCCCCGGCTGAACGACGGCGCCTTCCACTTGATCTGCTCGGTGATCCGCTCGTCCACGCCGGTGATGAGCGTGCGCAGCGTGGCCACCTCGGCCCTGAGCGGGTGGTCCAGTTCGGCCATGAACCGGTCGACGTCCTGCGGCCGGTGCGCGTGGAGATCCGCCATGACTGATCAGGATAGGGGTCAGGAGATGTAGTGCAGGATCACGTTGTGCACGTGGTGGCTCTTCTGCGCGCCCCGGAACTCGACCTCGTAGGTGTGCGCGCCGACGTGGACGGCGATCGAGCCGGTGGAGAAGAACGACCCGCCCATGACTTGTTGCTGACCACGCTGACGCTGGTGATCTTCGAATACGGGATGCTGGTGATGGCGTACCGCTTACCGACGAACGAACGGTCCTGGATGATCACCCGCCGGTCGGTCAGGCCGATGAATCCGGTGCCCGCGCCGACCGCGTCGTAGACGGCGATGATCTGCTCGCCGTCCAGGAGCCCACTCTGGATTTGCTGGAACTGTTCCTTGCGGTCGTACGTCACGTTCGCCATGCGTCCCACGGTAGGCAGGGCGCGCCAACGACGGAGCCCCGCCGCGCATCGACGGATTCGCGGCGGGGCTCCGGTAGGACGTGGTGCTCAGTGGTTGGTGCGCGGGTCGTCGTCCCGGGTGCGGCTGCCGGCCTTGGCCAGGCCGCGGCTGATCAGGTAACCGACGGTCAGCAGGGTGATGTACCACCAGGCCTTGTCGGCGGCGAAGTAGTCGCTCCCGTTGTTGGCGGCGCCGTCGCCGACGGCGTTCGAGGCGATCAGCACACCGATGACCGACAGCAGGTAGACGGCCAGCTCCGTGGTCTTCCACGCCGGCTTGGTCTCCTCGCCGTGCCCGTACGGGTGCCGGACGTCGCGGTCGAGGTGGCCGGTGTGCGCGTGGTCGACATCGTCGGTCACGCGGTTCGTGCTCGCAGTGGTGGGCGTCGCCATGTCAGCTCCCGAATAGAGTACGTAATAAGATAATCTGTCGGTTACAGGAGGTTCGTGCCCTCCCGCTGCGGTTCAGTTACCCGTGCGTACTTCGCCGGAAACAAGATTGCGTTCAGCTCTTTCTCAGCCGCCACGGAGAGTGGTGGGCATCTGCCCTGCGGCGGAGGGAAGGGCGGAGTGGCGAGGTGGGTCAGGAGGGGGAGTCGGTGACTGCGCGGAAGGCGTCCTCGATGCGGGCGGCCAGCAGGACCTCGCCCTCGGTCAGCGGCTCGCCGTCGCCGTGCCCGACCCGGATGTGGGTGCGGTCGGCCCGGCGGCTGATCTCGGGGCGCAGGCGCAGGGCGTCCGCGACCACCTTGACCCTTTCGGTCAGGGCCGCGTGCTGGGTGTCGTCGAGGACCATCGTCCGGCGGATCTGCTCGCCCTCCCGGGTCCAGCCGGACAGCAGGGTGAGCGCGTCGCTGAGGTAGTCGTGCTTTGCCCGGCCGCCGAACAGCACACGCATCACCGAACCTCCCAGGCGTCGTTGCCGGCTTGTGGCCAAATCGTCGCCATCCCGTGTCCTCGTAGACGACCTCTAGTCTGTCGTCGCACAGATGGTGTGTCCACGCCCACACTTCCGTGTTCTGTTGGCCTGACGGCCGGCTGCGCTACCCAAACCGCCGATTGATCTGGCACGCTGGACGCCCGTGCGGACCGAACGGGTAAGCGGAAACGGACAGGCCGACCGGCGCGAGCCGAAGGTCGTCGTCGGAGCGGCGATCATCGCGGACGGGCGGGTCCTGGCCTGCGCGCGCTCCGCGCCGCCCGAGGTCGCCGGCCGGTGGGAGTTCCCTGGTGGCAAGGTCGAGCCGGGGGAGAGCGAGACCGCCGCGCTGATCCGGGAGTGCGCCGAGGAGCTCGCCGTACGCGTGGAGATCGGCGACCGGGTCGGCCGCGACGTCCGGATGGCGCACGGTCGCTCGGTGCTCAAGGTGTACGCGGCCCGGCTGCTCCACGGCGACCAGCCGAAGGCCCTGGAGCACTCGGAGCTGCGCTGGCTCACCGCCGCCGAACTGGACTCCGTCACCTGGCTGCCCGCCGACGCCCCCATCGTCGCCGCCCTCCGCCCGCTGCTCGCCACCCCCTGATCGGCGGAAGCGGACACCGGGGCGGAAACGGGACGGGGGCCGGCGGCAGATGCCGCGGCCCCCGTCTTCGTTGTTGTCGTCCTGCTCAGTGCTTCGGCTCGTCCTGGCTCGGGTGAGCGAAGTTGAGGTGCTCGGGCGGCAGCGGGAAGGTGACGTCGTCGCCGAACGGCGAGGGTGCCGCCGCACGGTCGAAGGTCAGCTCCGTCAGCGGCAGCCTGCCGTTGGCGTCGGTCGCCGGGGCGGTCGGGTGCGGCACCTCCCGGTGCCAGTTGACGCCCCGCTGCGCCTCCTCCTCATGCTGCGGGTCGTGCGAGCCGCCCGCGTGCGAATGCACGCCGCCGCGGGGGGCGCTGGAGTGCATCGCGCCGCCGTGCTGCGCGCTGGTCACGTAGGTCTGAGGCACCTGACCCCTCCGGAAGATCTTGCTACCAAGCCACACGAGGGGATCGTACCTGCGGTCGACGACCCGCTCCTTCATGGGGATGATCCCGTTGTCCGTGATCTTGATGTGCTCGGGGCAGACCTCGGTGCAGCACTTGGTGATGTTGCAGAAGCCCAGACCCTGCTCGGTCTGCGCGTACTCCTTGCGGTCGGTCTTCGCGTCGAGCGGGTGCATGTCCAGCTCGGCGGCCCGGATGAAGAACCGCGGACCGGAGAACGCCTGCTTGTTCTCCTCGTGGTCGCGGATCACGTGGCAGACGTTCTGGCAGAGGAAGCACTCGATGCACTTGCGGAACTCCTGCGAGCGCTCGACGTCCACCTGCTGCATCCGGTAGTCGCCCGGGGCGACGTCGGCCGGCGGCGCGAAGGCCGGGGTCTCCCGGGCCTTCGCGTAGTTGAACGAGACGTCCGTGACCAGGTCCCGGATGACCGGGAAGGTCCGCAGCGGCGTGACGGTGACCGTCTCGGCCTCCTCGAACGTCGACATCCGGGTCATGCAGCTCAGCCGCGGCTTGCCGTTGATCTCCATCGAGCAGGAGCCGCACTTGCCCGCCTTGCAGTTCCACCGGCAGGCCAGGTCGGGTGCGTCGGTGGCCTGGAGCCGGTGGATGACGTCGAGGACCACCTCGCCCTCGTTGACCTCGACCGTGTAGTCCTGCAGGTCGCCGCCGGTCTCGTCGCCCCGCCAGATGCGGAACTGTCGCTTGTTTCCCATTACTTGCCCGCCTCCTCAGCGAGGGCGTCGAACTCGGCGAGCTCCTCGTCGGTCAGGTACTTGGACAGCTCGTTACGGTCGAAGAGGCCGATCAGCTCGCCGCGCATCTTCGGCAGCGGCTTGTGGGTCAGCCGGACGGTGTCGCCGTCCAGCGAGCAGACCAGGTTGACCCGCCGCCACTTCGGGTCCATCGCCGGGTGGTCCTCCCGGGTGTGGCCGCCGCGCGACTCCTGCCGCTCCAGCGCCGCCTTCGCGGTGCACTCCGAGACCACCAGCATGTTGCGCAGGTCCAGCGCCAGGTGCCAGCCCGGGTTGTAGCGCCGGCCGCCGGCCGCGCTCACCTTCGCCACCCGCTCGCGCAGCTCGGCCAGCCGGGCCAGCGCGTCGACCAGCTCACCCTCGCGCCGGATGATTCCGACCAGATCTCCCATCACCGCCTGGAGGTCCTGCTGGAGGGTGTACGGGCTCTCCCCGGTGTCCCGCTGCAACGGCGCCAGCGCCGTCTCCACCGCGCTCTCCACCGCCGTGACCGACACCTTCGGGCGCGAGGTCAACTGGTCCGCGTACGACGCGGCGTGGCCGCCCGCCCGCTTGCCGAAGACCAGCAGGTCGGAGAGCGAGTTGCCGCCGAGCCGGTTCGAGCCGTGCATGCCGCCGGAGACCTCGCCCGCGGCGAAGAGCCCGCGCACGCTGCCGTACGCGGCGCCCGAGTCCGGCTCCACCTCGACGCCACCCATCACGTAGTGACAGGTCGGGCCGACCTCCATCGGCTCCTTGGTGATGTCGACGTCGGCCAGCTCCTTGAACTGGTGGTACATCGACGGCAGGCGGCGGCGGATCTCCTCGGCCGGCAGCCGGGAGGCGATGTCCAGGTAGACGCCGCCGGCCGGCGTACCGCGACCGGCCTTGACCTCGCTGTTGATCGCCCGGGCGACCTCGTCGCGGGGGAGCAGCTCGGGCGGACGCCGGTTGTTGTCCGGGTCCTTGTACCAGCGGTCCGCCTCCTCCTCGTTGTCCGCGTACTGCTTGCGGAAGACGTCGGGGACGTAGTCGAACATGAACCGCTTGCCGTCGGAGTTCTTCAGCACACCGCCGTCGCCGCGCACCGACTCGGTGACCAGGATGCCCTTCACCGATACGGGCCAGACCATGCCGGTCGGGTGGAACTGGAGGAACTCCATGTTGATCAGGGTGGCCCCGGCGCGCAGCGCGAGGGCGTGGCCGTCCCCGGTGTACTCCCAGGAGTTCGAGGTGACCTTGTAGGACCGGCCGACGCCGCCCGTCGCGAGGACCACCGCGGGGGCCTCGAAGAGGACGAACTCGCCGGACTCCCGGTAGTAGCCGAACGCGCCGGCCACCCGCTCCCCGTCGAGCAGCAGCTCGGTGATGGTGGTCTCGGAGAAGACCTTGATCCGGGCCTCGTAGTCGCCGAGGTCGCGCTTGTCCTCCTGCTGGAGGGAGACGATCTTCTGCTGGAGGGTACGGATCAGCTCCAGGCCGGTCCGGTCACCGACGTGCGCCAGGCGCGGGTACTCGTGGCCGCCGAAGTTGCGCTGCGAGATCTTCCCGTCCTTGGTGCGGTCGAAGAGCGCCCCGTACGTCTCCAGCTCCCAGATCCGCTGCGGCGACTCCTTCGCGTGCAGCTCGGCCATCCGGAAGTTGTTGAGGAACTTGCCGCCGCGCATGGTGTCGCGGAAGTGCACCTGCCAGTTGTCCCGGCTGTTCACGTTCCCCATCGCGGCCGCCGCGCCGCCCTCGGCCATCACCGTGTGCGCCTTGCCGAACAGCGACTTGGAGATGATCGCGGTCTTCTTGCCGGCCAGCCGGGCCTCGATCGCCGCCCGCAGGCCGGCGCCGCCGGCCCCGATCACGACGACGTCGTAGTGGTGTCGTTCGATTCGCGTCTCAGTCATGTCCAGGGCCTCTAGTTGATGAACCGCAGGTCGTTGAACCAGCCGGCCGCCACCGCCATGACGTAGAAGTCGGTGAGCGCCAGGGTGCCGAGGGTGATCCAGGCGAGCTGCATGTGCCGGACGTTCAGCCAGGAGATGAACGTCCAGGCCTGGTAACGCACCGGGTGCTTCGAGAAGTGCTTGAGCCGACCGCCGATGATGTGCCGGCAGGAGTGGCAGGAGATGGTGTATGCCCAGAGCATCACCACGTTGGCCAGCAGGATCAGGTTGCCGAAGCCGAAGCCGAAGCCCTTCGGCGAGTGGAACGCGTAGATCGCGTCGTACGTGTTGATCAGCGAGATGATCACGGCGGCGTAGAAGAAATAGCGGTGCAGGTTCTGGCCGAGCAGCGGGAACCGGGTCTCCCCGCCGTACGCCTGGTGCCCGTCCGGCACGGCGCAGGCCGGCGGCGACAGCCAGAACGACCGGTAGTACGCCTTGCGGTAGTAGTAGCAGGTCAGCCGGAACAGCAGCAGGAACGGCAGGGTCAGCGCCGCGTCCGGGATGATCCACCAGCCGGGCAGGAAGCTGCCGAAGTGCGAGGAGCCCTCGACGCACCGGTCCGTCACGCACGGGGAGTAGAACGGGGTCAGGTAGTGGTACGTGTCCACCCAGTACCACTTGTGCATGAAGACCCGGACCGTCGCGTACGCGACCCAGGCGCTGAGCCCGATGACGGTGATCAGAGGCTGGAACCACCAGCGGTCGGTCCGCAACGTCTTCGCCGCGATCGCGGCGCGTGCTCGCGCCCCCCGCGGCTTCGTTGCCGTTGATGTCATTCGAGTTCGTCTCCCTGACGGGGCCCTCGCGGGCGGCGGATCACTTTCCGTACCGGTCAGCGGACCGGCGAGACCGCGTCCACTGCCACGTCTTGCGCACACCAACGACCACACCGGCGTACCGGCGTAGCTAAATGACACACGTTACGCCGATCTTCGCGGCCCGGCCGCGCAACGCAGTGTCCCGTGTGTCCCGCACGTTGGAAAGACCCGGAGCATGATCGATCTCCGGCCGTTAGGAAAGATCGCGCAGCGCCGCCACCGCGTCCCGTTCGAGTTCCAGGCAGGACTCGACCAGGTCGGCCATGGCGGCGAACAGCGCTCGGCGGCCGGCCTCGCCGAGCGGGTCGGCGGCGGCGTACTCCTCCGCCAGCTCGGTCAGCCGCCGGGTCAGCCTCCGGATCTCGGGTTCGGCGTCCCGTCCCCGGCTGAAGACCAACGCCATGCGCTCCTCGGCCACCTCGGTGTACGCCCCGAGGTCCTGCACCGTCTCCAGGGCGAGTTCCGCCAGCCGCGACCACTGCTCACCGGAGCGGCGGAACAGCTCGGCGGCCTCGGCGAACCGGCTGCTGCCGACCACTTGCGCGGCCTCATCGAGGAAGTCGGCGTAGACCGGGCGCGTCGCGCCGGGCGCCGTGTACTCCAACTCCAAGCACTCGTACAGCCGGCGTACCCCGTGGAAGAAGGGCACGGGGGCGCCGAAGCGCCGGACCCACCCGCTCCGGGTACGGACGTCCCGCAGCTGTTCGGCGAGCTTCGCCATGCCACGGAAGCCGAAATTGGCGTCGAAGCTGTTGCCGAGGACCGGGCCGGTCAGGTGCGCCACGGTCGTGGCCACGGCGTCGCGGATCGCGTCCGGTAGATCGGCCCGCTGATGCGGGTCGCCGATCGTGATGCCCTGGTGGCGGCCCTTGCGGTGGGCCGACCAGGCCGCGGCGAACTCCTCTGCCGGGAGCGGACGCGGCTGCGGACCCTCGTCGTCCAGGAGCAGGATGTCCCCGTCGACCCCGGCGACCACCACCAGGTACGGGTCGGTACCCGGCCCGGGGTCGAGGCCGTGCCACGGCAGCCGGCTGCGATCGACGGTGGCGAAGACCGGCCGTCCGGCGCCCAGCGCCGCCCGGAGCCGGTTGAGTGCGGCGCCCGCCGTCGCGCTGTGCTCGTCGGCGTACGTCAGGCCCAGCCGGTCGAGCGCGGCGGGCACCCAGGGCTGCGGGTGGTGCTGCGCCACGATGGTCAGCAGCGGGGGCAGGTCGCGGTACTCGAAGACCGCGTACATGAAGCCGACGCCGCCGCCGAGACCCGCGAGCATCGCCTCGGTGTACGGCGCACCGGTGTGCGGCGCGCGTACCCCCTGGGCCTCGAGCACGTGGGCGAGCAGGCCCGACTCGCGGTGCTGGCGCGGGCCGAAGGTCCGGTACCCGGGCACGAGACCCGACGGGAGCGCCCGGGCCGTCGATGTCTCGGCGGCGGCCAGCACCTGGCGGCGGGCGGTGGTCCAGCTCTCGCCGGTGGCCGCCATCCGCGCCCGGATTCGCTGCTTGAGCTTCTTCCGTTCGGTCATGATCTACGCCTTCTGGACAGCGCGATCGCCGTACCCCACGCCAGCGTCGCGTCCGTCCGGCGGATCATCCTGAACGACACGCAGAACTCGCGATGGCAATGGGCCACCTTCGCCCCCGCTCGGCCGGGCGGCGTGGGCGCCAGGTCAGGAGGTCCGGCACGCGAGCGTGCCGACGACCACCATACCGCTCTCAGCCCGAGGCTCCGCCGGTGAAGTTCCAGGCGGCCAGTCGCAGCGGCGGAGCCTCCCACCAGACGCCGTCCATCCGGTCCGGCTGCCGCACCGCCCGCCGCCCCACGCCCAGCAACGCACCCGGCCCGAGTGCCCGTGGGTACGCCTCGGTGAACCGGAAGTCGCGGACCGCCCTGGTCGGCACCCCGTCCTCGACCAGCCACACCCCGTTGCGGGTGAGCCCGGTGATGACCAGGCTCTTCGGGTCGAGCACCCGGGTGTACCAGAAGTCGCTCACCAGCAGCCCGCGCTCCACCCCGGCGACCAGCGCGGCGGTGTCCGGGTCGGCGACGGCCCCCGTCCCGCCGGCCGACGTCGAGGCGTCACCGCCCGCGCCGCTCTGGCCCGCCTCGACGGCGGACGCCGGGCCGTCGCCGCCGACCGCGCGAGCGGCGGCGGGGAGCAGGCGGAGGTTGCGGGGGATCGGGCCGAAGGTGGACGCGCCGAGCATCCCGTGACCGGTGGACGCGACACCCACCTCGGCGCCGCTGCGCCGGTCGTGCGCCACAGCCATGGTGGTGCCGGCGTCGACCAGGGTCAGCGCGCGTCGGGGAGAGCCCTCCAGGTCGTACGGCAGGGCCGAGCCGTGCAGCGGGTCGTCGACCAGGGTCACCGACGGGTCGAACTGGGCGGCGCCCAGGTCCGCGAAGCTCTGCCGCTCGTTGTACCGCTTCCCGTTGAAGCCGTACCAGGAGAGGTTCTGCAGCAGGTCGCCGACGGCCGCCGGCTCCAGCACCACCTCGTACCGGCCCGGCGGCAGCTCGACCGGGTCGGCGGCGGCGCGGGCCTTCGCGGCGGCCCGGGCGCCCAGCGCCGCGCCGTCGAGGTCGGCGAGGCGGTCGGCGCAGAGCCGGGCCACCCCGTCCGCGCCGCCGGCGCGGGCGATGCCGTCCATCGCCGCCTCGGCCGTGCGGCCGACCGCCGAGTGGCCGGCGGAGTTGGCGAACGCCCCGGACCGGTACGCCGTGCGGCAGTAGCCGGCCGCCTCCAGCCCGCCCACCGCGTCCACGAAGGCGCGTACCCGGGCGGCGCGCTCGTCCGGCTCGGCTAACGCGGTCGACTCGTCGAAGACGGCGCTCGGCGGGACCGGGGCGGGCGGGGCCAGCCCCGGCCAGGCCGGGTCGGGCGGGCAGAGCCGGGCCGCAGCCAGCGTCCGCTCGACCAGCGCGCGGAGCCCGTCGGCGCCGACCAGGCTGCCGCTACCGGCCGCGGTGCGCCCGTCGGCGTGCAGCCGTAGCCGCACCGCGACACCCGACTCGGCGACGTTCTGATGGATGAAGGAGTTGGCGAACCGGGTCAGGGCCAGGTCGATCCGGGTCACCAGGGCCTCGGCCTGCGCGTCCGGCCCGGCGAGCCGGCGGACCAGCTCCACCACCTGACCGGCGATCTCCAGCTCGGTCATGTCGCCGTCCCTTCCCTCGCGGCCACGGGAGCCGGTCATGCGCGCACCCCCACCCGGACGTTGCGGAAGCGGGCCGGCGCGGCCGGGTGGCCGGTGTGGCCGGTCTGGCCGGGCTGACCCTTCCCGCAGTTCGGCGTGCCCCACGGGACGATCTCGGAGGAGAGCATGTCCATCGAGCGCCAGAAGAGCGGGCCGATGCCGGTGTACGTCGGGTTGCGCAGCATCCGGCCGCGCCGGCCCTTCTTCACCTCCCAGCCGATCTCGCAGCCGAACTGGAAGTTGAGCCGCTTGTCGTCGATCGACCAGGAGCGGTTGACGTCCATCAGCACCCCGTCGTCGGTGGCGGCGACGATCTCGTCCAGGGTGTGCGGACCGGGCTCCAGGCCCACGTTGGTCATCCGCACCATCGGCAGCCGGGCCCAGCCGTCGGCCCGTACGCTGCCGCCGTAGTCGAGACCGGCGACGGCGGCCGAGTCCCGGCCGGCGAGCACGCCCACCCAGCGCCCCTCGCGGACCGCGTCCCGGGCGACCGCCGGGGAGCCCTCGTCGTCGAAGCCGAAGCTGCCCAGCGCGCCGGGGATGGTCGGGTCGATGGTCACGTTCATCAGCTCGGAGCCGTAGCGCAGCGAGCCGAGCTGGGCGAGGTCCAGCCAGGACGTGCCGGCGAAGGCGGCCTCCCAGCCGAGGATCCGGTCCAGCTCGATCGCGTGCCCGACCGACTCGTGGATCTGCAGGGCGAGCTGCTCGCCGCCGAGGATCAGGTCGGTCTCGCCGGACGGGCACTCGGGGGCGGTGAGCAGCTCCCGGGACTCCTCGGCGATCCGGGCGGCGTGCGCGGCCAGGTCGAGCGAGGTGACCAGCTCCCACCCGGTCGTGCCGTACTGGCCCCGGTAGCTGGGGTAGGAGCGGCGCTGCGTCTCCCCGTCGCCGATGGCGGTGGCCGAGATGCCGCCGCCGCACTCCCGGATCCGCTGGTCGATCCGGTGCCCCTCGCTGGAGACGAACCACTTGGCGGTGTCCCAGATCTGGTAGAGCCCCTCGGCCAGGTCGGCGCCGTGCTCCCGCATCGTCCCGGTGGCCCGGACCAGCAGGTCGCCCTTGTCGGAGAGCGGGACGCCGAGCGGGTCCACCTCGCACCCGGACGCCCAGCTCGCGGTGGTCGCCTCGGTGGGGACCAGGTCGATGGGCGGGCCGGGGACCCGCGCGCTCGCGGCGGCGATCCGCGCGGCGCGCCACCCGGCGTCGCGGGCCGCGGCGTCCGACAGGTCGGGTACGGCGTGGAAGCCCCAGCTCGACCCGACCAGCGCCCGGACACCCAGCCCGATGCTCTCGTCCTGGGTCAGCTCCTCGATCTCGCCGTTGCGGGCCGACATCGACTCGTAGCGGCGGTGCATCACCCGGGCGTCCGCGTACCGGGCGCCCGCGTCGAGGGCGGCCTGGACGGCGGCGCTCGCCGCGTCGAACTCGGTCATGCGACCGACCCTAGGCGAGCCGACCGACATCCGTCAGCCGAGCAGGTCCTCGGGTCGAATGGTGGCCCGGACCGGCTCGACCAGCTCCAGCGCGTCGCCAGCCTTGGTGACCGATCGCTCCACGTAGTGCGCGCCCCGCCGCTGGTAGAGGTGCATGGTCAGGGTCTCCTGGTCGACGAGCAGGTACCACTCGATGCCGGCGGCGGCGTAGTAGTGCATCTTGAGCACCTTGTCCGTGGCGGCGTTGCTCGGCGAGATGATCTCGCAAACCAGCCGGACATCGCTCGCATCGATGACCAGTACCCGGAGGTCGACGTCATTCGTGATCACAAGGTCGGGGATCGGGATGCGGCCTGGCCTGAGTCGAACGTTCACCGCTTCCAGCACGCGAAGTCCGGCCTGGCGCACGGGTGCCCGAAGTACGGCACGCAGCTCACCGGAGATGTTCTGGTGAAGAGGGGTAGGTCCTGGGGTCACGTGGAGACTCCAGTCGAAGAGTTCGACGCGATCCTGCGTCTCGCCGAGGGCGAGGTACTCCTCTTCGGTCCACGGCCCGTCGTGGCCGAACACCGCCGTGGTCATGGTCACCTCCACCTCTGTCGGCGGGAATCCTCCCGTGGTCGCCGCAACCATGGTCGCACCTGAGGTGTGACCGCGGTTGAACGACGTCGAGTTGCCGACGCGAATATGCAGGTGAGGGCTGTTCACGGCCGATGCTGACTCGTTACGCTGTGGCCCGCTGACAGCTACCGTCTTGTAGCTTATTTTCGCCCTCAGAAGTTTGTTGTAGGTTCTCTTCATTACTGAGGGAGGCGGTCGTGGGCAGGTCGGAGTCGGCGCCGTCCGGGAAACCGGACCGCCCCGAGGTGCCGGAGCAGCGCTCCGGCGAAGGGCCCTATCTGCGGGTGAGCGACCTGCGGGTCCGCTTCGACACCGAGGACGGCGTGGTCCGCGCGGTCGACGGGGTGTCGTTCGCGGTCGAGCGCGGTCGCACCCTCGGCATCGTCGGCGAGTCCGGCTCGGGCAAGAGCGTGACCTCGCTGGCCGTCCTGGGCCTGCACGACGCCAAGCGCGCCACCATCACCGGCGAGATCTCCGTGGGCGGCCGTCAGTTGGTCGGTCTGCCGGAGGAGGAGGTGCGGCGGCTGCGGGGCCGGGACATGGCGATGATCTTTCAGGATCCGTTGTCGGCGCTGCATCCGTACTACACGGTGGGGCGGCAGATCGCGGAGGCGTACCGGGTGCATCACCCGCGGGCGGGGAAGCGGGAGGCCCGGCAGCGGGCGGTGGACATGTTGGGTCGGGTGGGGATTCCGCAGCCGGCGCGGCGGTTCGATCAGTTTCCGCATGAGTTTTCGGGTGGGATGCGGCAGCGGGTGATGATCGCGATGGCGTTGGTGAACGATCCGGATCTGTTGATCGCGGATGAGCCGACGACGGCGTTGGATGTGACCGTGCAGGCGCAGATTTTGGATCTGTTGGCTGATCTGCAGGCGGAGTTCCACTCGGCGATCGTGCTGATCACCCATGACCTGGGGGTGGTGTCTCAGGTGGCCGACGAGGTGTTGGTGATGTACGGGGGTCGGGCGGTGGAGTGCGGGAGTGTGGAGCAGGTGTTGCGGCGTCCGCAGCATCCGTACACGTGGGGGTTGTTGTCGAGTGTGCCGTCGTTGCACGGTGACGCGGACGCGGACCTGTTGCCGATCCCGGGTAACCCGCCGTCGTTGATCAATTTGCCGTCGGGGTGCGCGTTCCATCCCCGCTGCCGGTACGCCGGTCGCAACGGCGACCGCTCCTTGACGGAGGTCCCGGAGCTGCGCCCGGCCGGGGAGGCCGGCCATCTGGCCGCCTGCCACCTGCCCGTGGAGGAGCGCACCCGGCTCTACCAGGAGGACATCGCACAGGTGGGGGTCGCGCGATGAGCGAGGGCACCGAGCCGCTGCTGCGGGTGCGTGGCCTGACCAAGCACTTCCCGGTCCGCAGCGGCTTCCGGTCGACCGGGGCGGTCCGGGCGGTCGACGGGCTCGACTTCGACGTCCGGCCTGGCGAGGCGCTGGGCCTGGTGGGGGAGTCGGGGTGTGGGAAGACGACGACGGGTCGGATGCTGGTGCGGTTGTTGGAGCCGACCGCGGGGTCGATCGAGTTCGCGGGGCGGGACATCACCCATGCGCGGCGGGGTGAGCTGCGGCCGTTGCGGCAGGACCTGCAGATCATCTTCCAGGACCCGTACGCGTCGTTGAATCCTCGGCACACCGTGGGTCGGATCGTGGCGATGCCGCTGCAGGTCAACGGGATCACCCCGCCCGGCGGGGTCCGCAAGCGGGTCCAGGAACTGCTGGAGCTGGTGGGGTTGAACCCGGAGCACTACAACCGGTACCCGCACGAGTTCTCCGGCGGGCAGCGCCAGCGCATCGGCATCGCCCGCGCCCTGGCGCTGCGGCCGAAGCTGATCGTCGCCGACGAGCCGGTCTCGGCCCTGGACGTGTCGATCCAGGCGCAGGTGATCAACCTGCTGCGCGACCTGCAACGCGACCTGGACCTGGCGTTCGTGTTCATCGCCCACGACCTGGCCGTGGTGCGGCACTTCTGCCACCGCGTCGCGGTCATGTACCTGGGCAAGATCGTCGAGATCGGTGACCGCGACGACATCTACCAACGCCCCCAGCACCCCTACACCCGGGCGCTGCTGTCGGCGATCCCCGACGTGACCACCCTCGGCCCGGCCGGACGCATCCGGCTCACCGGGGACGTGCCGACTCCGCTGAACCCGCCCTCGGGCTGCCGGTTCCGTACCCGCTGCTGGAAGGCTCAGGACCGCTGCGCCACCGAGGAACCCGCCCTGGTCAGCCGCGACGCCGGCCGGCAACTCACCGCCTGCCACTACCCCGAGCAGGGGCCGGTCGCCGCCGCGACCAGCGAAACCGTGGAGGTGTCGCAGTGAGCCTGTCCCCGGTCGAGGGTGCGGCGCGGGCCGAGATCGAGCCGGCCGCCGACACCGTCAAGCCCGACGAGAGGGCGATCGTCGGCCGGTCGCCCGGCCAGCTCGCGTGGGCCCGGCTGCGCCGGGACCGGACCGCCATGGTCTGCGCCGCCGTGCTGCTGCTCTTCATCGTGCTCGCGCTGGCCGCGCCGCTGGTCTCCAGGCTCTACGGCGTCGGCCCGAACGAGCAGTTCTCCACCCTGCTGGACGGCAACGGCATGCCGCTGGGTTACGTCGGCGGGATCACCGGCGACCACTGGTTCGGGCTGGAACCACGGCTGGGCCGGGACATCTTCATTCGGATGATCTACGGGATGCGGACATCGCTCTTCATCGCGTTCGCCGCCGCCCTGGTGACCACGGCGATCGGCGTGGCGGCCGGCATCGTCGCCGGCTTCCTCGGCGGGGTGGTCGACGCGGTGATCAGCTGGATCACCGACGTGGCGCTGGCCCTGCCGTTCCTCATCTTCGCCCTGGCCGTGGTGCCGACCGTGGGCCTGCGCTTCTACGGCCCCCGCGAGGAGGTGCCGGCGGCGTTCCAGGTGGCCGTCCTGATCGGCATCTTCGCCGCGTTCGGCTGGACGAGCACCGCCCGGCTGGTCCGCGGTCAGGTGATCTCGCTGCGCGAACGGGAGTTCGTGGAGGCGGCCCGGGCCAGCGGCGCCGGGCTGGGGCACATGCTCTTCCGGCAGCTGCTGCCGAACCTCTGGGCGCCGATCCTGGTGGCGTTCTCGCTGGCGGTGCCGCAGTACATCACCGGCGAGGCGGCGCTGTCGTTCCTCGGCATCGGCATCCTCGAGCCCACCGCCGACTTCGGTCGGATGATCTTCCAGAGCATCCCGTACCTGCAGACCGACCCGGCGTACGTCTTCTTCCCCGGCGTCACGATCTTCCTCCTCGTGCTCGCCTTCAACCTGCTCGGCGACGCGCTGCGTGATGCGCTCGACCCGAAGTCGTCCCGGTAGGGGTGTGTCATGACGCGTTTCCTGGTGCGGCGGCTGCTGACCGCCGTGCTCACCCTCTTCGCGGTGAGCGTGCTCAGCTTCCTGATGTTCTTCGGCCTGCCCCGGGACCCGGTCAGCGGCATGTGCCCGAAGAACTGCAACGCCGAGCGGCTGGAGCGGGTCCGCGAGGAGCTGGGCCTGCGTGACCCGCTGCCCGAGCAGTACGCCAACTACATGAAGGGCATCGTCACCGGCCGGGACCTGGGCAGCTCCCAGGGCGGCCGGTGTGACGCCCCCTGCCTCGGCTACTCGTACGTCAACAGCGAGGCGGTCACCGACACCATGGCCCGGGTGCTCCCGGTGACGCTGAGCATCGTGATCCCGGCGGCGGTCCTCTGGCTGGTGCTCGGCGTCGGGCTGGGGATGATCTCCGCGCTACGCCGCGGCACGGTGCTGGACCGGGTGGCGATCGGCTTCTCGCTGGCCGGCGCCTCCATGCAGCTGTACTTCGTCGGCGCGGTGCTGCTGCTGGTCTTCACCTACAACCTGCGGATCACCCCGACCCCGGGCTACACCTCCATCTTCGACAACCCGGTGAAATGGGCCAGCGGGCTCGTGCTCGCCTGGGTGTCGCTGGCCTTCCTCTTCTCCGCGATCTACGCCCGGCTGTCCCGGGCGCAGATGCTGGAGACGCTGTCGGAGGACTTCGTCCGCACCGCGCGGGCCAAGGGCCTGGCCAAACCCACGGTGTACGGGCGGCACGCGCTGCGCGCCGCGATCACCCCGGTGGTCACCATCGCCGGCCTGGACGTGGGCAGCGCGCTCGGCGGCACGGTGATCACCGAGACAACCTTCGGCATCCAGGGGCTCGGCCGCACCGCCGTCGACGCGGTCAAGGCGGGCGACCTGCCGACCATCATGGCCACCGTGCTGATCTCCGCGGTCTTCATCGTGGTCGCCAACATCGTGGTGGACCTCCTCTACGCCGCCATCGATCCCCGGGTCCGGTTGCGATAGCGCAACGGCGGCGGGAAGGGCATGGAGAAATCCGCCGCTCTCTGTTACACAAACCGTAGTTTTCCTACGTCGTCTGACGAGGCTCCAGATAGGGGAGGAGGGCGCAGATGCGCCTGAAGAGGGCAACCGCCGCTGGCGGAGCGCTCGCACTGCTCGTGGTGATGGGGGCGTGCAGCGAGAACAAGGGCACCGACGGCGGCAACGACGCCGACCGGGTGCAGAGCGGATCGATCGCCACCGACCCGAAGGACTCGATGGGGCCGGCCGCCGAGGTCCAGGGCGCCGCCAAGGGCGGCACCTTCCGGGTGATCCGGGAGACCAAGATCTCCCACCTCGACCCGCAGCGGGTCTACTCGTTCGCCGGTCTGATGAACGCGCCGCTCTACAGCCGCTTCCTGACCACGTTCAAGGACGACGGCTCGGGCAAGGTGACCCTGGTCGGCGACCTCGCCGAAACCCCGGGCACGGACGTCAACAAGGACTGCAAGGTCTGGGAATTCAAGATCAAGGACGGGGTGAAGTTCGAGGACGGCAGCCCGATCACCTCGAAGGAGATCGCGTACGGCATCGCCCGCTCCTTCGACCCCGACCTGACCGGCGGCCCGACCTACCTGCAGGAGTGGCTCGCCGACAGCCCGCAGTACGACACCAAGTGGAACTTCAAGACGAACAAGACCTCGCTGCCGCCGGGCCTGACCGCCCCGGACGCGAAGACGCTCAAGTTCGAGTTCGCCAAGCCGCACTGCGACCTGCCGTTCGCCGCGTCGCTGCCGTACACCGCCCCGTTGAAGCCGGAGAAGGACACCGGGGTCAACCTGGACAACCAGCCCTTCTCCTCCGGGCCGTACAAGATCACGAAGAACACCGCCGGCGTCGAGCTGGTGATGGAGCGCAACGAGAACTGGGACCCGAAGACCGACCCGGTGCGGCACGCGTACCCGGACAAGATCGTGTGGAACTACGGCCCGGACGCCGAGGCGGGCGCCAACCGGGTGATCTCCGACAACGGTGACGACCAGACGGCGCTGGCCTGGAACGGCGTGCCGTCGGCGCTGATCGCCCGGGTCACCGGCGACGCGACCCTCAAGCAGCGCTCGGTGCAGGGGCAGACCCCGAGCCTCTGGCGGCTCACCATCAACACCCAGCGGGTCACCGACCTGTCGGTGCGGCAGGCGCTGAACTACGCCATCGACCGGGACGGCTTCATCAAGGTGTACGGCGGTGAGGCTTCGGCCAAGGCGGTCACCACGCTGATGCCGCCGTCGACCATCGGCTTCGAGAAGTACGACGCCTACCCGGCCGGCCCGAGCGGCAACATCGAGAAGGCCAAGGAGCTGCTCGCCGGCAAGACGCCGGAGCTGGTGCTCGGCGTCGGCGACGACTACCCGGAGTACGGGACCCAGCTCAAGGGCAACCTGGAGAAGGCCGGCTTCAAGGTCACTTTGAAGAGCATCCCGGCCGACTCGAAGCTCGACGAGGTCGGCAAGAAGAACAACCCGTGGGACCTCTACATCGACCAGTGGGCCGCCGACTGGCCCAGCGGCGCGGCGATCCTGCCGGTGCTCTTCGACGGCCGCGCCATCAAGGCCGAGAACAACAGCAACACCTCGTACGTCAACAGCGACGAGATCAACAAGGAGTTCGACCGGGTGCTCGCCATGCCCGCCGGCGAGCAGGGCAAGGAGTGGGCCAAGCTCGACAAGCGGGTGATGACCGAGCTGGCTCCGGCCGTGCCGCTCTTCGTGGAGCAGGGCTACTACCTGCACGGCTCGAAGGTGGGCGGGATCTACCTGTCCAGCATCTTCGGCTACCCGGCGCTGACGAACGCCTACGTCAAGCAGTAGCCGTCGCGCCTCGAGGGCCCCGGTCGACCACGTCGGCCGGGGCCCTTCGCGTCGCTACAGGTGCCGCCGCAGGAAGTCCAGCTCCAGCCGGAGCAGTCGCTCCGCCGTACCGCCGGAGGCCATGTGGGTGGCCCCGGTCAGCGGCAGCACCGCGTGCGGCCGCCCGGCGGCCAGCAGCGCCGCCGAGAGCCGCAGCGTGTGCGCGGCCAGCACGTTGTCGTCCACCAGGCCGTGCACCAGCAGCATCGGCCGGGCCTGCTCCGGGTCGCCGACCGGCTCGGCGGCCAGCTCCACCAGCGAGTGGTGGGCGTAGACGTCCATCCCGTCGTCCGGCAGGCCCAGGTAGCGCTCGGTGTAGGCGGTGTCGTACAGCGTCCAGTCGGTGACCGGCGCGCCGACGATCGCGCACCGGAACAGCTCCGGGTGGCGCAGCACCGCCAGCCCGGCCAGCCAGCCGCCGAACGACCAGCCCCGCACGGCCACCCGCTCCAGGTCCAGGTCCGGGTGCTTGTCCGCCAGGGCGGTGAGCGCGTCCACCTGGTCGGCCAGGATCACGTCGGCCAGCCGCCGGTGGACCGCCTTCTCGAAGGACGGGGCGATCCCGGGGGTGCCCCGGTTGTCGGTGGTCACCACCGCGAAGCCCGAGTCGGCCCACCACTGCCGCTCCAGCCAGGCCGCCCGGGTGGCGATCACCTCCTGGTGCCCGGGACCGCCGTAGACGTCCAGCAGCACCGGCAGCCGGGTGCCCTTGACGTGGTCGGTCGGGTAGAGCACCGCGGTCGGCAACCGCCGGTCGGTCACCCGGACCAGCGTCGGTCTCGGCGCGTACGGCGGGGTGGCGGCCAGCGAGCGGAGCTGCGCCACCTCCCGGTCGCCGTGCCAGACCGACCACCTGGTCCCCGGGTGCTCCAGCGAGGCGGTGCCGACCACCAGCGTCGAGCCGCCGATCGCGGCGGTGTGCCAACCCGGGTCACCGCTCATCCGGCGGGCGTCCACGCCGCCGCCGATGGCCGTCCGGACCCGGAACAGGTGCCGCTGGCTCGGCTCGCCCTCGCTCGCCTCGACCAGCAGGTCCGCCGGGCCGTTCGGGCCCGGGGGCAGCCGGCCCACCACCCGGCGTACGTAGAGCGACGGCGGGGTGAGCAGGGTGCCGTCGGCGAAGAGGCAGCGGGCGTCGTACCCGTCGTGGGCCAGCTCCCCGCCGACCAGCACCCGCCCGTCCGGCAGGTGGGCCGGGGTGCCGGGGATCGGCTCAACCCAGCGCGGGTCGGCCAGCTCGGCGTGCACCTGGGTCTCCCCGGTACGCGGGTCCACCGCGAGCACCAGGCCGTGCTGCTGGGACCGGCGCAGCACGGTGATCAGCGGCCCGCCGTCCGCCCAGTCCACCGAGGTCAGGTACGGGTAGGTCTCGCGGTCCCAGTGCACGTCGACCCAGCCGTCGTCGAGGTCGAGCAGGTGCAGGCTGACCTCCGCGTTCGGGCCGCCGGCCCGGGGGTACGCGACGGTCGTCGGCGGGCTCGCCGGATCGGCCGGGTCGTGCAGGTGCCAGTGGGGCAGCCGGGACTCGTCCACCCGCGCGGCCAGCACCGAGCGCCCGTCCGGGGCCCACCAGTAGCCGCGGAACCGGTCGAACTCCTCCGCCGCGATGTGCTCGGCCAGGCCCCAGGTGACGCCGCTGTCCTCGCCGGCCAGCAGGGTGTCCGTGCCGTCGGACTCGACCACCCGGAGCTGCCCCCGGCGCACCCCCTCGGCGGCGTCGGTGACGTAGGCCAGCCGCTCCCCGGTCGGATCCGGCCGTGGGTCGATCACCGGGCCGACGGTGGTCACCTCGACCACGTCGCCGTGCACCAGGTCCGCCCGGAACAGGCGGCCGGCCAGCGGGAACACCGCCACCCGGCCGGCCGCGTCCAGGGCGTACGAGCCGATGCCGGCAGCGCTGAGCCGCAGCCGTTCGCGCAGCGCCCGCTCGCCCGGCGCCAGCGCGGCCGGGTCGGCGTCCGACTCGAGCAGGGTCGCCGGGTCGGCGACCAGCCGTTCCTCGGCGGAGGCGACGTCCAGCAGCCAGAGCGCGTCGGCGGGATCCTCCGGACCGGACGAGCGCAGGAAGACCACCCGGGAGCCGTCGTCGGCGACGGAGACGGCGCGCGGCGCCCCGTGGCTGAACCGGCGGGTACGGGCGGCCAGCTCGGGAAAGTCCACAGTTCGGATCGTAGAGCCGCGTCGGGCGTGATGTGGCCGACCTGCGTGGACGCGTCAGGCTCGACCGGACCGGACCGCCGGTTAGAGTGACGGTCGTGACGACGCTGCCCGACCGCCGCCTGCTGCTGGTCCACGCGCACCCCGACGACGAGTCCATCGGCACCGGCTCGACCATGGCCCACTACGCCGCGACCGGCGCCCACGTCACGCTGGTGACCTGCACCCTGGGCGAGGAGGGCGAGATCCACGTGCCGGAGCTGGCGCAGCTCGCCGCGGCCGAGGCCGACCAGCTCGGCGGGTACCGGATCGGCGAGCTCGCCGCCGCGTGCGCCGCGCTCGGCGTCACCGACCACCGCTTCCTCGGCGGCGCGGGCCGCTACCGCGACTCCGGGATGATGGGGCTCGCCACCAACGAGCACCCCCGCGCCTTCTGGCAGGCCGACCTCGACGAGGCCGCCGGGCACCTGGTGGAGATCATGCGGGAGGTCCGCCCGCAGGTCATGATCACGTACGACCCGAACGGCTTCTACGGGCACCCGGACCACATCCAGGCGCACCGGGTCGCGATGCGGGCCGTCGAGCTGGCCGCCGCCGAGGGGATCGCCCCGGCGAAGGTCTACTGGACGGCCCTGCCGCGCAGCGTGCTGGAGGCCGGCCTGGACCACTTCGTGGAGGCCTCGGACAATCCCTTCGCCGGCATCGACAGCGCCGACGAGCTGCCCTTCGGCACGCCCGACCCGGAGATCGCCGCGCGGATGGACGCCACCGAGCAGCACGCCGCCAAGGAGGCGGCGATGCGGGCGCACGCCACCCAGATCCCGGCCACCTCCTGGCTCTACTCCATCGCCGGCAACTTCGGCGCCGAGTTCATGGGCGTGGAGTACTTCACCCTCGCAGTCGGCGAGAAGGGCCCGGGCAACGGCCCGTACGGCTGGGAGGACGACCTCTTCGCCGGCCTGCCGGTGGACGGGCCGGACCGGTCCCCGGTCGCGGCGGCCGGCCTCCGGTGACCCTGCCGACCGCGCCGATGTCGGTCGTACCGGAGCAGGAGCCCGCCGCGCCGCCCGCGCGCCCGCGGCCGGCGCTCGACCTCGCGCTGCGGGTCGCCGGCGGCGTGATCGCCATGCTCGCCGGGGTGCTCTCGGCGGTGCTGGAGCTGTTGCTGGCCACCGTGCGGGTGGGCGGTCAGCTGATCGGCGTGTCGGCGCTGGTGGCGATCGGCGCCGGCATCGCGCTGAGCTGGTTCGCCCACGAGGCGGTCGGCGCCCGGTGGGCGGTCGTGCTGCCCGCCCTGCCGTGGTTCGCGCTGATGGCGGTGGCCTCGGTCCGGACCACCGAGGGGGACCTGCTCGTCTCCGGCGACAACTGGGTGGGGCTGGCGATGATCGTCGCCGGGGCGATGACGTTCGCGGTGATGGGTTTCCGGCAGATCCTCGCGCCGCCCGCCCGCCACGACGGGTGATGACGGCACACAGGTTGCAATGGTAGATATTCCTGCCAGAAGTCCCGCCGTCCGGCGGGCGGTACGGCGGAGGTGTGCGATGTTGCAGCGATGGCGCGCGGTCGGTCTGCTCGCGATGGCGCTGTTCGCGGTCAACGTGCTGGCCCGGCTGGTGATCAGGTTCGGTTTCGACGGCGACGACACCGCCGCCGACCGGGTGTCCCTGGTGATGTTCGTGGTGATCGGGCTGATCCTCGCGGCGGTGGCGTTCCGCTGGGGGCGTGACCGTCCGGTGGCCCGCTGGGCCGGCGACCTCGCCGCCGCGGTGGGCGTGGCGCTGACGCTGACGGTCTTCGTGGCCCCGCTGCTGGTCGGCGAGAACCCGTTCGGCGGTGGCGCCGGGCTCTTCTTCGCCCAGATCTGGCTCTACCTGGCCGCCACGGCTGCGGGCGTGCTGGTCGGCTACCTGATCCTCACCGCGCTCGGCCTGGACCACCGCTCCCAGCAACTCAAGCGGTACGCCCAGCTCAAGGCCGCCAAGCCCCGCCGGGTCGTCCGCCGCTGACCGGGCCCACCCCTGACCCGGGTGCCCGGTCAGCGCGGGGCGACCCGGGTCAGGTAGGTGTGGTGGGTGGTGAAGCCCAACCCCCGGTAGAGGGCCACCGCCGGGGTGTTGCGCTGCTCGACCTGGAGGAAGGCGTGGCTCGCCCCCTCCGCCGTGCCCCAGTCGACCAGGGACCGGATCACCCGGCCGGCCAGCCCCTGCCGGCGCGCCTCGGGCAGCACCTCGATCAGGGTCAGGCCGAGCCAGCGCCCCTGCCCGGTGACCGTGCCCCGGCCGACGGCTACGAGCCGGCCGTCGGCGTACACCTGGGCGAAGCGGACCCGGTGCACGGCGGTGAGCACGTGCCGGGCGGCGTCCGGCAGGCCGCCCTTGCGGCCGGCGGCGACGGCCAGCCAGTCGTCCGACGGCGCGGCCGCCAGCTCGACCGGCGGCAGGCTGGCGCGGGCCGGCGCGGCCGCCGGCAGCGCGGCGAGCGCGACGGTCTGCACCAGCACCGGCGGCCGGGCGCCCCAGCCGCGCGCGTCCAGCTCGGCACCGACCGGCGCGGCCAGCGGCAGCGGGGTGTTGACCATGGCCGGCTGGCCGTGGTCGGCGTACCAGCGCTCCACGGCGTCCAGGGCGGCCGGGAGCGGGCGGTCCGGGTCGCCGACCGGGAGCGCCGAGTTCGCCCGGCCGGTCCAGCCGGCGGCGCTGCGCAGCAGCCAGTCGCCGAGCCGACCGCGGACCGGGGCGGGCCACGCCTCGTCGGCTGCCAGCTCCAGGCCCATCACGGCGGTGGCGGTCGGCCGGCGGGCCGGCGGCACCCGCTTGGCCCGGTGCACCTCGCCGACCGGGACCCGCAGCCGGCCCTGGGTGGTCGCCAGCGTGATGTGGGTCTCGCTCAGCTCGACCAGCTCTCCGAGGGCGTCCGAGAAGAGCGGCCGGCCTTCGCGAATCCCCACAATCCGGCGGACCACGATCCGGTGTCCCACGTCCTGCTTGCGGAGCACGATTCACCGTTCCCGTCAGTGTTCGCTCAGAGGTGCACCGACAGGAGTCCCGCCTTGCGGTGGGACGGTCCCGGTCTGACCCGCCGCGGCGGTGCCGGGTTGGCGCTTCACAGCCACCGGACCGCTGCAGCGGGTCTTACGGTCGGCTCCACGTCCGTTTGACGACTCCCGGCCACTCCGGGCGTCACTGACACCAACCGCGAGGGCGGCGAGATTCCGTGCGGCATTGAGGTCCCGATCCAAAATCAGACCGCACGATGTGCAGATGTAGTTGCGCTCGGACAGGGCGAGCTTGGCTTTCACCGCGCCGCAGGCCGAGCAGGTCTTCGAGGAGGGGTACCACCGATCGGCCCGCAACTCACTGAACGCGGCGTCACCAATGTGCCTGGCCAAGTGGCGGTTGCGCAGCATTCCGGTCACGTTCAGATCTTCGATCACGATCGTGCCGAACTCACGGGTCAGGCGGGTGGAAATTTTGTGCAAGTTGTCACGGCGCAGGTCGTTGAAGGCCATCCGGCCGCCCCCGCATGGGAGAGCACCGCCCGTTCCTGGCTGGCGTGAGAGCAAGGCGAACCGATATGCCTGCATCGTCCTCATGCCGGTCCGACTACCTCCGCCAGGCGGATGGCCGGCCGCATGAGGGCCGGCGGCCAGCCGCAGCGAGCCGATCGATGCCGGCGCTCTGTCGAGAACGTCCTGCCCCCTCGTTCGGCAACAGGCGGGTCAGTCATCGGACGGCAAACCGCACTCGTTGGCTCGGGGCGCCGCCATGGTAGGCCGGGGGGACGACAGAATGCTGCCGCCGAGATACTAGGCTCTTATCGTCGCGGGTGATCGCGGCGAGTCTTGCGGAGGAGAAGACCGGTGACCTACATCATCGCCGAGCCGTGCGTCGATGTGCTCGACAAGGCCTGCATCGAGGAGTGCCCGGTCGACTGCATCTACGAGGGCAATCGGATGCTCTACATCCACCCCGACGAGTGCGTCGACTGTGGTGCCTGTGAGCCGGTCTGCCCGGTCGAAGCGATCTTCTACGAGGACGACGTCCCGGAGCAGTGGAAGGACTACACCGGGGCGAACTACGAGTTCTTCGAGGACCTGGGCTCGCCCGGCGGCGCCTCCAAGATCGGCAAGGTGGAGAAGGACGCGACGTTCGTCGCCGCCCAGCCGCCGCGCGGAGAGGGCCACTGAACCGGCCCGCGCCGGTCTCGTCGCGACTGCCCGACTTCACCTGGGACACCCTGGACGCCGCGGGCGCGACGGCCGCGGCGCACCCGGACGGTCTGATCAACCTCTCCATGGGCACGCCGGTCGACCCGGTGCCCACGGTGATCCGGCAGGCGCTCGCCGACGCGTCGGACGCCCCGGGCTACCCGCTGACCGCCGGCACCCCCGCGCTGCGGGACGCCATCGCGGCCTGGGTCGCCCGGGCCTGCGGCGCCGGCGTCGACGGGCTCGGCGTGCTGCCGACGATCGGCTCCAAGGAGCTGGTCGCCTGGCTGCCCACGCTGCTCGGCGTCGGCCCCGGCGACGTGGTCGTGGTGCCGTCCGTCGCCTACCCGACGTACGAGGACGGGGCGCGGCTGGTCGGCGCCACCACCGTCCGCACCGACTCGCTGACCGCGGTCGGTCCCACCCCCCGGGTACGCCTGGTCTGGGTCAACTCACCCGGGAACCCGACCGGGCGGGTGCTGCCCGCCGCCCATCTGCGCAAGGTGGTGGACTGGGCCCGCGAGCGCGGCGCGGTGGTCGCCAGCGACGAGTGTTACCTGCCGCTGGGCTGGGACGCCGAGCCCGTCTCGATCCTCTCGCCCGACGTCTGCGGCGGGTCGTACGACGGCGTGCTGGCGGTCCACTCGCTCTCCAAGCGCTCCAACCTCGCCGGCTACCGGGCCGGCTTCGTCGCTGGCGACCCGACGCTGGTGGCCGAGCTGCTCAAGATCCGTAAGCACGCCGGCATGATCGTGCCCGCCCCGGTGCAGGCCGCGATGGTGGCCGCGCTCGGCGACCAGGCGCACGCCGACGCCCAGCGGGAGCGCTACCGGGCCCGCCGCGAGCAGCTGCGCGCCGCGTTCACCGACGCCGGCTTCACCGTCGAGCACTCCGAGGCCGGGCTCTACCTCTGGATGACCCGGGACGAGGACTGCTGGGAGACCGTCGACTGGCTGGCCCGCCGGGGCATCCTGGTCGCCGCCGGGGTCTTCTACGGCCCGGCCGGCTCCCGGCACGTCCGGGCGGCGCTGACCGAGTCCGACGAGCACATCGCGGCGGTCGCCGGCCGGTTGCGCGGCTGACCCCGGGACTGCCGCCGCGATGACTGACGGGGTGACCGATCCGCGTCCGGTCCTCGGCGAGCGTACGGCCGCGGTGGTCGGTACCGGACTGATCGGCGGGTCGGTGCTGCTGCGGCTGCGCGCGGCCGGGCTCGACGTCGTCGGATGGGACCCGGACCCGGCCACCCGCCGGTACGCCCACGAGCAGGGCGTCGTCTGCCCGGACACCCTGGAGCAGGCGGTCGCCGGCCGGGACGTGGTGTTCCTCTGCGGCCCGCTGCCCAGCCTGCCGGGGACGCTGTCCCGGGTCGCCGCCGCCACCGACGAGCACTGCGTCCTCACCGACGTGGGCAGCACCAAGGCGGAGGTGGCCGTGGCCGCCATGGCGCAGGGGCTGGGGCACCGGTTCGTCCCCGGTCATCCGATGGCCGGCGCCGACCGCGCCGGTCTCGCCTCCGCCACCCCGGCGCTGCTCGACGGGGCGGCCTGGGTGCTCTGCCCGACCGGGTCGGGGATGGCCGCGTTCCGGCGGCTCGCCGCGCTGGTCATCGACGTCTTCCGGGCCCGGGTCGTGCCCATGTCCGCGGCGGAGCACGACGTGGTCGCGGCCCTCTCCTCGCACGTGCCGCACCTGCTGGCCGGCGCGCTGGCCGGGGCGGTGCACCGGTCCGCGCTGCGCGAGGCGGTGCTCGCCCTCGCCGCGGGCAGCTTCGCCGACGGAACCCGGGTGGCCGGCGGCCCGCCCGACCGGACCGCGAACATGCTGCTCGCCAACCGGGGACCGGCGCTGACCGGGCTGGACGCGGTCCGCGCCGTCCTCGACGAGCTGGCCGACGCGGTGCGGGCCGGTGACCGGGCCACCCTGACCGCCCTGCTCGACGAGGGCCGGACCGTCCGCGCCGCGGTGCGGGGTCGGGCCTTCACCGCCCACCGGCGGGAATTCCCGGCCGCGGTCGACCACGCCGGGGAGCTGGCCTACCTGCGGGGACTGGGCGCGGCCGGGGGCCACCTGACGGAGTGCCGGGTCGAGGCCGGGGCCGTCGTCTACACCGCCCACCTACCGGCGTCGGCCGGCTGAACCGCGACCCGCGCCGCCGCGCTCGGATCGGCGCGCGGCTAGGGTGAGGTGCATGGCGGACGCACCGGTCGTGGCGGTACGCGGCGAGGCGTACCGGGAGGTCGCCCCCGAGCTGGCCGAGTTCACGGTGACCGCGACCGCCCGGGACCGGGACCGGGAGACCACGTTGACCCGGCTGGCCGAGCGGGCCGCCGCGGTCCGGGTGCTGCTCGACTCCGCCGGCCCGGCCATCGAGCGGCGGGAGACCGGTCAGCTGCGGGTCTGGCCCGAGACGAAGCGCTCGGGCGAGCGGGTGGTGGCGTACCACGGCACGGTGGGCACCACCGTCACCGTCACCGACTTCACCGCGCTCGGCGAGCTGATGCTGCGGCTGGCCGACCAGGACCAGGTCGAGGTGTCCGGCCCGTGGTGGTCGCTGCGGCCGGACAGCCCCGCGTACCGGGAGGCCCGGCGGGCCGCGATCGCGGACGCCCTGGCCCGCGCCCGGGAGTACGCGGAGGCGCTCGGCGCCCGGGTGACCGCCCTGCTGGAGCTCGCCGACACCGGTACGGGTGCCCAGCCGATGCTGGCCCGCTCCGCGTTCGGCAAGGGTGCCGGCGGGCCGGCTGCCGGCGGCGCGCCGGAGCTGGAGCTCGACCCGCGCCCGCAGACGGTGCAGGCCGCGGTGGAGGCGCGCTTCACCATCAGCGAGCCGGTGCTCGGCTGATGCCTCCGGCGCAGGTCCTGCCCTTCGACGAGCTGGCCGCCCGGGCGCGGGCCCTCGCCGACGCCGGTCCGCGGCAGCTGCTCGGCATCGCCGGCGCGCCCGGGGCGGGCAAGTCCACGCTGGCCGAGCGGCTCGTCGCGGCGGTCGGGCCGGCCGCCCGGCTGGTGCCGATGGACGGCTTCCACCTCGCCCAGTCCGAGCTGGTCCGGCTCGGCCGGCAGGAGCGCAAGGGCGCACCGGACACCTTCGACGTCAACGGATTCGTCTCGGTGCTGCGCCGCCTGCGTCGGCTGGAGCCGACCTCGGTCTGGGCGCCGGCGTTCCGCCGGGATCTGGAGGAGCCGGTCGCCGGGGCGATCGAGGTGCCGCCCGAGGTCCGGCTGGTGGTGACCGAGGGGAACTACCTCCTGCTGCGGGACGAGCCGTGGGAGGAGGTCCGGACCCTGCTGCACGAGATCTGGTTCCTCGATCTCGACGCCGAGCTGCGGCTGCGCCGGCTCACCGCCCGGCACGAGGCGTACGGGAAGTCGCCGGAGCAGGCCCGGGCCTGGGCGCTCGGCAGCGACGAGGCCAACGCGGCCGTGGTGTCCGGCACCGCCGCCCACGCCGACCTGGTGGTGCGGCTGGCCGAGCCCCCGCCCGGGTGACGGCACCGCACGGCGGAGTTCCCGTCGTCGAGCCACCCCCGTTCGGCCTGTTTTCGCGGGTGGGATGCGTCAGGCGAGTTCGCGTACCACCCGGGCGGGGTTACCGAGCGCGACCACGTTGGCCGGGAGGTCCTTCGTCACGACGGCTCCCGCGCCGACCACCGTGTTCTCGCCGATGGTGACTCCGGCGAGGACGATGACCCCGCCGCCGAGCCAGACGTTGTCCCCGATGGTGATCGGCTCGGCCGCCTCCCACTTGGCCCGGCGCGGCTCCGCCTCGACCGGGTGGGTGGCGGTGAGGAGTTGGACGTTCGGTCCGATCTGGACGTCGGCGCCGATGGTGATCCGGGCGACGTCGAGGAAGACCGCGTTGAAGTTGACGAAGCTCCGCGGGCCGATGTGGGTCTGCCAGCCGTAGTCGCAGTGGAAGGGTGGCCGGACCCAGGCCTCCTCGCCGAGCGAGCCGAGGAGTTCTCGCAGCGCCGCGAGCCGGCTTTCCGGGTCCTCCGCCGGGCTGGTGTTGAAGCGTTCGGTCAGCCGGGCGGCCCGGTCCAGGTCGGCGATGATCTCGGGGTCGTCGGCGATGTACGCCTCGCCGGCGAGCATGCGTTCCCTCATGGAGCTCACCGGGTGATCATGCCTGGGCCGCCCGTCAATTCGTACCCGGACGGCCATCCTCGTGGCGTCACTCCGCCTACCCGGTAGGCGACTCGGACGGCCGGGCCGGCGGCCGTGGCCGGGGGCCGGGGTGGTCGCCCCGGCCCCCGGATCGGCTCAGTCGTTGGCGTGCAGGGCGGCGTTCAGCTCGATGCCCCGGCCGCTGCGCTGCTTCGCCTCCAGCGCGCCGGTGACCGAGTTGCGCCAGAAGAGCAGCCCGTCCACGCCGGAGAGCTCGCGGGCCTTCACCACCCGGCCGTCCGGCAGGGTGATCTTCGACGCGGCGGTGATGTAGCAGCCCGCCTCGACCACGCAGTCGTCGCCGAGGGAGATGCCGACTCCGGCGTTCGCGCCGACCAGGCTCCGCTCGCCGATGCGCACCTTCTCGGTGCCGCCGCCGGAGAGGGTGCCCATGATCGAGGCGCCGCCGCCGATGTCGGAGCCGTCGCCGACCAGCACGCCCTGCACGATCCGCCCCTCCACCATCGAGGTGCCCAGCGTCCCGGCGTTGAAGTTGACGAAGCCCTCGTGCATCACAGTGGTCCCGGCGGCCAGGTGCGCGCCGAGCCGGACCCGGTCCGCGTCGGCGATCCGCACGCCGGAGGGGACCACGTAGTCGGTCATCCGGGGGAACTTGTCCAGCCCGTACACGGCCAGGTGGCGGCCGGCGCCCCGCTCGATCACGCGCAGCTCGTCCACCCGCTCCGGCGGGCACGGCCCGGCCGAGGTCCAGGCCACGTTCGCCAGCTTGCCGAAGATGCCGTCGAGGTTCAGCTCGTTGGGCCGCGCCAGGCGGTGGGAGAGCAGGTGCAGCCGGAGGTACGCGTCGGCGGCGTCCTTGATCGGGTCGTCCAGCGACCCGATCACCGTCACCACCTGGGCCGTACGCAGACCGGGCAGCGCCCGCTCGCCGACCGCGCCCGGTGGCAGGTCCAGCACGTCGGCCTGGTCCTCCCCGGGGACCAGCGGCAGCTCGCCGAGGCCCAGCTTGCCGGTCGGGTACCAGGTGTCGAGCACCTGGTCGTCAGCGGTCACGGTGGCGAGGCCGATGCCCCAGGCAGACTGTGCGTTGGTCACGATTTTGACGGTACCGTGCCCAGCATGGAGAACCCGTTGACCCCCGAGGTCTTGGCTGATCCGGTGGCGCTGACGCGCGCCCTGGTCGACATAGAGTCCGTCTCCCTCAACGAGAAGGCGATCGCCGACTGCGTGGAGGAGGTGCTGCGCGAGGCGCCGCACCTGACCACGTTCCGGCACGGCAACACGGTGATGGCGCGTACCGACCTGGGCCGGGCGCAGCGGGTGGTGCTCGCCGGCCACCTGGACACCGTGCCGCTCAACGACAACTTCCCGTCCACCATGCGCGGCGACCTGATGTACGGCTGCGGCACCTCCGACATGAAGTCCGGGGTGGCGTTCGCGCTGCACCTCGCGGTGACCCTGCCGGACCCGCGCTACGACGTGACGTACTTCTTCTACGAGGCCGAGGAGATCGAGTCGAAGTACAACGGGCTCACCCTGGTCGCCGAGGCGCACCCGGAGTGGCTCCAGGCGGACTTCGCGGTGCTGCTCGAGCCGACGTACGGGATCGTCGAGGCCGGGTGCCAGGGCACCATGCGGGCGATCGTCACCACGCACGGCGAGCGGGCCCACGCGGCGCGGTCCTGGCACGGGGTGAACGCCATCCACGGTGCGGGCGAGGTGCTGAACCGGCTGCGGTCGTACGAGGCGCGGCGGGTCACCATCGACGGCTGTGACTACCGGGAGGGCCTGAACGCGGTCCGGATCGCCGGCGGGGTGGCCGGCAACGTCATCCCGGACCGGTGCGAGATCGAGATCAACTACCGGTACGCCCCGGACCGCGACCCGGCGGCCGCCGAGGCGCACCTGCGGGAGGTCTTCGCCGGCTTCGACCTCGAGGTGACGGACGCGGCGGCGGGCGCGGCCCCCGGCCTGGACGCGCCGCCGGCGCAGGAGTTCCTGGCCGCGGTGGGCGCGGCCCCGATCGGCAAGCTGGGCTGGACGGACGTGGCCCGGTTCGCGGCGATGGGGATCCCGGCGCTGAACTTCGGCCCGGGCGACCCGAACCTGGCCCACCACAAGGACGAGCACGTCGAGCTCACCAAGATCCGCGACGGCGCGGCGACCCTGCACCGCTGGCTGGCCCCCGCCTGACCGGCGCCGAAAACGATCAAGAGGTTTGCGTCACCGGATCCCGGTCCGGGTGACGCAAACCTCTTGATCGACGTGTGTCGACCGGTCAGCCGGCCGGGGTGAGGGACTGGTCCGCCGCGGGGCGGGGCTCGGCCGGGTCACCGGTGAGGTCGTGGGCCTCCAACTGGCGGGCGCGGCGGCGCTCGGCCACCACGTCCCGGATCCGCCGCTGCATCTGTCGCCGGATCCGGATCATCTCGCTGTTACTGATCACGCTGGCTCCTCCCCCGAAGGCGCGCGCCGGGGCATACCCGGTATGTGAATAGTAAGACGTACGAGCGACAGAATTAGTTGCCCAAGATCGCGAACTATTTCCCCGGCTCGCCGGCCCGCACACCCGGCCGCCCCGGCTCCACTACGGTGGCTCCCATGAGCCAGAGCAACGGGCGGCAGCAGCCCGGCCCGGACCGGGGACGGGAGCGGCACCGGGGCGCCGTCACGCTGCGCCGCGGCGCCATCCCGACCAGCACCGCCGACCAGCGGCTGCTCGACTCCCGGGGGCGCGGCGACTGGAAGACCAAGGACGCCTGGCGGGCGCTGCGCATCCTGTCGGAGTTCGTCGAGGGCTTCGACACCCTCGCCGACCTGCCACCCGCGGTCAGCGTCTTCGGCTCGGCCCGCAGCATGCCGGAGAGCCCGGAGTGCCGGATGGCCGAGGAGCTGGGCGGCGCCCTGGCCCGGGCCGGGTACGCGGTGATCACCGGCGGCGGCCCGGGCGTGATGGAGGCGGCCAACCGGGGGGCCAGCGAGGCGGGCGGCCTCTCCGTCGGGCTCGGCATCGAGCTCCCGTTCGAGCAGGGGCTCAACGACTGGGTCGACCTGGCCATCGACTTCCGCTACTTCTTCGCCCGCAAGACCATGTTCGTCAAGTACGCGCAGGCGTTCGTCGTGCTGCCCGGGGGCTTCGGCACCATGGACGAGCTGTTCGAGTCGCTCACGCTGGTGCAGACCGGCAAGGTCACCCGCTTCCCGGTGGTGCTGATGGGCGTGGACTACTGGCGCGGGCTGCTCGACTGGCTGCGCGACAGCATGGCCGCCGAGGGCAAGATCGGCCCGTCCGACCTGGAGCTGATCTGCCTCACCGACGACGTCGACGCGGCGGTCCGGCACATCGTGGAGGCCGAGGCGGTGCTCTCCGCCGAGCAGGAGGCGGTCCGCGCGGAGGCGGTCGCCCGCAAAGAGGCCGACCAGCGGGCCGCCGCCGACGAGGGCGGGAAGGGCTGACCGGGTGGCCGCGATCTGCGTGTTCTGCGCGTCCTCCCGCACCCTCGACCGGCGCTGGCTGGACCTGGCGGCCGAGACCGGCGCGGAGGTGGCCCGGCGCGGGCACACCGTGGTCAGCGGGGGTGGCTGCGTCGGGATGATGGGGGCGCTGGCGGACGGGGCGCGGGCCGCCGGCGGGCCGACCCTCGGCGTCATCCCGCAGGCCCTGGTCGACCTGGAAGTCGCCGACCTGGCCTCCGACGAGCTGCTGGTCACCGACGGCATGGCCAGCCGCAAGACGCTGATGATCGACAAGTCGGACGCCTTCATCACCCTGCCCGGCGGTCTGGGCACCCTCGACGAGCTGTTCGAGGTGTGGACCACCGCCACGCTCGCCATGCACGCCAAGCCGATGGTGCTCGTGGACGCCGACGGCTTCTACCGCCCCCTGCTCGACTGGCTGCACACCCTGGCCGACCAGCACTTCCTCAAGCCCGCCGGCCTCAACCTCCTCACGGTGGCCCAGTCCGTCCCCGAAGCCCTCGACATCCTCGAATCCCGCCTCATCTGACGCCCCGCCGTCCCCGTTGATCATGAAGTTGTTGTCATCGATGCCGGCGTGTCGTGGCGACAACTTCATGATCAACGTGAGCTGAGGCGGGAGGGTGAGGTGGGGGTGGGGGAGGTGTCGTACGGGCGTGGTGGGATGAGCTGATGCAGGCGTACCGGCTGGTGCGTCGGCCCGCCGAGGCGGCCCCGGGGGACGGGCGGTCCGGCGGGGTGGCGCGGGGGGACGGTCGGTCCGGAGGGACGACCGCGGCGGAACGCCGGCCCGAGGGGTCGGCGGGCGATGCCGCGCACCCCGCGGCGCGACGGGCCGACCCGGCGCAGGCCGAGGTGGTGGCGCACACCGACGGGCCGATGCTCGTCGTCGGCGGTCCGGGCACCGGCAAGACCAGCGCCCTGATCGAGGCGGTCGCCGCCCGGGTCGCCGAGGGCGTCGACCCGGAGCGCATCCTGGTGCTCACCTTCGGCCGGCGGGGCGCCACCGATCTGCGCCACCGGATCGAGGCGCGGATCGCCGGGGACGGGCACCGGGTGGTCCGCGAGCCGCTGGTGCGGACCTTCCCGGCGTACGCCTTCGGCCTGCTCCGCCGGGCCGCCGCCGAGCGGGGCGAGCCGTCGCCCCGGCTGCTCACCGGCCCCGAGCAGGATCTGATCATCCGCGAGCTGCTGGACGTGGTCGGCGAGGAGCCCGAGGACGACCCGGTCGGCTGGCCGGCGGACCTGCGCCCCGCCCTGCGCACCCGGGCGTTCGCCGCCCAGCTCCGCGACCTGCTGATGCGCGCCGCCGAGCGCGGCGTCGGCCCGGTCGAGCTCGCCCGGCTGGGGGAGAAGTTGGGCCGCGCCGACTGGCCGGCCGCCGCGCGCTTCCTCCGGGAGTACGTCGCCGTCCTCGCCCTGCGCGACGTGAGCAACCGCGGCTCGGTGGCGTACGACCCGGCCGAGCTGGTCCGGGCCGCCACCGGGATGCTGCTCGACGATCCGGAGCTGCTGGCCGCCGAGCGCCGCCGGCTGGCCCACGTCTACGTCGACGAGCTGGCCGACACCGACCCCGCCCAGCTCGACCTGCTCGCCGTGATCGCCGGCGGCGGCAAGCCCCTGGTCGCGTTCGCCGACCCGGATTCGTCCACGTACGCCTTCCGCGGCGCCGACCCGGCCGGGGTGACCACCTTCCCGCACCGGTTCCGCACCGCCTCCGGTGCGCCGGCCGCCCAGATCCTGCTCACCACCTCCTACCGGGCCGGCCCCGGGCTGCTGGCGGCCACCGCGCGGCTGGGCCGCCGGCTGCGCGGCCCGGCGGCGCACCGCAGGCTCTGCCCGCTGCCAGACGCCGCGCCCGGCTCGGTCGAGGTCCGCACGTTCCGCTCGGCCACCAGCGAGTCGGCCTGGCTGGCCCACGCCCTGCGCGAGGCCCACCTGCTCGACGGGGTGCCCTGGTCCCGGATGGCGGTGCTGGTCCGCTCGACCGGCCGGCAGCTGCCGTCGCTGCGCCGCGCCCTGCACACCGCCGGCGTGCCGACCGTCGTGCACGGCGAGGACCTGCCGCTGCACCTGCAACCCGGGGTGGCGCCGCTGCTGCTCCTGCTCCGCTGCGCGCTGGAGCCGGAGCGGCTGGACGAGGAGTCCGCGGTCGCCCTGCTGCACTCGCCGCTCGGCGGCGCCGACCCGCTCGCCGAGCGGCGGCTCCGCCAGGGGCTGCGCGCGCTCGCGCTGGCCGGCGGCGACCGGCGGCCCTCCGGCGAGCTGATCGTGGAGGCGCTGCGCGACCCGGCCGAGCTGGCCGCGATCGACCGGCGCTGGGCCGCGCCCGCACAGGCGGTGGCGGCCCTGCTGGAGACCGCCCGGCAGGCCGCGGCCGCTCCCGGCGCCACCGCCGAGGGCGTGCTCTGGGCGGTCTGGCGGGACAGTGGCCTGGCCGAACGCTGGGCCGGGGCGATCACCCGGGGGCGGGCGGCCACCGGGGAGCACGAGACCGCGCAGCGCTGGCGGGCCGAGGCGGCCGACCGGGACCTCGACGCGGTGCTGGTGCTCTTCGACGCGGCGGCCCGGTTCACCGACCGGCTACCCGGCGCGCGGACCGAGGTCTTCCTCGACCACGTGCTCGGGCAGGACCTGCCGGCCGACACCCTGGCGGCCAGCGCCGACCGGGGCGACGCGGTCCGGCTGCTCACCGCGCACGCCGCCAAGGGTCTGGAATGGGATCTGGTCGCGGTCGCCGGCGTGCAGGAGGGCGTCTGGCCGGACCTGCGGCTGCGCGGCAGCCTGCTCGGCTCCGAGCGGCTGGTCGACGTGCTGGCCGGCCGGGCGGACGGCGCCGGCACCCGGGCCAGCCTGGTCGGGCAGACCTCGGCGCTGCTGGACGAGGAGCGCCGGCTCTTCCACGTCGCGGTCAGCCGGGCCCGGCACCGGCTGCTGGTCACCGCGGTCGCGTCGGCCGCCGTCGGCGGCGACGACCACGAGGAGCAGCCGAGCCGCTTCCTGCACGAGCTGGTTGCCACCGAGCCACCCGCGACCGGCGCCGGGCCGACGCCGCCCGGCCCGAAGCCGCCCGATCCGAAGCCTGCCGACCCGACCCCTGCCGAACCCGGGGGCGCCCAACCCGAGGCCGACCCCGCTCCGCGTGACGGCGCCGCGCTGACCGTGCCCGGGGCCGACGGCGGCCACCCGGGTGACGGCGCGGCGCTGACCGTCGAGGGCGAGCCGCACGACGACGGCGAGGCCGACCGGCCGGGCGCGCTGCCGGTCACCCTCCCGCCGCGTGGGCTCACCCTGTCGGCGCTGGTGGCGGAGCTGCGTACCGCGGTCACCGACCCGGCGGCGCCGCCCGGCCGGCGGCGCGCGGCGGCGGCCGAGCTGGCCCGGCTGGCCGCCGCCGGGGTCCCCGGCGCGCACCCGGAGGACTGGTGGGGGCTGCGCGGCCTCTCCGACGACCGGCCGCTGGTGGACGAGGGCGAGCCGGTCCGGGTCACCCCGTCGGCGATGGAGAGCGCGCTGCGGTGCAGCCTGCGCTGGCTGCTGGAGCGGCACGGGGGCAGCGGCCCGGCCAGCGCCGCCCAGGGGGTGGGCAACCTGGTGCACGCCGCCGCGATGCTCGCCGAGGACGCCAGCGTCGACCGGACCGCCCTGCTGGAGTACGTGGCCGCCCGCTTCGACGCGATCGAGCTGGCCGCCCGCTGGATGGTCGGCCCGGAACGGGCCCGCGCCGAGGCGATGGTGGACAAGCTGCTCCGCTGGCTCGCCGGCAACCCGCGCCGGCTGCTCGCCATCGAGCACGAGTTCGCGGTCCGCCTCGACGACCCGCAGCGGCCCGTCGAGCTGACCGGCCGGGTGGACCGGCTGGAGGTCGACGCCGACGGCCGGCTGGTGGTGATCGACCTCAAGACCGGCAAGTCCACCGCGGTCACCGAGCGGGAGGTCGCCGAGCACCCGCAGCTCGGGGCGTACCAGGCGGCGGTGGAGGCGGGGGCGTTCGCCGAGTTCGGCGACGAGCCCGGCGGCGCCGCGCTGGTCCAGCTCGGCACCGGGGCGAAGGACGCCAAGGAGCAGACCCAGGCCGCGGCCGGGGAGGGCCCGGAGGCCGGCTGGGCGACCGCGCTGGTCCGGCGCACCGCCGATACGATGGCCGCCGCCACCTTCGCCGCAGTCGCCAACTCGAAGTGCCGGGTCTGCCCGGTCCGCACGAGCTGCCCGGTGTCCGGGCAGGGCCGCCAGGTCGTCGAACCGCCGACCACCCGAGTCGTCCGGAGCACCCGTGAGCGCGAGGAGTGAGCTTGCGAGCCCCGCAGCCGCGAACGAAGAGGGTGCCGTGACCCAGCCGACCCTGTTCAGCACCGCCGCGCCGGCGCCCCGCATGGCCGACTCCGGGCCCCGCTACACCCCGGTGGAGCTGGCGAAGCTGCTGAGGCTGCCGGCGCCCACCCGGGAGCAGGCGGCGATCATCGCCGCGCCGGTGGAGCCGCTGCTGGTGGTCGCGGGCGCCGGCTCCGGCAAGACCGAGACGATGGCCGCCCGGGTGGTCTGGCTGGTCGCCAACTCGTACGTCCGACCGGAGCAGATCCTCGGCCTCACCTTCACCCGCAAGGCGGCCGGCGAGCTGGCGAACCGGGTGCGTACCCGGCTCGACCAGCTCATCCGCCGGCTGGGCCGGCAGGGGCGCGACGCGCACGACGACCCCCTCGCCGGCGAGCCGACCGTCTCCACCTACCACTCGTACGCCGGCCGGATCGTCACCGAGCACGGGCTGCGCGCCGGCTACGAGCCCACCACCCGGCTGCTCACCGAGGCGTCCCGCTGGCAGCTCGTGGACCTGCTGGTGCGCAACTACGACGGCGACATGTCCGACGTGGACCGGATGCCCAGCACCATCACCGACGCGGTGCTGGCCCTCGCCGGGGAGCTGGACGAGCACCTGGTCGACCCGGACGAGCTGGCCGCCTGGACCGGCCGGTTCTTCGCCGACGTGCAGTCCCGCCCCGGCCGGGTCTACGCCGACGTGCGGAAGTCCCTCGCCGTCCAGCAGACCCGGCTGCGGCTGCTCCCACTGGTCCGGGCGTACGCCCGCCGCAAGGACGACTTCGAGGCGATGGACTTCGCCGACCAGCTCGCCCGGGCCGCCCGGGTGGCCCGGGACCACCCCGGCGTCGGGGTGATCGAGCGGGACCGCTTCCGGGTGGTGCTGCTCGACGAGTACCAGGACACCAGCCACGCCCAGGTGGTGCTGCTCAACGCGCTCTTCGGCGGCGGCCACCCGGTCACCGCCGTCGGCGACCCCTGCCAGTCCATCTACGGCTGGCGGGGCGCGAGCGCCGGCACCCTGGACCGCTTCCCCGGCGACTTCGCCCGCGCCGACGGCGCCCCGGCCGACGTGCTGAGCCTGACCACGAGCTGGCGCAACCGCCCGGAGATCCTCGGGGTGGCGAACGCGCTGGCCACGCCGCTGCGGGCCGCCGGCGCGCAGGTGCCGGAGCTGCGCGCCGCGCTCAGCGTCAAGGAGCCGATCCCGCACCGCAGCCCGCGCGGCCAGGCCGCCGGCACCGTGCACTGCGCGCTGCTCCACACGTACGCCGACGAGGCCGAGTGGATCGCCGACAGCGTCCTCGGCGCCTGGCGCGGGGCGGCCCGGATGCCCGGGGCGCTGCCCGAGCACATTCCGGTGCCGCAGCGCCCCACCACCGCCGTGCTGGTCCGGCTGCGCAGCCAGATCCCGGCCATCGAGTCCGCGCTGCGCGCCCGCGGGCTGCCGGTCGAGGTGGTCGGCCTGGGCGGGCTGCTGGACACCCCCGAGGTCCGGGACGTGGTCTGCACGCTGCGGGTGCTCGCCGACCCGACGGACGGGGCGGCGCTGCTGCGGCTGCTCACCGGGGCGCGCTGGCGGATCGGGCCGCGCGACCTGGTGGCCCTGCACCGGCGGGCCCGCTCGATCGCCCGGTCCCGCAGCGAGCTGACCGGCGACGACGGGCCGGAGATCGCCGTGGACGTGCTGGACGAGGCGACGCTGGTCGAGGCGCTGGCCGACCTGGGGCCCGCGCAGGCGTACTCGGCGGAGGGGTACGCGCGGCTGCGCGCGTACGGGATGGAACTGGCCCTGCTGCGGTACCGGCTCGACCAGACGCTGCCGGAGCTGATCGCGGACATCGAGCGGACCATCGGCCTGGACGTGGAGGTGGCGGTCCGGGCCGGCCGGGACGGCGCCGGCGACGCCGGCCTGGCCCGCGGCCACCTCGACGCCCTCGGTGACGTCGCCGCCCGGTTCAGCGGCGAGACCCCCGGCGCGACCCTGGCCGGCTTCCTGTCCTTCCTCGCCGCCGCCGAGGACGAGGAGCGCGGGCTCGCCCCCGGCGAGGTCGAGGTGGTGGAGGGGGCGGTGCAGATCCTCACCGCGCACGCCGCCAAGGGCCTCGAGTGGGACGTGGTGGCGGTGGCCGGGCTGACCAGGGGCGTCTGGCCGGGGCCGGTCCGCAACTCCGACCACTGGCTGGGCGGCCTGGGCGTGCTGCCGTTCCCGCTCCGGGGCGACGCCGACGGGCTGCCCGAGCTGGGGCTGGCCGCCGCCGAGGACCAGCGCGGGGTGGCCCGCGCGCTGGAGGACTTCACCGACGCCTGGCGGGCGCACGACGAGCGGGAGGAGCGCCGGCTGGCGTACGTGGCGGTGACCCGGCCCCGGCGGCTGCTGCTCTGCTCCGGGTACTGGTGGGGGGAGGGGACGAAGCGGTTCCGGGGGCCCTCGGTCCTCCTCAGCGAGGTGCACGACGCCTGCCTGGACGGCGGGGCCGGGCACCTGATCGACGAGTGGGCGCCGGAACCGCCCGGCGACGCGGTCAACCCGACCACCGAGGTGGTGCTCCGCGCCGAGTGGCCCGCCGACCCGCTCGGCGCCCGCCGGCCGGCGCTGGCCGAGGCCGCCGCCCTGGTCCGCCGCTTCCTCGCCGACCCGGAGGCGGCCAGCCGCGCGCCCGCCGCTCCCGAGGCGGCCCACCCCGAGCGCGCCGAGCCGGAGGCGGCCCGCCGTGAGCTGGCTCACCCCGAGGCGGCCCGCCCCGAGCGCGACGACTCCGTGGCGACCCGCCCTGAGCCCGCCGACCCGGGGGCGGCGCGCGGTGAGCCCGGCGGCCCGGCGGGGGCCGGGGCTGGCCGGGACGGCGTCGCCGGAGCGACGGGCGGCGACGTCCCGGCCGCCGACGGCGCGGACGACCCGGAGGTGGCGCGGTGGCGGCGGGAGGCGGACCTGCTCCTCGCCGAGCGGGCCGAGCTGCTGCGGCGGGCCGACTCGGTCGAGGTGGAGCTGCCCGGGCACCTCTCGGTGACCCAACTGGTGGCGCTGCGCCGCGACCCGGGGGCCCTCGCGCGTGCCCTGCGCCGCCCGATGCCCACCGAGCCCAACCCGTACGCCCGCCGGGGCACCGCCTTCCACACCTGGCTGGAACAGCGCTTCGGCGCCGACCGGCTGCTGGACGTGGACGAGCTGCCCGGCGCCGCGGACGACGACGCGGCCCCCGACGAGGCGCTCACCGAGCTGCAGGAGCGCTTCCTGGCCAGCGAGTGGGCCGACCGGATGCCGCTGGAGGTGGAGGTGCCGTTCGCCACAGTGATCGCCGGTGTGGTGGTACGCGGGCGGATGGACGCCGTCTTCGCCCGGCCGGGCGGCCGGTTCGACGTGGTCGACTGGAAGACCGGCCGGCTGCCCGCCGGGCGGGAGGCCGAGGTGGCCGCCGTGCAGCTCGCCGTCTACCGGCTGGCCTGGGCCGAGCTGGCCGGGGTGCCGGTCGAGCGGGTGGGCGCCGCGTTCCACTACGTGCGGGACGGCGTGACCGTCCGCCCGGCCGACCTGCTCGACGCCGACGGGTTGACCGCGCTGATCGCCGGCGTACCGGAAATTTCGCCGGATGGCCCCGCGTTACGTAATCCGTGGTAGGTTAGGCGCGTTGCAGTTTTGGTTTCCAGAGACTCTGTGTGCGCCTGGCGGATTGTGGCCCCAGGCGCTCTTTGTTGTGTCCGGAGTTCTCCGGGCGGGGCGACCAGCAGCGACAGGCGATTCGCGCAGTTCCGCGCGGAGCGCTCCTCTTCGAGCCCGCAACAGGTGCGGGTTCGACGTTCCGTCAAGGAGACGAAACAAATGGCTATTGGCACCGTCAAGTGGTTCAACGCTGACAAGGGCTTCGGCTTCATCACCCCGGACGGCGGCGGCGCCGACGTCTTCGCCCACTTCTCGGCGATCCAGTCCTCCGGCTACCGGAGCCTGGACGAGAACCAGCGGGTCGAGTTCGAGGTGACCCAGGGCCAGAAGGGCCCGCAGGCGGAGAACATCCGCCCGCTCTGATCTTCGGATCACCCAGCACCATCCACCGCGCCCTAAGGGCGCGGTGACGGGACCGGTCCGCCGCGCCGCCCCCCCCGCTCCGGCGGGGCGTGGCGCGCTGCGGCGGACCGGCCCGTACCCCCTTCGGTTCGTGCTTGTGAGTCGCGACGGGTTTCACCGCCGACGACAGCGCCGCCTTTCGGCGCCCTCCCTCGACACGTGCCGCGTCGAGGAAGGCATTCCGCATGACCATGACCATTCCCACCTTCGCCGCGACCGGGCTCGCCCCGGCGCTGCTCACCGAGCTCGCGACGCAGGGCATCACCGAGCCGTTCCCGATCCAGTCGGCGACCCTGCCGGACTCGCTCGCCGGCCGGGACGTGCTGGGCCGGGGTCGTACCGGCTCCGGCAAGACGCTCGCCTTCGGGCTGCCCCTGCTGCACCGCATCGCCGGCCGCCGGGCCCGCCCCGGCCGCCCGCTCGCGCTGGTGCTGGTGCCGACCCGGGAGCTGGCCCAGCAGGTCACCACCGCGCTCGCCCCGTACGCCCGGGCCCTCGGGCTGCGCTGCGCCACCGTGGTCGGTGGCCTCTCGTTGCAGCGGCAGGCGGACGCGCTGCGTGCCGGCGCCGAGGTGGTCGTGGCCACCCCCGGCCGGCTGCACGACCTGATCAACCGGGGTGACGCCCGCCTCGGCGAGGTCGCCATCACCGTGCTCGACGAGGCCGACCAGATGGCCGACATGGGCTTCCTGCCGCAGGTCACCAAGCTGCTGGAACAGGTCGCCCCGAACGGCCAGCGGATGCTCTTCTCCGCCACCCTGGACGGCGGCGTGGACCGGTTGGTCCGCCGCTTCCTGAGCAACCCGGTCTCGCACTCGGTCGACCCGGGCACCGCCACGGTGACCGCGATGACCCACCATGTGCTGCACGTCGACGCGATCGACAAGCCCGCCGCGCTCACCCAGATCGCCGCCCGCGAGGGCCGCACCATCCTGTTCATGGGAACCAAGCACCGCGCCGACCGGCTGGCCCGCCAGCTGCTCTCCAAGGGGGTACGCGCGGCCGCGCTGCACGGCGGCAAGTCGCAGCCGCAGCGCACCCGGATCCTGGAGCAGTTCCGCACCGGACAGGTGACCGCCCTGGTCGCCACCGACGTGGCGGCCCGGGGCATCCACGTGGACGGCCTGGACATGGTGGTCAACGTGGACCCGCCGACCGAGGCGAAGGACTACCTGCACCGGGGCGGGCGTACCGCCCGGGCTGGGGAGTCCGGCAGCGTGGTCACCCTGGTCCTGCCCGAGCAGCGCCGGGATGTCACCCGGCTGATGAGCGTGGCCGGCATCAAGCCGCAGTCGACCCAGGTCCGCCTCGGCGACGAGGCGCTGGCCCGGGTGACCGGCGCCAGGGAGCCCTCGGGCGTACCGGTGACGATCAACGTGCCCCAGCCGGCGGCCGCCCCGCGGGGCGGGTCGACCCGGGGCCGTCGCGGGGCCGGCGACGGTTTCCGCGCGGCCGGCACCGGCGGTCGTACCGCAGGTGAGACCGGTCGTGCCGCCGACGGCGGTCGCTCGGTCGCCTCCGGCGAGGCGTCCGGCCCGCGGCCGGCGCACCGCGCCTCCGGTCGCCGCCGTCGCCCCCAGCACCCCCGCACGGCCTGACGCTCGTCCCGCTCCCGCGTTGATCAGATCTTGATGTGATTCGGCCCCTCCGGGGGCCGTTTCGCTTTGAGTCGGGGATCAGCGGGGGTTGCGTCCGATGGGTGACTGTCATGGGCGCTCTCTTCGCCGAGGCTGGCAGCCGGGGGGAAGAGGTCGGGCCGGGCGGCCGGGCGTGGAGGGGGGACCATGGCGGGCGAGACCGGCTCGGGGGCACTGCGCGAGCTGCTGCTGGTCGCCGCGGTCGCGGGGGCGGGGTTGCTGCTCGCCGTGGTCGCGGCGTTCGGCCCCTGGCATCCGACCTCCGACGGCACCGCCCGGGCCGGGCTGGTCGAGTTGCACAGCCCGGCCGGGCGGACCACCGGACCGACCGCGAGCTGAGCCGATCCTGTGGCGCCCCCAGCGTCAGCGGGTCGGGGCGCGGTCCGTGAGCAGGTCGGCCAGGGTCGTCCGGTCGACGACCAGGGCGATCGCGCCGTCCACCGCGAGCCAGACGTCCCGCAGCCCGGTGGCCACCCCGTGGTAGCCGGCGCGGTCCGCCGGCAGGCCCCGCACGCTGGTCAGCGAGCCGCCGACCGCGCGCAGCACGTCGCCCACGCTGATCTGGTCGGCGGGGCGGGTCAGGGCGTAGCCGCCCTCGGTGCCGCGGTGGCTGTGCAGCAGCCCCGCGCGGCGCAGGTCGAGCAGGATGCCCTGAAGGAAGCTGAGCGGGATGTCCTGGCTCTCGGCCAGGCTCGCCGCCTTGACCAACTCGCCGCCGCCGGACCCCCCGTTGCCGGTGGAACCGGCGGTGTCGGCGACGGCGAGCATGGCCCGGAGCGCGTAGTCGGCTCTCGCGGAGACGTACACGGGCTCAGTTGCCGGCCTGGTCCAGCACGCCCCAGCGGCGCCGGATCGCCTTGTCGGCGGCGCCGAACGCGGCGTCCACCACCAGACCCACCACCAGAATGACGATCATGATGGCCATCAGCCGCGGCGAGTCGGAGAAGTCCCGGGCGTAGGTGAGCTGCGCGCCGATGGAGGTGCGCTCGGCGATGACCACCAGCAGCTCGCCGGCCATCAGGCTGCGCCAGGCGAACGCCCACCCCTGCTTGAGCCCGGCCACGATGGCGGGCAGCGCGGCCGGCGCGATGACGTACCGGTAGAGGTTGAGCCCCCGGGCGCCCATGTTGCGGCCGGCCCGGATCAGCAGCGGCGGCACGTAGTCCACGCCGTGGATGACGCCGTTGGCGACGGACGGGGCCGCGCCGAGCACCACCACGAAGAAGATCGCCTGCTCGGTGAGCTGGAAGAGCACGATGGCGAGCGGGAACCAGGCGATCGACGGCATGGTCTGCAACGCGGTGATCATCGAGCCGAGCGCGGCCCGGAGCACCTTCACCCGGGCCACGGCGAGGCCGAGCACCAACCCGACCGCGACCGCGGCGGCGAAGCCGACGGCGGCCCGCCGGCCGGTGGTGGCCAGGCCCTCCCAGAGTGCGGCGCTGCCCAGGTAGCGGCCGAGGTCGGCGAAGACGGTACCCGGTGCGGGCAGGGCCCACGGGTCCTTCCAGCCGGTCCAGAACACGACCTGCCAGATGCCGATCACCAGCGCCAGAGCGGCCAGCTTCGGCCAGGTGGCCGACCACAGACGCCGGGCCCGCGAGCCGGGCTGCTCTCGGCCCGCGATCTCCAGCGCGTCCAGGCCGGAGATCTCCGCGTCGGTACGCGGGGTCGCGGCGAGCGTGTCACTGGCCATGGCGGCCCACCTCCGTACGCAGCCGGTCGGTGACCTCGGCGGCGATGTTCGCGATCTCGGGGGAGTCGATCCGTCGGGGCCGGGGCACGTCGACCCGGGTGGAGTAGATGATCCGGCCGGGTCGGCTGGAGAGCAGGATGATCCGGTCGGCGAGCCGGGCCGCCTCCCGGACGTTGTGCGTCACGAAGAGCACGCTGAGCTTCCGCTCGGACCAGATCCGCTCCAGCTCGTCGTGCAGGATGTCCCGGGTCATCGCGTCGAGCGCGCCGAACGGCTCGTCCATCAGCAGCACCGGGGTGTCCAGGGCCAGGGTGCGGGCCAGCGCGACCCGCTGCCGCATGCCGCCGGAGAGCTGGTGCGGCCGTTTGCGGCCGAAGTCGGCCAGGTGGACGGTGCGCAGCAGTTCGGCGACCTTCGCCCGGCGTTCGGCCCGGGGCAGCCCGCGCAGCTTCAGCGGCGTCTCCACGTTGGCCTCGACGGTGAGCCAGGGAAAGAGCGCCGGCTCCTGGAACATCAGGCCCGGGTTGACCCCCTCGCCGAGGTCGATCCGCCCGCCGCTGGCCCGGTCCAGGCCGGCGACCAGGTTGAGCAGCGTGCTCTTGCCGCAGCCGGAGGCGCCGACCAGGCAGACGAACTCGCCGGGGGCGACGTCCAGCGACACCCCGTCCAGGGCCAGGACGGCGTTCTCGCCCTGGCCGTACACCTTGGTCACGCCCCGCAGCGCGACCGAGCCGGTCGCGCTGCGGGGGGTCGTCGTGGTCGACGTCATGGCTGGCTGACCTCGGGCTTGCCCTCGGCCTTCAGCACCTCGTTGAGGAACTTCAGGTCGTAGAGGCCGTTCAGGTCCACCGGCTGGGTCAGCTCGACGGCGACCGCGTGGTCCAGGCCGGTCTTCAGCGAGGACGCGATGGGGTCGTTGGTGAACTCCAGGGTCGGCCAGGCCTGCTTGATCAGCTTGATGTCCAGCGGCTTGCCGGTGATCTTGCCGATGTGGTCGGAGATGGCCTGCTGCGCCTCGTCCGGCTTGGTGTTGACGAACTCGTTCGCCGCGACCTGCCCCTCGACCAGCTTCTTCACCACATCGGGGTGGGCCTTGAGGAACTTGGTGCTGACGATCAGGTTGGTGATGACGAACTTCTTGTCCGGCCACAGGTCCCGCTCGTCGACCAGGACCTTGCCGCCGGCGTTGACCAGCCGGGACACGAACGGCTCGGGCACCCAGGCGCCGTCGATGGCGCCGCTGGTGAAGGTCTCCACCGTCTGCGCGTTCTCCTGCGGGACGACCTTGACGTCGCCGCCGCCCTCCTTGGTGGTCTTGAGGCCCTTCTCCTTGAGCCAGTAGCGCAGCGCCACGTCCTGGGTGTTGCCGAGCTGCGGGGTGGCGATCTTCTTGCCGCGCAGCTGCTCGACCGTGGTGATCTCCGGCTTGACCACCAGGGCCACGCCGCCGGAGGCGGCGCCGGAGACGACCCGGACCGCCTCGCCCTTGGACTTGGAGAAGGCGTTCACGGTCGGGTTCGGACCGATGTACGTGGCGTCGAGCGCGCCGGAGAAGACCGCCTCGATGGCGGCGGGGCCGGCGTTGAAGGTCTTCGTCTCCAGCTTGACGTCGCTGCCCAGCTTCTCGGCGAAGATGCCCTTCTCCACGCCGACCACGGCGGGTGCGTGGGTGATGTTGGGGAAGTAGCCGAGGCGCAGCGTCACCGGGCCGGACTTGCCGGCGGCGTCGTCGCTGTCGCCGCACGCCGCCGTGGTGCCCAGGGTGGCCACGCCGACGACGGCGAGCGTGGCGAGGGAGGCCAGCCGACGGAAGGGGAGCCGTCTCATCGTCTATCCAATCCGCAGTATTCCTACTTAGTTGGTAGGAAGAGTGGGGCAGACTGTGGCCGGCGTCAAGACCGATCCACGATCCGGGACACGCCGCCCCAGCATTCTCGGCAATTCCCACCTGTTCGGTGGACTTCGCGGAGCCGGTCGGGCCACCGGCGGGACGGCCGTCCGGGCCGCCGCCGGAATCCGCCGGGCGCGCCGCCCACCGCTGCCCGGGAGGAGCCGGGTACGCGGGGGGCCGACGCGCTAGTGTCGATCTCGTGCCGACGCGGAGAGCGAAGATTCCAGCGACGAAGTACCCGGTCGAGCGGTTCACCCTCGACAACGGCCTGCGGGTGGTGCTCACCCCCGACCGCAGCGCCCCGGTGATCGGGGTGGCGGTGGTCTACGACGTCGGCATCCGCTCCGAACCCGAGGGACGCACCGGCTTCGCCCACCTCTTCGAGCACCTGATGTTCCAGGGCTCGGAGAACCTGGAGAAGCTGGCCCACTTCCGGCACGTCCAGGGCGCCGGCGGCACCTTCAACGGCTCCACCCACCTGGACTACACCGACTACTTCGAGACCCTGCCGAGCAACGCGCTGGAACGGGCGCTCTTCCTCGAGGCCGACCGGATGCGCGGCCCCCGGCTGACCGAGGAGAACCTGCGCAACCAGGTCGACGTGGTCAAGGAGGAGATCCGGGTCAACGTGCTCAACCGGCCGTACGGCGGGTTCCCGTGGCTGACCCTGCCGCCGGTCATGTTCGACACCTTCCCGAACGCGCACGACGGCTACGGCTCCTTCGTCGACCTGGAGTCGGCCACCGTCGCCGACGCGGCCGACTTCTTCCGTCGCTACTACGCCAGCGGCAACGCGGTGCTGGCGGTCAGCGGGGACGTCGACGTGGCCGAGGCGACCGAGCTGATCGAGCGGCACTTCGGCGACGTGCCGGCCCGGCCCGCCCCGCAGCGCCCCGACTTCACCGAGCCCGACCTGACCACCGAGCGGCGCGCGTCGTACACCGACAACCTGGCCCCGCTGCCGGCGGTGGCCGGGGCCTGGCGGGTGCCCGACCCGGTCGACGACTTCGCCGGCTACCTGGCGTACGTGGTGCTGGCCGAGGTGCTCACCGACGGGGACGCGTCCCGGCTGGTCGAGCGGCTGGTCCAGCGGGACCGGACGGTCACGAGCCTCGGCGGGTACCTCGGCTTCATGGGCGACCCGTTCGACGTGCGCGACCCCACCGCCCTGCTGCTCCAGGCGCACCTGCCGCCCGGCGGCGACGTGGACAAGGTGCTGCGCACCATCGACGAGGAGCTGGACCGGCTGGCCACCGACGGGCTGACCGAGGGGGAACTGGCCCGCACCCAGGCGCGCATGGCCACCCACCTGCTGCGCGACACCGACGCGGTGCTCGGCCGGGCGCTGCGGATGGCCGTGCTGGAGCAGCAGCGCGGCGAGCCGGGCCTGCTCAACGAGCTGCCCCGGCTGGTCGGCGAGGTCACCGAGGAGCAGGTCCGCGCCGCCGCCGCCACCCTGCGGCCGGAGCGCCGCGCGTCCATCGAGGTCATCGCCGGAGGTGCCCGGTGAGCGCGAGGAGTGAGCCGGGTTTGCGAGCCCCGCAGTCGCGAACGGAGGAGGGTCAGTGACGGCAACCGTGGAGACCGGGCCGCGGCCGCTGCCGCCGCTCGGCCCCAACCGCAGGCTCAAGCTGCCGAAGCAGGCCGAGCGCACGCTCGCCAACGGGCTCACCGTGATCGCCGTACGCCGGCCGGCGGTGCCCCTGGTGGAGCTGCGGCTCTGGATGCCGTTCGGGCGCAGCCACCTGGCCCGCGGCGCGATGCTGGCGCAGACCATCCTCTCCGGCACGCAGACCTACACCGCGAACCAGATCGCCGCCGAGCTGCAGAAGGTCGGCGGCGGGCTCTCCGCCGGGGTCGACCCGGACCGGCTGATGCTCTCCGGGGCCGGCCTGGTCACCGGGCTGGACCGGATGCTGGAGATCCTCGCCGACGTGCTGACCGGGGCGATCTATCCGGCCGAGTGGGTCGACACCGAGCGGGACCGGCTGGTCGACCGGATCCAGGTGGCGCAGAGCCAGCCTGCGCACCTGGCCCGCACCGCGCTGCTCAAGCGGGTCTACGGTCGGCACCCGTACGCGATCCAGACCCCCGAACCCGACCAGGTCCGCGCGGTCCGCCCGCCGGCCCTGCGCAAGCTGCACGCCGAGCGGGTGCACCCGGCCGGCGCGGTGCTGGTGCTGGTCGGCGACGTGCAGCCCGAGCGCGCGCTGGACGCCGCCGAGCAGGCCCTCGCCGGTTGGCGCGGGGACGGGCACGTGGCCGAGCTGCCGCCCGCCCCGCCGCTGGAGCCCGGCCCGCTGCTGCTGGTCGACCGCCCCGGCTCGGTGCAGTCGTCGCTGCGGATCGCGCTGCCGGCGGTCCCGCGCACCCACCCCGACCACGCCGCGCTGCAACTGGCCAACCTGGTCTTCGGTGGATACTTCTCCTCCCGCTGGGTGGAGAACATCCGGGAGGACAAGGGCTACACCTACGGCCCGCATTCGCTTGTCGAACACTCGGTGGCCGGGTCCGTGCTGGTCGCCGCCGCCGAGGTGGCCACCGAGGTCACCGCACCGGCGCTGCTCGAGACGACGTACGAGCTGGGGCGGCTGGCGTCCCTGCCGGTGAAGCCGGAGGAGCTGGAGCAGGCCCGCCAGTACGCCCTCGGCACCCTCCAGCTCGGCATGTCCACGCAGGCTGGGCTCGCCTCGCTGACCAGCGCGTACGCCGGCAACGGGCTGCGCCTGGACTTCCTCGCCGAGCACGCCGCCCGGTTGGCGAAGGCGACCGTCGACGACGTCGCCGAGGCCGGGGCGCGCTACCTGGCCCCAGCGAAGGCGGTCACCGTCGTGCTCGGCGACGCCGACCGGGTCGCCGGGCCGCTCTCCGCCCTGGCCCCGGTGCGGACGGAGCCGGCGTGACCGGTGAGGCCGCCCCGCCCCTGGCCCGGTCCACACTGGACCGGGCGGCGCACCGGCGTGCCGACCCGGGCTGGCTCGCCGAGGCGTGGGAGCGGGCGCGGGTGCTGGTGCTGGACTCGGCCGCCGACGGCCGGGCGCTGGTCCGTGGCGAGGCGGCCCCGCCGGAGCTGGTGCTGCTCGGCTCCGGCGAGCTGTCCGCGGTGCCCCGGTCGGTGCCGATGTTCCTCGGTGTCGAGCCGGACGGGGTGCCGGTCTTCGCGGTGGACGCGCCGCTGCCGGAGCTGCCCGGCGCCCGGGCGGTGAACCTGCGCGAGGTCGGCCATCTGCTCGTCGACCGGGACGCCGGCATCTTCACCACCGCGCTGGCGCTGCTGAACTGGCACATCCGGCACGGCTACTCGTCCTCCACGGGGCATCCGACCCAGGTGGACGAGGCCGGCTGGTCGCGGATCGACCCGGACGGCGGCCGGGTCTGGCCGCGTACCGACCCGGCGATGATCGTGCTGGTGCACGACGGCGTGGCCGGGCCCGAGGGGCGCTGCCTGCTCGGCAACAATGCCACCTGGCCGGGCACGCCCGGCCAGCGTCGCTTCTCCTGCCTCGCCGGCTACGTCGAGCCGGGGGAGTCGGCGGAGGCCGCCGTGCTGCGCGAGGTCCGCGAGGAGGTCGGCGTCGGGGTCGAGGAGATCGGGTACGCGGGCAGCCAGTCCTGGCCGTTTCCGGGCTCGCTGATGCTCGGCTTCCTGGCCCGCGCCGACGCCGACGAGCCGGTACGCGTCGACCCGGCGGAGATCGCTCACGCCCGCTGGTTCACCCGCCGAGAGATCGGCGCCGTCCTGGCCGGGCGCCCGGTCGACGTGGGCGAGGGGAACCGGCTGGTCCTCCCGCCGCCCTCCTCGATCGCGCTCTTCCTGATCCACCGCTGGCTCGACGGCCACTGCTGACCCGCCCGCACCGGCCGGTTCGCCGATGCGGCCCGGTCCTCACGGTCGAACACCGCCACATTGCCGAGCCGGGCCGGTCTGGTCGGGCAGGGACGCGGTCCCGGCCCATGACCGTCGTTGCCGCGAGGGTCACGGGCCGGGAACACGGGCCGTCGTGGTCGGCTGGGGCAAGGAACGGCGGGGGAAGCCGGTCCGGCCACGACGGACGTCAGGTGGGGTCAGGCGCGATCCCAGCGGTACGGGGGCCCGGGGTCCGGGTCGGAGATCGGGAGCACCTTGACCCGCTGCCGGCCGGAGCGGACCGCGCCCACCGTGGCGAGGGCCCGGGCCAGCACGAGCGCGGCGTCGCGATCCTCGGCGTGCACGACCTGGCGGCGTGGCTCGGGCGTGGTGGTCTCGTCCCGCAGCCGGCCACCGCCGGCCCAGGCGGCCGCGATGTCGTTGTCCGCGACGGCGCGGATGTCGGTGCGAACGATCAGGAACCGCATGGGTGTCCCCCGGACGGATCGCGACGAGCGAGTACGGGATGGAACTTCCACGTCACTCTTTCGACAGGTTACGCCGGGTGGTCGTCCCAGCAAGTGAAACCCGGCTATCTCCTCGGGGCGTAGACCGATCGGGGGACCCCAGCTCAGGACGGTTGTCGGGGGTGGACAGCGAGAGGGCCGCCGGCAGCACGCCGACGGCCCTCTGGTCCTCGCCGGATCAGTTCAGATCGAACTGGCCGTTCTTCGCGCCGGCGATGAAGCCGAGCCAGCCGGCCCGGTTGAACAGCAGCACCGGGCCGCTGCGGTCCTTGCTGTCCCGCAGCGCGACCGCGGCCGGCCCGGTCCCCAGCGGCGCGACCTCCACGCAGTTGGAGGTCTGGCTGCGGGTGCTGGTGCGCCAGGGCGCGCCGGCGAGCTGCTGGGCGAGGTCGGACGGGCTGTTGTGGATCTCATTCATGGTTCTGCTCCTGGTCTGAAGTGCTCCGATGGGGGCGAGTGACGCCGCAGGCCGGACGGACGCGTCCCCTCGTCGGGTCACCGGTCCGTCGTCAGGCGCCCCGACTCACGGCGGCGCTGGACCGGCGCCGCTGCCGGCCCGAACGCCACCGTGGACTCGGGTGCCGTGTCGGTCAGCCGCCCCGTCGCCTCGATGAGCCAGGAGAGGGTGTCCGATGCGGAGAGCGCCGCCGAGCATAGCCACTCGAACGCCACTTTATAGCGATTTAGGGCGGTTACCTCGGTTGACATGACGTCGGTGAAGCCGCCTTCGATCGCGAGCGTCTCCGGATCGAGCGGATCGGCGAACCGGTAGACCGAGAAGGCGGTCGGTGGGAGGTACCAGTCGGCGATCCGGGTGTCCCGCAGCAGCAGGTGCAGCGTGACGTTCGGCAGCATGGCCAGCTCGCAGAGGTGCAGGATCTGCTCGTGCAGCACCTCGGGCGGGCCGGCGCGCCGGCCCAGGGCCGCGTCCTCCAGCACCGCCGTGTAACGGGGCGCGTCGGGGGAGCGGGTCAGCAGCGACTGGCGGGCCTGCCGGGCGCGTACCTCGGTCTCCGGGTCCTCGCCGGTCTCCGGGTCGCCGGCCTCCTCGGCGACCTGGGCCGCCGAGATGATCCGGTGCCGGGCGTACCCCGGGGTCTGCAGCAGCCCGGGCACGATCACCGGGTTGTACTCCGAGATCTCCGCGCAGCCCGCCTCCAGCTCGGCGAAGCCGCGCTGCTGCTGGGTCATCACCGGGAAGTTGCGCAGCCAGCCGCGCATGTCGCCGGCCTCCTGGGCGATCCCCAGCAGCTCCTCGTGCAGCTCGCCGGCGGCCCCGTAGAGGACCAGCAGGTCCCGGACGTCGTCCGGGTCCGGGCGGCTGCGGCCGTTCTCCAGTCGGGACAACTTGGACGCGGAGGCCCAGCCGATCCGCTCGATGACCTGGTCCCCGGTGAGACCAGCCGCCTCGCGCAGCCGGCGCAGTTCGGTGCCGAGCCTGCGCCGGCGCAGGATCGGGCTCGGTACGGCAGGAGGCACGGCGTCCTCTTCTCCGTCGACCGCCGCACGCGACGGTAACTGTATGAAATTCGCCCCCCACGGTCAGTATGGACGGCGCGACCGGTGTCGGAGGTTCCGGCGAGGGCGTGTCTCGAGACAAAAAGAGGACCGTGGAGAGGTGCCGGCCGCCCGACGACGGCGTCCCGGCCGGCACCGCCCCCGACGCGCCCGCCCGGGTGCCGTCCCGCCGGAGGGACCCCATGCGCACCGTCCTGCGCCGCCCCGACTTCCGCCTGCTCTTCGCCGCCCTGCTGGCCAGCATGGCGGCCGAGTCGATCCTGCTGCTGGCCCTCGCCGTCTGGGTGAAGGACCTGACCGGATCGGACGGGATGGCCGGCGCGACCATCTTCGCGATCGTCGCGCCGATGATGCTGCGCCGCTGGTCGGCTGGGTCGTCGACCGGTACCCCCCCGGCGGCCGTTCTTCGTGGCCACCAGCCTGGGCACGGCCGTGCTGCTGAGCCCGCTCTTCGCGGTCCGGGACCGGGCCGACGTCCGGATCATCTACGTGGTGGCCGCGCTCTACGGCCTTTCGTACATCACGCTCGGCGCGGTGCTCAGCGGGCTGATCCGGCAGCTCGTGCCGACCGAACTGCTGCCCGAGGCGAACGGGGGTGCTGCAGACCGTACGGCAGGGGCTCCGGCTGGTCGGCCCGCTCGCCGGGGCCGGGTTGTACGCCGCCGTCGGTGGCTGGCTGCTGGTCACCCTCGCCATGGCCGGTTTCCTGACCGCCGCGGGCGTGGTCGGCCTGCTGCGGGTCGCCGAGACGCCGCCGGCCGCCGCGGAGCTGCGCTGGGCGGCCGAGCTGGGGGCCGGGCTGCGGCACCTGGCCGGCGAGCCCGCGCTGCGCCGGGCCTGCTCGGGTACGGCCTGGGCTCGCTGGTGATGGGCTTCACCGAGTCGTTGATCTTCGCGTACGTCGACCAGGGGCCGCGCCGGGACGCCGCGTTCGTCGGCGTGCTGGTCACCGTGCAGGCCATCGGCGGCCTTGTCGGCGGGCTGTTCTCGGCGACCATGGTCGCGCTCGCCAACGGCGTCGATCATGAAGTTGTTGTCACGACACGCCGAGCGCGCGGGCGATAACTTCATGATCAACGTGGTGGGGACGGGGGAGGGGCCGGGAGACGGGAAGAGCGGCCGGCCCCGGAGGGGGCGGCCGCTCTTCCCGTCGGTGCGGGGTGGGTCAGGCGTTGAGGCTGGCGAGGTGCTGCTTGACCTGGGTGATCGAGGGGTTGGTGAGGGCGCTGCCGTCGGCGAAGCGCAGGGTCGGGACGGTCTGGTTGCCGCCGTTGACGCTCATCACGAACTCCGCGGCCTTCGGGTCCTGCTCGATGTCGACCACCTCGTACCCGATGCCCTCCCGGTCGAGCTGCGACTTCAGCCGGTGGCAGTAGCCGCACCACGTGGTGGAATACATCGTCAACATGATCAGGTCCTCCAAGGGTGGCTCGCGCCCGGTCAGATCAGGCCAGGCTAACCGCTGCAACATCGCCGGCGGCTGGAATGATTCCTGCCTGTGGTGGTTCACTCAGCGGCGGAACGGGTGCTGGCCGGACTCGATCCGGAGCAGCGGTCCGCGGTGACCGCCCCGGCCGGGCCGGTCTGCATCCTGGCCGGCGCGGGCACCGGCAAGACCCGCGCGGTGACCTCCCGGATCGCCCACCGCGCGCTCACCGGGGACATCTCCCCCCGGCACGTGCTCGCGGTCACCTTCACCGCCCGGGCCGCCGCCGAGATGCGAAGCCGTCTCGCCCTCCTCGGGGTGCCGGGTGTGCAGGCACGCACGTTCCATGCCGCGGCCCTGCGCCAGGTGCGCTACTTCGCCCCCCGGCTGCTCGAGGGGCGGGCCATGCCGGAGCTGCTGGACAGCAAGGTCCGGGTGGTCACCCTGGCCGCCGCCAAGGTGGGCCTGCGGGCGGACCGGGCGGCCGCCCGGGACCTCGCCGGTGAGATCGAATGGGCGAAGTCGTCCCTGGTCGAGCCCGGCGAGTACGTGGTGGCCGCCGCGAAGGCGCTGCGCGACACCCCGCACGAGCCGGCGAAGGTGGCCGAGGTCTTCGCCGCGTACGAGAAGCTCAAGCGCGGCAACGGCGTGATCGACTTCGAGGACATGCTGCGCGCCGCGGTCTGGGGGATCGAGGAGCATCCCGACGTCGCCGAGCAGGTACGCGGCCAGTACCGGCACTTCGTCGTCGACGAGTACCAGGACGTCAACCCGCTCCAGCAGCGGCTGCTCGAGGCCTGGCTCGGCGGTCGGGACGACCTCACCGTGGTCGGCGACGCCAGCCAGACCATCTACTCGTTCACCGGGGCCACCTCGTCGTACCTGGTGGACTTCCCGCGCCGGCGCCGGGGCGCGACGGTGGTCCGGCTGGTCCGCGACTACCGCTCCACCCCGCAGGTGGTCGGGCTCGCCAACGCGGTGATCTCGCAGGCCCGGGGCGCCGAGGCCCGGCTGCGGCTGGAGCTGGTCGGGCAGCGCCCGGCCGGCCCCGAGCCGGAGCTGCGGATCTTCACCGACGAGCCGGCCGAGGCCAACGCGGTCGCGGCCCGCTGCCGGGCGCTGGTCGACGGCGGCACCCCGGCCCGGGAGATCGCGGTGCTGTTCCGCACCAACGCGCAGTCCGAGGCGTACGAGAAGGCGCTCACCGAGGCCGAGGTGCCGTACGTGGTGCAGGGGGCGGAGCGCTTCTTCGAGCGGCCCGAGGTACGCCAGGCGATGGTCGCGCTGCGTGCCGCCACCCGTTCGATCCCGGGGGAGACCCCGCTGCCGGCCGCCGTCGTCGAGGGGCTCGCCGCCGTCGGCTGGGCCCCCGACGCCGCCCCGGCCGGCGGTGCCGCCCGGGAGCGCTGGGAGGCGCTCGCCGCGCTGCTCCAGCTCGCCGAGGAGTACGCCGCGACGCCCGAGGTGCTGCCGGTCGGCGAGGCCGCCGCGGTGGAGCGGCAGGCGACGCTCGGCGACTTCAACGACGAGCTCGCCCGCCGGGCCGCCCAGCAGCACGTGCCCACCGTCGACGGGGTGACCCTCGCCTCGCTGCACTCCGCCAAGGGCCTGGAGTGGGACGCGGTCTTCCTGGTCGGTCTCGCCGAGGGCACCCTCCCCACCACGTACGCGAAGACCCCGGAGCAGGTCGAGGAGGAGCGCCGGCTGCTCTACGTCGGGATCACCCGGGCCCGGGAGTGGCTCTGGATGTCGTACGCCGCGGCCCGCTCGCCGGGCGGACGGGCCCGGCGGCCGTCCCGCTTCCTGCCCCAGCTCGACCGCTCGGGCGGCGCCGAGCGGGCCGGCGCCGGCGCGGCCCGGCGGACCGAGCGGCGGCGCAACCAGGTCGTCTCCTGCCGGATCTGCGGCGCGACCCTGCTCGCCGGGGCGGACCGCAAGCTGGGCCGCTGCCCGACCTGTCCGTCCGACATCGACGAGGAGCTCTACGAGCGGCTGCGCGAGTGGCGGCAGCGGGTGGCCGGCGCCCAGAAGGTGCCGGCGTACGTGGTCTTCACCGACGCCACGCTGACCGCGCTGGCCGAGCGGAAGCCGGGCCGCACCGAGGAGCTGATCGCGATCGCCGGGATCGGCCCCCGCAAACTGGGCCTTTACGGCGAGACGGTGCTGGCTCTGGTGGGGGGCGCGGCGGTCGACGACGTCTGCCCGGAGAAAACTTTCGAAATCGAGTCGTAAATTCGTTTGCCCTCGCCCTGTGGCGAGGAATAGCCTCAGGACACACCTTGGGAGCGGCGCCATTCCGGCTGCTCACAGGGGCTGAGTCCATAGTCGGCACGAGGAACGTGAGGGAGGTGGCACCCGTGGAGATCTTCAAGTATGAGCGTCCGGCGGTGATGCCGGCTGCCTGCGCTCCGCTGTCGGCTGTCCGGGTGGCTCTCGCCGCTGCGCGACCGTCGGTTCCGCAGGTGCACCAGGTCCAGGTTCAGGCCGAGCTGACCCTGACCGTCGCGCCCACCGGAATCCAGAACCCGGGGACCAGTGGCTTCACGGGCAAGGGCATCGATGGCGCCAAGAAGCGCATGGATGTCCGCGGCGTTCCACCTCGAGGTAGACCGGTCTGATCACCAGACCACCGGCTCACCTCGAGGCCGCGGAACCCGCATACCGGGATCCGCGGCCTCAGTTTTTTTGCCCTGCCGAAGTACGTCGGAACTGCGATCCACGAGATCGATGTGAGAGAGAGGTGACCGGGCATGAGTCTGGCGTTGGCCCCGCTCGACGTGAGCGTCGAAGTGGAGGCGAGCCTGCCCTGCCGGAAGTTCGACCCCGACCTGTGGTTCTCCGACTCGCCTGCCGAGCTCGAGCTGGCCAAGTCGCTCTGCGGGGACTGCCCGCTGCGCGTCGAGTGCCTCGCCGGTGCGGTGGAGCGGGCCGAGCCCTGGGGCGTCTGGGGCGGCGAGATCTTCGAGCGTGGCGCGGTCGTCCCGCGTAAGCGGCCCCGTGGCCGTCCGCGCAAGGAGGACCTCGCCCGTGACGCCGCTCTGCGGGTCGAGGCCGAGGCGCGACTGGCGGCCAGTGGGCTGTCCGAGTCGCGGAACGCGGTCCGGCTGGCAGCCTGACAATGCACCCGATCCGTACCCAGGCCGGCCGCAAGCCGGTTGTCAGAGAGATGAATCAGATGCTGTACGTACCCAATGGAGCCGTCGAGATGCAACTACTCCACGAAGCGTTGTCCCGGGCCCGAATGCCCCGGCCTCAGGCCGGTCGCACCACCACGAGCACTGAGGCAACCCGTTCCGCCCGCACCGTCGCCATGAGCAGCCGCAACCAGGCGGCTCGCGACCTGGGCGTTCTCTAGTCCGTTCCGATCCGCGGGGGCGGTGGCCGGAGTTCCGGCCACCGCCCCCGCGGCGTTTCGTCGGTCAGGCCACCGGGGCGAAGCCGGGGAGCCAGCGCGCCAGGATCGCCCGGTACGGCGCCTTCGCCTCCAACTGGCAGAGCACCCCGATCGAGCCCAGCGTCACCCGGTGGATCATCAGGTACGACGGGGGCAGGTTGAGCTGGCGGCTGAGCTGAAAGGTGGGCGATCGGGGACTGGCCAGCCGGGTCGCCTCGGTCCGCAGCCAGGCCCGGGTGAACCGGAACTCCTCCTCGGCGATCGGCTCCAGCATGGGACGGAGGAAGTCGAGCACCGCCTCGGCGTCGATCGGCTCGGTGGCGCTGACGAAGCCCTCCTTCCGCAGGCCGGCCACCACCCCTTCCGCGTCGCCGCGGAGCGCCAGCGCGGCGATCCGGCCGATCGGCTCGGGGGTGCCCTCGGGCATCCGGGCCACCGCGCCGAAGTCGATCACGCCGAGCCGGCCGTCCGGCAGCAGCCGGAAGTTGCCCGGGTGCGGGTCGGCGTGCAGCAGCCCCGCCCGCATCGGCGCGGAGAGGTGCAGCACGGCCATCAGCCGTCCCGCCTCGTCGCGCTGCTCCTCGGTGCCCTCCCGGATGATCTGCGACAGCGGCGTCCCCTCGATCCACTCCGTGATCAGAACCCGGGGCGAGGAGTCGAGCACCTCCGGAATGAAGATCTCCGGGTCGTCCGCGTACGCCGCCGCGAAGGCGCGCTGCGACTCGGCCTCCAGCTCGTAGTCCAGCTCCTCGGTGATCCGCTCGCGCAGCTCGACCAGGAGCGGCTTGACGTCCAGCCCGGGCTGGATCGCCCGGAACATCCCGCCCAGCCGGGAGAGCTGCTTGAGGTCGGCGAGCAGGGCGTCGCCGGCGCCCGGGTACTGGATCTTCACCGCGACGTCCCGATGCTTCGGCGCGCCGGACGGGCCGTACCCGGGATCGCGCCAGACCGCGCGGTGCACCTGGCCGATGCTGGCCGCAGCGGCGGGGGTGTCGTTGAACTCCACGAAGCGGTCCCGCCAGTCCGGGCCGAGCTGCTCGGCGAGCACCTTGTGCACGGTCGCCGCGGGCAGCGGCGGGGCGGCCTCCTGGAGCTTGGTGAGCGCCTGCCGGTAGGGGGCGGCGATCTCCTCCGGCAGGGCCGCCTCGAAGACCGACAGCGCCTGGCCGAACTTCATCGCCCCGCCCTTGAGCTGGCCCAGGACGCTGAACAGCTGCTCCGCGGTGCGCTGCTGGATCTCCGCGGAGATGACGTCGGACGCGAGCCCGGTGACGCGCTTGCCCATCCCGAGGACGGTCCGGCCGGCGAAGCCGAGCGGCAGAGCGGCGAGCTTGGCGGTCCGGGACACGGCCCGGCGCGGGATGTCGGTCACCTGGTCATTGTTACCGACTCGGGGGGCCCGCTGCTGCTACGAAGCCGGGAGCGGGTGGGCTCGAACCGGATCCGGCGGCCTCTTGAGCATTCGCAGGACGGATGCGGGGACCAGACCCGGCGGCGGAACCGGCCGGCGCCGCCGACCTCGACCGCGCAGCCGAGCGTCTCCGGGGTGCCGCCGTCGAGGTGGGCCAGCGCCTCCGCCGCCGCGTACGCCACCGCGCCGAGCAGGGTGGTGACGGCGCAGGCCTGGTCCGCGTCGTCGGCCGCGAGCTGGGCGGCGAGCGCGGGCCAGCCCGGGTCCCGGTCGACCCGGTGCAGGTCCAGGCAGTTCAGGCAGGGCCCGACCGGTGGTCGGACCAGCGGGCCGACCAGCGGCACGCCGCCGCGCAGGCCGACCAGCAGGTGGGGCTGGCGGCGCTGGGCGTACCGGGCGGCGAGCAGGGCGGCCGGCCGGTCCACGCCGAGCTGGACGACCAAATCGACCCGGCGGCGTCGGAGCGGCCCGGTCTCCGTGCCCGGCGCGGCCCGCCCGAGGAGGCCGCGGCGGCCAGCGGCTGGCCCACCTCCGCGGCGGCCAGGCCGGTGCCGACCAGGTCGGCCGGGCGGACCGGGCCGGCCAGGTCGGGATCGAGGTGGCCGACGCCGGCCTGGGCCAGCGCGACGGCGAGCGGGCCCCCGAGCCGGCCGGCGCCGGTGACCAGCACCCGCGCGGCCCGCCGGCGGCGCAGCAGCCGGGCGGGCGTGCCGGGCAGCCCGGGCGCGGCCAGCGCCAGCGCCCCGGCCTCGGCGGCGAGCCGGGCGCGCACCGGACCGGCGAGGTCGCGGGGGAGCAGGGTGTGCGCGGGTACGACCAGCCCGGCGGCGTGCAGCGTGTCGAGCAGGGCGCGGGCCTCGTCGGACGGCACGTCCGCCGTCGCCGCGCAGTCGAGGACGCTGCGTTCGCTGCGGGTGCCGTCCAGCAGGTCGAGCAGGCGGGCGGCCCGGGGGTTGGTCACCTCCAGCAGGACGGCGCGGCCCGGCTCCACCCCGAGTTGCAGGGTGTGCCGGTCCCGCCAGAGGCGGGTCAGCCCCGGCAGCAGGGTGGGACGGGTCAGCGGGGTCGCACGGCTCATGACACGGATGGTGACCGCGTCCGTGCCCTCCGTCGATCGTTGTCCACAGGTGCGCCGGGCCCTGCCCAGGGCTGTCCACAGGAAAACGCCGGTTTTCCACAACCGGCCGGTAGGACTGTCGGCCAGCCGACAGTCGCTCCGGCCCGGGACGTGAAACGGGGGAGGGGTGGCCATCGGCCACCCCTCCCCCGGGACCCGTACGGGTCAGACCTTGGCCTTGCCGAGAATGCGGTTCACTGTCGTCCCGCAGACCGGGCACTTGCCCTTGGCCATGTTCATGCCGGTCTTCGAGACCTCCACGCGCCCCTCGAAGTCCCGCTTCTCCTTGCACTTGACGCAGTAACCGTTGTAGGTCTGGGCCTGGTCGGCCACGGTAGCCTCCTCGTCTCGTCCGCCGGACACGCCGTCCCAGCGGGTTTCCCGGCGGCGGGCCACGGAGGGCGCCGGCGCTGGGTCCTTCTCCGCGGCCACGCTCATGACCGCTGGTTGGCGGACCCTACCCAGGTACGGGCAGTTCCATGTCAGCTGTGCTTCGACACTGTGAGCAAGTCGATGTCGAGAGTGTGCATTGCGAATTACGTCGGATAAGTCAGTTTGGCGGGGACACGCCGGGTGAATGCGCGCAGATCCCCCTTCCGGCGGCCCCCGTGCGGCGCTCCGCCCGATGATCACCTAACGTGGGCGGGGGTCGGCAGGTGACGCGCCAGCCGCCCGACCCGGCCACCACGAAGGGTGACCGGAGGCGGCTTCCCGTCCTCCGCAAAGAAATTTTTCAGGACTCCTGGCGACCAACCACCATTTTCCGGGCGCGTGTCGTCGTGTTGACTCTTGCGGACCCCTGGTCAGTACGCATTAGCTTTCCCTCGTGACAGTCATCCGAGGCTGCGCGGGCCAGTGATGGCCGGGACGCGGAAGCCCGTCGTCGAGGTACGGCGCAGTCAGCGCCGGCGACGCACGGTGTCCGCGTACCGCGATGGCGAGCGGGTCGTGGTGCTCATCCCCGACCAGTTCTCCCGCGCCGAGGAGAGCGAGTGGGTCGACCGGATGCTGGCCCGGCTCGCCGCCCGGGAGGGCCGGCTGGCCCGCTCCGACGCGGAGCTGCTCGCCCGCGCCGCCCGGCTGGTCGACCTCTACCTGCCCGACCACCGCGCCGAGACCGCGCCGGCCAGCGTCCGCTGGGTCACCAACCAGAACGGTCGCTGGGGCTCCTGCACCCCGGCCGACCGGACCATCCGCATCTCCCACCGGATCCAGGACATGCCGGACTGGGTGATCGACTACGTGCTCCTGCACGAGCTGACGCACCTGATCGTGCCCAGCCACAACGCCCGGTTCTGGGCCCTGGTCGGCCGCTACCCGAAGACCGAACGGGCCCGTGGCTACCTGGAGGGCGTCGCGGCGGCCTCCGGCGTCCCCCTCTCCGACTGACCCACCCCGCCCGGCCCGGTCGATCGACTCCGCCTTCGCGGGCGGTGTCGGGCTGAGCCGGGTCCGGGGCCTGGTGGCGGCGGGCGTGGTGATCGATTCCGGTCGCCGATGTGGGGGTGTCGGCGGGGGTTGGATCCCGCCAGGTCGGGATCTGGCGTGCGGGGCCGATCCCGATGGTCGGGTCGGGCGGGGCGCATCGCGCGGGGCTAGGGTCGGGGCGTGGCCCGACGTGTGGTGGTGGCGTTGCTCGGCCCGGTGGCCTGGACGCCGCCGGGGATCGACCCGACGCGGTGGCGTACCGCGCTCGCCGAGGACGTGGTGGACCTGCTCGCCACGCTCAACGAGGTGGAGACCGCGGTCGCGGTCACGGCCGGGGACCGGTGGCTGGCCGACGCGGTGGTCTGGCCCGACATGGCCGTCCACGAGGTGGCCGCGCCCACGGTCAACGCGGTGTTCGCCGCGCTGGCCGCTCAGGACGGCGGCGGGCGGGCCAGGTACGACCAGGCGGCCGTCGTCGCCGCCGACGCGCCCGACGTGCCCGGGCTGACCCTCGGCAAGCTGCTCCGCCCGCTCACCAGCCGGCCGGTCGCCGTCGCCCCGGTCGAGGGGGCCGGGCCGGGGCTGCTCGGCGTGGCGGCCCGGCTGCCCGTGCCGGAGTGGTTGCCGCCGGTGGACCTGGACACGTCCGTCCCCGCGGACGTGCGGTCCGGCGCCCCGCACCCGGGCGATGTCGCGGTGACCGCCGGCTGGCGACGGCTGCGCGGCCCGGCCGACCTGGGCACCCTCGACCCGGCCTTCGAGGGCTGGGACGCGACCCGCGCCCTGCTCTCGGGCCAGGCCCGCTGAACACCCACCCCGAAGGCCGGCCCCGACGGCCCGGAGGATCGACAAGATCCACACGCGATGCGGGAAAGAGCGGCCTCCCTGCGTGGGGAGGCCGCTCTTCCCGCGAGCTGTGTGGATCCTGTGGAACCTGCGGACGTACGCGTCAGGACTTGTCGGTGTCGTCGCCCTCGTCGGGGCGGGGCGGGGTGTCCCCGCCCGGCGCCTTCTCCTCGGGACCACCCGGCGCGCTGAAGTCGAAGGACGACAGCTCGTCGTCGAGGTCGAGACCGCCGGCGGCGAAGGCCTCCGGGTCGGCGAAGTCGTCGTCGGAGGGGAGCAGGTCCGGGTGGCCCCAGATCGCGTCCCGGCCGGCGATGCCCCGGTGCTCGGTCAGCGCCGCCCAGAGCACCGACGCCTCGCGCAGCCGGCGCGGACGCAGCTCCAGGCCGACCAGGGCGGCGAAGGTCTGCTCGGCCGGCCCGCCGGCGGCCCGGCGGCGGCGGAACGCCTCGCCGAGGCGTACGACGTTGGGCAGCCGCTCGCCGGCGGCGGTGTCGACCACGTGGCAGACCCAGCCCTCGACCAGGGCGAGCACCGTCTCCAGGCGGGCCAGGGAGGCCTTCTGCGCCGGGGTGTCCTCCGGGGTGAAGATGCCCTCCAGGGCGATCGCCTGCATCGACTCCGGGTCGGTCGGGTCGACCCGGCCCATCGCCTCCTCGATCGCCTCCCGGTTGACCCGGATGCCCGCGGCGTAGTTCTCCACGGCGGTGAGGACGTGCCCGCGCAGCCACGGCACGTGCTGGAAGAGCCGCTGGTGGGCGGCCTCGCGCAGGGCGACGTAGAGGCGTACCTCGTCCTCGGGCAGCTCCAGGCCCTCGCCGTACGCCCGGATGTTGGCCGGGATGAGCGCGGCCGTGCCGGCCGGGCCGAGCGGCAGGCCGATGTCGCCGGCCGAGAGCACCTCGGCGGCGAGTGAGCCGAGCGCCTGGCCGAGCTGGCCGCCGAAGAGGGCGCCGCCCAGCGTGGCCACCATCGACTGCATCGGGCCGAGCTGGGCCCGGGCCTCCGGCGGCACCAGGTCGCCCATCGCGCCGACCATTCGGCTGGCCACCGGGTCGCAGAGCTTGCGCCACACGTCGAGGGTCTTGTAGATCCACTCGTTCCGGTTCCAGGCGACGGACGCCCGGATGCCGGTGGGCCACGAGGTCGCCGGCTCCAGCCAGAGGTCGGCGATGCGCAGCGCATCCTCCACCGCGTTGCGCTCGAACGGCGAGACCGCCGGGTCGCCCACGGCGGCGAGTTGGCTGGCGGCCACCTGCCGGGCGAGGTCCCAGTTGACCGGCCCGCTGCCCGGCGCGGAGAGCAGGTGCTGCAACTGCGACATGAACTGCTGCATCTGCGCGGGATCGTTGGGGTCTGGTGGTTGCCCACCCGGGAGCGCGAATCCGAACGGAATATCAGGCACGACATCTACGGTACGCGTGCCCCGCCCCGGGTCGCCGCCGCTGGCGTTGCGCTGAGGGCGAAGTCCCGTGGTCACCGTCCCGGGCGCCGCCGGGCGGATCGGTACGCTCTGCCGCATGAGACGTCGCGGCGTGACCGTACTCCTCGGTGCACTGCTCACCGCCCTGCTCAGCGTCGGCGTGCTGAGCGTGCCCATCCCGTACGTGGTGCTCGGCCCCGGCCCGACGGTCAACACGCTCGGCACCTCCGACGGCAAGGAGGTCATCCAGGTCAGCGGGCGGGCGACGTCCACCTCCGCGGGGCAGTTGCGGCTCACCACGGTCGGGGTGCAGCCCACGGTCAAGCTCCGCTCGGCGCTGGCGGGTTGGTTCTCAAAGGACGAGGCGGTGGTGCCCCGCGAGCTGGTCTACCCGCCGGGCGAGTCCCAGGAGGAGGTCGAGAAGCGCAACGCGGAGGACTTCCAGCACTCGCAGACCAGCGCGGAGACCGCGGCGCTGCGGGAGCTGGGCTACCCGATACAGGTGCTGGTGAAGGGGGTCACCGCGGGCGGCCCGTCGGTCGACGTGCTGAAGCCCGGTGACGTCCTCACCTCGGTTGACGGCCAGCCGGTGACCAGCGCCGGCAGGCTCACCGAGCTGATCCGGGCCAAGCCGGCCGGCACCGCGCTGAAGATCGGCTACCTCCGGGAAGGCGTCGCCGCCACGGCCACCGTGACCAGTCGGGAGCAGGACGGCCGGCCGCGGATCGGGATCGAGATCGACCAGCAGCAGCCGCACCCGTTCACCCTGAAGATCGACCTGGGTGACATCGGCGGGCCGAGCGCCGGGCTGATGTTCGCCCTGGGCATCGTCGACAAGCTGGAACCGGCCGACCTGACCGGCGGGAAGGTCATCGCCGGCACCGGCACCATCGACGACGAGGGCCGGGTCGGCCCGATCGGCGGCATCACCCAGAAGCTGGTCGGCGCGAAGGACGCCGGCGCCAAGGTCTTCCTGGTGCCGGCGGAGAACTGCGCCGAGGCGGTCCGCAACCCGCAGCCCGACCTGCCGCTGCTCAAGATCGCTTCGCTGGACGACGCGTTGACGGCGTTGGAGACGCTGCGTGCCGGGGGACAGCCGACCCGCTGCTGATTCGCGGCTCACCGGACCGTCCGGCGATCGTGACGTGACCTTGACCCGACGTGTTCAGGAACACCCCGTACTCTGGGTGCCTGGTCGGAGCCGATCACATCGAGCGTGCGGAGCCAACAGTGGTCATGCGTAGCAGCCCCCTGCCGAGGATGAGCCGGCGCGGACGCGTCACCATCGGGGTCCTGATCGGGGTGTTCGTGTTCTTCACCCTGCTCGGGTGGGGGGTCAACGCCTGGACGGACTGGCTCTGGTTCGACGAGGTCCGCTACACCCGGGTCTTCACCGGGGTGCTCGCCACCCGGTTGCTGCTCTTCCTGCTGGTGGGGCTCGGCATGGCGGCCGTCATCGCGGTCAACCTCTGGCTGGCCCACCGGCTGCGGCCGAGGATGCGCCCGCACTCCGTCGAGCAGGCCACCCTGGAGCGGTACCGGATGCTGCTGAGCCCCCGGCTCGGCACCTGGATCGCCCTGGCCTCCGCGGTCATCGGCCTCTTCGCCGGGCTGTCCGCGCAGAGCCGGTGGAGCCAGTGGCTGCTGTTCCGCAACGGCGGGAACTTCGGCGTGAAGGACCCGGAGTTCGGCGTGGACGTCGGCTTCTACGTCTTCCAACTGCCGTTCCTGCGGTACCTGCTGGGCGTCGGCTTCACCGCGGTGGTGCTGGCCCTGCTCGGCGCGCTGGCCGTGCACTACATCTTCGGCGGGGTCCGGTTGCAGGGCGTCGGGGACCGGATGACCAACGGCGCCCGGGCCCACCTGAGCACGCTGGTCGCCGTCTTCGTCCTGCTCAAGGCCATCGCGTACGTGCTGGACCGGCGGGCGATGCTGCTGGAGTACAACGAGGGCGCCAAGCTCTACGGCGCCGGCTACGCCGACGTGAACGCGCTGCTGCCGGCGAAGGAGATCCTCGCCTACATCTCCATCGTGGTGGCCATCGCGATCATCGTGTTCTCCAACGCGGTGATGCGGAACCTGGTCTGGCCCGGCATCGCGCTGGCCCTGCTCGGCGTCTCCGCCGTGGCGATCGGCGGCATCTACCCGTGGGCCGTGCAGACCTTCGAGGTGAAGCCGAGCGCCCGGGACAAGGAGGCGCCGTACATCCAGCGGAGCATCGAGGCGACCCGGGCGGCGTACGGGCTGAGCGGGGCGAAGAGCACCGGGTACGCGGCGAGCAACCTCACCCCGCCGGCCAGCCTGGCCACCGACACCTCGGTGGTGTCGAACGTCCGGCTGCTCGACCCGCAGCTGGTCTCCGAGACGTACACCCAGCTCCAGCAGGTCCGCGGCTTCTACGACTTCGGCCCGAAGCTGGACATCGACCGGTACACCGTCGGCGGCAAGACCGCCGACTACGTGGTCGGCGTCCGCGAGATCAACTACACCGAGCTGACCACGCAGCAGAACAACTGGATCAACCGGCACACCGTCTACACCCACGGGTACGGGCTGGTCGGCGCCCCGGCCAACCAGGTCTGCAGCGGCCAGCCGTACTTCGTCTCCGGCTTTCTCGGTGACGAGACGGCCAAGGAGTCGTGCGCCTCGCCGAGCGAGCAGATCCCGGCACAGCAGCCGCGGATCTACTACGGCGAGCGGATGGAGGCCGACGACTACGCGATCGTGGGGCAAACCGGCGACCGGAACGTCGAGTTCGACCGCCCGACACCGTCGACCGGCGGAGAGCAGTACTACACCTACACCGGTGAGGGCGGCGTCGAGATCGGGTCGTTCAGCCGCCGGCTGCTCTACGCGATCAAGGAGCAGGAGTCGAACTTCCTCCTCTCCGAGGCGGTCAACAAGGACTCGAAGCTGCTCTACGTCCGCAACCCGCGCGACCGGGTGGAGAAGGTCGCCCCGTTCCTCACCCTGGACGGCGACCCGTACCCGGCGGTGGTGGACGGCCGGATCCAGTGGATCGTGGACGGCTACACCACGGCCTCCACCTATCCGTACGCCGAACGGGTCAATCTCCAAGCAGAGACGACCGACGAGCTGACCGGGCGGGGCACCTTCCAGCTCGCCCGGGAGAACGTCAACTACATCCGCAACTCGGTGAAGGCGACCGTCGACGCGTACGACGGCACGGTCCGGCTCTACCAGTTCGACGACGCCGACCCGGTGCTCAAGGCGTGGAACAAGGCGTTCGGCGGCGACCTGGTGCTGCCGAAGTCGGCGATCCCGCCGGAGCTGGCCGAGCACTTCCGCTACCCGGCCGACCTGTTCAAGGTGCAGCGCAACCTGCTCACCAAGTTCCACGTCACCGATCCGGGCGACTTCTACTCCGGCCAGGACTTCTGGCAGGTGCCGAACGTGCCGGACGCCCCGGACAGCGGCCAGAAGCAGCCGCCGTACTACCTGTTCACCCAGTTCCCCGGGCAGGAGGGGCCGCGCTTCCAGCTCACCTCGGCGGTCACCCCGAACGGGCGGCAGAACCTCGCCGCGCTGATCTCCGGCTCGTACGTGGACGGGCAGCCGAAGCTGGAGGTGCTGGAGCTGCCGGACCAGACCCGGACCGCCGGCCCGGTACAGGTGCACCAGCAGATGACCAACAACGGCGACATCCGGCAGCAGCTCAACCTGCTCTCCTCCAACCAGGCCCAGGTGCAGTATGGCAACCTGCTCTCGCTGCCCTTCGCCGACGGCATGCTCTACGTCGAGCCGGTCTACGTGAAGCTCAACCAGCAGGACGCGTTCCCGTCGCTGCAGAAGGTGCTGCTGTCGTACGGGGACGGCGCGTCGTACGTGGCGCTGGCGCCGAACCTCACCGACGGCATCAAGCAGCTCGTGGAGCAGGGCAAACGAACGGGTCAGGGCGCCCCGCCGCCGCCCGGCGGGACGCCGCCGAGCACTGGCGGCACCCCGCCCGCGCTCACCGGCGCGCTGGCCGACGCCGCCGCCAAGGTGCAGAGCGCCATCGCCGAGGTCAAGGCCGCGCAGGCGTCCGGCGACTTCGAGCGGTACGGGCAGGCGCTGAAGACGCTGGACGAGGCGATGACGGCGTTCCAGGAGGCCCAGGCGGCGGCCAACCCGTCGGCCGCCCCGAGCCCGAGTGGCAGCCCGTCCGCGTCCCCGCCGGGGTCCGCCTCCCCGGCGCCCTCGCCGAACGGCTGACGCCCGGCTCGACCATGGAGCCCGTGGCCCGCGGACCCGTACCGGTCCCGGCCACGGGCTCTGTCGCATTCCGGACCCCGCGCCCCGCAACCCGGCGCCCCGTTCCCCCGTCATCTGTTCAGGTGGGACAGCGGGGAGGGGTGATCGCCAGATGAGGGACGCGCGGAGTTTCGACGACTTCTACCGGAGCACGTCGGCCCGGACCCTCCGGTACGGCCACGCCGTGGTGGGCGATCCCGGTGAGGCCCAGGACCTCGTCCAGGAGGCGTACGCCCGGGCCTGGCGGCAGTGGGGGAGAACGCCTCCAGCACCCGGTCCCAGGTCGACGCGGACAGCCGCCGCGGTGGAGGCGATCCGGAGGTGGTGGAACTGACGACCCGTCCCGTTTTGCGGGCCGGGGGGTCGGTAGGCTACGGTTAACGAAGCGACGCGGGGTGGAGCAGCTCGGTAGCTCGCTGGGCTCATAACCCAGAGGTCGCAGGTTCAAATCCTGTCCCCGCTACCACACCGGAACGGCCCCGAGGATCTCATCCTCGGGGCCGTTTCGCTTTCGCGGTCGGTCGTTTTTCCCTTGCCGTGCGGGATGCGGGACCCGCCTGATCTCCGTGGCGGGGATGCGATAGTCTTTGTGAGCCGACGCGGGGTGGAGCAGCTCGGTAGCTCGCTGGGCTCATAACCCAGAGGTCGCAGGTTCAAATCCTGTCCCCGCTACTCGTCACGAAGGCCCCGGAGTTCACTCCGGGGCCTTCGTCGTGTCGTGGCCCTGCCGAGTTCGCTCTCCCGCCCTGCCCGAATCCTCCGGGACCCCGTCAGTTGCCCCGGCAATTCCTGAGAGGGTACTCTCGATACATGTCTCTCAGAAACGCGGAGGACGGTGCCGGCGGAAACCCGTACGGCGACCTCGAACTCACCGAGCCCACGGCGATGCGCGCGCTGTCCCACCCGGTCCGGCTGGCCATCCTGTCGCGGCTCCAGCGGTACGGCGCGGCGACGGCGACCGAGCTGTCCGAGCACGTCGGCGCTTCCCCCTCGGTCACCAGCTGGCACCTGCGCCACCTCGCGCGGTTCGGCCTGGTCCGGGACAGCGCCGTCGGTGGGGACGCGCGCAAGCGGTACTGGGAGGCGAGCGCTCGGGGCTTCCGCTTCCGGTTTCCGGACGACGAGGAGGGACGAGCTGCCAGCCGGCTGCTGAGCCGGACGCTCTTCCAGCAGTACGACGACCTGCCGCGGCGGTGGATGGCCGAGGACGAGCCCCGGCTCGAACCGGAGTGGCGACGCGAGGCGGGCCTGTCGAACACCACCGTGCGGCTGACCGCGGCGGAGCTGGCCGCCCTCAACGCCGCGATCGAGCAGGTGCTGGCGCCGTACGTCACCCGCGCCGCGGCCGACCAGCCCCCGGACTCGCGCCACGTGCGATTCATGCGCTACGTCATGCCCGAGGCGGGGGAGCGGTGAGCGGCGGAGCGCAGCGCCACGTGTCCCTGTTCCGCCAGCCCCGCTTCCGATCGTTCTTCGTCGCGCACGCGATCTCCCAGTTCGGTGACCGGATCTCCGAGCTGGCGTTCCCGCTCCTCGCGGTGCTCGTACTCGACGCCACCCCCGCACAGGTGTCGGTGCTGACCGCGCTGGTGTGGCTGCCGAACCTCACCGGGATCTTCCTCGGCGCCTGGGTGGACGGGCGGGCGCACAAGAAGCGGCTCCTGGTGGCGGCCGACCTGATCCGCGCGGCGCTGCTGGTGACCGTGCCGGTCGCGTTCGCGTTCGACGCCGGCACGTTGACCCAGCTGTACGCCGTCGCGCTGCTGACCGGCGCCGCGTCGGTGCTGTTCAACACGGCGTACCCCGCGTTCTTCGTCCTGCTGGTGCCCAGGTCCCGCTACATCGACGCCAACAGCGCGCTGAGCGCCAGCAGGTCGGTCTCGTTCATCGCCGGGCCCGCCCTCGGCGGCGTGCTGGTGCAGGCGTTGACGGCGCCGGTCGCGATCCTGGTCGACGCGGTCTCGTTCGTGGCCTCCGCGCTGGGGATCGGTCGGATCCGACCGGACCACACGGCACGGACGGCACGCGCGGACGATCCCGAGCCGGGCACGTTGTGGCACCGGGCCCGGGACGGGCTGAGGTTCACGCTCCGGCACCCCGTGCTCCGCGCGAGCCTCGGCTGCACGACGACCGTCAACTACTTCAGCTTCGTGTTCAGCGCCCTGCTCGTGCTCTTCGCCAGCCGTACGCTCGGCCTGCCCTCGGGGCTGCTCGGCCTCGCCCTCGGCGCCGGCGCGGTCGGTGGCCTGCTGGGTGCCGTCCTCGCGCCGCGACTGTCCGAGCGGATCGGGGTCGGGCGCAGCATCGTGGCGGGTGCGATCGTCTTTCCGGCCTCGATCTCCCTCGTCGCCGTCGCGGACGGTCCGCTGTGGGCGCGGGTCGGGCTGCTGGGCGCGGCCGAGTTCTTCTCCGGGCTCGGCGTGATGTTGTTCGACGTCAACCTCAACGCGGTCAACGCCGCCGTGATACCCGACGGCCTGCGCAGCCGGGTGGCCGGCGCGTACTCGACGGTCAACTACGGGGTCCGTCCGCTGGGCGCGCTGACCGGCGGAGCGCTCGGCACCTGGCTCGGTCTCCGTCCCACGCTCTGGATCGCCGCGGTCGGGGGGATCCTGTGCGTGCTGTGGCTGCTTCCCTCGCCGATCCCGAAGGTGCGTTCGCTGGACGACCTGGACCACCCGGACGGTCCTCAGCCTGATCTGACGGAGGCCGGGCGCAGCTCAGGGCGGTGACGAGTCGGGGCGTCCCCCCTGCCGCGGTTGCGCCGTTCGGCGAGGATGAGGGCATGTCTGCTTGGAGCAAGTGGTGGGGCCGGCTCGGCGCGGTCCTCGGTGCGGTCGTGCTCTCGGTGTTCGTGCCGGTCGCGGCCTGGGCGTCCACGGGTACCGGTGAGCTGGTGGTGGAGGCCGCCCGGCGGCGGGCGCGGGGCGGCGGAGGCTTCCTCGGCCTGCTCTGCTGCCTGGTGGTGGTCGTCGTGATCGTGCTGCTGGTGCTGCGGCTGATGCGCAAACGGCGGGGTGGCCCGCCGCGCTGATCCGACCGGAGCCCGGGCCCGGCGGCCGACGTCCGCCGGGCCCGCGCCTGGCCGGCCCGCCCGGCTCGCGACGCCGGCGGCCGGGGCGGCGCGGCCGGTCACTCGGCCAGGGCCGCGTTCGCCTGGGCGATGAAGCGGGAGGTGGCCGCGCGGGCGCCGGAGCGTCCGGAGCGGACGCTCTCGGCGGCGGCGATGAGCAGGGTACGCACCTTCGCGTGCCCCTTCGGCGGCGGCGCGGGAGCGGGTCCGAGCAGGTCGTCCAGGGCGGTGCCGAATGCGACCACCCGCTTCTGGGCCCGGTCCGTGACGCCGTCCGCGACGAACCGGCGCACCGCCGCGCTGGCGTTCAGGCCGCGTTCCACGCCGAGGATCCGGCCGGCCGCCACGTTGGTGGTGAGGAAGTTGATCACGTCGACGACCACCCCGGGGTGCCGGGTGCCCCGGAACGCCGCCCAGTACATCGACGCCCGCGCCCACTGCGCGGCCGGGGTGCCGGGCAGGCTGACGATCGCCAGGTCGTCGTCGCTGTCGCGCTGGAGCTCCGCCAACTGGTGCGACCAGGCGAAGGACGCCGCCGTGTGTCCGGTGACCACGAGCTGGTGGGCCAGGTCGCCGGTGTCGGCCTGCTCCACCAGGGCGGCGCTCGGCGTGGCCCGCCGGGTCCGGGCCACCTCCCACAGCTCGAACCAGTCGAGCAGTTCGGCGCCGCCGAAGCCGAGCTGCCGCCCCTGGTACAACTCGCCGCCCCGGCCCCGGAGCCAGAGCCACAGCGCCCGGTAGTCCCCCGAGGGATCCATCGTCCCGGCCACCCGGCCGCCGGAGGCGCGGGTGACCCGGCCGGCCCACTCCACATAGTCGCGCCAGGGCATGCCGGTCCGCGGCTCCGGCAGCCGGAGCCGGCGCAGCAGGTCCCGGTTGAAGACCAGCGCCGCGCCGGTCTGGGCGGCGGCGACGGCCACCGTACGGTCGTCGACCTGGCCGTAGCGGGCCAGGCCCGCCGGCAGGCCGCTCACGTCGAGCCGCTTGTCCGCGACGTACCCGCTGAGGTCGAGCACGATCTCGCGCTGCGCGTACTCGGTGAGCACGGTGTCGTCGATCTGGAACAGGTCCGGCACGTTGCCGCCGGTGGCCTGGGTGGCCAGCCGGTCATAGTAGCCGGCGAGCCCCTGCCAGGTGACCCGGAACCGGACCCGGGGGTTCTGCTGGGAGTACAGGCGCAGCGCCTTCTCGGTCGCGTCGGCCCGCCGGATCCCGCCCCACCAGAAGACCGACAGCTCGATCGGCCCGTTGTCGACCTGCGTCTCCTCATCCCGGCCGCACCCGGCGAGGCCGCCACCGGCGAGCAGCGGCAGGCCGGTCAGCGCGCCGAGGAGCCGCCGCCGGTCGAGACCGGGGCGGGGCGGCACGGGCGGGTGAGCGCGCACGGGGACTCCTGGGGCGCTGGCGAGATGCTGCGGACGGACCATTTACACAGGCCGTGGCCGAGGGTGTCAACGCCGGGGTCGACCGCGCCCGTACGGCGGCGGGGCGACGCCGGCCGGCGGGATGCGCGGTGGTCCCACCGGGCGTCCCGCCACCACATGGTGTACTAGGCGCCGTGGAACTTCTGCACTCGGGCAAGGTCCGGGACGTCTACGCCGACGGCGACGACCTGATCCTGGTCGCCTCGGACCGGATCTCGATCTACGACGTGGCGCTGCCCACCCCGATCCCGGACAAGGGTCGCCTGCTCACCGCCCTTTCGCTCTGGTGGTTCGAGCAGCTCGCCGACCTGGTGCCGAACCATGTCATCTCCGCCACCGACGTGCCGGCGGAGTTCGCCGGCCGGGCGATCCGCTGCCGCCGGCTCGACATGGTCCCGGTCGAGTGCGTGGCCCGCGGCTACCTGACCGGCGGCGGATTCGCCGAGTACCGGCGCACCGGCGCCGTCTCCGGCGTCGAGCTGCCCCGGGGCCTGGTCGAGGCGTCGATCCTGCCCGAGCCGATCTTCACCCCGTCGACCAAGGCCCCCAAGGGGGAGCACGACGAGCCGATCACCTACGACGAGGTCGTCGACAAGGTCGGCGCGGAGGTCGCCGAGCGGCTGCGGCAGATCACCATCGACGTCTACCGGCGCGGCGCGGAGATCGCCGCCGACCGGGGCATCCTGGTCGCGGACACCAAGATCGAGCTGGGCTGGGCGCCGGACGGCACCCTGGTCCTCGCCGACGAGGTGCTGACCTCCGACTCGTCCCGGTTCTGGCCGGCCGAGTCGTACCAGCCGGGCCGCGCCCAGTTCTCCTACGACAAGCAGTACGTCCGGGACTGGGCCACCGGCAGCGGCTGGGACAAGCAGCCGCCCGCGCCGGAGGTGCCGGCCGAGGTGGTCGAGGCGACCCGGGCCCGGTACGTCGAGGTCTACGAGAAGCTCACCGGCAACCGCTGGGAGTAGTCAGTCCACCCAGTCGAGGGTGCGCTGTACGGCCTTGCGCCAGTTGCGCAGCTCCCGGTCGCGCAGCGCCGGGTCCATCTCCGGCGTCCACTGGGCGTCGGAGCGCCACTGCTCGCGCAGGGTGGCCAGGTCCGGCCAGAAGCCGACCGCCAGGCCGGCCGCGTACGCCGCGCCGAGGCAGGTGGTCTCGGTGATCCGGGAGCGGACCACCGGCACGTCCAGCACGTCGGCGAGGAACTGCATCAGCAGCGCGTTGCCGGTCATCCCGCCGTCCACCCGCAGCCGGCGCAGCGCCACGTCGGAGTCGGCGTTCATCGCGTCGACCACCTCGCGGGTCTGCCAGGCGGACGCCTCCAGCACCGCCCGGGCCAGGTGCCCCTTGGTGACGTAGCCGGTCAGCCCGGCGATGACGCCCCGGGCGTCGCTGCGCCAGTGCGGCGCGAAGAGCCCGGAGAAGGCCGGCACCACGTAGCAGCCGCCGTTGTCGTCGACCGTGCGGGCCAGCTCCTCGACCTGCGGGGCGGTGGAGATCAGGCCCAGGTTGTCGCGCAGCCACTGCACCAGCGAGCCGGTCACCGCGATCGCGCCCTCCAGGGCGTACACGGGCGGGTGGCCGTCGATCTGGTACGCCACCGTGGTGAGCAGGCCGTGCCGGGAGGCCACCGGGCTGGCGCCGGTGTTGAGCAGCAGGAAGCTGCCGGTGCCGTAGGTGCACTTCGCCTCGCCGGGCTGGAAGCAGGTCTGCCCGAACAGGGCGGCCTGCTGGTCGCCGAGCGCGCTGGCCACCGGCACCCCGGCGAGCACCCCGTCGGCCGTGCCGTAGACCTCGGCCGAGCAGCGGATCTCCGGCAGCATCGCCGCCGGCACCCGCAGCGCGTCCAGCAGCTCCGGATCCCAGTCGAGGGTCTCCAGGTCCATCAGCATGGTGCGGCTGGCGTTGGTCACGTCGGTGACGTGCCGGCCGGTCAGCTTCCAGATCAGCCAGCTGTCCATCGTGCCGAAGAGGACCTCGCCCCGCTCGGCGCGCTCGCGCAGCCCGTCGACGTGGTCGAGCAGCCAGCGCAGCTTCGGGCCGGCGAAGTAGGTGGCCAGGGTGAGGCCCGTGCGGACGCGCAGCCGCTCCTCGTCGTACGCCTCGGCCAGCTCGCGCAGCAGCGGGCCGGTGCGGGTGTCCTGCCAGACGATCGCGGGGGCCACCGGCCGACCGGTGGCCCGGTCCCAGACCACGGTGGTCTCCCGCTGGTTGGTGATGCCGACCGCGGCGAGCCCGTCCGGCCCGGTGCCGGCGGCCTCCAGCGCCTCCAGCACGACCCGCTGGACGTTCTCCCAGATCTCCTCGGCGTCGTGCTCCACCCAGCCGGGTTGCGGGAAGATCTGCCGGTGCTCGCGCTGGGCCACGGCGACGATTTCTCCGGCCCGGTCGAAGAGGATGCACCGCGAGGAGGTGGTGCCCTGGTCGATGGCGGCGACGAACTCTCCGGTCACCGCAGCACCGTACCCGCCGGGAGCGCCCGCCGTCGCTCTCCGGCCATCCGTACGATCAACAGGCGTGCGTGATATTGCCGTGTTCAGCGGAACCGCCCATCCCGACCTCGCCGCCGAGATCTGCGCCCACCTCGACGTTCCGCTGCACCCCGTGCGGGTGTCCCGGTTCGCCAACGACTGCCTGGAGGTGCAGTTGCAGGCGAACTGCCGGGAACGTGACGTCTTCCTGATCCAGCCGTTGGTGCCGCCGGTGCAGGAGCACCTGGTCGAGCTGCTGCTCATGATCGACGCGGCCCGTGGGGCGTCCGCCGGCCGGATCACCGTGGTGCTGCCGCACTACGCGTACGCCCGGTCGGACAAGAAGGACGCCCCGCGCATCTCCATCGGTGGGCGGCTGGTGGCCGACCTGCTCACCTCGGCCGGCGCGCACCGGGTGCTCGCGATGACCCTGCACTCGCCGCAGGTGCACGGCTTCTTCAGCGTCCCGGTCGACCACCTGCACGCGCTGCGCGAGCTCGCCGCCCACTTCAAGGGGTACGACCTGAGCAACACCGTGGTGGTCTCGCCGGACCTGGGCAACGCCAAGGAGGCCGCGGCGTTCGCCCGGATGCTCGGCACCCCGGTCGCGGCCGGCGCCAAGCAGCGGTTCAGCGACGACCTGGTCAAGATCAGTACGGTGATCGGGGACGTGGCGGACCGGGACGTGATCGTGCTGGACGACGAGATCGCCAAGGGCAGCACGGTGATCGAGCTGATCGCGCACCTGCGCGAGCGGAACGTCCGCTCGATCCGGCTGGCCTGCACCCACGGCCTCTTCTCCAGCGGCGCGCTGGAGCGGCTGAGCGACCAGGAGGGGGTGCTGGAGATCGTCTGCACCAACACCGTGCCGATTCCGGCTCTGAAGCGGGTGCCGAAGCTGGAGGTGCTCTCGGTGGCCCCGGCGCTGGCCGAGGCGATGCGGCGCATCCACAACGGCGAGTCGGTCAGCGCCCTCTTCGGCTGACGGGCCCCGACCGCGGCTGGTCGGCGCGGTGCGGGCCGACGTGCTCGGCCGAGGCGAGGGCGGCGCTGATCCGGACGGTCGTGCCGGCCTCGCCGGTCTCGACCTCCATCGTGTCGCTGAGCTCCCGCGCGAGCCAGAGGCCCCACCCGCCGGCGGTGTCCGGGGCCGGCCGGCTGCGGTCGTCGAGCTGCCGGGAGCTGATCCCGCTCCCGTGATCGGCGACCTCGCAGACCAGCTCGCCGGCCTGCCGCCACAGCCGCAGCCAGCCCTGGCCACCGCCGTGCCGCACGGCGTTGGTGATCAGCTCGTTGACCGCGAGCACGAAGTCGTCCAGCCGCTGGCCGGCGAGCCCGGCGGCGTGCGCGCAGGAGGTGACCGAGTGTCGCAGCTCGGTCGCCCGTGCCTGATCGAAGGCTTCGGCGATGAGGAGGGTGGATTCGATGGGCACAACCGTACGCGGTGCGCGGGGTGATGCGTTCGTCATGGCCCTGTCCCGGCGCTGGATCTCGGAGTTATTCGCGGCATTTCCACCGTACGTCAGGGTTTCTCGAGCCGCATCCACTGCTGTCCCCGGTGTCCCTTCGGACTGTGGCATGGTGTCGCGCATGCCGTCGTCCCCCGGGGGCCTCGAGGTCCCGCTCTGGCGGTCCATCGCGGTGTTCCGGTTCGCCTCGCTGGCGTACGTCGGCGTGCTGGTCCTCCGCGACGCCGACCGCTACGCCCACCCGCTGGCCGCCGGCGGCGTACTGCTGGCGATGCTGGCCTGGTCCGGGGTGACCGCGGCCGGTTACGCGCGCCCGGCCGGGCGACGCTGGCCGCTGCTTGTGGCCGACCTCGGCGTGGTGCTGGCGATCATGCTGGCCACCCCCTGGGTGGTGGGCCGCTCGGCGCTCGCCGCCGGCGTGCCCACCCTGACCGTGGCCTGGCTGGCCGGGCCGGTGCTGGCCTGGGCGGTCTCCGGCGGCCGCCGCCGGGGCGCGGTCGCCGCCCTGGTGCTCGGCGGCGTCGACCTGGCCACCCGCGAGCGGATCAGCCAGTCGTCGCTGACCGGGGTGATCCTGCTGCTGCTCGCCGGGGTGGTGGTCGGGCACGTCGCCCGGCTGGCGGTGACCGCCGAGGAGCGACTGCAACGGGCGGTCGAGCTGGAGGCGGCGACCCGGGAGCGGGAGCGGCTGGCCCGGGACATCCACGACTCGGTGCTCCAGGTGCTGGCGCTGGTGCAGCGGCGCGGCGCCCAGCTCGACGGCGAGGGCGGCGAGCTGGCCCGGCTGGCCGGCGAGCAGGAGGCCGCGCTGCGGGCGCTGATCGGCCGCTCCGGCGGCGACCCGGACGACGACGGCGGCAGCCGGGACCTGCGCAACCTGCTCGACCGGTACGCCACGGCGACGGTCGCGGTCTCCGCGCCCGCCACGCCGGTCCCGCTGCCCGCGCGGGTCGCCCGGGAACTGGCCGCCGCCACCGGCGCGGCACTGGAGAACGTGGCCCGGCACGCCGGCGGGCGGGCCTGGGTGCTGATCGAGGACGAGGGGGAGACGGTGACCGTCTCGATACGCGACGAGGGACCGGGGATCCCGGAGGGCCGGCTGGCCGAGGCCGTGGCCCAGGGGCGGCTCGGCGTGGCCCACTCCATCCGCGGTCGGGTGGCCGACCTGGGCGGGGAGGTCCGGATCGTCTCCGCCCCCGGCGCCGGCACCGAGATCGAGCTGGTCGTGCCGCGGGAGGCGCGGTGAGCGCCGTGGCCGGCCGGCCGGACGGCCGGGTCCGGGTGATGGTGGTCGACGACCACCCGATGTGGCGGGAGGGGGTGGCCCGCGACCTCACCGAGGCCGGTCACCTGGTGGTGGCCACCAGCGGCGAGGGGCGGCAGGCCGTGCGGGTGGCCGCCGCCGCCCGGCCCGACGTCGTGGTGCTCGACCTGCAACTGCCGGACGTCTCCGGGGTCGAGGTGATCCGCGGGCTGCGCGCGGCGCTGCCCGAGGTGCGGGTGCTGATGCTGTCGGCCAGCGGCGAGCCGCAGAGCGTCCTGGACGCGGTGAAGGCGGGCGCCACCGGCTACCTGGTCAAGTCGGCCGCGCCGGCGGAGTTCCTCGACGCGGTGCGGCGCACCGCCGCGGGGGAGCCGGTCTTCACCCCGGGGCTCGCCGGGCTGGTGCTGGGGGAGTACCGCCGGCTGGCGGCCGGGCCGCCGAGCGGAGGCGCCGACGACTCAGCACCCCGGCTCACCGAACGGGAGACCGAGGTGCTGCGCCTGGTGGCCAAGGGCCTGTCGTACAAGCAGATCGCCGAGCGGCTCGGGCTCTCCCACCGGACGGTGCAGAACCACGTGCAGAACACGCTCGGCAAGCTCCAGCTGCACAACCGGGTCGAGCTGACCCGCTACGCGATCGAGCGGGGCCTGGACGACTAGTGCGCCTCGGGCGGCCGGGTCTCGTGGATCGCCAGCTCCTCGGCGGTCGCGCCGCCACCGGCCGCGCCGGCGTCGTACGCGACGTTGTCGGTCTCCTGGTCGGTGTGGGCGCCCTCGTCCGGCTCGACCAGCCGGCCCACCTGGTGGTCGGCGACGGCGCCGAGCTGGCCGTGGTCGTAGAGGGAGACCGGCGAGTGCGGGTCGGAGGTGGGGCCCGGGTCGATCACGTCGGCGTCGAGCTGGGCCTGCGCGGCGGCCTCCTCGCTGTCCGCCTCGGCGGCGATGTCCGGGTCCACCGGGCCCGCGAGCGGGTCGTCGGCGGGGCGCTCGTAGCTCTCCCGCTGGAGCTTGTAGTCCAGCGACTCGCCGTCGAGCTGCTCCTCGGCGGTGGTCCCGAACCGGTCCACCGCCACCGGCGTGCGGTCCCCGGGCAGCTGGGCCGGCTCCGGGCCGTCCGCCTCGCGGCCGGTCAGGACGTCGTCCTTGGCGCTCGAGTCGTCGTCGGCGGTGTCGGGCAGCCCCTCCGCCTCGGGGTCGGACAGGGGGGTCGGGTACTCGTCGTCGCGCATGGCTGAGCACTACCCACTGCGCTGCCCGGATTAACCGGATCGGGGGCCGGCGATCGGGAGCAAAGGGAAGAAACGCCCCGGCCGGGCCGGGCCTCGGCCCGGTCAGCTCCGGTGGGCCGCCTCGTCCTCGGCGTGCAGCACGCACCAGACGACCTTGCCGTCCGGCAACGGAGTGCTGCCCCAGCGCCGGGCGACCGTGTCGATCAGCAGCAGGCCCCGCCCCCCGGTGGAGGTCAACGGAGCGAGCCCGGCGTACGCGGGCGGTCGGGGAGAGTGGTCCCGGACGGCCAGGTGCAGGGAGCTGTCCTGCGGGGCCACCCGGACGGTCATCGGGGTGCGCGCGTGGGCGACCGCGTTGTTGACCATCTCGGTGACCGCGATGCACGCCGGTTCCGCCAGCTCGGGCACGCCCCACCGGCCGCAGCCGTCGGTGACCAGCGCCCGGGCCTCCCGGGCCGCGCCCACCGTCGCCGGCAGGTCGGCGCTCAGCACCGCCGCGAGCGGCCTGCCGGCCAGCGCCTCCTGCGCCTCGTCCAGGGTCGCCCGGACCGGCGCCCCCTCCCGGGCGCCCGCCGTATCCAGCACCAGCAGGTCGGAGGCGGGCCAGTCGTCCACCAGGCCGCGCACGTCGTCGAGGACGGCCCGGGCGGCGGGCTCGGAAACCCGGAGTCGGGAGAGGTCCGCGATCGCCGGGCCGGGCCGGGCCCAGAGCCGCGCCAGCAACGCGTCGCGGACGCCGTCGACGCCGGCCAGATCGAGGACGCCGGTCAGCCTGACGACCGCGGACGCTTCGTCCGTCTCCACCAGGCATCGCACGTCCGTCGGCATGATCGTCCCATTGTGCATGCCGGGTCCGGGCCGCGCATCCGACCGGTCGGTCCGGTTCATGAGCGGTCCGTCCGTGACCGGCGGTTCATCGCCGCCATCGTGCCGACCGCCGTGCCGGCCGCCGCCAGGCCGAAGGCGGCGGTCATCCGCACCAGCTGCCGGCGCCGTCCGTGCCAGCCGCCGGAGCGCTCCGCCTCGGCGTCGGCCCGGAAGACGTTGCCGGTGCTGTCCAGCCGGATGCCCGGCCCGAACTGGGTCCGGTGGGTGTACCAGCCGAGCACCCGCTCGGCCAGCGCCGGCGCCAGCCGCCACTGCAGACCGATCAGCCGCGCGGCGCCACCCGCGTACGCCTCCCGGCGCGGCCGGCGCAGCAGCCGCACGATCGTCTCCGCGACCACCTCCGGTGGGTACACCGGCGGCGGTGGGGTCAGCTCATGGCCGCTGTGGTTCGCGGCGTGCCGGAAGAACGGGGTGTCGATGGTGGCCGGCAGCACCGTGCAGATGGAGATGTTGCCCCGGCCGGTCACCCGCAGCTCCTGCCGCACCGTGTCGGCCAGCCCGCGGATGCCGTGCTTGGTCGCGTTGTACGCCGACTGGTAGGGCATCGCCACCTCGGCCAGCACCGAGGCGTTGTTGACGAGGACGCCGCCGCCGGCCGCGCCCAGCCACGGCAGCGCCGCCTTGGTCGCGTACGCCGTGCCGAGCAGGTTCACCGCCACCACCCGCCGGAACTCCGCCACCGGGATCTCGTCGAAGAGGCCCACCGCGCTGACCGCCGCGTTGTTCACCCAGCCGTCGATCCGGCCGAACTCCGCCGCCGCCCGGGCGGCGAGCCGCTCCACCGCCTCCGGGTCGGTCACGTCGGTGGGTACCACCAGCGCCCGCCCACCCAGCTCCCGGCAGCGGTCGGCGACCCGCTGGAGGGCCTCCTCGCTGCGGGCCGCGAGCACCACGTCGGCGCCCCGCCGGGCCAGCGCGTGGGCGGTCGCCGCACCGATGCCGCTCGAGGCGCCGGTGATGACGACCGTGGCGTCGTCGAGGTTGCGGGTGAGAGGCATTCTTCGCCGGTACCCCCGGTCCGGGTGGGTCATGCGGGCGGAGTCTGCCGGATCACGGTTGCGCCCCGGCTGTTCCGGGCAGTTGTCACGCTGCCGACGAAAGGTCGCGTCCCGTCGGGGCGCGTCCCGCCGTGGCCGCTCCGCCGGTCCGGTCCCGATCTGCCAGGTTTCGGCTCACCAGGGCCGGGTTAATGGGACCCTCTGACCGGGGAGGACCCACCGCTCGCTAGATCGCATGGAGGTGCACCATGCGCGTCGGCCTTGTATGCGCGCACGCCGGCCCGTCCAGGCAGGTCGACGGTCCGATCGTCGGCACGCACCAGCACATCGCCCGGGTCGCCGCCGAGCTCGCCGACCGGGGCCACGACGTACGGGTCTACGAGCGCCGGGACTCCGCGGGGCAGCCGGAGTGCGTCGAGTCGGACGGCTACCGGCTGGAACGGGTGCCGGTCGGTCCGCCCATCCCGCTGCCCACCGGCGCACTGGTGCCGCACGTGGCCGAGTTCGGCCGCTGGCTGGCCGAGCGGTGGTCCGGCGACTGGACCCCGGACGTGGTGCACGGGCACTACTGGATCGGCGGCCTGGCCGCCGCCCACGGCGTACGCGAGACCGACATTCCGGTCGTGCAGACCTTCCACTCGCTCGGCGTCGAGCAGCTGCGCCACCTCGGCGGTCAGTACGACGGGCCGGGGGAGCGGATCCCGCTGGAGCGGGCGCTGACCCGGGCGGTGGACATCGCGGTCGCGCAGAACAACGACGAGGTCGACGAGCTGACCCGGATGGGCCTGCAACGCACCGCGGTGGCGATGGTGCCGACCGGGGTCGACACCGGGCAGTTCCACCCCGACGGTGAGGCGGCGCCCCGGGACCAGCGGGCCCGCATCCTCTCCGTCGGCGGGCTGTCGCCCGGCCACGGCCAGGAGGACCTGATCCGGGCGATGCGGCTGGTCGGCGACGCCGAGCTGGTGATCGCCGGCGGGCCGCCCGCCGAGCAGCTGGCCGACCACGCCGAGGTGCGGTGGCTGCGGGAGCTGGCCGAGCGGACCGGGGTGGCCGACCAGGTGAAGCTGGTCGGCGCGGTGCCGCACGACCAGATGGCCACCTGGTACCGCTCCGCCGACGTGGTCGCCTGCACGCCGCACTACTCGTCGGCCGGTCGGGTGTCGCTGGAGGCGATGGCCTGCGGCGTGCCGGTGGTCGGCTACGCGATGGGCGGCATCGCCGACGCGGTGGTGGACGAGGTGACCGGCAAGCTGGTGCCGCCGGGGGACGTCCGCACGCTCGGGGTCACCCTGCGCCGGCTGCTGGCCGACAACGCCGGGCGGTTCGCTTACGGGCACGCGGCGGTCGACCGGGTCCGGTGCAGCTACACCTGGGAGCGGACGGCCGGCGCGTTGGAACGGCTCTACGAGCGGGTGGTCCGCCGCCGCAAGCCGGTCGAGGCGGCCTGAGCCGGCTGCCGCGGGCCGGTCGCCCGAGGGGTCCTCACGGCCGGGCGGTCAGCGGCGGCGCCGGCGCCGATCATCAGGCGCTCCCGCTCGCGGGCGACCGCGTGGTGGTGCTGCGGTTCGGCGTACCGGGTGAGGCCCACCACCGAGGCCAGCGTGACCAGGAAACCGACCGCGGCCAGCCATTCCCGGCCCGGCCAGATCCGGTCGTTGAGCAGCAGCAGGCCGATGACCGCCGCGGGCACCGCCCCGGCGGCGTCCATCGCGGCCACCGCGGCCGTGGTCGAGCCCCGCTGCATCGCCAGGCCGAGCAGCAGCTGCCCCACCACCGAGTGGGCGATCAGCAGGTAGAGCAGCGGGTTCCGGACGAACGCCTCGACCGAGTCCGCGGAGGCCAGCGGGCGGGCGGCCACCGCGGCGGCGGAGAACGCCATCCCGGCCAGCGAGCCCAGCGCCACCGAGCCGGGCGCGCCGTGCAGCCGGGCCGCGAAGAAGCCGGCTATGGCGATCACCCCGAGCGCCGCGGCCAGGCCGATCAGCGCGGCCGGGCCAAGCTGCCGTGAGGGCGCCGGCTGGGCGGCCAGCACCAGCGCGGTGATCCCGCCGAAGAGCAGCGCCAGCAGCGCCACCTCGGCGGCCGGCAGCCGCCATTTGAGCACCAGCACCCCGAGCACGGCGGTCACCCCGAGCCCGGCCGCCACGCTGGCCTGGACCAGGAAGAGCGGCAGGTCCCGGCGGGCCAGGAAGGCCAGCACGAAGCCGGTGACCTGGCAGAACAGCCCGACCAGGTACGTCCGGTGGCTGGCCAGCCGCAGCAGCAGCCCCGGGTCGAAGGTGTGGTGCACGGTGGTCCGCGCCGCGGCGACGGATTGGAGCAGGTTGGCGAAGCCGTACGCGACGATCATCGCCGCGAGGAAGCACCAACCGGAGGACACCACCTGGCGAGGATAGAGGCAACCGGTGGGTCAGCGCGCGGCTGGCCTTCCGAGCCGGCTCAGGATGTCGGAGTGGAGGAGGGTGTTGGTGGCGATCGCGCTGTTCTCCCCGCCGGCCGGCGCCGGTCGACCGGCCCGATCGGTGATGGTGCCGCCGGCCTCGGTCACGATCGGCACCAGCGCGGCGACGTCCCAGAGCGAGAGCTCCGGCTCCACCATCGCGTCCAGCGCCCCCTCGGCCAGCAGCATGTAGCCGTAGAAGTCGCCGTAGGCCCGGCTGCGCCAGGTGTCCCGCATGAGCTGGAGCATCGCGTCGAGTCGGCCGGCGGACTCCCAGCCGGTCAGCGACGAGTAGCAGAAGCTGGCGTCGGCGAGGTCCCGGACCCCGGAGACCCGGATCGGCGTGCCGGCGGCGGCGTCCGGGCCGGCGTACGCGCCCGCGCCCGTCGCGGCCCACCAGCGGCGGCCCAGCGCCGGGGCGGAGACCAGGCCGAGCACCGGGCGGTCCCCCTCGAGCAGGGCGATCAGGGTGGCCCAGACCGGCACGCCCCGGACGAAGTTCTTGGTGCCGTCGATCGGGTCGATCACCCAGCGCCGCCCGCCGGGCCCGGCGGCCGGCTGCTCGCCGTACTCCTCGCCGAGCAGGCCGTCGCCCGGCCGGTGCCCGGCCAGCAGGGCGCGGATCTCCCGCTCGACCGCGGTGTCCGCGTCGGAGACCGGGGTCAGGTCCGGCTTCGACTCGACCCGCAGGTCGAGGGCGCGGAACCGGGCCATGGAGATGGCGTCGGCGGTGTCGGCGAGCAGGTGGGCGAGAGCGAGGTCGTCGGCGTACCCGGTCATGCCGGAAACGGTAGTGGCGGCCGCCGGGTCAGGATCCGGCGGGCGGCGCGTCCGGCCCGCGCTGGTCACCCTCGCCGGGCCCGCGGTGCTCGGCCTCCCCGCGCGCGTCGCCCTCGCCGCTGCGGGAGGCCAGCAGCCGGCGGTACGACGCCAGCCGGCGCGGGTCGGCCTTGCCGGCGGCCACCCAGGCGTCCAGCGCGCAGTCCGCCTCATCGGCGGTGTGCTGGCAGTTCGCCGGGCAGTCGACCGTCGCCTCCACCAGGTCGGGGAAGCCGTGCAGCAGGCTCTCCGCGGAGACGTGCGCCAGCCCGAAGCTGCGCACCCCGGGGGTGTCGACGATCCACCCGGGGTCGCCCTTCGCCCCGGGCGTGGGCGGCAGCCGCAGCGCCACGGCGCTGGTCGAGGTGTGCCGGCCGCGGCCGATCGCGCTGACCACGCCGACCGCCCGCGCGGCCTCCGGCACCAGCCGGTTGACCAGCGTCGACTTGCCGACCCCGGAGTGCCCCACCAGGACCGAGATCCGGCCGGCGAGCAACGCGCGCAGCGCGTCCAGGTCCGAATCCGGACGGATCAGCACGTACGGCAGCTCCAGCTCGGTGTAGTAGCCGAGCACCGCCTCCGGGCCGGCCAGGTCCGCCTTGGTCAGGCAGAGCAGCGGCTCGATGTCCGCGTCGTACGCGGCCACCAGGCAGCGGTCGATGAACCCGGTGCGCGGCGGGGGGTCGGCCAGCGCGCTGACGATCACCAACTGGTCGGCGTTGGCCACCACGACCCGCTCCAGCCGCCCCTCGGCGGTGGTCGCGTCGTCCTCGGCGGTGCGCCGCAGCACGGACCCGCGTTCGGCGATCCGGACGATCCGGGCCAGCGCCCCGGGCGCGCCGGAGGTGTCCCCGACCAGCCCGACCCGGTCGCCCACCACCACCGACTTGCGGCCCAGCTCGCGGGCCCGCATCGCGGTGATGGTCGGGTCGTCCGGCCCGGCGTCCGGTCGTACGCAGGTGTAGCGGCCCCGGTCCACGGCGATCACGAAACCGTCGACCGCCTCGGCGTGCAGCGGGCGGGTGCGCGTACGCGGGCGCGAGGGCTTCCCGGGTCGGACCCGTACGTCGTCCTCGTCGTACTCGCGCCGTTTGGTCGCCAGGACCTGCCCCCTGTCGCGTCAGCTCTTGCCGGTCACCATTCCTGACCATAGTGCCGGAAACTCGGGCATGGTCTTCGAGGTGCACGCCACGTCGTCCACCTCGATGCCCGGTACGGCCAGCCCGGTCACCGCGGCGGCGTGCGCCATCCGGTGGTCCGCGTACGTCCGGAAGGTCCCGCCGCGCAGCGGGCGGGGGCGGATCTCCAGCCCGTCGGCCGACTCGGTGATGTCCGCGCCGAGCGCGGTGAACTCCCGGGCCAGCGCGGCGATCCGGTCGGTCTCGTGCCCCCGGATGTGCCCGACCCCGGTCAGCCGGGACGGTGAGTCGGCGAGCATGGCCAGCGCGGTCAGCACCGGGGTCAGCTCGCTGACGTCGGAGAGATCGGCGTCCAGGCCGTGCACGGTGCCGGTGCCGCGGACGGTGAGCCCGCCGGTGGTCAGCGTCACCTCGCCGCCCATCCGGTGCAGCAGCGCGCGGAGCTGCTCGACGGGCTGCATGCTGCTGCGTGGCCAGCCCTGCAGGGTCACCTCACCGCCGGTGACCAGCGCGGCGGCGAAGAACGGCACCGCGCCGGAGAGGTCCGGCTCGATCTCCCAGCCGCGCCCGCTCAGCGGCCCCGGCTCGACCGTCCAGACGTCGGGCACGCTGTCGTCGACCGCCGCCCCGGCGGCGCGGAGCATCTGCACGGTCATCCGCAGGTGCGGCGCGGAGGGGACCGGCGGGCCCTCGTGCCGGACCACCACGCCCCGGTCGAACCGCGGGGCGGCCAGCAGCAGCCCGGAGACGAGCTGGCTGGAGGCGGAGGCGTCGATGACCACCTCGCCGCCGGCGACCCGGCCGGCGCCGAGGACCGTCAGCGGCAGGCTGCCGGTGGCCGGGGTGTCGATGCGTACGCCGAGGGAGCGCAGTGCCCCGATCAGCGGGCCGAGCGGGCGGACCCGGGCCTGCGGGTCGCCGTCGAAGGTGACCCGCCCCTCGGCCAGGCCGGCGACCGGCGGGAGGAAGCGCATCACCGTGCCGGCCAGGCCGACGTCGACGTGCGCGGGGCCGACCAGCCGGTGCGGCCGGACCAGCCAGCGGTCGTCGTCGGAGATCGACATGTGCGCGCCGAGGGCGCGCAGCCCGCCCGCCATCAGCTCGGTGTCCCGGGCGCGCAGCGGCCCGCCCAGCGTCGACGGGCCACCGGCCAGCGCGCTGAGCACCAGGGCCCGCGCGGTCATCGACTTGGAACCGGGCAGGCGCAGCGTCGTGGCGACCGGATCGCTGGCGGTCGGTGCGGTCCACGGCTGCGGCGGCCGGGTCGCGGTCAGATTCCCCACGGTCACATTCTGCCAAGTCCGACGGCGGATGGAGCCGGCCGCCGGGCCCACTCCCGGTTGGCGGGACAGCCGGGAGGCCGGCGGCGCGTTAGCGTTGCGCCATGTGCGGGAGGTACGCGACGACCCGGAGCGCGGGCGACCTGAGCGCGCTGTTCGAGTCGTACGACGAGACCGGCGGCGCGGTCGGCCCGGACTTCAACGTCGCCCCGACCGACCTGGTGCCGCTGGTCCGGCTGGCGCCGGAGGGGCACCGGGCGCTCTCCGTCGGCCGCTGGGGCCTGGTCCCGCACTGGTCCCGCAGCGCCACCGGCGCGGCCCGCATGATCAACGCGCGGGCCGAGACGATCGCCACCAGCCGGGCCTACGCCCCGTCCTTCGCCCGCCGCCGCTGCCTGCTCCCCGCCGACGGCTGGTACGAGTGGGTCCGGGAGCCCGGCGGTCGCCGGCAGCCCTACTACATGACGCCGACGGACGGGTCGGTGCTCGCCTTCGCCGGCATCTGGTCGGTCTGGGAGGCGACGGGCAGCCCGCTGCTCACCTTCAGCGTGCTCACCACGGCGGCCGTCGGCGAGCTGGCCGAGGTGCACGACCGGATGCCGCTGCTGCTGCCCCGGGAACGCTGGGCCGCCTGGCTCGCCCCGACCGACGAGCCCGCCGCGCTGCTCGCCCCGCCGTCGACGGCCTGGCTCGCCGGGCTGGAGATCCGGCCGGTCTCCCCGGCGGTGGGTGACGTCCGCAACGACGGCCCCGGCCTGACCGTCCGGGTTCCGCTGGCCCGCCCGGAGACCGACCCGGAATTGACGCTGTTCTGATCACCGTCGGCACATTGTCGTGTGCGGATTTGCCAGGGTTGCGCCTGAAACGTCGCCCGGCTGTTTAGCCATCTTTACCGCAGAGTCTTGTCCCCGCCTCGGCAAGTGCGATAGAACACAGCGCCGGCGGTGGGCGTCGATTCGCACGGGGCGGATGGCACCCATCGATCCTTGTGATCTTGCCGGTCCCACGGGGGAGGTGGGTGGATTTGACACGGGCACGTATGCCCCGCCCGCACGAGGTGGCCGCCGCACGACGAGATCCGCGACTGCTGCGGGCGTTGCGCGAGCGGCGACACGACGAGGCGTGGCGGACCAGAGGGACCTGCCAGAGCGTGGACCCGGAGACGTTCTTTCCGGCACCCAACGAGCCGGCCGATTCGGCCGTGGCGCTCTGCCGCAGTTGTGATGTCCAGGGCTCCTGCCTCGCCTGGGCGCTGGAGGTGGGCGACTGCCACGGCGTCTGGGGCGGCACCACACCGCGCGAACGGCGGGCGATGCTCGTCGCCTGGCGCAGCGAGGTGCAGCCGGATCCGGACGCGGTCGACGAGGCCGGTCCGCCGGTCCGCGACCGCCTGCTCACCCTGGTGCCGCTCAGTCGCTGAGCCGATCGGGCAGGCCGTCGCCGCCCGCCTCGCAACCCTGGAGGCGGGCGGCGCCGTCGTTTCCGGGTCTCGCGCCTCCGGTCGGGGCGGTGCCGTGCTCCGCTTCCGGACCGGGTCCGGCGGTGCGGCCTGCGGACCGGCCGGGCGGGGCCGGCGGAGAATGGGCCGGTGCGGCACAGCGACGAGATCGACACCCCCCGCGGACCGGCCCGGGTCGACACCGACCTGCCGACCGGTCCCGTCACCACCGCGCTGGTGCTCGGGCACGGCGCGGGCGGTGGGGTGGACGCCCCGGACCTGCTCGCCGTCCGGGACGCGGTGACCGCCGCCGGGGTGGCGGTGATCCGGGTGACCCAGCCGTACCGGGTCGCCGGTCGACGCGCGCCGGCGCCGGCCGGGCACCTCGACGAGGCGTGGACGGCGGTGCTGGCCGCGCTCCGGGAGCGCCATCCGACCGTCTCCGGCTGGGTGGTCGGCGGGCGCTCCAGCGGGGCCCGGGTCGCCTGCCGTACCGCCACGGCGGTCGGCGCGAGCGGGATCGTCGCGCTGGCCTTCCCGCTGCACCCGCCGGGGCGTCCGGAGCGCTCGCGGGCCGACGAGCTGGCGACCGGGCTGCCCACCCTGGTGGTCAACGGCGACCGGGACCCCTTCGGGGTGCCGGAGCCGGGACCGGGCGTCGAGGTGGTGCTCCGTCCGGGTGAGCGGCACGACCTGCGGGGGGACCCGGCGGCCACGGCCGCGGTGGTGCGCGACTGGCTGCGCGGGCGGGGCTGGACACCCCGCTGAGCGGACCCGGCGGGGGCGATCGTGGCGGGCGGACGCCGACGAGACCGCACCGAGCGTGACCGGTGGTGGCGGCGGGTCGTTGCTAGGGATGGTGCCGGACGTCCGGTTCGGGCGGTCCGGGGCCATCCTCCCAGGCCCTTCCTGGTCCCAGCGCCGGTCGCGGCCGGGGCCGGGACCAGGAACGGCGGGGGCGACGGAATGTGTCGCCCGACGGCGCGGTTACTACCTCTGGACGACATTTCCAGCCGAGGGGGGTGACCGGTGCCGACCGAGACACGGAGCCGGGAGCGGGACGAACGGGACGCGCGGCAGCTGAGGCGGCTGTTGGACGCGCCGGAGTGGCCCGCTGAGGCGTCGGCCACGGTGAGCACCAGCACACCGACCGGAACTGAATCTGCGGGCAGGTCCGTACGCGTATCCTCGGCGGGAAAGCATCCGACGCGAGGGGATGTGCGGTTGACCACCGAGAAGACGGACGAGCGCAGGGCCCGTTTCGAGCGGGACGCGATGCCCTTCGTCGATCAGCTCTACGCTGCCGGGCTGCGGATGACGCGCAACCCGGCGGATGCCGAGGACCTGGTCCAGGAGACGTACCTGAAGGCGTATGCGGCCTTCCACCAGTTCGAGCAGGGCACGAACCTGAAGGCCTGGCTCTACCGGATCCTGACCAACACCTACATCAACACCTACCGCAAGCGGCAGCGCCAGCCCGTGCAGGCGCCCACCGAGGAGATCACCGACTGGCAGCTGGCCGAGGCCGAGTCGCACACCTCCAGCGGGCTGCGCTCGGCGGAGACCGAGGCGCTGGACCGCCTGCCGGACAGCGACGTCAAGGAGGCCCTCCAGCAGCTGCCGGAGGAGTTCCGCATGGCGGTGTACCTCACCGATGTCGAGGGCTTCTCCTACAAGGAGGTCGCTGACATCATGGCCACGCCGATCGGCACCGTGATGTCGCGGCTGCACCGCGGCCGACGTAATCTGCGCAAGCTGCTCGAGCAGTACGCCGCGGAGCGGGGCTTCAGCGCCGCGCCGTCGTCGTCGAAGGGTTCGACCGCCGCCGCCGGCCGGGAGGTGTGACCGTGAGCTGTGGAGAGCCGCACGAGACGGACTGCCGCGAGGTGCTCGCGGAGGTCTACCTCTACCTGGATCTGGAGTGCGCGGACGAGCGCCGGACGCTGATCCGCCACCACCTCGACGAGTGCGGGCCCTGCCTGCGCGAGTACGGCATCGAGCAGGAGGTGAAGGCGCTGGTCGCGCGGTGCTGCGGCAACGAGACCGCGCCGGAGCAGCTGCGCGAGCGGCTGCGGGTACGCCTCACCGAGCTGGTGGTCTTCGAGAGCACCGAGTCCCGCGAGCTGGCGGACTGAGCACGCCGCACTGACCTGACAACACCGGTGGCCCGGGTCGATTCGACCCGGGCCACCGGTCTGTCCGGCCGGGGCCGGGGGAGCTGCTGATCCTCGAGGCGGGCGCGCCCGCCGACGATCAGGAGTTGGGGCGCTTGCCGTGGTTCGCGGCGCTCTTCTTACGGGCCTTCTTCTTGCGGGACTTCTTCGCCATACTGTGCCTCCTTGTGCTGGTCACGGTCCGACCGCGGGCGAGCGCGGCGGAGGTCGCGTACCGGTCCTCCGGTCCTCCGGGCGTCCGGGGACCGACGGAGCTGATGCTAGTGCGGGTGGCGTCGCCCGTGGTCCGGCGGGGGCAAAAGCGGCGTGGTGGCCGCTCCGCGCCCGGCGGTGACCCGGGTCATGATTGGATACCGTTCGCAGGCACACCGGTGGAGAGGGAGGGCCGTCACATGGCCGAGGAGATCCGCGCCGAGATGGTGGCGAACGTCTGGAAGGTCGTTGCGTCGGCCGGGGACACCGTGTCCGAGGGGGACACGCTGGTGATCCTGGAGTCGATGAAGATGGAGATCCCGGTGATCGCCGAGTCGGACGGCGTCGTCCAGCAGATGGCGGTCAACGAGGGTGACGTCGTGCAGGACGGTGACCTGATCGCGGTGATCGGTTGACCGGCCTCACCGTCCGTCGGGCCGACCCGGCCGACCACCCGGCGGTGGCTCGGCTGACGGTCGCCGCCTACGAGGCCGACGGGCAGCTCAAGGGCGAGAACGGGTACGCCGTGGTGCTCGCCGACGTGGCCACCCGGGCGGAGACCGGCGAGGTGCTGGTCGCCGTCGACGGGGAGACCGGCGAGGTGCTCGGCGCGGTGACCTTCGTGCTGGCCGGCACCCCGTACGCCGAGCTCTCCGGCCCCGGCGAGGCGGAGTTCCGGATGCTCGCCGTCGACCCGGCCGCGCAGGGCCGTGGCGCCGGGGCGGTGCTGGTCCGGGCCTGCGTGGCCCGGGCGACCGAGCTGGGCTGCTCGGCGGTGGTGATCTGCGTACGCAGCGGGATGGCCGTCGCGGCGCACCGGCTCTACGAGCGGATGGGCTTCGTCCGGGTGCCGGAGAAGGACTGGTCCCCGCTGCCGGGGGTGGAGCTGCTGGGCCTCCGGCTGGACCTCGCCGGCGGCTGACGGCGCCCGTACCGGCCGGCTCGGCGGGAGCCGTGCCGCCCGGTGGCCGGCCGGGTCAGCCGGCCTCGCCGATCTTCGACAGCAGCTCGTCGGCGACCTCGAGGGCGATCTTCTTCCGCTCCTCGTCGGTGATGTGCGGAGCGCGTACCGCGAACCAGCTGCTGTGCACGGCGAACAGGGTGAGCGCGGCGCGGAGCTGCGCGGCGGGCGAGTCGTCGCCCCGGCACAGCTGGTCGGCGAGGCCCAGCATCCGCTCCCGCATCTGCATCCCGGCGGCGAGGCTCTTCAGCACGGTCTGGTTCTGCTCGAAGAAGCGCATCACCGACGGCTGCTCGCTGTCGAACATCGCGTCGGCGTACCGGGTGATCAGCGCCCGGCGGGTGGCCAGGGTGGCCGGCTGCGACCGGGCCCAGTCGATCAGCTCGTCCATCCGGCGCAGCCGGTCCTCGACGAAGCTGTTGACGATCTCGTCCTTGCTCTTGAAGTGGTAGTAGAGGGCGGCCTTGGTCACGCCCAGCCGCTCGGCGATCTCCCGGAGCGAGGTCTTCTCGTACCCCTGCTCGGTGAAGAGCTCCAGCGCGACGGCCTGGATGCGTTCCCGCGTGCCGCCTGTGCTCTCCCTCACCTGCACCACCTAACTCACTTGACGGGTTCCTGCTGTCCAACTTACCGTGCGGCTAGTAAGGTGACTAGCCGGGCGGCAAGTAAGTGCGACACATCTCCGGGGGAGCTTACCCATGACTCAGGAAATGCAGGCGACAGCGCGACCCAACGTCCGGGTCGTGCTCTTCGGCCTCATGATCGCCATGATGCTGGCGATGCTCGACAACATGATCGTCAGCACCGCGCTGCCGCGGATCGTCGGCGAGTTCGGCGGCGTCGACCACTTCACCTGGGTGGTCACCGCGTACGTGCTGGGCACCACGGTCTCCACCCCGATCTGGGGCAAGCTCGGCGACCTGTACGGCCGCAAGGCCGTCTTCCTCACCTCCGTGGTGATCTTCCTGATCGGCTCGGCCCTCTGCGGCATGTCCGGCTCCGGCATGTTCGGCGGCGCCGAGAACGGCATGATCGAGCTGATCGCGTTCCGCGCCGTCCAGGGCCTCGGCGCCGGCGGCCTGATGGTCGGCGTGATGGCGATCATCGGTGACCTGGTGCCGCCCCGCGAGCGGGGCCGCTACCAGGGCATGATCGCCGGCATCATGGCCATCGCCATGGTGGCCGGCCCGCTGGTCGGCGGCTTCATCACCGACAACCTCTCCTGGCGCTGGGCGTTCTACGTGAACCTGCCGCTCGGCGGCATCGCCCTGCTGGTCCTCGCCACCACCATGCACCTGCCGAAGTACCGTACCGAGCACAAGATCGACTGGGTGGGCGCCGCGCTGCTCTCCGTCGGCATCACCGCGATCGTGCTGGTCACCACGTGGGGCGGCAACGAGTACGACTGGACCTCCCCGCAGATCCTCGGCCTCGCCGTCCTCGCGCTGGTCGCCCTGGTCGTCTTCGCCGTCGTCGAGCGCCGCGCCGCCGAGCCGATCCTGCCGCTGGGGCTCTTCGCCAACCGCAACTTCGCCCTCATCTCGGTGATCGGCTTCCTGCTCGGCTTCGCGATGTTCGGCGCGATGAACTTCCTGCCGCTCTACCAGCAGACCGTGCAGGGCGCCTCGGCCACCAACAGCGGCCTGCTGCTGCTCCCGCTGATGTTCGGCATGCTCGTCGTCTCGCTGGTCGTCGGCCGGGCGATCACCAAGACCGGCCGGTACCGGATCTTCCCGATCGCCGGCGGCGTCGTGATGGCCGCCGGCCTGGCGCTGCTGACCCGGCTCGAGGTCGACACCGGCAAGGCCGAGTCGTCGCTCTACATGATCGTGCTGGGCGTCGGCATGGGCTTCCTCATGCAGACCTCGATGCTGATCGCGCAGAACAGCGTCGAGCAGAAGGACCTCGGCGCGGCGAGCGGCGCGGCCACCTTCTTCCGGTCGATCGGCGGCTCGTTCGGCATCTCGCTCTTCGGCGCGATCTTCGCCAACCGGCTCGCCGACTCCGCGGCCGGCGCCGCGTTCAGCGGCGGTGGCGGCGAGGGCGGCCGGATGGACCTGGAGCAGCTCAAGCAGCTGCCGGCGCAGACGCGCGAGCTGGTGCTCGGCGGCCTCTCCGACGCCATCTCGCACGTCTTCTTCTGGGCGGTCGTCTTCACCATCGCCGTGCCGGTGCTCGCCTGGTTCATCAAGGAGGTCCCGCTCCGGTCGACCAACGACGCCCCGCCCGCTGGCGCCACGCCGGAGGAGCAGGCCGAGGTCGCCCTCGGCAAGGCCCCGGTCGCCTGACGCACGCTCCGCGGCCACGCCGACCCCACCGGGGTACGGCGTGGCCGCGCCGCATTCCCGGATCGGCCGGCCCCGGATCCGGGTTGCCGGCACCCGGGGAGGGTCAGGGGCGGCGGAAGGGGGCGGTGAGGTGGCGCCAGAGGCGGCGCAGGGCGCCGGCGCGCCGGGTCTCGGCGGGCGGGCCGGAGATCAGCTCGCGGGCCAGCGCGGCGGTCGTCTCGTCCAGGGCCGGGGTGGCGAGGGCGAGGTGGGCCACGGAGGTGGCGATCGGCACCCGGCGCTCGCGGGACACGGCCGCCACGTCGGCGATGCGTTCGGCCACCACCCGGGCCACGTCGGGGCGTACCGCGGGGTCGACCCAGGCGGCGGTGACCAGGGCGAAGAGCGCCGCCTCGGTGATCCAGTCCTCCACGCCCCAGACCAGCTCCAGCAGCACCCGCCGCCGGGTGGACTCCGCCCACGGTTCGTCGGTGCGGTGGTGCAGCAGGCCGAGGCAGGCCCAGACCTGCACGCAGCGCACCCAGAGCGAGGGGTCCTGGCCGGCGAGCACCCGGCCCAGCGCGGTCGGCGGCGCCTCGGGCGGGTGCACCAGCAGGCCGAGCAGGTCGGTCAGCTCCAGGGTGGCCAGCCCGACCGCGGCGTCGTACGCGGCCGGCGGGTGCGGCCACGCCGGGTGGGCGAGCTGCCGGACGCGCTCCGCCGCCTCGGTCGACGGGACCGGCAGGGTGGGCGCGGCGGTGGTGCCGTCGTACCGCCAGAGCTGGCAGGCGGTGGCCCGGCGGGGCTCGCGCGGGTCCGGGTCGGCCACCTCGGCGACCTCGACGTCGAGGCCGGGCACGGCCGCCGCGACGGTACGCATCGCGCTGGGCGGCTCCAGCGCGTCCAGCCGGACGGCGAGCCGGGCGGCGCCCTCGGCGGCGAGGGCCTGCCGCAGCGCGTCCAGCATCGGACCGCCGGCCGGGGTGACCTGCCCCAGCCAGGGCCGGCTGCGGCAGCATTCGGCGAGGTCGCCGTGTTCGTGGCTGTCGTCGGGGTGGTCCCGGACGAAGTCCGCGAGGGCCACCAGGTGCGCCACGTCCCCGTCGCGCTGGAAGCGCAGCCGGTGCGCGGTGTGCACGGCGCAGTCGAAGGCGGGGTCGCGGGCGAGGGCCCGGTCGATCCAGTCGAGCGCCTCGTCGAGCCGGCCGGTGTCGGCGAGCGTGCCGGCGATGTCGGCGTAGACCGCGAGGTCGTCGGGATCGTGTTCGACGGCGCGGCCGAGCGCGGCCAGGGCGTCGCGGGTCCGGCCGGCGCTGCGGTACGCGTACCCGAGCCAGACCTCGCCGAGTTTCGTCGGCTCCGCGCGTACCCCCCGGGCGGCCCAGGTGACGGCGAGGGCGACCTCGCCGATCCGCCGGGCCAGCGCGGACGCCGCGCCCAGCAGCAGCGCGTGCGCGGGGTGCACGGTGACCGCGTTGCGGGCCAGGGTGAGGTACGGCCGCAGCGGGTCGCGGAGTCGCCGGGGCACCGGGTCGGGCACCGCCGCGCAGAGCTGCATGAGGATCCGGGCGGTCCGCTCGGGTTCGAGGCGTTCGGGCAGCTCGGGGGCGGTCACCCAGGGCACGCCCGCCCAGTTGGCGGCGGGCGCGTAGCCGGTGGCCGCGGCGAGCAGGTCGAGTCCTTCGGCCGGCCGTCCGGCGGCGGCGAGCAGGTGCGCGCGGGCCACCACCGCGCCGACGAATGTGTGGTGTCCCAGCGGGAAGAGATCCAGGTCGCCACCGCTGGCCGCGGCGACCCGGGCCAGGGTCTCGTGCGCCTCGGGCAGCGTGGGGGCCTGGACGAGCGCGGCGGCGACGTGGTCGGCCGCGTGCTGGAGATCCCCGTCGCCCAGCGCCAGCCGGGCGAGCGTGAGCTCCCCCTCCGCCGAGCGCGCGGAGTCGTCCGTTCCGTCGGGCACGTCGTCCTCTCGGTGCGTCGGTTCGCCAGCCGGGCAAGCCTAGGGGATGGTGCGTCGATTCGGTGATCCACTGCGCATTGCTGTTCGTTACGTTGCTCGGATAGACGCAAAGATGCAAGACTGAGCACCGATCGCGCGGCGATCGCGCAGAGGGGAGTTCTCCGTGACCCGTCCAGGGGCCGGCATGGCCGCCGACATCGACGAGCAGCCGGCCGGCTACGACCGCCTGCTCTCCGCCGAGCACGCCGGGGCGATCGCCCGGGTGGCGGCGGTGATCGCCGAGCGCCGCCCCCGGCACGTGGTCTTCACCGCCCGCGGCACCTCCGACCACGCGGCCCTCTACGCGGCGTACCTGACCGAGATCCGGCTCGGCCTTCCCGCCGGCCTCGCCTCGCCGAGCGCGATCACCGTCTACGGCGCCCGGCCCGACCTCTCCGACGCCCTGGTCGTCGGGGTCAGCCAGAGCGGCGGCTCGCCCGACCTGGCCGAGGTGCTCCGGGTGGCCCGGGCCTCCGGCGCGCTCACCCTCGCCGTCACCAACGCGCCCGACTCCCCGCTGGTGGAGACCGCCGAACTCGCCGTCGACATCGCCGCCGGGCACGAGCGGGCCGTCGCCGCCACCAAGACGTACACCGCTGAGCTGCTCGCGCTGCTGATGCTCGTCGAGGGGGTACGCGCCGGCGACGGGGTGCTGCCGGCCGAGGAGCGGGCCGCCCTCGGCGCCCTGCCCGAGCTGGCCGAGCGCACCCTCGCCGACCCCACCCCGGCCCAGCTCGCCCCGCGCTACCGGTTCGCCGCCCAGCTCGTCACCACCGGCCGGGGGTACGCGTACCCGACCGCCCGGGAGGCGGCGCTGAAGCTGATGGAGACCTCGTACCTGCCGGCCCTCGCCTTCTCCGGCGCCGACCTGCTGCACGGCCCGCTGGCCATGACCGACCCGGACGTCCCGGTGCTCGCCGTCGTCGGCTCCGGCCCCGGCGGCCGCTCGATGGGGGAGGTGCTGCCCCGGCTCGGCGAGCGCCGCGCCGACGTGGTGGTGGTCGGCTCCGCCGACGTCGAGGGCGCCACCCGGATGGCCGTCCCCGAGGTCGACGAGCGGTACGCCCCGCTGCTGGACATCCTCCCGCTGCAGCGGCTCGCCCTGGCCCTGGCGTTGGCTCGGGGCGAGGACCCGGACGCCCCGCGCGGGCTGAAGAAGGTCACCGCGACGATGTGACCTCCGGCGTGGCACGCTGTGTCTCGTGTCCACGCTGCGCGACCTCGCCGAGGAGCACACCCAGCTCCGCCCGGCCGACATCGACCACCTGCACCGGATCGCGGGGGACTGGCAGCTGCTGTCCGATCTCTCCTTCGCCGACCTGCTGCTCTGGGTGCCGGTGGACGGCGACGGGACGTTCCTCTGCGTCGCCCAGGTCCGCCCGACGACCGCCCCCACCGCATACCTGGACGACCAGGTCGGGCGGATCGTCGGCGGTCCGGAGGTGGCCCACCTGGAGGTGGCCCACCGGCAGGGCCGGATCTGGCGGGAGGGCGACCCGGTCTGGTACGGCGACGTGCCCGCCCGGCACGAGGCGATCCCGGTGCGGCTGCGGACCGCCGACGGAGAGAACGGCGAGGTCATCGCGGTGGTCGGCCGGGACACCAACCTCTCCACCGCCCGCACGCCCAGCCAGCTCGAACTGAACTACCTGACCACCGCCGACGACCTGGCCCAGATGATCGCCGACGGCACGTTCCCGCCGCCCCGGCACCCCGGCGAGACCACCTCCGCGCCCCGGGTCGGCGACGGCCTGGTCCGGCTGGACGCCAACGGCAAGGTCACCTACGCCAGCCCGAACGCGCAGTCCGCGTACCGCCGGTTGGGCTACGCCTCGCACCTGGTGGGGGAGGACCTGGCCAAGCTGCACCGCCGGCTGGCCGGCGACCCGCTGGAGGGCACCGACGCGGCGAACGCCATCCTGGCCGCGCTGCGCGGGGACGCCCCGCCCCGGCGGGAGATCGACGCCCGCGGCGCCACCATGCTCACCCGGGCGCTGCCGCTGATGCCGGCCGGCGTGCCGATCGGCGCGCTGGTGCTGGTCCGCGACATCACCGAGGTACGCCGCCGGGACCGCGCCCTGATCACCAAGGACGCCACCATCCGGGAGATCCACCACCGGGTGAAGAACAACCTCCAGACCGTCGCCGCGCTGCTCCGCCTCCAGGCCCGCCGGGTCTCCATGCCCGAGGCCCGGGTCGCCCTGGAGGAGTCGGTCCGCCGGGTCGCCTCGATCGCCCTGGTGCACGAGACGCTCTCCATGTCCAGCGACGAGGCGGTCGAGTTCGACGGCATCGTCGACCGGGTGGCCAGCGCGGCCACCGAGGTCGCGGCGACCGAGGTGACGGTCGGCATGCGCCGCACGGGCAGCTTCGGCGTGCTGCCCGCCGAGATCGCCACCTCGCTGGTGATGGTCCTCAACGAGCTGCTGCTCAACGCCGTCGAGCACGGCTTCCCGCCCGCCGGGGAGGAGGGCGCGGTCGTCGCGGAGGGGGGCGGCAAGCCCGAGGTGGTGGTCTCCGCGCACCGGTTCCGCAAGCAGCTGCACGTCTCGGTCGCCGACAACGGTCGCGGCCTGCCCGAGCAGTTCGACGCCGAACGCGGCGGCCGGCTCGGCCTGCAGATCGTCCGGGCGCTGGTGACCGGCGAACTCCGCGGCACCATCGAGCTGCGCAACGGCGCCACCGGCGGCACCGAGGCCGTGCTGGTGGTCCCCCTCGCCCGCGGCTCCGCCGACCGCCTCACCCCCTGACCGGCCGCGCCCTGCCGCCGCGTCGGGGTGGTCGCGCGGCGGGGGTCAGCGGGTGAGCAGGGCGACCGTCAGGCCGGGGCGCGGCCAGACCTGGCGGACGGTGAAGCCGTCCCGCAGCGCCGCGCCCTTCGCCCCCGGCACGGCCGCCACCGGGTCGCTCCGCCGCCCGGCGACCACCAGCCAGACCCGGCGCGTGCCGGCCAGGCACTCCGCCGGCCGGTCGCACTCGCTGGCCCAGAGGTCCGCGCGCTGCCGCTGGTCGCGGGCCACCAGCACGTCGCGGGGCTGCGACGACCCCAGGTGGTACGCGGTGCCGAGGTCGAGGAAGAGCCAACTGTCCCGGGGGGAGAAGACGATCACGTCGCCGGGCTGCTGATGGTCGGCGATCACCCGGGCCACGCCCCGGTAGTCGACCGTGGCGGTGCGCGGCCACTCGTGGGTGCGGCGCAGCCCCGCCTGGTCGGGCAGGCCGAGCAGCCCGGCCAGCAGCACCACGGCGAGCGCCGGCGCCAGCCGTACGCCGGCCAGCGCCGCGCCGGCCAGCAGGCAGCCGAACGGCACGGTGAAGACCAGGTAGCGCGGCACCCACAGCGGTACGACCAGCCCCGCGGCGAAGACCAGCAGCACCGGCAGCAGCGCGCAGGCCGCCGGCAGCAGCGCCCGCCGGCCGAGCCGTCCGGCACCCAGGGCGGCGAGACCGAGCAGCAGGCCGCCCACCGCGCCGCTCTGCGCCACCCCGCCCGGCAGCGCCGCCAGGTCGGTCAGCCGGGCCGGGTCCACCCAGTCGAGCTGCCGGGACCGCTGCCCCCGGGCCACCAGCACCAGCGGACCGACCACCAGCACGGTCGGCACCAACGCCACCAGCCACCGCCACAGGACGCGGCGCCCCGCCCGCCGCTCGCCGCCGGATCGTTCGCCGGCCGGTCGTTCGCTGCGCGGTCGTTCGTCGGGTGGTGCGCCGCCGGGTCGCCCGCCGTGCGGTCGTTCGCCGTCCGGCCGCTCGTCGGTCGGACGGTCGTTGGTCGGACGGTCGTCGGTCGGCCGGCGGGTCCCGGCCGGCGGAGCGCCGAGGCCGGCGGCTGCCGGGGCGCCCCACTGGACCAGCAGCACCGCGACGGCGTGCGCGGCGAGCAGGGTGAGCGCGATCAGGTGGGTCAGGCCCAGCACGGCGACGGCGGCGGCGTAGCCCGCCCAGCGGGTCCACGTCGGCCGTCGCAGCGCCTCGACCAGCAGCAGCGTGGCGAGCACGGCGAGGAGCGTGGCCAGCGCGTACGGGCGGGCCTCCTGGGCGTACCGGGAGGTGCCGGGGAGGACGGCGAGGAGCAGCCCGGCCAGCAGCCCGACCCGGGCGTCGACCAGCCGTTCGCCGAGCCGGGCGGTCAGCCCCGCGGCGGCCGCCATGGCCAGCACCGACGGCAGCCGCAGCGCGGTCGCCGAGTCGCCGAAGAGCGCGGTCCAGCCGTGCATGAGCAGGTAGTACGGCCCGGTGGCGGCGTCGATGGTGCTGGCCAGCCGGACCAGGTCGCCGACCGGCCGCGTCGCCGCGCTCCAGGTCGCCAGCTCGTCCCGCCACAGCTGCGCCCGACTCAACCCGGTGAGGGTGACCACCAGCGTGAGCAGCACCGGCGTCAGCCAGACCAGCCACCGCCGGTGGTGGCTCCTGACCGGAGCGGCCGCGCCGCTGGCCCGTCTCAGCTCCGAAGGTGCGGTCACATGTCGCAGCGTCACACGGCGGGGACGGCTCGGCGGGCTGGTCCGCCGATTCGCGGCCCGCGGTCCGTGATGTGGGATCGCACACGCGGTCATTGGCCGGTCAACCGGGGGTGTGGAAGCATGGGCCCATGACCGCCGCTGTCGTCCGCCGCTTCGTGGCCCGTCGCCACGTTGATTACGGCCGCGTGCGCAGCGCGATCTGTCCGGCCAACTGACGACGCCCGACCCATCCGTCTCGGGCGCGTTCCGCGCCGGCCGTCGAAGACATCGCCGTCCACGGCCCTCTCCAGGGCCGGCCGCCGCGTCCGCGTTCAGGCACAGCAGACATCGGAGGACGCCGCGATGGCGGTCAGCAGCACCCCGACCCGGCCCGAGATCCCGGCCGCCCCCGCCGCCCGGGCCCCCCGCCGTCCGCGCGGGGAGGGGCAGTGGGCGCTCGGTCACCGCGAGCCGCTCAACCCCAACGAGCGGATCAAGAAGGACGACGACCCGCTGAACGTCCGGGCCCGGATCGAGAACATCTACGCCCACCGGGGCTTCGCCTCGATCGACCCGCAGGACCTGCGCGGCCGGTTCCGCTGGTGGGGCCTCTACACGCAGCGCAAGGCCGGCATCGACGGCGGGCGCACCGCCGTGCTGGAGCCGCACGAGCTGGAGGACGAGTTCTTCATGCTCCGGGTCCGGGTCGACGGCGGCCAGCTCAACCTGGCCCAGCTTCGGGTCATCGCCGACATCTCCCGCGAGTTCGCCCGGGACACCGCCGACGTCACCGACCGGCAGAACATCCAGTTCCACTGGATCCGGGTGGAGGACATGCCGGAGATCTGGCGCCGGCTGGAGGCGGTCGGCCTGCAGACCACCGAGGCGTGCGGTGACTGCCCGCGCATCGTGCTCGGCAGCCCGGTCGCCGGGGTGGCCGAGGCCGAGCTGCTCGACCCGACCCCGGCGATCGACGAGATCGTGAGCCGGTACGTCGGCGACAAGCAGTTCTCCAACCTGCCCCGCAAATTCAAGACCTCGATCTCCTGGCTGGTCGACACCCCGTACGAGGCGAACGACATCGCCTTCCTCGGCGTGGACCACCCGGAGCACGGTCCCGGCTTCGACGTCTGGGTCGGCGGCGGCCTCTCCACCAACCCGATGCTGGCCCAGCGGCTCGGCGTCTGGGTGCCGCTGGCCGAGGTGCCGGACGTCTGGGCCGGCGTGGTCGGCATCTTCCGCGACTACGGCTACCGCCGGCTGCGCAACCGGGCCCGGCTGAAGTTCCTGGTCGCCGACTGGGGCGTGGCGAAGTTCCGCGAGGTGCTGGAGAAGGAGTACCTGGGCCGGACGCTGCTCGACGGCCCGGCGCCGGAGCTGCCGAGCAAGCCGGTGGACCACATCGGCGTGCACCGGCAGCGCGACGGGCGCAACTACGTCGGGGCGGCCCCGGTGGTGGGTCGGGTCTCCGGCGGGCAGCTCGCCGAGCTGGCCGAGGTGGTCGAGGCGCACGGCAGCGATCGGGTGCGGCTCACCCCGTACCAGAAGCTGCTGGTCCTCGACGTGGCGCCGGAGCGCACGGAGTCCCTGGTCGCGGCGCTGCGCCGGCTCGGCCTGGAGGCCCGGCCGTCGGCCTGGCGGCGCGGCACCATGGCCTGCACCGGCATCGAGTTCTGCAAGCTCGCCATCGTCGAGACCAAGGCCCGCGGCGAGGAACTGGTGGCCCGGCTGGAGGAGCGGCTGCGCGACTTCGACGCCGACATCTCCATCCACCTCAACGGCTGCCCGAACGCCTGCGCCCGGACCCAGGTCGCCGACATCGGCCTGAAGGGCCAGCTGGTGGTCGGTCCGGACGGCCGCCAGGTGGAGGGCTTCCAGGTGCACCTGGGCGGTGGCCTCGGCATGGCCCAGGGGCAGACCGCCGGCTTCGGCCGCAAGCTGCGCGGCCTCAAGACCACCGCCGCGGAGCTTCCGGAGTACGTGGAACGGCTGGCCCGGCGCTACCTGGCCGGCCGGACCGAGGGTGAGACGTTCGCCAACTGGGTGATCAGGGTCGACGAGGAGGAGTTGCGATGAGTGACGCCCGTTCCGCGCCTCTCTACTGCCCGTACTGCGGTGAGGAGGACCTGCGGCCGAGCGAGGCCGGGCACGGCGCCTGGGAGTGCCACGCCTGCGCCCGGGTCTTCACGGTGAAGTTCACCGGCCTGCTCGGCAGGGCGGTGATCCGGTGAGCGCGAGGAGTGAGCTTGCGAGCCCCGCAGTCGCGAACGAAGAGCCGGCACCGATGAAGCTGGTCTCCGCCACGAACCTGGGCCTGGTCGGCCCCGGCGGCCCGGCGCCGGCCGACCCGGAGCGCCGCGACCCCGAGGAGCTGCGCGCGCTGGCCGAGACGGCCGGGCGGGAGCTGGAGGGCGCCCCGGCGCTGGAGATCGCCCGCTGGGCCGCCGAGACCTTCGGCGACCGGTTCTGCGTCACCAGCTCGATGGCGGACGGCGTGCTCGCGCACCTGGTCTCCCGGGTCGCGCCCGGGGTGGACGTGGTCTTCCTGGACACCGGGCTGCACTTCCCGGAGACGCTGCGGGTCCGCGACGAGGTGGCCCGGCGGCTGCCGGTGAACGTCCGCTCGATCCGCCCCCGGATGACCGTCGGGCAGCAGGACGGCCAGTACGGCCCCCGGCTGTTCAACAGGTCCCCGGACGACTGCTGCCAGCTGCGAAAGGTCGAGCCGCTGGAGCGGGCCCTGACGGAGTACGACGCCTGGGCCGCCGGGCTGCGCCGGGACGAGTCGCCGACCCGGGCGAACACGCCGGTGGTGACCTTCGACGCCCGGCGCGGCAAGGTCAAGGTGAACCCGATCGCGACCTGGACCCAGCGCGACGTGGACGCCTACGTCGCCCGCTACGACATCCCCGTCAACGAGCTGTTCAGCCGGGGCTACGGCTCGATCGGCTGCTGGCCCTGCACCCGCCGCACCAAGGCGGGGGAGGACCCGCGGGCGGGCCGGTGGGCCATGTTCGAGAAGACCGAGTGCGGCCTGCACGTGTGACCTCGGCGTTCGCCGGGGCGGTCGTCGGGGCCGCCCCGGTGGTCCTGGTCGCGCACGGCAGCCGCGATCCCCGCGCCGCCGGGGCGACCCGCGCGCTGGCCCGGGCCGTCGAGGCGGCCCGCCCCGGGACCACGGTGCTGCCGAGCTGGCTGGACCACACCGAGCCGGGGCCGACCGGCGTGCTGCGCGACCTCGCCGCCGCGGGTCATCCTCGGGCGGTGCTGGTCCCGCTGCTGCTGACCGCCGCGTACCACCGGAAGGTCGACATCCCGGCGGCGGTCGCCGCGGCGCGGGAGTCGGGGCCGCCGATGGACGTCCGGATCACCGACGTGCTGGGGCCGGCGGACGGGATGGTGGACGGTGCGCTCCTGGCCGGGCTGCGGCGACGGCTCGCCGAGGCCGCGGCCGGACCCGTCGACGCCCTGGTGCTGGCCGCGGCGGGCACCCGGGACCCCCGGGCGCGCGGCTCGGTGGGGCGGGTGGCGACGGCCCTCGGGGCGGAGCTCGGCGTGCCCTGCCGGGTGTCGTACGCCTCGGCGGCGCCCCCGGCGGCCGGCGTCGCGGTGGCGAAGCTGCGCGCGGCGGGTGCCCGGCGGGTCGCGGTGGCCGCCTACTTCCTGGCTCCCGGCCTGTTCCATGACAGGGTGCTGGCGGCGGCCCGGGACGCCGGCGCGACGGCGGTGGCCGCCCCGCTCACCGACGCCCCCGACCTCGCGGACCTGGTCCTCCGTCGCGTCGACGCCGCGCGGCCGCGATGAGCTCCCACGGCCCGGTCCACGGCGTTCCCGGCAGCGCCCCCGGACAGCGCAACGCCCCGGCGGGTGACCCTGCCGGGGCGTACAGCTGTGCGGTGTGGTCAGGCGGAGTGAGCGCGCAGCACCCGGAGACCGCCGCGGCGCTTGACCGCACGGCGCTCCTCTTCGCTCATCCCGCCCCAGACGCCGGCATCCTGACCGGACTCGAGCGCCCACTTCAGGCACTCGTCGGTCACGGAGCAGCGCCGGCAGACGGCCTTGGCCTGCTCGACCTGCAGGAGAGCCGGACCGGACGTCCCGATCGGGAAGAACAGCTCCGGGTCCTCGTCGCGGCAGACAGCATGGTGACGCCAGTCCATGGCGGCAACACTCCTCATTCTGGATGGGTGGCAGATATCGCTTCGTGCTTTTCCTATATGCATCCGCAATGCCGATTGGTGACGGTCAGCGTCCATCAATTCGGCGCTGCGTGAGCAGGCTGCGGGCCCCTGGACCTGCTGGAACAGCTCAACCTGCCGAGCATATCCAGGCAATGTCCCGGTAACACAAGTTCGCTTGTGAATACTTTCACGAACTGTCGCGATGTCAAGGGCGACGCTCGGAAAAACTCCGAGCAGTGAGCGAGCTCACCGCCCTTTTGTCCGGGTTTCAGAGCGCTCTGGTTACCCGGTGTACCACAGTCGAGAATCAATATAGTACAGTCCGCGTGACATTGCTGACATTTCCGGCACCTACCCCTCGGGTGTGGCGGCCACCGCCAGGATGCGGTGGGTGACCGCGTCAACCGACGGGAGTACCCGAGACCTAGCAGATTACTCTCAGTGCGGCCGGAACGGATGTGAATCTAACTTTCTCCCGCTCGCCAAGGTAGTCCCCGTCGAGTTGAAATGCCTGCGGACGGGCCGAGAGCAGGGTGAACTCCGACACGTCGTGCAGTTGGAGCACCTGACGCCCACGCGGACCCGGATTCCGGGAGAAGGACTGGGTCACCGTCCGTGCCGTACTGGCGACCCGGAGCTGACGCATCGCCAGCACGTCGAGGCCGAGGTCGAACGAGGCCTCCGGGTTCGGGTTGATCTCCCGCTCGCCCAGGTACGTCCACGGCGCGGTGTTCTGGATGATGACCGTCGCCAACTCGCCCTCGGCCTGCTCGCCCGGGCGTTCCAGGCTGATCGCCGGATGCCGCCGGTCCGAGCCGAAGAAGTACTGCCCGACGGTCGACCGCAGGTAGAGCCCGGGCGTGGAGACCCGTCCCTTCCGCCGGGCTTTCTCGACCCGGTGGATCACCGCGGCGTCGACGCCGAAGCCGGCGCAGAAGGTGAAGTACCGGTCGTCCGCCCGGCCCAGGCCGATCGTCCGGGAGCGGCCCAGGCGCAGCCCCTCCAGGATCATGCTGGTCCCCTCCGGCCACTCCCGGGGCAGCCCCAGCGCCCGGGCGAAGACGTTCGTCGAGCCGCCGGGGACGGTGGCCAGGGCGGGCAGCCGCTCCGCCGGCGTGTCGCCGGTCCGGAACGTCGGCGGCTCGGCCGCCATCAGGCCGTTCACCACCTCGTTCACCGTGCCGTCGCCACCCAGCGTGACCACCAGGTCGACGCCCTCCTCGGCGGCCCCCCGGGCCAGATCCATGGCGTGGCCCCGTCGGCGGGTGTACCGCACCGACAGGTCGACTTCGCTGCGCAGCGCCCGGACCAGGACGTCCCGGCTGCGTTCGCTGGTGGTGGTGGCCTTCGGATTGACCACCAGGACGGCCCGCATGGGCGGCACTGTACCGCGCCTACCCACGGGTATCGTGTCGCGCGTGACCATCGACTCCGAGCCGATTCCCGACACCCTCCGTTGGGCGGTACGCCTGCTGCGCGCCGAGGCGGTGGCGCTCGGCCTGGTCGCGGTCTGGCTGCTCTGGTCCGACCTCACCGCCACCACGAGCGACCTCACCACGGCACTGCTGGTCACCGCGTTCGCGATCGCCGGCGCGGCGGCGCTCTGGGCCCTCGGCGGCGCGTTGGCCCGCCGGAAGAGCGGCGCCCGGGCCCCGGCCATCGTGCTCCAGCTCATGCTGCTGCCGATCGGCTGGTACATGATCCAGGGCGGGCTGGGCTGGCTGGGCCTGCCGCTGATGGCCCTCGGGCTCGGCGTCACCGGCCTGCTGGTCAGTCCGCCGACCAACCGGGCACTCGGCTTCGAGTGACCCGCGGGGCGTGCTGAGGCGCCCGGGCGCGGTGGGTCAGTAGCCGGAGGCGCGGCGGGTGAGCAGCGAAATGGTGGCCCGCCCGTCGGCCGCCTTAGCGGCCGCCGACGTGGTCAGCGCGGTGAGCACCTTCCAGGCGAAGGACGACTCGGACGGGAGGGTGGCGCCCCGGACGGTCGGCACGGTCACCTCGACGGTGAGCGCGTCGTCGGTCACCGCGAAGCGGCACTCCAGCTCGGCGTTCCGGGTGGCGATGGCGAGCAGCATGGCGCACGCCTCGTCGACGGCGATGCGCAGGTCCTCGATCTCGTCGAGGGCGAACTGGAGGCGGGCCGCGAGACCCGCCGTGGCGGTGCGGAGCACGCCGAGATAACCGCCGTCGGCGGGCACGGTGAGGTGCACCACGTCGTCGTCGGTCGTCGGCTGGCCGGTCAGTTGAGTCACGCCTCATCCCCCCGGTGCGGGACTCTACCCGGTCAGGTCTGCGGATGCGGGGGCACGGCCGTCGCCTGCGCGGCGAGGCCGTGCAGCGCCGGGCCGGTGAGCCGGTACGGCACCCACTCGTCCATCGGCGTCGCCCCGATGGCGGCGTAGAAGCCGGCCGCCGGATTCCAGTTGATCATCCACCAGTCGAGCCGCCGGTAGCCCCGCTCGACGCAGAGCGCGGCGAGGGTGGCCAGCAGCAGCCGGCCCGCCCCGCTGCCCCGGGCGGCCGGGCGGACGTACAGGTCCTCCAGGTAGATGCCGTGCACGCCTTCCCAGGTGGAGAAGTTCAGGAACCACAGCGCGAAGCCGAGCGGTTCGTCGCGGGCGTCCACCGCGACGTGCCCGAAGAGCGCCGGGGCCGGCCCGAACAGGGCGGCGGTCAACTGCTCGGCGGTCAGGTGGCACTGCTCGGGGGCGCGCTCGTACTCGGCGAGTTCGTGCACCATCGCGACGACGGCCGGCACGTCCTCGGGACGCGCCGGCCGGATCGTCGGTGCCTGGGCAGCCAGGGTCACGCCTTCTTGGTCTCCCAGAAGATCTTGGAGATCTCGTCGATCTTCTGCAGCAGCTCGTCGGCCTTGGCCGGGTCCACGCTGCCCTTGGCGCCGCCGCCGCCGGCGATCTTGGTGGCCTCGTTGAAGAGTTGGTGCAGGTTCGGGTACTTCTCGAAGTGGGCCGGCTTGAAGTAGTCGGTCCACAGCACCCACAGGTGGTGCTTGACCAGCTCGGCGCGCTGTTCCTTGATGATGATGGCCCGGGTGCGGAACTCCGGGTCGGTGTTCGCCTGGTACTTCTCGCAGATCATTTTGACCGACTCGGCCTCGATCCGGGCCTGCGCCGGGTCGTACACGCCGCACGGCAGGTCGCAGTGCGCGCTGGCGGTCACACGGGGCGAAAGGATGCGAGGAAGGCGCATCAGGGTCCTCCATGGGATGTTTGCGATGATCCAACCCGACATTACTCCTGGACATGCTCCCCGGCGGGCGGGAGGTGAAACCCGATGGGCGCCACAGGCGACTCCGCCGCGCCCGAGCTGCGCGGCCCGTTGGTGACCGTCCTGGTCACCGGACCCTCCATGGTCCCGACGCTGCGCCACGGCGACTCGGTGCTGGTACGCACGGGCGGTCGGGCCGTCCGTCCGGGCGACGTGGTGGTCGCGGTCTTCCGCAGCCGCCCCGACCTGCTGGTCGTGAAGCGGGCGGTCCGCCCGCAGGACGGCGGTTGGTGGCTACGCGGCGACAACGACCTGGTCGCCGACGACTCCCGGGCGTACGGGGTGGCCGACGTCCGGGGCCGGGTGCTGGTCCGGTACTGGCCCCGGCCTGGTCGGATGCGCCGCCGACGGATATGACCCCGCTCACATCGGCGCTACGCGTGCGCCACTATGCTCGGAAAGTGCCCGGGTGACCCCCGCACCGCCCGCCCCGCTCGCCGCTGACCTCGCGTCCGAGCCGGCCGGTCCGTCTGCTCGACAGATCCTGGAGTCACCAATGTCTTCGTCCACCGTGGACCCCGCTGATCCCGTCTTCCGGCTGCACGTCGGCGGCAAGATGGCCGTCGCCTCGACCGTCCCGCTCACCAGCCGGGAGGACCTCTCCCTCGCGTACACCCCCGGGGTGGCCCGGGTGTGCGAGGCGATCGCCGCCGATCCTGCCCTCGCCGACGACTACACCTGGGTGTCGCACACCGTCGCCGTGGTCACCGACGGCTCCGCCGTACTCGGCCTGGGCAACATCGGCCCCCGCGCGGCGCTGCCGGTGATGGAGGGCAAGGCGGTGCTGTTCAAGCAGTTCGCCGGCGTGGACGCGGTGCCGATCTGCCTGGACACCCAGGACGTGGACGAGATCGTGGCCGCGGTGAAGGCCCTCGCGCCGTCGTTCGGCGGGATCAACCTGGAGGACATCAGCGCCCCCCGCTGCTTCGAGGTGGAACGCCGACTGGACGAGGCGCTGCCGATCCCGGTCTTCCACGACGACCAGCACGGCACCGCGATCGTGGTGCTGGCCGCGCTGCGCAACGCGGCCACCCTGCTCAACCGCAAGCTCGGTGACCTGCGGGTGGCGGTCAGCGGCGCCGGCGCGGCCGGGGTGGCGGTGACCAAGATGCTGGTCGCCGGGGGAGTTAACCCGGACCAGGTGGTGGTCTGCGACTCCAAGGGGATCATCGGCCGGCACCGGGAGCTGACGGGGACCAAGGCGGAGCTGGCGGAGACCACCAACGCCGAGGGCCGGCAGGGCGACATCACCGAGGCGCTGCGCGGCGCGGACGTCCTGATCGGCGTCTCCGGCGGGCAGATCCCCGAGTCGGCGGTGGCCGGGATGGCGCCCGGGGGCATCGTCTTCGCGCTGGCCAACCCCACCCCCGAGGTGCACCCCGAGGTGGCCGCCCGGCACGTCGCGGTGGTCGCCACCGGCCGCAGCGACTACCCCAACCAGATCAACAACGTGCTCGCCTTTCCCGGCGTGTTCCGGGGTGCGCTGGACGCCCGGGCCACCCGGATCACCGAGGGGATGAAGGTGGCCGCCGCCGACGCGATCGCCGGCGTGGTCGCCGAGTCGCTGACCGCCGAGGCGATCGTGCCCTCCCCGCTGGACCCGCGGGTCGCCCCCGCGGTCGCCGAGGCGGTGGCCGAGGCCGCCCGCCGCGACGGCGTCGCCCGCCGCTGACCGGCACCGCCCGGAAGCACGGGGCCCTTCTTATCGCGTTTTGATGGGAAGGGCCCCTTCTTAACGGGCGCTCAGCTTGTTACCGTGCCGATCATGCGTGCCGCCTATGCCTCGAGCTTCGACGCCGACAACCCGCTCGCCGCGCTCAGCGTCGGCGACCGCCCCGAGCCGGTCCACCCGCAGGAGGACTGGGTCACCGTGCAGGTGCGGGCCAGCTCGCTCAACCACCACGACCTCTGGTCGCTGCGCGGGGTGGGGCTCGGCCCGGACCAGCTGCCGATGATCCTCGGCTGCGACGCGGTCGGCACCGACCCGGACGGCAACGAGGTGGTCATCTACCCGGTCGTGCCCACCCCGGGCGACCCGCGCGGGATCTCCATCCTCTCCGAGCACTTCCCCGGCACCTTCGCCGAGCGGGTGGCCGTACCCCGGATGAACCTGCTGCCGCTGCCCACCGGCCTGGCGGCGACCGACGCGGCGTGCCTGCCCACGGCCTGGCTGACCGCGTGGCGGATGCTCACCACCAAGGGCCGGGTCGACGAGGGCGAGTCGGTGCTGGTCCAGGGGGCCGGCGGCGGCGTGGCCACCGCGGCCGTCGCGCTCGGCGTCGCGCTCGGCAAGCGGGTGTACGCCACCAGCCGGGACGCCGCCAAGCGGGAGCGGATCACCGAACTGGGGGCGACCGCGGTGGAACCCGGCACCCGGCTGCCCGAGCGGGTCGACGTGGTGATCGAGACGGTCGGCGCGGCGACCTTCGACCACTCCCTCAAGTCGGCCGCGCCGATGGCCCGGATCGTCGTCTCCGGCGCCACCGCCGGGCACGAGCCCAAGGTCAACCTGCGCCGGGTCTTCGCCATGCAGCTGGAGATCCTGGGCACCTCGATGGGCACCCCGGCCGAGCTGACCGAGCTGCTCGCGTTCTGCGCCGAGAACGAGGTCCGCCCGGTGGTCGACAGCGTGGTGCCGTTCAACCGGATCGAGGACGCCTTCGCCCGCCTCGCCTCCGGCGACGTCTTCGGCAAGGTCGTCATCGACCACACCGCCTGACCCGCCGGTGCCCTCGGCGGCCGGTCAGAGGTGGTCGTCGAGGGTGGCCAGGTCGCCGCGGGTGGCGTCGGCGGGGAGGCGGTCCTTGGCCTTCGCGTCGCCGTAGAGGGTCCAGCGGAGGAACTCGACGGTGGTGTCGGAGACCACCCGCAGCGCCTTGCCGTCGGTGAGCAGGGCCCGGCCGTGGTCGCCGTTCGGCAGGCTGAGCATGGCCTTCGGCCAGGGCACCGCGTCGTAGACCGCCTTGCCGGCGGCGTAGTTCACCACCTCGTCGGCCTCGCCGTGCACGAAGAGCTGCGGCGCGGCGGCGCCGGCGAAGGCGGTGCCGACCCCGAGCGCCGTACCGGCGAAGACGATGCCGGCGTCCAGCCGCTCGTCCCGGCCGGCGGTGAAGAGCCCGATCGTGGTCACCCCGCCCGCGCTGTGCCCGGCCGCGGCCACCCGCTCGGCGTCCAGCCGGCCGCGCAGCGGATCACCGGCCTTCGCGTCGAGGGCGAGCACCTGGGTCAGCGCGTACGACACGTCGGCCGGCTGGTTGAGCACGTCGAGCACGTTGCCGTCGCCGCCCGTTCCGGTGTGCGGGAACCGCGGCGCGGCGACCACGAAGCCCGCCGCCGCCCAGCGGCTCAGCAGCAGCTGGTAGTCCTCCGGGCGGGCGCCCAGGCCGTGGCTGAACATCACCACCGGGAACCGGCCGGTCGCCGCCGGCGCCGAGCGCTCCGGCGTGCCGCCGGCCGCGCCCCGGGCCGGGTACCAGAGGGTCACCGGCAGGGACCGGTCGCCGTCGCGGTTCAACTTCAGCTGCCGTACGCCCACCGCGAAGGCCTGGGTGGGGGCGTGCCCGGCGGGTACCCGGGGCGTGGGGGCGGTCGCCTTCGGCGGCGGGGTCGGGGCGCTGCGCACGGTCGGCGCGGCACCGCCCGAGCAGCCGGCCAGGCCCACGGTGAGCAGGGCGGCGGCGACCAGGGTGGAGGTACGGCGACGGGACATGAAGACGATTGTGCCTCGCGGCGCCGGGCCGCCGGTCCGACATCGAACGGAGCGTGACCGGATCGCCCCGGGGCGCTAGTGGGGAAGGGAGCGGGTGGTGAGGGCGGTGATGGTGGGGTGGTGGGCGTCGGTGGGGAGGCGGTGCAGGGCGGTCGGGTCGTCGTAGAGGGTCCAGCGGAGGAAGTCGGTGGTGGTGGCGAGGACCTGGGCGAAGCCGGGGTGGCCGGGGGAGAGGTATTCGCCGTGGCCCTGGCCGGGCAGGCTGAGGAAGGCCGCCGGGCCGGTCGTGCGGGCGTACGCGGCGCGGCCGACCGACTCGGGGACGATCGGGTCGGCACCGCCGTGCACGAAGAGCAGGGGTGCCGGCGGGCCGGCGAAGCTGCCGGCCAGGCCCCCGCCGGCGAGCACGATGCCGGAGCGCAGCCGCGCCGAGTGGCCGGAGGTGAACATGCCGGCCGTGGTGAAGCCGCCCGCCGAATGACCGGCCGCGGCGATCCGCTCGACCGCCAGGTGCCCGGCGAGCGGGTCGCCCCGACGGGCGTCGAGGCGCACCAGGCGGCCGATCAGCCGCCACCCGTCGGCGGGCTGGTTGCGCACGTCGGCCCGGGTGAAGTCGGCCGCCCGCAGGTTCGTGCGCGGGTAGGTGGGGGCGGCCACCACGAAGCCGGCGGCGGCCCACCGGGTGGTCAGCGGGGCGTGCAGCTCGGGGAGGCTGCGCAGCCCGTGGCTGTAGACGACGACCGGGAAGCGTCCCGCCGCGACCGGCGCGTCAGCCACCGGCGTGGCGACCCGGACGTCCGACGGGGCCGGGTCGGGGGCGGCGGGGTACCAGATGGTGAGCGGGAGCGGTCGCGGGCCGTCCGGGTCGAGGGTCAGCTGCCGTACCCCGACGGGCCAGCTGCGGGCCGGGGCGTGCCGGGCCGGTGGCGCGGTCCCGCTGGTCGCGGCGGTGGCCGGGCCGCAGCCGGCCAGCAGCGCCGTCATCAGCACGGCCATCCACCGCTGCGCCCCCACCCCCTCACGGTAGGCGGCCGAGCAGCCGGCCTGGCCCCGCCGTCCGTACCCGGTGCCGTCGCCACCCGGTCGGTCCGGTTCCGCCGGCCGGACCGTCCTGCCCGGCGCGCCCTGACGGGGACGGCAGGGGTTCGACGGGCTTCGCTAGGGTCACCGGCATGGCTGAGAACTACACCGACCCCAGCGGTAACACCGAGCAGTTCCGGGCCTTCGCCCACGCGCCCGAGTCGGCCGCGCCGGCCGCCGCCCCGTCCCGCCTGCCGCTGATCGTCGGCGGCGTGGTCGTGGTGTTGCTGGTCGCCGTCGTCGCCTGGCTGGCGCTGAGCTGACCGCGCCGGACGGGGAGGTCCCACCGCAGCGGCGCCGGATCCGCTGGGTGTCCGCCCTCGGCGGCCTGCTCGTCCTCCTGGTGGTCCCCGGCCGGACCGGCCGCGCCGGGGCGGTCGGTCGCGCCTGCGGCAGCGCCGCCGCACCGCCCGCAGCCGACGCCGTCCGACCCGACGTGCGGCGGCGGCTCAGTCGCGGGCGGCGACCACGGCCCGGGTCTCCCGGGCGATCTCCCGTTCCTCGTCGGTGCTGATGACGCAGACCGTCACCTCGGCCCCGTCCGGTGAGATCACCCGGTCGCCGCTGCCCTCGTTGCGCGCGGGGTCCACGGTGATGCCGAGCCGGTCCAGCCCGGCCAGCGTGGCGGCGCGGACCGGTGCGGCGTGCTCGCCCACGCCGGCGGTGAAGGTGATTGCGTCGACCCGCCCGAGCAGCGCGTAGTACCCGCCGACGTACCCGGTGATCCGCCGGCAATAGACGTCGAAGGCGAGCGCGGCGGCGGCGTCCCCGGCGTCCCGGCGGGCCAGCACCTCGCGCATGTCGTTGACCCCGGTCAGGCCGAGCAGGCCGCTGCGGTGGTTGAGCAGGTCGTCGATCTCGTCGACGGCCATCCCGCCCTCCCGGCGCAGGTGGAAGATCACCGTCGGGTCGAGGTCACCGCTGCGGGTGCCCATCACCAGGCCCTCCAGCGGTGACATCCCCATCGAGGTGGCCACGCTCCGTCCACCCTGGACCGCGCAGGCGCTGGCCCCGTTGCCCAGGTGCAGGGTGATGACGTTGACTTCCTCGTACGGCCGGTCGAGCAGCTCGGCGGTGTGCCGGGAGACGTACGCGTGCGAGGTCCCGTGGAAGCCGTACCGCCGGATGCCGCACCGCTGGGCGGTGTCCCGGTCGATGGCGTAGGTGGCGGCGGCCTCCGGCAGGGTGTGGTGGAACGCGGTGTCGAAGACGGCGACCTGCGGGACGTCCGGCAGCGACTCACGGGTCACCCGGATGCCGGCCAGGTTGGCGGGGTTGTGCAGCGGGGCGAGCGGGACGAGGTCCTCGATCGCGGCGATGACCGCGTCGTCGATCAGCACCGGCTCGCTGAACCGGCGTCCGCCGTGCACCACCCGGTGCCCGACCGCGGTCAGCCCGGTCAGGTCCAGCCGGTCGAGGATCTCCCGGACGGCGCTCTCGTGGTCGGCCGGCCCGCCACCCGGCTCGCCGACCCGCTCGACCGTGCCCTTGTCGGCCACGGACTCGCCGTCGTACAGCCGGAACTTCACTGACGAGGACCCACAGTTGAGGACGAGCACCCGGTCGGTCACGCGACCTCCTCCGACGACGCGGCGGCCTGGATGGCGGTGATGGCGACGGTGTTGACGATGTCCGGGACGGTGGCACCCCGGGACAGGTCGTTGACCGGCCGGCGCAGGCCCTGCATCACCGGGCCGACCGCCACCGCGCCGGCCGAGCGCTGCACCGCCTTGTACGTGTTGTTGCCGGTGTTCAGGTCCGGGAAGATGAAGACCGTGGCCCGCCCGGCCACCGGGCTGTCCGGCAGCTTCGTGGCCGCGACCTGCGGGTCGATCGCCGCGTCGTACTGGATCGGACCGTCCACCAGCAGCTCCGGCCGGCGCTCGTGGACCAGCTTGGTGGCCGCCGCGACCTTCTCCACGTCGGCACCGGCGCCCGAGCTGCCGGTCGAGTACGACAGCATCGCCACCCGGGGTTCGATGCCGAACCGGGCCGCGGTGTCGGCCGAGGAGATGGCGATGTCGGCGAGCTGGGCGGCGTCGGGGTCGCGGTTGACCGCGCAGTCGCCGTAGACCAGCACCCGGTCGGCGAGCAGCATGAAGAAGACGCTGGAGGCGACCGAGACGCCCGGCACGGTACGGATGATCTCGAAGGCCGGGCGGATGGTGGCGGCGGTGGTGTGGGTGGCCCCGGAGACCATGCCGTCGGCGTGGCCGGTCTGCACCATCATGGTGCCGAAGTAGTTGGGCTGCGCCACGATGTCGTGGGCCAGCTCGACGGTGACACCCCGGTGCGCGCGGAGCTTCGCGTACTCGACGGCGAACTCGTCCCGCCAGCCGCTGGCGACCGGGTCGACCACTTCGGCGTCGCCGATGTCGACACCCAGCTCCCGGGTGCGCCGGGCGATCTCGTCGGGGCGGCCGAGCAGGGTCAGGTGGGCGACGCCCCGGCGCAGCAGGATCTCCGCCGCGCGCAGGATCCGCTCCTCGGCGCCCTCCGGCAGCACCAGCCGGCGCGGGTTCGCCCGGGCCCGGTCGAGCAGGTCGTTCTCGAACATCAGCGGGGTGACCCGCTCGGAGCGGCTGACCCGCAGCCGGCGGGCCAGGTCGACGGTGTCCACGCAGCGCTCGAACGCGCCGAGCGCGGCCTCCACCTTGCGCGGGTTGTCGACGCTGGGACGGCCCTCGATCCGGCTGGACGCGGCGACCGTGTCGTAGCTGTCGCTGGGTACCGAGAGCACCGCGAGCCCGGTGTTCAGCCCCTCGACCAGCCGCATCGCCCGCGGGTCGGGCTGCTCGCCGAGGGTGAGCACCAGCCCGGCGAGCGAGACCTGACCGGCCACGTGCGCGGCGCTCGCCGCGACCAGCAGGTCGGCCCGGTCGCCCGGGGTGATCACCAGCGCGCCGTCGGTCAGGTGGTCGAGCAGGGTGGGCACGTGCGCGGCACCCACCACGTAGTCGAGCACGTCCCGGTCGAGCGCGGCGTCGTCGCCGGCCAGCAGGGTGGCGCCGAGGGCCGCCGCCACCTCGGCCACCGTCGGCGCCGACACGGTCGGCACCTCCGGGATCGCGTACGCGGGGACGGGCAGCTCGGGGAGCGTCATCGACCCGGGCACCCGGTTGGCGATCACCGCCAGCACCGTCGCGCCCAGGTCCTCCAGGTCGTGGTACGCCCCGCGGGCCGCCGCCGCGATCGCCGCCGGCTCCTGCCCGAAGCCGTCGACCACGGGCACCACCACGCTGCCGAACTCGGTGGCCAGCCGGGCGTTGAAGGCCAGCTCGCGCGGGCCGGCACCGTCCCCGTCGGCGAAGTCGCTGCCCACCACGACCAGCGCGGGGCAGCGCCGCTCGACGTCCCGGTAGCGGGCCACGATCCGGGCGATCAACTCCTCCCGCCGGCCGTCCGCGACCAGCGCCGTCGCCTCCGCGTACGTGCTGCCGGAGAGCTCGGTGACCGGGAGGTCCACCCGGTAGCGGTCGGTGAGCAGGGCGAGGATCGGGTCGGTGCCGGCGCCGGAGACCAGCGGCCGGAACGCGCCGATCCGTTCCACCTGCCGGGAGAGGAGCTCCGCGAGGCCGAGGGCGATGGTCGACTTCCCCCCGCCGGACCCCACGCTGGTCACATAGACGCTGCGGGCCACGAGGACCACGCTACAAGATCGCGGTGCCCCGCGCCCGGGTCCTTGTGCCCGGGCCGGCCGACCCGGTCGGTCAGGACGGGGCCGCCGCGGGCGTGGCGGCGGGGCCGGACGCTCCGCCGGCCGGCGGTCCCTCCGGGAGGTCGGCCGAGCGGAAGAGCGCGTCGCTCTTCGCCACCCACGCGGCGCCGAAGGCGAAGACGGCGACGGTCTCGCACCACAGCACCGGCTTGAGCGTGTGGCGTACGTCCGCGGGCAGCGTGGTGCTCGCCAGCGCGAGCCCGATCGCGGCCAGGATGAGCAGGCCGCAGGCGCGGTAGACGCGGTTCGCCGACCGCGACGGCGGCACGCCGGCCCGGTCCGGCCTGGTGAAGAGGAACAGGCAGAAGACGGCGAGGAGCAGGAAGAGGGCCGCGGCGGCGACCTGGTGCACCACCCCGACGGTCCGGTCGGTGCCGCTCGTGGTGCCGGCCGGTGCGCCGACCGTGGTGGGGAAGAGGGCCACCGCGATCGCCAGTGCCCCGGCGACGGTGCTCAGCGCGTCGTCCGGCCAGCGGTACCGGTAACTGATGAGGAACACCCCGATCGCGCAGAGCGCGCCGACGAAGATGTCCCGCATCCCGGTGTGGTAGTAGCCGCTGAGCGAGTCGAGGAGGGTCAGCCGCCGGGTGACGACGAGGTGACCGACCACCAGCACGATCGGCAGCGCGATGCCGACGGCTCCGATGCCGAGGCGCAGGCGGCGGACGGTCACCGCGTCCTGCGGCGGCTTGCGGGTCTCGGGGTTCACTTCCGCCTCCCTGTCGTCCGGCGGCGTGTGCTCCGGCGGTCCTCGTCGGAACCGGGACGCTGCCCTCCCAGTGGACGCCGACGGGGGCTCCCGCGTCAAACGGTCACTCATCGTCCTCGTCGTCGAGGCGGGCGAGCCAGGTCGCGAAGCGCTCGATCGGGGTCTCGAACTCCGGGTTCAGGTCGACAAAGTCGCGCAGGCGCTCGCCCAGCCACTCCAGGCTGACCTGCTCGTCGCCTCGGCGCTCGACCAGTTCCTCGATGCCGCGGTCGGTGAAGTACATCGGTGTGTCCTTTCGGGAACGGGGCCGCCACGCGACCGGGGCAGCGGCCGTCGTACGGCTCGCTGCCCCGGTGCTGGCGGTGCGGTCAGGTCACGGGCGGGGGAGGGCCGCCTCGATCAGCGCCTTCTGCTCGACATCGTGCATCTTCGCCGAGCCGACCGACGGGGCGGCGGCGGCGGGGCGGGAGATGCGGCGCAGCCGGACGTCGGTCAGGTGCTCCAGCAGGTTGAGCGCGACGAACGACCAGGCGCCCTGGTTGGCCGGCTCCTCCTGGACCCAGGCGAAGTCCTCGGCGTTCGGGTACTGCGCCAGGGCGGCCCGGATCTCCTCGACGGGCAGCGGGTAGAGCTGCTCCATCCGGATGATCGCGGTGTCGGTGACGCCCCGCTCGGCGCGGGCCTGGAACAGGTCGTAGTAGACCTTGCCCGAGCAGAGCAGCACCCGCTTCACCTGCTCCGGCGCCGGGGCGGCGGTGTCGGCCAGCACCGGCTGGAAGGTGCCGGTCGTGAAGTCCTCCACCGGGGAGACGCAGAGCTTGTGCCGCAGCAGCGACTTCGGCGTGAAGACCACCAGCGGCTTGCGCTTCGACGACAGGGCCTGACGGCGCAGCAGGTGGAAGTAGTTCGCCGGGGTGGTCGGGATGGCCACCCGCATGTTGTCCTCGGCGCAGAGCTGGAGGAACCGCTCCGGGCGGCCGGAGGTGTGGTCCGGGCCCTGGCCCTCGTGGCCGTGCGGCAGCAGCAGGGTGACCGCGGAGCGCTGGCCCCACTTCACCTCGCCGGAGGAGATGAACTCGTCAATGACCGACTGGGCGCCGTTGGCGAAGTCGCCGAACTGGGCCTCCCAGCAGACCAGCGCGTTGACGTTCTCCACCGAGTAGCCGTACTCGAAGCCCATCGCGGCGTACTCGGAGAGCAGCGAGTCGTGCGCGAAGAACCGGGACCGCTCGCCGTCGCCGGTGAGCGACTTCAGCGGCAGGTAGTCGTCGCCGGTCTTGGCGTCGACCACCGAGGCGTGCCGCTGGACGAAGGTGCCGCGGCGGGAGTCCTGCCCGGCGAGCCGGACGGTGACCCCGTCGTGCAGCAGCGCGCCGAACGCGATGATCTCGCCGTAGCCCCAGTCGATGTTGCCCTCGACGGACATCTTCGCCCGCCGGTCCAGCAGCTGCTGGATCCGCTTGTGCGGGGTGAAGCCCTCCGGCAGGTTGACGTGCGCCTCGCCGATGGCCTTGACCACGGCGGCGTCGGTCGCCGTCTCCACGAGCGGCTCCGGCTCATCCTGGCGGGGCGGCCGGCTGAGCTGGCGCGGGGTGGTGGCGGCGTCGCGGGTGGCCTTGAAGACCCGCTCCAGCTGCGACTGATAGTCGCGCAGCAGCTCCTCCGCGTCCTCCACGGTGATGTCACCCCGCCCGATCAGCTCCTCGGTGTAGAGCTTCCGCACCGAGCGCTTCGAGTCGATGATCTTGTACATCTGCGGGTTGGACATCGACGGGTCGTCGCCCTCGTTGTGCCCGCGCCGGCGGTAGCAGACCATGTCGATCACGACGTCCTTGTTGAACGCCTGCCGGTACTCGAAGGCCAGCCGGGCGACCCGGACCACGGCCTCGGGGTCGTCGCCGTTGACGTGGAAGATCGGCGCCTGGATCATCCGGGCCACGTCGGTGCTGTAGAGGCTGGACCGGCTGTACTCCGGGGCGGTGGTGAAGCCGACCTGGTTGTTGTGCACCACGTGCACGGTGCCGCCGGTGCGGTAGCCGCGCAGCTGGGAGAGGTTGAGCGTCTCGGCGACCACGCCCTGGCCGGCGAAGGCGGCGTCACCGTGCACCGCCAGCGGCAGCACGGTGTAGCCCTCCAGCTTGAGGTCGATCCGGTCCTGCTTGGCCCGGACGATGCCCTCCAGCACCGGGTCGACGGCCTCCAGGTGCGACGGGTTCGCCACCAGCGAGACCTTGACCGCGTGGTCGCCGTCCGGGGTGGTGAACTTGCCGTTCTGGCCGAGGTGGTACTTCACGTCGCCGGAGCCCTGCGTCGAGCGCGGGTCCAGGTGCCCCTCGAACTCGGAGAAGATCTTCTCGTACGGCTTGCCGACGATGTTGGCGAGCACGTTGAGCCGGCCGCGGTGGGCCATGCCGATGACGACCTCGTCGAGCCCGCCCTCGGCGGAGCACTCCAGGATCTCGCCGAGCAGCGGGATCAGCGACTCGCCGCCCTCCAGCGAGAACCGCTTCTGCCCGACGTACTTGGTCTGCAGGAAGGTCTCGAACGCCTCGGCGGCGTTGAGCCGGTTGAGCACGTGCTTCTGCTCGTCCGGGTCGGGCTTCTCGTACTTGCGCTCGATCCGCTCCTGGATCCAGCGCCGCTCCTCCGGGTCCTGGATGTGCATGTACTCGATGCCGACGCGGCGGCAGTACGAGTCGCGCAGCACGCCGAGGATCTCGCGCAGCTTCATCCGCTGCTTGCCGGCGAAGCCGTTGACCGGGAAGACCCGGTCCAGGTCCCACAGGGTCAGCCCGTGCTGGAGGACGTCCAGGTCGGGGTGCTTGCGGATCTTGAACTCGAGCGGGTCGGTGTCGGCCATCAGGTGACCGCGCACCCGGTACGCGTGGATCAGCTCGTGCACCCGCGCGGTCTTGTTGATCTGACCCTCGGAGTCGACGGCGACGTCGCGCACCCAGCGCACCGGCTCGTAGGGGATGCGCAGCGAGGTGAAGATCTGGTCGTAGTAGCCCCGCTCGCCGAGCAGCAGCTCGTGCATCACCTTGAGGAACTCGCCGGACTGCGCGCCCTGGATGATCCGGTGGTCGTACGTGCTGGTCAGCGTGATGATCTTGCTGACCGCCAACTCGGCCAGGGTGGCCTCGCTCATGCCCTGGTACGGCGCCGGGTACTCCATCGCGCCGACGCCGATGATGGCGCTCTGGCCCTGCATCAGCCGCGGGATCGAGTGCACCGTGCCGATGCCGCCCGGGTTGGTCAGCGAGATCGTGGTGCCGGCGTAGTCCTCCATGGTCAGTTCGTTGCGGCGGGCGCGCCGGACCACGTCCTCGTACGCCTGCCAGAACTGCCGGAAGTCCATCTGCTCGCAGCCCTTGATGGACGGGACCACCAGGTTGCGGGAGCCGTCGGGCTTGGTCAGGTCGATCGCGATGCCCAGGTTGACGTGCTCCGGGCGGACCATCGCCGGCTTGCCGTCGGCCTCGGCGAAGGAGTTGTTCATCTCCGGGTGCTCGACCAGCGCCCGGACCAGCGCGTACCCGATCAGGTGGGTGAAGCTGACCTTGCCACCGCGCCCGCGGGCGAGGTGGTTGTTGATCACGATGCGGTTGTCGACCAGCAGCTTGGCCGGGACCGCGCGCACGCTGGTCGCGGTCGGCACGGCCAGCGAGGCGTCCATGTTCTGGACGATCTTGGCGGCCACGCCGCGCAGCGGGGTGGTGCCGGCGGCGCTGACCGTCGGCGCCTTGGCGGCCGGCTTGGCCGGGGCGGCCTTCGCGGCCGGCTTGGCGGCGGGCTTCTCGGCCGGCTTGGCCGGGGCGGGAGCCGCCTTCGCGGCCGGCTTCGCGGGGGCCGGCTGCTGGGTGACGGTGGCGACCGCCTCCTGCTGCTCGGCCGGCTCCGGCGCGGCGGCCGGCTTGGCCTGGCCGTCGGCCGGACGCGGGGTGGCGGCGCCGGGCGCGGGTCGGTAGTCGGCGAAGAAGTCGTGCCAGGCCGGGTCGACGCTCGAGGGATCGGCGAGGTAGCGCTGGTACATCTCCTCGACGATCCATTCATTCGGGCCGAAGCCCGCCAGTGGGTTCTCCTGCGAAGTCTGCTGGGTCGACACGGCCGGTAATCGCCTCTTTCACGCGGGTTCGTAATGTCACGCGGTGTCCGCCCGTGCCGGAATAGCGGCCCACGGAAGACGGGTCCCAGGCTACGCCGTACGAATGCCGCCGGCATTCTCGCCTCCGGCTGGTGGCCCGTTTCACAGAAGATGCCAGAAGTTCGGCAGACGCTGCGTGTCCTGTCGGCTCCTGCTAGAAGCCGAACGGCCCCCGGTCGGTGAGCTCTCGTCACCGCCCGGGGGCCGTCGCCGTCGTACGGGTCAGGCGATGTCCCGCCGGCGCATGATCATGGTGCCGATGGCGCCGGTCACCACCGCGTACCCGATGAGCACCGCGGCGCCCACCCACTGCGGCGGGTTGCCCGGCAGTTCGGTGCCGCTGATCATCAGCGTCGACGCGGTGGACGGGACGATCACCGCCAGCTTGCTGATCCAGTCCCACTCCAGCCACTGCTGGAGCAGGAAGAAGACCAGGTTCGCCGCGGTCGTGCCGACCAGGTACAGCACCACGGCCGTGATGGTCGCGCCGATCTGGCTGCGGATCAGCACGCCGAAGCCGACCCCGAAGATCCCCCAGAGCACGTACGCGAGCAGGTTGAGCAGGATCGCCCGGGTCACGTCCGACGACCCGAAGTGCGGGTCCCAACCCTGGACGCCGAAGTAGATCAGCGTCGCCGGGATGGTCAGCAGGGTGGTGACCAGCCAGAAGAGCGCGCCGAACAGCGCGGCCGTGACCAGCTTCGCGGCGACCACCATGGTCCGCCGCGGGGTGGTGAGGAAGGTCGTCGTCGCGGTCTGGTGGTAGAACTCGTTGGTCACCACGATGATGCCGAGCAGCAGCACGAAGAGCAGCCCGAAGTACTGCCCCGAGGTGAAGAGGTTGGCCGCCTGGTAGACCTCGTTGGCGGTGGCCCGGATCTGCTCGGCCTGCTCCGCCGGCACCCCCTCCAGGTCCTGCCCGCCGGAGAGGTTGATGTCGGCGTTCACCGCGTTCACCAGGAACGCCAGCACCAGGGTGACCAGCGCGCCGATGCCGAAGAGCCACCAGGTGTTGGTGGTACGGATCTTGAGCAGCTCGGATCGGACCAGGTTCATCGGATGTCCGCCTTTCCGGCCGTCAGTTCGAGGAAGACCCCTTCGAGGTCGGGGCGTTCGGTGGTCAGCTCGTGCAGCTCCACCTTGGCGGCCAGGGCGATCCGGCCCACGGTGGGCGCGTCCACCCCGGCGACCAGCAGCGCGCCGTGCTCGTCGGTCTCCACCGTGGCGGCCTGCTCGCGCAGCGCCGTGGTCAGCTCGTCCGCCTGCGGGGTGCGGACCCGCACCCGGGCGCCGTGCGCCATCGAGCCGATCACCTGGTCCACCGGCCCCTGCCGGATCAGCCGGCCGGCCGCGATGATCACCACGTCGTCGGCGAGCAGCTGCATCTCCGACAGCAGGTGGCTGGAGACCAGCACCGTCCGGCCCTGGGTGGCCAGCCCCTTGAGGAAGCCGCGCATCCACCGGATGCCCTCCGGGTCGAGGCCGTTCGCCGGCTCGTCCAGGATCAGCACCTGCGGGTCGCCGAGCATCGCGGCCGCGATGCCGAGCCGCTGCTTCATGCCCAGCGAGTAGCCCTTGAACTTGCGCTTCGCGGCCGGGGTGAGCCCGACCAGGGCGAGCGCCTCGTCGGCCCGCCCGCGGGGCAGTCCCGCCGCCGCGCAGATCACCCGCAGGTGGTTGATCCCGGTGCGGCCCTTGTGCGCGCTGGAGGCCTCCAGCACCGCGCCCACCGAGCGCAGCGGGTCGGTCAGGTCGGCGTACCGCCGGCCGCCGATGGTCGCCGTGCCGGCCGTCGGGGCGACCAGGTTCAGCAGCATGCGCAGGGTGGTCGTCTTGCCGGCGCCGTTCGGGCCGAGGAAGCCGGTCACCCGCCCCGGTTCGACGGTGAAAGACAGGTCGTCGACCGCCCGGACGTTCTTGTACTGCTTGGTCAGTCCGGACACCACGATCTGGCCGGTCCCGGCGCTGGGGCTCCACTGCCCGTCGGACATCGTTCTCCTCTCCTGCCACGACGCGCGGGCGCGCCGGTGGGACGCCGTCGCGGAGGGCGCCGGGCCCAGCCTGGCAAGGCGGCGCAAGCGGGTCAATCAGGCGCTGTCCGTAGGCATGTCTCCCTCCTGGGCAGGAGGCGATCATCCCCAGGGAGGAGGCGTCAGGCCGGCGGCAGCGCGATCCAGGTCGCCCGGGCGTGGCCGAGCAGGCCGCCGTCCGGGCCGTAGAGACTCGAGTGCACCTCCGCCTTGCGCCCCTCGGCGCCGACCATCGCCCCGGTCACCACGCACTCGTCGCCCGGCGCGGGCAGCGCGTCGACCACCGCGGCGATCCGGCCGAGCACGTACGGGCGGCCCGGCGCGATCACCGCCCAGCCGCCGGGGCAGTCCAGCGCGGCCCAGACCGTCGCCGGCACCACCTGCTCCGGCGCGCGGAACGGCGCCGCGGTCCGCCCGTCCGGCAGCCGGCCGGGGAAGATCCGCAGCCCGTCCGGGTTCGCCGGCCCGCAGACGTAGCAGCCGGGGAACGGGTGGTCCACCAGGCCGGGGTACGTCCGGGCCGCGGCCGCCGCGGTCGCCGGGTCCACCGGGGGCACCACTGCCGGGAACGGCTCGACCCGGCGTACCTGCGCGACGACCTGGCCGTCCGGGTCGCGGATCTCGCCGTCGACCGCGACGAGCGGGGTCTCCAGCGGCGGCGGTCGGCGCAGCGTGACCTCCACCGGGCCGCGGTCGTCGAGCGCCGCCGCGAAGACCCCTGCGCTCCAGCCGCCGTTGCCGGAGCCGGGCGGGCCGTTGAAGCGCGACTCGATGATCATGTACGTCCTCCGGGCTGGTCCGGGCTCCGGCCGCGTCGCCGGGCTCCGCCCCGGCAGCCTCGCACGCCGCCTCCGGCCCCGCCGCACCGGTCGACGCCCGCCCGCCGCGCCGCCCGGCGGCGGTCCCCGCAGGTGAAGGGGGGACCCGGGCGCCGGTTGGCGTTCACCGGATCGACACCCCGCACCCCCGCAGCCGGCAACCCGAGGCCCTTACACAGATACCCATGGCCGTTCTGCACGCTGCTGGCGCACCCCTCACGACCAGCGGATACACCCTGCTGATCGCCGACGACCCCACCCTGGTCGCGGCCGCGCAACGTCTGCGCCACCAGGTGTTCGCCACCGAACTCGGGGCGACCCTCCATCCGGGCGCCGCCGGACTGGACACGGACGAGTTCGACGCCCACTGCGACCACCTGGTCGTGTTGCGGGAGAGCACCGGCGAGGTGGTCGGGACCTACCGGCTGCTGCCGCCCGGTCGCACCGACCGCCGGTACGCCGAGGGCGAGTTCGACCTCTCCGCGCTCGACCCGCTCCGCGACGACCTGGTCGAGGCCGGCCGGTCCTGCGTACACCCGGACCACCGGTCCGGCGCGGTGATCAACCTGATGTGGGCCGGCATCACCCGGTACCTGCACCTGCGCGGGTCGCGCTGGCTCGGCGGCTGCGCCTCGGTGCCGGTGGCCGACGGCGGGACGGCCGCCGCCGAGGTGTGGGCCCAGGTCAGCGCCCGGCACCTGGCGCCGCCGCCGCTGCGGGTCCGCCCGCTGCGCCCGTGGTCCGCCGAGGCGCCGATCGTGGTCGACCCGGCGAGCCTGCCGCCGGCCGAGCGTCGCGCCCTGGTCCCGCCGCTGCTGCGCGGGTACCTCCGGCTCGGCGCCTGGGTCTGCGGCGAGCCGGCGTACGACCCGGACTTCGGGGTCGCCGACTTCTACGTGCTCTTCTCGCTGGACCGGATGAACCCCCGCTACCTGCGCCACTTCCTCGGCGGGGAGCAGCGGTGACCGCCGACGACCTCTGGCGGCCCGCCTCCGGCTGCGGGCCGGACTGCCTGCCGGCCGCGGCCGATCCGGCCGTGCCGCCCCTGCGTCGGGCGGGCCGCCTGGTGGGCGTACTCGGCATGCTCGTGCTCGGGGTCGGTCTGGCCGGCCTGCTCCCGGTGCTGCCCGGCCGGGAGCGCGACGCCGCGGTGCGCGGCTGGGCCCGGTGGACGTTGCGGGCCCTCGGCATCCGGCTGGTGGTCCGGGGCCGGCTGCCGCGCCGGCGGGCCCTGCTGGTCGCCAACCACGTCTCCTGGCTGGACGTGCTGGCGGTGCTGGCCGTGGCGCCAGCGCGGATGCTGGCGAAGCGGGAGGTACGGGCCTGGCCGATGGTGGGTCAGCTCGCCGCCGCGGCCGGCACGGTCTTCGTGGACCGGGCGCGTCCCCGTGAGCTGCCGGCCACGGTGGGCCGGGTCGCGGCCGCGCTGCGCGCCGGTCACCGGGTCGCGGTCTTCCCCGAGGGGACCACCTGGTGCGGCGAGGCGGCCGACTGCCGGCCGGGCCGGGGGTTCCGGCCGGCCATGTTCCAGGCGGCGATCGACGCCGGGGTGCCGGTGGTGCCGCTGCGGATCGGCTACCGGTGTGCCGCGACCGGCCCGGCGACGACGGCGGCGGCCTTCCTCGGCGACGAGACCCTCTGGGAATCGGTACGCCGGGTGCTGGCGGCCCGCGACCTGACCCTGTCGGTGGCGGTGACCGCGACGCTGTACCCGGCCGTGGCCGCGGACCGTCGGCTGCTGGCCCGGGCCGCCGAGTCGGCGGTGCACCTGGTCCCCGCGGCCCGGCGCCCCGCCCCGCCCGTGCCCGTGGGGGAGCTGGACCTGGCGGCCTGACAGATCCCCGACCCGCGGCAGTCTTGATACGTCGCGATGTATCGCGTTAGTATCTCCTCGTCGCTCGACGTGCCGCCGGCACGTCACCGAGGGGAGGACACGATGGCCAGCTGGACGGTCGACAGCCCACAGCGGATCACCCTGGACGAGCCGGTCACCCGGCTCGACGTACGCCTGATCACCGGCCGGCTGAACGTGGTCGGCACCGACGGACCGGCCCGCGTCGACGTCACCCGGGTCAGCCGGCGGCCGGTCGTCGTGGAGCACCGGGACGGCCGGCTGCACGTCGGCCACGAGCGGATCCCGCGCTGGCCGGGGATCCTCTGGTGGCTCGGCCAGCTCGGCCGCCGGTTCCGGGCGGAGGTCTCCATCGCCGTACCGGCCGACGTGCTGGCCGACCTGCGCCTGATCGACGGTTCGCTGGTCGCCTCCGGCCTGCGCCGGGAGACCCAGGTGGACGTCACCTCCGGGCAGATCACCCTGATGGGGCTCCGCGGCCGGACCGCCGCGAAGATCATCTCCGGTCCGGTGGAGGCGCTCGGGGTGGCCGGCGACCTGACCCTGGAGACCGTCTCCGGCGAGGTGATCCTCGCCGACAGCGCGGCCGGGAGGGTGCACGCGAACACCGTCTCCGGGGCGATCACCTGCGACCTGGACAACCCCCGGCGCAGCGAGATCCGGCTCAGCACCATCTCCGGCAGCGTCACCGTCCGGGTCCGCGAGGACAGCGACCTCGCCGTCCACCTGCACACCACCTCCGGCCGGATCACCAGCGGCTTCCCCCAGGTACGCGGCGACGCCGGGCTCGGCGCGACCAAGGACAGCCACGGCGTCCTCGGCGCGGGCGAGGGTAAGCTCTGGGCCTCCGCGACGTCGGGCAGCATCGCGCTGCTGGCCCGGCCGGTCGAGGAGACGGACGAGGCCGACGAGGAGGAGCTGCCGTGACCGCCGTGTTCAGTCACGGGCGGCTCCGGCTCTACCTGCTCAAGCTCCTCGACGACGGCCCCCGGCACGGCTACGAGCTGATCCGGCTGCTGGAGGACCGCTTCCTCGGCCTGTACGCGCCGAGCGCCGGCACCATCTACCCCCGGCTGCAACGGCTGGAGGTCGAGGGCCTGGTGACCCACACCGCCGCCGGCGGCCGCAAGGTCTACGAGATCACCGACGCGGGCCGGTCGGAGCTGCGCCAGCGCGCCGGTGAGCTGGCCACCCTGGAATCGGACATCACCACCTCCGTCGAGGACCTCTCCGCCCTGGCCGGCGAGATCCAGACCGAGGTACGCGGCTCGGTGCGCGACCTCAAGCGCGAGCTGCGCGAGGCGACCCGGCAGACCCGGCAGAGCCGGGCGGCCCGCTGGGAGCCGCCGCCGGCCCGGCCCGCCGCCAACGGCGCCCCGCCGGCCGCCGAGTCGCCGCTGCTCGCCGAGTTCGACCAGCGGCTCGCCGCGTTCACCGTCGAGGTCGGCGCGCTGGTCCGGGCCGGCCGGCTCAGCGACAGCCAGCTGCGGACCGCGATCCGGGTGCTGGACGGGGCGCTGGACGGGCTGCGCCGGCTGCTGCGCTGACGGCGGTCCCCGGCCCGCCGGGGTCGGGGATCGGGCTCACAGGTTGTTTCCAGGAACCGCCCAGCGGAGCCGCAGCGAGAGCGCGGATGATGGGCCACATGGTGGCTACCCAGACCGAGGCCCGACTGCTCGTCGTCGAGGACGACCCGAACATCCTCGAGCTGCTCTCCGCGAGCCTGCGCTTCGCGGGCTTCGACGTGGCCACCGCGACCAGCGGCAGCGCCGCGCTGCACGCCGCCAAGGACCACCGGCCCGACCTGGTGGTGCTCGACGTGATGCTGCCCGACCTGGACGGCTTCGAGGTCATCCGGATGCTCCGCGAGGGCGGCACGCGTACCCCGGTGGTCTTCCTGACCGCGCGGGACGCCACCGACGACAAGATCCGCGGGCTGACCCTGGGCGGCGACGACTACGTCACCAAGCCGTTCAGCCTGGAGGAGTTGACCGCCCGCATCCGGGCCGTGCTGCGGCGTACCGCCACCGGGGAGCAGGCGCCGTCCCGGCTCACCTTCGCCGACCTGGAGCTGGACGAGGAGACCCACGAGGTGCACCGGGCCGGTCAGCGGGTGCAGCTCTCGCCGACCGAGTTCAAGCTGCTGCGCTACCTCATGCTCAACGCGAACCGGGTGCTCTCCAAGGCGCAGATCCTCGACCACGTCTGGAACTACGACTTCCGGGGCGACGACAACATCGTCGAGTCCTACATCTCCTACCTGCGGCGCAAGGTCGACAACACCCAGCCCCGGCTGATCCACACCCTGCGCGGGGTGGGCTACGTGCTGCGCAAGCCGGCGGCGTGAACACGCTCCAGCAGGCGAAGGGACGGCTGCGCAGCGTCCCGCTCCGCGTCAAGCTGGTCACCTCGGTGCTGGCCCTGGTGGCCGCCGCCCTGGTCGTGATCAGCGCACTCACCACCTACTTCCTCCGGGACTACCTGATCGCCCAGGTGGACGAGCAACTCCGCGGCGACACCTTGAGCGTCGCCCGGGCGCTGGACCAGGCCGGCGGAGGGCGACTCCTGGTCAACATCCCCTCCGACTACGTGGCCGCACAGGCCACCCCTGCCGACGGCGTGCAGGAACCCTCGCGCTACTCAGGGATGAGCACGGAAGAGCTGCCGCGCTTTCCGGTGGACTATGCCGGCTACCAGGCGCGGGTGGGTGAGCCGTTCACCGTGCGTTCCGAGGACGGCCGCACCCGCTGGCGGATGCTCTACACCGACCTCGGCAACGGCCGCATCATCGCCTTCGGACAGCACCTCACCGACGTCGACCTGGCCGTCAAGCGCCTGATCTGGATCGACCTATTGGTCGGCGGGGCGGTGATGATCATCCTGGCCTCGGTCGGCGCGGCGATCGTCCGGACCAGCCTCAAGCCCCTCGTCGAGATCGAACGGACCGCCGCGGCCATCGCCGGCGGCGACCTCACCCGACGGGTGCCCGACCCCGAGGAGGGGCGCCCCTGCCCCACCTCCGAGCTGGGCCGGCTCTCCCGGGCGCTGAACGCGATGCTCGCCCAGATCGAGGCCGCCTTCACCGCCCGCGCCGCCTCCGAGGCGGCGGCCCGCAGCGCCGAGGTCAGCGCCCGGGACGCGGCGGCGGCGGCGCAGGCCTCCGAGGCCCGGGCCCGCCGCTCCGAGGAGCGGATGCGACAGTTCGTCGCGGACGCCTCGCACGAGCTGCGTACCCCGCTGACCACCATCCGTGGCTTCGCCGAGCTGTACCGGCAGGGCGCGGCCCGCGAGCCGGAGCAGACCGCCGGCCTGCTCCGTCGGATCGAGGACGAGGCGGCCCGGATGGGGCTGCTGGTGGAGGACCTGCTGCTGCTCGCCCGGCTGGACCGGGAGCGGCCGATCGCCCTGGCGCCGGTGGAGCTGCCGGTGCTGGCCAGCGACGCGGTGCAGGCGGCCCGGGCGGTCGCCCCGGACCGGCGGATCGAGCTGGACATCGAACCGGGCGCCGGCCCGCTGGTGGTGTACGGCGACGACGCCCGGCTGCGACAGGTGATCGGCAACCTGATGACCAACGCGCTCACCCACACGCCGCCGGACGCCTCGGTGACCCTGCGGCTGCGGACCGAGCCGGGCAACCTGGCCGTGGTGGAGGTCGCGGACACCGGTCCGGGGCTGACCCCGGAGCAGGCCGAGCGGGTCTTCGAGCGGTTCTACCGGGCCGACGCGGCGCGGACCCGGCGGGCCGGTGGGACCACCAGCACCGGGCTCGGGCTGGCCATCGTGGCGGCGCTCGTCGGGGCCCACCACGGCACCGTGGAGGTGGCCGAGACGCCCGGCGGCGGGGCGACCTTCCGGGTCAAGCTGCCGCTGCTGCCGGAGACCGCGGACCAGTCCGACTGACTTTCAGAAAACATTCAGGCACGTTCCAGGCTGATCGCAGAGCCAGGGGAGAAGGTGGTCCCATGACCGAGTACGAGACCGACCCGCAGCGGTCGCCGGCTCCCGCCGACGCCGAGCCGTCGCACCCCACCGCCGAGCTGTCCCGCGTCGAGCACGGGCAGTCCGACTCCACCACCCCGGCCGCCGCGCCGGTTCCGGCCGACTCCCCGGCCGCCGGAACCCCCGCCGCCCCGGAGCCCACGCCAACCCCAGCCACCGAGGCTGGCCCGCCGGAGACGCCGGCCCCCGCCGGGCCGTACGCGCCGCCGACGGCGACCCCGTCCGCCCCGTCGTACCCGGTCTCGGGGCAGCCGCAGCCGGGCGCCCCCTGGTACGGCGGGCAGCAGCAGCAGACCGGCTGGGCCCCCGGCGGGCACCAGGGCGGGCCGGGCTACCCGCCGCACGCCGGCGGGCCGGTCCCGCCGTACCAGGGGCACCAGGCCTACCAGCCGCACCACCCGGGCCAGCCGCACCACCCCGGCCAGCCGGTCCCGCCGTGGGGCCCGGTGCCGGCGGCCCGGCCCAGCCGGGCAGGCAAGTTCGTCGGCGCGGGCGCGCTGGTGCTGGCACTGATGTTCGGCTCCGGCGTGGCCGGCGGCGCCCTCGCCCTCGCCCTCGACGGCGACTCCGGCGGCGTCACCCGCACCTACTCGGCGGCCCCCGTGCTCAACAGCGCGGACCTGCCGAAGATCGCCGCCGCCGTCCAGGACAGCGTGGTCTCGATCATCACGGACAACGGTGAGGGCTCCGGGGTGATCCTCAGCGCCGACGGTTACGTGCTGACCAACAACCACGTGGTCGCCTCCGCCAGCGGCGACACGGTGAAGGTGGTCTTCGCCGACGGCAAGACCGCGCAGGCGAAGATCGTCGGCACCGACCCGAAGACCGACCTGGCGGTGGTCAAGGCCAGCGGCGTGAGCGGCCTCAAGGCGGCCAAGTTTGGCGACAGCGACGGGATGCAGGTCGGCGACCAGGTGCTCGCCCTGGGCAGCCCGCTCGGCCTCCAGGGCTCGGTCACCGCGGGCATCCTCAGCGCCCGGGACCGCACCATCCAGGCCGGCGGCGAGGGTCAGCAGCAGGACCGGCAGCAGGCGGCCAGCTCGATCTCCGGCCTGCTCCAGACCGACGCCCCGATCAACCCGGGCAACTCCGGTGGCGCGCTGGTCAACACCCGGGGCGAGGTGATCGGCATCAACACCGCGATCGCCACCGCCGGGCAGGGCAGCAACGGCAACATCGGCGTCGGCTTCGCCATCCCGAGCAACAAGGCCAAGGACGTCGCCGAGAAGCTCCAGCGCGGCGAGAAGGTCAGCCACCCCTCGCTCGGGGTCAGCGTCAACGCCGCCGAGGACGGCGGGGCGCTGGTCGCCGCGGTCACCCCCGGCAGCGCCGCCGAGAAGGCGGGGCTCCAGCGGGGCGACGTGATCACCAAGTTCGGCGACAAGGCGATCAACGACTCCAACGACCTGGTCGGCGCGGTCCAGTCCGGCAAGGTGGGCGACCGGGTCGAGGTGCAGTTCAAGCGGAACGGATCGGCGCAGACGGCAACCGTGACGCTCGCCGAGACGTCATAACGGATACGGACCTTCCTCCGCCAGGCGGCGGGTGACGGAGCCAAGGGGGTTGGCTCCGTCGCCCGCCGCCTTTTCCGTCCCCGCTCACCCGCACCGGGTGAGCCCGGCTCACCCCGCGCGGCGGCATCCTCGACGAACGGGAACCGTACGGGGAGGGGACGTCATGACCACCGCAGCCGCCGTCCGCACCGATCCGGAGATCCAGCGGGACGTGCTCGACGAGCTCGACTGGGACGCCCAGACGCAGCCCACCGAGATCGGCGTGACGGTCTCCGCCGGCGTGGTCACGCTCACCGGCTGGGTGGACAGCTACGCCCGCCGCTGGGCGGCCGAGCGCTGCGCGCACCGGGTACGCGGCGTCCGGGCGGTCGCCAGCGAGATCGAGGTACGCCTGCCAGGCACGGAGGAGCGCACCGACGCGGAGATCGCCATCGCGGCCGGTCGGGCGCTGGAGTGGGACAGTTTCGTGCCCGCCGAACGGCTGGACGTCACCGTAGCCAACGGCTGGGTGATGCTCCGCGGCGAGGTGGAGTACGGCTTCCAGCGGCGTACCGCCGAGCGCGAGCTGCGCCGGCTGCGCGGCGTACGCGGGCTCACCAACCTGGTGGAGGTCCGTCCGCCCACCCCACCCAGCGACGAGCAGACCCGCCGGGACCTGCAGCGGGTGCTGATCCGGCGGACCGGCACGGAACGCGTCGAGATCCAGGTCACCGGGGACACCGTGGTGCTGTCCGGGGTGGTCCGCTCCTGGTGGCAGCGGGACGAGGCGGAACGGGCGGCCTGGTCGACCCCCGGCGTCCGGGAGGTGCACGACCGGCTTGTGGTGGCCGGCTGAGGACGGGTCGCCGTTTGCCGCCGTCGGCACCGGGAAAGTGCCGTCGATCACGTTCTTCGGGGACCAACGGGGGAGGACTCGTGGCCGTGAACCACCTGCCGTCGGAGCGCTCGCGCGCGCGGCCACTGCGGATCGCGATGGTGGCGCCGCCGTGGCTGTCGTTGCCGCCGCCCGGTTACGGCGGCCTGGAACACGTGGTGGCCGGGCTGGTGGACGGCCTCGTCGGGGAGGGTCACGCGGTCACCCTCTTCGGTGCCGGCGCGGAGCACGGCACCGCCGCCGAGTTCGTCTCCACCGCGCCCGATCTCCAGTACCGCCGGCTCGGCGAGGCGCTGCCCGAGCTGGCGCACCTGGCCCGGGTCAAGAACCTGATCTCCGCCGCCGACTTCGACGTGGTCCACGACCACACCACCATCGGCCCGCTCATCGCCAGCCACCGGGCGGTGCCCACCGTGGCGACCGTGCACGGCAACCCGGTGGGGGAGTACGGCGACGTGCTCGGCGACACCGCCCACGGCGTCGGTCTCGTGGCCATCTCGCACGCCCAGCGTCGGGCCAATCCGGGGCTGCCCTGGGCGGGCACGGTGCACAACGCCATGCCGGCACAGGGCTTCCCGAGCAAGCGGACCCCCGGTCGGGGGCCGGTGCTCTGGCTGGCCAGGTTCAGCCCGGACAAGGGCCCGGAGGTGGCGATCCGGGCCTGCCGGGCGGCCGGCCTGCCGCTCACCCTGGCCGGCAAGTGCAACGAGCCGGCCGAGCAGAGCTACCTCCAGCAGGTGGTCGAGCCACTGCTGGACGAGGACGTGAACCTGGTGCTTAACGCCGACCGGCAGACCACCCTGCGGCTGCTGCTCGACGCCCGCTGCCTGATCATGCCGATCCAGTGGGAGGAGCCGTTCGGCATGGTGATGCTGGAGGCGATGGCGACCGGCACGCCGGTGGTGGCGCTGCGCCGGGGCGCGGTGCCGGAGCTGGTCCGCCCCGGCCTGACCGGGCTGGTCTGCGACCGGGCCGACGAGCTGCCGGCGGCGCTGCGCGAGTCGTCCCGCCTGGACCCGGCCGACTGCGTGGCGCACGTCGCGGAGAACTTCTCCCTGGAGCGGATGGCCCGCGGCTACGAGGCGGTGTACCGGAGCTTCCTGGCGAAGGGAGTCGTCGGGCCCGAGGCGCGGGAGCCGGTCCGGGTCGCGGCCCCCTGACGGGTCAGGTCCGCGCCGCGGCCAGTCCGGCGGCCGCGGCGTCGAGCTGGCGGGCGTACCCGGGGTCGATGCTCCCCTCGCGCCGCCGCTCCCCGATCTTGGCGCGGAGCCGGTCCACCTCGGTGGTCAGCTCGTCCCCGGCGGTCGCGGTGCTCGCGTTGCGGGAGCAGGTTGCGCAGGTCGACGCCGACGTCACCGCGGATCCGGCCGGCCGCCAGGCCCGATGAGTCGGCACCTGCGGACCAGCAACCTGCCGACGTGCAGTGACGCCTTCAGTCGCACCCCGTGCTTGGGAGCGCTATCAGGTTGCGGGAATGTGTCCGGCCTGTCAACGGCTGTCCGTTCCGTGGTCGCGCTCCGCGACGTCGGCGCGGCCCGCGGTGACGGCGCCCGGCAGCCGGGCCGGCTCCGGCGGGCCCGCTTCGGCCCCCGTGCCAGGATGAACGTCATGAGTGGCGGTCCGGTGGCGTTCGTGCTCGGCGGCGGGGGAGTGCTCGGCGCGGTCGAGGTGGGCATGCTCCGGGCCCTGTTCCGGGCCCGGATCCGGCCGGACATTGTGCTGGGCACCTCGATCGGGGCGGTCAACGGCGCCCTGGTCGCGGCCGACCCGTCCGAGGCCGTCACCGACCGGCTGGTCCGGCTCTGGGCCTCCCCGGAGGCCAGCGAGGTGTACGGCGACTCGGTCGCTCGGCAGCTGCGCCGCTTCGCCGCGCGGACCCACCTGCACTCGCCCCGGCCGCTGCGCCGGCTGCTGGAGAGCGAGCTGGGCGAGGAGACCACCTTCGCCGACCTGGCGGTGCCGTTCCGCTGCTGCGCGGCGAACATCGAGCGGGCCGCCGAGCACTGGTTCCACACCGGACCGCTGGTGCCCGCGGTGCTCGCCTCCGCCTCGGTGCCCGGGCTGCTGCCGCCCACCCAGATCGACGGCCAGCACTACATCGACGGCGGAATCGTGAACTCGATCCCGATCGGGGAGGCGGTCGCCGTCGGCGCCACGCGGATCTTCGTGCTCCAGGTGGGACGGATCGAGCGGGAGCTGACCCCACCGCGGCGGCCCTGGGAGATCGCCCAGGTCGCCTTCGAGGTCGCCCGGCGGCACCGGTTCGCCCGGGAGATGGCGGCCCTGCCCGACGGGGTGGAGGTGCACGTGCTGCCCACCGGCGGCGGGAGCCCGCGCGACGACAGCCCGTGGGCGTACCGGGACATGGCCGTGGTGGGGCGGCGGATCAGCCGGGCCTACACCGCGTCCCGGCACTACCTGGCCCAGCTGGACCGCTGATGCCGTTGCCGCCCCGGTGGGTACGCCGGTTGCTGCTGGCCCCCGGCGTGGTGCTGCTCGCCGTGGCCGTGGTGACCACGCTGCCGGTCTGGGCGCTGCTCGCGCTGGCCGCCTCCCCGTTGGTGCCCGGCCGGCTGCGACCGCTGCGCCTGCTCTGGATCGGCGCGGTCTACCTGGTCTGGGACGCGGCCGCGCTGCTCGCCCTCTTCGTCCTCTGGCTGGCCTCGGGCTTCGGCGCCCGCAAACGGTCGCCGGCCTTCCAGCGGGCGCACTACGTGCTGGCCGGGCACTTCCTGCGGGTGCTGTTCTGGCAGGCCCGCTGGACGCTGCGGCTGCGCATCGACGTCGTCGGCACGGACCCGGACACCGCGCTGCCCGGCCGGCCGGAGCTGGTGCTCTGCCGGCACGCCGGGCCGGGGGACTCGTTCATCCTGATCCACGCGCTGGTGAACTGGTTCCACCGGGAGCCGCGGATCGTGCTCAAGGAGAGCCTGCAGTGGGACCCGGCGATCGACGTCCTGCTCAACCGGCTGCCGAACCGCTTCATCGCGCCCGGGTCGGACGGCCGGGACAGGGTCGTCACCCAGATCGGCCACCTGGCCACCGGGCTGGACGACGACGACGCGTTCGTGATCTTCCCGGAGGGCGGCAACTTCACCCCGAGCCGGCGGCTGCGGGCCATCGCCCGGCTCCGGGCGCTCGGCCTGGAACGGATGGCGCTGCGCGCGGAGCGGATGCAGCACGTCCTCGCCCCGCAGCCGGGCGGACTGCTCGCCGCGCTGGACGCCGCCCCGGACGCCGGGGTCATCTTCGTGGCGCACACCGGGCTGGACCGCATGCTCACCGTCACCGACGTGTGGCGGGAACTGCCGATGGACAAGCGGATCGTGATGCGGTTCTGGTCGGTCCCGCCCGAGGAGGTCCCCGTCGACCGCCAGGAACGCATCGACTGGCTCTTCGACTGGTGGGCCCGGATCGACCGGTGGATCGCGGACCACCGGGACGGCGCCACCACCTGACCCCAGCGGGTTGGGGATACCGCCGATCGGCAGGAATTCCACGTAGGGTGCGCTGGTGGAGCAGATCTGCGTGGTGACGACGGTGGTGGACGCGCGCGGGGTCGCCGACGTGCTGGCGGCCGCGGCCGTCGCGGGTCGGTTGGCGGCGTGCGCCCAGGTCGGCGGGCAGGTGGACAGCACCTACTGGTGGCAGTCGGCGATCCAGACCACCGCCGAGTGGACGGTGCAGTTCAAGACCGCCCCGGACCGGGTGACCGCCCTGGTCGACCAGCTCCGCGCCAACCACCCGTACGAGGTGCCGGAGATCCTGGTGACCCGGGTGGAGAGCGGCAACCCCGGCTACACGGCCTGGGTGCACGAGCACACCCGCCCCTAGGTACTCCTACTCTGGGCGGCCGGCCGTCCGGGCCCGATGCTGTCCGAGTGGAGAACACCGGTTACCCCTGCCCCGGCTGCGGCGCGCCCGCCGACCTCGCCTCCGGCTGCCCCGGCTGCGATCGCCCGCCGTACCCGCCCGCCGCCGAGGTGGTCCGGCTGGACCGGGAGATCGCCGCGTTGTCGCCGGAGGTGGACCGGGCCCGGGTGACGTACCAGGACCTGCTGGCCCGGCTGGGCGCGGCCCGGCAGCGCCGGACGGAGCTGGCCGCTCGGATCCGCCTGGAGATCCCGCCGCCGCAGCCCCGCCCGGTGCGACCCGTCCCGGTCCCGCCGTCGCCGGCCGGGGCCGGGCCCGGCCGGCCGGAGACCTCGACCCGGACCGTGCAGGGCCTGCTCTTCGTCCTCGGTGGACTCCTTCTCGGCACCGCGGCGATCGTCTTCACCGCGGTCGCCTGGGCGGCCGTCGGGGTGGCCGGCCGGGCGTTGATCCTGGCCGGGGCCACCGTGCTCGCGCTGGCGGTGCCGCTGGTCGTGAACCGGCGTGGGCTGCGCGGTACGGCCGAGACGTTCGCCGCGGTGGGACTGCTGCTGGTGCTCCTCGACGGGTACGCCGCCTGGACGGTGGACCTGTTCGGCGTGGCCGGCTGGCCGGGAACCCGGTACGCCGCGCTGGTCGGGGGGATCGGCGCGGCGGTGGCGGCCGGGTACGCCCGGCTGAGCCGGCTGACCGTGCCGTGGTTCGCGGCGCTGCTGGCCGCGCAGCCGGTGCTGCCGCTGGCCGCGGCGGCGGCCCGGCCGTCCGCCGCCGGGTGGGCGCTGGTCTGCACCGGGGTGGCGCTGGGCGATCTCCTGGTGGTGGTCGCCCTCCGTCCCCGGGTCGCGCCCGCGGCCGGACCGGTGGCGGGCGACGAGGCCCGGCCGGGCACCCTCGTCGGCACTCCGGCGGTGATCGCCGGGCGGGTGCTCGGCTGGCTCGGCCACGGGGTCGCGCTCACCGTCGCGGCCGGCTGCGCGCTGGTGCCGCTGGCCTGGGGCCGGGCGGCCGGTACCCCGCTGCTGGCCGGCGGCCCGTTGCTGCTGGTGGCGCTCGCCCTGCTCGGCGGGGCGCTGGCGGCGGGCGGCCGGACGTACCGGCTGATCGCGGCCGGGCTGCTGGTGCCGGTGCTCGCCACCGCGCTGCTCCGTCCGGTGGCCGAGCTGCGTCCGGGGCTGCTGCTGGTCGCGGCCGGGTCGGTGGTGGCCGTACTGGCCGGGGCGGTCCGGGCGCTGCCGGCGCGGCTGCGTACCGGGCCACGGGTGGGGTCGCTGGTGGTGGCCGCCGGCCTGGCGCAGGTGGCCACGGTGGCGACGGTGGTGGTCGCGGGCGGCGCCGTCCTCCGGTCGCTGCCGCCGTGGCGGGGCGCCGACGCCGGGCCCGCGCCGGACTGGGGGTGGCAGCTGCCGGTCGCCGTGCTGCTGACCGCCGCGGCGGTGGCCCTGCTGCTGCCCCGGGCCGCCCGGCCGGTCGTCGCGGTGCTGGGCGGGGCGCTGGCCGTGCTGGCCGCCCCGGCGGCCGCGTCCACCCCGTGGCCCGTGGTGGTGGCGGCCGATCTGCTGGCGGCCACCGCGCTGCTGGTGTCCGCCGTGCTCCGGCCGCGCCGGCGGTACGCGACCGTGCTCGTCCCGGCCCTCGCCGGGGCCGTCCTGCTCGGTCACGGGCTGCTGGTCGGGCTCGCCGACCCGGCCGGGGCGGGAGCGGGCCTCGCCGTCGTGGTCGCGGCCGGCGCCCTGGTGGCGGCGTGGGGCCGGCGGGGCGCCGGCGTCCAGCCGGCCGCCGGCGGGGTGGCGCTGGCCGCGGCGATGCTCGCCGTGCCGGCGGGGGTGGCCGTCGGGCTGATGGCCGCCGGGGCGCCGCCCTGGTGGCAGCTGCGGGGGGCGTTCGCCGCCGTCGGGGTGCTGGTGGTCGTGGTCCTCGCCGTCCGTCGCCGGTGGCCGGACCTGCTCGGGTACGCCTCGACCGGGTTCGCCGCCGCGCTCGCGCCGGTCGGGGCCGCGCCGCTGGTCGTACCCGGGGACGAGCGGGTGTCGCTCTACGCCACGCTGGGCGTGCTGCTGGCGCTGGCCGTCGGCGGGGGTGCCCGGCCCGGCACGGCCCCGCGCCTGGTCGGAGCCGGACTGTCCGGGCTGGCGCTGCTCGCCGTCGCGCCGGTCACCCTGCGGGTGCTCGTCGAGCTGCCGGTCCCGGCCTGGTCCGGGGTGCCCGCCGTCGACCGGGTGCCGGGTGCCGCCGGCGCGGGCCTGACCCTGCTGCTGCTCGGGGCCGCCGCGGCGGCGTACGCCCGGATCGTGCACGGCGGGCGGTGGCTGCCGGCGCTGGTCGGGCTGCCGTTCGGCGCGGCCGGGCTGCCGGTGCTGCTGGCGGCGGCCGGGGCGCCCTGGCCGGTGCCGCCGGCGGTGGCGTTCGGGGTCGGGCTGGCCGCGCTGCTGGCCGCCGCGCTCGCCGCGCCGCGCCCACCCCTGCTCCCGGTCACGTTGCCGGTCGGGCTGGCGCTGGCCGTGCCGGGGCTGGGCGGACTGCTCGCCACCCCGGCCGGGACGCTCGCCGGACTCGGCGCCCTGGTGGTGGCGGCGGCCGTCGTCGGCGCGGCCGGGCGGCACGCCGACACCCGGCTGGCCGGCTGGCTGTCGGGCGTGGTGGCGGCGGCCGGCTTCGCGGTGACCGCGGCGCTCGCCGGCGGCCTGCCGCTGCGTACCGCCGCCTTCGCGGTGCTGGCGGTGGCGGTGCTGGTCCTGTTCGCCGCGCCGGCCCTCGCCGCCCGCGAGGGCCGGGTCGGGGCGGCGCCGGCGACCGGGCGCGGCCCGGTGCTCGGGGTGGCGCTGGCGGCGGCCGCCCAGGCGGTCGCGCTGCTGGCGCTGCTGCTGACCGGCGGCGCGCTGCGGCACGCGGCGGCGGTCTGCGCGCTCTGGGGCGCGGCCGTGGCGCTGCGGGTGCTGCGGCGGGGCGAGTCGACCTCGCGGCGCTGGGTCCTCGCCGGCATCGCGGGCGGCAGCGAGCTGCTCGGCGGGTGGCTGCTGCTGGTCGCCGGAGGGGTGGCGCTGCTGGAGGCGTACACGGTGCCGGCGGCCGGGCTGGCCCTCGCCGCCGGCCTGGTGGCGCTGCGGACCCGGCCCGGGCTGAACAGCTGGCTGGCGCTCGGCCCGGGGCTGGCCGCGGCGCTGCTGCCCAGCCTGGTCTCGGTGCTGGTGGCGGCGGATCCGCAGCCGTGGCGGCGGCTGGCGCTCGGCGTCGTCGCGCTCGGCGCGGTGCTCGGCGGGGCGGTCCGGCGCTGGCAGGCGCCGGTCCTGCTGGGGGCGGCCACCCTCGTCCCGCTCGCGCTGCACGAGCTGGCCCGCGGCTGGGACCTGCTGCCCCGGTGGATCTACCTCGGCCTCGGCGGGTTGGCGCTGATCGCGCTCGCCGCGACCTACGAGCGGCGCCGGCGGGACCTGGCCCGGTTACGAACAGTGGTTAGCGGGATGAGCTGAGGGTAGGGTCAGCCTTACCCCCACTCGGGGGCGAGCAGGATTACTCAGCGCAACCGCGCCGACCAGACTCGGTACGGCGGCCGCGCCACCGGGCGTGGCACATGACCGAGGAACGGGGAGCGCAGATGACCACTTCCATGCTGACAGGACCACCGGTACGGCGAGGCAGTGACTACGCGGGGTTGTCCCGCCGGGTCGCCGAGGCCGGCCTCCTCACCCGCCGCCCGGGCGGCTACGCGGTGCGGATCGCGCTCACTCTGGGTGGTTTTCTGGCCGGCTGGGCGGTGCTGGTCGCGGTGGGCGACTCCTGGGCGCAGCTGCTGGTCGCGGTCGGGATGGCGGTGGCCACCACCCAGGTGGCGTTCCTCGGGCACGACGCCGGGCACCGGCAGATGTTCCGCCGCCGCGGCCACAGCGAGGCGGCCGGGCTGATCGCCGGGAACCTCGCCGTCGGGCTCAGCTACGGCTGGTGGGTCGACAAGCACAACCGGCACCACGCCAACCCCAATCACGAGGACGAGGACCCGGACGTCGGGGCGGGCGCGCTGGTCTGGACGTACGAGCAGGCGGCGGCGACCCGCGGCGTCGGCCGCTGGCTGGCCCGGCGGCAGGCGTGGCTGTTCTTCCCGATGCTGCTGCTGGAGGGGCTGGCGCTGCACGTGGCGAGCGTCCGGGCGCTGGTCGGCCGGGAGCCGGACGGGCGCTGGAGCACCCCGCTCCGGCACCGGACGGTCGAGGCGCTGCTGCTCGGCGCGCACGCGGTCGGCTACCTCGGGCTGGTCTTCGCCGTCATGTCGCCGGTGAAGGCGCTGCTCTTCATCGCCGTCCACCAGGGTCTCTGGGGGCTCTACATGGGTTGCGCGTTCGCCCCCAACCACAAGGGCATGCCGATGCCGTCCGCCGACGACGACCTCGACTTCCTGCGCAAGCAGGTGCTGACCTCGCGCAACGTGCGCGGCGGCCGGTTCGTCGACGTGGCGCTCGGCGCGCTGAACTACCAGATCGAGCACCACCTCTTCCCGAACATGCCCCGGGCCAACCTGCGCCGGGCGCAACCGATCGTCCGGGCGTACTGCGCCGAGCACGGCATCGGGTACGCGGAGACCGGGCTGGTCGAGTCGTACCGGCAGGCGCTGGCCCACCTGCACGAGGTCGGCCGCCCGCTGCGCGAGCGGTGACCCGCCCGCCGGCCCCGCCCTGTTCAGCGACGTGCCGGGCGGTGGCGGGGCGGGGCGCCGGAAGGCCCTGCCGGTAGGGTCGACGCATGGCAGACCTGCTCACCGACGAGGCGGTACGAGACGAGCTGGGCGGGTTGGCGGACTGGTCGGGTGACCCGGCCGGGATCAGCCGCACCGTCGAGCTGGGCAGTTTCCCGGACGCCATCGCGGTGGTCGACCGGGTCGCCGCGGTGGCCGAGGAGCTCGATCACCACCCCGACATCGACATCCGATGGCGGACCCTGACCTTCCGTTGCGTCACGCACTCGGCCGGTGGGGTGACCCACCGTGATGTCGCGTTGGCCCGGCGGATCGACGACATCGTCCGGAGCGCCCGATGAGATTCGAGATCAGCAAGGTGCTGGACGCCATCGAGGGTCGGGTCTGCACCGACCCCTCGCTGGCCCGCGCGGTGGTGGACCTGGCCGAGGTGATCCGCTGGCAGGACCTCGACGGCGGCCGGCCGGGCAGCCTGCTCCGGCTCGGCCTGGTGATCGACGCACTGGCCCGGCAGTTGGAGGAGGACAGCGTCCCGGTCTACGCGATCGTGCACCGGGCCCTGCTCTCCGACGCCGACCTGACCTCCAACGAGCGGATGGTGGTCCGCCGCTGGGCGGACGACGGCCTGGTGGAGGTGCTGGACAATCCGGGCGACCGGATGCTGGAGGTCGCCGACCTGCTCGGGCTGCCGGTGCTCAGCCGGGTCCGCTTCGACGGGCTGGGCGGCCGGTGGCCGTGGCTCGGGAAGGCCGGGCGGGTGCTCGCCCCGGTGCCCGGCGCGGGCGGGCCGGTCTTCATCGCGCACGTCGGGGGCGGGCAGAGCCCGGCCACCGGCACCCGGTCGCCGGTGGGCGCGAAGCTGCTCGCCCGGCAGTGGCGCTGCCCGGAGCCGGGCTGCGCGCTCTTCGGCGCCGGCGGGGGCGGTGGCGCCTTCGCCGACCTGGCCCGGGTGGACCGCGCCCCGGCCGGGCAGCCGCCACCCACGCTCCGGGCCGGAGTGCCGACCTGCCCCCGGCACGGCGCCCGGCTCGGCGACGCCGGGCCGCGGCCGCGTACGGAGGTGCTGGCGGTGCGGATCGGCGGGCTGGTCCGTCGTCGGTTCGTGCTCACCGAGGCCCAGCCGGTGCTGGTCGGGCGGGCGCCGGACGTGTCCAACGGGATCACGCTCGGCCAGTGGCTCAACGACGAGTCCCGGCGCTGGGTCAGCCGCAGCCACGTCCGTTTCGAGCTGCGGGTCGGCGAGGTGGTGGTGACCGACACCAGCACCAACGGTTCGGGCATCCGCCCGGCCGGTTCGATGGCCGAGCCGGACCGGCTCCCGCTCGCCCCGCAGCAGTCCCGGGTGCTGGGCGAGGGCGACATCGTCGAGCTCTACCCCGGCGTGCAGATCGGCCGCGCCGACGAACTCCCCAGCGGCGCCCCGTTCACCCCCACCTCGGTGATGGCCGAGGCCCCCACCATGGCCATGCGCATCCCCCGCCCCTGACCCACCCCACCGGGGCGGCCCGGCGTTGATCATGAAGTTGTTGTCATGACACGCCGGTGCGGGTGACAACAACTTCATGATCACGCCCTGCGTGGGCGGGTGGGATGCGGAAGGGCGCCGGGACCGAAAGGTCCCGGCGCCCTTTGCGCGTGCGGGGAGGGTCAGGCCGCGAGGATGGCGGCGAGCTGGGCCACCGCGTGGTCGATCTCCTCCTCGGTGATGACCAGCGGCGGGGCGAGGCGGATCGTCGAGCCGTGGGTGTCCTTGGCCAGGACGCCCCGCTCCATCAGCCGCTCACAGGCCTGCCGGCCGGTCATCAGCGCCGGGTCGATGTCCAGGCCGGCCCAGAGGCCGCGGCCCCGGACGGCGACCAGGCCCTTGCCGACCAGCGCCTGGAGGCCGCCGTGCAGCCGCTCGCCCAGCTCGGCCGAGCGCCGCTGGAACTCGCCGGTGGCCAGCAGCCGGACCACCTCGGTGGCGACCGCGCAGGCCAGCGGGTTGCCGCCGAAGGTCGAGCCGTGCTGGCCCGGCTTCAGCACCCCGAGCACGTCGGCGTTCGCGGCGACCGCGGAGACCGGCACGATGCCGCCGCCGAGCGCCTTGCCCAGCAGGTACATGTCCGGCACGACGCCCTCGTGCTCGCAGGCGAAGGTGGCACCCGTCCGGCCCAGGCCGGACTGGATCTCGTCGGCGATGAAGAGCACGTTCTGCTCGGTGCAGACCCGGCGCACGCCCGGCAGGTAGCCCTCCGGCGGCACCACGACGCCCTGCTCACCCTGGATCGGCTCGAGCAGCACCGCGACGGTGTTCTCGTCGATCGCGGCGGCCAGCGCGTCCAGGTCGCCGTAGGGGACCACGGTGAAGCCCGGGGTGTACGGCCCGAAGTCGGCGCGCGCGTCCTCGTCGGTGGAGAAGCTGACGATGGTGGTGGTCCGGCCGTGGAAGTTGCCCTCGGCCACCACGATGTTCGCCTGGCCCGGGGTGACGCCCTTGACCTGGTAGCCCCACTTGCGGGCCACCTTGATGCCGGTCTCCACCGCCTCGGCGCCGGTGTTCATCGGCAGGACCAGGTCCTTGCCGCAGAGCTCGGCCAGCTCCTTGCAGAAGTCGGCGAACTGGTCGTGGATGAACGCCCGGCTGGTCAGGGTGAGCCGGTCGAGCTGCGCGTGCGCGGCCTCGATCAGCTTCGGGTGCCGGTGGCCGAAGTTCAGCGCGGAGTAGCCGGCCAGGCAGTCCAGGTACCGCCGGCCGTCCACGTCGGTCAGCCAGGCCCCCTCGGCGCAGGAGACCACCACCGGCAGCGGGTGGTAGTTGTGCGCCGTCCAGCGCTCCGCGTCCCGGACCGCCCCTGGCGTCCGCAGCATGTCGTCGACGATCACTTGATTGCCTTTCCCTGACGGAGTCGCAACGTGCAGCACTTCGGTCCGCCGCCGGCCTTGCGCAGCTCGGACAGGTCGATGCCGATGGTCTCGTAGCCCCGGTCGCGCAGCTTGGCGGCCAGGTCGGTGGCCTGCGCGGGCAGCACCACGTGCCGGCCGTCGCTGACCGCGTTCAGCCCCAGCACCTCCGCGTCGGCCATGGTGGCGTGGACCGCGTCCGGGAAGAGCCGGCGCAGCACGGCCTGGCTGCCGGGCGAGAAGGCCTCCGGCAGGTACGCCACGGTCCGCTCGTCCAGCACGGTCAGCGCGGTGTCCAGGTGGTAGAAGCGCGGGTCCACCAGCTGCATGGTGATCACCGGGTAGCCGAAGACCTCCTGCAGCTGCGCGTGCGAGGCGTGCGCGGTGCGGAAGCCGGTGCCGGCGAGCAGGTGGTCGCCGACCAGCAGGACGTCGCCCTCGCCCTCGTTGACGTGCTTCGGGTCGTACATCTCGAAGCCGGCGGCCTCGAACCAGGCGCGGTACGCGGGGGCCTCGTCGGCGCGCTGCGGGTCGCGGAACTGCACCGCCATCGCCTTGCCGTCGATCACCGTGCCGCCGTTGGCGGCGAAGACCATGTCCGGCAGGCCGGCGACCGGGTCGACCAGCTCGACCTCGTGGCCCAGGTCCAGGTACGTCTGCCGGAGCTGCTCCCACTGCCGGATCGCCAGGTCGGCGTCGACCGGCGCGGTCGGGTCCATCCACGGGTTGATCGCGTAGTCGACGGCGAAGTACGTCGGCCGGCACATCAGGAAACGCTGCCTGGTGGCGTCCATCGTCATTGTCCTGCTCCCAGCGGTCGGGCGCGCCCGGCCACCGTGGCCCACGGGCTGGCGCCGTTGGTCAACGGTATGCGGCCCGGGCCGACGACATCCACCGTCAGAAGTTGCGTTGGGCGCCGGATCATTGCGTCTGGGCATCTTCCGGCGGCGAATCGTTGCGTCAGCTCTCCGCCTGCCCGTTCGATCACCACCACCCGGGATCTCCCGGTCGATCAACTCCTGGCTTGAGGGCGTCGCCGTGCCCGAGGGGGAAACACTTCGGGGGCGGCGATTCGCCGCCCCCGAAAGAGGATGTGCCCGGCTGGTGAACCACCAGAGCTGGTCGGGCGTGCCGGCGCACCGCCGGCGAGCTGGAAATTGCCCGTCAGAACAGGCCGGCAAACTGTGAGTCGAGCCACTCGCGGAACCGGCCGACCCAGTCGCCGTCGGTGGTCGGCCAGTCGAACTGACCGGTCAGCGCCACGACCCCGAGCACCACCGCGGCGAGACCGACCAGGATGCCGATCAGCGCGTCGGTCTTGCCGGCGACGTGCCGGCGGCGGGTGGCGCTCAGACCCAGCACGGCGAGGACCGCGCCGACCGCGCCGAGCCCGAGGCCGTACCCGGCGAGGGCGCCGGTGAGCACGAAGAGCGCGCCGACCACCGAGACGATCAGGCCGAGGGTGGCGAGCAGGCTGGCCCGGGGCTTCGGCCCGACGGCGACCGGCACGGTGGGCTCGGGGCGGCCGTCGAGGTCCCGGTCCACCGGCACCGGCCGCTCCACCGCCCGGTCCCGGCTCCGGTCCAGGTCGACGGTCCGCTCATGGGTCGGGTCCGGGCCCACCACGGCGCCGGCCTGCGGGGTTTCCGTGGCCACCGGCCGCCCGGTGGCGGCCCGCGCGTTCGCCGCCCGGCGCTCCGCGTCGGAGACACGGTCATCGTCGGTGGCGGTCGTGGTGCTCCGGTATGTCGCCCCGTCGTGGTCCCGGTCGGTGACCACCGGCCGTCCCGCCGTGCCGTCCACCCGGTCCGGCGTCGCGGCGCGGTCCCGCTCGTCGACGCGCCCGTCGCCGTTCACGTCCTCGTTCTGCGCCGGTCCGTTCCGGCGCGACAGAATCTTCACTTCACACCTCCTGGTCAAGGGCGTGGAGGCCGCGGAAGCGCAGTGGCAGCCACGCGTGACACACAGGAAGTACCCAGGTGCGTTGTCCACCACACCCGGGGCCGGGCAGCGACACGGCTCGGTCCGCTTCTCTCCCCGGGACGTTCGGTCCGGTCGCGACGGTCCGGCTACCGTTGCCGGCGTGCCAGAGGGACACACCATCCACCGCCTGGCGGCCCGGCACGCCGAGCTCTTCGCCGGCGACAAGGTGCACGCCGTCAGCCCGCAGGGCCGCTTCGCCGACGGCGCGGCCCGGCTCACCGGCACCGTCCTGGACGGCACCGAGGCGTACGGCAAGCACCTGCTGCACCACTACGCCGGCGAGCTGACCCTGCACCTCCACCTCGGGCTGTACGGCAAGTTCGCCGACGGCCCCGGCGAGCCGCCGCCCCCCGTCGGTCAGGTGCGGCTGCGGCTGACCAGCGACCGGCACTGGCTCGACCTGCGCGGCCCCACCGCCTGCGAGCTGCTCACCCCGCCCGAGGTGGCGGCGCTGCGCGACCGGCTCGGCCCGGACCCGCTGCGCGCCGACGCCGACCCCGACCGGGCGTACGCCCGGATCTCTCGCAGCCCGACGCCCCTAGCGGCGCTGCTGCTCGACCAGTCGGTGGTGGCCGGCACCGGGTTGATCTTCGTGGCCGAGGCGCTGTTCCGGGCCGGGCTGCCACCCACCCTGCCCGGCCGGGAGCTGACCCCGGCCGGCTGGCGGGAACTCTGGGCCGACCTGGTCGCGCTGATGACCCTCGCCGTCGAGCGGGGCCGGATCGACACCGTGCGCGACGCCCACCTGCCCGAGGCGACGGGTCGCGCCGCCCGCGTCGATCGGCACGGCGGCGAGGTGTACGTCTACCGCCGCCCCGGCGCGCCCTGCCACATCTGCGGCACCGAGGTCAGCCGGGGCGAGCTGGCCGGCCGCAACCTCTACTGGTGCGCCACCTGCCAGGCCCGCTGACCCCCGCCCGGTCCGGCGCGGCGCTCACTCGTCGCCGAGCAGCCAGCGGACCACCTCGACCTGGTGGGGGAAGACCTGGCCCTCGCCGATGCTCCAGGCCAGGGTGTGCACGATCGCCCAGCCGCGGACCCGCTCCCGATCGAGCCCCAGCTCGGCGCTGAGCCGGCCCAGCCGGTGGCGCACCGCCGCGGGGGAGCGGCCCAGCTCGGCGCCGCGCACCATCGGCATCGGCGCGAACTCACGCTCGCCGACCAGCGGCTTCGGGTCGATCACCAGCCACGGCTCCCGGCTGGCCCACAGCACGTTGCCGGCGTGCAGGTCCTGGTTGACCAGCACCTGCTCGCCCTGGCTCGGCACCAGGTCGGCGAGCAGCCCGAGCGCGGCGTCGAGCAGCCGCTGCTCGTACGGCCGGTTGGCCCGCTCCCAGTTGACCGGCATCCGCTCGGCCCAGCCGGCCGCCTCCTCGGCGAGCGTGGTGAACGGCGGGCCGGCCGGCACCTGAAGCCGGGGCAGCAGCTCCACCACCGCGTCGAGCGCCCGATCGGGCGGGAGCTGGTGCAGCGGGGTGCCGGGCACGCACCGCTCGACCAGCAACGCCCGGCGCTCCGCGTCGTGGGCCAGCAGCCGGATCGCGCCCCGGCCGGCCCAGTGCGCCAGGGCGGTCGCCTCGTGCACGCTGTCGTCGTCGGGGTACTGCAACTTCAGCACCGCCGGGGTGCCGTCCGGCAGCTCCGCCGGCATAGCCAGCGACGCGAAGGCGTACGGGAAGGGCGGCCCGACCCGCAGCTCCCACCGCCGCACGCATTCGGCCAGCCGGTCCGGCAGCGTCGCCAGCCACTCCCGGCCGGCCGGCACCCGCTCGGTCCAGCGCAACCCCTCGGGGATCTCCAGCTCCACGGCCATCCGACCATCCTGGACCTTCCCGGCCCGCCGCGTACAACCGGTTCTGGCCGGATGCGTCTGGAGCACGGGGTCGGCGGAGGGCCCGCCCGGCCACCGACCGTGCCGGTCAGCGGAGCCGGCGGATGTCGCCGTACGCCCGGTAGAAGCCGCCGCGGCCGGACTCCCGGACCTCGGTGACCAGGTAGCGCGCGCCCGGCTCGCGGATGCCCTTCGGGAACTGCACCGACCAGTCGCGCCGGTACCCGGAGGAGAGCACCTGGATGCGCAGCCGGCCGCCGTCCTCGACACACTGCACCACCACGCCGTCGCGGTCGTCGGTGGTCACCTCGACGGTCGTCCAGGCCGCCGGCTCGGGCAGCCGGGCCGGTGCCTTGACGTCCACCACCTCGGGCACGCTGCCCGCCTCGGCCGCCCGGATCGCCGGCTCGCTGGCGTCGACGCAGGCCAGGTAGCCGCCGGTGGTCACCACGTAGAGGCGCTCGTCGTGGTACTGCATCGAGTACGCCGAGCCACAGCCGGTGCCGAGCTTCCACAGCCGGTTGCCGGCGGCGTCGAAGCAGTAGATCGAGGACTGGCTGTCGCCGGCGAAGACGTACCGGCCGCCCTCGGCGGTGGCGCAGGAGAAGACCGGGGCGTCGCAGCGGTACGCCCGCCCGGTGCGCCCGTCCTTGCGCAGCCGCACCACCTCCCGGGTGCCGGTGCCGGCGAAGACCGCGTCCCGTTCCTGCCAGCCGAAGAGGACCGACCCGGTCCGGGTGTGCCACAGCTCCCGCCCGGTCCGCCAGTCGTAGCCGGTCACTCCCTGCGAGTGGCCGTGGTAGAGCGCGTCGGCGTCGCAGCGGACCATCCAGGCGGCCCGGCCGCGCCCCGCCCGCCGCCACAGGAACTCGTCCTCGTGGTCGATCGCGGCGATCCCGCCATCGGCATCGGAGACACCCAGCACCCCGTCGTGGATGTCCAGCCAGTAGATGTCGATCTCGGGGGCGATCGCGTACGCCGCCCGGGGCACCTTGCCGGACAGGTCGTACACGTTGCCGTCGTCGCAGCCGGCGTAGATCCAGGCGTCGTCGGCGACGATGCACTTCACCCCGTCGGGGAGCCGGACCTGGTTCAGCACCCGGGCGTCGTGGCCGAGCGTGGTGATCACGCCGTGCTCGTTGCCCACCATGCAGCTCTGCCCGTCGATGAAGATGCCGAACGCGGGCGCGCCCGAGTCGTACCGCCAGAGGACCGGGGCGGTGCGCGCGGTGGAGCGGGTGCTGACGATCTGCCGGCGGGACACCGACCGCTTCTGCCGGACACCGGGCACCGCCGGGGCGTACCCCTTGCGGATCTTCTCGCCGATCTTCTTCGCGGCGGCGGCGCGGGCGCGCGCGTTGTCCGGGAAGGTGCTGGTCTTGACCTGGCCCTGGTCGCCGATCCGGCCGTAGCGCACGGTCAGTGCGGTGTCCGCCACCACGACCTCGTAGAACTTGTGCGTACTACCGTCCACTTCGGACAGTTCGAGGTAGGTCGTCTCCTGCGACATGGGGATGCCTCCGAGGGGATCGGCGCCGGAACCGGCACTGCGACAGCGCGCACACGCTAACCGCGCCCTCCGACAAAGAACTTCGGGTACGTTTCTTGTCGCCCTGGCGACAAACGCACCCGAAAGTCGAGAGGAAGGGTCAGCGCTCGGCGCCGGCGAGGGCGTCGACGGCCTTGCGGGCCGCGATCAGCACCGGGTCCCAGACCGGCGCGTACGGCGGGGCGTAGCCCAGGTCCAGCGCCGTCATGGCGTCCACCGTCATGCCGTTCCAGAGCGCCACGGCCAGCGTGTCGATCCGTTTGGCCGCCTCGGACCAGCCGACGATCTGCGCCCCGAGGAGCCGGCCGCTGGGCCGCTCGGCGATCAGCTTGACGGCCATCTTCCGGGCGCCCGGGTAGTAGCCGGCCCGGTTCGTCGACTCGGCCACCACCGAGACGAACTCGAAGCCGGCCGTTTCGGCGTCCCGTTCCCGCAGGCCGGTACGCCCCACCTCCAGGTCGCAGACCTTGGTCACCGCCGTGCCGATCACGCCCGGGAAGGTGGCGTACCCGCCGCCGATGTTGATGCCGGCCACCCGGCCCTGCTTGTTGGCGTGGGTGCCGAGCGCGATGTGCACCGGCATCCCGCTGACGCGGTGCAGGGTCTCCACGCAGTCCCCGGCGGCCCAGACGCCGGGCACCCCGGGCACCCGCATCCGCCGGTCCGTGCGGATCCCGCCGGTCGGTCCGACCGGCAGGCCGGCGGACTCCGCCAGGGCCGTGTTCGGGCGTACGCCGAGACCCAGGACCACGACGTCGGCCGGCATCGGCCCCTCGGCGGTGACCACGGCGGTGATCCGGCCGTCCCGCTCCTCCAGCCCGGTGACCGTCAGGCCGGTACGGATGTGGATGCCGATGCCGCGCATCGCGTCGGCGACCAGCTCGGCCATGTCGCCGTCCACGGTGGACATCGGCTGGTCGGCCTGTTCGACCAGGTCGACGGTGAGGCCCCGCTGGATCAGCGCCTCGGCCATCTCGACGCCGATGTAGCCGCCGCCGATCACCACCGCCCGCCGGGGCCGGGGCTCCCGTTCCAGCCAGTCGAGCAGCGCCGCACCGTCGTCGAGGGTCTGCACGCCGAACACCCCGGCGGCGTCGGTCCGCGCCCACGCGGGCTTCACCGGGACCGCGCCGGCGGCGTACATCAGGGTGTCGAAGCCTTCGCGGACCTCCCCGCCGCCCGCCAGGTCCCGGGCGATCACCTCGCGCCGCTCCAGGTCGATGGCGGTCACCTCGTGCCGGAGCCGAATGTCGATGTCGAAGGACTCCCGGAAGGTGACCGGGTCGCGGGCGATGAGCTGGTCGCGGTCGGGCACCACCCCGCTGATCCAGTAGGGGATGCCGCAGGCGGAGTAGGAGGTGAAGTGCCCCCGCTCGAAGGCGACGATCGACAGGTCGTCGCGGTTGCGGCGACGCCGGGCCTGGGACGCGGCGGCCATCCCGGCCGCGTCCCCGCCGACGACGATCAGCCGTTCCGCCACGACGACCATCCTGTCACGCGGAGATCGCCCGCGGGGCCGACCCGCGCGCCCCGGTCCGGGCCGCGCCGGTCAGCCACGGGTCTGCCGGGCCAGGTCCTCGACCACGTCGACCATCCGGCCGGTACGGGCGAAGACGGCGCGCTGCCGGGCGGCTCCGCTGCCGTGCCGGCGCAGCCCGCCCAGCAGGTCAGTCACCTGGTCGAGGTCGCCGTGTCGCGCCAGGTCCGGTCGGACCCGGTCGACCAGCTTCTCCAGCAGCTCCCACGTCGGCCGCAGCTCGCCGTCGGTCAGGTCGACGCCCTCGCCCTCCAGCCCGTCGTGCGCGGCCCGCCAGTGCGCGGCGACGAGCAGGTGGTGGTCGGTCCGGAGGGCCGCCCGGCCGGCAGCGATGTCCGTCATCGCGGTCGCCACCAGGGCCCGGACCAGGGCGGCGACCAGTACCGCGTCGTCCACCGAGGGGCAGACGTCGCCGATCCGGATCTCCACCGTCGGGTACTTCGCCGACAGCCGGGCGTACCAGTAGAGCATCCCCTCGTCGAGCATCACCCCGCTGGCGATGAGCTGCCGGATCAGCCGCTGGTAGTGCTCGTGGGACGCCAGGAAGGGGCTGGGCGCCACCGACGGCCAGCGTTCCCACTCCACCGACCGCCAGCTCGCGTAGCCGGTGTCCTCGCCCTTGGCGAACGGGGAGTTGGTGGTCACCGCGTGCAGGATCGGCAGCCAGGGGCGGACGTGGTTGAGCACCTGCACGCCGGTGTCCGGGTCGGGGATGCCGACGTGCACGTGCATGCCGTTGTTGCCCGGGCCGGGCACGAGCAGCCGGAACCGCTCGATCATCCGGTCGAAGCGGGGCTTGTCGACGACCGGCGGCACCGGGCCGTCCACCGGGCCGGTGCCGATGGCGAGCACCCGTACGCCGGCCCGCTCGGCGGCGTCGGCCAGCGCGGCGCGCAGCACCCCGAGCGAGTGCCGGATCGACGAGAGTTCCAGCCCGGGCGGGCTGCCGATCTCGATCTGGCTGGTCTGGAACTCCCGCTGGACCTGGCCGCGCAGCTCGGCCGGCACCTGGTCCATGACCAGGTCGACGGCCGGTACGGCGGCGCCGGTGTGCGGGTCGACGAGCAGGAACTCCTCCTCGACGCCGACGGTGAACAGGTCGGTGCCGCCCGCGGCGGTGTTCCGTTCCCGCTCCGCGACTGACCCGCTCATCGCGCTCACCGTCCGTTCCGCGCCGACCGCGGCGCCGTGCCGCGTCGTCCACGGCCCATTACCCACCGTGTCGGCGCGGGAAAACGGCTGGCCGGCGTGTCGGTCGGGGGACGCGACCAGGACGCCCACCTGGGGGGCCGGGCGCCCCCAGGTCGGCGACCCGGAGCGGACCATCCCCAGCCGGCGCCGCGATTGCCGCCGTCGGCCGTGACACCGGGTCCTAGGCTGGTCGGCGTGCCGGGGTTGCTGATGGCGGTGGCGGGGACGTGGGCGTACGCCCTCGCCCAGCTCACCGTGCTGGCCGACCGCCCGGTCGAGCTGCTCGCCGGCGCGGCGGTCGCCGCCGCGCTGCTGCTGGCCACGCTGCTCGCCCTCCGGTCGCGGGCGCTGCCGGGGGCGCCCCGGTCCGGCCGGCTCGCCACCGCGCTGCGGGCCCGGGCCCGCGGTCGTCGCGTGCCCCGGCAGGTCGACCCGGACGCGGCCGGTCGATCACGACCGCGCGCCCCCGGCCCGCGCCCCTCGGCCGCGTAGCACTGCGTCGCCGCGCGGCCGATTCCGTCGTCATCCGTCCCGCCGGGACGCGTCGTCCCGCCGGGACCTCCGGAATCGGACCGAGGGGTCACCCATGCTCGCCTTCGCACCACTGCACGCCGCGGCCACCGTCGCCGCCTCCGTCGTCACCTGGCTCGCCGGCACGCTCGACCCGCTGACCGGCGGCGCGGCCACGGCCGCCGCGATCGTCCTGTTCACCATCGGCGTCCGCCTGCTCATCTCGCCGCTCACCCTGGCGCAGGTCCGCGGGGAGCGGCGCCGCGCGGCGCTCGCCCCCGAGGTCCGTGACCTCCAGCGCCGGTACGCCGACGACCCCGCCAAGCTGCAGAGCGAGTTGTTCGCGCTGTACCGGCGGGCCGGCGCCAGCCCGGTCGCCGGCTGCCTCCCGGCGCTGCTCCAGGCGCCGTTCTTCCTGGTCATGTACCGCCTCTTCGCCACCGGCGACGGCGGCGCCAGGCTGCTCGACGAGCGGCTGGCCGGGGTGCCGCTGGGCTGGCACCTCGGCGACGGGCTCACCGGGCCGGTGGTCGCGGTCTTCGGGGTGCTGCTGGTGGCGCTGCTCGTCCTGGCCTGGTACTCGTCGCGGCGGGCCCGCCGGGCGGCCGCGGCCACCGGCACCGTCGCCGGCACGCCGACCGAGGGGCCGGGCGCGGCGACGCTGGGCCGGCTGCTGCCGCTGCTGCCGTACGCCACGGTGCTGGTGGCGTTGGTGGTGCCGCTGGCGGCCGTGCTCTACCTGGTCACCACCACCGGCTGGACCGCGCTGGAGCAGGTGACGCTGCGTCGGCCGCAGCCGGCAGACATCGACGGACGTTGACAAGTGCCCGTCGGGCGCGCAGAAAACGCCTCAGAGAGCGCTCTCTGTTCCCCCGTCCCCGCAGAGAGGCACCTCGATGAGTCCTGTCCCGGCGGCGTCCGCCGCCCCGTCCACCCTGCGCCGCTCAGGCCGCCGGCTCGCGCTGGCCGCGGCCGTGCTCGCCACCACCACCGCCCTGGTCGTCGCCTCGATGACCGCGCACGCCGCCGTGCCGCCGCCCGCAGCCGGCTGGAACCTGGTCTGGAGCGACGACTTCACCGGCGCGGCCGGCGCCCTGCCGTCCTCGGCCAACTGGATCATCGACACCGGCACCAGCTACCCGGGCGGCCCGGCCAACTGGGGCACCGGCGAGATCCAGACCTACACCGCCAGCACCGCCAACCTCGCCCAGGACGGCGCCGGCAACCTGCGGATCACCCCGCTGCGCGACGCCGCCGGCCGGTGGACCTCGGCCCGGATCGAGACGGTCCGGGCCGACTTCAAGCCGCCGGCCGGGGGAGTGCTCGCCCTGGAGGGGCGGATCCAGATGCCGAATGTGACGGGCACCCAGGCGGCCGGCTACTGGCCCGCCTTCTGGGCGCTCGGCTCGCCGTACCGGGGCAACTACCAGAACTGGCCGGGCATCGGCGAGTTCGACGTGATGGAGAACGTCAACGGGCTGAACCAGGTCTGGGGCGCGCTGCACTGCGGGTACGCCCCGGGCGGCCCGTGCAACGAGTTCAACGGCCTGGGCGTCACCCGGGCCTGTCCCGGCAGCACCTGTCAGTCCGCGTTCCACGCCTACCGCTTCGAGTGGGACGCCTCGGTCAGCCCGCAGCAGCTGCGCTGGTACGTCGACGGCCAGCTCTTCCATACCGTCAGCCAGAGCCAGGTCGGCGACCCGTACTGGGGTCAGATGACCAGCCATGCCGGCTACTTCCTGCTGCTCAACGTGGCGATGGGCGGCTCGTTCCCGAACGGCGTCGCCGGCGCCACCACGCCGACCGCGGCGACCGTCTCCGGCCGGCCGATGCTGGTCGACTACGTGGCGGTCTACCGCCGGGGTGGCACCAGTCCGTCGCCGAGCCCGACCACGTCCACGCCGCCGCCGGGCGGGACGGTGGACGCGTACGGCACGATCCAGGCGGAGGCGTTCACCGTCCAGAACGGGGTGATCGTCGAGGCCTGCGCCGAGGGTGGGCAGGACATCGGCTACCTGCGCAACGGCGACTGGGCCCGGTACGACAACGTGGACTTCGGGGCCACCGGGCCGCGTGACTTCCTGGCCCGGGTCGCCTCCGGGGCGGCGGGCGGGGTGAGCGGCCTGGTGGAGGTCCGGCTGGACAGCCCGACCGCCGCGCCGATCGGCAGCTTCGCCGTCGGCAACACCGGCGGCTGGCAGAGCTGGATCTCGGTGCCGGGCAACGTCTCGGCGGTGACCGGTCGGCACAGCGTCTACCTCACCTTCACCAGCGGCCAGCCGGCCGACTTCGTCAACGTCAACTGGTTCACCTTCCGCCGCTGAGGCGTCGGCCGGGGTCCCCTCCCGTCGCTTCCGGCCCGGGAGGGGGCCCTCTCCACGCCCTCTGGACAGAAACAGTTAACAGTCTTAATAATAGCCTGACGTTGACGTCCATGGATGCCCGTGTGGGTGTGGAGGGTCGCATGAAACGGTCCGGATCCCTTGTCCTGTCGGTGGTTGCCGCGCTGGCGGCCACCCTCGGCGCGGCGGCGGCGGCGCTGCCCGCGTACGCCGCCGGCCCGACCGCCAGCTTCGGGAAGACCGCCGACTGGGGCACCGGCTGGGAGGGGAAGTACACGATCACCAACGGCGGCGCCAGCACCATCTCCGGGTGGACCGTCTCCTTCGACCTGCCGGCCGGGACCACCGTCGGCACCTACTGGGACGCCCTGCTCACCACCACCGGCCAGCGGTCCACCTTCACCAACCGGTCCTGGAACGGCAGCATCGCCCCCGGCGCCTCGGTCTCCTTCGGCTTCCTCGCCAGCGGACCGGGCACTCCGACCAACTGCCAGCTCAACGGCGCCCCCTGCGGCGGGGGGACCACGCCGACCAGCGCCCCGCCGAGCACCACCCCGCCCACCACGCCACCGCCGACCACCACCCCGCCGCCGTCGACCGGGCTGCCGAAGCACCTGCTCACCGGCTACTGGCACAACTTCGACAACCCGGCGGTAGAGCTGCGGCTGCGGGACGTCCCCGCCGAGTACGACGTTGTGGCCGTCGCCTTCGGCGAGGCCACCGCCACGCCCGGCGCGGTCGCCTTCGCCGTCGATCCCGGCCTCGCCGCGGCCCTCGGCGGCTACCCCGACGCCGACTTCACCGCCGACGTCCGCACCCTGCACGGGCAGGGCCGCAAGGTGATCCTCTCCATCGGCGGCGAGGCCGGCCGGGTCGCGGTCAACGACGCCGCCTCCGCCACCGCCTTCGCGGACACCACCTACGCGCTGATCCAGCGGTACGGCTTCGACGGCGTCGACATCGACCTGGAGAACGGCCTCAATCCGACGTTCATGGCGCAGGCGCTGCGCGCGCTGCGGGCGAAGGTCGGCGCCGGGCTGATCATCACGATGGCGCCGCAGACCATCGACATGCAGTCCCCGGCCGGCGGCTACTTCAAGCTCGCCCTCGACATCCGGGACATCCTCACCGTCGTCAACACCCAGTTCTACAACTCCGGGGCGATGCTCGGCTGTGACCAGAATGCCGCGTACAGCCAGGGCACGGTGAACTTCATCGTCGCGCTGGCCTGCATCCAGTTGGAGAACGGGCTCCGCCCCGACCAGGTCGGCCTCGGCCTGCCCGCCGGGCCGGGCGCGGCCGGCGGCGGCATCGTCGCCCCGAGCGTGGTCAACGCCGCCCTCGACTGCCTGGCCACCGGCACCAACTGCGGCAGCTTCCGCCCGCCGCGCACCTACCCGGGCATCCGCGGCGCGATGACCTGGTCGGTCAACTGGGACGTCAGCAACGGCACCACCTTCGCCCGCACGGTCAAGCCGCACCTGACCACCCTGCCCTGACCCCGGGCCCCCACCACGACCGCCGGTCCGCCCGGGCCGGCACCCCCCACCACCTCAGGTCCCGGGAGGACACCGTGAAACTCCGCCCCACCCGCGTGGCGACGTTCGCCGCCGCCTTCGCCGCCGCCCTGGTCGCGGCCACCGTCATGGCCGCGCCACCGGCCTCCGCCGCCACCGCCGCCTTCGTCCGCACCTCCAGCTGGAGCAGCGGGTACGAGGCCAAGTTCACCGTCACCAACAACAGCTCGGCGAGCATCTCCTCGTGGAACGTCCAGTTCGACCTGCCCGCCGGCAGCGCCGTCGGCTCGTTCTGGGACGCCCTGCTGACCACCTCCGGCCAGCACGTCACCGCGGTCAACCAGTCCTGGAACGGCGCCCTCGCCCCGGGCGCCAGCACCACCTTCGGCTTCATCGTCAGCGGCACCGGCGACCCGACCAACTGCACGGTCAACGGCGGCTCCTGCACCGGCGGGGGAGGGGGCAACCCGTCCGCCCCGGCCACCCCGGGCGGGCTGCGGGTCACCGGCACCACCAGCTCCTCGGTCTCGCTGGCCTGGAACGCCGTCTCCGGCACGGTCACCGGCTACCGGGTGTACGAGGGCACGGCGGTGAAGGCCACCGTCACCGGCACCTCCGCGACCGCCTCCGGGCTGGCCGCCTGCACGGCGCACAGCTACACGGTGGCCGCGTACAACGCCAGCGGCGAGTCGGCGAAGTCGGCGGCGGTGTCGGCCAGCACGACCGGCTGCACCGGCGGCGGGAGCGGCGCGATGGCCGCCGCGCCCTACCTCTACCCGGGCTGGGGCGACCCGCCCGCGCCGTCGACCCTGCTGGGCGCGACCGGGATCAAGTGGTTCACCATCGCGTTCGTCCTCTCCGGCGGCGGCTGCACGCCGGCCTGGGACGGCTTCGGCCCGCTCACCGGCGGCGCGCACGCCAGCACCATCGCCGCGATCCGGGCGGCCGGCGGCGACGTGATCCCGTCCTTCGGCGGGTGGAGCGGCAACAAGCTCGGCCCGAACTGCTCCTCGGCGAGCGCCCTCGCCGGGGCGTACCAGCAGGTGATCAACGCGTACGGGCTGAAGGCCATCGACATCGACATCGAGAACAGCGACGAGTTCGAGAACGAGGTGGTGCAGGACCGGATCCTCGGCGCCCTGAAGATCGTCAAGCAGAACAACCCGGGGATCAAGACGATCGTCACCTTCGGCACCACGACCTCCGGGCCGTCCTGGTGGGGCACCCGGCTGATCAACCAGGCCGCCGCGCTCGGCGCCGACATCGACACCTTCACGATCATGCCGTTCGACTTCGGCGGCGGGACGAACATGTACCAGAGCACGGTGAACGCCGCCGAGGGGCTGAAGAACGCGTTGAAGAACGCCTTCGGCTGGTCCGACGCCACCACGTACACGCACATGGGCATCTCCGGCATGAACGGCCTCTCCGACCAGCAGGAGCTGACCTCCCCGGCCACCTGGACCCAGATCCGCGACTGGGCGAGGGCCCGGGGGTTGTCCCGGTTCACCTTCTGGTCGGTCAACCGCGACCGGCCCTGCCCGGGCGGGGGCGTGGTCTCCAACTGCTCCGGCATCGCCCAGAACACCTGGGAGTTCACCTCGATCACCGCGCAGTACTGACCAGGCGCGGGTCACCGCGCAGTACTGAACGCGTCGTCGCGGTCAGCGACCGGCGGTCACCGACTGCCGGTCGCGCCGCGCGCGCCGCTTCCGGATCTTCTTCGCCGACCAGCTCACGATCATGATGCCGAAGACCAGGAAGATCGCGTAGTTGAACCAGCTGCTGTACCGGTCCACCTGCTGCCACCGGGAGCCGAGGGCGAAGCCGAGCCCGACGATCAGCGCGTTCCACACCCCGCTGCCGAGCGTGGTGAGCAGGACGAACTCGCCCAGCGGCAGCCGGTTCGCGCCGGCCGGGATCGAGACCAGGCTGCGGACCACCGGGACCAGCCGACCGATCAGCACCGCCCACCTGCCGTGCCGCTCGAACCAGCGGTCGGCCTTCTCCAGGTCGTCCCGGTCGACCAGCGGGAGGTGGTCCAGCCAGCGCTTCAGCCGCTCCTCGCCGAGCGCGGCGCCGAGCCAGTAGAGCACCAGCGCGCCGAGCAGCGAGCCGGCCGTGGCGGCGAGCACGATCAGCACGACGTTGAACCGGCCCTCGGCGGAGAGGTAGCCCGCCATCGCCAGCACGATCTCGCTCGGGATCGGCGGGATGATGCTCTCCAGCGCCACCAGGAAGGCCACGCCGAGCGCCCCGAGCGAGTCGATGACGGTCGCCACCCACCCGGTCAGCCCGCTGAACTGGTTCGGGTCGACGTTCTGGGCGAGAGCCATGGGCGTCCTTCCGGCGGGGGATCGGACAGTGGTACCCCGGCCGTCGGCGGTCACACCTGCCGGTGATCCGCCCCACTGATCATCCGATCAGTCCTCGGGGTGCAGCGCGGCGTCGGCCGGCCCGCGCCGCCAGCCGGTGAACCGGACGGTCAGCCCCGCCTTGCTCGGCGCGCAGCAGAACGGCCCGGCCATTGCCGCCGCCTCCGGCCGGAGCGGGGCGAGCCGGACCAGCCGCCACGGCTCGTCGTCGACCCGCGCCCGCACGGTCAGCGCGTCACCGGAGCGGCTGACCCGGACGGTGACCTCCCGCCCGGTCCACTCCGGCACCGGGGCCAGCGACCAGTCCGACAGCTCCCGGGTCACCACCGCGCCGAGCTGCGGCAGCCCGTCGCTCAGCTCCACCCCGGTCTTGACCCAGTTCCGCTCGTCGACGTGGACCAGCACGCCGGCCTGGTCGAACTGCGCGGTGTAGTCGAGCAGGAAGCTCACCTCGACCGCGCTCCCGCCGGGCAGCGGGGCGAGCAGCGCCGGGCCGTTGTCGTGCACGAAGCCGTAGCTGGTGTGCCGCCACATGTCGGTCTCCGGGCCGGGCTCCACCAGCAGGTGCCCCTCGGCGGTCCGCTCGACCCGTACCGGCGGGTGCAGCCACCGGCCGTCGTCCCAGTCCATGTCGCGCGGGGCCACCTCATGATCAGCCATGGCGGCACCGTACCCCGGCGGGAGCCGGCGGCGACGTACCGTCGGGCGGTGCCGCGGGTTTGCCGGGACGGGCGACCGGAGAAGTTAACCGGGCATGGGTGACAGGTGGTACCAGGAGGCGGTCGTCTACTGCCTCGACATCGACACGTACGCGGACTCCGACGGCGACGGGGTCGGTGACATCCGTGGCCTCATCGGCCGGCTGGACTACCTGGCCAGGCTGGGGGTGACCTGTCTGTGGCTGAACCCGATCCACCCGTCGCCCAACAAGGACGACGGCTACGACGCCACCGACTTCTACAACGTCGATCCGCGCTTCGGCACCCTGGGTGACTTCGCGGAGCTGCTGCACCAGGCGCAGAACCGGGGCATCCGGGTGATCATCGACCTGGTGGTCAACCACACCTCGGACGAGCACCCGTGGTTCCAGTCCGCCCGGTCCTCGCCCGACTCGCCGTACCGGGACTGGTACGTCTGGGCCGACCACGAGCCCGACGACCGCTTCCAGGGCATGGTCTTCCCCGGCGAGCAGCACGATACGTGGAGCTACGACCGGACCGCCAAGGCCTGGTACTACCACCGGTTCTACAAGTTCCAGCCGGACCTCAACATCAAAAATCCGAAGGTGCGCGAGGAGATCAAGAAGATCACCTCGTTCTGGCTCCAGCTCGGGGTCGCCGGCTTCCGGATGGACGCGGTGCCGTTCATCATCGAGCAGACCGAGCCGGACAACCCCAACTCCCCGAAGGACTTCGACTTCCTCACCGAGCTGCGCCAGCACGTGCAGTGGCGCCGCGCCGACGCCGTTCTGCTGGCCGAGGCGAACGTCGAGCCGGACCAGCTGCCGGTCTACTTCGGTGACGGGAGCGGATCGGGCAACCGGATCCACATGCTCTTCGACTTCATGCTCAACGGCCGGCTGATGCTCGCCCTGGCCCGGGAGGACCCGGAGACGATCATCGACGCGCTGCGGGACACCCCGAAGCTGCCCGCCGGCGGCCAGTGGGCGACCTTCCTGCGCAACCACGACGAGATCGACCTGTCCCGGCTCACCACGGAGCAGCGCAACGACGTGCTGGCGAAGTTCGGCCCGGACGAGGAGATGCAGCTCTACGGCCGGGGCATCCGGCGTCGGCTCGCGCCGATGCTCGGCAATGACCGGCGGCACATCGAGCTGGCCTACGCCCTCCAGTTCTCGCTGCGCGGCACGCCGGTGCTGCGCTACGGCGAGGAGATCGGCATGGGCGAGGACCTGTCGTTGAAGGGGCGCGACGCGATCCGTACCCCCATGCAGTGGTCGTACCAGCCCAATGGCGGCTTCTCAAAGGCGGAGCCGGAGAAGCTGGTCCGGCCGGTGATCGACACGGGCGAGTTCAGCTACGAGAAGGTCAACGTGACCGCCCAGCGCAAGGACCCCCGGTCGTTGCTCGGCTGGTTCGAGCGGATGATCCGGACGCTGCGGGAGGCGCCGGAGATCGGCTCCGGCTCGACCATCCACATCGACGTGCCGATGCCGGCCGGGGTGCTCGCCCACCGGGCCGACGGCCCGACCGGCACGATGGTCTTCCTGCACAACCTCGGCAGCGAGGACGTCGAGGTCGACCTGAGCACGTTGCAGCCGGAGGCGGACATGCCGATCGACGTGCTCTCCGACCGGGGCTACGACGAGGTGGGCAAGCTCGACCGGCTCAAGCTCGCCGGGCACGGCTACCGCTGGATCCGGCTCTGCCGCAGCTGGTCGGTCTGACCGTCCGACGTGCCGGCCCGGCGCCGCTCGTCGGCGGCGGGCCGGTCCGCGTACCCCTGGGTTAAGCTCCTTCGATCGAGCCACAAGTTACCGGGAGGTAATCATGTCGGAGGAGCCCCGCGTCGCCATCGTGACCGGAGCCGCGCGCGGCATCGGCGCCGCCACCGCCCGCCGGCTGGCCGCCGACGGGATGGCCGTCGCCGTCGTCGACATCGACGAGTCGACCACCAAGGAGACGGTGGACGCGATCGTCGCCGCGGGCGGCCGGGCGCTCGGCGTGGGCGCCGACGTGTCCGACCGGGCCCAGGTCGAGGCGGCCGTCGAGCGGGTCGCCGCCGAGCTGGGCGCGCCGACCGTGCTGGTCAACAACGCCGGCGTGCTCCGCGACAACCTGCTGTTCAAGATGACCGACGCCGACTGGGACACGGTCATGGGCGTGCACCTGCGCGGCGCGTTCCTGTTCAGCCAGGCGGTCCAGAAGCACATGGTGGAGCGGAAGTGGGGCCGGATCGTCAACCTCTCCAGCACCTCCGCGCTGGGCAACCGCGGGCAGGCGAACTACTCGGCCGCCAAGGCCGGGCTGCAGGGCTTCACCAAGACCCTCGCCATCGAGCTGGGCCCGTTCGGCGTCACGGTGAACGCGGTCGCGCCGGGCTTCATCGTCACCGACATGACCGCCGCCACCGCCGCCCGGATGAAGGTGGACTTCGAGGCGCTGCAGCAGCACGCCGCCGCCGAGATCCCGGTCCGCCGCACCGGCCGGCCGGAGGACGTTGCGCATACCATCTCGTTCCTGGCCAGCGAGGGCGCGTCCTTCGTCTCCGGCCAGGTCATCTACGTGGCCGGCGGCCCCAAGGACTGACCGCCCGCACCGCGTCCCGCCCGGCTCGGGCGGGACGCGTCAGCGGGTGGTGTCGCGGGTGCGCCAGAGCCAGAAGAGGCCGAGGACCGGCAGGACCAGCGGGATGTAGCCGTAGCCGCTGCCGAACCCGGACCAGACCGTCTCGTCGGGGAAGAGCGCCCGGTCGGCCAGGCTGAGGATGCCGACCGCGACGACCCCGACCAGCTCCACCGAGCAGCAGGCCAGCGCGACCCGACGGCCGGCGTGCCCGGCCCGGGCCAGCCCGACCGCGGCCACGATGTAGATCACCGCGGCCAGCGCGGAGAGCAGGTACGCCACCGGCGCCTCGTCGAACTTGGTGGCGATCTGCAGCCCGGCGCGGGAGGTCGCGGCGATGGCGAAGAGCAGGTAGACCGCGATCAGCAGCCGCCCCGGCCCCTTGTTGGTGGCGCGTTCGGGCGCGGGCGGCCGGGCGTCGCCGTCCGGACGTACCCCGACGGGCTCAGCCACCGAGCACCTCCCAGGTCTGGCCGAGCCGGACCACCACGACCGGCGTCACCAGGCAGATCGCGCAGACGATCGCCGAGCCCCAACGGGTCGGCTCCATCCGGGCCAGCACCCAGGCCAGCGGCGGCAGGCAGACCAGCGTCACCAGGTAGCCGAAGAACGCGCCAGGCTCGCCCGGCCGTTCCCCGCCGCCGAGCGCGACCAGCGCCGCCACGGTCAGCGCCAGCAGCGCGACCTCCAGCGCGGCCAGGCCCACGAACTGCACCCGGTCCGGCGGCCGGTGGCGCAGCGTGGCCACCAGCGCCCAGACCGCGAGTACGAGCGACAGCACGATCGCCGCCGTCGCGAGGAGCCCGTCCACCGGCGAGCCGGCCGGGGCCGCGCTGGTCATCGACGGCATCCCGTCGGAGTCCCGTTCACCGGCACAGCCTACTAAGTCGCGTAGTACTGCCCGCCGGCCGGCTCTCCGTCGGGTCGCATGCGTGCCGCCCACCGGACCGACTAGCGTGGATCACGGCCACGGGTCGCCGTGGCGGACGACGGAAGCGGGAGTACCTCGTGCTGCGGTTCGGCTTGTTCGGCACCGGTCACTGGGCGGCGGAGACGCACGCCGCGGCCATCGACGCGCACCCGCGCGCCGAACTCACCGGGGTCTGGGGTCGGGACCGGGAGAAGGCCGCGGCGCTGGCCGGGCGGCACGGCGTACCGGTCTTCGACGACGTCGACGCGCTCATCGAGGCGTGCGACGCGATCGCCGTGGCGCTGCCGCCGGACGTGCAGGCCGACATCGCCGTCCGGGCCGCCTCCGCCGGCCGGCACCTGCTGCTGGACAAGCCGCTGGCGCTCAGCCTCGCCGACGCCGACCGGGTGGTCGCCGCGGCCGACGCGTCCGGCGTGGCCTCGGTGGTCTTCTTCACCCAGCGGTACCACCCGAACGTCACCGGCTTCCTCGCCGCCACCGCCGCGGCTGGCGGCTGGCAGCACGCCCGGGCCACCATGTTCGCCTCCATCTACCAGCCGGGGAACCCGTACGGGAACTCGCAGTGGCGGCGGGACCGGGGCGCGCTCTGGGACATCGGCCCGCACGCGCTCTCCCTCATCCTGCCGGTGCTCGGCCGGGTCAGCCGGGTGGCCGCGATGGACGGTCCGAGCGGCCTGGTGCACCTGCTGCTCACCCACGACGGCGGGGCGACGAGCACGATGTCGCTCACCCTGGACTCCCCGCCGGAGGCGGTGACCCGGGACTTCGTCTTCTTCGGCGAGAACGGCACGGAGACGGTGCCGCCCGGCGACGGCAGCGTGCTGGCCGCGTTCGGCACGGCGATCGACCAGCTCCTGGAGGAGATCGACGCGGGCACCCGGGACCACCGCTGCGACGTCCGCTTCGGCCGCGAGGTGGTCGCGGTGCTGGACGCCGCCGAGACGGCCCGCGCCGAGGGGCGCACCGTCACCATTCCCGGCTGACCGCGGTTCCCGCCGGGCCGCCGGACCCCCGGGCCGAGGCGGACGCGGTGCAGCCGGAGCAGCGCCGCCCCCCGTGTCCGGACGGCGCCACCGGCTGGCACACGGTCAGCGTCACGGTGGGCTGACCCGCCCGCCTCAGGCGAGGGTGCTCAGCGCCTCGCCCAGCTCGGCGGGGGAGTCGAACTGCTCCGCGGGCAGCGCCCGCAGCATCTGCAACATCTCGGTGCTGGCCCCGTTCTCCTGGCCCCAGCGGACCAGGTCCTCGCGGGAGACCGGGTAGTCGAGCCCGGCCAGAAACTCCTGCAACTGCACCCCGGTGACGGTCATGCCGGCCGGCTACCCGCTCCGCCCGCCGCCATGCCCGCCGGCGCCGTACCCGCCGCCCTGCCGTGATGCCGGTCTCGGTCGGCCGCTGGCGCGGACCGGGTGCCGGTTTGCCCGCGCGGGACCCGGGTAGCCGCGGGCATGCTGGTACAGCGGCTCGGCGCGCCGAGCGATTTCGACCCGTTGCTGGAGCGTGTCCGGGACGCCCGGATCGTGATGATCGGCGAGGCGACGCACGGCAGCTACGACTACTACCGGCTGCGGGAACAGTTGACCCGGCGGCTCATCGCCGAGGAGGGCTTCGACTTCGTGGCGGTGGAGGGGGACTGGCCGGACTGCGACCGGGTGCACCGCTCGGTGGTCGGCGCCCCGGGCGGGCTGGCTGACCCGCAGACCGCCCTGGAGCGCTTCGAACGCTGGCCCACCTGGATGTGGGCCAACGCTGAGGTGGCCCGCTACTGCCGTTGGCTGCGGGCCTGGAACCTGGAGCGGGCGGAGGGCGAACGGGCCGGCTTCCACGGGCTGGACGTGTACAGCCTCTGGGAGTCGATGCAGGCGATCTTCGACTATCTGGGCGAGGAGGACCCAACCTCGCTGGAGGCGGCGCAGGAGGCGTACCGCTGCTTCGAGCCGTACGGCAAGCGGGTCGAGGAGTACGGCATGGCCAGCCGGTTCGTCTCCGCCCGCTGCGAGGAGGAGGTGGTACGGCTGCTGGCGCGTACCCGGGAACAGGCCGCCGCGGACGGCCCGGGCTGCTTCGCGGCCTGGCAGAACGCGGAGGTGGTGGCCGGCGCGGAGCGCTACTACCGGGCGATGATCGCCGGTGGCCCGGAGTCGTGGAACGTCCGGGACACCCACATGGCGGACACGCTGGACCGGTTGCTGGACCTGTACGGCCCGGACGCCCGGGGGATCGTCTGGGCGCACAACACCCATGTCGGGGACGCCCGGGCCACCGACATGGCCGCCGACGGGATGATCAACATCGGTCAGCTCGCCCGGGAACGGCACGGCCGGGAGGCGGTGGCGCTGGTCGGGTTCGGCAGCTACCGGGGGAACGTGATCGCGGCGCCGCGCTGGGGCTCGCCGGCCGAGGTGATGGTGGTGCCGCCGGCCCGGGAGGGCTCGGTCGAGCGGCGGCTGCACGAGCTGATGCCGGAGCGCGCGGTGGTGGTCTTCGGCGGCCCCGACCAGCCCGAGTGGGTCACCGGTCCGGCCGACCACCGGGCCATCGGGGTGGTCTACGACCCGACCTTCGAGTCCTGGGGCAACTACGTCCCGACCCGGCTGGCCGACCGCTACGACGGCTTCATCTGGTGTGACGAGGCCACCGCCCTCCACCCCCTCCCCGCCCTGACGGCGCCCGGCGAGATGGAGACCTACCCGGCCGGCGTCTGACCGGCCGGGCAGGTCACCCGGTCACACCCTGGCGGGCTCGGAGTCGGCGAGGTGGGTGCGGAGGCCTTCGCCCTCGATGTCGACGTTGGGGACGACGCGGTCGAGCCAGCGGGGGAGCCACCAGGCCTTCGTGTTGAGCAGGGACATCACCGCGGGGACGATGGTCATCCGGACCACGAAGGCGTCGATGGCGACGCCGATCGCGAGCGCGAAGCCCATCGACTTGATCACCGGGTCGTCGAGGAAGATGAAGCCGCTGAAGACCGAGATCATGATCAGCGCGGCGGCGGTGACCACCCGGGCGCCGTGCCCCATCCCGTTGATGGTGGCCTGGCGGGCGGTGTCACCGTGCACGAAGTCCTCCCGCATCCGGGAGACGAGGAAGACCTCGTAGTCCATGGCCAGGCCGAACAGGATGCCGATGAGCAGGATCGGGAGGAAGCTGATCAGCGGCCCCGGGGTGTCCAGGCCGACCAGGTCGGCCAGGTGCCCCTGCTGGAACACCGCGACGGTGATGCCGAACGTCGCCGCCACGGTGAGCAGGAAGCCCAGCGCCGCCTTGACCGGCACGAGGATCGAGCGGAACACCAGCATCAGCAGCAGGATGGAGAGCCCGACCACCAGCAGCAGGTAGACCGGGAGCGCGTCGGAGAGCTTCTCGGACACGTCGATGCCGATCGCGGTGACGCCGGTGAGCAGCACGTCGGCCTGGTCGATGCCGGCGACCTGGCGGCGGATGTCGTGCACCAGCGTCTCGGTGGCCTCGTCGGTGGGGCCGGTCTTCGGGATCACCCCGAGCAGCGCGGTCCGCCCGGTCGGGTCGAGCTGTGGCGGGGCTACCGCCAGCACCCCGTCGGTCCTCTGGATCAGCGCAGTGACCTGCGGGAGGGCTGCCTGGGTGGCCTGCGGGGAGTCGGCGGTGACGACCACCGCGAGCCGGCCGGTGAAGCCGGGGCCGAAGCCCTCGCGGATCAGGTCGTTGCTGACCCGGGCCGCGCTGCCCGCCGGCGCGTTGCCGGCGTCCGGCAGCGCGAGCCGCATGTCCTGGGCGGGCAGCGCGAGCAGCCCGAGGCCGAGCAGGCCGACCAGGATGACCGGGATCCGTAGCTTCGTCACCCAGTGCGCCCAGCGGAAGCCGAAGCCGGAGCGGTCCTCCGAGCCGGTGGCGGCGGACTCGACCGCCTCGCGCCCGCGTAGCCTGCGGGGGAGCACCCGGCGGCCGGCGAAGCCGAGCAGGGCCGGCGCCAGGGTGATCGCGACCAGCACGGCGACGGTCACCGTGCCGGCGGCGGCCAGACCCATCACGGTCAGGAACGGGATGTCCACCACGGCCAGGCCGGCGAGTGCGATGACCACGGTGGCGCCGGCGAAGACCACGGCGGAGCCGGCGGTGCCCACCGCGCGTCCGACCGCCTCCTCGGGGGAGAGGCCGTCGAGCAGGTTCTGCCGGTGCCGGGAGGTGATGAAGAGCGAGTAGTCGATGCCGACCGCGAGGCCGAGCATCAGGGCCAGGATCGGCGCGGTGCTGGTCAGCTCGACGGCGCCGCTGAGCGCGAAGAGGCCGGCCATGCCGACGCCCACGCCGATCAGCGCGTTCAGCATGGTCATCCCGGCCGCGACCAGCGAGCCGAAGGTGACGACCAGGACGATCGCGGCGACCAGCACGCCGAGCGCCTCGGTGGAGCCGACCTCCGGCTCGGAGTTCAGCACCTCACCGCCGGGGGCGATCTGCCACCCCTGCGCCTCGGCCTGCGCGCCGACCTTCTCGTACGCGGCGCGCTGCTCGTCGGTCACGTCGTCCGCGCGGCCGGAGAACTGCACCTGGATCAGCGCGTACCGGCCGTCCGGGGTGAGCGCCTTGACCTGGTACGGGTCGACCGCGCCGACCACCCCGGGCAGGCTGGCCGCCTCCTGGGTGACCTGCCTGACCACCCCCTGCCCCCCGGGGCTCATCAGCTGGCCGGCCCGGGGTGCCTTGACCGCGATGGTGCCGGTGGCCCCGCTGGCCGCCGGGAACCGGTCCGCGAGCAGGTCGATCGCGCGCTGGGATTCGGTGCCGGGCATGGTGAAGTTGCTCGCCGTCGGGCCCTTGAGGGTCGCCGCGGCGACGCCGAGCCCGACGAGTACGACGAGCCAGGCGACGCCGACGAGTCGCCGGTGGCGCAACGAGGCCCGGCCGAGCCGGTACAGCAGGGTGGCCATGAAGGTTCCTTGTCCTCGGCGGAACTGGATCAGGTGGTGGGTTCGAGGGCGCGGTGAGCCACGGCCAGCAGCGCCGGCCGCAACTCCTCGTCGGGTACGTCGGCGAACTCGGCGCACGCCTTGGCGATGCCGGCAAGGACGACCATCGCGGCGATTCGGGCGGCGGGGCGGTCGGAGTGCGCGGCGAGGGCGGCGAGCAGCCGTTCGGAGATCTGCTGGACGTGCGTGAAGGCGGGCTGCTGGAGCAGGTCGGGGAACTCGTCGCGGAGCAGCGCGATCTCCCGCCGGAAGCGGACGGCGAGGTCGACGAAGCCTTCGGCGGCGACCCGCTGGGCCGCCGCCCCGGTGTGCTCGGCGATCCGCTCGTCGAGCGCCTGGAGCACCGCGATGGCCGGGGCCATCAGCTCACCGAGCAGCGCTTCCTTGTTGGCGAAGTGGTAGAGCACCGCGGCCTTGGAACAGCCCACCTCGCGGGCGATGTCCTGCAACGAGGTGCCCTTGTAGCCGGTGACGGCGAACCGCCGCGCCGCCGCGGCGAGGATCTCGCCATGGGTCTCGGGTGTCGGGCGTGCCATGTCCACCAGCATGCCTGACCGATCGGTCAGCACCTGACCGATCGGTCAGACGGATTGCGTGGCGTTCGCCACAGGGCTCAATCGCCCGGGCTGCCGGTCCAGTCGGCCAGCCACTCGCCCGACCAGGTCAGCGTGCCGGCGCGCAGCTCGGCCACCAGTCGCCGGACCCAGTCCAGCTCGGTGCGCAGCAGTGTCAGCCGGTACTCGTCCTCGATCAGGAAGAGGCGGGGCAGCTCCACCGCGGCCAGCACCGCCTCGCGTTCGCGGAGCCGGGTGGCGAGCGTCTCGGCCCGCCGTTCGAGCTGTCGGGTCGCCTCGGCCGGCGGCAGGATCGGCAGGAACGACAGCGCCGCGGGGAACTCCGGGAACTCCCGCGCGGGGGTGGCGAGCGCGTCGGCGAGCCACTCGTCGAGGGTGCGCCGGCCCTCGTCGGTGAGCTCGTAGACCGTGCGTTCCGGCCGGCGCTCGTCACGGGCGGTGTGCGCCACCCGGATCAGCTCATCCCGGCGGAGCCGGTCGATGGTCTGGTAGATGCTGTTGCGCTGCGCGACGTTGACCACGTCCTGCTTGTCGCGCTCCCGGATCACCTGCTGCATCCGGTACGCGTGCATCGGCTCCTCGACCAGGAGCGCCAGCACCATCATCGCCAGCGGGGAGCGACGGTGCGCGCGGGCGGCCATGTCATCACCTTAGGTGACGGGGGTTCCATCAATGGTCATTCTATGTATAGTCATCTTATGACTAGAGCTCTCATCATCGGTGCCGGCCTGGCCGGCCCGGTCGCCGCCATGGCCCTGCGCCGCGCCGGGATCGACGCGACGGTGCACGAGGCGTACGAGCGGGACGCGGTCGGCGTCGGCGCGTTTCTCACCCTCTCCGTCAACGGGGTCGACGCGCTGCGCGCGATCGGGCTCGACGGGCTGGTGGCCGGGCTGGGCCACCCGACGCCCCGGATGGCGCTCCACAACCACCGCGGACGCCGGCTCGGCGAGTTCGGCACCAGCGGCACCCGGACCCGCGGCCTCGGCAGCAGCACTGTCGGCCGCTCCGACCTCTACCGGGCGCTGCGGGACGAGGCGCTGCGCCGGGGCGTCGAGATCGTGCACGGCGCCCGGCTGGTGGACGCCGAGCCGACCGGCTCGGGGGTGCGGGCCCGCTTCGCCGACGGCGGGGTCGCCGAGGGGGACCTGCTGATCGGCGCGGACGGGCTGCGCTCGCGGACCCGGACGATCATCGACCCGGCGGCGCCCGCCCCCCGCTACGTGCCGCTGCTGAACGCCGGTGGGTTCGCCCGGGGGCTGCGGCTGCCCGGCGAGCGCGGGGTGATGCACATGCTCTTCGGCAGGCGGTGCTTCTTCTGCTGGGTGGTGGTGGGGGAGGACGAGGTGTGGTGGTTCGCGAACCCGCCGCAGCCCACCGAGTTGACCCGCGAGCAGCTCGCCGCGATCGGCCCGGAGCAGGCCCGGTCCCAGCTCCGCGAACTGCTGGCCGGCGACGCCGGCCCGGCCCTGGCGATCATCGACCGGACCGAGCGGATCGAGTACGGCTGGCCCACCTACGACCTGCCGTCGGTGCCGGTCTGGCACCGGGACCGCATGGTCGTCATCGGCGACGCGGCGCACACCGCGGCGCCCTCCTCCGGGCAGGGCGCGGCGATGGCGTTCGAGGACGCCGTCCAGCTCGCCCGCTGCCTGCGCGACCGGCCGGACGTCCCGGCGGCGTTCGAGGCGTACGAGCGGCTGCGCCGGCGGCGGGTGGAGCGGGTGGTCGCGCAGGGGAAGCGGACCAGCACGACCAAGGTGGCCGGGCCGGTCGGCCGGGTGATGCGCGACCTCGCCCTGCCGATCATCGCCCGGCAGGTGGCCCGGAACGACGGCCGGTCACTGGCCTGGCTCTACGACCACCACATCGACTGGGACGCGCCGGTGAAGGAGTGACTCAGCCGGTCGGCGCGCCGTGCTCCCGGTCGTACGCGGCCCGGGCCTCGCTGATCGCCGTGCGGTGCCGTTCCGCCCAGGTGGTCAGCGCGACCAGCGATTCGTAGAGCTCCAGCGCCATCGGGGTGGCGGTGTACTCCACCTTCGGCGGCACGGTCGGGTAGACCTTCCGGTGCAGCAAGCCGTCGCGTTCCAGGTTGCGCAGGGTCAGCGTGAGCATCCGCCGGCTGATCCCCTCGACCTGCCGCTCCAGCTCGGTGAAGCGGACCGGCCCCTCGCTGGCGGCGACCAGGATCCCGATGCTCCACTTCCCGCCCACCCGGTCCAGCGCCTCGCGGACGGTGCAGGCCCGGGCCTGCACGGCCGTGACGGACACACAACTGTTCCCCTGGGACACCGAAGTGCCTCCTTCCGCTCCGGCTCATGGTCACAGACGATGGCCTCGGTAACAAACCGTGCACCAAGGAGGACCTTCCATGACGGGGACCCATCGTTGGCCGGCGCTGCTGGTGCTCTGCGCCGGCAGCCTGATGATCATCCTGGACGGCAGCATCGTCGCGGTGGCGCTGCCGGCGATCCAGCGCGACCTCGGCTTCTCCACCTCGGGCCTGGCCTGGGTGGTGAACGCCTACCTCGTCGCCTTCGGCGGCCTGCTGCTGCTCGGTGGGCGGCTCGGCGACCTGGCCGGCCGGCGCCGGGTCTTCCTCGCCGGGGTCGCCCTCTTCACCCTCGCCTCGCTGGCCTGCGCGCTGGCGGCCGGCCCGGCGGCGCTCGTCGTCGCCCGCTTCCTCCAGGGCGCCGGCGGGGCGCTCGCCACCGCGGTCGGGCTCGGCATGGTCGTCGCGCTCTTCCCCGCCCCGGCCGAACGGGCCCGGGCCATCGCGGTGTTCAGCTTCACCGGGGCGGCCGGCGCCTCGCTCGGCCTGCTGGCGGGCGGGTTCCTCACCGAACTGGCCGGCTGGCGGTCGATCTTCCTGATCAACCTGCCGATCGGGCTGCTGATCGTCGCCGGGGCGCTGCTGCGGGTGCCCGCGGACCGGGGCGTCGGGCTGGCGGCCGGGCTGGACCTGGTCGGCACGGTGCTGGTCACCGCCGGCCTGATGGCCACGGTGGTCACCGTCGTCGGCACCGGCGAGCACGGCTGGACCTCGCCCCGGACCCTCGGCTCCGCCGGACTGGCCGCCGCCCTGCTCGCGGCGTTCGCGTTCCGGCAGACGGTCGCCGCCGTGCCGCTGCTGCCGCCCCGGATCCTGCGGACGCCCGACCTGGTCGCCGCCAACCTGGTGCAGCTCCTGACCGTCGCCGCGTTCTTCGGCTTCCAGTTCCTGCTCGCCCTCGACCTGCAACTGGTGCTCGGCCTCGACCCCGCCGCCACCGGCCTGGCCTTCCTGCCCACCCCGGTGCTGATCGCGGTGGTCGCGCTCGGCCTGGCCGGCCGGCTGATCGCCCGCTTCGGCGGGCGGGCGGTGCTGGTCACCGGACTGGGGCTCGCCATCGTCGGCTTCCTGCTGCTGGCCCGGCTGCCGGCCGACGGGCACTATCCGACCGAGGTGCTCCCCGCGACGCTGGTCTTCGGCGTGGCCGGCGGCCTGACCCTGCCGGCGGTCACCACCCTCGCCATGGCCGGCGCGGAGCCCGCCGACGCCGGGCTCGCCTCGGGGCTGGCGAACACCACCCAGCAGGTCGGCGGCGCGCTCGGGCTGGCCGCGCTGGCCACCCTCGCCGCCCACCGGGCCGCCGGGCTGCGCGGCGCCGGCTGGTCCGAGGCGGAGGCCCTGGCCGGCGGGTACCGGACCGCGTTCGGCGTGGCCGCCGCCCTGGTCACGACCGCGCTGCTGGTCGCCGTGGCCACCCTGCGCCGGACACCCGCGCCGGTGCCCGTCCCGGCGCGCTGAGCGGCACGGACACCTGGGCCCGGTGACCGACCGGGAGCGCCGGCCGGGGCCGGCGCTCCCCGGCCGGCGCGGGGCTCCGCCCGGACCCGGCGGCGCGGTCAGGCCGGAGCCGAGGCGGTACGCAGCACCTCGGTCAGCGCCTCCAGCGCCGCCGGGTAGGCGTACGAGGGCGGGGTGGCGTACCCGACGACCAGGCCCGGGGGATGGCCGCCGGGGTGGTGCCGGTGCCGATCCAGCCCCGCCAGGGCCAGCCCCCGCGCCGCCGCCCGGGCCAGCACCTCCGCCTCGGTCGGCCCGCCCGGCGACAGCGGGACCACGGCGTGCAGTCCGGCGGAGATCCCGCCGACCAGCCGCCCGCCCAGCCGGTCCAGCAGCAGGTCCCGGCGCTGCCGATAGTGGCGGCGGACGGTACGCACCTGCCGGTCGTACCCGTGGCTGTCGATCAGGTCGGCGAGCGCGAGCTGCCCGACCACCTCGGTCTGCACGTCCAGGTGGCGCTTGGCCTCCACCACCGGCTCGACCAGCCGGGCGGGCAGCACCAGCCAGGCCAGCCGCAGCGCCGGCCCCAGGGTCTTGGCGGCGGTGCCGACGTAGGCGACCTGCTCCGGCGCGGTGCCCTGGACCGCGCCGACCGGCTGCCGGTCGTAGCGGAACTCGCCGTCGTAGTCGTCCTCGACAACCAGGGCGCGGGCGTCCCGGGCCCAGCCGGTCAGCGCGTGCCGGCGGGCCGGGTGCAGGGTCACCCCGGTCGGGTACTGGTGAGCCGGGGTCACCACCGTCGCCCCGATGTCGGCCAGCTCGCCCGTCCCGAGCAGCTCGGCGCGGGCGCCCCGGTCGTCCACCGGCAGCGGCACCACCCGGCCGCCCTGGCGGCGAACCACCTCCCGGTGGAACGGCAGCCCCGGGTCCTCCATCGCCAGCACCGGCCGGCCGGCGTCCCGGAGCACGGTGGTGAGCAGGACGAGGGCCTGGACGTACCCGGTGGTGACCACGATCCGCGCCGGGTCGGCCAGCACGCCCCGGGCCCGGCCCAGGTAGCCGGCGAGCGCCGCGCGGAGCTCGGGCCGGCCGCGCGGGTCGCCGTAGCCGTACGCGGTCGCCGGTGCGGTGGCCAGCGCCCGGCGGGTGGACCGCAGCCAGGCGGCGACCGGGAAGGCGCCCACGTCGGGGCTGCCCGGCCGCAGGTCGTACCGGGGTGGGGCGGTGGCCGGCGCCGGGGCCGGACCGGGCGGGGCGGCCGGCCGCTCCGGGCTCACCTCGGTGCCCGCGCCGACCCGGGCCACCAGCCAGCCCTCGGCGACCAGTTGGTCGTAGGCGGCGCTGACCGTACCCCGGGCGACGCCCAGCTCGGCGGCGAGCGCCCGGGTCGCCGGCAGCCGGGTCGACGGCGGCAGCCGGCCGTCGCGGATCGCCGCGCGCAGCGCCCGCTCCAGCCCGGCCCGCCGGCCGCCGGTCGCGTCCAGCTCCAGGTGCAGGTCGACGCCGAAATCGGCCCAGTCCATCGGCACGGGATTGGAGCTTAGGCGCGGGCCGCCCGCTGGCCGACAATCGGGCCATGACCGACTCCCGTCCCGCCACCGCGCTGCGTGCCCTGCACCGCCCCGGCGACCCGCTGATCCTGCCGAACGCCTGGGACGCCGGGTCGGCCCGGGCGGTCGCCGCCGCCGGCTTCCCGGCAGTCGCCACCAGCAGCGCCGCCGTCGCCGAGTCGCTCGGCCACGCCGACGGCGAGGCCACCCCGGTCGAGGAGATGCTCGCCGCGGTGGCCCGGGTGGTCCGGTCGGTCCCGGTCCCGGTCACCGCCGACCTGGAGCGCGGGTACGGGCTGCGCCCGGCGGAGCTGGTCGACCGGCTGCTCGCCACCGGCGCCGCCGGGCTCAACCTCGAGGACTCCGACCCGCGTACGGGGGAGTTGTGCGACGTGGACGAGCAGGCGGGGCTGCTCGCGGCCGTCCGGGCGGCGGCCGGGCCGGACCTGGTGGTCAACGCCCGGGTGGACGTGTTCCTGCATGCGACCGGCGACCATGCCGCGGTGTTCGACGAGGCGGTCCGCCGGGCCCGGCGCTACCGGGCGGCCGGCGCCGACTGCGTGTACCCGATCCTGCTGGCCGACCCGGAGCTGATCGGGCGGTTCGTGGCGGCGGTCGGCGCCCCGGTGAACGTGCTGCTGCGCGCCGGCACGCCCGGGGTGGCGGAGCTGGCCCGGCTCGGGGTGGCCCGGGTCAGCCTCGGCTCCGGCGTGTACGCCGCCGCCCGGCAACGCGCCGCCGCGATGCTGGCCGCGCTCGCCGCCGGTGGCGACCCGTTCGCCGGTTGACCGCCGCGTCGGGTTGCCCCCGACCGGTACGGGCGGCAAGGTGGGCGGATGAGCGGGGCGGACGAGACCCGGGACGGGGTCGCACTGACCAACCTGGACCAACCGTTGCTCGCCGGCGGGGACGTCACCAAGCGGGACCTGGTCGACTATCTGGACGCGGTGCGCGACCGGATCCTGCCCGGCCTGCGGGACCGGCCGCTCTCGGTGATCCGGCTGCTGCGCGGGCAGGACCCGTTCATGCAGAAGAACCTGCCGAAGTACACCCCGGAGTGGGTGCGCCGCACCTCGGTCTGGGCGGAGGCGTCGCACCGGCAGGTGTCGTACGCGCTCTGCGACGACCGGCGCACCCTGCTCTGGTTCGCCAACCAGCGGGCGATCGAGTACCACCCGACGCTCGGCACGGCGACGCACCCCGACCGCCCCACCCACCTGGTGCTCGACCTCGACCCGCCGGAGGGGGGCCCGTTCGGCACGGTCGTCCGGGCCGCCGAGCTGGTCCGGCGGGCGCTCGCCGGGGTCGGGCTGACCGGGGCGGTGAAGACCAGCGGCGCGAAGGGCCTGCACGTCTTCGTACCGGTGGTCGCGGAGACCACCGCGGAGGAGGCGGCCGCGGCGACCCGGGCGCTGGCGGTGCACACCGAGCGGCTCGACCCGGCGCTGGCCACCACCGCCTTCATCCGGGAGGACCGGGGCGGCCGGGTCTTCATCGACCCGACCCGGGCCGGCGGGGCGACCGTGGTCGCCGCGTACAGCCCGCGGATCCGGCCCGGTCTGCCGGTCTCCTTCCCGGTGGGCTGGGACGACCTGCCCGCGGTGACACCGGCGGACTTCACCGTGCGGACCGTACCGGCGCTGGTCGCCGAGCGGGACCCGTGGGCGGCGGCGATGCCCGCGCCGCAGCGGCTCCCCGCCGACCTGGTCGCCGAGGGGCGGACCATCCCGGTGGCCCGGGTGCAGGCCATGCACGAGGGCCGGCGCCGGGCCCGGGCCCGGCGAGAGGGCGGCTGAGGACCGCTCCACCGCCGCGGATCGAAGCGGTCCGCGACCTACCCGCGCAGGCCGAGGGTCAGGCTGGCGCGTCGTCGGTCTGGCCGGTCACCGGCTGGCCCGCGACGCCGGCGTTGAGCGGGTCCGCCAGCAGCTTGTCGAAGGCCAGCTCGGCGGCGCCGATCAGGGGGGCGTCCCGGCCGAGCGCCGCCGCCCGCAGCCGCACGTGCTCGCGGGAGGCGGGCAGGGCCATCTCGTCCAGGCGGCGGCGGACCGTCTCCGTGCCGGCCGCGTAGACCTCGCGCAGGTAGCCGCCGAACACGACGGTGTCCGGGTTGACCACGTTGACCAGGTTGGCCACGCCGAAACCGAGCCAGTCGGCGACCCGCTGGACCGCCGCGCGGGCGGTGGGCTCCGCGTCGGCGGCCGCGCGCAGGATCTCGGCGACCGCGCCGCGATCCTCCGGATCCCGGCCGGCGTGCCGCAGCAGCGCCGCCTCGCCGATCTCGGTCTCCCAGCAGCCGCGCGAGCCGCACCCGCAGGGCAGGCCGTCCCGGTTGACCACCATGTGGCCGACCTTGCCGCTGTGCCCCCGGTGGCCGACGACCAGCCGGCCGCCGATGATGATGCCGGCGCTGACGCCGACGTCGCCGTGCAGGTAGATGAGGTCGTCGACGCCCGCCGCCACGCCGCGTACGTGTTCGGCGAGGCCGGCGATGTCGGCCATGTCGGCGGCGACGAAGCCCGGGCCGACGGCGAGTTCGGCCCCGAGCGCGGTGCCGAGCGTCTGGTCGGCGCCGCCGATGCGGATCCGTCCGTCGCGGTCGCGGGTGGTGTCGGCGACGGCGACCGCGCCGCCCACGAAGACCGCGTCCGCGGCGACCGAGCGTTCCATGTCGCGGACCAGGTCGGCCAGCGGGCCGACGGCGTCGAGGGTCGACGCGCCGCAGGGGCGGGCGACCTCGCGCAGGTCGAGGATGCGGCCGCCGAGACCGATGCGGGCGGCGCGCAGCCGGTCCGCCTCGATGCTCAGCCCGTGGGCGTAGACGCGGTCGGAGCGGGGGCTCACCACCAGCGAGGGACGCCCGGCGCGGCGGGCCGTGGTCGGCACCTCCTCGGTGACGAGACCGGTGGCGGCGAGGTCGGCGGCGAGCGCGCCGATGGTGCTGCGGTTGAGGCCGAGCCGGCTGGTCAGCTCGGCCCGGGAGGTCGGGCCGTGCACGTGGACGTGGCGGAGCAGGGCGCCGAGGTTCTGCCGGCGGATCTCCTCCTGGCTGGCGCCCGGCGACGCCGGCACGGGGAACGCCGGGTTGCGGCCGGGCCGGGGGAGACCGGACCGTACGGGTGTCGCCACGGTCTGGTCTCCTTCCGCGGTCGGGCGCCATGACGACGAAGGGTCCCGGAAGGAGGATTCCGGGACCCGACGGTCGTCGCTGACTAGCCTGTGGTGCTTACTTGGTGAGCGGCGCGAGCTTCGGGTCGTTCGCGTACGCCTCGGCCGCGTTCGCCTTGGTGACGGCGACCGGCGGGAGCAGGTACGTGTCCACGACCTTGACGCCGTTGTTGTAGGACTTGGTGTCGTTCACCTCGGGGGTGTTACCGGCCTGCAGGGCCTTCACCATGGCGATGGTCTGCTTGACCAGGTTCCGGGTGTCCTTGTTGATCGTCATGTACTGCTCGCCAGCCATGATCGACTTGACCGACTCGACCTCGGAGTCCTGGCCGGTGACGACCGGGATCGGCTTGCCGGCACCCTTGATCGAGGTGATGATCGCGCGGCCCAGCGTGTCGTTCGGGGAGAGGACGCCGTCCAGCTCCTTGTTGCCGTAGGTCGAGGTCAGCAGCTGGTCCATGCGGGCCTGCGCACCCTCGGCCTTCCAGCCCTGGATGGCGGTCTGCTTGACGTCGGTCTGCTTCGAGGCGACGACGACGTTGCCCTTGTCGATCTCCGGCTTGAGCACGCTCATCGCGCCGTTGAAGAAGACACCGGCGTTGTTGTCGTCCGGCGAGCCGGAGAAGAGCTCGATGTTGTACGGGCCGTTCGGCTTCTTGGCCTTCATGCCGTCCAGCAGGGCCTGGCCCTGGAGCTGGCCGACCTTGAAGTTGTCGAACGCGACGTAGTAGTCGAGGTCCGGCGTGTTGGTGATCAGCCGGTCGTACGCGATGACCTTCGCGCCGGCCGCGTGCGCCGCGGCGACCTGGGTCGACAGCTGCGCGGCGTCGGTCGCGCCGATGACGATGACCTTGGCGCCCTTGGTCACCATGGCGGTGATCTGCGCCTGCTGGTCGGCGACCGTGGTCGACGCGCCGGCGTACTGCACGTCGCTCTTGAAGCCGGCCTCCTTCAGGCCGTTGGTGAACAGGTCACCGGCGAGGACCCAGTTCTCCGAGGTCTTCGACGGCAGGGCGACGCCGATCAGGGAGTCCGCCGCGAAGCCCTTGGTCTCGCCCTTCGAGCCGCCGGAGTCCCCGTCGCGGCCGGAGCCGCAGGCGGTGGCGGTCAGAGCCAGCGCCGCGATGGCGCCGATGGCCATCGACTTGCCAATGAGATTGCGCATGACTAGGTGATGCCCTTCTGGAGAGGTGATACGGGGGAGTGGTCGGTGGCCGTCAGCCGGGCACCGACGTCCGGGCGGGCTCGCGGTCCGCGTCGGACGATGACGGGGGTGTGGCGGGTGCGTCACGGCGGAACGAGCGGGTGATGCTGCCGATGACGGAGAAGCGACCCTGGCTCTTGTTGTAGACGTCGAGCGCGACGGCCAGCAGCAGGACCAGGCCCTTGATGATCTGGACGCGGTCGGTGCCGACGCCCAGGAGTTGCAGGCCGTTGTTGAGCACGGCCATGACCAGACCACCGACGATCGAGCCGCTGATGGTCCCGATACCGCCGGAGACGGCCGCGCCACCGATGAAGACCGCGGCGATCGCGTCCAGTTCCCAGCCGTTGCCGTCCTGCGGCCCGGAGGCCGCCGAACGGGCCACGAAGATCATGCCGGCCAGTGCGGCCAGCACCGACATGTTCATCATGACGAAGAAGTTGACCCGCTTGAGCTTCACGCCGGAGAGCTCCGCGGCCCGGGAGTTGCCGCCGACCGCGTAGATGTGCCGGCCGCCGGCGGTGTTGCGGGTGTAGAACGAGTACGCGATGACCAGCGCCACCAGGATGATGCCGGAGACCGGGAAGCTGGTGCCGACGCGGCCGCTGGAGAAGCGCAGCGCGGCGAAGACGATCACGCCGACCATGACGGCCATCCGCAGCACCGAGATCCACATCGGGGCGGGATCGGCGTCCATCTCCCGGCGCGTCTTGCGGGCCTGGAACTCCCGCCAGACCACCGCGACGCACGCGGCCAAACCGAGCAGCAGCGTCAGATTGTTGTAGCCGGTGTTCGGCCCGACCTCGGGCAGGAAGCCGGAGCCGATCACCCGGAAGCCCTCGGGCACCGGGATCGTGTTCGCGTTGCCGATGAACTGGTTGCCGCCGCGGAACAGCAGCATGCCCGCCAGGGTGACGATGAACGCCGGCACCCCGATGTAGGCCACCCAGAAGCCCTGCCAGGCGCCGATCGCGGCGCCGATCGCCAAGCCGAAGATGATGGCGACGGGCCAGGGCAGCGACCACTCCGCCATCGACTTGGCGACCAGGATGCCGGCGAAGGCCGCGATCGAGCCGACCGAGAGGTCGATGTGCCCGGCGACGATCACCATCAGCATGCCGATGGCCAGGATCAGGATGTACGAGTTCTGCTGGAACAGCGCGATCAGGTTGTCCGATCGCAGGGTCAGGCCGTCGGTCAGGATCTGGAACAGGACGACGATCGCCACCAGGGTGAAGATCATCCCGAACTGACGGGCGTTGGACGTGGTGCCTCCGAAGAGGTTCTTCTGCAGGTCCTTCAGTCGGCTCATCGTGTCTGCAACTTCTTCGTCGAGGTCATCTGCTTCATGAGGGTTTCCGGGTCCGCGTCCTGCCGGGCGATCTCGCCGGTGATGGTGCCTTCGAACACGGTGTAGATGCGGTCGCAGAGCCCGATCAGCTCAGGCAGTTCCGAGGAGATGACGACGACGCCCTTCCCCTGGTCGGCGAGCCGCTGGATGATGCCGTAGATCTCGTACTTGGCGCCCACGTCGATGCCGCGGGTCGGCTCGTCGAGGATCAGCAGGTCGGGGTCCGTGAACATCCACTTCGCCAGCACGACCTTCTGCTGATTGCCGCCCGAGAGCTTCGAGACGCTCTCGTCGACCGTCGGGGCCTTGGTCCGCAGCTCCTTGCGGTACGCCTCGGCCGCCTTGTACTCCGCGACCTCGTCGAGGACGCCGTGGCGCGAGATCTTGGACAGCTTGGCGGCCACGGTGGACGCCTTGATGTCGTCCAGCAGGTTGAGGCCGATCGCCTTGCGGTCCTCGCTGACGTACGCGAGCCCGTTGGCGATCGCGTCCGCCACCGACTTGAGCACGATCTCCTTGCCGTCCTTGATGATCGTGCCCGACTCGTACACCCCGTACGAGCGGCCGAAGACGCTCATCGCCAGCTCGGTGCGGCCCGCGCCCATCAGCCCGGCGAAGCCCACGATCTCGCCGCGGCGGACGACGAAGCTCTCGTTCTTGCAGACCTGCCGCTCGGCGGAGATCGGGTGCCGGACGTTCCAGTCGCGGACCTCGAAGAAGACCTCGCCGATCTTCGGGGTGTGGTCCGGGAACCGGCTGCTCAGCTCGCGACCGACCATGCCCCGCACGATCCGGTCCTCGTCGGCGCCGTCGGCCTTGACGTCCAGCGTCTCCACCGTCCGGCCGTCGCGCAGGATGGTGATCTGGTCGGCGATCGCCTCGATCTCGTTCAGCTTGTGCGAGATCATGATCGAGGTGATGCCGCGGGACCGGAATCCGCGCAGCAGGTCCAGCAGGTGCCGGGAGTCGGCCTCGTTCAGCGCCGCGGTCGGCTCGTCCAGGATGAGCAGCTTCACGTCCTTGGCGAACGCCTTGGCGATCTCCACCAGCTGCTGCTTGCCGACCCCGATGTCCTTGATCAGGGTGTCCGGGTCCTCCTGCAGGCCGACCCGGGCCATCAGGTCCAGCGCCATCCGGTTCGCGGCCTTCCAGTCGATCGCCCCGTGCTTGCGGGGTTCGTTGCCGAGGAAGATATTCTCGGCGATCGACATGTGCGGGATGAGGGCGAGCTCCTGGTGGATGATCACGATGCCCGCGTGCTCGCTCGCCCGGATGTCGGAGAAGCGGGTCTCCGCACCCTGGTAGATGATCTGGCCGTCGTACGTGCCGTACGGGTAGACCCCGCTGAGAACCTTCATCAGCGTGGACTTGCCGGCGCCGTTCTCGCCGCAAATGGCGTGGATCTCGCCGGCGCGCACCACCAGGTTGACGTCGGAGAGGGCCTTGACTCCGGGGAACTCCTTGGTGATGGAACGCATCTCCAAGAGGATGGGCACGTCGCTCATCGCTCGTACCACCTCGCCAACGTCATGGATGCCTCCGGGGGGATGGCCTTCGCTGTTTTTGTTGCCGTCCGCAACGTATTCCGATCTGAAGGCCATTCGCAAGTGCCGGGGGGCCCGCGCATGTAACAATCCGGCAATGTGGGCGTGCTCTCCGTCACCATGCCGTCACGCTGCCACCACCAGCCACTGCGGCATCCCACGCCCCGTCCGACGGGCCCGGTCGCGCCTGTCGCGGGGGTCCCCCCGTTCGGCCGGGACGTGCGGCCACGGGGGCCGGGGTGCGTCGTCCGGGCACCCGGGCAGGCGGCACCACACGAGAAACGCCCCGGCATGCGCCGGGGCGTTTCTTCTTCGTTTTTGTTGTGCCCCCGGCAGGATTCGAACCTGCGCCCCCGCCTCCGGAGGGCGGTGCTCTATCCCCTGAGCTACGGGGGCTCAGCGACCCGAGAAGAGTAGCAAACCCCCTCCGGGATCGCCCAATCGGTATATCCGGCAGCCCACGACGTGTCGCTGCCGCCGTGGTCGGGGGCCGCCCCGGGCTCCGCCGGACGGCGGGCCGGCGGAGCCGATCATGGCGTCACCGCCGTCCCGGAGCCGATGCCGGGCTCGCCGACGGGCGGGCGGGTCAGGCGGCGACCAGGGCGCGGCCGCAGCTCGGCAGCGGGTGCAGGACGATCCGGCGGGGCAGCCGGCGCGGCCACTCGTTCTTCGGCCAGGAGCCGTCCACGATCAGGTGCACCGTCCGCTCCTCGGCGCCGCTGAGCCGCAGCACGAAGTCGCGGGGGAGCGGCGGGTCGACCGTGGGCGTGGTGATCATGAAACGCACCCGGCCGCGGGAGGAGACCGCGGAGATCACGTCCGCCGCCGGCATGGTGCCGCGCAGCCGTACCCGGCCGATCCAGTAGACCTCGGCGAGGTGCTCCTGGGCGGCCCGGGTGATGGCCGGATACTCGCCGCGTACCCACCGCTCGACCGCGCCGACGCAGAGTCCGCAGGCGCGCTCCCGGGGCTCCCGCGGGCCCAACCCCCAGGCCCGCAGGTACGCCCCGACCGTGCCGGCGTCCATCGTCAGGTCGAACCGGCGCTGGATGAGGGTGGTCAGGCTCTGTCGCGTCCAGAGCTCCTCGTCCAGGCCGAACTCGTCGGGGTGGACGCCCCGCAGCGCGTCGATCAGTTCGAGTTCCTGTTCGCGGCTGAGCGTTCCCGACTCGCCCTGCCGCTGTCCGCGACGGACGGCTGCCACCGCCCCGTCACCGCCGATGGTGTGGCGCCGGCACCAACTGGTGACCGAGCGCCCTGCGTCTCTGAGTGCAACCCCCACGTCCTGCGCAACGAGCCCGAATCGCAACTGGTCACGATATGTGGGGAGAAAAGTCTCCAAGCAACGTAATCGGCTGTACAACCTAAATCGTTATAAAGAGGCATAACGGACAGGAGGTCGCCGGAGACGCGGAGGGGCCCGCGTCGCGGACGACGCGGGCCCCTCCGGGCGGGACGGTACGACGGATCAGCCGCCCAGGCGCTTGAGCGCCGCCTGGAGGTTGGTGAGATCCGTCTGCTGGGTGTTCTTCATGGTCTGCGCGACCTTCAGCACCTCGTCGTCGTGCCCCTCGTCGAGGACGCCCTGGATCATGTGGATCCCGCCGAGGTGGTGCCGGATCATCAGCTGGAGGAAGAGCACATCGAACTCGTGCCCCCGTGCCTCGCTCAGCTTGGTGATCTCCGCCGGGGTGGCCATGCCGGGCATCAGCCCGTCCTTCACCAGCCCGGCCCCGTCCGGCATCCAGGCCATGGCCGGCTGGTCGCCGGTCGGGTCCAGCTTCCACAGCCGCAGCCAGGTCTGCATGGTGCCGATCTCGCCCTGCTGCCCGGTGGCGATGTCGCCGCCGATCTGCCGCACCTCGGTGTCCTCGCCCTGCTGGAAGGCCATCAGCCCCATCTGCACCGCCTGGGCGTGGTGGGTGCTCATGTCCCGGGCGAAGCCCGCCTCGGCCGAGTTGTCACCCGGCCGGGTGACCGTCGGGGTGAGCAGACCGCCCGCGTACCCGAGGAGAAGGCCGACCACGACGGCGGCGGCCAACGCCAGCGTGCCGAACCGGCGCGCCGTCCCCCGGCCGCCGTCGGCGGTGACCGGGGTCTCGTCGGGCGCGCTGTCCGTCATGACGGGAGCAGTCATCGGAGTCCTTACTGGGTGGGCAGGTCACGCGGCGTGGTGCCGGTCGCGGTGATGCCCTGGGCGCAGTTGGCGTTCGGGCCCTCGACGGAGGCGTTGACCCGCAGGGTCTTGATGAACTCGTCGATCCGGCCGTCGTCGGCGTTGTCGACCTTGAGCTGGTAGCCCCAGGCCTGCAGCGAGATCGGCTTGTTCAGCCCCTCGAACGGGCTGAGCATCAGCTTGTCCTTGCCCTGCACCTTGGCCTTGAGCTTGGCCACCTGGTCGGCCGGCAGGTCCGGGCGGTAGGTGATCCAGACCGTGCCGTGCTCCAGGCTGTGCACCGCGTGCTCGTTGGCGATCGGGGCGTCGTAGACGTCGCCCATGCAGTTCTGCCAGGCCGGGTTGTGCGGGCCGGCGACCGGCGGGAGGACGTCGTACTTGATCGCGCCCTGCTGGTGCTTGCCGCCCTCGACCAGGGCCTTGTCCTTCTTGCGGTAGTCGACGATGCCGCTGATCGCGTCCGCCCGCTTGTCCCACGGCTTGGAGCCCTGGATCGCCGCGTACGCGCCGTACCCGATGATGCCGGCCGCCAGCACGCCGACGGCGACGAAGAGCGCGATCGGCCCCCACGCGCGGCCCTGGCTCACCTTGACCGGCGCGATCGGCTTGCGGCCCTTGCCGCCGGGGGTCTGCCGCGGAGTGCCCTTGCCGGCCCCGGCCTTGCCACCGGACGGCTTGTCGGCAGCGGCCGGCCGGCCGGCGCCCGGCTTCTTGCCGGTGCTGACCACGGTCGGGCGGCGTTCCGGGCCGCCCGGGGTGCTGATGCTCATCGGGCCTCGTCAGGTCGGTCGGTCAGGGAGCTGGCGGGCCGGTTCACATGCTGGGTCGCCGCCGCGGTGCCCGAGTCTACCCCCGATAACATGGTTCGGTGACTCCCGCAGAACTCGCCGAGGTCGTCCTCTCCGCAGCCCACGCCGTCTTCATCGACCGGGGGCTGGATCCCGCCGCGCTGCCCGCGCAGACGGTCCTCGAGCGGCCCCGCAACCCAGAGCACGGCGACTACGCCTCCACGCTGGCGCTGCAGCTCAGCAAGAAGGTGGGCGTGCCCCCGCGGGAGCTGGCCGCCGCCCTGGCCGAGCGGCTCGGCCGGGCGCCGGGGATCAAGTCGGTGGAGATCGCCGGCCCGGGCTTCCTGAACATCCGGCTCGACGCCGCCGCCGCCGGGCAGCTCGCCAAGGTGATCGTCGAGTCCGGCCCCGAGTACGGCCGCAGCGACACCCTCGCCGGTCAGAAGATCAACCTGGAGTTCGTCTCGGCGAACCCGACCGGACCGGTGCACATCGGCGGGGTCCGCTGGGCGGCCGTCGGCGACGCGCTCAGCCGGCTGCTCCGCGCAACCGGGGCGGAGGTCGGCACCGAGTACTACTTCAACGACGCCGGCTCCCAGATCGACCGGTTCGCCCGGTCGCTGCTCGCCGCTGCCAAGGGCGAGCCGGCCCCGGAGGACGGCTACGGCGGGGCGTACATCGCGGAGATCGCCGCCGAGGTGGTCGAGCGCCGGCCGGACGTGCTGGAGCTGGACGACGCCGCCGCCCAGGAGGTGTTCCGGGTCGAGGGCGTCGCGCTGATGTTCGAGGAGATCAAGTCCTCGCTGCGCGACTTCGGCGTCGAGTTCGACACCTACTTCAACGAGAAGGACCTGCACGACCGGGGCGAGCTGGACCAGGCGCTGGCCCGGCTGCGCGAGCAGGGGCACGTCTTCGAGGCCGAGGGCGCGACCTGGCTGCGCACCACCGACTTCGGCGACGACAAGGACCGGGTGCTGCGCAAGTCCAACGGCGAGTGGACGTACTTCGCCGCCGACTGCGCCTACTACCTCGACAAGCGCGAGCGCGGGTTCGAGCGCGTGGTGATCATGCTGGGCGCCGACCACCACGGCTACATCGGCCGGATGAAGGCGATGGCCGCCTGCTTCGGCGACGACCCGGAGCGCACCCTGGAGATCCTCATCGGGCAGCTGGTCAACCTGGTCCGCGACGGCGCCCCGGTGCGGATGAGCAAGCGGGCCGGCACCGTGGTCACCCTGGAGGACCTGGTCGACGCGATCGGCGTGGACGCCGCCCGGTACGCGCTCGCCCGCTACTCCAGCGACTCGCCGATCGACATCGACGTCGAGCTGTGGACCCGGGCCACCCGGGACAACCCGGTCTACTACGTGCAGTACGTCGCGGCCCGGACCGCCAGCGTGGGGCGCAACGCCGCCGAGGTGGGGCTGACCCGGGGCGACGCCGCCGACTTCCACGCCGAGCTGCTCGCCCACGAGAAGGAGAACGAGCTGCTCAAGGCGCTCGCCGAGTTCCCCGCCGTGGTCGCCTCCGCGGCGGAGCTGCGTGGGCCGCACCTGGTCGCCCGCTACCTGGAGCGGCTGGCCGGGGCTTACCACCGGTTCTACGACAACTGCCGGATCCTGCCGCGCGGCGACGAGGAGGTCACCGACCTGCACCGGGCCCGGCTCTGGCTGAACGACGCCACCCGGGTGGTCATCGCCAACGGCCTGCGCCTGCTCGGCGTCTCCGCCCCGGAGAGGATGTAACTTCCGATGCGCGCTCACGAGGCCGGTGCCCTGCACGGTGACATCGGCAGCCGGCCGCCCTGGCTGCGTCCGCCGGGCGACGTCAACGCCCTGGTGCCGCAGCTCTGGCCGCGCAACGTGACCCGGGCCGCCGACGGCGCGCTCGCCGTCGCGGGGCTGGACGTCCGCGATCTCGCCGCGGAGTACGGCACCCCGGTGTACGTCCTCGGCGAGGACGACCTGCGGTCGCGCTGCCGGGATTACCGGGCCGCCTTCCCGGACGCGGACGTCTACTACGCCGGCAAGGCGTTCCTCTGCCGCGCGGTGGTCCGGATGATCGCCGAGGAGGGCATGTACCTCGACGTCTGCACCGGCGGCGAGCTGGCCACCGCGCTCTCGGCCGGGATGCCGCCGGAGCGGATCGGCTTCCACGGCAACAACAAGTCCGTGGCCGAGCTGAGCCGGGCCCTCGACGCCGGGGTGGGCCGGATCATCCTCGACTCGTTCGCCGAGATCGACCGGCTCACCGCGCTGGCCCGCGAGCGCGGGGTACGCCCCGGCGTGCTGATCCGGGTGACGGTCGGCGTGGAGGCGCACACCCACGAGTTCATCGCCACCGCCCACGAGGACCAGAAGTTCGGCTTCTCGCTGGCCGGGGGCGCCGCCGCGGCCGCCGCCTTCAAGGTCATCGACGAGGGCGTGCTGGAGCTGCGCGGGCTGCACTCGCACATCGGCTCGCAGATCTTCGACGCCAGCGGCTTCGAGGTCTCCGCCCGCCGCGTGCTCAGCCTCCAGGCGCAGATCCGCGACGCCCGCGGCGTGGAGCTGCCCGAGCTGGACCTGGGCGGCGGCTTCGGCATCGCGTACACCACCCAGGACGACCCGGCCTCCCCGCACGACCTCGCCAAGCGGCTCCGCCGGATCGTGGAAGGGGAGTGCGCGGCCGAGAAGCTCGCCGTGCCGCACCTCTCCATCGAGCCCGGCCGGGCCATCGTCGGACCCGCCGTCTTCACGCTCTACGAGGTCGGCACGGTCAAGGACGTCGACGGGATCCGGACGTACGTGAGCGTGGACGGCGGGATGAGCGACAACATCCGCACCGCGCTCTACGACGCGTCGTACTCGGCGACGGTGGCCAACCGGGCGTCGGCGGCGGAGCCGCTGCTCGCCCGCGTGGTGGGAAAGCACTGTGAGTCCGGGGACATCGTGGTGAAGGATGAATTCCTGCCCGCCGACGTGCAGCCCGGAGATCTTGTCGCGGTGCCCGGCACCGGGGCCTACTGCCGGAGCATGGCCAGCAACTACAACCATGTCCCGCGACCCCCGGTCGTCGCCGTCCGCGACGGTCAGGCCCGTCTGATCGTTCGACGGGAGACCGAAGAAGACCTGCTCGCATTGGATGTCGGATGAGCTCACCTGTGCGCCTGGCGTTGCTCGGCTGCGGCACCGTCGGCGGCGACGTGGTACGGCTGCTGCACGAGCAGTCGGCCGACCTCGCCGCCCGGATCGGCGCCCCGCTGGAGATCGCCGGGATCGCCGTACGCCGGCTCGGCCGCGACCGCGGCGACCTGCCCGTCGACCCCGCCCTCTTCACCACCGACGCGCTCGGCCTGATCAAGCGGGACGACGTCGACATCGTGGTGGAGGTCATCGGCGGCATCGAGCCGGCCCGCGGCTGGCTGGTGGAGGCGCTGCGCGCCGGCAAGAGCGTGGTCACCGCCAACAAGGCGCTGCTCGCCGAGGACGGCGTGACGCTGCACGACGCGGCGGCCGAGGGCGGGGCCGACCTCTACTACGAGGCCTCCGTCGCCGGGGCGATCCCGCTGCTGCGCCCGCTGCGTGAGTCGCTGCACGGCGACCGGATCAACCGGGTCACCGGCATCGTCAACGGCACCACCAACTTCATCCTCTCCGCGATGGACGCCACCGGCGCCGGCTTCGCCGAGGCGCTGGAGGAGGCGACCGAGCTCGGGTACGCCGAGGCGGACCCGACGGCCGACGTGGAGGGCTTCGACGCCGCCGCCAAGGCCGCCATCCTCGCCTCGCTGGCGTTCCACACCCGGGTCGGCGCCGCCGACGTGCACCGCGAGGGCATCACCGAGGTGACCGCCGCCGACGTGGCCAGCGCCAAGGCGATGGGCTGCACCATCAAGCTGCTCTGCATCGCCGCCCGCAACACCGACGCGGCGGGCCGGGAGACGGTCAGCGTGCGCGTGCACCCGGCGATGATCCCGCTGACCCACCCCCTCGCGAGCGTCGGCGACGCGTTCAACGCGGTCTTCGTCGAGGCCGAGGCGGCCGGGCAGCTGATGTTCTACGGCCGGGGCGCGGGCGGCGCGCCGACCGCCAGCGCCGTCCTCGGCGACGTGGTGGCGGTGGCCCGCAACCGGCTCGCCGGGGTGCACGCGCCCAGCGAGTCGGCGTACGCCGACCTGGCGGTGCGGCCGATGGGCGAGGCGCTGACCCGCTACCACATCAGCCTCGACGTGGCCGACCGTCCCGGTGTGCTGGAGGCGGTGGCCGGGGTGTTCGCCCGGCACGAGGTCTCCATCGCCACCGTGCGGCAGGGCCCGGCGGGTGGCGGCCCGGCCGGCCGGGGCGAGGACGCCGAACTGGTCATCGTCACGCACGTCGCGCCGGACGCCGCGCTCGCGGCCACTGTCCGGGCGCTGCGCGGGCTGGAGATCGTCCGCTCGGTGACGAGCGTGCTGCGGGTCGAGGGCGGGCTGTAGATCGTGTCCCGTCAGGTGGTTAAGGGCGGGTGCGCCGGGCGGCGGCCCGGGACGCTGGTCCAGGCTTGACGTGCGACAGGGCCGGTAGAGGCGAGGAGAGCGACATGTGGCGGGGTCTGATCGAGACGTACCGGGACCGGCTGCCGGTCACCGACGCCACCCCGGTCGTCACCCTGCACGAGGGGAACACCCCGCTGCTGCCGGCGCCGGTGCTCTCCGCCCGGCTCGGCTGCGACGTGCACCTCAAGGTCGAGGGGGCCAACCCGACCGGCTCGTTCAAGGACCGGGGCATGACCGTCGCGGTCTCCAAGGCGGTCGAGGCCGGCGACAAGGCGATCATCTGCGCCTCCACCGGCAACACCAGCGCCTCCGCCGCCGCGTACGCGGCCCGCGCCGGGATCACCTGCGCGGTGCTGGTGCCGCAGGGCAAGATCGCGCTGGGCAAGCTGGCCCAGGCGCTGGTGCACGGCGCCAAGCTGCTCCAGGTCCAGGGCAACTTCGACGACTGCCTGGCACTGGCCGGCAAGCTCGCCCAGGACTACCCGGTGGCGCTGGTCAACTCGGTCAACATCAACCGGCTGCACGGGCAGAAGACCGCCGCCTTCGAGATCGTCGAGGCGCTCGGCGACGCGCCGGACATCCACTGCCTGCCGGTCGGCAACGCCGGCAACATCTCCGCCTACTGGATGGGCTACTCAGAGGACGTGCGCGACGGCAACGCGACGAAGGCCCCGAAGATGTACGGCTTCCAGGCCGCCGGCGCCGCGCCCATCGTCACCGGCCGGGTGGTCCCGGAGCCGTCCACCATCGCCACCGCCATCCGGATCGGCAACCCGGCGAGCTGGACCAAGGCGATCGACGCCCGGGACGCCTCGGACGGCCTGATCGCCGCGGTCACCGACCGGGAGATCCTCTCGGCGTACCGGCTGCTGGCCCGGGAGGTCGGCGTCTTCGTCGAGCTGGGCAGCGCGGCCAGCGTGGCCGGCCTGCTCCAGCAGGCCGCCGCGGGCAAGGTCCCGTCCGGCTCCACCGTGGTCTGCACGGTCACCGGCCACGGCCTCAAGGACCCCGAGTGGGCCATCTCCACCGCCCCCGCCCCGATCACCATCGCCAACGACCCCCTGGCCGCCGCCCGCTCCCTGGACCTCGCCTAACCCCCACCCACCCCACCCCACCCCGCCCCACCCACCCACCCACCCCACCCCTCGCCGGGTTGATCATGAAGTTGTTGTCACCCGCACCGGCGTGTCGCGGCAACAACTTCATGATCAAGGGGTGGTCGGCCGGTTGGTGGGGCGGGGTGGGGTGGGGCAGCGGGGGTGGGTGGGGGTGGGGAGGATCATGTCCGGCAGACTTTGCCTACCCAGCCAGACCCTTCCTCAGGAGTGAGCCACGCCGATGTCGCCGCTCGCCAGATTCAGCCTCCTCAACCGAGGGCTGATCGCCCTCATCGCGCTGGTGACCACGGCGTTCGGGGCGTACGCCGTGCCGTCGCTGAAGCAGCAGCTCCTGCCGTCGCTGGAGTTCCCCGCCGCGTTCATCGTGGCGGCGTACCCGGGCGCCGCGCCGGAGATCGTCGAGTCCCAGGTCACCGAACCGATCGAGAACAGCCTCCAGGGCATCCCGGGGCTGGACAAGGTCACCTCCACCTCCCGTGAGGGCGCCACCACCGTCCAGGTGCAGTACGAGTTCGGCACCGACCTGGACGACGTGGTGAACAAGATGCAGACCGCGCTCAACCGGATCGACGCCCAGCTCCCTGCGGGGGTGGACCCGCAGGTCATCGCCGGCAGCACGGACGACCTGCCCGCCGTGGTGGTCGCCGCGACCGGTGGCGACGACGAGCGGGCGCTGGCGGAGAAGCTGCGCCGGACCGTCGTACCGGAGCTGGAAGGCCTGGACGGGGTCCGCACGGTCGCGGTGACCGGCACCCGCGACCAGGTCGTGCTGATCACCCCCGACCCGGCGAAGCTGGCCGCGGCCCGGCTCGCGCCCACCGCCATCGCCGAGGCGTTGAAGACCAACGGCGTCGCGGTGCCGGCCGGCGCGGTCGCCGACGGCAGCCGGTCGCTCCCCGTCCAGGTCGGCACCCCGGTCCGGACCGTCGACGACCTGCGCGGCATCGTGCTGGCCACCGCTCCCGCGGCCCCGGTCCGGCTCGGCGACGTGGCCCGGGTCGAGCAGCAGCTCGCCCCGGCCACCGCGATCACCCGGACCAACGGCAAGCCCAGCCTGGGCATCGCCGTCACCGCCACCCCCGACGGCAACGCCGTCGACATCTCCCACGAGATCCGGGACCGGCTCGACGACCTGATGACCGCCTCCGGCGCGGACCTGACGGTCGTCTTCGACCAGGCCCCGTTCGTCGAGCGATCCATCGAGAGCCTCACCACCGAGGGCCTGCTCGGCCTGCTGATGGCGGTCGTGGTGATCCTGGTCTTCCTGCTCTCCGTCCGCTCCACGCTGGTCACCGCGGTCTCCATCCCGCTGTCGGTGCTGGTCGCGCTGATCGCACTCTGGGCCGGCGACTACTCGCTCAACCTGCTCACCCTCGGCGCGCTGACCATCGCCGTCGGCCGGGTGGTCGACGACTCCATCGTGGTGCTGGAGAACATCAAGCGGCACCTCGAGTACGGCGAGCCGAAGCGGGACGCGATCCTCGGCGCGGTCCGCGAGGTGGCCGGCGCGGTGACCGCCTCCACGCTCACCACGGTCGCCGTCTTCGCGCCGATCGCGCTGGTCGGCGGCTTCGTCGGGCAACTCTTCGCGCCGTTCGCGATCACCGTGACGGTCGCCCTGCTCGCCTCCCTGCTGGTCTCGCTGACCGTGATTCCGGTGCTGGCGTACTGGTTCCTGAAGCCGCGCCGCGGCGGCGCGGACGACGCGGCGGCCCGGCGCGCCGCCGAGGAGAAGGAGCTGCGCAGCCCGCTGCAGCGGGCGTACCTGCCGGCGATCGGTTTCGCCACCCGGTCCCGGAAGACCCGGTGGATCACCGTCGGGCTGGGGCTGCTGGTGCTGCTCGGCACCTTCGGGCTCGCGCAGAAGCTGGAGACCAACTTCCTGGACGACTCCGGCCAGGACACCCTCAACATCACCCAGGAGCTGCCGGCCGGCACCGGGCTGGCCGGCACCGACCAGGCGGCCGCGAAGGTCGAGGCGGTGCTGGCGCGTACCGAAGGCGTGAAGACGTACCAGGTGAGCGCGGGCGGCAACGACCAGCCGTGGGCGGGCGGCGGCGGCAACAACACCGCCACCTTCTCGGTCGCGCTCGACGAGGGCACCGACGCGGCGGCGGTCCGGCGGACCCTGCGCGACGAGTTCGACGCCCTCGGTCCCGACGCCGGCGAGCTGAGCTTCGGCGCCGGGCAGAGCACCTCCGCCAACCAGCTCGAGGTGGTCGTGCAGGCCGCCGACCCCGAGGCGCTGACCCGCGCCGCCGAGGCCGCCCGCGACGCGATGGCCGGTACGCCGGGCGTCGAGGACGTCTCCACCAGCCTGGCCGAGCGGGTGCCCCGGATCGACGTCACCGTCGACCGGGTGGCCGCGGCCCGCGCCGGGCTGACCGAGGCGGCGGTTGGCCAGCTCGTCGCCCAGGCGTACCGGGGCGCGCCGCTGGGCCAGGTCGGCCTCGACGGGGCGCAGCAGGACGTGGTGCTGAGCACCGGGGCCCGTCCGCCGGTGAGCGTGGCCGAGCTGCGGGCGCTGCCGGTCGGCCGGGTCAAGCTGGACGACATCGCCGACGTGAACCAGGTGGAGGGGCCGCAGCAGGTCACCCGGATCGACGGTGAGCGCAGCGTCTCCGTCACCGGTACGGTCACCGGCTCCAACCTGGGCGCGACGACCCAGGAGCTGCAGAAGCGGCTGGACGCGCTGGACGTGCCCGGGGCGACCTTCACCGTGGGCGGCGTCAGCGCGGACCAGAAGGAGGCCTTCGCCGACCTGGGGCTGGCCGTGCTGGCCGCGATCGCGATCGTCTTCCTGATCATGGTGGGCACGTTCCGCAGCCTGACCCAGGCGCTGATCCTGCTGATCTCCATCCCGTTCGCCGCCACCGGCGCGATCGGGCTGCTGCTGGCCACCGGGACGCCGCTGGGCGTGCCGGCGCTGATCGGTGTGCTGATGCTGGTCGGCATCGTGGTCACCAACGCGATCGTGCTGCTCGACCTGATCAACCAGTACCGGGCGCAGGGCAGGGGCGTGACCGAGGCGGTGGTCGAGGGTGGCCGGCGCCGGCTGCGGCCGATCCTGATGACCGCGGTCGCCACCATCTTCGCGCTGCTGCCGATGGCGCTCGGGCTCACCGGCGAGGGCGGCTTCATCTCGCAGCCCCTCGCCGTGGTGGTGATCGGTGGCCTGCTCAGCTCGACGCTGCTCACCCTGATCCTGGTGCCGACGCTCTACACGATGGTGGAGCGCACCAAGGAGTCGCTGCGGGAGCGGCGGGCGCGGCGTACCGGTGGCACCGCCGCCGTCGGGTCGGCCCGGGCCACCGTCGGGGCCGGCGCCGACGACCAGCGGGCGGAGGCGGGGGTGGCCCGCGCCGGGCGGACGCTCGTGGATCCGCCGGCCCGGGCGGCGCCGTCGGCGGCGCTGATCGACGGGACCGACCAGTTCGAGGTGCTCCGCCTGCCGAAGAGCCGCCGGTCACCGTTGCCGCCCACCGAGTGAGCGGGTGACCCGGAGCCGCCCCCCGCAGGCCGAGCCTGCCGGGGGCGTCTTCGTCCGGCGGTGCGGCGTCATCCGTGGGACGAGCTGCGTCCGATGTCCGGCGCTGTACCGTGTGTGAGTTGTCGCATACTGTGAGTGTCGGATCGCTCCGGAAGGGGCGACCGTCCCGGGGCGGGGGCGGGGGCGGGGGCGGGGGCCATGGCGCCGGCGCCGTCGAGGTCACCTGGGGGTACGCGCCAGCGACCGGCTGATCGCGCTCACCTTCGACGACGGCCCGCTGCCACAGTGGACGCCGATGGTGCTGGACACGCTGGACCAGCTCGCCGTACCGGCCACGTTCTTCCTGGTCGGCGCGCGGGTCCGGCAGCACGCCGCGCTGCTGCGCGGGCGGCTGGGCCGGCACGAGGTGGGCAACCACGGCTGGGCCCACCAGGACCCCTTCGTGACGGTCTCCCAGCTGCTCGGTCAGGCCACGGCCGTCTGACCGGCCCGATAGGGTTCCGGCGTGTCACCCACCCTCTCGGTCCTCGTCCGCAACCGCGACTTCCGCAACCTCTTCCTCGCCGAGCTGGTGGTCTTCGGGGCGGACTGGTTCGTGATGGTGCCCCTGCTGGTGCTCCTGCCCGAGCTGACCGGCAGCGGGGTGTGGGGCGCGCTGGTGCTCGCCGTGGACACCGGCACGGTGGCGCTGATGCTGCCGTACACCGGCACCATCGCGGACCGGTTCGACCGCCGGAAGATCATGATGGTGGCCAACGTCGCCGCCCTGGTCGGCGTCCTGCTGCTGCTCGGGGTCCGCAGCGCCGGGACGGCGTGGCTGGCGCTGGTGGCGATCGGCGCCGTGGCGGTGGCGAAGGCCTTCTACTCGCCTGCCGCCCAGGCGGCCCTGCCCAACGTGCTCGACCCGGACGATCTCGCCGCCGGCAACGCCGTCGCCGGCTCCGCCTGGGGCACCATGACGGTCGTCGGCGCCTCGCTCGGCGGCATGCTGAGCGCCGCCGCCGGCCCGTACGCCTGCTTCTGGGTGGCGGCGGTCGGCCTGGCGCTCGCGGCGGGCCTGGCCGCGTTCATCCGCCGTCCGTTGCAGTCCGCCCGCGAGCCCGGTGGTCCGGTGCAGCGCACCTGGCCGGCGATCCGCGAGGCGTTGCGCTACATCGGCCACCGGCCCCGGGTGCTGGCGCTGGTCACCGTGAAGTCGGCGGTCGGGCTGGGCAACGGCGTGCTGACCGTCTTCCCGCTGCTCGCCGGCGTGTACGGGGTCGGCGCGGTCGGCACCGGCCTGCTCTTCGCGTCCCGGGGCGCGGGCGCCCTGGTCGGGCCGATCCTGATGCGGCGGGTGCTCACCAACCGGGCCTGGCTGCTGGTGGGCCTGGCCCTGTCGATGTCCCTGTACGGCGTGGCCTACCTGGGCGCCTCGCTGGTCAGCTGGTTCCCGCTGGTGCTGGTGCTCGTCTTCCTCGCCCACTTCGGCGGCGGCAGCAACTGGGTGCTCTCCAACTACGCCCTGCAGGGCGAGGTGCCGGACCGGCTGCGCGGCCGGGTCTTCGCCACCGACATGATGCTGGCGACGCTGGCCATCTCGGTCAGCCAGCTGGTGGTGGCCCTGGTGGTGGACGCCGTGAGCGAGCGGACGGTGCTGGCCGGCTGCGGCCTGGTCACCCTGGTGTACGCGGTCGGCTGGCGGCTGGCCACCCGCCGGCTCTCCCTCACCGATCCGGCGACCGAGCCGGAGTCCGCCTCCGCCTCCTGACCACCCGGTCCGTCGCCCGGGGCCAGCCCGTTGGTGGATCGGCGTCAGGCTGATGGAATCGCGCGATTCCCATCAATCGGGCGGAGCGCCGCGATGTCGGACCCGAGCTCTAGCATGAGCCGGTGCCGATGACTTTCAGCTCCGGTCCCGTCCGGGTCCGGGTGCCCGCGACCAGCGCGAACCTGGGCCCGGGTTTCGACGCGCTCGGCCTGGCCCTAGGGCTGTACGACGACGTGGCGGCCGAGGTGACCCCGGGCGGCGTACGCGTGACGGTGACGGGCGAGGGCGCCGGCGAGCTGCCCGAGGGCGAGCGGCACCTGGTCGCGACGGCCATGCGGGCCGCCTTCGACGTGCTGGGCGGGCAGCCGCCGGGCCTCGCGCTGGAGTGCGTCAACCGGATCCCGCAGGCCCGGGGCCTGGGCTCCTCCTCGGCGGCCATCGTCGCGGGCGTGCTGCTGGCCCGGGCGCTGGTCGCCGACGGAGCCGAGCGGCTCGACGACGACGCCGTGCTGCGGCTGGCCGCCGAGATCGAAGGGCACCCCGACAACGTGGCGCCCTGCCTGCGCGGCGGCTTCACCATCGCCTGGACCGAGCCGTCCGGGGCGCGCGCGGTGTCGCTGGCCGTCGCCGACGGCGTCCGGCCGACGGTCTTCGTGCCCGCGGAACGCGGCCTGACGGCCACCGCGCGGGCCGCGCTGCCGGTCACCGTGCCGCACGCCGACGCCGCACTGACCGCCGGCCGGGCGGCGCTGCTGGTGCACGCGCTGACCGTGGCGCCCGGGCTGCTGCTGCCGGCCACCGTCGACCGGCTGCACCAGGACTACCGCGCCGGGGGGATGCCGGGGACGGCGGCCCTGGTCAGCGCCTTGCGTGCGACGGGTGTGGCGGCTGTGGTGAGTGGGGCGGGGCCGACGGTGCTGGCCCTCACGGAGGTGCCGGAGGGCTTCGACCCGGGAACAGACTGGCAGCTCTGGCAGTTGCCCATAGACGTCAGCGGTGCCCGGGTCACCCGGGGTAGAGTGGGACACGCCGAGCGGGACCCTGTTGCCGCAGGTCGCAAGAGTTGATTACGCTCTAGACTCAGCACAGCCGCGAAGCATGCGATCTCCTGCGGGTCGGCGCACCCCCGAAGCTCTCGGCGGTCAGCCCGTCACCCCTGCCAAGGCCCACGCCGCACCGCAGTTTCCACAGGTCGCCGCAGACGGCGAGACCTGCTCACCGACGTTGGTGAGTCGGGAAACCGACCGGCTGCTGTGTCACAGACTCCCGCGACGCGTCATATGCGAGGCGGGTGCACCGAGGCCGCCCGGCCACCTGGTTTTCGACTCCGGGCAGTCCCGGCCTATCGAGGGAAGGAATCCATTGAGCGACACCACCGACGTGACGTCGGATGTTTCCAACGTCGCTGGCGATGCCACCACCGCCGCCCCCACACGCCGTCGGCGCAGCGGTACCGGCCTGTCGGCGATGCTGCTGCCAGAGCTGCAGAGCCTGGCCGCGTCGCTCGGTATCTCCGGCACGGCTCGCATGCGTAAGGGCGAGCTGATCAGCGCGATCACCGAGCGGCAGGGCGGCGCCGCCGCCGGGACCCCTCGACCGCGGGCCGAGGTCGCGGCTGCGGCCGCTCCCGCCCGCGAAGAGGTGCGCGCCGAGGTGCTCCAGGAGCGGGCCGACACCGAGCGCCGCCCCGCCGAGCAGGCTCCGGCGGCTCCGGCCGCCGAGGTGACCGAGGGTCGCACCCGGACCCGTCGTGGCCGGGCCGTTGCGACGGCCGAGCCGCGCACCGAGGAGGCTCCGGCCGAGACCGGCGAGCGGGCCGAGCGTGGCGATGGCCGCGGCGGTCGTGAGCGCGGTGCCGAGCGTGCCGAGCGCGGCGGCGAGCGTGCCGAGCGCGGTGCCGAGCGTGCCGAGCGCGGCGGCGAGCGTGCCGACCGGGCCGAGCGCGGCGGCGAGCGTGCCGACCGGGCCGAGCGCGGCGGCGAGCGTGCCGAGCGGGCCGAGCGCGGCGGCGAGCGTGCCGAGCGCGGGGCCGAGCGGGGCGACCGCAACGAGCGCGGCGACCGGGGCGAGCGCAACGAGCGCGGCGACCGGGGCGACCGGGGCGACCGCAACGACCGTGGCCAGCGCGCCGAGCGGGACAACGACTCCGACGAGGACGGCGAGGGCGGCGGCCGGCGTGGCCGGCGCAGCCGGTTCCGGGACCGTCGGCGCGGCCGGGGCGACCGCCCCGAGGGCGGCGGCGACGGTGGCGGCCGCGAGCCGCAGGTCAGCGAGGACGACGTGCTCGTCCCGGTGGCCGGCATCATCGACGTGCTCGACAACTACGCCTTCGTCCGGACCACCGGCTACCTGGCCGGCCCGAACGACGTGTACGTCTCGATGTCCCAGATCAAGAAGTACGGCCTGCGCCGGGGTGACGCGATCACCGGTGCGGTCCGGGCCGCCCGCGACGGTGGCAGCGACCAGCGGCGCGACAAGTACAACCCGCTGGTCCGGCTGGACACCATCAACGGGATGGAGCCGGAGGAGGCGCGGCGGCGGCCGGAGTTCTACAAGCTGACCCCGCTGTACCCGCAGGAGCGGCTGCGGCTCGAGACCGAGCCGCACATCCTGACCACCCGGGTGATCGACCTGGTCATGCCGATCGGCAAGGGCCAGCGGGCGCTGATCGTCTCGCCGCCGAAGGCGGGTAAGACGATGGTGCTGCAGGCGATCGCGAACGCGATCACCCGCAACAACCCGGAGTGCCACCTGATGGTGGTGCTGGTCGACGAGCGGCCGGAAGAGGTCACCGACATGCAGCGGTCGGTGAAGGGCGAGGTCATCGCGGCCACGTTCGACCGTCCGCCGCAGGACCACACCACGGTGGCGGAGCTGGCGATCGAGCGGGCGAAGCGCCTGGTCGAGCTGGGGCACGACGTTGTCGTGCTGCTCGACTCGGTGACCCGGCTCGGTCGGTCGTACAACCTGGCGGCGCCGGCCAGCGGCCGGATCATGTCGGGTGGTATCGACTCCACCGCGCTCTACCCGCCGAAGCGGTTCCTCGGTGCGGCCCGCAACATCGAGAACGGCGGCTCGCTGACCATCCTCGCCACCGCGCTGGTGGAGACCGGGTCCATGGCGGACACGGTCATCTTCGAGGAGTTCAAGGGCACCGGTAACGCCGAGCTCAAGCTGGACCGGAAGATCGCCGACAAGCGGGTCTTCCCGGCGATCGACATCAACCCCTCCGGTACCCGCAAGGAGGAGGTCCTGCTCGCGCCGGAGGAGCTGGCGATCATCCACAAGCTCCGCAAGGTGCTGCACTCGCTGGACTCGCAGGCGGCGCTCGACCTGCTGCTGGACCGCCTCAAGCAGTCCCGCACCAACATCGAGTTCCTGATGCAGATCGCGAAGTCGACGCCGGGGGAGTGACACCGCCCCGGTAGGACACCGACGAAGGGCACGGCCACCACGGCCGTGCCCTTCGTCGTACCCGGGCACCGGCGTGAAGTTTTCCTTCGGTTCAGCCGCCGGGTATTGAAACTTCTGTGCAGCGTCGGGTTGACTGTCGTCCATGCGTACCCGCAGACGATCCGCCCGTCTCGCCGGCGTCCTGCTGCTGACGCCGCTGCTCAGCATTCCCGGACCGGCCCCGGCCGGCCTCGCGGCGCCCGCCGGTGACGCCCGCACCGCCGTCGAGGACGCCCCCGCCGCCTCCTCCTACCCCGCCTCCTCGGTGGCGCTGGCCCCGGCGGCCGGCGTCGAGCCGGCCGACGGCCTGGAGACCGCGAAGACCATCCGCCCGGTCGCCCCCGGACTCGACCTCACCTCCTTCGACCGGTACGACGCCGAGGGCTGGCTGCGCGCCGACGCGCTCACCGCCGACCTCTCCGGCGGCGTCACCGTCGACTACGTCAACTCCGGAGAGGTGACCCGGGACGAGCCGCTGCGCGCGGCGGCGGACCGCTCCCGGGCGGTCGCCGCCGTCAACGGTGACTTCTTCGACATCAACAACTCCGGCGCGGCGCAGGGTGTCGGCATCCGCTCCGGCGACCTGATCCAGTCGCCGGTCGCCGGGCACGCCAACGCCGCCGCGATCAGCGCGGAGGGGCTGGGCCGGATCATCCAGGTGGGCTTCGAGGGCAGCGCGACGCTGCCGGCCGGGCCGGTCCCGCTGACCCAGTTCAACAACATGGTGCAGCGGGACGGCATCGGCGTCTTCACCCCGCTCTGGGGGTCGTACCCCCGGCAGCGGGCGGTGACCGGCGCGGCCCGGGTCGTCGAGGTCGCGATGACCGGCGGCCGGGTCGCGGCCGTGACCACCGCGCCCGGCGAGGGACCGATCCCGGCCGGGACCACCGTGCTGCTCGGCCGGGAGGCCGGTGCGGACGCCCTCGCGGCGTTGCGCCCCGGCGACCCGGTGGACGTGGCCTGGCGGCCGAAGGCGTCCGACGGCGGTAGCCTGCGCGCCGCGGTCGGCGGCGGCAACGTGCTGGTCCGGGACGGGGTGGTGCAGAACATCGCCGACCCGACCCTCGCGCCGCGCACCTCGGTCGGCTTCTCCGCCGACGGGCGAAGAATGATCATGTTGACCGTGGACGGTCGGCAGGTGGACAGTCGCGGCGTCACCCAGACCGAGATGGGCCGGATGATGGTCGAGCTGGGCGCGTACACCGCACTGAACCTCGACGGCGGCGGCTCCTCGACCCTGCTCGCCCGGGAACCGGGCGCGGCGGCGGTGCAGGTGGAGAACAGCCCGTCGGACGGCACCGAACGACCGGTCCCCAACGGCCTGGCCATCTACGCGCCGCAGGGCAGCGGCCGGCTCGCCGGGTACTGGCTGGAGACCGTGAGCGACCCGACCGCCGCGCCCGGCGTCGCCCCGATCCGCGGTGGCCGCCCGGACCGGGTCTTCCCCGGCCTGACCCGCCGGCTCACCGCCGCCGGCTACGACGAGACGTACGGGCCGGCCGCCGGAGCGCCGGAGTGGCGGGCCAATCCGGCCGTCCACGGAAAGATGGACGACGAGGGCGTCTTCCGGGCCGGCGCGCCCGGCCGCAGCACCGTCACCGCCTGGCGGGCGGAGGCCAGCGGCACCCTCGACCTCACCGTCCTCGGGCCGCTGGCCCGGATCGACTCCACCGCGGACCGGCTCGGCCTGAACCGGCAGGGTGACACCGGGCTGTTCGGGGTGGTCGGCTACGACGCCGAGGGGAACACCGCGCCGATCGAGCCGGCCGACCTGAAGCTTGAGTACGACCGAAAGCTGCTCGCGGTCACTCCCACCGGCGACGGCACCCTCTCCGTCAAGGCGCTCGGCGACAGCGGTTCCGCCCTGGTCACCGTCCACGTCGGCGACCGCACCACCGTGCTGCCGGTCACCGTCGGACTGACCGACGTCCCGGTCGCCGGCTTCGACGACGCGCCGTCCTGGAAGTTCAGCCAGGCCCGGGCCAGCGGCTCCGTCGCCCCGGCGCCGGGCCACACCGGCCCGGGCCTCAAGCTGTCGTACGACTTCAGCCAGTCCACCGGCACCCGGGCCGCGTACGCCGACCCGCCGGCCTGGATCGAGGTCCCCGGCCAGCCGCAGGCGTTCGGCATGTGGATCCACGGCAACGGCAAGGGGGAGTGGCCCAGCCTGCACCTGCACGACGCCCAGGACACCCAGCACGTGCTGCGCGGCCCCTACATCACCTGGACCGGCTGGAAGTACGTCGAGTTCGCGGTCCCGGCCGGCGTGCAGTACCCGGTCCGGGTCCGCCGGTTCTACGTGGCGGAGACCAACCCGGCGGCGCAGTACACCAGCGAGATCGTCATCGACGACCTGGTGGCGAAGGTGCCCCCGACGGTCCAGGCGCCGCCGGAGGAGCCGCGCACCGACCGGGTGGTGCTCCGCGACGGCACCGTGGACGGCGCGCCCTGGCGCTTCGCGGTCATGTCCGACGCCCAGTTCGTCGCCGCCGACCCGGACAGCGACCTGGTCGCCCAGGCCCGCCGTACGCTCCGCGAGGTCAAGGCGGCGAAGCCGGACTTCCTGATCATCGACGGGGACTTCGTGGACACCGCGTACCCGGCGGACTTCGCGCTGGCCAAGCGGATCCTCGACGAGGAGCTGGGCGACGAGCTGCCCTGGTACTACGTGCCCGGCAACCACGAGATCATGGGCGCCCCGATCACCAACTTCCGGAACGTCTTCGGCGACACCTCGCGGGTCTTCGACCACGGCGGCACCCGGTTCGTCACCCTGAACAGCTCCACCGGCTCCCTGCGCGGCAGCGGGTTCGACCAGGTGAAGCTGCTGCGCGACACCCTCGACTCCGCCGCCGCGGACCCGGCCGTCGGCTCGGTCGCCGTGCTGTTCCACCACCCGCCGCGCGACCCCAGCCCGGCGAAGGCGAGCCAGCTCGGTGACCGCAAGGAGGCGGCGCTGGTGGAGCAGTGGCTGGCCGACTTCCAGCACCGCACCGGCAAGGGCGCGCTCGTCGTCAACGGGCACGTCGGCACCTTCCACGCCGACCGGGTGGACGGGGTGCCGTACGTCATCAACGGCAACTCCGGCAAGAACCCGTCCACCCCGCCGCAGCTCGGCGGCTTCACCGGGTGGACCGAGCTCGGCGTCGACCCGGTCACCCCGGAGGAGGCGGAGCGCGCCCGACGCGACCCGCTCGTCGAGGGGCCGCGCTGGGTCGACGCGGAGTTCCACGCCCACGTCGACCGGCTCGCGCTGACCGCGCCGGCGAGCGTGGCGGTCGGCGACCCGGCGGCGGTCGCCGCGACGCTGACCCAGCCCGGTGGTCGTACCGTGCCGGTGGCCGCCCCGGTCAGCGCCGACTGGTCCGGCTCGCCGAACCTGCTCATCGGCGCGGCCGACGGGGTGAAGCCGTGGCACGTGGCCCGGTTCGACCCGGCCACCGGGCGGCTGACCGCGCTGCGGCCCGGGGCGCAGGTGCTGCTCGCGGTGACCGTCAACGGCGTCCGCGCCGAGGCGACGGTCGCCCTCACGGCGGCGGCTCCTGGGGAGGCACCCGCCGCCTGACCGTCGGCTCCGGGGCGGTGGAGCCACGCCGCGCCCCGGAGCCGGCCGGTCAGAAGTCGCCCTCGGCGACCTGGAACACGGTCAGGCCGAGCGACCGCCACATCCGGACCACCTGCATCCGGTCGTCGAAGACGCCGACCACCCGGTACCGGTCCCTGATCTCCCGCTCGTAGATCTCCTGCTTGACGATCGCGTCCTTGCGCTGGTCGCCGAGCGCCCGCAGGTGCAGCGCCAGATAGGGGACCTTGACGTGCCGGGCCAGCCAGGCCTCCGTGTCGGCCCGGGCCGAGGCGTCCCGGCCGGAGCAGAAGACCACCCCGTGGCCGGCCGCGTGCATCGCCCGCACCGCCGCGATGACCGCCTCGTTCGGCGCGTCCTCGGCCACCCGGGTCATGTCGTACGGACTGCGGGAGACGTTCAGCGCCACCGTGCCGTCGATGTCCACCAGCACGATCGCCGGCGGCTCGGGGTGCGGCGGGTGGACCGCGGCCGGCGTGCCCGTGCGGGCCGTCGGCACCGGCAGCGGTAACGAGCGGTTGGCCAGGTAGCGGTCGTGCAGCCGGCGGATCGCCGCCTCGCCGACCCGGTCGGACTCCGGCCGCGCGGCGTCCCGGCGCAGGCACTCCTCCAGCGGCACGTCGGTGAAGTCGTGCACCTCGAACGTGGCGCCGAACCGCTCGGCCAGCTCCGCCCAGTCCCGCAGGGTCCGGGCCCGGAGGTTGGTGTCGTCCACGCAGACGCTGACCCGGGCCGCCAGCAGCGTCTCCACCTGGGCCCGCTGGGCCCTGGTGACCTGCCCCTCGGCCCACTGGGTGAAGAGCCGCTCGCCGTGCATCATCCGGCGCAGGTCGTCCCGGTTGACCCGGACCACACCCGGCTGGAGCCGGCGGGCGAAGGTCGTCTTGCCGGAGGCCGGCAGGCCCCGGGTCGCGATCAGACGGAACATGCCTCCCACCCCCGGTTCGTCCGGTCCCGGCCCGCGCCGGGGTCTCACCGTACGACCCGGCGAATGCCCGCGAGCGGGGCGGGAATGCGTCCGGGGAGGCGAGTGTTACGCCTGCCGGACCAGCTGTGCGGCCCGCTCGCCGGGTCGGCCGACGCCCGTGGCACACTGGTCAATCGGCCACCGGTTCCGGTTCACGCCCGAGCCCGTCGTGTACGACGGGCACCGACGGCGACCCGGCGACCACCCACGAAAGGACCGAGGCGAGATGAAGCAGAACATCCACCCGGAGTACGTGACCACCGAGGTCAGCTGCTCCTGCGGTAACACCTTCACGACCCGCAGCACCGCCAAGGGCGGCGCCATCCACGTCGAGACCTGCAGCGCCTGCCACCCGTTCTACACCGGTAAGCAGCGCGTTCTCGACACCGCCGGCCGGGTCGCGAAGTTCCAGCAGAAGTACGCCAAGGTTCAGGCCAAGAAGGCCAAGTAGCTTCACCGACGACGCCCGTGTCCGGCTCCGTGCCGGACACGGGCGTTCGTCCGTTCTCGCCAGTTTCCGTCCGCCCGCCCGTTGCCGTCGAAGGAGCACCCGCAGCATGAGCACTGAGCGCCTGGCCGCCCTCCTCGACGAGTACGCCGAGCTGGAGAAGCGGCTCGCCGACCCGGCCATCCACGCCGACCAGGGCACCGCCCGGCGGGTGGGTCGCCGCTACGCCGAGCTCGTCCCGCTGCACAAGGCCGCCGACGAGCTGGAGCAGGCCCGCGCCGACCTGGTCGCCGCCCGCGAACTGGCCGGCGAGGACCCGGCGTTCGCCGCCGAGGCCGAGTCGATCGCGGCGACCCTGCCGGCGCTGGAGCAGCGGCTGGCGGAGCTGCTGATCCCGCGCGACCCGCACGACGCCAAGGACGTGATCGTGGAGATCAAGGCCGGCGAGGGTGGCGAGGAGTCGGCCCTGTTCGCCGGCGACCTGCTGCGGATGTACACCCGCTACGCCGAGCGACACGGCTGGGTCACTGAGGTGATCGACGCGCAGGACTCCGACCTCGGCGGGGTCAAGGACGTCTCGCTGGCGATCAAGACCAAGGGCGTGCCGGAGGGCGGCAACGGGGTCTGGTCCCGGCTCAAGTGGGAGGGCGGCGTGCACCGGGTGCAGCGCGTCCCGGTCACCGAGTCGCAGGGCCGGATCCACACCAGCGCGGCCGGCGTGCTGGTGCTGCCGGAGGCCGAGGATGTGGACGTCACCGTCGACTCGAACGACCTGCGGATCGACGTGTTCCGCTCGTCCGGCCCGGGCGGCCAGTCGGTCAACACCACCGACTCGGCGGTCCGGATCACCCACGTGCCGACCGGGATCGTGGTCTCCTGCCAGAACGAGAAGTCCCAGCTGCAGAACCGGGAGCAGGCGATGCGGATCCTGCGCGCCCGGCTGCTCGCGGCGGCTCAGGAGCAGGCCGACGCGGCCGCCTCGGACGCCCGTAAGGCACAGGTCCGGACGGTGGACCGCTCGGAGCGGATCCGCACCTACAATTTCCCGCAGAACCGGATCACCGACCACCGGATCGGCTACACCGCGTACAACCTCGACCTGGCCCTCGCCGGCGAGCTGGACGGCGTCCTGGACGCCCTGACGGAGGCCGACCGCGCTGCCCGCCTCGCCGGGGAGACCGAGCTGACCCGCCGCTGACCGCCCGCCCCTGCCCGGCCCACCGGGCGGGCGGGTGGGATCAGGAGGCGCGGAGGCGGGACTTGGCCCGGAGCATCTCCCGGTCGGCCAACTCGAAGGCCGTGCCGAGGGCCTCCCGCAGGCTCGCGCCGGAGCCGCTCACCTCGGCGAAGCCGATGCTCACCCCGACCGGAGTGCCGGGCACCAGGGACTCCCAGTCCTCGGTGCGGACCGCCGCGTCGATCCGGCGGGCCACCTCGGCGGCGTCCGACATCCCGGCTCCGGCCAGCACCACCACGAACTCGTCGCCGCCGTAGCGGGCGACGAAGTCACCGCGCCGCATCACCCGGTTGATCACCCCGGCGATCCGCTGGAGGACGAGGTCACCCGAGTGGTGGCCGTGCCGGGTGTTGACCGCCTTGAAGCCGTCCAGGTCGCAGACGCCGATCACCACCCGCTCGCCCCGGTCCACCACCGCCCCGATGTACCGCTCGAGGCGGCGCCGGTTGGGCAGCCCGGTGAGCGGGTCGGTGAGCGCCTCGCCCTCGTACCGGGCCGCCTCCCGGCGCATCTCCTCGTGGTCGATCCGGGCGGCGATCCCGTCGATGTAGACGTCGCGCAGCCGGTCGTTGCGCTGCGCCGCCAGCCGGAACGCGTGCCGGTCGGCGCAGTGCGCGGCGGCGTGGTCGCCGGCCCGGGCCAGGGCGATGCTGCGCAGCCGGGCCGGTTCGGCCGCGCCGAGCGTCTCGGCTGAGACCTGGGCGGCCTCCAGCCGGGTCACCGCCTCGATCGGCCGTCCGTCGGCGACGGCGAGGCAGACCTGGCCGAGCTGACGCATGTCCCGCGCCCGGGCGCTGTCGCCGCCGTGCCCGAGCAGCCGGGCGGGGTCGGCGTCCGTGTCGGACTCCAGCCGATCGCCCAGCACCGCCCGGCGGGCCGCCGCGTAGCCGTACGCGGCCAGGCTGCTCGGCCGCAGCTTGCCGGCCCGCCCGGCGCGCAGGAACCGGTTGAGGTCCCCGGCGACGTCCCGGAGCACCCGCAGGCAGCCGTCGCTGTCCCCGTTGTGGTCCAGCGCGACCGCGTTGCGCAGCCGGATGCCGGGGGCGGCGAAGGTCTCCTCCGGGATGCCGGCGGCCAGCCCGACCTGGCGGGCCCGCTCGATCGCCCCGAGGGCGTGGCCGTGGAAGCTGAGGTAGGAGTAGGCCATCGCCAGGTCGTGCCAGCCCCAGGCGGTGTCCCGGTCCGGGTCGTCGACGGTGCCTAGCCAGCGGGAGGCCTTGACCAGGTGGGTGACGCAGCGGTCCAGCGCCCCCTGGTGGTGCGCGGCCAGCGCGGCCAGCGCGTTGAGGTGCCCGCGCAGGTAGGGCTCGGGCAGGTCGCGGGTGGCGCTGGACGCCTCCTCGATGGCCCGGGTGAACTCCGCCGTCCGACCGAGATTGATCAGCGCGGAGAGGCGCTGCACCAGGGCGTCGGCGCGGGCGTTCGGGTCGCTGGTCGTGCGGATGATCCGGTCGAGGAGGGCGCAGGCCTCCGCCGAGCGGCTCGCCTCCTGCAACGCCCGGGCGTGCCTGAGGGCGTCAACCTGGTCGTCGACCCGGTCGAGCCAGCCCACCCGCAACCTCCCTGTCGGTGTGCGTCCGGACGCACCCGCTCGTGATGCGACCCACGACGCTTCATGATTATGTCGTGACCTCCCTCCCGCAACACCCGTCCGAAGGGACAGAACGCGAGCGGCCCTCATTGGCGATCGCCCGGGCGGCCCGCGCGCTGGCCGAGGCGGGGGTCGAGGCGCCCCGGGCGGAGGCCGAGCTGCTGGCCGCGTACGTGCTGGGCGTGCCCCGGCGCCGGCTGGCCCTGACCGACGGGTTCACCACCGACGACCTCGCCCGCCTCGACACGCTGGTCGGCCGGCGGGTCGCCCGGGAGCCGTTACAGCACCTCACCGGCGTCGCCGGCTTCCGGCACCTGGAGCTGGCGGTCGGCCCGGGCGTCTTCGTGCCCCGGCCGGAGACCGAGCTGCTCGCCGGCTGGGGCGTCGAGCAGGGGCGCCCGCGCAGCACCCCGCTGGTGGTCGACCTGTGCAGCGGCTCCGGCGCGATCGCCCTCTCCGTCGCCCAGGAGCTGCCGGACGCCCGGGTGGTGGCGGTGGAGCGGTCCCCGGCGGCGCTGGCGTGGCTGCGGCGCAACGCCGCCGACCGGGCCGCCGCGGGGGACAGCCCGATCGAGGTGGTGGCCGCCGACGTCACCGACCCGGAGCTGCTGGCCGAGCTGGTCGGCCGGGTCGACGTGCTGCTCTGCAACCCGCCGTACGTGCCCCGTTCGGTGACGGTGCCGCCGGAGGTGGCCGGGCACGACCCGGACGAGGCGGTCTTCGGCGGGGCGGACGGGCTGGCGGTGATCCGGCCGGTGATCGGCCGCGCGGCCGAGCTGCTGCGCCCCGGCGGGGTGCTCGGCATCGAGCACGACGACACGCACGGCGCGGCGGTGCCCGAACTGCTCGCCGCGGACGGCCGGTTCGCCGCCGTGGCGGAGCACCGGGACCTCGTCGGCCGGCCCCGGTTCGCCACCGCGTCCCGGCGGGCGGACGGCCAGCAGGCCGTCGGGGACCCGGCGTGGCAGACTGACTCCTCGTGATGCTCTACGACTGTCGGTCACCCGCCGACCGGGACCGCGGCATCGCCGCTGCCATCGAGGCGGTCAAGAACGGCGAACTGGTCGTCCTGCCGACCGACACCGTCTACGGGATCGGCGCCGACGCCTTCACCCCGTACGCGGTGAAGGCGCTCGCGGACGCCAAGGGCGGCGCGCGGCAGGCGCCGCCGGTGCTGATCGGGTCGCGGCACACCCTCGACGGCCTGGTCTTCTCGCTGCCCCGCTCGGCGCGTGAGCTGGTCGAGGCGTTCTGGCCGGGCGCGCTGACCATCGTGGTGGAGCACTCGCCGAGCCTGGCCTGGGATCTGGGCGACTCCAGCGGCACGGTGGCGGTGCGGATGCCGCTGCACCCGGTGGCGCTGGAGGTGCTGCGGGAGACCGGCCCGATGGCGGTGGCGTCGGCCAACAAGGTGGGCCAGCCGGCCGCGGTCACCGCCGAGGAGGCGCGGGACCAGCTCGGCTACTCGGTGCGCGCCTACCTGGAGGCCGGGCCCGCCCCGGACCCGGTGCCGAGCACCATCGTCGACCTGACCGGCGAGGTGCCCCGGGTGCTGCGCCAGGGCGCCGTACCGCTGGAGAAGCTGCGCGACGTGGTGCCGGACATCCTCGACGAGCGGGGGGTCTGAGTGCCGCCGTTCACCGTCCTGCACGTCTGCATGGGCAACATCTGCCGTTCCCCGATGGCCGAACGGCTGCTGCTGCTCGCCGTGCGGGAGCGGCTGGGCCGGCTCGGGGTCGACCCGACCCGCTCGGACGAGCTGCTGCACAGCCACAGCGCGGGCACCGGCGGCTGGCACGCGGGCGAGGAGATGAATCCGCCGGCGGCCCGGCAGGTGGTGTCGCGCGGCGGTGACGTGGACGGGTTCGCCGCCCGCAAGCTCCGGTCGGACCTCATCGACGCCGCCGACCTGGTCCTCACCGCCACCGCCGACCAGCACGAGTACGTGGTGGCGCTGCGGCCGGACGCGGCGGCGCGCACCTTCGTGCTGGGCGAGTTCGGCCGACTGCTGGCCGCCGTGGACGCCGCCGGGCTGCCCCCGGTGGAGGCCACCCCGGACGGCGTGTACGCCCGCGGGGTGGCCCTGGTGGCCGCCGCCGACGCGGCCCGGCAGGGGGCCTCACCGCTGCCCGCCGACGACCTCGACGACCCGTGGGGTCGCGGCGACCAGTGTTTCGGCCGGGTCGCCGACGAGATCGAGGAGACGGTCCACCCGCTGGCCGGCGCGCTGCTGCCCTGAGCCCTCCGAGCCCCGGCGTTGGGGTTTCTGTCCACCTTCCTCCTTCTCCGCGAAATTCCTGCGCGTTTCGGCGAAGATGATGGTGTAAGCGCCGTTTCCGGTCATCCTGAACGGGTCCGAACATGGCCGGCTCCTGCGGGGAGAGCTGATGAACCGGGCCCATCTCAACAAGTTGTTCACCGTCCTGCTCGCCGGTGTGCTCACCGGGCTGGCCCTGGCGGCGGCCGCGCTGCCGGTCGCGTTGGTGTTCGGGCTCGGCTTCAAGGGGCTCATGCCCTACTCGGAACTGCCCGAGTCGCTGCGGACGCCGCAGCCCGCGCAGCGGTCCAACCTGTACGCCAACGACGGCCGCACCCTGATCACCTCCTTCTACGTGGAGGACCGGGTGGACGTGCCGGTGGGCGAGGTGGCCCTGGTGATGCGGCAGGCCATCGTGGCCGCCGAGGACGTCCGGTTCTACCAGCACCACGGGGTCGACGTCCGCGGCGTGGTCCGGGCCTTCACCGTCAACCGGCGCGACGGGACGACCCGGCAGGGCGGGTCCACGCTGACCATGCAGTACGTCCGCAACGCGCTGGCCGGCGACCCTCGCTTGACCGAGGAGCAGCGGTCCCGGGCCACCGAGATCACCGCCGGTCGGAAGATCCGGGAGATGCGCTACGCGCTGGCCCTGGAGCGGGAGCTGAACAAGGACCAGATCCTCACCCGGTACCTGAACATCGCCTACTTCGGGGCCGGCGCGTACGGCATCGCGGCGGCCAGCAAGCGCTACTTCTCCACCGACCCGGCGCACCTGACCCTGGCTCAGGCGGCCTTGCTCGCCGGGCTGGTCCGCTCGCCGGACACCGACGACCCGATCAACGGGGACGCCGACGCGGCGCTGGGCCGCCGGGCGTACGTGCTGGACCGGATGGTGGAGACCGGCCAGGTCGCCGCCGCCGACGCCGCCCGGGCCAAGGGCGAGCAGCTCGACCTGCGACCGAGCGCGACGCCGAACGACTGCGCCGCCGTACCGGCGGAGCACAACGACTGGGGCTTCTTCTGCGACTGGTTCACCCAGTGGTGGAATGCCCAGCCGGCCTTCGGCGGCTCCGCCGACGAGCGGCAGCGGACGCTGCGCCGCGGCGGCTTCCGGATCGTCTCCTCGCTCGACCCGGACGTGCAGCGCAAGACCACCGAGCAGGTGCTCCAGGTCTACGCCGTCGACAACAAGCGGGCCGCGCCGACCGCGGTGGTCCAACCGGGCAGCGGCCGGGTGCTGGCGATGGCGGTGAACCGGAACTTCAGCGTGGCGGCCAACCCGACCGGCCAGCGCAACTACCCGAACACCGTCAACCAGCTCGTCGCCGGCGGCGGTGGCATCGTCGGCTACCAGGCCGGCTCGACCTTCAAGCTCTTCGCCCTGCTCGCCGCCCTGGAGTCGGGGCTGCCGCTAACCACCACCTTCGACGCGCCGGGCCGGATCGTCACCCACTACAAGGTCGGGGGTGGTTCGGCCAGCTGTGGCGGTTACTGGTGCCCGAGCAACGCCAACCGGACGTGGATGGACGGCGACCACACCATGTGGAGCGCCTTCGGCCGCTCGGTGAACACCTACTTCGCCTGGCTGACCGAGAAGGTCGGCGCGGACCGGGTGGTGGAGATGGCCGAGCGGCTCGGCATCGTGCTGCGCGCCAAGGAGGACGCCGCGCTGGCCCGCTACGGCGCGAAGGAGTGGGGACCGTTCACCCTCGGCGTCGCCGCCACCACCCCGCTCGACCTGGCCAACGCGTACGCCACGGTGGCGGCCGAGGGGGCCTGGTGCGCGCCGACGCCGGTCACCTCGATCAGCGACAGCGCCGGCCGGAAGGTGGCGGCCGGCGATCCGGACTGCCGGCAGGTGCTCGACACCGAGGTGGCCCGGGCGGCGGCGGACGCGGCCCGCTGCCCGGTCGGCGACCAGTCGATGTACCGGCGCTGCGACGGCGGCACCGCCGAGGAGCTCCAGCCCGGGCTGCGCCGGCCGCTGGCCGGCAAGACCGGCAGCTCGGACCGGAACGCGACGGAGACGGTGGTCGCCTTCACCCCGCAGCTCGCGATCGCCACCATCGCGGCGAACCCGGACGATCCCCGGGACGCGGTCGGCGGCGGCGTGCAGGCCCGGCAGATCGCCGCCGTGAGCCGGACCCTCGCGTACGCCCTCCGCAACCAGCCCGTCCTCGACTTCGTACCCCCCAGCAAAACAACCGCCTACCGCATCACCGCCCCCCGCACCGGCAACTGACCCCCCTGCCCCCCTCCCCGCGCCGATCTTGCACTTGGTGCCCGGGCAAATGAGGCAGAAGGCGCGAATCACGGGCCCCAACTGCAAGATCGCGGGAGGGGGTGGGGAGGGGAGGGGGCAGGGGGGCCAGGTGGGGGGTGTTCGGCGCCGCGGGCGATGTTGCGGGCCATGCCGCCGAAGACGATCGCGTGGAACGGGGCGACGGAGCCCCAGTAGAGGTGACCGGGGAGGCCGCGGGGGAGGAAGACGGCGCGCTGCACGTACCGGCTGCGGCCCTCGTCGGCCGGCTCGGCGCGCATCTCCAGCCAGGCCCGGCCGGGCAGCCGCATCTCGGCGCGCAGCCGGAGCAGCTCGCCGGGGACGATCTCCTCGACCCGCCAGAAGTCCAGCGCCTCGCCGACCTGGAGGCGGTGCGGGTCGCGCCGGCCCCGGCGCAGCCCCACCCCGCCGATCAGCCGGTCCAGCCAGCCCCGCACGGACCAGGCGAGCGGGAACGAGTACCAGCCGTGCTCGCCGCCGACCCCCTCGATGACCCGCCAGAGGTCGGCCGTCGGGGCGTCCACCGCCCGCTCCCGCACGTCGGTGTACGCGGTGCCGCCGGACCACTCCGGGTCGGAGGGCAGCGGCTCGGCCGGTGCGTCCGGCCCGCTCGCGGTCGACCAGCGGGTCTCCACCGCGGCGTCGCGCACCTTCGCCAGGGCCAGCGCGACCGCCTCGTCGAAGCCGGTCAGTCCGCCGGGTGGGTCCGGGACGTACCGGGCGATGTCGTGCTCCTGGGCGACCGCCTCGTGGACGAGGCTCTCCACCAGCGGCCGGGCGATGGCGTTCGGCACCGGGGTGATCAGGCCGACCCAGTGCGAGGAGAGCGACGGCGTCAGCGGCCGCACCGGCAGGACGACCCGCCGGCGCAGCCCGGCCACCCGCGCGTACCGCTGCATCATCTCCTGGAAGGTCAGCACGTCCGGGCCGCCGATGTCGAAGGCCCGGTTCACCTCGGCCGGCAGCTCCGCGCAGCCGACCAGGTAGCGCAGCACGTCGCGGACCGCGATCGGCTGGATCCGGTTGCGTACCCAGCGCGGGGTGATCATCGCGGGCAGCCGCTCGGTCAGGTAGCGCAGCATCTCGAACGAGGCCGACCCGGACCCGATGATGACCGCGGCCCGGAGCACGGCCGTGGGCACCCCGCTGGCCAGCAGGATCCGCGCGACCTCGGCCCGGGACCGCAGGTGCGGCGACGGGACCTCGCGGTCCGCCGCGGGCTGCGGGCCGCCCAGGTACACGATTCGCCGTACGCCGGCGGCGCGGGCCGCCTCGGCGAAGTGGGTCGCCGCCTCCCGGTCGGCGGCCTCGAAGCCGGCCTGGCCGAGCGAGTGCACCAGGTAGTACGCCACCTCCACGCCCTCGAACGCGGCCGGCAGTGTCTCCGGCTTCCGCAGGTCCCCTTCGGCGATCTCGGTCCGGGACGCCCACGGCACGTCGCGCAGCCGGCCGGCCTTGCGGGCCAGGCAGCGTACGGTGTGCCCCTCCGCCAGCAGCCGGGGCGCGAGGCGTCCGCCGAGGTAACCCGTGGCTCCGGTGACGAGGCACCTCACGACTTCCAGTTTGCGGCCCCATAGACTCCTTCGCTGTGGACAACGCGAGGGACACCTTCTGGGGCCCGGACTTCCAGCAGCTCAGCGCCGTCGACCCGGAGATCGCCGGGGTGGTGCTGGGCGAGCTGGAGCGGCTGCGCGGCGGCCTGCAGCTGATCGCCAGCGAGAACCTGACGTCCCCGGCGGTGCTCGCCGCGCTCGGCTCGACGCTGACCAACAAGTACGCCGAGGGCTATCCGGGCCGGCGCTACTACGGCGGCTGCGCCGAGGTGGACCGGGCCGAGGAGATCGGCATCGCCCGGGCGAAGGAGCTCTTCGGCGCGGAGCACGCCAACCTCCAGCCGCACTCCGGCGCCAGCGCCAACCTGGCCGCGTACGCGGCGCTGGTGCAGCCGGGGGACACGGTGCTGGCGATGGGCCTGCCGCACGGCGGGCACCTCACCCACGGCAGCCGGGTGAACTTCTCCGGCAAGTGGTTCCACACCGTCGGCTACACGGTCCGGCCGGACACCGAGCTGATCGACTACGACGAGGTGCGCGACCTCGCCCGGGCGCACCGCCCGAAGATGATCATCTGCGGGGCCACGGCCTACCCCCGGCTGATCGACTTCGCCCGGTTCCGGGAGATCGCCGACGAGGTCGACGCGTACCTGATGGTGGACGCGGCGCACTTCATCGGGCTGGTCGCCGGGCGGGCCGTCCCGTCGCCGGTGCCGTACGCCGACGTCGTCTGCTTCACCACCCACAAGGTGCTGCGCGGCCCGCGCGGCGGCATGATCCTCTGCCGGGAGTCGCTGGCGCCGCGGATCGACAGGGCGGTCTTCCCGTTCACCCAGGGCGGCCCGCTGATGCACGCCGTCGCGGCCAAGGCGGTCGCCCTGCGCGAGGCCGCCCAGCCGGAGTTCCGGGCGTACGCCTCCCAGGTGGTCAGCAACGCCCAGGCGCTCGCCGCCGGCCTGGCCGGCGAGGGGATGCGCCCGGTCTCCGGCGGCACCGACACCCACCTCGCCCTGATCGACCTGCGCGAGGTCGGGGCGACCGGCGCCGAGGCGGAGGCCCGCTGCGACGCCGCGGCGGTCACGCTGAACAAGAACGCGATCCCGTACGACCCGCAGCCGCCGATGGTCGCCTCGGGCATCCGGGTGGGCACGCCGAGCGTCACCACCCAGGGCATGCGCGAGGGGGAGATGCGGCAGGTGGCGGCGCTGATCGCCCGCGCGGTCCGCACCGACCCGGCCGGTCCGGGGGGCGCCGACGAGCTGACCCGGATCGCCGCCGAGGTGGCCGAGCTGGTCGCCGCCTTCCCGGCGTACCCCCGTGGCTGAGCCCGGGGCGCGCGCGGCGGAGGCGGCCGCGGACCGGGGCTGGCGACTGCGCCACCTGCCGGTGCTGCTGATCGCCTCGGCGGTGCTGGGCGCGCTGGCCGCGGTGGTCGGCGGGGTGACCGGCGGGGCGGACGCGGCGTTGGGCGCGGCGGCCGGGGTGGCCGTGACGGCGGTCAGCTACACCCTCACCACCGTCGTGCTGGCCTGGGCCGACGCCCGCGATCCGCAGCTGGTGCTGCCGTTCGGGCTGGGTCTCTACGCGGCGAAGTTCACCCTGCTCGGCGCGGTGATGATCGGGGTGGCGTCGACCGGCTGGTCGGGCCTGATCCCGCTCTGCCTGGGCATCGCCGCCGGGGTGGCGGTCTGGACCGGCGTGCACATCTGGTGGCTGACCACTGTGTACGCGCGCCGGCCCCGACCCTGATCCGATCGGGGCGCAGACCAGCGCCGTCCCAGCTTTCGGACGGCACGCCGGTGTGTCCGCGATCGGTCATTCTCTCAGTGGCGAGAGGGGAGTAGCGTGCCTCCAGACGACTTCGCCCGCCCGTGTCCCACACAACAAGGTTGTGCGGGGGGTGAGGCACAGCCTCGTCCACTCGACTGATATCGTTCGCCCCGTCATGGCCGGTGACCAGAAACCCCCCAGCACTGGCGGCACAGGCGACGTTCCGTCCGGTGCCGGCCAGGGTTGGACCGCGCTCTCGTACCTCATCGGGGGCATGCTCGTCTGGGGTTTCATCGGCTGGCTGGTCGACCAGTGGCTCGACTCCGGCGGCATCGCCACCGGTATCGGCGTCGTGCTCGGCATGGCCGGGGGGATCATCCTGGTCGTCCGCCGACTCGGCACGCCTACTTAGGAAGGGACGCGGTGTTCGGACAGGCGAACGTCCTGGCAGCGGGCCAGGCGGAATTCCCACCCAAAGTGGAGGACTTCTACCTGCCCAGCATCCTGCCCTGGGGTGCGCATGACTCGTACTGGTTCACCAAGATCACGGCCATGGTCTGGATCGCCGTCGGCGTCCTGATCATTTTCTTCCTGGCCAGCTACCGGAATCCGCAGCTGGTGCCGACGAAGAAGCAGTGGTTCGCCGAGTCGATCTACGGCTTCGTGCGGAACAACATCGCGGTCGACATGATCGGGCACGCGGGGGTGCGGTTCGCGCCGTACTTCACCACGCTGTTCTGCTTCGTCCTGCTGACGAACGCGTTCGCGATCATCCCGTTCTTCCAGATCTCGCCGAACTCGCACATCGCCTTCCCGGCCTTCCTCGCCGTGATCAGCTACGTGCTGTTCAACTACATCGGCATCCGGCACCACGGCTTCGTCAAGTACTTCAAGCACTCGCTGATCCCGCCGGCGCCCTGGTACATCCTGCCGCTGCTGATCCCGATCGAGCTCTTCTCGACCTTCCTGGTCCGGCCGTTCTCGCTGGCCGTCCGTCTTTTCGCGAACATGTTCGCCGGCCACATGCTCCTGCTGGTCTTCACGCTCGGCGGCTTCGCGATGCTCAGCGCCAACACCTGGCTGGCACCGGTCTCGGTGCTGTCCTGGGTGATGACCATCGCGCTCACCTTCCTCGAGTTCCTGGTGATCGTCCTGCAGGCCTACGTCTTCACTGTGCTGACCGCCAGCTACGTGCAGGGCGCGCTCGCCGAGGAACACTGATCCACTTCCGCACCAACCGTTGTCGTCCCGCGTGACCGTCACGCGTGATAACCAGGAGGAACCCACTAATGGACATCTACGCCGCGGTAGAGGGCAGCACCGCCGCCATCGGCTACGGTCTCGCGGCCATCGGCCCGGGCATCGGCGTGGGTCTGGTCTTCTCGGCCTACATCCAGTCGACCGCCCGCCAGCCGGAGTCGTCCCGGATGACCCTGCCGTACGTCTGGATCGGCTTCGCCGTCATCGAGGCCCTCGCGCTGCTGGGCATCGCCTTCGGCTTCATCTGGGCCGGCGCCTGATCCAGCCCCTCTGACCGGGAGGTTTTCCCATGTTCTTCCTCTCCGCTGAGGGTGGTGAGACGAGCCACAACCCGATCATCCCGCTCTGGCAGGAGGTCGTGGTCGGTGGGATCGCCTTCATCGTGCTCTGCTACGTGCTGATGAAGTTCGTGTTCCCGCGCATGGAGCAGACGTTCCAGGCTCGGGTCGACGCGATCGAGGGCGGCATCAAGCGCGCCGAGGCCGCCCAGGCCGAGGCCAACCAGCTGCTCGAGCAGTACCGGGCGCAGCTCGCCGAGGCGCGGACCGACGCCGCCAAGATCCGGGACGACGCCCGGGCCGACGCCGAGGGCATCCGTCAGGACATCCTCGCCAAGGCGCGGGAGGAGTCCGACCGGATCATCGCGGCCGGCAAGGAGCAGCTCAACGCCGAGCGGGCCACCATCGTGCGCGAGCTGCGTACCGAGGTCGGCACCATCGCGGTGGACCTGGCCAGCAAGATCGTCGGCGAGTCGCTCGCCGACGAGGCGCGGCGCAAGGGCACCGTGGACCGGTTCCTGAGCGGTCTCGAGAGCGCGGGGGCCCGCTGATGCAGGCCGCCAGCCGGGAGTCGTACAAGGTCGCGGCCGAGCGCCTCGACGCGTACGCCCGCGGCGCGGAGCCGTCGGCGGTGGCCTCCACCGCCGACGACATCCTCTCCGTCGCCACGCTGCTGCGGCGCGAGCCGCGGCTGCGCCGGGCGCTGTCGGACCCGGCCCGCTCCGGTGCGGACCGCTCCGGCCTGCTCGGCGACATGCTGCGCGGCAAGATCGGTGCGGACGCGCTCGACCTGCTCGCGTCATTGGTCTCCGGTCGCTGGTCGGCGCCGTCGGAGTTGCTCGACGGCACCGAGCGGCTCGGCGTCGAGGCGCTGCTGGCCAGCGCCGACAAGGCCGGTGACCTCGGCGAGGTCGAGGACGAGCTGTTCCGCTTCGGTCAGGTCGTCTCCGGTCAGTCGGCGCTCTCCAACGCACTCTCCGACCCGGTCGCCCCGACCGAACGGCGGGCCACCCTGGCCCGCGACCTGCTCGCCGGCCAGGCCCGCCCGGTCACCGTCCGCCTCGTCGAGGTGGCCCTCGGCGGGTTCGGGGGACGCTCCTTCACCGGTGCGCTCACCCGGCTGGTCGAGCTGGTCGCCGACCGGCGGGACCGTCAGGTCGCGTACGTGACCGTGGCGGCTCCGTTGAGTGACGAGGAGGAGCGACGCCTGGGTGCCCGCCTCGCCGAGATGTACGGTCGAGAGGTTTCCGTCAAGCAGACGGTCGACCCCCAGGTGCTCGGTGGGGTGAGCGTGCGGGTCGGAGCCGACCTGTACGACGGCACCGTCCTGCGCCGCCTCAACGAGACCCGCAACGCGCTCGCGAAGCGCTGACCAGCGTCTCCGCAGCCCTGATTCGACGCCATCGGACCGGTCGGTACTAGGTATCCCGGGCCCCTGATACTTAAGGAAGCAGAGGATGGCCGAGCTGACCATCTCGACGGAGGAGATCCGCGGCGCCCTGGAGCGCTACGTCTCCTCCTACTCGACCGACGTCTCCCGCGAGGAGGTCGGCACCGTCGCCGACACCGGCGACGGCATCGCCCACGTCGAGGGCCTGCCCTCGACCATGACCAACGAGCTCCTGGAGTTCGAGGACGGCACGCTCGGCGTGGCGCTGAACCTCGACGTCCGGGAGATCGGTGTCGTCGTTCTCGGTGACTCCGCCAAGCTGGAGGAGGGGCAGCGCGTCAAGCGCACCGGCCGGGTGCTCTCCGTGCCGGTTGGCGACGCCTTCCTCGGCCGCGTGGTGGACGCGCTCGGCCAGCCGATTGACGGGCTCGGCGACATCGCCAACGAGGGCTTCCGCGAGCTGGAGCTCCAGGCCCCGAACGTGATGTCCCGGCAGTCGGTCAGCGAGCCGCTGCAGACCGGTATCAAGGCGATCGACGCGATGACCCCGATCGGCCGTGGCCAGCGTCAGCTGATCATCGGTGACCGGAAGACCGGTAAGACCACGGTCGCCCTGGACACCATCCTCAACCAGCGCGACAACTGGCGCTCCGGCGACCCGAAGCAGCAGGTCCGCTGCATCTACGTCGCCATCGGCCAGAAGGCCTCCACGATCGCCTCGATCAAGGGCATCCTGGAGGAGGCGGGCGCGATGGAGTACACCACCATCGTCGCCTCCCCGGCGTCGGACCCGGCCGGCTTCAAGTACCTCGCCCCCTACACCGGCTCGTCCATCGGGCAGCATTGGATGTACGGCGGCAAGCACGTCCTGATCGTCTTCGACGACCTGAGCAAGCAGGCCGAGGCGTACCGCGCCGTGTCGCTGCTGCTGCGCCGCCCCCCGGGCCGTGAGGCGTACCCGGGTGACGTCTTCTACCTGCACTCCCGGCTGCTGGAGCGCTGCGCGAAGCTCTCCGACGAGCTGGGCGGCGGTTCGATGACCGGTCTGCCGCTCATCGAGACGAAGGCCAACGACATCTCGGCCTTCATCCCGACCAACGTCATCTCGATCACCGACGGTCAGATCTTCCTCGAGACCGACCTGTTCAACCAGGGCGTCCGGCCGGCCATCAACGTCGGTACCTCGGTCTCCCGGGTCGGTGGCGCCGCACAGGTCAAGCCGATGCGGAAGGTCGCCGGTTCGCTGCGGCTCAACCTGGCCCAGTACCGCGAGCTGGAGGCGTTCGCCGCCTTCGCCTCCGACCTGGACAGGGCCTCCCGCGCCCAGCTGGAGCGCGGTTCCCGCCTGGTCGAGCTGCTCAAGCAGCCGAACTACTCGCCGATGCCGGTGCAGGACCAGGTCGTCTCGGTCTGGGCCGGCACCGAGGGCAAGCTGGACGACATCCCGGTGGGTGAGGTCAAGCGCTTCGAGTCGGAGTTCCAGCAGTACCTGCGACACAAGCACGAGGGCACCCTCGCGGCGATCGCCGACAACAAGTGGGACGACGAGATCATCGGCACCCTGGACCGGGCCATCACCGAGTTCAAGCAGATGTTCCTGGGCAAGGAGGACGAGCAGCGGATCAACGAGGCGCCGGCCAAGCCGCTCGAGGGCGAGGAGAACCGCGAGTCGGTGACCCGCTTCCGCGACGGCCAGACCGACCGCCCGGTAGAGAGCTGATCCATGGCGGCCCAGGTACGCGTTCTTCGCCAACGGATCCGCTCGGCGAAGGGGATGAAGAAGATCACCAAGGCGATGGAGCTCGTGGCGACGAGCCGGATCGCCAAGTCCCAGGCCCGGGTGCAGGCGTCCCTGCCGTACGCCCAGGCCATCACCGGCGTGCTCACGGCGCTGGCGTCCAACGCCCGGATCGACCACCCGCTGCTCACCCCGCGTGAGCGGGTGCGGCGGGCGGGCGTCCTGCTGGTCACCAGCGACCGTGGCCTGGCCGGCGGTTACAGCTCCAACGCGATCAGGATGGCGGAGTCGCTGATCGCCCGGCTGAAGGCCGACGGCAAGGATCCGGTCCTCTACGTCATCGGGCGTAAGGGCGTCACGTTCTACCGGTTCCGCAACCGGCCGATCGAGGCGAACTGGACCGGCTTCTCGGAGCAGCCCTCGTTCGCCGACGCCCGCGAGGTGGGCGAGACGCTGATCAAGGCGTTCTCGGCCGGTGCGGACGACGCCGACGGCGGCGCCGGGGTGGACGGGGTGCTCGGCATCGACGAGTTGCACATCGTCTACACGGAGTTCCACTCGCTGATGACCCAGAACCCGGTCGCGAAGGTCATCGGGCCGATGCAGGTCGAGGACCGGCCGAGGTCCGAGGGTCTGCTGCCGGCGTACGAGTTCGAGCCGGAGGCGGAGGCGCTGCTCGACGCGCTGCTGCCGAAGTACATCAACACGCGGATCTACGCGGCGTTGATCGAGTCGGCGGCGAGTGAGTCGGCGGCGCGGCGGCGGGCGATGAAGAGCGCCACCGACAACGCCGAAGAGATGATCGAGAAGTACACGCGTGAGATGAACTCGGCCCGCCAGGCCGGGATCACCCAGGAGATCAGCGAGATCGTCGGCGGCGCGAACGCGCTGGCCGCGTCGGGAAGTGAAGTGTGATGACTGCACCAGTGGAGACCAAGACGGCCACGGGTCGCGTGGTCCGGGTCATCGGCCCGGTCGTCGACGCCGAGTTCCCGCGCGACGCGATGCCGGCCCTGTTCAACGCCCTGCAAGTGAGGGTGGAGCTCTCCGGCGGCGCGAAGACGCTGACCCTGGAGGTCGCCCAGCACCTGGGTGACAACATGGTCCGCGCCATCTCAATGCAGCCGACCGACGGCCTGGTCCGCGGCACCGAGGTGAGCGACACCGGCTCGCCGATCAGCGTTCCGGTCGGCGACGCGGTCAAGGGCCACGTCTTCAACGCCATCGGCGAGTGCCTCAACCTGACCGAGGGCGAGGTGCTCCAGCCGGACGACCGGTGGGGCATCCACCGCAAGGCTCCGGCCTTCGCGGACCTGGAGCCGAAGACCGAGATGCTGGAGACCGGCATCAAGGTCATCGACCTGCTCGCCCCGTACGTCAAGGGCGGCAAGATCGGACTGTTCGGCGGTGCCGGCGTGGGCAAGACGGTGCTCATCCAGGAGATGATCACCCGGGTCGCGAACAACTTCGGTGGTACGTCGGTCTTCGCCGGCGTGGGTGAGCGGACCCGTGAGGGCAACGACCTCATCGCCGAGATGACCGAGTCCGGCGTCATCGACAAGACCGCGCTGGTCTTTGGCCAGATGGACGAGCCGCCGGGCACCCGGCTGCGGGTCGCGCTCTCCGCGCTGACCATGGCCGAGTACTTCCGCGACGTGAAGAAGCAGGAGGTGCTGCTCTTCATCGACAACATCTTCCGCTTCACCCAGGCCGGTTCCGAGGTCTCCACGCTGCTCGGCCGTATGCCGAGCGCCGTGGGTTACCAGCCGACCCTGGCCGACGAGATGGGCGAGCTCCAGGAGCGGATCACCTCCGTCCGGGGCCAGGCCATCACCTCGATGCAGGCGATCTACGTGCCCGCCGACGACTACACCGACCCGGCGCCGGCCACCACCTTCGCCCACCTCGACGCCACCACCAACCTGGAGCGGTCGATCTCCGACAAGGGCATCTACCCGGCCGTGGACCCGCTGGCGTCCTCGTCCCGGATCCTCGCCCCGGAGTTCGTCGGTGCCGACCACTTCCAGGTCGCCACCGAGGTGAAGCGGATCCTGCAGCGCTACAAGGACCTGCAGGACATCATCGCCATCCTCGGTATCGAGGAGCTCTCCGAGGAAGACAAGATCACCGTGGCCCGGGCCCGGCGGATCGAGCGCTTCCTGTCGCAGAACACCTACGCCGCCGAGCAGTTCACCGGCGTGCCGGGCTCGACGGTCCCGATCTCCGAGACCATCGAGGCGTTCCGCAAGATCAGCGAGGGCGAGTACGACCACTTCCCCGAGCAGGCGTTCTTCATGTGCGGCGGTCTCGAGGACCTCGAGGCCAAGGCCAAGGAGCTGATGGAGGGTTAGACCTAGGTCACACCCAGTGGAGGCCATCCCGGCGTGAGCCGGGGTGGCCTCCCTCCATTTGGGGCCGGTGATAGCAGATGTCCGCTTCCGCGGCAAGCGGCTCGCCGGAACCCGGGGTACCGTTCGTGGCACGACGCTCACGTTCTGGGCGTGGATCTCTGCAACGAATCGGTCGCGTGCGCCCGTCTTCCAGTCGTGGGCGTGACGAATGGAGATGCTCGTGGGTAAGGCCGGCACGGACGGCGGCAAGTGGTCCTTCTGGCGCGGGGTGCCCCGGTGGGCCCGCGTCTGCACCGTCTTCGGCGTGGTCCTCATGCTGCTCAGCGGCGCGGTGCTGGTCGGCTACGAGGCGCTGCTGTCCCGCTACGAGGGCGCGGTCGGCAAGGGCGACCTCTTCGGCGACCAGGCGGCCGGCGCCCAGGAGCGCAAGAGCAACATCAAGGGCCCGCTGAACATCCTGCTGGTCGGCATCGACCCCCGCAACCCGACGACGCCGCCGCTGGCGGACTCGATCATGATCCTGCACGTGCCGGCCGGGATGGACCGCGGCTACCTCTTCTCGCTCCCGCGCGACCTGCGGGTGGAGATCCCGAAGTTCCCCAAGGCGAACTACCCGGGCGGCACCGACAAGCTGAATGCGGCCATGTCGTACGGCAGCCGGGTCCCCGGGCAGAACCCGGACGCCGCGCGCGGCTTCGAGCTGCTCGCCAAGACCGTCCAGCAGGTCACCGGGATCCAGCGCTTCGACGCCGGCGCGATCATCAACTTCACCGGCTTCAAGAAGATCGTCGACGCGATGGGCGGCGTCGACATGTACATCGAGCGGGACGTGCGCTCCGAGCACCGCAAGCCGGACGGCACCATGCGCCAGCTGAGGCCGGGCGGCGGTGGCTATCTCGGCCCGCAGGCCGAGTACAAGAAGGGCAACGCGCACCTCAACGGCTGGCAGGCGCTGGACTACGTGCGCCAGCGCTACCCGAAGAACGGTGTGCCGGACGCCGACTACGGCCGGCAGCGGCACCAGCAGCAGTTCATCAAGGCGATGGTCAACCAGGCGTTCAGCGCCGACGTGGTGACCAACCCCGTCAAGCTGGACAAGGTGATCCGGGCTGCCGGCCGGTCGCTGATCTTCAACGGCCGGGGCAACAGCGTGGTCGACTTCGCGCTGGCGCTCAAGGGCATCCGCTCGGACTCGATCGAGACCATCAAGCTGCCCGGCGGGGGCATCGGCACCGGCTCCGCGTACAAGGGGGAGCGGCTGCTGCCGGCGGCGCAGGACTTCTTCACCGCCATCCGCACCGAGCAGGTGGACGCCTTCATGCTGGAGCACCCCGACTTCAAGCAGAAGAACAGTTAACGTGAGCGCCAGCGGGCCCCGGCGCACGCCGGGCCCGCTGGCGTGGCACCGGGCGCCTCCCCGTGGCGCAGCTCTCGCCACCCGCGTTGGGTCGCCCTCGGGGGCGCGACTAGACTTTCGGCAATCCGCCGCCGCAGCAAGGAGACAGCGTGGCACAGCAGCTTCACGTCGAGCTCGTAGCCGTCGAGGAGAAGGTCTGGTCCGGTGAGGCCGAGATGGTCGTCGCCCGGACGACCGAGGGTGAGCTGGGTGTGCTTCCGGGCCACGCGCCGCTGCTCGGTCAGCTCGCGGAGCCCAGCCAGGTCCGCATCAAGCAGGCCGGCGGCCAGCAGGTCGCGTACGACGTCGCCGGCGGCTTCCTCTCCGTGACCGGTGAGGGCGTCACCGTCCTCGCCGAGAGCGCCACCCCCGCCTCTCCGGCCCGCTGAGCCGACCCGCCGATGGAGATCGTGGAAGGGGTCGGAATCGGCGTCGCGGTCGTGCTCGCCGCGCTTCTGATCCTCTTCATCCGGCGGGCTCTCTTCACCCGCAGCGGGGGCATCATCCGGCTCAGTGTCCGGGTCTCCACGATCCTGGACGGCCGGGGCTGGTCGCCCGGCTTCGGCCGGTTCGCCAACGACGAGCTGCGATGGTACCGGATATTCAGCTTCGCCCTACGCCCAAAGCGGGTGCTCTCCCGCAAAGGGCTGGCCGTGGAGCGCCGCCGGCTGCCGGAGGGGCAGGAACGCCTCTCCATGCCCGCCGACTGGGTGATCCTCCGCTGTACCAGCAACCACGCGCCGGTGGAGATCGCCATGGCACGGTCCACGGTCACCGGCTTCCTCTCCTGGCTCGAGGCCGCCCCACCCGGGGCGGTCTCGCCGCGTCTGGCCTCCCAGGACTGGCCCGCCGCCTGACCCCGATCGGGCCCCCGGGCCTGTTCGCGAGGTCTGACCGGCCCGGCCAGCTTCCGCCCGGCCGGGCGCCCTTCGCGCTCCGGGCCTGGTCGCGGCCCCGCCGGCCCACCCCCGCAAGCTGTTTCCGCGGTACGGCTGAGCCGTTCGCACCCGCTCGCGTCTGCGCACCCCACCCGCGCGTAATCGACTCCATGTCCCCGATGTGGCGGTGTCCCGACAGGCGCGGATACCGCCACATGGAGGTTCTGGTGCCGGGTGTCCGTTCCGGCCCGTCGGGCGACGGGCGGTCTGGGTCGAATGTCCGTTTCCGGGTGTGACCGGCGGCATCCCGACGGCGGAATCGTGGCGGGGGCGGGGTCGTTACATCTGGCGTACGACCGAAGCAGCTGGCCCGCTCGACCGGGCCGATGGTCGGGCCCCGGAATGATGGTGGGCCGGCGGTCGTTACACATGGTCCCGGCGCCGCGAAGAGGCCCCCGCCCCGCGGTCGGACCGGGCAGCTTTCCCCCCTTGAACTTAGTGAGCGCCTGACGGTGCTTGCGCATGTCCCGGCCCCCACCGGGTGTGCGCCAAACCCCCGAATGGAGCTTTCCCATGAACACGATGCTGCGTAAGAGCGTGCTCGGTATTGCTGGTCTGGCGTTCGCCGGTGGTCTGGCCGCCGGTCCGCTGAACCACCACGACGCCACCCCGACCAGCGCGATGACCCCGGCCGCCGTGCAGGCCGACAAGCCCGACATGGGCAAGCTGATCCCGCATGGTGTGCAGGGCGAGCAGTCGAAGATCTCCCTGAACGATGAGCAGACCGGCAACGCGAAGGCGATCATCGCCGCGACGAAGAAGGCGGGTCTGCCGGAGCGGGCCGCGGTGATCTCGATCGCCACGAGCCTGCAGGAGTCGAAGCTGGAGAACCTGGGTCACCTGGGTGACCGCAACGACCATGACTCGCTGGGCCTGTTCCAGCAGCGGCCGTCCTCGGGTTGGGGTACGCCGGAGCAGATCACCGACCCCGAGTACGCGACCCTGGCGTTCGAGAAGGGTCTCAAGCAGGTCGACGGCTGGCAGGACATGCCGCTGACCGAGGCCGCGCAGACGGTGCAGGTGTCGGCCTACCCGGACGCCTACGCCCAGTGGGAGAAGCAGGCCGCCCACATCGTCGCCCAGCACTGGAACAGCTGACCCATAGAGCAACACGCCGCTGGCCGGCACCCCGAGACACGGGGTGCCGGCCAGCGGCATATCCGCGAACGGAACGACCGTGACCGCCGAACGGACCGCGGCCAGAGCCCCCACCGCAACCACGCCACGCGAGCCCGGACGGTCGCCCCCAGCCCTCAAGCGCAACCACCGAGGTCAGAGGCGACCAGCTCCACCTCGTACCCCTGCCCGTCGGCCAGGTAAGCGGCGTACGTCCCCGGACCGCCCGCGTGCGGGTGCCGGTCCGGAAAGAGCAGCTCCCAGCCGTGGTGGGGGGCGGCGGCGACCAGGGCGTCCACCGCCGCCGGCGAGCCGGCGTGGAAGGCCAGGTGGTTGAGTCCGGGGGCGAGCCGGTCGTGCACCCGTCCGGAGAGCCCGGGGGACTGCTCCAGCACCAGGTAGGTCGGGCCGAGCCGCCAGGACCGGCCGGCCGGCCAGTCCTGGAACGGCGTCCAGCCCAGCTCGCCGAGGAGCCAGCCCCAGCTGCACTTGGCCGCGTCGAGGTCGGGCACCCAGACCTCGACGTGGTGCAGGGCGCCGACGGTCAACGCTTCCCGCCCGGCACCCATAGCACATCTCCGTTCGGATTTGCCGTTCTTGACAGGATAAAGAGCAGATCGGAAAGCCGGTTGAGATACTTTGCCGGGAGGGGGCTGGTCCGTTCCGGGTCGTGCGCGACCAGGGCCCACGCCGCACGCTCGGCGCGCCGGGCGATCGTCCGTGCCACGTGCAGCAGCGCCGCGCCAGCGGTGCCGCCGGGGAGGATGAAGGAGTCGAGCTTGCTCAGGCGTGCGTTGTACTCGTCGCACCAGCCCTCGAGGCGCTCCACGTACTCCTCGGTGACCCGCAGCGGCGGGTACTTCGGGTCCGGCTCGACCGGGGTGGCCAGGTCCGCGCCGACATCGAACATGTCGTTCTGGATCGACCCCAGCACCGCCCGCAGCTCGTCGTCGAGCTGCCCGAGCGCGAGCGCGACGCCGATCGCCGCGTTGCACTCGTCGACATCCGCGTACGCGGCGATCCGTGGATCGGTCTTCGGCACCTGCTCGTTGTTGCTCAGCCTGGTCATGCCGGCGTCGCCGGCCTTGGTGTAGATGCGCGTGAGGTGGACGGCCATGACGCACAGCCTACGGATACCGGACCTGACCATCCCGGCGCGGCCGGACCAGTCCGGCTGGCCGGCCGGGGTGGGCCCGGGTGATGCCGGCGGTCCGGCGGTCAACGACGTCGACGTCATCCGGGTGCGCGGCGACGCGCGGCTGGCCGGCACGGTCCACGTCGTCGGGGCGAAGAACTCGGCGCTCAAGCTGATGGCGGCCGCGCTCCTCGCGCCCGGGCGGAACGTGATCACCAACGTGCCCCGGATCACCGACATCGCCATCATGGGCGAGGTGCTGCGCCGGCTGGGCTGCGGCGTACGGTTCGGCGTCGACGACCCGGTCGATCCGATGGTGGCCCGCGGCGGGGTGGAACGCTCCCGGTCGGTCGTCATCGACGTGCCGGAGCGGCCGGGCGCGGAGGCCGACTACGACCTGGTCCGGCGGCTGCGCGCATCGATCTGCGTGCTCGGTCCGCTGCTGGCCCGCCGAGGGTACGTGCGGGTGGCGCATCCCGGCGGGGACGCGATCGGCTCCCGCGGCCTGGACATGCACATCTCCGGGCTGACCCGGATGGGCGCGGAGATCTCCGGCGAGCACGGCTTCGTCATCGCGTCCGCCCCGGACGGTCTGCACGGCGCGGAGATCGTGCTGGACTTCCCCAGCGTCGGCGCCACGGAGAACCTGGTGATGGCGGCGGTGCTGGCCCGGGGCGTGACGGTGATCGACAACGCCGCCCGGGAGCCGGAGATCGTCGACATCTGCTCGATGCTGATCCGGATGGGCGCCCGGATCGAGGGGGAGGGGACCTCGACCCTGCGTATCGAGGGCGTGCCCGAGCTGCGCCCGGTGCGGCACGCCACGGTGGGGGACCGGATCGTCGCCGGGACCTGGGCGTTCGCCGCCGCGATGACCCGGGGGGACGTCACGGTGACCGGCATCGACCCGGCGTTCCTGGAGGTCGCGCTCGACAAGCTGGTCTCGGTCGGCGGCCTGGTGGAGACCCGCGGTGACGCCTTCCGGGTACGGATGGACGACCGCCCGACGGCGGTGGACGTGGTGACCCTGCCCTACCCGGGCTTCGCCACCGACCTGCTGCCGATGGCGATCGGGCTGGCGGCGGTGAGCGACGGCGCGTCGCTGATCACCGAGAACATCTTCGACGGCCGGTTCATGTTCGCCAACGAGATGATGCGTCTCGGCGCGGACATCAAGACCGACGGCCACCACGCGGTGGTCCGCGGCCGGGACCGGCTCTCCGGCGCCCCGGTCCGCGCCACCGACATCCGGGCCGGCGCCGGGCTGATCATCGCCGGGCTCTGCGCCGACGGGGTCACCGAGGTCTCCCACGTGCACCACGTGGACCGTGGCTATCCGGACTTCGTCGCCGACCTGCAGGCCCTCGGGATCGAGGTCGAGCGCGGCACGATCCCGGACGAGCCGACCCTGGAGATCTGACCGCGGAGAGGGCTTAGCGGTCGTTCAGGCTCGCCGACTAGGGTGCTGGCAGGTACTCAATCAGGCGAGGGAGAAGCAGATGGCGGGTCGACTCGCGGTCGTCGGTGCCGGGCTGATGGGCTCGGGCATCGCCCAGGTGGCGGCGCAGGCGGGCTGGCAGGTGACGCTGCGGGACCTGGACGACGCGGCCACCAAGCGGGGCGTCGACGGCATCCGGAAGTCGCTGGAGAAGTTCGCCGAGAAGGGGAAGATCGAGGCGTCCGAGGTCGAGGCGGCGCTGGGCCGGATCACCCCGACCACGGACCTGGAGGCGGTCGCCGACGCGGACATCGTGGTCGAGGCGGTCTTCGAGCGGCTGGAGATCAAGCACGAGGTGTTCCGCGCGCTGGACAAGATCTGCAAGGCCGACGCGGTGCTGGCCACCAACACCTCGGCCATCCCGGTCACCCAGATCGCCGCGGTGACCGAGCGGCCGGAGTCGGTCGTCGGCACCCACTTCTTCTCCCCGGTGCCGATGATGAAGCTCTGTGAGCTGGTCCGCGGCTACAAGACCAGCGACGAGACCCTGGCGACGGCGAAGGCGTTCGCCGAGGAGATCGGCAAGACGGTCGTCGTGGTCAACCGGGACATCGCCGGCTTCGTCACCACCCGGCTGATCTCCGCGCTGGTCGTCGAGGCGGTCAAGCTGGTCGAGTCCGGCGTGGTCTCGGCGGAGGACCTGGACACCGCCTGCCGGCTTGGCTTCGGCCACGCCATGGGTCCGCTGGCCACCACCGACCTGACCGGCGTGGACGTGCTGCTGCATGCCTCGAAGAACATCTACACCGACACCGCCGATGAGAAGTTCTTCCCGCCGGAGCTGCTCCAGCGCATGGTCACCGCCGGTGACCTGGGCCGGAAGACCGGCAAGGGCTTCTACACGTACTGAGCCGGCGGCGCGGGCGACGGGCGGGACCGTTCGTCGCCCGCAGTCACGGCCGGGGCGGGTCGAGGGCTGCGCCGAGCAGGGCGAAGGCGTCCGGGATCACCGTGCCCCAGTAGGCGAAGTTGTGCCGGCCGTCGGCCCATGCCGCGCGTACCGGCGGCTCGGGCAGTGCCCGGGCCAGGGCGCGCACGTCGCGGAGGAAGTTGTCCTGCCGGCCGCACCAGAGACCGACCGGGGTGCCACGCAGCCGCGCCGCACCGGCGAAGACCGCGTCCCCCGGCCGGACCGCGGGGGAGAAGGCGGCCACCGCGCGGAGCCATCCCGGGTACGTCTCGGCGAGCAGCAGCGCGCCGAAGCCCCCCATCGACCAGCCCCAGACCGCCGTTCGGTCGACGTCGAAGCCGCGCCGGGCGCACCAGGTGGGCACCTCCTCGCGCACCATCCGCTGCGGGTCGTCGTCGCCGGAGCGCCGCCAGGAGAGCCGGCCGCCGGTGGCGCCGGCGAGCACGAAGGGCGGTGCGCCCCGGCGTACCGCGTCGGTGAGGAAGCGGGCGAGCCCGAAGCGTCCGAAGTCCCGGGGCGTGGCCGAGGCGCCGTGCAGCACCAGGCAGACGGGCAGGCCGCGGCCGTCGCCGTACCCCTCCGGGACGGCGGTCCAGAAGTCCACCTCGCGGTTCCGGGCGGCCGACCGGATGCGGATCAGGCGTTCGTCGCCGGACGGGGCGTCGGGGAGTTCGGGCACCGGCCCGGGTCGGGGGCGGGACAGTTCCCGGGCGGTGAGGCCGCCGAGCGCGGCCAGCGTCGCCGTGCCGGCGCCGGCCGCGAGCAGCCGGCGCCGGGTCAGAACGTGAGCCATGCAGGCGAGTGTGACACCCGCCGCCGCGCCGGGCGGCTCAGCCGTCGCGTCGGGTGGTCCAGCGGAAGGTGGTCAGGCAGAGGAGCAGGCCGATCACGCACCAGGCGGCGAGCACCAGGGCGACGCGGCCCAGCTCGAACGAGCCGCCCGGCTCCTGGGCGCCGAAGCTCTCGGGCAGGAAGACGGACCGCAGCCCCTGGCACATCCACTTGAGCGGGAAGAGCGCGGCGACCTGCTGCATCCAGCTCGGCAGCTCGGTGAAGACGAAGAACACGCCGGAGATGAACTGGAGGATCAGCGCCACCGGCGTGACCACGGCGGAGCCGCTGCGCGCGGTGCGGGCCAGCGAGGAGATGGCGATGCCGCAGAGGGTGCAGGCGGTGACGCCGAGCGCGGCGACCCAGCCGAAGGTCAGCCACTTGCCGATGGTGTCGGGCAGCTTCAGGTCGAACAGCAGCACCGCGACGACCAGCAGCAGGGCGGTCTCGGCCACGCCGATCGCCACCACCATGATCACCTTGCCGGCGAACCAGACCCACTTCGGCATCGGCGTGCCCCGGTAGCGCTTGAGCACGCCCCGGTCCCGCTCGATCGGGATCCAGATGCCCAGGTTCTGGAAGCTCACCGTCATCAGACCGGTCGCGATCATGCCGGTGATGAAGTACTGGGTGAACTTGACCCCACCACCGATCTCGCCGCTGAAGATCGACGCGAAGATCAGGATCATGATGATCGGGAAGCCCATCGTGAAGACGACGGACTCCCGGCTGCGCAGGAACTGGGTGATCTCCAGCCGCCCCTGCCGCAGCGCGAGGGCGCCCGGTCCGAGCCGCCGGGCCGGGGCGGCGGCGACCGGGGCCGCCGGCTTCGTGGTGGTCGTCATGAGTGTCCGATCATCTTCAGGTAGACGTCTTCCAAGGTCGGCCGGGTCACCGTCAGGGCCGGGACCTCGCCGCCGTAGCGCGCGGCCAGCTCCGCCACCAGCGCCGTCGGCGTCGCGCTCTCCGCGCTCTGCGGCGTCCCGTCCGGGGTACGCCAGGAGACCGTGGCGAGGGCCTCCTGCCGGTTGCCCAGCCGGTTCGGCGGGGCCACCTCGACCAGCCGCCCGGCGGCGATCACGCCGACCCGGTCCGCGAGCGCCTCGGCCTCGTCCAGGTAGTGCGTGGTCAGCACGATGGTGGTGCCCGCGGCGGCCAGGTCCCGGATCAGCTCCCAGAACTCCCGCCGGGCCTCCGGGTCGAAGCCGGTGGTCGGCTCGTCGAGGAAGAGCAGCTCCGGGCGGCCGATGATGCCCAGCGCCACGTCGAGGCGGCGCTTCTGGCCGCCGGAAAGGGTGTGGGTCCGCGCCTTCGCCTTGCCGCCGAGCCCGACGCGTTCGATCACCTTGTCCGGGTCGTCGGCCTCGGGGTAGAAGCCGGAGAAGTGCCGGATCACCTCGGCGACGGTCAGCTCGTCGAACTCGCCGGTGCCCTGGAGCACGATGCCGACCCGCGAGCGCCAGTGCGGGTCCGGGTGGGCGGGGTCGCTGCCCAGGACGGAGACCTCGCCGGCGTCGCGCCGCCGGTAGCCCTCCAGGATCTCCACGGTGGTGGTCTTGCCCGCGCCGTTCGGGCCGAGCAGGGCGAACACCTCACCGCGGTGGACGTCGAGGTCCACCCCCGCCACCGCGACGTTGTCGCCGTACACCTTGCGCAGCCCTCGTACGGAGATCGCGAGCTCGTCATCCATGCCGTCAAGTGTGCGACCTGGCCGCCGGCGCGGGGAGCCCGGGGTGTGGTGGTCGGGACCATCTCGGGCGCTCTGCCCCCGGACGTCCGCGACATGGACCTGTGTGGTTTTCCACAGCCCGTTTTACTGAACGGTAACTTAGACTCCGGCCATGGACGAGAAGGCTCTCCCGGGCCGGCTGCCGGAGCGCGACCGCCCCTGGGTGATGCGCACCTACGCCGGGCACTCCTCCGCCGCTGCGACCAACGCGCTGTTCCGCCGCAACCTGGCGAAGGGGCAGACCGGCCTGTCGGTCGCCTTCGATCTGCCCACCCAGACCGGGTACGACCCCGATCACGAGCTGGCCGCCGGCGAGGTCGGCCGGGTCGGCGTGCCGGTGGCGCACCTCGGCGACATGCGGGCGCTCTTCGACGGCATCCCGGTCGCCGGGATGAACACCTCGATGACCATCAACGCGCCGGCGATGTGGCTGCTCGGCCTCTACGGCACCGTCGCCGCCGAGCAGGGCGCCGAGCTGTCCCGCTGCGCCGGCACCACCCAGAACGACATCATCAAGGAGTACCTGTCCCGGGGGACGTACATCTTCCCTCCGGCGGCGTCGCTGCGGCTGACCGCCGACGTCATCGCGTACACGCTGCGCGAGATGCCGAAGTGGAACCCGGTCAACATCTGCTCGTACCACCTGCAGGAGGCCGGCGCGACGCCGGTGCAGGAGGTCGGCTTCGCGCTGGCCACCGCAGTCGCCGTGCTCGACGCGGTCCGCGACTCCGGCCAGGTGCCCGCCGAGCGGATGGGCGACGTGGTCCAGCGGATCTCCTTCTTCGTCAACGCCGGGGTGCGCTTCGTCGAGGAGGTCGCCAAGATGCGCGCCTTCGGCGCGCTCTGGGACGAGATCACCCGCGACCGGTACGGCGTCACCGACCCGAAGCAGCGCCGCTTCCGGTACGGCGTCCAGGTCAACTCCCTCGGCCTGACCGAGGCCCAGCCGGAGAACAACATCCAGCGCATCGTGCTGGAGATGCTCGGCGTGACCTTCTCCCGCGACGCCCGGGCCCGGGCGGTGCAGCTCCCCGCCTGGAACGAGGCGCTCGGCCTGCCCCGCCCGTGGGACCAGCAGTGGTCGCTGCGGATGCAGCAGGTCCTCGCGTACGAGTCGGACCTGCTCGAGTACCCCGACCTGTTCGAGGGCTCGCACGTGATGACCGCGCTGGTCGACGGGATCGTCACCGGGGCCCGGGTCGAGCTGGAGAAGGTGCTGGAGATGGGCGGCGTGGTGGCCGCCGTGGAGACCGGCTACCTCAAGAGCGCCCTGGTCGCCTCGCTCGCCGAGCGGCGCCGGCGGATGGAGTCCGGCGCCGACGTGGTGGTCGGCGTCAACAGGTTCACCGAGACCGAGCCGTCCCCGTTGACCGCGGCCGGCGCCGAGGCCGTCGAGCAGGTCGACCCCGCGGTCGAGGCGGCCGCCGTCGCCTCCGTACGCGAATGGCGGGCCGGTCGGGACGACGCGCCGGTCGACGCGGCACTCGCCCGGCTCCGCGCGGGCGCCGCGACCACGACGAACCTGATGGCCGCGACGCTGGAGTGCGTGCGGGCCGGGGTGACCACCGGTGAGTGGGCCGGCGCGCTGCGCCAGGTCTTCGGCGAGTACCGGGCGCCGACCGGCCTGGCCGGCGGTGCCGGCGCCGGCGGCGACGCGGGGATCGCGGCCGTCCGCCAGCGGGTCGCCGCCACCGCGCGCGAGCTGGGCAGCGGCCGGCTGCGGCTGCTGGTCGGGAAGCCCGGCCTGGACGGGCACTCCAACGGCGCCGAGCAGATCGCGGTACGCGCCCGCGATGCCGGCTTCGAGGTGGTCTACCAGGGCATCCGGCTGACCGCCGGGCAGATCGTGGCCGCCGCCGTCGAGGAGGACGTCGACCTCGTCGGGCTCTCCGTGCTCTCCGGCTCGCACCTTGCCGCCGTGCCGGCGGTGCTGGACGGGCTGCGCGCGGCCGGGCGGGGCGACCTGCCGGTGGTGGTCGGTGGCATCATCCCCGCCTCCGACGCCGAGACGCTCCGGGCCGCCGGGGTCGCCCGCGTCTTCACCCCGAAGGACTTCGCCCTCAGCCCCATCATCGACGACATGGTCACCGTGATCCGTGAGGCCAACGGCCTGTCGTGACGAGGAAGGGGCCCGCCGTGCGATCCCTTCCTCAGCGCCGGCTCGGGTCAGCGGCTCTGGTAGGTCATGCAGTCGGCCATGTCGTTGTCCGGGCCGACCGTGATCGCCGGGGCGTGGCACTCCAGCTCGGAGTTGTGCCGGCAGTCCGCCCGGCTGCACGCACCCACCTGGGCGATGAGCTGCTCGATCCCGCCCCGCACCGGCAGCTCCACGAAGGTGTGGCAGTGGGCGTGGTCGCTGCTGCCGATCGTGATGGCGAACGCGTGGCAGTCGTTGGTGTGGTTGTAGGCGCAGGAAGCGACGGCGCATTCCTGGACCCGGGGCATCTCCATCGCTGCGGTCATCGGTGACCCTCCTTAGGCTCCTGGTCCCATTTTAGGTATTTGGCCGTTTGGTCTTCGGCCTTTCGGGTTCGTCGTGGGCCGCGATGGGGGGTGTGGCCCGCCCGGGTCGGCCCTGGCCGGGTCTGGGCTGGGTGGGCGTCGCTTGCTGGTTGGGCGTGATCGCCCGCATGTCGCCGATGTGGGGGTGTCCGACAGGCGCGGATACCGCCACATCGGGGATCTGGTGCCGGGTGTCCGTTTCCGGCCGGCAGGTGGCGGACGGTCTGGGTCGGGTGTCCGTTTCTGGGTGTGACCGGCGGCATCCCCGGGCCGGAATCGTGGCGGGCCGGGGGTCGTTACATCTGGCGTACGACCGAAGCAGCTGGCCCGCTCGACCGGGCCGGTGGTCGGGCCCCGGAATGATGGCGGGCCGGCGGTCGTTACATATGGTCCCGGCGCCGCGAAGAGGCCCCCGCCCCGCGGTCGGATCGGGCAGAGACTTTCCCCCCTTGAACTTAGTGAGCGCCTGACGGTGCTTGCGCATGTCCCGGCCCCCACCGGGTGTGCGCCAACCCCCAAGGAGCTTTCCCATGAACACGATCATTCGTAAGAGCGTGCTGGGTGTTGCTGGTCTGGCTTTCGCCGGTGGTGTGTTCGCCGGTCCGATCGCCGCTCACGCCGACACCGGTCCCGTCACCGGCAAGCCGGTCGCGGTGCAGGCTGACAAGCCGGACAGCGGCAAGCTGATCCCGCACGGTGTGCAGGGCAAGCAGTCGCACATCTCCCTGAGCGATGAGCAGACCGGCAACGCGAAGGCGATCATCGCCGCGACGAAGAAGGCGGGTCTGCCGGAGCGGGCCGCGGTGATCTCGATCGCCACGAGCCTGCAGGAGTCGAAGCTGGAGAACCTGGGTCACCTGGGTGACCGCAACGACCACGACTCGCTGGGCCTGTTCCAGCAGCGCCCGTCCTCGGGTTGGGGTACGCCGGAGCAGATCACCGACCCCGAGTACGCGACCCTGGCGTTCGAGAAGGGTCTCAAGCAGGTCGACGGGTGGCAGGACATGCCGCTGACCGAGGCCGCCCAGACGGTGCAGGTGTCGGCCTACCCGGACGCCTACGCCCAGTGGGAGAAGCAGGCCGCCCACATCGTCGCCCAGCACTGGAACAGCTGACCCCAAAGCAATACGCCGCTGGCCGGCACCCCAAGACACGGGGTGCCGGCCAGCGGCGTCTCGGTGTGGCTGGTGCGGCTTTCGCCGGTGCCGTGCTCGCCGGTCCGATGGCCGCGCACGGGTCTCGGCAGGCGTACGCCTCGCCGGGGGAAGGTCAAGCTCGGGCGGCCCGCCGCTCCCGACGCCGGCGCAGGAACCAGAAGAGGGACGCCACCAGCCCGACCAGGAAGACCAGCACCAGCACCGGCAGCAGGATCGCCACCACCGACATCACCACGCTCGTGGCGTCCTCGGCGGTGCTGGCCACCGGGGCGCCGAAGCCGGCGGTGGTCGCGTTGATGACCGGTCGGGCGGCCGACTTGAGCAGGTGCACGCCGAGCGCGATCAGCACGCCGACCACGACCGGCACCCACTGGTGCGAGGAGAAGAAGGTGTCCGGGTCGCTGACGGTGACGGTCTCGGAGGTGGAGCCGGCGCCGAAGGCGAGGCCGCCGGCGGTGGGCCGGACCACCGTCTGCACCACGTCATTGACGTGGTCGACCACGGGCACCTTGTCGGCGACCACCTCGATGGCGAGCAGCACGGCGAGGATCAGGATGACCCAGCCGTTGCCCAACCACTGCCAGCCGCTGGGCAGGTCCATGAGGTCGGTGTAGCGCGCCAGCAGACCCATCAGGAGCAGGGGGATGTAGGCGTTCAGGCCGGCCGAAGCGGCGAGGCCGGAACCGGTGAGGACTTCGAGCACGATCACAGCATCGCACCGGGACGCCAGTGCCGCTCGGTGGCGACGGCCGGGGTCTCGGCTACCCTCGTCGGGTGCGGTTGGTGATTGCGAAGTGCTCGGTGGATTACGTCGGACGGCTCTCGGCTCACCTGCCGCCGGCCACGCGGCTGCTCATGGTCAAGGCGGACGGCTCGGTGTCGATCCACGCGGACGACCGGGCGTACAAGCCGTTGAACTGGATGAGCCCGCCCTGTCGGCTGGAGGAGGCCCCCGGCGTCTGGCGGGTGGTCAACAAGGCCGGCGAGGAGCTGCGGATCACCCTGGAGGAGATCTTCCAGGACACCTCGTACGAGCTGGGCGTCGACCCGGGCCTGCGCAAGGACGGCGTCGAGGCGCACCTGCAGGAGCTGCTGGCCGCCAACCCGACGACCCTCGGCGAGGGTTACTCGCTGGTCCGCCGGGAGTACATGACCGCCATCGGGCCGGTCGACCTGCTCTGCCGGGACGCCAACTCCGGCGCCGTCGCCGTCGAGGTGAAGCGGCGCGGCGAGATCGACGGCGTGGAGCAGCTCACCCGCTACCTGGAACTGATGAACCGTGATCCGCTGCTCGCCCCGGTCACCGGCGTCTTCGCCGCCCAGGAGATCAAGCCGCAGGCCCGGGTGCTCGCCACCGACCGGGGCATCCGCTGCGTCGTGGTCGACTACGACAAGCTGCGCGGCATCGAGCGCGACGAGCTGACCCTGTTCTGAGCCGCCTGCCGGCGTTGCCGCGCCCGGGGCACGGGAGCGGTCAGCGGTTCCGGCCGTACATCAGCTTGGCGGCCTTGACCAGGCGGGCGACGTCCGCCGGGGTGCGCTCGAAGGTCATCGACGGCAGCAGCGAGCGGGCCCGCCGGCGGGTGATGGCCTTGGCCCGGCCGAACTCCCGCAGCCCGTCCTCGCCGTGGATCCGGCCGAAGCCGGAGTCGCCGACGCCGCCGAACGGCAGCGTGGACATGCCGGCGAAGGTGAGCGCCGAGTTCACCGAGGCCATCCCGGAGCGCAGCCGCCGCGCGACCGCCACCGCCCGCTTGCGGCCGAAGACCGAACCCCCCAGGCCGTACGACAGGGCGTTGGCCCGGTCGACGGCCTCGTCGACGTCGCGGACCCGGTTGACGGTGAGCGTCGGCCCGAAGGTCTCCTCGCGGACGGCGGTCGAGTCCTCGGGGACGTCCACCAGCACGGTCGGGTGGACGTACGGCGGTTGGACCGCGTCGGGGCCGCCGAGCACCGCGCGACCGCCCCGCTCGACGGCATCGTCGATGTGCCGGCGGATCACGTCGAGCTGGGAGGGCATGGTGATCGGGCCGATGTCGGCGCCGTCGGGGCCGACGGTGAGCCGCCCGGCCCGGGTGACCACCTTGTCGACGAAGGCGTCGAAGACCTGGTCGACGGCGTAGACGCGTTCGATGCCGATGCAGGTCTGGCCGGCGTTGGTGAGCGCACCCCACACGCACGCGTCGGCGGCGGCGTCCAGGTCGGCGTCGGAGTCCACGATCATCGCGTCCTTGCCGCCGGCCTCGAGCAGCACCGGGGTGAGCGACTCGGCGCAGGCGGCCATCACCTTCTTCGCGGTGGCGGTGGAGCCGGTGAAGGCCACCTTGGCCACGCCCGAGCGGCACAGCGCCGCGCCCACGTCGCCGAGGCCGTGCACCGCCGTGAAGACGGGCTGCTCGGGGACCACCTCGGCGAACCGGTCGACCAGCCACTGCCCGACGGCCGGGGTGTACTCGCTGGGCTTGAAGACCACCGCGTTGCCGGCGGCGAGCGCGTACGCGGCGGAGCCGATGGGGGTGAAGACGGGGTAGTTCCAGGGGCCGATCACGCCGACCACTCCGTACGGCTGATACTCCAGGTGGCCGGTGAACTCGGCGAGGATCAGCCGGGAGCGGACCCGCCGGGGCCCGAGCACCCGCCGCGCGTTGCGGGCCGCCCAGTCGACGTGCTCGAGCGCGGTGAGGATCTCGACGACGGCGTCGCCGACCGGCTTGCCGCCCTCGGTGTGCATCAGCTCGGCCAGCTCCTCGATCCGCCGGGCGAGCACGCTCCGCCAGCGCAGCAGCCGCTCCCGGCGACCGGTGAAGCCGAGACCGGCCCACCACTCGCCCGCGGCGCGGGCCCGGGCGACCGCCCGGGCCACGTCCTCTGCGGTCGCCACCGGGAGTCGCCCGGCCTCCGCGCCCGTCGCCGGGCTGGTCGACACCAGCCGACCGTCCTCGATGACCGGGGTCCCCGGGACATGCACAGCCGTCATGGCGGAAGTCTAGACCCGAGGATTACTCGCCGGTAGGCCTCTCCGCGCCCGGAAACCGCCTGCCCGGGGTGGTCGCGCAGCCGGCCGCCGGGCGGCGGTGGTACCCGGCGTGCCCGCCGAATCGGCGAACGGGAGTTGGCCGCCCGGGGTCGCGGAGGTGACCACCCGGTGGTGGGGACGATTACGGTGAGGTGGCACGCTGACGCCACGGGGCGATGGTGGGGTGGAGGGCGACGGTCCATGGAGGATCATCCGGAACTGATGCCGCTGTTGACGGTGGCGGGCGGAACGATGCGGGGCTTGAGCTTCCGGGTCGGCCGTGACCCGCAGGTGATCGGTCGGGCGCCGACCGCCGGGATCGTGCTCGACGATCCGCACCTGAGCCGGCGGCACGCCGCGGTCCAGCTCACCAACGAGGGGGTGTCGTTGGTGGACCTCGGCTCGACCAACGGGACCTGGCTCAACGACCGCCGGATCGCCGGCGTCGAGCAGCTGACCGACGGCGACGTGATCCGACTGGGCCGTACCGAACTGCGGTACTTCGACCCCGGCGTGGCCCGGACCGACCCGGTGGGGCTGAGCTTCTCGGCGCCGCGCCGGGACCACCGGCCGACCCTGCCGCTGCCCGTCCCCCCGGCCCCGCGGGCGCCGGTGGAGCCGCGCGGCGCGGTCCTGCCGCTGCCGGCGGCCCCGGTCGACGCCCACCGCTGACGACCGTCGGCCGTCCCGGGTCCCGACCCGGGCCGGTCCCACAGCCGGCGGTGGTCCCGGGTGTGGGCCGGGCCCATGGACCCGGGGCGGCGCGGCGTGTCAGCATGCGCCGATGGAGAGCGCGCAGCACACCGTGTCGGCGAACGGCATCACCCAGGCGGTCCGGGTGGCGGGCCCGCCGGACGGCGTGCCGGTGCTGCTCGTCCACGGCAATGTCTCCTCCGCGGCCTTCTGGGAGCCGCTGATCCGGCGGCTGCCGGCCACCCTCCGGGTGGTCGCGCCCGACCTGCGCGGGTACGGCGACACGCAGACCGCGCCGGTGGACGCGACGCGCGGGCTGGGCGACTTCGCCGACGACGTCGCCGCCCTGCTCGACGTTCCGGGCCTCTTCGCCCCCGGCGCCCGGCCGGTGGTCGTCGGGCACTCGCTCGGCGGGGGCGTGGCGATGCGGCTGCTGGTCGACCATCCCGACCGGGTGGCCGCCCTGCTGCTGGAGGCGCCGGTCTCCCCGTACGGCTTCGGCGGCACCCGGGACGTCCACGGCACCCTCACCACGCCCGACTCCGCCGGCACCGGGGCCGGCACGGCGAACGCCGACTTCGTCGCCCGGCTCGCCGCGAAGGACCGCGGCGAGGACGCCCCGACCAGCCCCCGCAACGTGCTGCGGGCCACCTACGTCGCCGATCCGGCGTCGTTCGGGGAGGACGAGGAGCTGCTGCTGGAGAGCGCCCTCTCCACCGTCACCGGGGACGACAACTACCCGGGCACGGCGGTCGCCTCGCCGCACTGGCCGGGCACCGCGCCCGGGGAGCGCGGCGTGCTCAACGCCCTGGCGCCGGCCCACTTCCGGATCGCCGACGAGCTGGTCGCCGTGCCGGCCGGGCCCCCGGTCACCTGGGTACGCGGCGACGCCGACGTGATCGTCTCGGACACCTCCCTGTTCGACCTGGCGTATCTGGGGTCGCTCGGCGCGGTGCCCGGCTGGCCGGGGGCGGCGGACTGCCCGCCGCAGCCGATGATCGGGCAGACCCGCGCGGTGCTGGAGCGGTACGCGGCGGCGGGCGGGATGTACCGGGAGGTGGTGCTCCCCGGCTGCGGGCACAGCCCGCACCTGGAACGGCCGGCCGAGTTCGTGGCGGAGCTGCTGGCGCTCACGGGGGTCTCCGCGACGGCCTGAGGCCTTCCTGCGTGAAATATCCCACGGCGTCTCGACAACGCAGCGTCACATGGCAGACTCCGGCGCATAACCTTAGCGGCCGTTCATGCCGGCAACGGCGGAGTCAACCAGGGGAGGCCGATCGTGGCGCGCGAGTTCACCAGTGTGGGTGTGGTGGGTCTGGGCACCATGGGTGCCGGCATCGTCGAGGTCTTCGCCCGCAACGGCATCGACGTGGTGGCGGTGGAGATCTCCGACGCCGCCCTCGACCGTGGCCGGGCGACCCTCACCGGCTCCACCGACCGGGCGGTCGCCAAGGGCAAGCTCGCCGCGGCGGACCGGGACGCCCTGATGTCCCGGGTGCACTTCCAGGTCGGGCTGGACGCGCTGCACTCGGTGGACCTGGTGATCGAGGCCGTGCCCGAGCACCTCGACCTGAAGCAACGGATCTTCGCCGAGCTGGACCGGGTCTGCAAGCCCGAGGCGATCCTGGCCACCAACACCTCCTCGCTCAGCGTCACCGAGATCTCGGTCGCCACCACCCGCCCCAACCAGGTCATCGGCATCCACTTCTTCAACCCGGCGCCGGTGATGAAGCTGGTCGAGGTGGTCCGCACCGTGGTCACCTCCGCCGACGTGGTGGCCGACGTGGAGGCGCTCTGCGAGCGGCTCGGCAAGGTCGACGTGACCATCAGCGACCGGGCCGGCTTCATCGCCAACGCGCTCCTCTTCGGTTACCTGAACCACGCGGTGAGCATGTTCGAGGGGCGGTACGCCACCCGCGAGGACATCGACGCCGCGATGAAGCTCGGCTGCGGCCTGCCGATGGGCCCGCTCGCCCTGATGGACCTGATCGGCCTGGACACCGCGTACGAGATCCTGGACACCATGTACCGGCGCGGCGGCCGGGACCGCCGGCACGCGCCGGTGCCGCTGATCAAGCAGATGGTCACCGCGGGACTGCTCGGCCGGAAGTCCGGCCGGGGCTTCTACACCTACGAGCGGCCGGGCTCCCCGGTGGTCGTACCGGATGACCAGACGCCCGTGGCGGGGCAGGCCGCGCTCGCCGACGGCGCCCGCGCCATCGCGAAGGTCGGCGTGGTCGGCTCCGGGACGATGGCCACCGGCATCATCGAGGTCTTCGCCAAGGCCGGGTACGAGGTCGTCTCGGTCACCCGCGGCGCGGAGAAGTCCGCCAAGGTCTTCGAGGCGGTCAAGACCTCGCTCAACAAGGGCGTGGTACGCGGCAAGCTCAGCGAGGACGACCGGGAGGCGGCGCTCGGCCGGATCAACTGGTCCGCGACGCTGGAGCACCTCGCCGACGTCGACCTGGTGGTCGAGGCCGTGGTCGAGGAGCTGAGCGTCAAGAAGGCCCTCTTCGCCAGCCTCGACGAGATCTGCAAGCCGGGCGTCGTGCTCGCCACCACCACCTCGTCGCTGCCGGTGATCGACGTCGCGATGGCCACCCAGCGGCCGGCCGACGTGGTCGGGCTGCACTTCTTCAACCCGGCCCCGGTCATGCCGCTGGTCGAGGTGGTGCAGACGATCCGCACCTCGCCGGAGACCACCGCCACCGCCCGCGCGGTCTGCGCCGCGCTCGGCAAGACCGGCGTGGTCTGCGGCGACCGGTCCGGCTTCATCGTCAACGCGCTGCTCTTCCCGTACCTGAACGACGCGGTGAAGATGCTGGAGGCCAGCTACTCCACCGCCGACGACATCGACTACGCGATGAAGCTCGGCTGCGGCTACCCGATGGGCCCGTTCGAGCTGCTGGACGTGGTCGGCCTGGACGTGTCGCTGGCCATCCAGCGGGAGCTCTACCTGGAGCTGCGCGAGCCGGGCTTCGCCCCCGCGCCGCTGCTGGAGCACCTGGTCACCGCCGGCTACCTGGGCCGCAAGAGCGGTCGCGGGTTCCGCGACCACACCCGTCGCTGACCGGGTCAACGCCGGCCGCGGGTGACGCGTCTGGAGGGTGTGACCTTCGATCGGCTGGCCGGGGAAGGGCTTCACCGAGACGGACGCGGCGACGGTGCTGGCCGGCGCCCGGGTCGCGAAGGACCTGACCCGACCGGAGACCTGGGACTGACCCGGGGCCGCCCCGGCGGGGCCGCCCGTCCCGGGCCGGTCCCGCCGGCGGCCCGTACGCTTGGTGACCGTGAGCCCCCGTCGCAACCGCCCCCGCCGGGACGAGACCGCCCACCTGGACTCCGACCGGGCACGCCAGGGCGTGCCCACCGTCCAGCAGTGGCGCGACGGCGACTGGCAGGTACGCGGGATCAGCGGCGGGGCGTCCACCAAGACGTACCGCTGTCCCGGCTGCGACCAGGAGATCCGCCCCGGCGTGGCGCACGTGGTGGCCTGGCCGGCGGACGACCGGGGCGACCTCACCGACCGGCGGCACTGGCACAGCGGCTGCTGGCGGGCCCGGGACCGGCGCGGACCGGTCATCCAGCGCGGCCGCGGCGCCCCCCGGCACGGCTGAGCGATCTGGATCACGCTGTTTGCGCCCCGGCGGGCGACGGGGGCGGCGGCGCGCCAGACTGGGACGGTGAGCACACCGATCCGCGCCTCGTCGATCCTGCCCGGTCACCGGGAGGAGATCGAGCTGCACACCGCCGACGGGCTGAAGCTGGTCGGTGAGCTGGCCCGGCCGCTGGACCGGGAGCCGGCCGGCACGCTGGTCTGCCTGCACCCGCTGCCCACCCACGGCGGGATGATGGACAGCCACGTGTTCCGCAAGGCGGCCTGGCGGCTGCCCGCGCTGGCCGACCTGGCCGTGCTCCGGTTCAACACCCGGGGCACCAGCAGCGTCCGCGGCACCAGCGAGGGGGCCTTCGACGCCGCGGTCGGCGAGCGCTTCGACGTCGCCGCCGCCATCGAGTACGCGGAGTTCGCCGAGCTGCCGAACATCTGGCTGGTCGGCTGGTCGTTCGGCACCGACCTGGCGCTCAAGTACGGCTGCGACCCGGCGGTGGCCGGGGCGATCCTGCTCTCCCCGCCGCTGCGCTTCTCCACGCCGGACGACCTGACCCAGTGGGCCGACAGCGGCAAGCCGCTCACCGCGCTGGTCCCCGAGTTCGACGACTACCTGCGGCCGGCGGAGGCCCGGGAGCGGTTCGCCGCGGTGCCGCAGGCCGAGGTGGTCGGGGTGCCCGGCGCCAAGCACCTCTGGGTCGGCGACGCGGAGACCGTGCTCGACGAGATCGTCCGCCGGGTCAACCCGGCGGTGCCGGTGCCGCTGCCGACCACCTGGGACGGCCCGGTGGAGACCGGCGACGTCAGCGCGTACGCCGACCGGACGGTGGCGTCGTTCGCCGACACCCCGGTCCCCGGTCCGCGTCCCGACCAGGCGGGCTGACCGACCGGCCCGTTGATCCGTGGAGGCCGATGCTCAGCGGGATTCCTGCCGGGGGAGGACCACCTCGCGGAGGATCAGCTGGAGGGCGGCCACCGTCGGGATCGCGATCAGCGCGCCGACGACGCCCAGCAGTGACACCCCGAGCAGGGCGGCGAGCAGCGCGGCTACCTCGTTGACCGCGACCGCCCGCCGCATGATCTTGGGATAGATCAGGTAGTTCTCCACCTGCTGGTAGATCAGGAAGAAGATCAGGCAGGCGATGCCGACCGGCAGGTCGGTGGCGAAACCCACCAGGGTCACCACGACCGCCCCGAGGGTGGCTCCGATCTGCGGGATCAGGTCGGTCACCGCGACCACCACCGCCAGCGCGAACGGGTACGGCAGCCCGACGACCAGCGCGAAGACGAAGGTGCTCGCCCCGGCCAGCACCGCGATGCTGAGCGCCCCCACCATGTACGCGCCCACCCGGGTCAGGATCTCGTCCCCGATCAGCCGCACCCGCTCCCGCCGGGAGCGGGGCACCAGCGCGTACCCGAGGGCGCGCAGCTTGTCGAAGTAGGCCAGAAAGTAGATCGTCAGCACCAGCACGGTCAGCGCCCGGAAGATGGTGCCGAAGATCAACTGTGCGCCGCCCAGCACGCCGCCGAGGGCCCGCCCGATATTGTCCGCGTTCGCGGCCGATTGGACCCGCTGCATGAGGTCGTACCGCTCGACCAGGTCATTGACCGTGGGGTTGCGGCGCAGCTCGTCGACGTAGCTCGGCAGTTGCTGGATGAACTGTCCGGACTGGGTCACCACCGGCGGCACCAGCGCCAGCACCCCGCCGACGATCAGCAGCAGCACCGTCAGCGTCACCACCGCCACCGCCAACCCGTGCGACAGCCCCCAGCCCCGCAGCCGGACCACCGCCGGGTGGAGGCCGACGGCGAGGAAGAGCGCGATGACCACCAGGACGAGGATGCCGGCGGCGTTGCGCAGGCCCAGGAAGACCGCGTACGCCAGCAGCACACCGAGCGCCCCGGTGAAGCCGATCAGGAAGCTGCTGCGCCGCAATGGCCGGCCGGGGGTGCCGAAGCGCCCGCTCGGCCCACCCACCTCGAACTCGGTCGGGTCGGACGCGTTCGTCTCGGCGGTCCGCCCACCGCTGGCTTGGTTCACAGTGGGGCGGGGCGAGGCAGCGCCGGCTGACGCCCCGCCGGCCGCCGCCTCGTCGGCCGCCGCCTCGTCGGCGAGCGCCCCGCCGGTCGCCTCCGGCGTCGGTGGCCCAGCGGGCACCCCGGTCGATGCGCGGGCCCCCGCGCCGCTCGCGGCCGCACCTGCCGGCCAGGGGCCGTCGGGGGCGGGGCCCGCGGTCGGGGCCGGGTCGGCCCCTGGGGCAGGGTCCTCCGGCGTGCCGTCGGAGGCGGGGTGCGCCGTCGGGGTCGGATCGTCCTCGGGGCGGAGGGCGGCGAACGGATCGTCGTGGTCTGGTCGGGCGCTGCCCGACGGCCCGTCCTGCGACACCGGACCTCCCCCGGGTTCCGCTCCGGCGGATGCGGCCGGAGCAGCCTTCGCCGACCCGGGGTTGGTGGCCGGACCGGTCGGCCGGCGGCGGCCGGATTCCGGCGCGCCACGGGCCTCTGCCCGGAGGTTAGCGGCCCGCGGGTGCGCCCACCAGCCCTTCGCCCGCGCGGGTGTCCGTCAGCCCCGCGACCGCCGGTGTGCCGGACCCGTCACCTCGGTGAGGCGGCGGGATCCCGTCCGGCTGCCGTCGCCGGGTCGGGGATGTGGTGGTGTTCGGGGATGCCGGACAACCCCACGTCGGCGAGGTGGCGGCAGGCGCCGTCGACGTGTCTCGCCGGCCGGTGGGCGGGGGACCCGGTGCGGTCAGTCCGACTCGACGGTGACGGTGCTCGGCTTGGCGCTGCGTTCGTCGGTGGTCGGCTTCGTCGGCCGCTTGCCGTTCTCGCCGGTGCTGGTGATCTTCGTCGGGGTGGCGCCCCGGCCGCCCGCGCCCGGCACGGCGGCCACCGTCGGCTCGCCGTCCAGCCCGGCGGCGCCGTCCACCGTGGTCACCGGCTCGCCGACCGGACGGGCCGCTCCGGTGTCGGCCGTGGCGGCACCGCCGGCGGCCGGCTCCTTCGCTTCCGCCGGGGCTGCCGTCGCCGGCTCCCGGCCGTTGGTGGGGGCAGCCGCCCGGCCGTTGGCGGTCACCGGTGCCCTGACGTTCGCGGTGACCGGCTCCGTGTCCGTGTCGGGTACCGGACCCGTGCCCCTGCCGGGGACCTGGCCCGCACCCCCGCCGGTGGGCCCGGCCAGCTTGCCGGGGGCGACCGCAGTGGCCGCGAGGCCGGCGGAGGTCGTGCCGGCGGTCTCCTGCAACCGGAGCTCGGTCAGCTTCCGCTGGAGCTCGTCGGACTCCTGCCGGGACTTCCAGGTCTCCTGCCGCAGGTCGGCCAGCTCCTGCTGGGCCTGCGCGATCTCCAGCATCACCTGGGCGAGCTGCTGCCGGCCGGAGGCCACCTCCTGCTGGGTGGCGGCGAGGTGCTGCTGGGTCGTGGCCAGGTGCTGCTGGGTGGTGGCCGCGTACTCCTCGAACTGGCGCCGGGAGGCGGCGACGTGCTCGTCGGCCTTGCGGCGCTTCTCGGTGGCCTCGGCCTCGGCCCGGCGGAGCAGCTCCGTGGCCTCGTCCTCGGCCCGGCGTCGCATGGTCAGCGCGTCGTGCTCGGCCGCCCCGCGGACCGCCGCGGCGCCCTGCTCGATCGCGTTCCGCCGGGCCGTGTACGCCTGCTCCAGCTCGTCCTGCCGGGTCTTGTGCAGCTTCTCCAGCTCGGCGTGCCGGGTCGAGTGCTGCTTGTCCAGCTCGTCGCGGCGCTTGGCGAACTCCTGCTCGGCGGCGGCCCGGCGCTGGGCCAGCTCCTTGTCGGCCGCCTCCCGCCGGGAGTTGACCTCCCGCTCCACGCCGGCCCGCCAGGCGCCCAGCTCCTGCTGCGTCTGGGCGCGGGCGTGCTGCACGTACGCCTCGGTCTCGCTCCGCATCCGCTGGACGTACGCCTCGACCTCGGCCCGGTTGCGCTTGCCGGCATCGGCGGCCTCGGTGGTCAGCCGGTTGGCCTCCTGCCGGGCCCGGCCGCGGGTCGCCTTGGCGGCCTCCTCGGCGTCGTCGACGATCTGCTTGGCTTCCTGGAGCGCCTTGGCGTGGGTGGCCCGGCTCGCCGCGGTCGCGGATTCGGTGAGGCGCTTGGCCTCCTGCTGCGCCTTGGCGTGCATCTCCTTGGCGGCCTCGCGGAGCTGGGTCGCCTCCTGCTGGGCCTTGGCCAGGGCCTCCTTGGCGGACTCGCGCAGCCGGGTGGACTCCTGCTGAGCCCGGGTGTGGATCTCCTTGGCGGTGTCCCGGAGCTGGGTGGCCTCCTGCTGGGCCTTGGCCAGCGCGTCCTGGGCCGTCTTGCGGAGCTTCTCCGCCTCGGCCTTGGCGGCCTTCAGGCTGGCGTCGGCCTCGGCCTTGGCGGCCTTCAGGCTGGCGTCGGACTCGGCCTTGGCGGCCTTCAGGCTGGCGTCGGCCTCGGCCTTGCGGGCGGCGGCGTGCCGCTCCTCCTCGGCCCGCCGGGCGGCGAGGGCGATCTCGAAGTCCTTGAGCGCCTGGGCGGACTGCTCGCGGGCCTCCTCGATGATGTGCTCGGCGGCCGCCCGCCGGGCCTCGATCTCCTCGTCGGCGGAGGCGACGATCTCGTCCGCCTGCTCCTCGGCCATCGTGAGGATCTGCTCGACCCGGGGACCGAGGTGCCGGAACGAGGCCCGGTCCACCACGCCCACCTGCTTGCGCACCTGGGCGAGGTCGCGTTGCAGCACTTCCACCTGGCCGGCCAGCTTGTGGATCTGCGTGTACGCCTGCTCCCGCTCGGTCGTCAGGGTCGCGATCTCGTGCTCCGCACGAGCGACGTACCGGTCGACCTGTCGTTTCTCGTACCCCCGCAGAGCGGACTCGAAGCTGGGCTCCGTGGTCACGTCCCCGCCGAGAGCAAACAGTTCCTCGCCGTGCGACATGCCCCCATCCTCACACGCATCCGGCTCTGCTGGGGCGATACGGACGCCCCTGTTGGGAGCTTATTCACTGATAGGACGGAACGGGCGCGGCAGCATGACGGCGCGGGGTTCCACCGGTTACCCGGTGTCACCCCGCGCCGTGGATCATGCCCCGATGCGGGTGGTGCTCAGCTGGCCGACTCGGCGATGACCCGCTCCTCGGAACCCTCCTTCTTGGCCGCTTCCGGCTTGGCCGGGGCCGCCGGCACGCCCGGCACGATGCCGGCGAGACCGGAGAGCATCTGACCGAGCTGGGAGGTGACGGCGTCCTTCTGCCGGGTGAGGTCCTCGACCTCGCGGCGGGCCGCCTGGGTGGTCAGCTCGGCCTCGGTGCGGGCCTCGCTGAGCAGCCGCTGCGACTCGGCCTTGGCCTCGTTGAGCGTCTTCTCGGACAGCGCCTTGGCCTTTTCCACCGTCTCGTTGGCGGTGCGCTCGGACTCGACCCGGCGGGCCTCGGCCCGCTGCTCGATCTCCTTGGCCCGCTCCTGCGCGGCCCGGGCCCGCTGCTCGGCCTCGCTGACCAGCTTCTGGGTCTGCGCGACCTGCGCGGCATGCCGCTCGGACTCCTCGCGCTCGGCCTTCTCCCGCCGCTCGGCGAGCTGGAGCTCCAGGGCCTGCAGGTCCTTGTCGCGCTTGTCGCGCGCGTCGGTGAGCAGCTTGGTCGCCTCGGCGCGCTTCTCCTCGGCCTCCCGCGCGGCCTTGGCCCGCTGCTGGGTGATCTCCCGCTCGGCGGTGGCCCGCAGGGTGGCGACCTCACGCTCGACGGTGGACTTCAGCTCGGCCACCTCGTGTGCGGTGACGGTACGCAGCTGCTTGGTCTCCCGCTCGGCGTCCGCGCGCAGGGTGTCCGCCTCGCGGCGGGCCTGGACCCGGACCTCCGCGGCCTCCCGCTCGGCGGTGGTGCGGACGCTGCCGGCCTCCCGCTCCGCGGTGGCCTTCATCGCGGCCGCCTCGGCGCGCGCCTTGTCGGTGATCTCGCGGGCCTCGAGGCGGGCGGCGGAGAGGATGCCCTCCGACTCGCGCTTGGCCTCGTTGCGGTGGTCGTTGGCCTGCTCTTCCGCCAGCCGGAGGATCTGCTCGACGCGGGTGCCGAGGCCGGACAGGGTCGGCCGGCTGTTCTCCTCGAGCTGCTTGTTGGTGTCGGTGAGCTTCTGCTCCAACGCGTTCTGGCGCTGCTCGGCCTGGCGGAGCCGGCGCTGGGCGTCGTTCATCCGCTGCTCGGCCTCGGCGCGGGCCTGCTCGGACTGGGTCAGCGCGGCGGTCAGCCGACCGATGAAGTCATCGACCTGACCGGTGTTGTATCCGCGCAGGCCAACGGTGAAATCGGGCTGTGAGTTCGCGTTATCGAAGAACGCAAGCGGGGAGGACTGCTGCTGGGGCATTGGGACATACTCGCAGACGCCCCAGGGTGCTTCGCAAGAGCGGTGCGCAGCTTTCGTGTCCTCATTACATGGTCAACTCGCGGTCCCGGTGGGACCGGACCAAACGGCGATCTTGGCAGGTCCCGGGGCGGGTCGGGCGTCACGCAAGGTGAGCGGGAAAAGGGCCGCGGGACGATGCCCCGCGGCCCTTTGTCAGCCGTGACTCGAATGGTGCGCCGGGTGATGGAAAGGCAATGGCCGCCTCGCCGCAATGGCCATCCCGGCCTTACCCGTACGGGTCAGTGGCCCCGGAACCGGTTGATCGCCGTTTCGTGCCGGGCGCGCAGCTCGGTGTCGCGGACGCCGAGGCCGTCCGTCGGCGCGAGGCAGCGGACGCCGACCTTGCCCTGGTGCGCGTTGCGGTGCACCTCGTACGCGGCCTGGCCGGTCTGCTCCAGCGAGTAGGTCTTCGACACCGTCGGGTGGATCTGACCGAGCGCCACCAGGCGGTTGGCCTGCCAGGCCTCGTGGTAGTTGGCGAAGTGGCTGCCGACGATCCGCTTGAGGTGCATCCAGAGGTACCGGTTGTCGTACTGGTGCTGGTAGCCGCTGGTGGAGGCGCAGGTGACGATGGTGCCGCCGCGCTTGGCCACGTAGACGCTGGCGCCGAAGGTCTCCCGGCCGGGGTGCTCGAAGACGATGTCCGGGTCCTCGCCGCCGGTCAGCTCGCGGATCCGCTCGCCGAAACGACGCCACTCGTCCGGGTCCTGGGTCTCCTCGTCCTTCCAGAACCGGAAGCCCTCGGCCGCGCGGTCGATGACCAGCTCGGCGCCCATCTTCCGGCACAGCTCGGCCTTCTCCGGGGAGGAGACCACGCAGACCGGGATGGCCCCGCCGTTGAGCGCCATCTGGGTGGCGTAGCCGCCCAGGCCGCCGGAGGCGCCCCAGATCAGCACCACGTCACCCTGCTTCATGTTGGCCCCGTGGTGCGACACCAGCTGCCGGTACGCGGTGGAGTTGACCAGCCCGGGGCTGGCCGCCTCCTCCCAGCTCAGGTGGCGCGGCTTCGGCATCAGCTGGTTGGCCTTGACCACGGCAAGCTCGGCGAGCCCGCCGAAGTTGGTCTCGAAGCCCCAGATCCGCTGCTGCGGGTCGAGCATGGTGTCGTCGTGGCCGGCCGCGTCCTCCAGCTCCACCGACAGGCAGTGCGCGACCACCTCGTCGCCGGCCTTCCACTTCGTCACCCCGGGCCCGGTGCGCAGCACCACGCCGGCGGCGTCCGACCCCACCACGTGGTACGGCAGGTCGTGCCGGCGGGTCAGCTCGGAGAGCCGGCCGTAGCGCTGGAGGAACTTGAAGGTCGGCAGCGGCTCGAAGATGCTGGTCCAGACGGTGTTGTAGTTGATCGCGCTGGCCATCACCGCGACCAGGGCCTCGCCCGGGCCGAGCTCCGGGGTGGGCACCTCCTGCAGGTGCAGGGCCTTGCGCGGGTCCTTGTCCCGGGTGGCCATCCCGTCGAACATCCGGGTGTCCTCGGCGCGCACCACCACGCCCCGGTAGCTCTCCGGTACCGGCAGGCCGGCGAGGCCGGCGAGCTCCCGCTCCGGCTGGCCGGAGCCCTCCGCCGCCATGATCGCTTCGAGGATGTCCTGCACGGTGACCTCCCGTTCGTCCGCACCCACGCCGGGGGGCAGGGGGTGCTGCCATCGTCGGCGCCGGTGCGACCGACCGCCATGTCGGCAATCGACACATCCGGCACCGGTCGCGCTCCTTGTGGGGTCGGACGTTACTGAACGGTAGCTAGGGCCGGAAGCCCTGTGTGAAAAACTGCATCCGCCGATGCGTGGAGGTGTCCGGGGAAGCGGCGAACCGCGCAGGGCCGCGCTCGGTCCGGATGCCGGTGGGACCCCGGAACCCGAGGCCCCACCGGGCGGGTCAGTGGCCGGCGGCCGGCTCGACCAGCTCGACCAGGACGCCGCCGGCGTCCTTGGGGTGGACGAAGTTGATCCGGGAGTCGGAGGTGCCCCGCTTCGGCTTCTCGTAGAGCAGTCGGACGCCGCGCTCGCGCAGCGCCGCGCAGGCCGCGTCGATGTCCGCCACCGTGTACGCGACCTGCTGCACACCCGGACCGTTGCGGTCCAGGAACTTCGCGATCGTCGACTCCGGCGTCAGCGGGGCGAGCAGCTGCACGCACCCGCCCTCGGTGCTCGGGCCGACGGCCAGCATCGCCTCGCGTACGCCCTGCTCGGTGTTGGTCTCGGTGTGCACGCAGCGCATCCCGAAGGTGCGCTGGTAGAAGTCGATCGCGGCGTCCAGGTCGGCCACCGCGATCCCGACGTGGTCGATGCGGCGCAGCCCGATGTCTGTGACGTAGTCCGCAGCGGGCTCGACGGGGGAGTTCTCTGCCATGGCGCTAGTCTGACCGAACAATCGTTAAGGCGTACAGCTCGGCACCCCCCTCGGAGGCAGGCATGGCTTCGGTGATCGTCAGCGGCGCGCGGACCCCGATGGGTCGGCTGCTGGGCAACCTCAAGGACCTCCCGGCGACGAAGCTCGGCGGGGTGGCGATCAAGGCCGCGCTGGAGCGCGCCGGCGTCACCCCCGACCAGGTGCAGTACGTGATCATGGGGCAGGTGCTCCAGGCCGGCGCCGGTCAGATCCCGGCCCGGCAGGCGGCGGTCGAGGCGGGCATCCCGATGTCCGTGCCGGCCCTGACCATCAACAAGGTCTGCCTCTCCGGCCTGGACGCGATCGCCCTGGCCGACCAGCTCATCCGGGCCGGCGAGTTCGACATCGTGGTGGCCGGCGGCATGGAGTCGATGACCAACGCCCCGCACCTGCTGCTCGGCCAGCGCAGCGGCTACAAGTACGGCGACGTCACGATCAAGGACCACATGGCCCTCGACGGGCTCAGCGACGCCTGGGACTGCTGCTCGATGGGCGAGTCGACCGAGCGGCACGGCGTCAAGCACGGCATCACCCGCGAGGAGCAGGACGCCTTCGCCGCGGCCAGCCACCAGCGGGCCGCCGCCGCGCAGAAGAACGGCCACTTCGCCGACGAGATCAGCCCGGTGATCATCCCGCAGCGCAAGGGCGAGCCGCTGGTGATCAGCGAGGACGAGGGCATCCGGCCGGACACCACCGCCGAGTCGCTGGGCAGGCTGCGGCCCGCCTTCACCAAGGACGGCACGATCACCGCCGGCAGCTCCTCGCCGATCTCCGACGGCGCCGCCGCCGTGGTCGTGATGAGCAAGGCCAAGGCGAAGGAGCTGGGGCTGACCTGGCTGGCCGAGATCGGCGCGCACGGGAACGTGGCCGGCCCGGACAACTCGCTGCACTCGCAGCCCTCGAACGCGATCCAGCACGCCCTGAAGAAGGGCGGCCTCAGCGTCGCCGACCTCGACCTCATCGAGATCAACGAGGCGTTCGCCCAGGTCGGCATCCAGTCCGCGCGGGACCTCGGGATCAGCACCGACAAGGTGAACGTCAACGGCGGCGCGATCGCGCTCGGCCACCCGATCGGCATGTCCGGCGCCCGGCTGGTGCTCACCCTCGCGCTGGAGCTCAAGCGGCGCGGCGGCGGCACCGGCGCGGCCGCGCTCTGCGGCGGCGGTGGCCAGGGCGACGCGCTCATCATCCACGTGCCGGCGGGCGGCGAAGCCCAGCAGTGAGCGCGGGATCCAGTCGATCCCGCGGGCCGAACAGGGGACATGACCAGTGAGCGCGAGGAGTGAGCCGGGTTTGCGAGCCCCGCAGTCGCGAACGAAGGCGGCACAGTGAGTGAGACCGTCGAGAACGCCCCGGCGGCGGCCGTCGGATCGGTGCGCCGCAGCCGGGACGTACCGATGCTGGTGGAGCGGGCCCGCGCGGGTGACCCCCGCGCGGTGGCCCGGCTGATCACCCTGGTCGAGTCCGGCGACGAGGTGCTGCCGCAGGTCGCGGCGGCCCTCGCCCCGTACGCCGGTCAGGCCCAGGTGGTGGGCCTGACCGGGTCCCCGGGCGTGGGCAAGTCGACCACCACCAACGAGCTGGTCCGGGCGCTGCGGGCGCGCGGCCACCGGGTGGGCGTGCTGGCCATCGACCCGTCCAGCCCGTTCACCGGCGGGGCGATCCTCGGCGACCGGGTCCGGATGCAGGATCACGCCACCGACCCGGGCGTCTACATCCGCTCGATGTCCAGTCGGGGGCACCTCGGCGGGCTCTCCGCGGCGACCCCGCAGGCCGTGCGGGTGCTCGAGGGCGCCGGCTGCGACGTGGTGCTGGTGGAGACCGTCGGCGTCGGGCAGGCCGAGGTGGAGGTCGCCTCGCTGGCCGACACCACGCTGGTGCTGCTCGCCCCGGGCATGGGCGACGCGATCCAGGCGGTGAAGGCGGGCATCCTGGAGATCGCCGACGTCTTCGTGGTCAACAAGGCCGACCGGGACGGCGCCGACGCCACCGTCCGCGACATCCAGGGCATGATCGCCCTGGGCGAGCGCGGGCCGGGGGAGTGGCGGCCGCAGGTGGTGCGGGCCATCGCCGCGCGGGGCGAGGGGATCGACGACATCGCCGCCGCCATCGACAAGCACCGCGGCTGGCTGGAGCAGCACGACGAGCTGCGCCGCCGCCGGGAGGCGCGGGCCGCCGCCGAGGTCGAGGCGATCGCGCTCGGCGTCCTCCGCGCCCGGATCGGTTCGCTGCGCGACGGTACGGAGCTGACGACGCTCGCCGCCAAGGTGGCCGAGGGCGCCATCGACCCGTACGCGGCCGCCGACGAGCTGCTCGCCCAGCTCGGCGCCTGAGCGGTCCACTCCGGACCGGACCCACCTAGTACGCTCGCACCGCCTCACGGTCGTGGGGCGGTGCGCGTGTGTGGTGGGGGTAGGAGCATGGCTGACGAGGCGACCCAGGAGCTGTCCGTGACGCCGGACACGGTGGCGGGCGGCACGACGCACGTCTCCGACGAGGTGGTGGAGAAGATCGCGGTGGCCGCCGCGAAGTCCGTGCCCGGAGTGGCCGAGCTGGGCGGGGACGTGGCCCGGTTCTTCAACGCGGTGCTCGACAAGGTCGGCCTGGACCAGGTGGGGGATGCCCGGCGGGGCTGCTCGGCGCACGTCACGAACGGCGCGGCGGTGGTCAACCTGGTGCTGGTGATCGAGGGCGGCCGGCCGGTGCCGGAGGTGACCGACGCGGTGCGGTCCGCGGTGACGGCGGGCGTCGAGGCGTACGGGCTGCGGGTCGACGAGATCAACATCCGGGTCGACGACGTGGCCCTGGGCGGTCCGGCGGTGCCCTCGGCCTGACCAGGTTACCGACCGGTACGAACATCCTTAGCGATCGTTCAGGCCTCCGTTCTACACTCGGTCTTCAGTCGAGGACTCGAGGAGGAGCTCCGCGGATGAACGCCGACGAGATCGCCGCCGGACGGGCACGCTGGCAGGCCCGCTACGACGCCGCGCGCAAGCGGGACGCGGACTTCACCACGCTCTCCGGGATGACCGTGGACCCGGTGTACGGCCCGCCGGAGGGTGCCGCGTACCCGGGCTTCGAGCGGATCGGCTGGCCGGGTGAGTTCCCGTACACCCGGGGGCTCTACCCGACCGGCTACCGCGGGCGGACCTGGACGATCCGGCAGTTCGCCGGGTTCGGCAACGCCCAGCAGACCAACGAGCGCTACAAGATGATCCTCGGCGCGGGCGGCGGCGGGCTCTCCGTCGCGTTCGACATGCCGACGCTGATGGGGCGCGACTCCGACGACCCGCAGGCGCTCGGCGAGGTCGGCCACTGCGGCGTGGCCGTCGACTCGGCCGCCGACATGGAGTCGCTCTTCGACGGCATCGACCTGGCCGGCGTCACCACCTCGATGACCATCTCCGGCCCGGCCGTGCCGGTGTTCTGCATGTACTTGGTCGCCGCCGAGCGGCAGGGCGCCGACCTGTCCACCCTCGACGGCACGCTCCAGACGGACATCTTCAAGGAGTACATCGCGCAGAAGGAGTGGCTCTTCGACCCGGAGCCGCACCTGCGCCTGATCGGCGACCTGATGGAGTACTGCGCCGGGGAGATCCCGCGCTACAAGCCGCTCTCGGTCTCCGGGTACCACATCCGCGAGGCCGGCTCGACCGCCGCGCAGGAGTTGGCGTACACCCTGGCCGACGGGTTCGGCTACGTCGAGCTGGGCCTGTCGCGCGGGCTGGACGTCAACGTCTTCGCCCCGGGGCTGAGCTTCTTCTTCGACTCCCACGTGGACTTCTTCGAGGAGATCGCCAAGTTCCGCGCGGCCCGCCGGATCTGGGCCCGCTGGCTGCGCGACGTCTACGGCGCCACCAGCGAGAAGGCGCTCTGGCTGCGGTTCCACACCCAGACCGCCGGGGTGTCGCTGACCGCCCAGCAGCCGGTCAACAACGTGGTGCGGACCGCCGTCGAGGCCCTCGCCGCGGTGCTCGGCGGGACCAACTCGCTGCACACCAACGCCCTGGACGAGACCCTCGCCCTGCCCACCGACGAGTCCGCCGAGATCGCCCTGCGTACCCAGCAGGTGCTGATGGAGGAGACCGGGGTGATCAACGTGGCCGACCCGCTCGGCGGGTCGTGGTACGTCGAGGCGCTCACCGACAGGATCGAGGCCGAGGCCGAGGAGATCTTCGCCCGGATCCGGCAGCTCGGTGGCGAGGGGCCGCACCAGATCGGGCCGATGACCTCGGGCATCCTGCGCGGCATCGAGGACGGCTGGTTCACCGGCCACATCGCCGAGTCGGCCTTCGTCTACCAGCAGGCGCTGGAGAAGGGCGACAAGAAGATCGTCGGGGTCAACTGCCACACCGGCACGGTCACCAAGGACCTGGAGATCCTGCGCATCTCGCACGAGGTGGAGCTGGAGCAGCGCCGGATGCTCGCCGAGCGCAAGGCCGCCCGCGACGAGACCGCGGTCAAGGCCGCCGTCGCCCGCATGGTCGAGGTCAGCCGCACCACGGAGAACATGATCCCGGCGATGCTCGAGGCGGTCCGCGCCGAGGCCACCCTCGGCGAGATCTGCGACGCCCTCCGCGCCGAGTGGGGCACCTACCGCGAACCCGCCCGCTTCTAACCCCACCCCCACCCTTCGCGATCTTGCACTTCGGGCCCCTCTGATGCGGCATCTGTCGCATTTGCCGGGGCAGAAACTGCAAGATCGCGGAGAGGTGGCGGGGGTGGGGGCGAGCGGGGTGGTGAGAGGGGTGGTGAGCAGGGTGAGAACTGCAACTGTCGCCGTCGCGGTTGATCTGAGTTCGGCGGGGTCCGTGCGAGACTAGATAACCATGAGCGACCCACGGATCACCTCGTCGATCTTCACCCGCGGCGCGGTCGACCTCAGCGCGCTGCGCGGCACACCGGCCCCCACCCGTCCCACCACACCGGCCCAGTCCGGGCCGCCCACCGGTCTTCCGGGCGCTCCCGCCCCAGGCGGCGGCGGGGTGGCCGTGCTCGACGTGACCGAGGCGACCTTCCAGTCGGAGGTGCTGGAGCGTTCGCTCAGCACCCCGGTGGTGGTGGACTTCTGGGCCGAGTGGTGCGAGCCGTGCAAGCAGCTCTCCCCGGTGCTGGAGCGGCTGGCCGCCGAGGGCGACGGCGCGTGGGTGCTGGCCAAGGTGGACGTGGACGCCAACCCGCGGATCGCCCAGATGTTCCGGGTGCAGGGCATCCCGATGGTCTACGCGGTGGTCGGCGGGCAGCCGATCGACGCCTTCTCCGGGGTGGTGCCGGAGGCCCAGCTCCGCCAGTGGATCTCCGCCGTGCTCAAGGCCGGCGGCGTCGCCGTGGCCGAGCCGGAGGACCCCCGCCTCGACGAGGCCGACGACGCGCTGATGAGCGGCGACCTGGACGCCGCCGAGCGGGCGTACCGGAAGATCCTGGCCGAGTCCCCGGCGGACGCCGCGGCCGAGGCCGGGCTCGCCCAGGTCGGGCTGGCCCGCCGGGTCGCCGGCGCCGACCCGCAGGCCGCGCTCACCGCCGCCGAGGGCGCCCCCGACGACGTCGAGGCGCAGCTCCTCGCCGCCGACATCGAGGTGCTCAGCGGCCTGGCCGAGCAGGCCTACAAGCGGCTGGTCGGCCTGGTCCGCCGGACCGCCGGCGACGACCGCGAGAAGGTACGCCAGCACCTGGTCGGCCTCTTCGCCATCGCCGGCCCGGAGGACCCCGCCGTCGCCTCGGCCCGCCGGGCCCTGGCCAGCGCCCTGTTCTGAGTTCGTAGCACGCCAGCGCGGGCCGGCGTTCCGGCCGGCCCGCCCGACCACCGAGGACGGGAGCCCATGATGCGCCGGATCGCCGTCCTCGACGCGCCGACCAACCTGGGGCTGCGCCCACCCACCACCACCTCCGTCCCCGGCTGCGCCAAGGCGCCCGGCGCGCTGCGCGACCACGGCCTGCTCGCCCGGCTGCGGGCCCGGGACGCCGGCTGCCTCACCCCGCCGCGGTACGACCCGGGCGACTGGCGCCCCGGCGACGGCGTCTGCCACGCCCCGGAGATCTCCGGATACTCCGTGGCGCTGGCCGACCGGATCGGCGCGATCATCGACCGGGGAGAGTTCCCGCTGGTGCTCGGCGGGGACTGCTCGGTGCTGCTCGGCTCCGCGCTGGCCATGCACCGGCTCGGCGAGGCGGTCGGCGGCCGGATCGGGCTGGTCTTCGTGGACGGCCACTCCGACTTCCGGCACCCCGGCAACGCCTCCTATGTCGGCGCGGCGGCGGGGGAGGACCTCGCCCTGGTCACCGGCCGGGGGCAGGCCGACCTGGCCGCCATCGAGGGACGCCGCCCGTACTTCCGGGACATCGACGTGGTGGTGCTCGGCATCCGGGCGCAGGACGAATACCGACTCGACCTCCAGGCCGCCGGGATCACCACCCGGCCCGTGCCGGCGCTGCGCGCCGAGGGCGCCGCGCGGACCGCGCAGTGGGCGCACGAGCAGCTCGCCGACTGCGCCGGCTACTGGGTGCACATCGACGTGGACGTGCTCGACCCGGCGGTGATGCCGGCGGTGGACGCCCCGGACCCGGGCGGCATCGCCTTCGCCGAGCTGGAGATCCTGCTTGCCGGCCTGGTCGACACCCCGCACTGCCTCGGCGTCGAGCTGACCGTCTTCGACCCGGACTACGACCCCGACGGGTCGTACGCGGCCGAGATCGTCAACACCGTGGTGTCCGGGCTGGCGCCGGTCTCCGCGCCGGCCGCGATGCCGCCGCGGCTGCTTCCGGCCACCCCGGCGCCGCCGTCCCCGAGGCGGGGCAACGGGCGACCCCAGCCGAGCGGGCTGGCGGCACCGGCGCCCCTGGTCGCGCCGGCCCCGGCGGTGGCGGTCGAGCCGATCGGTCCGGTCGTCGAGGACGCCACGCCGGTGGAGGCCGCCGCGCCGGCCCAGCCGGATGGTCCGGAGCCGCTGGGGTCCCGGGCGTCGGCGGGACCCGGGCTGCTGCGTCGCGTCGCCGCGCCCGAGGAGGAGCGCCTCGCGGGCCGGGAGCCGGTGGGGCCGCCCGCCTCGGCCGGCCCCGCGCTGCTGCGCCGGACGTCGCCGCCGGAGGCGGAGGCCACGCCCGAGCCGGGCGACGACGATTCCCCCGGGCCCAGCGCCGGCATCGCCTGACCGGTCCCGCGCCCGGCGGTCAGCGGGCGGCGAGGGCGCGGAGGAAGCGCTCGCTGATCGGCACCGCACTGTCGGTGCTCGACCCGCCCTGCTCGACGAAGACCGCGAACGCGACGTCGCCCTGCCAGCCGACGAACCAGGAGTGGGTGTGCGCCGGGTTGTTGTCGTACTCGGCGGTGCCGGTCTTGCCGTACACCGGCTCGCCGGGGACGTCGGCGAGGGCCTTGGCCGTGCCGGCGGTGACCACCCCGCGCATCATCGTCTTCAGCGCCGCGACGGACTCCGCCTTGAGGGCCGCAGCCGCCGGGGCGGGCTGCTGCGGCGCCGGGTCCAGCACCAGCTTCGGCTGCTCCCAGTGGCCTCGGGCCACGGCGGCGGTGGCACCGGCCATCGCGAGCGGGCTGACCACGGTGGTGCCCTGGCCGATCGCCGCGGCGGCCTGCTCGGTGCCGGAGCCACCGGTGGAGACCTTGCCGGTGAAGACATCGGCGCCCAGGTCCCACTTCGCCTCCAGGCCGAGGGTACGGCCGGTGGTGGCGAGACCGTCCGGGCCGAGCTTCGGGGCCAGCGAGGCGAAGGCGGTGTTGCAGGACTTCGCGAAGTCGGTGCTGAACGGCACCGCCCCCAGCTCGAAGTTGTCCGAATTCTTGAACGGCCGGCCGTCCACCACGAACGTCTTCGGGCAGGCGACCGTTGCCTCCGGGGTCACCGCGCCCCGGTCAAGCAGGGCGAGCGCGCTGACCGTCTTGAACGTCGAGCCGGGCGGCACCTGGGCGGTGAAGGCGAGGTTCTCCCCGGCCGGGCCGGGCCCGTTGGCGGCGGCGAGCACCGCGCCGTCGCTGATCCGGAGCACCACCAGGGCGGCCCGCCGCTTCTCCCCGCGCAGCGCCGCGTCGGCGGCGTTCTGGGTGGCCACGTCCAGGGTGGTCTTCAGCGGCTGGCCGGTCCTCGGCTCGCTGCGGAACACCTCGGCGCCGGTCGTCATCCCCGGCTCTCCGGGCTTGGGCCGCTCGATGACGACGGTGAGCCCGGGAACCCCGCGCAGGCGGTCGTCGTACCGGCCCTGGAGGCCGCCGTGGCCGACCAGGTCGCCGGCGACGTACCGGTCGGGGTGCGCCTTCAGGTCGTCGGCCTGTGCCGGGTCGGCCGAGCCGAGCAGGGCTCGGGCGAACTCCCGCGTCGGTGCCAGATCGAGCGTGTCGGTCGGGAATTTGGTGCCCGGCAGGTCGTAGATCCGGGGCTTGATCTGCCGGTACGCCTCCTCGCGCAGGGTCACCACCTCGACCAGGGCAGTCGGCTCCGCCTCGGAGAGGCGTTTCGGCAGATCGGACAGGTCGACCGGCGGCACGAGCGCGGGCCGGATCGCCTTGAACGCGGCGTCGAGCTGCCGGACCAGCCCCCGCACGTCGGTGACCTCGCTGGGCTGCACGCCGACCCGCACCACCCGGCGGGGCGCCACGATCGGGGCGCCCGCGCCGTCCAGCACCCCGGCCCGGCGCGCGCGGTCCCGGCGCAGCGCCAGCCGGTCGCCCTCCTCCAGCTGCTCCTGCACCAGCGTCGGCTCCCAGATCACCTGCCACTGGTCGTCGCTGCCGCGCTTGAGGCGGACCGGCCGGTCGTACACCCAGCGGGTCTGCCCCGGCAGCGTCCAGGCGACCTCCACCTGGGCGGTCGCGGTGTCCGCGGTGACCTTGGCCTCGCCCTTGCGCCGCAGCGTGGGCGGGGTCTCCACCAGCTCCCCGGAGAGCCCCCGGATCTCCTTCGTCACCTCGGCCGCCGGCACCCGGGCACCGGTCGCGTCGATGAAGCCGACCGTGTGCAGGTCGCCGGAGCGCCAGCCGGCCAGGAACGCGTCCACGCTCTGCTCGGGGCCGTCCTCGGTCGAGCAACCGGCCAGCGCGCCGGCGGCGAGCATGGCGGCGGTCACCGCCGCGAAGATCGGCCGGAGTGGGGATCGGCGACGACGAACGGGGTACGACACGAGCATGAAGCTGTCCCTCCGGTGTGAAACTGCCCTGCAGGCTAGTACGGACCGCGCTCTCCCACGGCCCCGCCACCGCTCCGACGTGCGGAAAGAGGGGACTGCGACAGTGTGATGAACATCGCGAGCCGGGGTACTCCGCGACCGGCCGACCACGTACCCGCAACGGGTGAACGGACAGAGTCCCGATCCGGACGTCCGGCCGGGGTCCGCCGACGAAGGGGCAGACCGGTAGGGCCTAGGCTGGGCGGAGAGTGACCCACAACGCGGTGGGTCGAGGGGAGTGGCACCGATGGACCGGCGTCCGGCGATCAAACCGGGACCCGACCTCCGGCAGGCTGACACCGGCCGGGACGACAGCTTCGATTCGGCGACCGACGGGGATGGTTTCGGCCGCGTCGACACGGGAGCGACCGGGATGACCGGTTCGAGCGTCGACACCCTCTACGACCTGGGCCTGCCGACGCAGGCGCTGGGCGACGACGTGGAGGACGCCGAGCTCGACGAACCGGTACCGAACGCGGAGCGCCTGGTGGCCCAGGCGGTCGCGCTGGCCGGTGACGACCACGACGCGGCGACCCTGGTCGGCCGCTTCTGGCGGTTCGCGCCGGACGAGGAGCTGATCGGCTTCACGGCCGAGGAGATGCTCGACGCGGCCCGGGCGCACCGGGACCTGGCCCAGCAGCGGGTTCCCGGCGAGTTGAAACTGCGCATCCACGAGCCGGACGCCGAACAGCATCACACGGTGATCGAGATCGTCACCGACGACATGCCGTTCCTGGTCGACTCGGTGACCGCCCTGCTCAACTCGCACCACCTCGACGTGCACCTGCTGGTCCACCCCCTGGTGGTGGTCCGTCGGGAGCCGCTGGGCCGGCTGACCGAGGTCTCGGCCGACGTCGAGCCGGACGACGCGATCGCCGGCGACCTGGTCGAGAGCTGGATGCGGATCGAGATCGACCCGGTGCGCGACGCGGCCGACCGGGAGAAGCTCCGCCGGGAGCTGCAGCGGGTGCTCACCGATGTCCGGGAGGCCGTGGAGGACTGGCCCAAGATGCGGCAGCGGGCCCTCGCGCTCGCTGACGAGCTGGCCTCCGCGCGGACCTCGGACAACCGACCGCCGGTGCCGGAGAAGGACATCACCGACTCGGTCGAGCTGCTGCGCTGGTTGGCGCACGACCACTTCACCTTCCTCGGGTACCGCGAGTACCGGCTGGTCGACACCGACGGCGGGGAGGGCGGGCAGGCGCTGGAGGCCATGCTCGGGACCGGGCTGGGGATCCTCCGCTCCGACTCGCCGGACGCCCGGGCGCTGTCGTCGATGACCCCCGAGGCGCACGAGAAGGTGCTGGAAAAGCGCCTGCTGATCATCACCAAGGCCAACTCGCGGGCCACCGTGCACCGCTCGGCCTACCTCGACTACATCGGCTTCAAGATCTTCAACGACGCCGGTGAGGTGGTCGGGGAGCGGCGCTTCCTGGGTCTCTTCTCCACCGCGGCGTACCGGACCAGCGTGCGGGAGCTGCCGGTGGTCCGCCGCAAGGTCGCCGAGGTGCTCGACCGCTCCGGGCTGAGCCAACGCAGCCACTCCGGCAAGGACCTGCTCCAGATCCTGGAGACCTACCCGCGCGACGAGCTGTTCCAGATCAAGACCGACGACCTGTACCACGCGGTGATCGGCGTGCTGCGGATGGCGGGCCGCCGGCAGCTGCGGGTCTTCCTGCGCCGGGACGCGTACGGGCGGTTCATCTCCTGTCTGATCTACCTGCCCCGGGACCGGTTCACCACCCAGAACCGCCTCCGCATGCAGGACATCCTGCTCCGCGAGCTGAACGGCGTCGGGGTGGACTACACCACCCGGGTCACCGAGTCGATGCTCGCCCGGGTGCACTTCATCGTCCGGACCGACCCGACCAACCCGCCCGGGGAGATCGACGCCGACCTGCTCGCCGAGGAGCTGGCCGACGCGACCCGGCTCTGGGACGACGACTACCGGCTGGTGCTGGAGCGCAAGCTCGGCGACGAGCAGGCCAAGCACCTGTTCAGCCGGTACGCCGACGCGTTCCCGGAGGGCTACAAGGACGGGCACACGCCGTACGAGGCGATGAAGGACCTGGCCAAGCTGGAGCTGCTGGAGGAGCCCGGCCAGCTCGAGATGCACCTGTTCCGCAAGCAGCTCGCGCCGCGGCCGGGCCGACCCGGCGTGGACGTCGACGAGACGATGGACGTCCGGTTCAAGGTCTACCGGTACGGCGAGCCGATGATGCTCTCCGCCGTGCTGCCGGTGCTGCACTCGCTCGGCGTCCGGGTGGTCGACGAGCACCCGTACGAGGTGGACCGGGTCGACGGCCGGGTCTTCCTGTACGACTTCGGCCTGCGGCTGCCCGAGGCGCACCAGGAGCTGGCCGAGGTGCGCCCGCACGTGGAGAACGCCTTCGCGGCGGCATGGCGCGGCGAGGCCGAGGTGGACGGCTTCAACGAGCTGGTGCTCCGGGCCGGGCTCACCTGGCGGCAGGTGGTCGTGCTGCGGGCGTACGCGAAGTACCTGCGCCAGGCCGGCACGGTCTTCTCCCAGGAGTACATGGAGCAGACCTTCATCGCGTACCCGCGGATCGCCGGGCTGCTGGTGGAGCTCTTCGAGGCCCGGTTCGCCCCGGGCGCGACCACCATGGACGAGCGGCGGCAGCGCAGCGACGAGCTGGTCACCGCGATCGGCGCGGCGCTGGACGACGTGGCCAGCCTCGACCAGGACCGGATCCTGCGGTCGTACCTGACGCTGATCCAGGCGACCCTGCGCACCAGCTTCTACCAGAAGCCGGTCGGCGGGCGGCCCAAGTCGTTCGTGGCCTTCAAGCTGGACCCGCAGGCCATCCCGGACCTGCCGGCGCCGCGGCCAAAGTTCGAGATCTTCGTCTACTCGCCGCGCTTCGAGGGCGTGCACCTGCGGTTCGGGCCGGTGGCCCGGGGCGGGCTGCGCTGGTCCGACCGGCGGGAGGATTTCCGCACCGAGGTGCTGGGCCTGGTCAAGGCGCAGATGGTGAAGAACACGGTGATCGTGCCGGTGGGCGCCAAGGGCGGCTTCGTGCTCAAGCAGAAGCCGGGCGACCGGGACGAGGCGGTGGTCTGTTACAAGGAGTTCGTCGGCGCGATGCTGGACGTCACCGACAACATCGTCGGCGGCGAGATCGTGCCGCCCGACGACGTGGTCCGGCACGACGCCGACGACCCGTACCTGGTGGTGGCGGCGGACAAGGGCACGGCGACCTTCTCCGACATCGCCAACGAGATCTCCACCGCGCACAACTTCTGGCTGGGCGACGCGTTCGCCTCCGGCGGCTCCGCCGGGTACGACCACAAGAAGATGGGCATCACCGCCCGGGGCGCCTGGGAGTCGGTGAAGCGGCACTTCCGCGAGCTGGGCCACGACACCCAGACCGAGGACTTCACCGTGGTCGGCGTCGGCGACATGTCCGGCGACGTGTTCGGCAACGGAATGCTGCTGTCGGAGCACATCCGGCTGGTGGCCGCCTTCGACCACCGGCACGTCTTCCTCGACCCGGATCCGGACGCCGCCGCCTCGTACGCCGAGCGGAAGCGGCTGTTCGACCTGCCCCGGTCGTCCTGGGAGGACTACAACCCGGAGCTGATCTCGGCCGGCGGCGGGGTGTATTCCCGGTCCGCGAAGTCGATCCCGGTCAGCCCGCAGGTGCGCGCGGTGCTCGGCCTCGACGACGACGTCACCCAGTTGTCGCCGCAGGAGCTGATGAAGGCCATCCTCACCGCGCCGGTCGACCTGTTCTGGAACGGCGGCATCGGCACCTACGTGAAGGCGTCCAGCCAGACCAACGCGGAGGTGGGCGACAAGTCCAACGACGCGATCCGGGTGAACGGCAAGGACCTGCGCTGCCGGGTGGTCGGCGAGGGCGGCAACCTGGGCTTCACCCAGCACGGCCGGATCGAGTACGCGCAGAACGGCGGTCGGATCTACACCGACTTCATCGACAACGCGGCCGGGGTGGACACCTCGGACCACGAGGTGAACATCAAGATCCTGCTCAACACGGCGGTCGCCGACGACGAGCTGAGCATGGACGAGCGGGACGGGCTCCTCGCCGAGATGACCGACGAGGTCGCCGAGCTGGTGCTGCGGGACAACTACGACCAGGCCCGGGCGATCAACAACGCCCAGGCCCAGTCCGCCTCGCTGCTCCCGGTGCACCGGCGGATGCTCAACGAGTTGGAGCGGTCCGGTCAGCTCGACCGCGCGCTGGAGGCGCTCCCGCCGGACGAGGAGCTGGCGGTCCGGACCGAGAACGGGTTGACCGCGCCGGAGTTCGCGGTGCTGCTGGCGTACGTCAAGATCGTGCTGGAACGCGAGATCGTGGCCGACGGGCTGGCCGACGAGGAGTGGACGACCGACGTCCTGGTCAACTACTTCCCGACGCCGCTGCGGGAGCGGTTCGCCGACCGGATGGGCCGGCACCGGCTGCGCCGGGACATCGTCACCACCGTGCTGGTCAACGAGGCGATCAACCGGGGCGGCATCTCGTTCGTCTTCCGGGTCGTCGAGGAGACGGCCGCCTCGGCGGCGGACGTGCTCCGGGCGTACGTGGTGGTCCGCGAGGTGTTCGGGCTGCGTGAGCTCTGGGACGCGGTGGAGGCGCTGGACAACAAGGTCTCGCCCGAGTTGCAGACCAGCGTCTACCTGGACACCCGGCGGCTGCTCGACCGGGCGGTGCGCTGGCTGGTCACCAACCGGCGCTCGCCGATCGACGTGCCGGCGGAGATCGCCCGGCTGCGGGACGGGATCGCCCGGCTCCTGCCCGGCCTGGAGAACCTCTTCTACGGCAGCGAGCGCGAGGCCATCGCGTCGCACATCGACTCGCTGACCTCCAGCGGGCTGCCGCGTGAGCTGGCCGAGCAGGCCACCCGGCTGATGTACAGCTTCGGCCTGCTCGACGTGGTGGAGACCGCCCGGTCCGCCGGCCGGGACGTGGGCGAGGTGGCCTCGGTCTACTTCGTCCTCTCCGACCGCTTCCGGGTGGACGCCCTGCTGTCGAAGATCTCCCTGCTGCCGCGGGAGGACCGCTGGCAGACGCTGGCCCGGATGGCGCTGCGCTACGACCTGTACGCCGCGCTGGCCGCACTCACCGCGGAGGTCCTCGGGTCCACCCCGGACAGCCTCCCGCCCCACGAGCGGGTGCAGGAGTGGGAGCAGGCGAACGCCACCTCGATCCACCGGGCGCACCGGGCGATGGGGGAGTTCGACGAGTCCCGCGCCGACCTGTCCGCCCTGTCGGTGCTGCTGCGGCAGATCCGTACCCTGGTCCGGACCTCGGCCGCGGCCTGATCCGAACGTGCCCCGGCGCGGTCCGGTCGGTCGGTCACCCGACCACCGGGCCGCGCCGGGGCGTCCGCATCACCGCGTCATGGTGGCGAGGACGATGATGTTGTTCAGGTAGCTGCGGGCGCTCTGGTCGAAGACCCCGCCGCAGGTCACCACCCGCAGGGCCGGCTTGTCGCCGGGCCCGTAGACCAGCTCCGTCGGGAATGCCGTCTTCGGGTACGACTTCACCTCGTCGACGGTGAAGGTGACGCTCCCGCCGTCCTCGCGGGCGACCGTGATGGTGTCCCCCGGTCTGAGCGAGCCGAGGTTGAAGAAGACGGCCGGCCCGAGCTTGGCCGAGTCGACGTGGCCGACGATGACCGCGTTGCCGACCTCACCCGGGCTGGCGCCGGGGGAGTACCAGCCGGCCCGCTGGGCCTGGTCCAGCGGGGGCACCTGGACCGTGCCGTCGGGGTTGGTGCCGAGCGACATGATCTCGGCGTTCACCCCGATCCGGGGGATCGAGATGGTCGTCGGGGTCGACCGGTCCAGACCGGCGGGGGTGATGTCCCGGTCCGGCGCGTCCGTCGCCTCCTCCGCCACGGAGACCTGATCGGCGGCCTGGCTGCCGTCGAAGGTGGCGGGGGCGGTGGTGGTCGGATCGGCGGGCCCGGCCTGGGCCAGCGGCTGGGGTGGGCGGGGCGGCGGCACGGTACGCACCGACGCGCCGATCATGCCGGCGCCCACCATGGCGAGGAGGACGACGACGGCCGCGCCGGCGGCGCGCCACGGTTTCCCGTGACGGCCGCCGGCCGGTGTCGCCGTCGTGTCAGCTGAGGTCATTGGCCCGACGCCGACGCAGCAGGACCATGCCACCCAGGGCGGCGGCGCCGATCACGCCCACCCCGCTGGCGGCCATGCCGCGGTCGAGGCTGGTGGTGGTCATGCCACCGTCACCCCCGTCGACGTGGCCACGCGGCATGCAGCGGTCCCGGTCGTCGTGGTCCCGACGGTCCTGGTCCTTGCGGTCCTCGTCCTTGTTGTCGCGGTCCCTGTGGTCGCGGTCCTTGCCGTCGTGGTCCTTGTTGTCGCGGTCCTCGTCCTTGCGGTCGCGGTCCTTGCCGTCGTGATCCTTGTTGTCGTGGTCCTTGTCCTTGTGGTCCCAGTCCCCGTGGTCCTCAGGGCAGGACTCAAGAAGACTGACCTGCGGCTTGGCGACGTTGCCCGTGTACGCGTGTCCGGCCGCGTACGCCGCCCCGGGCGAGAACAGCAGCAGGGACGCGCCGCCGAGAGCGGCACCCGCAACGACCTTCCCGAGCATCTTCTTTCCCATGACTTGCGTCACTCCATCCCCTGTTTGTCCTGAGCCCGACGAGAGTCGAGCTACGACCGACGTTAGAACGTTTCGCGAGCTATCCGGGGAAAGATTCATGTTTCAAAGTCTACGAGCGAAACGCGGCGTAGGAGTGGTACGAGGCTTATGGTCGTGTTCCTGGACCTCCGGTGGCCTTCCGTGCCACCCGGGCGGCTGTGCCCTCGCTGAGCGCCGAGCGTGCGGACTGCCAGACCCTGCCGCATGCCGCCGACCTGCCGCGATCGCACCGGCCTGGGCGAGCCCGACCCTGTCGGGCCGTTCACCCCCATGTGCCCTACGCGACGGGCATCGAGCCATTGCCATGGAAGCGCTCCGATGCAAGAATCGCTGGACCCGGTTCGGGGAGCCACACCGCGACGTCAGGTGTCGAGGGCACCCGGTTCGCCCGGGCGACATCCGACCAGCCGACCGGCCGTCCCCCACGCCCGGTCGCGTCACCACCCGCCACGCCCGTCCGGGTCGGGCACCCCCGAAAGAAACCCGTGGCACCGGCGGCCGTCCGCACGCGGACGTCCGAGGGGCCATTCCGCCGGGCCGTACGCGGATCCGGTCTCGCCCAAGGCGATCAGTGGCATGAATGTGCGGAGAAGGCTGTCCGGCCGAAACCGGGCGATCGCACTGACCGGTGCGAGCGTCCTGGTCGCGGGCGGGCTGGTGACCCTTCCGGTCACCGCGGCGCAGGCCGCGACCCGGTGCAGCGTGGACTACCCGACCAGCGACTGGCCGGGTGGCTTCACCGGCACGGTCACCATCAGGAACCTCGGCGACCCGGTCAGCGCCTGAACCCTCGGGCGGATCCACGCCGCCAACTGGTGCAACTAGGCCGGGGCCGGCCTCGGCGAGCGCCCGCAGGCCAGCCAACCGGGCATCGACGCGTACGCCTGGGTGAAGCCCCCGGGCGGGTCGGACGGCTCCAGCACCCTCATCCCGAACGACGAGGGCAAGGGCTTCGACCGGATGCGCGACCCGACCTACGCCGGCAACGCCCGCAACGGCAACAGCATGAGCGGGGCCCGGCCGGACACGCCGATCTCCGGCGCCTGGTTCTCGGTCCAGTTCCAGGAGCTCATGAACGCCTACCCGCCGCTCTCCTGAGCAACCGGCAGGCCTACCCGCCGCGGCGGGAGAGAGGCACCGGCGCGGCAGGGCCCCCCGGGCCCCTGGTCCGACCGTTCACCGATCGGGCCAGGGGCCCCGCCGGATGCCTCGTCCGGGCCGATCCGCCCGGCACCAGGGGACGGGCTCAGGGGACGGTCCGCTCGATCGCCGCCCGGCCCAACTCGGCCAGGTCCCGACGGGCGCGCTCCAGGTTCTCCCGGGTGAGGTCCTGGCCCCGGGCCATCACGAGGTCCTCCGGCTCCCACGGCTGCTCCGCGCCGGTGCGGATGTTGTCCCCGCCCGCACCGGTGCCGGTCCCGGTGGCCCCGGTGCCCGCCGCGAACGGATCGCCGAGGAGGTCCGGGGAACCGGTGTCGGGTACCGCGCCGTCGGGCTCGGTGAAGACCGGATTGTCCCGGTCGGCGCCGCCACCGGTTCTCAGCTGCGGCACCGTGCTGTCGTCGTCCACCGCGGCGGCCACCTCGGGGCTCTCCTCGAGCGGTCGGTCACGATCGGTCATGCTGCTGCCCTCCTGTCCCCAGACGCGTTCCCTCGTCTCGCGTACCCCGTCCGGACCGGGCCATGCCGGGAAGGTCAAACCTCCCGGGCCTCCTCCGTGCTCGGCGGCCGGACCGGGCTGAGCCACTGCCAGAGGAGCAGCAGCAGGCCGAAGACGAGCATCGCCGCCCCGGCCCCGAGGTTGATCCGCACCCCCTGGGCCTTGTCGATCTCGGCCGGCGAGTCGAAGAGCCCGACCAGGCCGACGATCACCCCGTACGCGACGAAGAGCCCACCGATCACCCGGCGGATGTCGAAGCCGGGCGGCGGCGGAGCTCACGCGCGCTATTACCCCGGATGTGGAATTTCATGCCTTGGAGTCCGAAGCGGGAACGGCGACGCCCCGGCCGGTGACCGGCCGGGGCGCCAGTGGTGCCGGTCAGCGACCGAGGACGCGGTCCAGGAAGTCCCGGTAGCCGCGGACGGCGATCCGGAGCTGCTCGGTGTCGGCCGAGGCGGAGTCCTGCCAGCCGCCCAGCCTGGTCTTCTGCGCGCGCAGCGCGGCGGAGAGGGCCTCGATCGCCTCCTCGACCAGCGACTGCGCCTCGCCGACCGCGGCCCGCGGGTCGTCCACGAAGCGGAGCTGGACGTCCCGCCAGCGGTCCCGGAAGCCCTGGGCGGTCTCCGGCTCGAAGAGCGTGGCCGCGTCCGCCGGCACCGCGTCCGTCGTCGGCCGGGCCGCCCCGGCCAGGCCCGCGCCGGCCGCCCCGGCCCCGGCGGCCCCGGCGGTGGCGTCCGGGTCGACCATCGTCGGCTCGGCGCGGCCGTAGCCGGCCGCGCCGGCGGCCACCGCGTCGTCCCGGTCGCCCGGATGCGCGGCCGCCCACCGGTCGGGGTCGTGCAGCCGGTCGCCGGCCGTCGGGTCGGCCCGCTCGTCGTCGAGCGCGTCGGTCCGCCCCGGGGCGCCGTCGCCCGGCCGGGCGGTGTCCTCGCCGCGCGGGTCCCGCTCGTCCTCCGGCCGGCCGCTGGCCATCGCCGAGGCGGCCACCGCGTCGCCGACCGTGGTCGCGCCGAAGACGGTGGGCAGCGGCGCCGGGTCGTGGAACTCGGGCCGGCCGTCCCGGTCGGTATCGGCCGCCTCGGCGTCCGCGTCCCGGGCGTCCCGCAGGTCGTACGGGCGGGTCTCGTCCGGGTCCGCGGCGTCCCGGCGGTCGTCGGTCGCGTCCGGGGCGCGTCGGTCGAGGTCGGGCCGGTCGTCGACGGGATCGCCGACCACGGCCGGGTCGTCGAAGGTGCCCCGGTCGTCCAGCGCGTCCTCGGGTACGTCGGCCCGGCCCATTCGGTCCGGCCCGGACCGGTCGTCGTCGCCCGGCGGTGGCACCGGGACCGGCGCGGACCGGACGGCCTCGGGGTGGTCGTGCGTGACCTGCTGCTCTTCCTGGCGCATCGCGGCAGCCTCCTCAGCGGCTCGTGGCGTCGTGCGGGTGGTCGGGATGGCGCTGGGCGGGCGGCTGGTGCCCGACCGGGTCCTCGCCGAGCAGATCGGCGAAGAGGGCCCGGTAGTGCACCACCGCCTGGCGGAGTTCCTCGGTGCTGGCCTCGCCGCGCTCGTTGCGCAGCCGGATCTCGTGGGCGTCCCGGTAGTGGGTCAGGGTGCGGGCGTGCTCGACGGAGAGATGGGCGATCTGGTCGGAGAAGTCCCCGGTGGGGTACCCACGCTCGGCGATCAGCCGGCTGACCAGCTCATCGGCGTCGCCGACGGTCTCGGCGGGGGAATCGATGAAGCGGACCTGGAGCTCTTCCCAGGCCGCGGCGTACCGGGTCCGGGATTCCGGGTCCAGCGGGGTGAGTTCGAGTTCGGCGTGCCGGCGCTCCCGGTCCCGCAACTCCCGCTCGGCCGCGCTGCGGCTGTCCCGCTCGGCGACCACCCGGTCGTACTCGGGGCCGAAGCGCTGCCGGAGCGAGCGGCGGCGGCTCGCCACCACGGCGACTGCGGCCAGCGCCGCGAGCACCAACACCACGATGACAATGACGACTACCTGCGTGGGCGACATGGCTCCTCCTTCGCCCGCTGGTATTCCCTCCGCGCACTGATCGCCAATCCCGATTCGGGGCACTTTCCTGGTCGATCACCGGCCGGAAACCCTCGCCGGGGCATGGCGAGGCCCACATGACGACCCGCCACCAAAACTTGATTCGTTCCAGAAAAGGCGCTTGGGTGGGGTGATGCCGGTACGGGACAGGCCCCACCTGGACGCCGACACGATCACCCGCCTCAGCCGGGCCCGCCTCGGGCGGGTCTCCGGCCAGCCGGTCTACGACGTCCTGCACGCGGCGATCCGGCGCGGGACTGCTGCGCCGGATCGCCCCGGCCGGCGGCCCCGCCCGGTACGAGCTGAGCGGCGACGACCACGACCACCTCGTCTGCCGGGACTGCGGGACGATCACCGACACCGACCGTCCCACGCCTCGAAGGACCTGTACGAGGCGATCGAGCGCGGCGAGTACCCGCAGTGGGAGCTCAACGTCCAGATCATGAGCGACGACGAGCACCCGGAGCTGGACTTCGACCCGCTGGACGACACCAAGACCTGGCCGGAGGACGTCTTCCCGCTCCGCCCGGTCGGCGTGATGACGCTCAACCGCAACGTCACCAACTTCCACCACGAGAACGAGCAGATCGCCTTCGGCACCGGCGTGCTGGTGGACGGGCTGGACTTCTCGGACGACAAGATGCTGGTCGGCCGGACGTTCTCCTACTCGGACACCCAGCGCTACCGGGTGGGCCCGAACTACCTCCAGCTGCCGATCAACGCGCCGCGGGAGGACGTCCAGGTGAACACCAACCAGGACGGCGGCCAGATGTCGTACGGAGTGGACAACCGGGGCGGCAACCCGCACATCAACTTCGAGCCGTCCTCGGTGGCCGGCCTCCGGGAGGCCGACGAGTCCTACCGGGAGTACCGTCCGCACGTCTCCGGGCAGATCATGCGCGCCCCGATCGAGCGGCAGAACAACTACGGCCAGGCCGGCGAGCGCTTCCGCACCATGCCGGAGTGGGAGCGCGACGACCTGGTGAAGAACATGACCACGCTGCTGGGCCAGTGCGGCAAGCACATCCAGGAGAAGATGGTCTGGCACTTCGGCCAGTGCGACGAGGAGTACGGCCGCCGGGTCGCCGAGGGTCTCGGCATCTCGGTCAACGCCTGATCCCCGCGTGAGCAACGAGCGCCCCGCCGGTACGTCCGGCGGGGCGCTCGGCCGTACGGCGTCCACAGCGGAACATCCCGGACGGTAGTGACCGGCGAGACGGCCGGTAGTGCATCCGCCGGGGATTACGTATCCTGCCCAAGGTGCCCGAGCCGGGGCCCGGCGCCGCCGTCGGGACCACGTCCGGCCGGTGCTGGCGCCATTCCTGCGACACCTTCCGGGCGAGGTCTGATTGAACACCCGCGACTGGCCGATCCGCGCCAAGCTGACCGCGCTGGTCATCGGCCCGGTGACCGCGCTGCTGGCGCTCTGGGTCTTCGCCACCACGCTCACCTTCGGCCCCGCCCTCGACCTGCTCGCCGCCCGGACCCTCCTCTACGACCTCGGCCGCCCCGGCGAGACCGTCGTCGCCGAGCTGCAACGGGAACGCCGGCTCTCGGTGGTCCAGCTCGCCGGTGACACCACCCTGCCGGACCTGGCCGCGCAGCGGCTGCGCACCGACCGGGCCGTCGCCGAGCTGCGCCGCCGGGTGGCCGGCGACGACCTGCGCGACGCCGCCGACGACCACCTCGACACCCGGCTCGACCAGCTGGTCGCCGCGCTGGACGCGCTGCCCGCCGGCCGGGGCTTCATCGACGTCCGGCAGGTGGACCGCGCCGGCGCGGTCGGCCTCTACAGCGGAATGATCTCCTCGGCCTTCCAGGCGTTCTCCGCGATGGCCACGCTCCCGGACGCCGAGCTCAACCGGGAGGCGCTGGCGCTCACCGCGCTCGGCCGCTCCCGGGAACTGCTCAACCAGACCGACGCGCTGCTCGCCGGCGCGCTGGCCGCCGGCCGGTTCGCCGAGGGCGAGCACGACCAGCTCGTCCGGACCATCGACAACCAGCGGTTCCTCGCCGAGACCGCGGTGGCCGACCTGCCCGCAACGGAGCGGACCGCATACCGGCGGTTGACCGAGGGGGAGGCCTTCGTCCGGCTGAGCGCCCTGCAGGAGGCGCTGATCCGCGCCGACGGCCTGCCGCCCCGGCTCGACGTCCGCACCTGGGAGACCAGCCAGGCCGCGGTCCAGCAGGGCCTGCGGGAGTTCGAGCTGAGCGGCGCCGACAAGCTGGCCGAACGCTCGGTGCCGATGGCGGTGGGCATCCTGGTCCGGCTCGCCGCCGCCGGGGTGCTCGGTCTGCTCGCCATCGTGGTCTGCGTCCTGGTGGCGCTCCGGGTCGGCCGGTCGCTGGCCGGCCGGCTGACCGGCGTCCGCACCGCCGCCCTGGAGATGGCCGAGCACCGACTGCCCGACGTGGTCGCCCGGCTGCGCCGCGGCGAGGAGGTCGACGTCGCCCGGGAGGCGCCCGAGCTGGACCACGGCGGCGACGAGATCGGCCAGGTGGGACACGCCTTCAACGAGGTACGCCGGACCGCCGTCCAGGCCGCGGTCGACGAGGTCACCCTGCGCCGGGGCCTCAACGAGGTCTTCCTCAACATCGCCCGGCGCAGCCAGGGGCTGGTGCACCGGCAGCTGGCGCTGCTGGACCGGCTGGAGCGGCGCACCGAGGACCCGGACGAGCTGGCCGGCCTCTTCCAGGTCGACCACCTCGCCACCCGGCTCCGGCGGCACGCCGAGGACCTGGTCATCCTCGCCGGCGCGGCGCCCGGCCGGGGCTGGCGGAACCCGGTCGCCGCGGTCGACGTGATCCGCGGCGCGATCTCCGAGGTCGAGTCGTACGACCGGGTGGACGTCGGCGTGGTGCAGCCGGCCGGCGTGCTGGGCCGGGCCGTCGGCGACGTGATCCACCTGCTCGCCGAACTGATCGAGAACGCCACCGTCTTCTCCCCGCCCGCCACCCGGGTCGACGTCTCCGGGCAGGCCGTGCCGAACGGGTACGCCGTCGAGATCACTGACCGGGGGCTGGGCATGTCACCGCGGGCCCTCGAGGACGCCAACCGCAAGCTGGCCCGGTCGCCGGAGTTCGACCCGGCCGACAGCGCCCGGCTCGGCCACTTCGTGGTGGGCCGGCTCGCCGCCCGGCACGGCGTACGGGTCCAGCTCCGGCCGGCCGTCCCCGGCGGGACCACCGCGGTGGTGCTCATCCCGACCGACCTGGTCACGGACGAGCCGGCCGTGGGACCGACCGGCCCGGGGGACGGGGCGACGAGGGAGGACGACCTCCGGATGGCCAAGGTGACCCGGCTCAACACCCTGCCCCGGCCCAGGGCCACCCGGCCCGGCCGGGAACGGCCCGAGTCGGCCACCCCCGTGCTGCCCTTCGTCGCCGGCCGCGGCTCCTCGGTGGAGGCCGCCGAGGACGGCGACGGCCTGCCCCGCCGGGTCCGTCGCCGCGGACCGGTGGCACGTCCCCGGCCGGCGGTCGCCGACACCCCGGCCCACCGGCCGCCGGAGGAGGTCCGCCGGAAGATGTCCGCGCTCCAGGCCGGCACCGCCCGCGGTCGCCGGGACGGCGCCCGGGCGATCGCGAACCCGACCGCGCCGACCGCCGACGCCGCTCCCGATCGGGCGGCCGAGTCCGCCCCGCCGGCGCCGGCCCCGGAACCCCTGACCGCAACTGAGAGGGACGCCTAGTGGTGCACACGACGAGGCAGAACGTCGATCTCGACTGGTTGCTCGACGAGCTGGTGGGGCGGCTGCCCGCCGCCCGCCAGGCGGTGGTGCTGTCGGCGGACGGGCTGCTGCTCGGCGCCTCGGCCGAGCTGAGCCGCACCGACGCGGAGCATCTCTGCGCCCTGGCCTCCGGCTTCTCCAGCCTGGCGAAGGGGGCCACCCGGCACCTGACGGGCGGCGCGGTCCGCCAGACCGTGGTGGAGATGGAGTCCGCGTACCTCTTCGTCACGGCCGCGGGGCAGGGCGCCTGCCTGGCGATGGTCAGCGAGGCTGACGCCGACATCGGCCTGGTGGCGTACGAGATGGCGATGCTGGTCATCCGGGTCGGGGAGAGCCTGACCGCCCCGGCCCGCACGACGTCTGGTGCCGCAGATGCGGGCTGAGTCGCCGGGGCCGCAGCACGAGTGGCTGGACGGCGCCGCCGGTCCGGTCGTCCGCCCGTACACCCTCACCGGCGGCCGGGTCCGGCCGGCGGTCGACGGCTTCGACCTGGTCGCGTTCGTGCTGGCCGCGCCGACGGCCGACCCCGCCGGGCACCCCGGGCTGCAGCCGGAGCACCGACGCCTCGTCGAGCTGGCCCGCCGGCCGGTCGCGGTGGCCGACCTCGCCGCGGACCTGGACCTCGCCGTCGGCGTGGTCCGCGTGCTGCTCGGCGACCTCGTCGCCCGCGGGTTGGTCGCGGTGCACCAGCCGCCGACAGCCGCACACCTGCCCGACGACAACATCCTCAAGGCGGTGGTCAGTGGACTCCGTGCGCTGTGACCGGGAGGGGTCCGGTCAGCGGATCCCGCTGGCCCTGAAGATCCTCATCGCGGGTGGCTTCGGGGCCGGCAAGACGACGCTGGTGAGCGCGTTGAGCGAGGTCCGGCCGCTGCAGACGGAGGAGGTCCTGACCGGGGCCGGGATCGACACCGACGACCTCTCCGGCGTGGAGCAGAAGTCGACCACCACCGTGGCGATGGACTTCGGCCGGATCACCATCAACGAAGACCTGCAGGTCTACCTCTTCGGCACCCCGGGCCAGGACCGCTTCTGGTTCCTCTGGGACGAGCTGGCCTTCGGGGCGCTCGGCGCGGTGGTGCTCGCGGACACCCGCCGGTTGGCCGACTGCTTCCCCTCGATCGACTACTTCGAGCAGCGCGGCATCCCCTTCGTGGTGGGGGTGAACTGCTTCGACGGGGCCCGCCGGTTCAGTCTGGAGTCGGTGCGCGACGCGCTCGACCTTGACCCGGACGTGCCACTGGTGCTCTGCGACGCCCGGGACCGGCAGTCCGGGAAGCTGGTGCTGATCTCGCTGGTCGAGCACGTCGCCCGGCAGCGCGGCGAGCCGGTGCCGGCGGCCTGAGCCCGGCGGGCCGGCGGCCGGACGCCGAATTGGTCCCGGAAAAGACGGCTGAACGGCCGGCTTCCCGGGAAGCCTCTGGTTGGATCGACGGAGGAATCGGCGGAAGGTGGATCGGGTGACCGCGCAGGCAGCGATCGTCCACATCGGTGGCTACACGGCGGAGAGCGGGGGACGGGCCGCCGGGATCCTCGCGGCCCGCCGCGACCCGGCGTCGGGGGAGCTGACCCCGCTGGGTACCGCGGTGGTCACCGCGTCGCCGTCGTTCCTGGTCCGGCATCCGGCGCTGCCCGTGCTCTACGCCGTCAACGAGCTGGCGGAGGGGCAGGTCAGCGCGTTCCGGACGGCCCCGGACGGCGACCTGAGTCCGCTCGGTGTCCAGCCGACCGGCGGCGCCGAACCCTGCCACCTGGCGGTCGCCCCGGACGGGCGGCACCTCTTCGTCGCCAACTACGGCGGCGGCAGCGTGGCCGTCTTCCCGCTCGACTCCGCCGGCGTGCCGGGGGAGCGCAGCGACCTGGTCCACCACGAGGGGCACGGGCCGGACCCGGAGCGGCAGGAGAAGGCGCACTGCCACATGGTCTCGCCCGACCTCGGCGCCGGGCCGCTGCTCGCCGTCGACCTGGGCACCGACTCGGTCTACCGGTACGACCTCGACGCCGCCTCCGGCCGGCTGGTGCCCCGCGCCCCGCGGCTGCGTACGCCGGCCGGGACCGGCCCCCGGCACCTGGCCCGGCACCCCGACGGGCGGCGCTGCTGGCTGGTCGGCGAGCTGGACGGGACGGTCACCGCGTACGACCTCACCGCCGACGGCGCGCTGCACCAGCGCGAGCGGGTGGACGCCAGCGGGCGCGCCGGGCACGTGCAGCCCTCCGAGGTCGCCGTCGGACCGGACGGCCGCTTCCTCTACGTCGGCAACCGCGGGGTCGGCACCGTCGCGGTCTTCTCGGTGGCCGACGGGTCGCCGCGGCTGGTGGCCGAGGTCGACACCGGCGGGGAGTGGCCCCGGCACTTCGCGCTGACCGGGGAGCACCTCTACGTCGCCGACGAACGGGCCGACATGATCAGGATCTTCCGGGTGGACCCGGACACCGGGGTGCCGGCGGCGGTGGGGGAGCCCGTGCCGGTGGCGAGCCCGACCTGCGTCCGCCCGTAATCGGGCGGTCACCGAAGCGACTCACATGACCGTCCGCAGTGGACCTTGGCCACGCCGGATGACTGACCGCTCACTCATGGTCACGTTTTTGCGATCGACTGTTTCTCCTGCGTAACTTTCAACCGAACGGTTGTGGCAGTAACCCCACGAGATACGCAAGATGGTCACCGTGTCTGGCCGCCATCGCATGCGTTCAAGCCTTCGTGGGGCAGGTGCCGCCGCGGCGGCGACCGTGCTCGTCGTCGCCACCGGTTCCTGGTTCGGTTACCAGCAGCTGGCGGGGCCGTCGTGCTCCGGGCGGATCCAACTGTCCGTCGCGGCCGCCCCGGAGATCGCCCCCGCCGTCACGGCGGCGGCCGACCAGTGGGTCGCCGACGGGGCCGCGATCGGTGGCACCTGCATCGCGGTGAACGTCGCCTCCGCCGAGCCGGACGCCGTGGCCGCCGCCGTGGCCAGCAAGCACGGCGCCACCCTGGCCGGCGTCGGTCAGGCGAACCGCACCACGATCACCCCGGACGTCTGGGTGCCGGACTCCTCCACCTGGCTGCTGCGGCTCAAGAACGGCGGGGCTACCGCCTTCGCCCCGACCAACGGCGCCTCCATCGCCCGCAGCCCGGTCGTGGTCGCGCTCCCCGAGCCGGTGGCCACCCGGCTGGGCTGGCCAGGGACGAAGCTCGCCTGGAAAGACCTGCTGCGGCTGGTGACCACCAGCAAGCCGCCGCTGCGCGCCGGCATCGTCGAGCCGACCACGGACGCGGCCGGCCTCTCCGGGCTGCTCGCGCTGGCCGCCGCCGCCAGCGCCACCTCCAAAACCCCCACCGGCACCGTCGACCCCGTCAAGGCGCAGGAGGCGATGACCGGGGCGCTGCGGGCCCTGGCCACCAACCGTTCCTCGGTGCGCCAGGACCTGCTGGCGCGCTTTCCGCGCTCGGACGACCCGACGGCCATCGTGAACGGGCTGGCCGCCGCCGCGCTCTCGGAAGAGGACGTCATCGCGTACAACGCGACCAAGCCGCCCGTCCAGCTCGCCGCGCTCTACCTCGACGACACCATGCCGCTGGACTACCCGTTCGCGGTGCTGCCGGGCATCGAGCCGGCAAAGGCGTCGGCCGCGAAGGTGCTCTTCGAGGTGCTCACCACCCCGGGCTTCCGCAATCGGCTGGCCGCGCAGTCGCTGCGCGCGCCGGACGGCAACTGGGGTGCGGGGTTCAAGGCGCCGCAGGGCGCGCCGAGCCCGGCCGGCGGAGCGAGCGTGCCGCCGACCGGTCAGGGCGCCGCGGCTGGGCTGGACCCCAGCGCGATCCAGCGGGCCACCACGACTTGGGCCGTCGCCACCCAGTCCGGTCGCATGCTGGCCGTCATCGACGTCTCCGGTTCGATGAAGGAGCCGGTGCCGACGGCCCGCAACGCCAGCCGCGAGGCGGTCACGGTGGCGGCCGCCAGCCGGGGCCTGGATCTCTTCGACGACTCCTGGTCGATCGGGCTGTGGACCTTCTCCACGGAGCTGGACGGTCCCCGGGACTACAAGCAGGTGCTCGCGATAGACCGCCTGTCCAGCAACCGGCGTGCGCTGCAACAGGGGCTCGCGGCGATCAAGCCGTCGAACGGCAACACGGGCCTGTACGACACCATGCTGGCCGCCTACAAGGAGGTCCAGAGTGGGTGGGAGGCGGGCAGGGTCAACTCGGTGGTGCTCTTCACCGACGGCAAGAACGACGACAAGAACGGCATCTCGCGGACCGAACTGCTCAGCCAGCTGAAGAAGCTCAAGGACCCGGAGCAGCCGGTGCGGGTGATCATCATCGGTATCGGTACCGAGGTCAGCAAGGCGGAGCTCGAGTCGATCGCGAGGGAGGCCGATGGCGTCGCCTTCGTTGCCACGGACCCGACCAAGATCGGTGAGATCTTCCTGCAGGCGATCTCGGCGCGCCCGACCGCGCCGCGTTGATTCGTCGCTCAGCGAACCGGTTCCGCCGTACCGGGAGAATCCGGTACGGCGGAACGCTTCCCGGCCCCCGCACGGGCCGGGAAAAGTGACGGCAATACGTCCGAGGCAATCGGCGTCGATAATCATCCAGGCATGATGTCGGAGTGCTCTGCCGCCGGTCCTCGATCGAGGGCCGTCCGGCCGGAGCGTCCTGAGCGAAATGGGGAGGGCCGGTGACCTCGGCGACACTGTTGACCCCCGCCAGGACCCCGTCGCGGCCGAGGGGTGACCGCCCCGGGCCGGCGGCGCGTGCCGACGAGCGGGCCTACATCCGGCTCCTGGCGGTGCTGGACACCGCCGTTCTGGCGGTGGCCATTCTCGTCGGGTACGTCGCCCGCTTCGGCGACGAGGAGCCCAGCGGCTCGGAGATCCCGTACGTCGTGGTCGCCCCCGGCCTGCTGCTGGCCTGGCTGATCTCGCTGCGGGCGCTGCGCTGCTACGACGACCGGGTGCTCGGCTACGGAGCCGACGAGTACCGGCGGATCAGCTCCGCGAGCCTGCGTTTGGCCGGCGGCATCGCCATCGCCGGCTACATCGCCGACGTCGGCGTCTCCCGCGGCTTCCTGGCGATCTCCTTCGCGGTCGGCACGGTCGGGCTCGAGGTGGCCCGCTTCGCCGCCCGCAAGCGGCTGCACCGGGCCCGGTGCCGGGGCGCCGGCTGGTCCCGCAAGGTGCTGGTGGTCGGCGACACCGCGCACGTGCTGGAGCTGGTGCACACCCTGCGCCGGGAGCCGTACGCCGGCTACCACGTGGTCGGGGCGTGCATCCCCGACGCGCTGCTCGCCCCGGTGCCGCAGCGGCTGGGCGACGTGCCGGTGGTCGGCTCGTTCCGCGGCATCCCCGAGGCGGCCACCGCCATCGGGGCGGACACCGTGGCGGTCACCGCCTCCGGCGAGCTGACCGCGACCCGGCTGCGCCGGCTCGGCTGGCAGCTCGAGGGGACCGGGGTGGACCTCGTCGTCGCCCCGGCGCTGACCGACGTCGCCGGTCCCCGCATCCACACCCGGCCGGTCGCCGGCCTGCCGCTGATCCACGTCGAGGCGCCCGAGTTCCGGGGCGCCCGCAAGCTGGTCAAGGGCCTGGTCGACCGGTCCCTGTCGTTCGTGGCGCTGACCCTGCTGCTGCCGGTGCTGGTGGTGATCGCGCTCGCCATCAAGCTGGACAGCCGCGGGCCGGTGCTCTTCCGCCAGGTCCGGGTCGGTCAGGGTGGCGAGGAGTTCGGCGTCTTCAAGTTCCGCACCATGGTGGTCAACGCCGACGCCCTGCTCGCCGAGCTGGCCGCCCGCAACGAGACCGACGGCCTGATGTTCAAGATGCGCGACGACCCCCGGGTCACCCGGATCGGCCGGCTGCTGCGCAAGTGGTCCCTGGACGAGCTGCCCCAGCTGGTGAACGTGCTGTTCGGCCAGATGAGCCTGGTCGGCCCGCGCCCGCCGCTCCCCTCCGAGGTGGCCCGGTACGACGGCGACGTGGCCCGGCGGCTGCTGGTGAAGCCCGGCATGACCGGTCTCTGGCAGGTCAGCGGCCGGTCGGACCTGAGCTGGGAGGACGGCATCCGGCTCGACCTCTACTACGTGGAGAACTGGTCGCTCGCCGCCGACCTGACCATCCTCTGGAAGACCTTCGGCGCGGTGGTCAACAGCCGCGGCGCGTACTGAGCCACCGGCCCCGGCGCGTCGTCGCCGGGGCCGGCGGCCCCGGTCAGGGCTGCGGCCCGAGCCAGTCGAGGCAGACCACCACGGCGTCGTCGACCAGGTCGCCGGCGACGAACGCCCGCAGGTCACCGAGCAACGACCGGACCGCGTCCAGCGGCTCCATCGGCCCGGTACGCCGCAGGAAGCGGTCCAGCGCCGTCTCGCCGTACCGGACCTGCTGGCCGGTCGCGTCGATGACGCCGTCGCTGACCACGAAGAGCCGGTCCCCGCGGCGCAGCTGGAAGTGCTGCTCCCGGTAGTCCGTGCCCTCGAACATGCCCAGCGGGAACTGCTTCTCCAGGACCTGCTCGCTGACCTCGCCGTCGCGCAGCAGCACCAGGCGCGGCGACCCGGCGTCGACCACGGTGAGCAGTCCGGAGGCCAGGTCCAGCGCCAGCAGCAGCGCGGAGAGGTGCTGGTCGCCCCGGTGCAGGGCGTAGATCGCCTGGTCGGCCAGGGCGGCCTGGTCGGCCAGGCTCAGCTCGGCCCGGCGGGCGTTGCGCAGCGCGTGGGTGCCCAGCGAGGTGAGCATGGAGGCGGCCACCCCCTCGCCCGAGCCGTTTATCACCGAGAGCCACAGCCGCTGGCCGTCGTCGGACCAGTCGAAGCTGTCGCCCCGCACGGCGTACGCCGGCTCCAGCTGCCCGGCAAGGCTGAACGACGGGCGGATCCGGCTGCGGCCGGGCAGCAGCTCCCACTGCATCTCGGCGGCGAGCGTGAGCCGCCGGCTGCGCCGGGCGCTCAGGTAGATGTCCGTGCTGGCGGAGACGGCGGCCAGCTCGTGGCCGAGCGCGGTGGCGATCGCGTCGAGCTCCCGGACGGCGGCCGGGTCGTCCGGCACCGGGGAGACCTGCAGCACACCCCGCCGCTCGCCCCGCATGCCCACCGGGAACCAGCCCGTCCCGTCGGCGAGGCTCGGCTCCTGGTGGTCGAAGCACCGCCAGGCCGGGTGGCCCGGGCCGGTGATCGGCTCGCCGCCGCCCAGCGGCAGTAGCACGGCCAGCCGGTAGTCGACCTGGTACAGCTCGACCCGGGTGATCTGGTACACCTCCTCGAGCTCGCCGGCCAGCCAGTCGAGCAGGAGGTCGGCCGGCGCCTCGGTCAGGGTCCGGCGGGCCAGATCCTCCGGTCCGCTCATCTTTGCTCCTTTGCACAGGTCGACGCCCTGGTGGGGCGGGTAGTCTCGGGCCCACCATGGCCGAAGAACACGGTCCCTACGGACCAGATGCGAGTATGGCCGCCGCCCTGGACGAGGCGGCGGCCACCCTGCTGGCCGTCTGGGAGGCGGCCCGGGAGCGAACCACCAGCCGGCTCTCCAGCGCCCAGCTGCGTGCGGTCATGGTCGTCGAACAACACGACGGGATCAACCTCCGCCGGCTCGCCACGCTGACGGACATGCTGCTCTCCTCGGCCAGCCGGCTCTGCGACCGGCTGGTCGCGGCCGGGATGCTGGAGCGGGAGCCGGGCCGCTTCGACCGGCGGGAGATCTCCCTGCACCTGACTCCGGAGGCGGTCCGGCTCCTCGGCGAGCTCCGGTCCGACCGCCGGCAGCGGCTGGACCGGGTCCTGGCCGGGATGACGCCGGAGGGGCGGGAGGCGCTGCTGCGCGGCATCCGCGAGTTCGACGAGAGCGCCCGGCGCCGGGAGGCCACGGCGGCCTCGGAAACCGGCTGGCCGGTGGCGCAGGGGTCGCCGCGCGGGGAGTCGTCGGTGGAGTGGGTGGACGACCCGGCCGCTGACCCGCCGGTGGCCCGCACGGCCTGATCCGCCGATCGGGCGACGGCCGCCCCGCCGGGACGGTCAGGGCCGGGCGGTCGCCGCGCGCGCCTGACTGAGGTATCGGCAGGCGTCCGGGTGCCCGGCCAGGGCCGTCTCGCAGCTGGCGAGCACCGTGTCGAGTCGAGCAGCCGCCGCCCGCCGCGGACGGGGTCAGCACCTTGTCCTGCCAGCCCGCGGTCCCGCCGGGCCCGGTCACGGCGGCCGTGTCCCGCCGGCGCCCGTCACGCGGGCGCCGGCGCCACGGCGAGCAGGGCGATGTCGTCGTGGACCTGCCCGTCGAGCCACTCGTCGACCAGTTGGAGCAGCCGGTCCACCAGGACGCCCGGCGGGAGACCGGCGGCCGACGCCAGCGCCTGCCGCAGCCGGGCGTCGCCGAACATCTGCAGCTCGGTGGGGCCGCCGCGGGCCTCGGTCACCCCGTCGCTGTAGGCGAGCAGCAGGTCGCCCGGGGCGAGCCGGACCTCGGCCTCGGCGAAGCGGGCGTCGGCCAGCGCGCCGATCGGCATGCCGCCGACCGGGACCGGCTCCACCGCGCCGTCGGCGCGGACGACCAGCGGGGCCGGATGCCCGCCTCCGGCCACCCGGACCAGCAGCCCACCATCCGGTTCGCGGGTCAGGGTGCCGAGCAGCAGGGTGGTGAACTGGGCCCGCCGGGCCGCGTCCGGCGCGTCGAAGAGCGCCCGGTCGAGCAGCCCCATCAGCTCCAGCGGCCGCCGTTCGACCAGGCGGAGGGTCTGCAACGACTGGCGTACGCGGCCGGTCAGCACGGCCGCGCCGACCCCCTTGCCGCAGACGTCCCCGAGCGCGAAGAGGGCGCCCTGCTCGGTGGCGAAGACGTCGTAGAAGTCGCCCCCGATGCGCAGGCTGTCCCCGGCGGCGCGGTAGCCGCCGGCGAGGGTGATCCCGCCGATGCGCGGCAGCTCCGGCGGGAGGAGGCTCTGCTGCAGGACGCGGGCCAGGTGGGCCTGCTCGCCGTAGAGCTCGGCCGCGGCCAGCGCGGCCCCCGCCCGGTTCGCGAACTCCCGGGCCAGCTCGATCTCCCGCTGGTCGAAACCGGGACGCTCGGCCCGGCGGATCAGGACGAGCGCGCCGGCCGGGCCGCCGGCGCTGAGCATCGGGCTGATCAGCACGGTCCCCGGCCGACCGAAGTGGTCGGGGAGCACCTCGGCCAGGTCGGCCAGCTCGGCGTTCAGCCAGGGGCTGGGCTCGGTGGCGTCCCCGTCGAGCGCCTCGGCGAGCCCGGGTACGGAGGTGGCCAGCCCGCGGCTGCCCACCCCGCTGACGGGACCGGCGTCGCCCGTGGCGTACCGGATCCAGTGCGGGTGGTCCTCGGCCGGCGCCGGCGGGCGGTGCACGACCACCGCGGCGTCGGCCAGGTAGGGGACCGGCAGTGTGGTGGTGGCCCGCATCGTCTGGTCGCGGTGCAGTGACAGGCCGAGCCGGCTGCCGGCCCGGGCCAGGAAGGCGGTCCGGGAGCGCTCGGCGAGCAGCGCGTCGGTCCGCGCCTGCTCCTCGGTGACGTCCCGCACGTACCAGGCGCGGCGGCCGCCGGCCAGGGCGCGCCGGGTGCCGCGCAGGCGCCGGCCGCGGTGTTCCGCGGCGAAGGTCCCGGCTCCCTGCCGGACGGCCTCGGCCAGCGCGGGCACCGGACAGCGGGCCAGCTCGGCGCCGGGGGTCAGCTCGGGGAGAAGTTCGGCCGCCATCGCGTTGACCAGCGTCACCACGCCGGCGTGGTCGGTGGTCACGATCGCCTCGGCGAGCCCGTCCAGCAGCTCGCGGGCGAGTCGGGAGTCGGCCGGCAGCCCGGTGTCGGGGGACCGGCGGACCCGGGGTCGGGAAGCCTGCCCGCCGCCGCTGACCGGCCCGGCGAGCCCACCCCGGCGGGTCGTCGTCACCGCCGGTCGCCGGGCGCCCCGGTCTGTCGACCTGTGCGCATGGTGTCGGTGCACTCCTCGGTTGCGGGTCGGTTGCCTGCCGGCAAGCGTATCGAGGGAGGCAGGTGATCGCCCATCGAGGAAGGGTGGCCTCAGCCGCCGCGGGCCAGCCAGCCGACCGGCCGGTCCACGATCCGGCGGACCACCGACGCGGCGCCGCCGACGGCCGCGGACCGCGCGCCGAGGGCCGCCGGCCGCACGGTCACCGGGGACCAGGCCGCGGTGAGCACGCGGCGGGCGAGCTCCGCGACCACCGGTGGCCGGAGCCACGGGGCGAGCGGGGCGTATCCGCCACCGAGCACCACGGTGTCCAGATCCAGCAGGTTCACCACGCCGGCGACGGCGACCCCGAGCGCCGTCCCGGCGTCCGCCAGCGCCGCCAGGGTGGCCGGGTCGCCGGCCCGGGCGAGGTCCGCCAGCCGGGTCGCGGCGGTGTCCGCGGGCAGCTCCGCGCCGGCCAGTCCGGCCGCGGCGAGGACGACCTCCTGACCCGCGTACCGCTCCAGGCAGCCGCGGCCGCCGCAGCGGCAGGGCCGCCCCTCGGGATGCACCGGGATGTGACCGATCTCGCCGCTCCAGCCCCGCGTGCCCCGGTACAGCCGTCCGTCGAGGACGATCCCGGCGCCGATCCCGATCTCGCCGGAGATGTGCAGGAAGCTCGCGGACCCGGACGGGCCGGCGTGCAGCTCGCCGAGGGCGGCCAGGTTCGCCTCGTTCTCCACCACCAGTGGCGGCACCCCGTCGACCGGCTCGGTCAGCCGGTTCCCGGCGAGCAGCGCGGGCACGTCCACGTCCCGCCAGCCCAGGTTGGGGGCGAGCCGGACCAGGCCGCCGGCGTCGACCAGGCCCGGCACGGCGAGGGCCGCGCCGGCCAGGGTCAGCCCCTGGCGCGCCGCGGCGGCGCGGGCGTCGGCGGCGAGCGCGGCGAGCCGGGCCAGCGCGTCGGCGGGGGAGACCGGGCGCAGGTCGGCGCGGCGCACGACGTGGTGCCGGACCGTGCCGGCGAGATCCACCACGCAGGCGGCGAGGTAGTCGACGTTGACCTCCAGGCCGAGCCCGGCCGGGCCGTCGCCGGCCAGCACCAGGCCGCGGGCGGGCCGGCCGGCGCCGGTACGCGGGGCGGGGTCGGCCTCGGCCACCAGCCGGCCGCCGATCAGGTCGTCGACCACAGCGGAGACGGTGGCCCGGGTGAGGCCGGTGCCGGCGGCGATATCGGCCCGGGAGGGCGGCCGGTCAGCGGCGGCGATCCGCCGGAGCACGACCGCGAGGTTGAGCTCGCGGAGGCTGCCCTGCCGGACCGCGCCGGCGGTGCTGGGGCTGGTCACCTCTTGACACTGCCACACGGCGGCCATTTAATTCAACCATTGAACAAATTGCGGCGACATCACCGGAGGTCTGCCATGGCACCCCGTCCCACCCCCGCCGACAAGTTCTCCTTCGGTCTCTGGACAGTGGGCTGGCAGGCCCGCGACCCGTTCGGCGACGCCACCCGGCCCGAGCTGGACGCGGTCGAGGCGGTCCACCGGCTCGCCGGGCTCGGGGCGTACGGGATCACCTTCCACGACGACGACCTGGTCCCCTTCGGCGCGGACGCGGCCACCCGCGACGCCCGGCTGACCCGGTTCCGCAAGGCCCTCGACGAGACCGGCCTGGTGGTCCCGATGGTCACGACCAACCTCTTCACCCACCCGGTCTTCAAGGACGGCGGCTTCACCAGCAACGACCGCGACGTCCGCCGCTACGCGCTGCGCAAGGTGCTGCGCAACGTCGACCTCGCCGCCGAGCTGGGCGCCCGCACCTTCGTGATGTGGGGCGGCCGCGAGGGCGCCGAGTACGACCTGGCCAAGGACGTCCGCTCCGCGCTGGACCGCTACCGCGAGGCGGTCGACCTGCTCTGCCAGTACGTCGTCGACAACGGCTACCAGCTGCGCTTCGCCCTCGAACCCAAGCCCAACGAGCCGCGCGGCGACATCCTGCTCCCCACCGTCGGACACGCGCTGGCGTTCATCTCCACCCTGGCCCGCCCGGAGCTCGTCGGGCTCAACCCGGAGGTCGGCCACGAGCAGATGTCCGGGCTGAACTTCGCCCACGGCATCGCCCAGGCACTCTGGCAGGGCAAGCTCTTCCACATCGACCTCAACGGCCAGCGCGGCATCAAGTACGACCAGGACCTGGTCTTCGGCCACGGCGACCTGCTCAACGCGTTCGCCCTGGTGGACCTGCTGGAGCACGGCGGCCCCGACGGCGGCCCCGCGTACGAGGGGCCGCGGCACTTCGACTACAAGCCCTCCCGCACCGAGGACATGACCGGGGTGTGGGCCTCGGCGGAGGCGAACATGCGGACGTACCTGCTGCTCAAGGAGCGGGCCGCGGCGTTCCGGGCCGACCCCGAGGTGGCCGAGGCCCTCGCGGCCAGCAAGGTCGGCGAGCTGGCCACGCCGACGCTCAACCCGGGGGAGGGCTACGCCGCCCTGCTCGCCGACCGTGCCGCGTTCGAGGAGTTCGACCCGGACGCGGCCGGCGCGAAGGGCTTCGGCTTCGTCCGGCTCAACCAGCTCGCCGTCGAGCACCTGCTCGGCGCGCGCTGAGGCCGGCCGCCATGCCGCTCGTCACCGGGGTCGACTCGTCAACCCAGTCCTGCAAGGTCGTCGTCCGGGACGCGGAGACCGGCGCGCTGGTCCGGCAGGGCCGCGCGCCGCACCCCGACGGCACCGAGGTCGACCCGCGGGCCTGGTGGGACGCTCTGCTCGCGGCCGTCGACGCGGCCGGCGGGCTGGCCGACGTCGCCGCCGTCTCGGTCGCCGGCCAGCAGCACGGCATGGTCTGCCTGGACGAGGCGGGGGAGGTGGTCCGCCCGGCCCTGCTCTGGAACGACACCCGGTCCGCCGACGCCGCCCGGGACCTGGTCGAGGAGGCCGGCGGCGACGGGACCGGCCGCCGGTTCTGGGCCGGGGCGACGGGCAGCGTACCGGTGGCCAGCTTCACCGCGACCAAGCTGCGGTGGCTGGCCCGGCACGAGCCGGCGAACGCGGACCGGGTGGCGGCGGTCTGCCTGCCGCACGACTGGCTCACCTGGCGCCTGGCCGGCGCGCCCGGCCTGGCCGCGCTGCGCACCGACCGGGGCGACGCCAGCGGCACCGGCTACTGGTCCCCGGCCACCGGGGAGTACCGCCTCGACCTGTTGGAGCGGGCGTTCGGCCGCCGGCTGCGGGTGCCGGCGATGCTCGGGCCGGCCGAACCGGCGGGCGTTCTCGATCCCGAGGTGCTCGGCGGCACCGGCCCGACCGGCGTGCTGCTCGGCCCGGGGACCGGGGACAACGCCGCCGCGGCGCTCGGCGTCGGCGCCGGCCCGGGCGACGTGGTCGTCTCGATCGGCACCTCGGGGACCGTCTTCGCCGTGGCCGACACCCCGGCCGCCGACGAGACCGGCGCCGTGGCCGGCTTCGCCGACGCCACCGGCCGGTATCTGCCGCTGGTCTGCACGCTCAACGCGGCCCGGGTGCTCGACGCGGCGGCGTCGCTGCTCCGGGTCGGGCTGGACGAGCTGGCCGAGCTGGCGCTGGCCGCCCCGGCAGGCGCGGACGGGCTGGTCATGGTGCCGTACCTGGAGGGGGAGCGGACCCCGAACCGGCCACTGGCCACCGGCTCGGTGCACGGGCTGACCCTGCACAACGCCACCGCCGGCCACCTGGCCCGGGCCGCCGTCGAGGGGATGCTCTGCGCGCTCGCCGACGGGCTCGACGCGCTGATCGCCCAGGGCGCGCGCGCCGACCGGGTCGTCCTGGTCGGCGGCGGCGCCCGGTCGGCGGCGGTCCGGCGGATCGCGCCGCAGGTCTTCGGCTGCCCGGTGGTCGTGCCGCCGCCCGGGGAGTACGTCGCCGACGGCGCCGCCCGGCAGGCCGCCTGGATCGCCCTGGGCGGGGCGGCGCCGCCCGAGTGGCCGTTCGCCGAGACCCGGGAGTACGCCGCCGACCCGGTCCCCGCCGTCCGGGCCCGCTACGCCGAGGCCCGGGACCGGACCCTCGACCGCGCCGGCGGCTAAACGGCTGTACGGGTGCCGCCGCACTCGCGATGATCGACGGATGCGTACCACCCCCGCCCCCGGCAGCCTGCCCTCGGCCCTCCAGTACGACGACGCGGACACCCCCTGCGACGTCGTCGACGCGCTGGTGCTGGCGGACTTCGTGACGGGGCGGCACCCCTGGTCGCGCACCGTCCGGCTGTCCCGGGTACGTCCCGAGGCCACCCTGACCCCGGCCGACGGGCGGCTCGTGCGGACGGCCATCGAGCACCGGCAGCGTTCCCGGCTGCTCGCCGGCGACGGCTGGACGGCGCGGGTGGTGACCTGGAAGGGGCGAGGCGCCGAGGTCACCGTGACGGCGGTGACCGACGAGGTGGGTCAGGCCGCGCTGGACCGGATCGTCGACGGCGCCGCCGAGCCGGAGGACCCGGACGCGGGGCGGATCGGCTTCTGGCACCAGAACCCGCGCCGGGGCGCGCAGCGCGACCTACGGTCGATCGCCGCGCCGCAGTGGTCCGCCATCCGGCACAACTACGCCTCGGCGGCGCGGACCGCCCTGGACGGGCTGATGGCCGCCACGCCGGAGACCGTTTCGGGGCGGCTTGTGCTGCTGCACGGCGCCCCGGGCACCGGGAAGACCACCGCCCTCCGTGCGCTGTCCCGGCAGTGGCGCGGCTGGTGTCAGGTGGACACGGTCCTCGACCCCGACGTCCTCTTCGCCGACGCGGCCTACCTCTCCGAGGTCGCGGTCGGCGAGGAGGACGACGGGGAGAGCGGCCGGGGCCGGCGGTGGCGGCTGCTCATCCTGGAGGACTGCGACGAGCTGATCCGGGGCGAGGCGAAGCAGGCGGCCGGGCAGGCGCTGTCCCGCCTGCTCAACCTCACCGACGGGCTGCTCGGCCAGGGTCGGGACGTGCTGGTCGCGATCACCACCAACGAGGACCTCTCCCGGCTGCACCCCGCCGTGGTCCGTCCCGGGCGGTGTCTCGCCCGGATAGAGGTGGGGCCGCTGTCGCACGAGGAGGCGACCGGGTGGCTCGGCGGCCCGGCGGGGGTGCCGCCGCAGGGCGCCACGTTGGCCGAGCTGTACGCGCTGCGCGCCGGCGCGACCCCGGTCGCCGCCGTCCCGGTCGAGATCGGCGGTTACCTGTGAGGCCGGGTTCCGGGTGGGGGCCGTCACCGGGCCGTGATCTGCTCCTGGTTTGCTGCCGGACATGATCGGCAGCAGGATCTCCCGACGCGGGAACGCGGCGCACCGGTTCTACAGCGTCGTGGTCTTCGTGGTCCTCGCCTCGCTGGACAACGTGGCGATCGGCCTGGTCCCGCCGCTGTACGGGCCGATCTCCGGCGCGCTGGGCGTGTCCCAGCGGCTGCTCGGCCTGGTCACCGCGGTGAGCTTCCTGGTCAGCGCGGTCGCCGCGGTCGCCTGGGCCTACGTCGGCGACCGGACCAACCGCAAGCCGCTGCTCATGGTCGGCACGCTGATCTGGGCGGCCGGCACCGGCGGCAGCGCGTTCGCGGAGCACTACCCGACGTTCCTGGCCGCCCAGCTCGTCGCCGCGGTCGGGCTCGGGGCGGTCGGTTCGGTCGGCTTCTCCGTGGTGACCGACCTGATCTCGCCCCGTCGTCGAGGGCTGGTGATGAGCTTCTGGGGCCTGTCCCAGGGCGTCGGCACCCTCGCCGGCACGCTGACCGGCGGCATCCTCGGCGCCACCGACTGGCGACGGCCGTTCCTGGTGCTCACCGTGGTGGGGCTGGTCGCGACGGCCGCCTACCTGTTCACGTACGACATCCGGCGCGGGCAGAGCGAGCCGGAGCTGGCCGAGGCGATCGACGCCGGCGCCGAGTACGACTACCGGATCACCCGGTCCGACCTGCCCCGGATCCTGGCCCGGCGGACCAACCGCTGGCTCATCCTGCAGGGGCTCACCGCGCAGGCCGCGTTCGGCTCGCTGGTCTGGCTGCCGGTGCTCTTCTCCCAGCGGGCCGAGGCGCAGGGCTACTCGGCGGCCACCGCCGTCGTGGTGGGCAGCGTCTTCGCCACCCTGTTCCAGCTCGGCGGGGTGTTCTCCATCGTGGGCGGCCTGGTCGGCGACGCGCTGCAACGGCGTACGCCGAGCGGGCGGGCCCTGGTCGCGGCGGTGGGCATCCTCGCGGCCGTGCCGTTCTACCTGGTCCTGTTCTTCGTGCCGATCCGGATCGACGTGCCGGACGGCGCGGGCTCCGGCGCGGTGGTCGCCGCCGTGCTGGCCAGCGTGGTCACCGAGCCCACCGTCGGGCTGAGCCTGCTCACCGCCGTGCTGGCGCTGGCGCTCACCTCGGCCAACTCGCCGAACTGGTTCGCGCTGATCGCGGACGTCAACCCGCCCGAGCACCGGGGCACCGTCTACAGCCTCGGCAACCTGGTCAACGGGGTCGGCCGGGCGGCCGGCAACGGGCTGGTCGGGGTGGCCTTCGCCGGGTTGCGGGCGGCCTTCCCGCCGCCGCTGAACTACGCCGTCGGACTGGCCGCCTTCCAGCTCTTCTTCCTGCCCACCGGCGTCATGTACTGGCTCGCCGCCCGCACCTCGCCCGACGACATCGACTCCGTGCACGACCTGCTGCACGCCCGCGCCGACCGCCTCTGAGCAGCGCCGGCGGCCCTGCGCGTCGGCCCGGGCCCCCGCCGTCCACGCCGGTCCGCGCCGACGGCGGCGAGCGCCGCGGGCCGGGAACGGACCGGCCCGCCGGCGCCGCCCTGGGGCGACGGCCGGCGGGCCGGGCGGTGGTCAGGCGCGGACCCAGACCGTCACGTCCGTCGGGACCCGGCCGTCGTCGTCGAGCGGGGCGCTGCTCTGCAGCACCTCGCCGGTCGGGGCGGGGACGGCGGCCGGGCCGAAGTTGGTCAGCACGGTCAGGCCGCGGTTGCGGAAGGCGAGCACCTCGTCGCCGGAGGAGAGCCACTCCAGCGGCCCCCGGGCCAGCCCGTGCTCGCGGCGCAGCCGCAGCGCGGTGCGGTACAGCTCGTACGTCGAGCCGGGCACCCCGCGCTGCCGGTCCAGGGCGTACTCGGCCCAGCTCGGGGGCTGCGGCAGCCAGCTCGCGTCGGTCGGCCCGAAGCCGTAGGACGGGGCGTCGGCCTCCCACGGGATCGGCACCCGGCAGCCGTCCCGGCCGCGCTCGGTGTGCCCGCTGCGCTCCCAGGTCGGGTCCTGGCGGGCCTCGTCGGGGAGCGTGGTGTGCTCCGGCAGCCCCAGCTCCTCGCCCTGGTAGAGGTAGGCGGAGCCGGGCAGGGCGAGCATCAGCAGGGTGGCCGCCCGGGCCCGGCGCAGCCCGAGGGCGGCGTCCGGCTGCGGATCGCCGATGCCGATGCCGTTCGGCCGGGGCGTGCCCACCGGCAGCCCGAGGCGGGAGGCGTGCCGGACCACGTCGTGGTTGGAGAGCACCCAGGTGGTGGGGGCGCCGACCGCGTCGGTGGCCTCCAGCGAGCGGGTGACCACCGCGTACTGGGCGGGGGCGGTCCAGGCGGCGAGCAGGTACTCGAAGTTGAACGCCTGGTGCATCTCGTCCGGGCGGACGTACCGGGCCAGCCGCTCGGCCGGCTCCACCCAGGCCTCGGCGACCAGGATCCGCTCGCCGTCGTACGAGTCGAGCAGCCGCCGCCATTCCCGGTAGATCTCGTGCACGCCGTCCTGGTCCCACATCGGCGGGCGCGGCTTGTCCGCCTCCTTGCCGGAGAGGATCTCCTGCGGCTCCTGCCAGTTCGCCAGGTCGGCCTGCTTGATCAGCCCGTGCGCCACGTCCACCCGGAAGCCGTCGACGCCCCGGTCCAGCCAGAACCGCAGCACGTCCAGGAACTCGGTGCGGACCTCCGGGTTGTCCCAGTTGAGGTCGGGCTGGCCGGTGTCGAAGAGGTGCAGGTACCACTGCCCGCCGGGGACCCGGGTCCACGCCGGCCCGCCGAAGACGCTCTGCCAGTCGTTCGGCGGCTCGGTGCCGTCGGCTCCCTGGCCGTCGCGGAAGACGTACCGCTGCCGCTCGGGGCTGCCCGGCGCGGCGGCCAGCGCGGCCTTGAACCAGCGGTGCGCGGACGAGGTGTGGTTCGGCACCAGGTCGACGATGACCCGCAGGCCGCGCGCCTTCGCCTCGGCGATCATCTTGTCGGCGTCGGCGAGCCGGCCGAAGAGCGGGTCGACGTCCCGGTAGTCGGCCACGTCGTACCCGGCGTCGGCCTGCGGGGACGGGTAGAAGGGCGAGAGCCAGACCGCGTCGACGCCGAGCTCGGCGAGGTGACCGAGGCGGGCGGTGATGCCGGGGAGGTCGCCGATGCCGTCGCCGTCGGAGTCGGCGAAGGAGCGCGGGTAGATCTGGTAGATGACGGCCTCGGTCCACCAGCCGGTGGCCGGGACGCCGGCCGTTTCCTGCTGCGTCACGTCGGTGTTCAGAGCCTTCTCCCCTTGTGTCGTGCCGTGCCGTCCGAGCCCGGACGGAGGTGCGGTGCGGCCGCCCCGTGGACGGCCGAATCCGTTCAGTGTGCCCGTGGCGGGGCGGTCGACTCCCGCACGACCAGCCGAGTGGGCAGGATCACCGGCGGTGTCGGCGCGTCGCCGGGCGCGTCCCCGCCGCGTGGCGCCGGGAGGCGCCCGGCGTACGGGCCGGCGGTGCGGACGCCGAGCGGGTCGAGCAGGATCCGCGCGGCGAGCAGCCCCTGCTCCGCCGCCGGCTGGGCGATGGTGCTCAGCCCGAGCACCTTGGCCAGGTCGTGGTCGTCGATGCCGATCACGCTGACGTCCTGCGGTACGCGGAGTCCGGCGTCCCGCAGCGCGGTCATCGCGCCCATCGCCATCTCGTCGCAGGCCGCGAAGATGGCGGTCGGGGGTTCGCCCCGGGCCAGCAGCTCCGCGGTGGCGCGGTTGCCGCCGTCGATGGTGAACTGCGACTCCACGTCCAGGCTGGGGTCGGGGCGGATCCCGGCCGTCCGCAGTGCCGCCTGGTAGCCCCGCCGCCGGTCCAGGTGGGTGGTGAAGGCCAGCTCGTCGTCCGGGTCGCCGGAGATGTGCGCGATCCGGGTGTGGCCGAGGTCGAGCAGGTGCCGGGTGGCGGTCCGCGCGGCGCCCACGTCGTCGATCCGGACGCAGGGCCAGCCGGGCACCACCGTGCCGGAGCTGATGGTGACGCCGGGCAGGTCCAGCGCGGTCAGCGCGGTAACCTCCGGCGGGCGCAATGGCGTGGCGACCAGGATGACCGCGTCCACCCGCTTGTGCAGGCTGGCCGTGCGGAGCACCCGCTGACGGGTCTGCTCCCGGCCGCCGAGGTTGTAGAGCAGCAGGTCGTAGCCGGACTCGTGGACGAACTCCTCGACCGCCTCGACGACCGTGCCGAAGAACCACCGGGTGATCCGGGGGACCACCACGGCCACCGTGCCGGTCTTCCCGCCGGCCAGCCGGGACGCGCTCGGAGAGACCGCGTACTGGAGCTGCTCGGCGGCGGCGAGGACCCGGCGCCGGGTCGCGGCCGAGACGGTCGGGAGGCCCCGCAGCGCCCGCGAGACGGTGGCCGTGGAGACCCCGGCCAGGCGGGCGACATCGTCAATCTTGGTCATCGTTGCCCCGCTCCACCCGCGCCCGCCGCCGCCGGGGGACCGGCGGCGGCGGACCGACGGGTCAGCCCTTGACGCTGCCGGCGAGCAGGCCGCGCACAAAGAAGCGCTGGAGGGACAGGAACACGATCAGCGGTACGACGATCGACACGAACGCGCCGGCCGTCAGCCGCTGCCACTCGTTGCCCCGGGTGCCGGCCATCTCGGCCAGCCGGACGGTGAGCGGGGCGGTCTCGCTGCGGCCTCCGGCGAAGATCAGCGCGACCAGCAGGTCGTTCCAGACCCAGAGGAACTGGAAGATGCCGAAGGCCGCCAGGGCCGGGGTGATCAGCGGCAGGACGATGGTGCGGAAGATCTTGGGGTGGGTGGCCCCGTCGACCCGGGCCGCCTCCATCAGGTCCCTGGGCAGCTGCGAGATGAAGTTGTGCAGCAGGAAGACGGCGAACGGAAGCGCGAAGCAGGTGTGCGCGAACCACACCTGGGCGAACTTCTGTTCGTCCACCAGGTCCCAGCCCGGGAGCACGGTGACGCCGGCGATGGTGACGCCGGTGGAGAAGAACTTCAGCAGCGGCACCAGGGCCATCTGCAGCGGCACGATCTGCAGCGCGAAGATCGCGATGTAGAGCAAGTCCCGGCCCTTGAAGTCGATCCAGGCCAGCGCGTACGCGGCCAGCGCCGCGAAGGCCATCGGGAAGAGCACCGACGGGATGGTGATCGCCAGCGAGTTGATGAAGTAGCTGGCGAGCTGGCCCGCCGAGGAGGAACTGCTGAAGAGGACCTCCTGGTAGTTCTCCAGGGTGAACTGCGGGTTGGTGAAGAAGGTCCACCAGCCGGTGGTCTTGATCTGGTCCTCCGGCCGGACCGAGGAGATCAGCAGGCCGAAGGTGGGGATGGTCCAGACCAGCGCGATGATGATCGAGATCAGCGTCGCGGTGCGGCTGTTCAGCCGCTTACGGACGCGGGCGGCGCGGGTGGTCGTCCCGGTGGCCTGGGTGCCGGCGGGGACGGTGGGCGTGGCGGTGGTCATCTCAGCCCTCCCGCTGCTGACGCAGGTTGCGGATCTGGTAGATCACGATCGGGATGACCAGGACGAAGAGGAAGACCGCCAGGGCCGAGCCCTGCCCGTTCTTGCCGTACCGGAACGCCTGGTTGTACATCTCGTTCGCGATGACGCTGGTGTCGTAGTTGCCGTTGGTCGCGGTCCGGACGATGTCGAAGACCTTGAGCGTGGCGATCGAGAGCGTCACCACCACCACGATCAGCGCCGGCCGGATGCTCGGCATGGTGATCTGCCAGAACATCTGCCACGGGCTGACCCCGTCCAGGCGGGCCGCCTCGACGATGTCGGCCGGGATGGCCTTGATCGCGGCGGAGAGCACCACCATGGCGAAGCCGGCCTGGATCCAGATCATGATCACGATGAGCAGGAAGGTGTTCAGCGGCGATTCGAGCAGCCACTGCTTCGGCTCGCCGCCGAGGGAGACGACGAACTGGTTGAGCAGGCCGATCTGCTCCTGCCCGTCACCCCGGTAGGCGTAGACGAACTTCCAGATGATGGTGGCGCCGACGAACGAGATGGCCATCGGCAGGAAGATCAGGGACTTGGCGATCGCCTCGAGCCGGGCCTTGTCCACCAGGACCGCGTAGATCAACCCGAACGAGGTGGCCACCAGCGGAACCAGGATCACCCAGATCAGGGTGTTGATGAGCACTCGAACGATCGAGCCCTCGGAGAACATCCAGCCGTAGTTGCGCAGTCCCACCCAGTTGTTGCTGCCGTCGTCCATGAAGGAGAGCAGCGTGGTGCGGATCGCCGGCACCACCAGCCCGACCGTGAGCAGCAGCAGCGTCGGCAGCAGGAAGAAGAGCGCGAAGAGCCCCTCCCGCTGCTTGCGTCGGCGGGGCAGCGGGGCGCCGCTCGCCGAGGCGGCGATCAGCTGCGCCTCGCGACGGCGGGCGAACCAGGCCGGCACCACGTCGAGGAGCAGGAGCAGGCCGCCCACCACCGCGACGAAAGCGATCAGCCCGTACATCAGCATGAGGAACTTCGGCTGTTCCTCCGCGAAGTCGAACTCCATCGACCCTCCTTCAAGGGTTCGGTCGGGGACGGTGGTCCGGCCCGCCCGCGGGCGGGCCGGACCACCGTCTCAGATCACTTCGGCCAGCTGCTCTCGATGCCGTTGAGCACCGTCGCGGTGTCCTTGCCGTTGATCCAGTCGACCATGCCCTTCCAGAAGGTGCCCGCGCCGACCGCGGCCGGCATCAGGTCCGAGCCGTCGAAGCGGAAGACGGTCTTCGGGTCCTGCAGGATCTGGACGGAGAGCTTGTCCACCGGGTTCGGCACGTTGTTGATGTCGAGCTTCTTGTTCGCCGACAGCCAGTCGCCGATCTTGGCGCGGCTGTTGACGTACTCGCCGGAGGCCAGGTAGGTCTGCACCGCCTGGACCTCGGGACGGTCCGCGAAGGCCGAGACGAACTCGCCGGCACCCAGCACCGGCTTGCCCTTGGCCGGGTCGATGGCCGGGAAGTAGAACGCGAAGACGTCGCCGTCCTCGGCCACCTTGGTGCCCTGCGGCCACTGGTTGGCGTAGAAGGACGCCTGGCGGTGCATGGCGCACTTGCCGGCGGTGATCGGCGTGCCGGCCTCCTGGAAGGAGGTGGTGGCGATGCTCTTCACGCCGCCGAAGCCGCCGTTGACGTACTTCTCGTTCTTGAGGATGGTGCCGGCCTTGTTGACCGCGTCGGCGACCTTCGGGTCGTTGAACGGGATGCCGTGGGTGGTCCACTGGTCGTAGACCTCGGGACCCGCCGTCCGCAGCATCACGTCTTCGATCCAGTCGGTGGCCGGCCAGCCGGTGGCGTCACCGGACTCGATGCCGGCGCACCACGGCTTGGTGCCGCTCGCCGCGATCTTGTCGCTCAGGGCGATGAGCTCGTCCCACGTGGTCGGGACGGTCCAGCCCTTCTCCTTGAAGGTCTTCGGCGAGTACCACACGTACGACTTGACGTTGGAGCCGAGCGGAACGCCGTAGAGCTTGCCGTCGACGGTGCTGTACTTCAGCCAGTCGGGGGTGAAGTTCTGCTCGGCCAGCGCCTTGGTGTCGGCGCCGACCGTCTTGATCTTGCCCGAGTCGACGAACCGCTTGAGCAGACCCGGCTGGGGGATGAAGGCCAGGTCGGGGGCGTTGCCACCGTCGACGCGGACGCCCAGCTGGGCCTCGAACTCGCCGCTGCCCTCGTGGTCGATCGTGATGCCGGTGCAGTCCTCGAACTGCTTCCAGGACTGCGCGAGGCGGTCGGCCTCGATGTCCCGGATCGACGAGTAGATCGTGACCTTCTTGCCGTCGTGGCCCTGGTACTTCTCGTATGCGGCGCACTCGGGGGAGCTCGCCTTGCCGCTCTTCTTGTCGTTGCCGGTGCCGCAGGCGGTGGCGCCGAGCGCCAGCCCCAGTACGCCGGCGATCGCGAGAGCCTGGCGCGATCTGGCAAACGCCATGCCGATCTCCTTCCTTGCCGGCGCGTGGGGAACCGAACCCGCGCCGGTCCGATGGTCGTCCCCACATGTAAGCGCTTGCATCATCCCGAGTCCACCCCCAGCCGGACACGGCCCGGTAACAATCCCGAAACCCCCTCACCGGCAGTGGGCGCGCTCCCAACGCAACGCGCTTCCCGCGGCGCCGGGCCCCTTCCCATCGATGGAACTTTCTGTCACGCTGAGCGGACGAGATCGAAGGATTTCAACATTGGAGGTGCTGGATGCGTAGACGGTGGTTCAGCCTCGCCGCGGCCGCCCTGCTGGCCGCGATCACCCTGGTGCCCGCGGCCCCGGCGCTGGCCGCACCGACCTTCAAGGTGCCCTTCCCGTGCGGCCAGTCCTGGTCCGGGCAGACCCGTTCCGACCACAGCCCGGCGTACGCGATCGACTTCAACCGCACCGACGACCTGGGCGACCCGGTGGTGGCCAGCGCGCCCGGCACGGTCGACCGGGTGACCGACCTCGGCGGCACCAGCTACGGCAAGTACGTGCGGATCGACCACGGCGGCGGATACACCACGTACTACGCCCACCTCAACGGCTTCAACGTCTCCGTCGGCCAGAGCGTCGGCTACGGCAAGGTGATCGGCTGGGTGGGCAGCACCGGCGGCTCCACCGGCCCGCACCTGCACTACGAGCAGCGGCTCAACGGCGACGACATCCAGGCTCGGTTCAACGGCGCGCTCGCGCTCTACTGGGGCACCAAGACGTACACCAGCGACAACAACTGCTCCACCACCGGCTCCGGCACGGTGAACACGGCCGGCGGCGACCTGACCGTCCGCTCCGGCCCGGGCACCGGCTACACCGCGGTCGGCTCGATCGCCGACGGCACCAGGGTGACCATCTACTGCCAGACCAGCGGGACCAGCGTCACCGGCACGTACGGCACCAGCTCGATCTGGGACCGGATCGGCTCCGGCCGGTACATCGCCGACGCGTACGTCTACACCGGGTACGACGGCTACATCCCTAACGTCCCCCGCTGCTGACGGCGGGCGCGGCCGGGCCCTCGGCCTCGCCCGACCGGCAAACGTCACCCCGCCGGAACGCGCGACGCCGGGGTCGTCGTGCCCGGATCTCCTGTCTGGGAGGACGGAGATCCGGACCCGACGACCCCGGCGGGTCAGGGGTTTGCGGAACCGGCGTCTAACTGAAGATGCTGACGCCACCCGGGCCGACCAGAAGACCGACCACGATGAGGACGATGCCCCACAGGATCTGCCGGCGGAACAGCGCGAGGATGCCGGCGACCACGAGTACGACTGCGATAATCCAGAGAATCAGCTCCATGGCCGCTGAATACCCGGCCAACCGAGCCTGGAAACCTGGGTCACCCGACCAGATGATCTCCCAGGTGGAAGATGCTGTACGCCTGTTTGATCACGGGGTGGGCGACGTTGCGGACCCGTACCCCGCCCGGGGTGGTGCCCCGCTCCGTGCCGTGGTGGGCGTGCCCGTGCAGGGCCAGCGCGGTCGGCGCCGAGTCGATCGCCTGGCCCAGCTGGTAGCAGCCGAGGAACGGGTAGATCTCCAGCGGCTCGCCGGCGAGGGTGTCCGGCACGGGGGAGTAGTGGGTGAGCGCGACCAGCAGGTCGCACTCCAGCGCGCGCAGGGCCTTGGCGAGCGCCTCCGAGCTCTCGTTGGTGGTCCGGACGAACGACTTCATCTCCGGCTCGCCGAAGTCGCTGGCACACCGCCCGGCGAAGCCCCCGCCGAAGCCCTTCACCCCGGCCACGCCGAGCCGCCCGCCGGCACACTCCACCACCGTCCCGGTCCCCTCCAGCACGGTGATCCCGACGTCCTCCAGTACGTTCACCACCTGCGGCACCTGGTCGCACTGGTGGTCGTGGTTGCCGAGCACGGTGATCACCGGCACCCCGAGATTGCCGAACTCCTGCGCCACGCAGCGCGCCTCCGACTCGGTCCCGTGCCGGGTCAGGTCGCCGGCGAGCAGCAGCACGTCGGCGCAGTCGGGCAACTCCTCCAGGGCCGGCCGGAACCGGCCGACCACGTCCTCGTCCACGTGCACGTCGCCGACGGCGGCGATCCGGATCACGATCCCACCTCCCTCACGGCAGCTCCTCGGCCTGGGTGGGCGCCTGCGCCCGGATCACCCCGATGTCGCTGGTGACCGGCACGTCGGGGAAGCGCTCGGTCACCAGGCGCAGGATCTCCTCGCGCCGGTGCGGGGTCTCCACCTCGCCGTAGAGCACCAGGCCCCGCTCGCGGCGGACCACGGTGATCCCCTGCTCGGCGACGGCCGGGTCCTCGGCCAGCATCCGGTGGATCTCCGCCTCGACGTACTCGTCGGGCGGTGCGGCGCCGCCGCCGTGCTGCTCGGTCACGGTGTCTCCCTTCCTTCGGGTGTGCCGCCCTGCGGCAGCACGTCCAGCCGGTCGAGCAGCACCAGGAACGCCTCGGCGTACGGCGAGTGCTGCGTGTCCTTCCGTACCCGTTCCCAGTCGATCTGTTCCCGCAGTGAGCGGGCCAGCGGCAGGGCGCGGGCGAAGTCGCAGTAGTGCTGGGAGAAGCTGAGCAGCTTGTGCACCATGAGCTGGGTCGCCGAGAGCACCGGCATGTGGATCGCGTCGACCGGGCGCACGATGGTGTCGGCGAACGTCTCCTCGGTCACCGGGGTCTCGATCGGCCGGTGGATCAGGTCCACCATCCGCCCCTCGTCGTAGACCTTGACCAGCCAGTCCTCGGGCGGGCGCTCGGCGGTGAAGCCTGCGGCGACCAGGGCCTCCAGCGCCCGGTCCACGTCCTGCTCGCGGAGCAGGAAGTCGACGTCGTGGTCGCTGGAGTGGCCGCCGTGGGCGTACACGGCGAAGCTGCCGCCCAGGGCGAACGGGATCTCGGACTGCTTGAGCACGGCGGCGACCTTCTTCAGCGTGTGGACCAGGGTCTCGTCCCCGCGCTCGGCCATCTGGGTCTCCCGTCGTCGTCACATGGCGGTGGGAATGAAGTTGCGTACCCGGCAATCGGGTCGGCCACACCTGGCGGTGGCACGTGTGGCGTCGACGGGCACAGAAAGGGGCAAATCGCCGGGTGGGCGAGCGCGGGTCGGATAGCGTGGGGAAGGTGGTGAGATCAGTGCGGGCGTGGCGCGGCGGGCCCCGACTGCGTACCGTCGCCCTGATCGGCATCGATGGCTCGGGCAAGACCACCCAGGCGCACCGGCTCGCCGAGGCGCTCAGCGCGGCCGGTCACCCGGCCACCTACCATCGCAACGCCGGCGGCCGGCGGTGGCTCGGCCGGCTCGCCCACCGGCTCGGGCGCCCGGACGCCCAGCGGCTCGTCGGGCGGAACGGGCTGCTCGCGGCCGAGTCCGCGCTCCGCTGGCTCGCTATCGCCCTCGCCCTGCTGAGCTGCCTGGTCACCGGCCGGACCGCGGTGATGGACCGCTACTCCGCCTGCCAGTACGCGAGCATCCGGGCGCACGGCGGTCAGCGGTGGGAACGGCTGGCCCGGGCCGGCTACCGGCTCTTCCCGGCCCCGCGGGTGACCTTCCTGCTCGCCGTGGACCCGGCCGAGGCGTACCGGCGGATCGAGCGGCGCGGCACCGACCACGAGAGCATGCGCTGGCTCACCGCCGCCGCGACCGCGTACCGGACGCTGCCCGAGTATCCGAGCTTCGTGGTGGTGGACGCGGGCGGTTCACCGGACGAGGTCTCCCGCCGGATCCGGGCCCACCTCACCGAGTGGCTGCCGGCGGGCTCGTCGGCCGACACGCCGCCGCCCGCCGGCCCGCCCACGGGCGGTGCGGAGCCGGCCGGTCCGGTGGCGGCTCAGGCCCGGCCGTAGACCGGGATGCTGGCGCCGCTGGTCGGCGCCGACTCGTCGGAGGCCAGGAAGCGGATCACCGCGGCGATCTCCGCGGGGGAGACCCAGCGCCGGTGGTCGGCGTCCGGCTGGGCGGCGCGGTTCGCCGGGGTGTCGATCACGCTGGGCAGCACCGTGTTGCACCGGACCCCGCGCGGCCGGTACTCGACCGCCACCGCGTTGGCGAAGGCGAGCACGGCGGCCTTGGCGGTGGCGTAGCCCGCCGCGCCGGGGAAGGGCGCCACCGCGGCCCGGGCCGAGACGCAGACCACCGCGCCGCCGCCGGCCGCGACCAGGTGCGGCAGCGCCGCCTGGGTGACCAGGTACGTCGGGCGGAGGTTGATCCGGAGCATCCGGTCGAACTCCTCGACCGGGGTCTCGTGCACCAGCCCGCCGCTGGCGTACCCGCCGACGAGGTTGACCACCGCGCGCAGCGGCGCGTCGGGGTCGGCCGTGGCCAGCTCGACGGCCCGGGCGACCCCGGCGGGTTCGAGCAGGTCCGCGGTGACCCGGACCGGTCCGGACCCGGCCGGCTCCGTCGCCGCGCCCTCCCGCTCGGGTACGACCACCCGCCAGCCGGCCCGGAGGAAGGCGGCGGTGACCGCCCCGCCCAGCCCGCCCGTGCCTCCGGTGACCAGCACACTGCGCTCCGCCATGGGCACACGCTAGCTGCCGGCGGCGCCCGGCCGGGGCCCAGGGCGGGGGTTTCGACGGTCCGCGCCTCCGCCGGCGGATCGCCTCCCCGCCGACCTGCGCCGGGTCGCCGTGGCACCCCGCCGACCGGCGGGCCGGGCTGGCCGTCCGGTCGGCCGGACGGGGACGACGGCCAGTCGGCGGGCCGGCCGGCACGGCCGAGTCGGCCTTACCGGATGAGGCGGCCGGGCTGGGGGAATGGCACCCTTGCCGCGAGGGACCGGCGCGGAGGGCGTATTTTTCGGGATACGGGCGGTGATGGTTGACGCTCACGCCTCATGAAAGTAAGTTTCATCCGTGGCGAAGAGTCCGAAGATTTCTGCGAGTCACGAGCCAGGTGGACTGATCGTCCACATCAGTGGCCTGCTCCCCTCGCTGTCCCCGGCCGAACAGCGGGTCGCCCGGCTGGTCGTCGCCGACCCGGCGGACGCCGCCCGGCGCACCATCACCGACCTCGCCACCGCCGCCGCGACCTCCGAGGCGACCGTCATCCGGTTCTGCCGGTCGGTCGGCATGGACGGCTACCCCCAGCTGCGGATCCGGCTCGCCGCCGAGGCGGCCCGCCGGATCGAGCCGCCGGACGCCCGGGTGGTCGGCGGTGACATCCCGCCCGGCGCCGACCTCGCGCAGATCATCGCGACCATCGCGTTCAACGACGCGCGGGCCGTCGAGGAGACCGCCGAGCAGCTCGACCCGGCCGTCTGCGAGCAGGTCGTCGAGGCGATCGGCGGGGCCGGCCGGATCGACGTGTACGGCGCCGGCGCCAGCGGCTTCGTCGCCTCCGACTTCCAGCAGAAGCTGCACCGCATCGGCCGGACCGCCTTCTACTTCCCGGACGTGCACACCGCGCTCACCTCGGCGGCCCTGCTCGGCCGGGGCGACGTCGCGGTCGGCATCTCGCACACCGGCACCACCTCCGACGTGATCGAGGTGCTGGAGCAGGCGCGGGCGCGCGGCGCCACCACGGTGGCGCTGACGAACTTCCCCCGGTCGCCGATCACCGAGGTGGCCGACTTCGTGCTCACCACCGCGGCCCGGGAGACCACCTACCGCTCCGGCGCGATGGCCAGCCGGCTGGCCCAGCTCACCGTCGTCGACTGCCTCTTCGTCGGGGTGGCGGCGCGGAACCGGGCCAGGGCGAAGAAGGCCCTGGAGGCGACCGCCGAGGCGGTCCAGTCGCACCGGGTGGGCTCGACGCGGAGGCGCGGATGACCGCCGGGCGGGTGGAGCGGGACGAGTTGGTCGCGGTCCGGCCGGTGGTGCGCGTCGGCGCGCCGACCGAGCGGCGCAACCCGCACAGCGTCGACCTGGACCTGATGTCGACCCGGGACGTGCTCACCGTCATCAACGACGCGGACCGGCGGGTCCCGGCCGCGGTGGCCGCCGTCCTCGACGAGATCGCGGAGACCGTCGACCTGGCGGTCGCGGCGCTGCGGGGTGGGCACCGGGTGCACTACTTCGGCGCCGGCACCTCCGGGCGGCTGGGCGTGCTGGACGCGGCCGAGCTGGCCCCCACCTTCAACTCGCCGCGGCACTGGTTCTGCTCCCACCTGGCCGGCGGCCCCGAGGCGATGTGGCGTGCCGTCGAGGACGCCGAGGACGACGAACGGGCCGGCGCGGCCGAGGCCGCCGAGTGCGTACGCCCCGGCGACCTGGTGGTCGGACTGGCCGCCAGCGGGCGCACCCCGTACGTCCTCGGGGCGCTCGCCACGTCCCGGGCCCAGGGGGCCGCGACCGTGCTGCTCTGCGCCAATCCGGAGGCCGAGGCCGCCTCGTCGGTGGACGTCTTCATCGGCGTGGACACCGGACCGGAGGTCGTCACCGGGTCGACCCGGATGAAGGCGGGCACCGCGCAGAAGTTGGTGCTCAACACGTTCTCCACCGCCGTGATGGTGCGACTCGGCCGGGTCTACTCCAACCTGATGATCGACATGGTGGCCACCAACGCCAAGCTGCGCGGCCGGATGATCTCGATCCTGATGGAGGCCACCGGCTGCGCCGAGGAGATCTGCCGGCAGGCGCTGAACGAGGCCGACGGCGACCTGAAGACCGCTCTCGTCTCCCTCGTCTCCGGCGCCGAGGTCTCCGCCGCCCGGGCCGCCCTGGCCCGCTCCGCCGACCAGGTGCGCGACGCGCTGGACCTGCTCGCCTCCTGACCCGGGCGCCGCGCCGTCCCCCGGCGCACCGCCCCGCCCGCCCCACTGCGACGCGCGTCACGCCGCGTACGGGACGTCTTTCGCGCTGCGGATTGTTCATCGAGGGGTGGGGTAATCCTCACCCGTGGCTGAACCGACCGGTCCACCGACGCGTATCTGGCAGTGACCAGGATCGCATTGAGGCGGTGACGCGGGTCGCTGTGTTCATGGAATTCGCAATGGTGCGATTCCGTGGGGGCACGACGATTCCGCTGATCCGTCGCTTCGTTCCCGGGGCGGCGGGCGAGCCGACCGACCGGGGTCCTGACAGCAAACATGGACCGGGCTCTCAGCTACCACTCAGGCATTCGTGACACTTTCGACTCACGACATGGAATCCCCGACACGTCTCATCTGTTGTGTAGGTGTCAGCACCGGTGGGCACAGCGGAAGTTGCGGGGGAGGGGCTGATGGACGTGGGTATGGCAAGGAACCGGGCAACCGGCGCGAGCGAGGGGACCGTGGGCACCGTGGACAAGAAGATCGGCATGCGAACCGACGAGGTTGCCGAGGAGCGCGACCTGGTCGGCGTCTACCTGCACGAGATCTCCCGTACGCCGCTGCTGGACGCCGCCAAGGAGGTCGACCTCTCCAAGGCGATCGAGGCCGGCCTCTACGCCGAGCATCTGCTCGGGGAGGACCGCGTACCGGACGGCGTCGACCGGGAGGACCTGGAGCGGCTGGTCGTCGAGGGCGAGCGGGCGAAGGACCTCTTCATCCGCGCGAACCTGCGACTGGTCGTGTCGATCGCCCGACGCTACGTGCGGTCCGGGATGCCCATGCTGGACCTGATCCAGGAGGGCAACACCGGCCTGGTCCGGGCGGTCGAGAAGTTCGACTACGAGCGGGGCTACAAGTTCTCCACCTACGCCACCTGGTGGATCCGCCAGGCGATCAGCCGGGCGATCGCCCAGCAGGAGCGCACCGTGCGGCTGCCCGTGCACCTGGTGGAGGACGTCAACCGGATGCGCAACGTGGCCCGTCAGCTCACCCGTGAGCTGGGTGGCGACCCGGAGCCGGAGCAGATCGCGGCGTCCCTCGGGGTCACCGTCGAGCGGGTCAACGAGCTGGTCCGCTGGTCGCAGGACACCGTCTCGCTGGACACCCCGGTGGGCGACGACGGCGACACCAACCTCGGCGACCTGGTCGCCGACAGCGACGCCCCGTCGCCGGAGGACATCGTCCTCACCGGCCTGGAGCGGCAGCGGATCGAGGGTCTGCTCAACCACCTCGACGACCGCTCGGCCGGCATCATGCGGGCGCGCTACGGCCTGGAGGACGGCCGGGAGCACTCGCTGACCGAGGTGGCGTCGCGCTTCTCGCTCTCCCGGGAGCGGATCCGCCAGCTGGAGATCCAGGCCCTCGGCCGGCTCCGTGAGCTGGCCCGGGCCGAGGGGCTGCAGGCGGCCTGAGCTGGTAGCAATTGAGCAGACGAACGGCCGGCGTCCGATAGGGGGACGCCGGCCGTTCGCCGTCTCCAGGGTCAGCGCACCCGGCCGTACCCGGCGATGGTCATCATGTCCATGTCCCGCTTGAGGACGTTGCGGCCCGCGCTCGGCGCGTCGATCACCTGACCGCTGCCGACGTAGAGCGCCACGTGCCCCAGCCCGGAGTAGAAGACCAGGTCACCCGGTTGCAGCGAGCCGCGGCTGATACGCGAGGTGGCGTCCCACTGCATCGCCGCGTTGTGCGGCAAGGACTTACCGGCCGCCCGCCACGAGGCCAGCGTCAGGCCGGAGCAGTCGTACCCGTCGGGGCCGTCGGCCCCCCAGACGTACGGCTTGCCGATCGCCCCGTACGCGTACCGCACGGCCACCCCGGCCGAGCCGGAGATCGCCGGCGCGCTCCCGGCGGAGGTCGACCTGGTGGGCGCCTCGGTGGCCCGCCCGTACGCCTGCCGGCGCAGCTCGTAGAGGCGGTCCAGGTCGGCCTGGATCTTCTTCTTGCCCGCGGTGAGCTGCTTCGCCTGGGCGGCCTCCCGGGCCAGGGTGGCGTCCAGCCGGGTCTTCTCGTCGATCAGCTTGCGCTGGTTGGCGGTGAAGCCGGCGATGGTCGCCTGACGCTGCCGGGTGAGCTGGTCCAGGGTGCCCAGCCGGTCCGGCAGCGAGCTGACCGTGCCCCGGTCCAGCAGGGTCTGCGCCGTCCGCAACCCACCGGTCTTGTACGCGACGACCGCGATCTGGCCGACGTCGGCGCGGCTCCGCTCGGCCTGTGCCTGCAACGGGCCGATCTTGGCCTGCAGAGCGGCCGCGGTGGCCTTGTTGGCCTTGATCTCCTCGTTGAGCTTGTTGTAGGACTCGACGATTCGCTCCAGCTCAGTCGAGGACTTCTCGATCTGCTTCGTCAGCTCGGCGGGGGTGGGCTCGGCCCGAGCCACCGACGCCGGGGCGATCAGGGCGGCCGAGAGGCCGGCGACCGCCAGCGAACGCAGCAGGATCCGTAAGGACGACAAGAGCGGAAAGCTCCTCTCCCACGGTCGCCGGGCCGGCTTTCCCTCCCGGCGACACCGGCCCGGGGCCATCCGGGTGGATGGCGGTCGACCGGTCCGGCTCGGACAACCTAACCCGGGACGGGAGTCACTCGCAGTTGAAGCAGGGGCGAATGTTGGCAAAGTGACCGGAAGTGCCGCTGGGGCGGACTACGCTTCGTGACCACTTTGCCGGCCGGCCGTCGCGGCCCCGTCCCGGTCCGCGCGCTCCGGGCGGTTCGCGTGATTCGTCGTTCTGGGCGGATGTCGTCAGACAGCGTTCCGCAAAATCCTGACAAACACCGAAATGGATTTGGTTTGTCGGCATAGCCGGCCGCCGCAGCCGCCCGCGGGCGCCGAAAACCGCCGGTCCGGCTGGCGCGACCGCAACACAATGAAGCGCGGAGCCGGGAATCCCGTCGGACGGCATCGGCGCCAGCTCACCGGCGGCGCAGACAGCCCGGCGCGCGAGCCCTGGGAGGACGCCGTGCAGACCGATGGCTCCGCCACCCACCCGCCCCGCTCGCCGAAGGCGACCGGCGCGGCCGCGACCCTGCTCTACGCGCGACCCGGCATCGTCGTCACCGGTGAGCGCTTCACCGTCGGCCGGAACAGCTGGCCGGTCGCCGAACTGACCCAGCTCCGGACCGGTCGCGGCCCGCACGACCGGCTCGCGGTCCGCGCCGTCGTCGTCACCGCCGCCATGATCGGCGGCGTCGGGGTGCTGCTCGGCTTCACCGGCGGACTGCAGCGGCTCACCGCCGGGGCGTACCTGACGTTGGGGACGGTCGGCCTGCTGCCCCTGGCGCTGGTGCTGCTCGGCGACCGCTGGCGGCCGCCCGCGTACGAGCTGTGGGGCCGGTACCGCGGCACCGAGGTGCTCCTCTTCAGCAGCGACGACGAGCGGCAGTTCGGTCAGGTCACCCGCGCGCTGCAGCGGGCCCGCGAGGGCGCCCGCCACGGCGGGTGGGGGGAGCCGCTCGCCGCCGCCGACCCGTGGCGGCCGAACCGCTGACCGCCACGCGCCAACCGCTGACCGCCGGGCCGGCCGCCGACCCCCGGCCCGGTGGTCAGCCGGCGACCGGCTCCGGCGTCCGGGGCCGCTCGGCGGTCAGCCAGTGGCTGACCCGGCGCTCCGCGTAGAACGACACGAACGGCACCGTGCCGGCGAGCATCACCAGCAGCATCCGCTTCGGCGGCCAGTCGACCCGGCGGGACAGGTCGAAGGTGGCGGCCAGGTAGAGCATGTACAGCCAGCCGTGCGCGGTGCCCACCACCGCCACCACGCTCGGGTTGTCGAAGCCGTACTTCAGCGGCATGCCGACCAGGACCAGCACCACCAGCGCCACGCCCACGATCCAGGCGATCACGCGGTACCGGGTAAGGGCTCCGCCCACCGTCGTCCGTCCTTCCGCACCGGCCTCAGCCGGGATAGTCACCGGGCTTCGCGTCCGGGTTGGCGTTCAACCATGACAGGTAGCGGTTGTACTCGGCGAGGTCGCCGTCCTGGACCCCGTCGCCGGGCACCGGCACCCGGCTGACCCGCACCGGCCGGCGTACCCCCGCGGTGGCGGCGGCGGGCTCGGAGCCGGCGGTCGCCGACGGCGCCGGGGTCGGCCGCTCGGTACGCGTGCCGCGCAGCGTGTGTCGCACCTCACGCCACCAGACGAAGACCACGAAGCCGGCGAAGACCGGCCACTCGATCGCGTACCCGAAGCTGAGCGTGTTGCCGGAGGCGGCCCGGGTGACCTGCCACCAGCCGAGGCAGAGAAAGCCCACGACCAGCACGACCATGGCCACGTGGCGGGCGATCCACGCCGGTGTCCAGAGCCGCTTCATGCCCTCGAGCGTACCGGGGCCACCCGCCATCTCCGACGCGGTGTCGTAGCTGGTGGGGTTTGGTGGCACGCCGGCTGGGCATCCGTCTAGACGCCAGCCCGAACGAGACGAGGGGCGACGATGACCGAATCAGTACGCCGGACCGGTGACGCCAGCCCGGAGCAGCGGATGCCGGAGTGGGACGGCGACCACGTCAGGGACGCGACCAGCGTCGACGTCGACGGCGAGCTGCTCGGGGTGGACCCCTCAGAGCTCGGCGACGAGGACCTGATCCGGGAGATGCAGAGCCTGCACCGCACCCGGCTGGACACCCTGCGACACGCGGCCGACTCCGCGCTCGCCAACCACCTGCGCCGCACCGCCGAGCTGGAGACCGAGTACCTCGCCCGGCACCCGGGCCGCGAGGTCGACCCGAGCCGGCTGCGGGACGTCTGATGGCGGCCCACGCCGAGCGCGGCATGTCCGCGCCGCCCGAGGTGGTCTTCAACACGGCAACCGACCCTGACCGCGCGGCGGCCTGGCTGCCCGAGCCGCTGCGTCAGGACGGTGACCGCCGCCCGGAGGTGGTCAGCGCCGCGCAGCTGCGGGCCCGGTGGTGCAGCGACTCCGCGCCCGGGTGGTCGGCCGAGATCCAGGTCGAACCGGCCGACGCCGGCGGCGCCCGGGTCCGGCTGGACCTGGCCGGCGGGGACACCGACGGGCTGGCCGACGAGACTCTGGCCAACCTCGCCCGCGAGGTGGCCGACAACCTGACCGCCGGCTGAGTCGGCCCAGTGACGAACCGAGGATACCGGGTGACCACCAGTGGCCTGAGGAGGAAGGTGGCGCGGCTGCGCCAGGCGTACGCGCCGGACGAGCACCGGCCACTGGGCGGGTACCTGGTCGCGATGGGCACCTACGCCACCGTCACCGCGGCCCTGGCCGGCGTGGTCCGGGCGACCGGGCGGCCGGTGCCGGAGCATCCCGCCCCGGCCGACGTGGTGCTGCTCTCGATCGCCACCCACAAGCTCAGCCGGCTGCTCTCCAAGGACGCGGTCACCAGCCCGCTGCGCGCCCCGTTCACCCGCTACGACCACCCGATCGGCAGCGGCGAGGTGATGGAGCAGGTCCGCGACCGGGGCAGCCCCACCCGGCACGCCATCGGCGAGCTGCTGAGCTGCCCGTTCTGCCTGGCGGTGTGGGTGGCCACCGGGCTCACCGGCGGTCTGGTCCTGGCCCCCCGGCTCACCCGGCTGGTCGCCACCGCGCTCACCGCCGTGGCCGCCTCCGACTTCCTCCAGATGGGCTACGCGGTCGCCCAGCAGGCGGCCGAGGGCGGGGACGACGACGAGATGTGACCCGGATACGACGAAGGGGCCGGCGTCCGCGCCGGCCCCTTCCGCTCGTCCGGGATCAGGTGGGGGTCGTCCCGTGGTCCTCGCCGGCCCAACCGCGTGACGCCTCCGGCTCGCGCTCGTCCTCGTCCTCGGCGGTGATGATCTCGTCATCCACCGCGGTCTCCTGGTGCTCCCGGGAGAAGTCGGGATCCGCGTTCGGATCCGGGCCCTTCGGCGGCTGGCCGAGCGCCTCGATGTGCTCGTGCCCTTCGTCGCGGTCGGTCATCGCACTGTCCTCTCCGTCGTCCGGGTACTCGGCGCGGCACGGTCCGCCGCCGTACCGGTCCGTCGCCGGCCGGTCCTCACGCCACGGTTCCGCCGAGCAGGTCGGCCGCCTCGTCCACCGCGTACTCGCCCTGGGGGAGGGCGGCGATCCGGGAGAGCAGCGCCGCCGGAAGCTCCGCGGCGACGGCCCGGCGGTAGATGACCGCCTGACTGATCCGCTCCTGACCGTGGAAGATGTCGTCGAGCAGGTCGTCGAGCTGCCGGGTGTCCGGCTCGTCCGTCATGGGTGCGTCGTCGGTCACGCCGATCAGCTACCCGGGCCCGAATCGGTCAAACGTCCCCGGTCGTGGCGCGGGGCGGGGTGATGGCGGACACACACCGACCCGGAACACCGGGGCCGGTCGGGCCGTTGTGCAGAGCGTCGGTGTGTCCAGTGTCCCCGGGCCTCACCCAAATTGCCTTCGCGGAATACCGTTCGGCTGGAGCCGCGTCGTGCCACTCGCCGAGAGGCGACCTGCACACCGACACCCAGCGCCGCCCCGGCCCCCGGCCGGGGCGGCGCTGTCTCTACCCCCACCCACCCCCACCCTGTCCCCCTGTCCCCCCTGTCCCCCGCGTTGATCATGAAGTTGTTGCCGCGACACGCCGCGCCGGCCGGCAATAACTTCATGATCAACCGGGCTGGGTGGGGTGGGGAGGGAGGGGAGGGGGAGGGGTGGGGGTCAGGCGGGGGTGGGGAGGGTGGCGCGGCGGGTGCGGGCGGCGGCGGCGAGGTCCGTCAGGACCTGGGCGGTGGTGTCCCAGCCGAGGCAGGCGTCGGTGACGGACTTGCCGTACTCAAGCTCGCGGGTGGGGTCTAGGTCCTGCCGGCCGGGCTGGAGGAAGCTCTCCAGCATGATGCCGACGATGCCGCGCTGGCCGGCGGCGAGCTGGGCGGCCACGTCCGCCGCCACCTTCGGCTGGTTGCGGTGGTCCTTGCCGCTGTTGGCGTGGCTGGCGTCGATCACCACCCGCTCCGGCAGCCCGGCCGCGCGCAGCAGGTCCAGCGCCCCGGCCACCGACTCGGCGTCGTAGTTCGGGCGCCCGCCGCCACCGCGCAGCACCAGGTGGCCGTCGGCGTTGCCCCGGGTGTGCATGATCGCCGGAGTGCCGGAGAAGTCGATGCCGGGGAAGACGTGCGGCACGCCGGCCGCCCGGATCGCGTCCACCGCCGTCGAGATGCTGCCGTCGGGGCGGTTCTTCATGCCGATCGGCATGGACAGGCCGGAGGCGAGCTGCCGGTGCACCTGGCTCTCCACCGTCCGCGCGCCGATCGCGCCCCAGGCGACGGTGTCGGCGATGTACTGCGGGGTGATCGGATCGAGGAACTCGCAGCCCACCGGGAGGCCGAGGCGCAGCACGTCGAGCAGGAGCGCGCGGGCGGTTCGCAGGCCGGTGTTGACGTCACCGGAGCCGTCCAGCCCCGGGTCGTTGATCAGGCCCTTCCAGCCCACCGTCGAGCGCGGCTTCTCGAAGTAGACCCGCATCACCACCAGCAGGTCGTCCGAGAGCCGGTCGGCCACCTCGCGCAGCCGACCCGCGTACTCGAGGGCGGCGGCCGGGTCGTGCACCGAGCACGGGCCGACCACCACCAGCAGGCGGTCGTCGGCGCGGTCCAGCACCCTGCCCACCGCGCGCCGGCCGGCCAGCACGGCCTCGGCGAGCGTCGCGTCCAGCGGCAGGTGGTGGTGGAGCAGGGCCGGGGTGGTCAGCGGCACGACACGGTCGATCCGCTGGTCGATGACCCGATGGGCGTCCGGGGTCGTCACGGTGGGGTTCCTTCCGCCGACCGTGCCTCGGGGCCGGCGCCCGAGGTCGAGCCGGCTGCTCGTACGCAAAAGGGCAGGAAAGCGATCCCTGCCCAGCCGGCTCGAAGAGGAGTGACGTCAGATCATGGTGAAGTCACCGGCTCCTCCAGCCGGCTGCCTAAACCATCGATACGACCGCGTCACGTCCGTTAGCGTACCCGACGGGACGGGCGGGGCTCACCGGCTCGTCGGGAAAGCCTCGTCTCATGTTCACCCCCATCGATGCGACCACCGGTAGCTTCATCGGCACCGAACGCGATCCCGTGGAGGTTCCGAATGGACCGACGTGTCGTCCTGCGCGCCACCGTCGCCTGCGCCGCCGCCTTCTCCGGCAGCCTCTGGGCCGGCGCCGCGCTCGTCGCCCCGGCCCAAACCGGCGTCGGGCCGTACGGGCCGCTGGGCAGCGCCGACGCCAACGGCATCCAGCTCCCCGCCGGCTTCACCAGCCGGGTCGTCGCCCGCTCCCGGCAGGTGGTGCCCGGCACCTCGTACGCCTGGCACGACGCCCCCGACGGCGGCGCCTGCTTCACCGCCGGCACGGGCTGGATCTACGTCTCGAATTCCGAGATCTCGACCACCGGTGGGGCTTCCGCGGTGCGCTTCAACGCGGACGGGACGATTTCGTCCGCGTACCGGATCCTGGGAAACACGAACCGGAACTGCGCTGGCGGGGCCACCCCGTGGGGGACCTGGCTCTCCTGCGAGGAGGTCAGCCGCGGCTACGTCTACGAGACGTACCCGCAGGGCGGGACGGCGGCGGTCCGGCGGCCGGCGCTGGGCCGGTTCACCCACGAGGCGGCCGCCGCCGACCCGGACCGCAAGGTCATCTACCTGACCGAGGACGAGACGAGCGGCTGCTTCTACCGGTTCCGGCCCACCGTCTGGGGCGACCTGTCCAGCGGCACCCTGGAGGTGCTGGTCGCCGGCACCGCCACCAGCGGCCCGGTGAGCTGGGCGAAGGTCCCCGACCCGGACGGCTCGCCCACCTACACCCGGCAGCAGGTCTCCGGGGCGAAGAAGTTCAACGGCGGCGAGGGCGCCTGGTACGCCGACGGCACCTGCTGGTTCACCACGAAGGGCGACAACCGGGTCTGGGCGTACGACGCGGTGAACCAGCGGATCGACCTGACGTACGACGACTCGGTCGTCACCTCCGGCGCCGCGCAGTTGACCGGGGTCGACAACATCACCGGCTCGGCGTACGGCGACCTCTACGTGGCCGAGGACGGCGGAAACATGGAAATCAACCTGATCACGCCGGACACCGTTGTCACGCCTTTTCTCAGGATGACCGGGCAGAGCGGGTCGGAGATCACCGGGCCGGCCTTCTCGCCCGACGGCAGCCGGCTCTACTTCTCCTCCCAGCGCGGCACCTCCGGCTCCTCCTCCGGCGGGATCACCTACGAGGTGCGCGGCCCGTTCCGCTGAGCCCGACGCGGGGTAAGTGGGTCGGCATGAGTCACGAGCAGAACGACCAGGACCGGGTCGAGTCCCGATCCCACCTGCTGCCCGAGGAGGCGGCGGCGGGCAGCGACGACCCGGAGGCCCAGGCCGACGTCATCCTCACCGAATCCGACATCCGGGAGGACCGGAACGTCGCCCCGGACACCACCCTGGAGCACCGCACCTCCGATCAGACGGTGACGCCGAACGAGCCGCCGGACTGAGCGGACGCGCCGCGGGCCCGGCGGGAACCCCGGTAGGTCCGGTCGCGCAGCCGCGCGATCGGGCCCACCGACCGCAGCCCCGGCGGCACGTTGCCGATCGGGTCGAAGGCCAGCGCGGCGTCCTCCCGGGCGCCCCGCTGGCCGGCCAGGCAGACCTGCCCGAACGGCCGCCACGGCCCGACCGCCGACGCCACCGCCAGCACCAGTCGCGGCGCGTCCGCCCGGGCCGCCGCCGCGGAGACCTCGGCGAGGCCGCGGCCCAGGTCGGGGGAGTCCGGGTCGGCCAACGCGGCGAGGAAGAGCCGTCGCCGGCCCGCCCGGAAGGACATGATCGAGCTGTACGTCCCGGTGAAGCGCCGCCGAGGCAGCGGCAGGTGCCGCAGCACCGGCGCCGCCCCGCTCGACGAGACCAGCAGATCCACCGGCGGCTCCGGATCCCGGTGCAGCCGCACCCCCAGCCCCAGCACGTCCGGCCAGCTCCCCGGCGTCGGCACCCCCTTCGACAGGCGCACCGTCGCCGGATAACGGCCGGGCAGGTCCAGCAGCGGAACACCCGTCGGCGGCCCCGACGTACCCCAGATGATCGTCTCGGCGGAGAAGGTCCGCCCGGCGGGATGCAGCAGCCGGGCGTGCCGCCAGCGGGCCAGGGCGGCGGCCGCGCGTTCGGCGGCGGAGGGCGCGAGGGTGGGCATGCCCGGCGAGTACCCCGGCGCGGACCGTCGATGCGCTCCGCTCGTCACCTTTCCGCCCGTGAGATCGGATAGCGTCGGGACATGCCCGACAGCGGTTACCCCTGGCCCATCGAGACGACCCGACTGGACAACGGCCTGCGCGTGGTGGTGAGCGAGGACCGCACCGCTCCCGCGGTCGCCGTGAACCTCTGGTACGACGTGGGTTCGCGGCACGAGCCGGAGGGGCAGACGGGCTTCGCCCACCTCTTCGAGCACCTGATGTTCGAGGGCTCGGCGAACGTGGCGAAGACCGAGCACATGAAGTTCATCCAGGGCGCCGGCGGCTCGCTCAACGCCACCACCAACCCGGACCGGACCAACTACTTCGAGACCGTCCCGGCCGAACACCTGGAGCTGGCGCTCTGGCTGGAGGCCGACCGGATGGGCGGCCTGGTGCCGGCGCTGACCCAGGAGACGCTGGACAACCAGCGCGAGGTGGTCAAGAACGAGCGGCGCCAGCGCTACGAGAACGTCCCGTACGGCGACTCCTGGCTGCGGCTGCTGCCGCTGCTCTACCCGCCGCGCCACCCGTACCACCACGCCACGATCGGCTCGATGGCCGACCTGAACGCCGCCGACCTGGCCACCTTCCAGGCCTTCCACACCACGTACTACGCGCCGAACAACGCGGTGCTCACGGTGGTCGGGGACGCCGACGCCGCCGAGGTCTTCGCGCTCGCCGACAAGTACTTCGGCGCGATCCCGGTCCGCGTCGACATCCCGGCCGCGCCGGACGGGCGTACCGTGCCGGCGACCGGTCGACCGGCGGTGGAGACGGTCACCACCGACGTGCCCGCGCCGCGCGTCTACGTCGCGCACCGCACCCACCCGTTCGGCACCCCCGGGTACGACGTGACCACCGTGCTCGCCACCGTCCTGGGCAGCGGCCGGGGCAGCCGGCTCTACCAGCGCCTCGCCGACGGCGAGCGGATCGCTCAACCGGACCTGATCGGCGCGTACGGGGTGGACCTGGCGCACGCGCCCGCCCCGCTCATCGCCACCGCCACCGCCCGCCCCGGAGTCACCGGCGAGCGGTTGACCGCCGGGCTGGCCGAGGTCGTCGACGAGCTGGCCACGGTGCCGGTGACCGCGGCCGAGCTGGACCGGGCCAAGTCGCTGCTGAGCACCATGTGGTGGCGGCAGATGTCCACGGTGGACGGACGGGCCGACACCCTCGGCCGGTACGCCACCCAGTTCGGCGACCCGGCGAAGGCCGGCGAGCGGCTGCCGGCCTGGCTCGCGGTCACCGCCGAGCAGATCGCCGAACAGGCCGCCGAGCTGCTCGGCGCCGCCGACCGGGTGACCCTGACCTACCTGCCCGAGGAGACCTCATGACGCTGATCGCCGAACGTCCCGGTCCGGGCGCCGCCCGTCCGTACCGGTTCCCGCAGGTGGTCCGCCGGGCCGCCGCCGGCGGGCAGGTCGTCGCCGCGCACCTGCCCGGGCAGAACCTCGCCGTCGCGCTGCTGCTGCTCGACGCGGGCGCCGGGCGGGAGCCGGTCGGCAAGGACGGCCTCGGCGGGGTGCTCGCCAAGGCCCTGGAGGAGGGGACCGCGCAGCGGGACGCCACCGCGTACGCGCTGGCGATCGAGGCGCTCGGCACCGAGCTGGTGACCGGGCTGGACTGGGACTCCTTCCAGGTGAGCGTGCAGGTGCCGGTGGAGCGGCTGAGCGCCGCCGTGGAGCTGCTCGCCGAGGCCGTCCGGACGCCCCGACTCGATCCCGCCGACGTGCGGCGGGTCCGCGACGACGAGGCGACCGCGCTGCGGATGGACTGGGCCAACCCGGGACCGCGGGCGGACGCCGCGCTCCGGGCCGACCTCTTCGGCGTCGAGAACCGGTGGGGCCGGCCGATGTACGGCGACCCGGGCACGGTGGCCGGGCTCGACGTGGACGACGTGACGGTCTTCCACTCCGAGTGGTTCATCCGCCCCGGGACGCTGATCGTCGCCGGTGACCTGGAACGGATCGACCTGGACGCGCTCGCCGCGACGGCGTTCGCCGGCGCCGGCGGCGGGCCGGTGGAGAAGGGCGGCCCGATCGAGGTGCCGCTGCACGACCGCCGGCGGATCATCCTGGTGGACCGGCCCGGGTCGGTGCAGTCCACGCTGCGCCTCGGCCACCCGTCCCCGCACCGCGCCCACCCCGATTACGTGCCGATGACGCTCGCCGGCACGGTGCTCGGCGGGGCGTTCACCTCCCGGCTCAACCACCTGATCCGCGAGGTGCACGGCTACACGTACGGCATCCGGGGCGACTTCGCCTCGTCCCGCCGGTTCGGCCGGTTCGCGGTCAGCTCCGGGGTGCAGACCGCGGTGACCGCGCCGGCGCTGGTCGAGGCGGTCGGCGAGATCACCCGTACCCAGCTGACCGGGGTGACCGAGGACGAGCTGGCGGTGGCCCGCTCCTGGCGGGCCGGGCAGCTCTCGGTGGAGCTGCAGAGCCCCCGGGCGATCGCGGCCGCGCTGACCACGCTGGTGGTGCACGACCTGCCGGACGACTACCACGCCCGGCTGCGCGAGTCGCTGCTCGCCGCCGACATCGATCAGGTCTCCGCGGCGGCCGCAACGCATCTGCACCCGCACGCGCTCACCCTGGTCGTCGAGGGGGATTCGGCGGTGATCCGGGACGAGCTCGTGGCCGCCGGCCTCGGCGAGGTCGTCGACCACGCCGGCTGACCGCGCGGGTGTGACGTCGGTCGCGGCGCCGCCGAGCGGGGCGTCCGGGGACCGGCTGCGAATGCTTCGGCGGGGCGACCCGCTGGCGCGGGATCTTCCGGGCCACCGGGCCGTCCGGCGGCGTCGTTCCGGGCAGCCGGGCCGGCCCGGTGGCCGTCGCCGCCGGTGAGCAGGCCGGTCGCCGGCCCGGGCGATGGGAAAGCCTTCCCCGCCCGGCCGGGGACCTGGGTAGCCTCGCGGGCATGAGGATCGGCATTGTGGGGGCCACCGGCCAGGTCGGTGGCGTGATGCGGCAGGTGCTGGCGGAGCGCGAGTTCCCGGCGGAGCAGGTGCGGTTGTTCGCCTCGGCGCGGTCGGCCGGGCGCACGCTGCCGTGGCGGGACGGCGAGGTCACCGTCGAGGACGCGGCCACCGCGGACTACCGCGGGCTGGACATCGTGCTCTTCTCCGCGGGCAAGGGCACCGCGAAGGAGCTGGCCCCCCGGGTCGCCGCGGCCGGCGCGGTCGTCATCGACAACTCCTCGGCCTTCCGGATGGACCCCGAGGTGCCGCTGGTGGTCGCCGAGGTCAACCCGCACGCCGCGGCGAACCGGCCGAAGGGCATCATCGCCAACCCGAACTGCACCACCATGGCCGCGATGCCGGTGCTGCGCCCGCTGCACGAGGAGGCGGAGCTGGTCGGCCTCGTCGTCTCGACGTACCAGGCGGTCTCCGGGGCGGGGCTGGCCGGCGTCGCCGAGCTGGACGAGCAGGTCCGCAAGGTCGCCGAGCACGCCAGCGGCCTCGCCTTCGACGGCGCGGCCGTGGAGTTCCCGGCGCCGCGCTCCTTCGCCCGCCCGATCGCCTTCAACGTGCTGCCGCTCGCCGGCTCGATCGTCGACGACGGCTCGTTCGAGACCGACGAGGAGCAGAAGCTCCGCAACGAGAGCCGCAAGATCCTGGAGATCCCGGGGCTGAAGGTCTCCGGCACCTGCGTCCGGGTGCCCGTCTTCACCGGCCACTCGCTCCAGATCAACGCGCGCTTCGCCCGCGCGGTCACCCCGGCCCGCGCCCGCGAGCTGCTCGACGGCGCGCCCGGCGTGGCGCTCTCCGACGTGCCCACCCCGTTGCAGGCCGCCGGCCAGGACCCGACGTACGTCGGGCGGATCCGGGCCGACGAGACCGTCGAGCACGGCCTGGCCCTCTTCTGCTCGAACGACAACCTGCGCAAGGGCGCCGCGCTCAACGCCGTGCAGCTCGCCGAGCTGGTCGCCGCCGAGCGCCGCTGACCCCGGTCGTCCGCGCCGGCGCGTCGACCCGCGGGGCTGCCGTCGCCCGGCGCGCGATGGGGTGGCGGCCCGCGCGATCGCCGTGTCGCGCGGCGCGGGCGGTCCTCCTCGCTCGTCGGGCAGCTGTCTGGTGAGCGTCGGGTCTGGTCCGCGAGTGGTCTGACGGCTCCACGCCCCGATGCGGCGGCGATCGTCGCGCGCGCGCTTCGGTGATGCGGTGAGATGGGACGCGGAAGCGACGCATCGACGCGGAGGATCCCATGGCGGACGAGAAGACCGAGCAGGCCCTGACCGACCTGATCGCCGGCCGGTGGCTGGGCGTGCTGGCCACCATCAAGCGGGACGGCCGACCCCAGCTGTCCAACGTGGTCTACTCCTTCGACCGGGAGCGCGGCCTGATCCGGGTCTCGGTGACCGACGGCCGGGCCAAGACCGCCAACCTGCGCCGCGACCCCCGGGCCAGTTTCCACGTCGGCAGCGACGACGGGTGGGCGTACGCGGTGGCGGAGGCGCGGGCGGAGCTCACCCCGGTGGCCGAGCGGCCGGACGACGCCACCGTCGAGGAGCTGGTCGGGCTCTACCGGGCGGTGCAGGGCGAACACCCGGACTGGGACGACTTCCGGGCCGCCATGGTCGCCGAGCGTCGCCTCGTGCTGCGGCTGTACGTGGAGCGGGTCTACGGCATGCCCCCGCACGGCTGACCACCGGCCGGGCTCCCGCCCCGGCCCCACCCCATCCGGCTCTGCCGGGACCGGAGGTCACGGCACAGCCGCGCCGACCATGGGTGTACCCGCTCCTGTGCACCGCCCCGGCCCCCTTCGCCGGTGGCGGGTACGAGGGGAGCCGGTGGACGCCGACCCGGAAGGGCGGGACGACGAGAACACCGAGGCCGGCGGCCTGCGCTCGGACACGGGTCGGGCGATCGGGTTCAGCGACGCCGTCTTGGCCATCATCATCACGCTGCTGGTGCTCGACCTGCGCACCCCGGAGGTGCCGCCGGGCGGGCTGCTGCACGCCCTGCTCAGCCAGTGGCCCGTCTACCTGGCGTACGTCACGTCGTACCTCTACGTCGCGGTGAACTGGCTGAACCACAAGGGGACCTTCCACCGGGTCCGCTGCACCGACCGGGGGCTGCACTGGGCGAACCTGGTGGTGTTGTTCAGCGTCGCGCTGCTGCCGTTCGTCACCGCGGTGGTCTCCCGCGCGGTGGAGAAGGGCGACCGGTTCGACGAGCGGGTGGCGGTGGCGTGCTACGGGCTCGGCCTGTCCAGCAACGGCTTCTACGACCTGCGGCGGCGGCTGCCCCGCCGGCGGTGAGCGGCGGGCGTTACCGCTCGGCGGGGGCGGGTAGACGACCGTGCCGACACCGAGAGGGGAGCACCATGACAACGGTCGGAGAGTTCATGACGACCCGGTTGGTGACGATGGACGGCAACGACACGCTCACCGCCGCGGCGCAGGAGATGCGCGACAGCGCCATCGGCGACGTGGTGGTGACCGACGGCGACAATGTGGTTGGCATCGTCACGGACCGGGACATCACGGTCCGCGCCGTCGCCGAGAACATGGACCCGAAGTCGACCAGGCTCGACCAGATAACCAGCAAGGACGTGGTCACGGTGAGCCAGTACGACGACGCGGTGGCCGCCGCCGACCTGATGCGGACGTACGCCGTCCGCCGGCTGCCGGTGATCGACGACGGCCGCCTGGTGGGGCTGGTCTCGATGGGCGACCTCGCCGTCGAGCGGGAGCCCCAGTCGGTGCTGGCGGACATCAGCGCCGACGAGCCCAACAACTGACCCGTCCGCCGCGGTGACGCCGGCCCCGGTTCGGGGGCCGGCGTCGTGGCTCCCGGCGGGTCTCCCCGCGGACCGCTCAGACCGCCTCGATCGCCACCCGCACCTCGGACGCGCCCCGCGCGGTGGCCACCACCTCGGCTTCCGCCCGCACCTCCCGGCCCACCCGCGCCGGCAGCGCCGTGAACGGGGTGACGGTGAGGTCGAGTCGACCCTTGGCGGCCTGTCTGGCCCGCCAGGTGCCGGCGATCTCGCCGTCGACCAGCAGCGCGCCCGGGTTTCCCAGCATCCGCCAGAGCTGCTGCTGGTGGGCCTTCTCCGGGACCAGCAGGGCCCGGTCGCGGGCCTGCAGGTAGGGGTCGCCGGGCGGCAGCAGCCGGACCAGCCGCGCCGGCTCGGCCGCCCGGAGCGCGTCGAGGCGGTCCGTCGGCACCCAGGCCCTGTGGCCGTCGACGCGGACCTCCGTCAGCGCCTCCGCCGGCCAGACCCGGCGCAGCTCGGTGGCGCTCGTGCCGAGGAAGGCGGCCACGTCGGCGATCGTGGCCGGGCCGAGCAGCCGCAGGTAGGCCAGGGCCAGCGCGTCGGTGCCGGTCGCCGCGTCGGGCGGCCCCGGGCGCTCGGCCAGCGGCGCGAGCCGCGCCGCCCGACCGGACACCGCCAGGCGTACGCCGCCGGCCAGGCCGGCCTGCTGGAAGAGCGCGCCGGAGACGTGCCGGGCGCCGCACGGCCGGCAGTCGTAGCTCAACGCGGCCGGGATCCGCTCGGTGACCGCCCGGCTCACCTCGCCCCGGTCCATCGGAGCGGTCACCACCGCCCGGAACGCGTCGGCGGCGGCCCGGAACGCAGCCAGCCCCAGCTTCGCCCCGTCCCGGATCTGCCCCGGGATGCGGCGGGCGGCGTCGGTGTCGCTGAGCGGCCAGAGCGCGGCGGCCAGCGCCGGCAGCTCCCGCCGGCGGTGCAGGTGCGGCGCGCCCCGGAAGGACCAGACCAGCTCCAACCGGTCGTCGTCCGGCCCGACGGTCGCGGGGACGCGGGCGGCCAGCGCCAGTCGGGCCGAGCCGTACGGGGTGTCCTGCGCGCCCAGGGCCAGCACGTCGAGGTCGGCGGGGCGCAGCCCGGGACGGTCGAGCTGCTGGGCAGCGACCCGGTACGCCAGCACCCGCTCCCGGTCGATCCCCGGTACGCCCGCCACACGCCCTCCTCGTCCGTCCCGTCGCAGGCTACCGCCGCCCACCGACACCACCGCGGCGTCGACTCACCCGAACCGGGCGAGATTGGCCTCGTACCCGATGGGGACCCCTCCTCGGACGTCGCACGCCGCGGATTGCGGGAGGAGTGGACCGGATGCTGGACGCGACCACGAGGTTCTTCGAGGACCTGGACCGGCGGGGGTTCGAACCGCTGCTGGCGAAGACCTCCGGAACCATGCGCTTCGACCTGCACGAAGGGGCGCAGACGACCCACTGGCTGCTCCAGATCGAGCGGGGCAACCTGCACGTGAGCCAGCAGGACCGGGAAGCCGACACGGTGGTGGGCACCTCGCCGCGGCTCTTCGGTGACCTGGTCACCGGCAGTGAGAACGCCATCGCGGCGCTTCTCCGGGGCGACATGACCGTCTCGGGCGACGCGCGCCTGGTGCTCCAGGTCGAACGGATCTTTCCCGGTCCGCCGGATGCCCGCGGGCCCCACCACGCATTCCAGAGGGAGGTCCGCTGATGCCGGGGACCAACACCGTCCGGATCCTGGACGGCAACACCTTCGTGGTCTCCGAGGACACCGGCGACATCGAGGCCACGCCGAGCGAACCGACGGGGCTCTTCTCCCTCGACACCCGCTTCCTGTCCAAGTGGGTGCTGACCGTCAACGGTGAGCGGCTCAACGCGCTCTCCTACGACGACCTTCAGTACTACGAGGCGCGGTTCTTCCTGGTGCCGGGGATGGCCACGCACTACATCGACGCGAAGCTGTCGATCATCCGGGAGCGGGCGGTGGGCGGCAGCTTCCGGGAGACGCTGACCATCCTCAACCACGACGAGAAGGCGGTCGACCTGGAGATCCGGATGGACGCCGGCTCCGACTTCGCCGACCTCTTCCAGGTCAAGGACGAGATTCTCAACAAGAAGGGGGAGACCTACGCCGAGGCCGAGCCGGACCGGCTGCGGCTGGGCTACCGACGCGGGAACTTCCGGCGGGAGACGGTCGTCACCTCCTCCATTCCGGCCCGCTACGACCAGAACGGCTTCGCGTACACCATCCACCTGGAACCCAACGAGCAGTGGAACACCGCGATCGACGTGCAGACGTCCGCGCTCGGCCCGGGCGGCCGGGACCTGCGGATGGGGGTGCGGGTGCACGCCACCGAGCGGCTCGCCCTCCAGCACGACCTGGAGCAGTGGATCGCCCGGGCGCCCAAGGTGAACAGCGAGCACGGCCGGGTGGCCTCGACCTACCGGCGCAGCCTGATCGACCTCGCCGCGCTGCGCTTCTCGCCGATCTCGCTGGGCGGGCAGACACTGCCGGCGGCCGGCCTGCCCTGGTTCATGACCATGTTCGGCCGGGACAGCATTTTGACCTGCCTCCAGGTGCTGCCGTTCGCGCCGGACCTGTCGAAGACGACGCTGCGGATCCTGGGCGCGTTGCAGGGCACCCGCTTCGACGACTTCCGGGACGAGGACCCGGGCCGGATCCTGCACGAGATGCGGTACGGCGAGACGGCCGCCTTCGAGGAGCAGCCGCACTCGCCGTACTACGGCTCGGTGGACGCGACCCCGCTGTTCGTGGTGCTGCTCGACGAGTACGAGAAGTGGACCGGCGACGTCCCGCTGGTCAAGGAGCTGGAACGGGAGTGCCGGGCCGCGCTGAAGTGGGTCGACGACTACGCCGACATGGTCGGCAACGGCTACATCTGGTACGAGCGGCGCAACACCGACACCGGCCTGGAGAACCAGTGCTGGAAGGACTCCTGGGACTCGATCTCGTACCGGGACGGGACGCTGCCCCCGTTCCCGCGGGCCACCTGCGAGGTGCAGGGGTACGCGTACGACGCGAAGATGCGGGCCGCCCGGCTGGCCCGGGAGTTCTGGGGCGACCCGGCGTACGCCGACCAGTTGGAACGGGAGGCGGCCGAGCTGAAGCAGCGGTTCAACCGGGACTGGTGGGTGGAGGACGGCGAGTACTTCGCCCTCGGCCTGGACCCGACCGGTCGGCAGATGGACGTGCTCAGCTCGAACATCGGTCACCTGCTCTGGAGCGGCATCGTCGACCACGACCGGGCGGCGAAGATCGCCGGGCACCTGATCGGCCCGCGGCTCTTCTCCGGGTGGGGGGTGCGGACCCTGGCCGAGGGCGAGGTCCGCTACAACCCGATCGGCTACCACAACGGCACGATCTGGCCGTTCGACAACTCGTTCATCGCCTGGGGCCTGCGCCGGTACGGCTTCGCCGAGGAGGCGGCCACCATCGCCAGCGGCATCCTGGACGCGGCCACCTACTTCGACGGGCGGCTGCCGGAGGCGTTCGGCGGCTACCCGCGGGAGCTGACCAAGTTCCCGGTGGAGTATCCGACGGCGTGCAGCCCGCAGGCGTGGTCGACGGGTACGCCGCTGCTGCTGCTCCGCACGATGCTCGGGCTGGAGCCGCACGAGGGGCACCTCGCGGTCGACCCGCGGTTGCCGATCGGCATGGGCCGGATCGAGGTGCTGGACATCCCGGGCCGGTGGGGCCGGGTGGACGCCTTCGCCCGGGGCCGGATGGACCTGCACGAACCGGCCGCCTCGTAGCCGCCTGGTGACGGCGCCGCCGGCCCCTGGCCGGCGGCGCCACCCGTCAGTGCCCCGGCGGCGTCTGGTCGCCGTGTGCCTCGGCGCGGGGCAGCAGGCAGAACTCGTTGCCCTCCGGGTCGGCCAGCACGGTCCACCGGGGCAGCTCCCGGACCACGGTGGCCCCGGCGTCCAGCACCGCGGCCCGCTCCTCGGCGTCGCCGACCAGGTCGAGGTGGATCCGGCCGGGGGCGGGCAGGTCGTCCGCCGGGCTGATCCAGATGTCGGGCCGGTGCCCCGACGGGTCGCGCAGCAGCACCGCCTCGGTCGGCCCGAGCGAGCGGTCGGCGAGCCGGACCTGGTCCTCCTCGGCCACCGGCAGCCCGGTGACCGCGCTCCAGAACGGCGCGAGCAGGTACGGGTCGCGGCAGTGGATGACGATCGCGGCGAGGTCGGGCATGCCCTGACCGTAGCCGCGTCAACCGGTCGTCAGCACGCTGTCCAGGAACGCGGCGCTGACCGCCCGGATGTCCGGGCGGTCCAGGTCGAGGGCGTGCCCGCCGTGGGTGATCCAGGTGTGCACCGGGTGCCCGGCGGCGAGCAGCCGCCCGGTGAGGCCGACCGACTGGCTGGCCGGCACGGACCGGTCGTCGCGCCCGTGCACCAGCAGCACCGGCACGCCGGAGCCGAGGTGCGTGGCGACGGTCGCGTCGACGGTGGCCGGGTCCCCGGCGGCCGGCGGGTGGCCGAGCAGGTCGGCCCACGGATCGTCGTGGGCGCGCAGCCGCCGCCACTCCGCGTCGAGCGGGTCGACCGGCGGCCAGTACGCCAGCGCGGCCGCCACGTCGCCGGGCCGGTCGACGCCGCGCAGGGCCAGCTGCAGGGCCAGGGTTGCCCCCGCCGAGTCGCCGCCGACCAGCAGCGGCAGCCCGTCGGCCGCCGCCCGGGCCGACCGCGCGGCGGCCCGTACGTCGTCGAGCTGGGCCGGCCAGTGCGCCTCGTCCACGAAGCGGTAGGTCGCCGCGACCACCCGCAGCCCGAGCGGGGCCAGCGCGGCGCCGTCCTCGTCGTACCGGCCTCGCCAGCCGCCGCCGTGGATCCAGAGCAGTACCGCGCGTTCGGTCATCCCGCCATCGTGCCCGTCTGCGCCACCGCCCGCGAGCCGCCTCTGCCACCGGCAGAAGGGCCGACCACGCGGGTGTCCGACGGCACGATCCGCCCCTACGGTTCCGTAACCTACGCGGTGTAAAGTTACCGGATGCCGGAACTCGTGTACCCGCCCGTGATCGCCGCCGCCAAGACGATGTTCCGGGTCCTCGACCTGCGCCTGACCGTGGAGGGCACCCACCACGTGCCGCCCACTGGCGGCGCGGTCCTGGCCAGCAACCACGTCAGCTACCTGGACTTCATCTTCTGCGGCTACGGCGCGCACGAGTCCCGTCGGCTGGTCCGGTTCATGGCCAAGCACGACGTCTTCGCGCACAAGGTGTCCGGCCCGTTGATGCGCGGCATGAAGCACATCCCGGTGAACCGGGCGGCCGGCGCCGGGTCGTACAACACGGCGGTGGAGGCGCTGCGGCGCGGCGAGGTGGTCGGCGTCTTCCCGGAGGCCACCATCAGCCGGTCGTTCCTGGTCAAGGAGCTCAAGAACGGGGCCGCCCGGATGTCGCAGGAGGCCGCCGTGCCGCTGCTCCCGGTCGCGCTCTGGGGCACCCAGCGGCTCTGGACCAAGGGCCGGCCGCGCACCCTGACCCGCCGGCACACCCCGATCACCATCCTGATCGGCGAGCCGATGGACCCGGCCGCGTACCCGGACGCCACCACCATGACCGCGGAGCTGAAGAGCCGGCTGAGCGCGCTGGTGGACCGGGCGCAGCGGGAGTACCCGGACGCCCCGGCCGGCGCCGACGACACCTGGTGGCACCCCGTGCACCTGGGCGGCACCGCGCCGACCCTGGAGGAGGCCGCCGAGCTGGACCGCCGGGGCCGCCGCGCCTCCGCCGCCTGACTCCCGGGTGGTGACCGGATCGTTCCGCATCCGGGCATGATGGTGCCTGCCGCCCCGGCGTCCGCCCGGCCAGGATCGAACCCATGAACAGAGCCGCACTCGTCGTCATCGACGTCCAGGAATCGTTCCGTCAGCGCCCGATGTGGGCGTACGCCTCGCAGCCGGACATCGTCGGTCAGGTCGACCGGCTGGTCGGGGCCGCCCGCGGTCGGGGCGACCTGGTGGTCTGGGTCCTGCACGCCGAGCCCGGCACCGGCACGGTCTTCGACCCGGCCCTCGGCCACGTCCGGCTGATCGACGGGCTCTCCCCGGTCGAGGGGGAGCCGACGCTGGTCAAAACCTCGCACAACGCGTTCACCACCACCAACCTGCAGCAGCTGCTCACCCTCGCGGGCGTCCGCGAGGTCACGGTCTGCGGCATCCGCACCGAGCAGTGCGTGGAGACCACCACCCGGGTGGGCGCCGACCTGGGCCACGAGATGACCTTCGTGACCGACGCGACGGTCACCTTTCCCACCCCGCACCGCGACCTCCCGGCGACCGCCACCCTGGAGGAGATCCTCGCCGACCCGCGCACCCTGTCGAACGAGGAGATGATCGCCCGGACCGAGTACGCCCTGTCCGGCCGGTTCGCCACCATCCGTACCGTCGCCGAGCTGACCGGCGCGGTCCAGGCCGGGGTCTGAGCCGTGGCCCGGGTCGTCTTCCTGCTGGTCCCGCAGCTGCACCTGCTGGACCTGGCCGGGCCGGCCCAGGTCTTCTCCAGCGCCGCCGACCTCGGGTACGACTACCGCCTGCACTACGTCGCCGAGGCCGCCGAGGTGCCGACCGTGCAGGGGGTGTCGCTGCGGGCCGACACGCGGTGGCCCGAGCTGGACCGCGACGACCTGGTGGTCGTACCCGGCTGGCGGCCCGCCGCGCACGGGCCGGCCGGGCCGGTCGGGCCGGCCGACCTGCGGCGGCTGGCCGACCACCACGCCCGCGGCGGCACGGTGGCGAGTATCTGCGCGGGGGCCTTCGCGCTCGGCCGGGCCGGCCTGCTCGACGGGCGGCGGTGCACCACCCACCACGAGGTGCAGGACGAGCTGGCCCTGCGGCACCGGGCGGCCCGGGTGGTGCGCGACGTGCTCTACGTGGTCGACGAGCGGGTGGTCACGTCGGCGGGCATCGCCAGCGGCATCGACGTGGCGCTGCACCTGGTGGCCACCCGGCACGGTCCGTCGACGGCCGCCCGGATCGCCCGCACCCTGGTCGTGTACGCCCGGCGCAACGGCCACGAACAGCAGGCCAGCGCGATGATGCGGCACCGCTCGCACCTCTCCGACGCGGTGCACCGGGCGCAGGACCTGATCGACGCCCGCTACTCGGAGCCGCTGCCGCTGGCCGGGCTGGCCGCCGCCTGCGGGGTCTCCGAGCGCACCCTGAGCCGGCTGTTCCGGCAGGTCACCGGGCTGACTCCGCTCGGCTACCAGCAACTGCTGCGGGTGGAGCGGGCCGAGCACCTGATCGGGCACGGCGCCACGGTGGAGTCGGCGGCCCGGGCCGTCGGCTTCACCGACGCCCGGATGCTCCGCCGCCTCCGCACCCGCACCCGCACCCGCGCCACCGGCGACGCGCTCCCCCTCGCCAGCTGACCCCCGGCCGGGTCGCCACGCCTCCGCCGGCCTTGGCTGGGGGCCGGTTTCCGTCGAGGATCGCGGGCGGACCGGGTGGTGGGGGTCAGCAGGCGGAGCCGGGGCGGTGCGGGAGGGCCGGCGGGACGGGCGCCGACCGGCTTGGCGAGGCCGGGTCCCGCTCCACGTGCGGGCGGTAGTAGTCGTCGCGGGAGAGGAACTCGACCGGGAGTGAGCCGGGCAGGGTGACCCGGCCCGCCGCCGGGACGGGCGCCGGGCCGACCCGGGCGGCCAGCTCGTCCCGCTCCGGCGGGGAGAGGTCCACCAGCTCAGGATGTACCAGCCGGAAGGCCGCCACCGACCGGCGTACCTGCCGGGCCAGCTCGGCGACCAGCGCGACCGGGCCGCCGAGGGCGAGCGCCGGCTGTCGGATGGTGCGCAGCGCGTCACAGACGACCAGCAGCGCCGTATTGCCGTCTCGGCCGTCGGCCCGCAGCTCCAGCCGGGACGGCCACTGCCAGCGGATCTGCCCGCTGACCAGGCCGGACAGCCGGGCCGGGCGCCGGTGCCGGGCGCCGGTCGGGCCGTCCCGCCCGGAGACCGGGGCCAACTCGGCGCCGCCGCAGACGTACGCGACCCGACGGTCGGTGACGGTGACCGTCGCGGGCGCGGGGAGCTCCCAGCTGCGGGCGCTCTCGGTCGGACCGAGCAGGTGACCGGCCACCTGGAGGCGGTGCAGCCCGAGCACCCGCTCGCCCGGCTCCGGGACCAGGCCGTACCGCCGGTCGAGTACGGGGCGGGCGGCGTCGTCGTCGCCGTCGAAGCGGTGCGGCCCGACGAAGAAGGGTGCGGCGTCCTCCTGCACTGTCAAGACCTCCCCGGGGCGGCTGGCGGTACGTCGAGCGTCGCCGACAAGCCGCGCCGTGTCATGACACCCGTTAGGGGGTCGGCCGGTCGGTCGCCGCCTGTGACCGGTAGATGCCGATCTCTTCCGGCCGGACGAGTCCGTCCTCGATCGCCCGGGCGAGCAGCGCCGCCTTGGTGGCGGCCGGCCGACCCGCGCGGGTGTACTTGATCCGCGCCCGGTCCACGTACTGCTTGACGGTGTGCTCGCTGATCCGCATCCGGCGCGCCACCGACGCCTTCGACATCGACTGGAACCACAGCAGCAGCGCCTCGCGTTCCTTGTCGGACAGCGCCGGCCGGTCCGGCCGGGGGTTGCCCACCATCGCCCCGGCCAGCGCCGGCGGCACGTACGGGCGGTCGCTGGCCGCGGCGAGCACGGTGGCGACGCAGTGCTCCCGTCCCTCGTGCTTGGCGAGGAAGGCCACCGCCCCCGCGTCGAGCGCGGCGAGCATGGTGTCCGGGTCGGTGTGTTCGGAGTAGACCACCACCCGCCGGCCGGCGGCGCTCAGCTCGGCCAGCTTGTCGATCACCATCCGCCCGTGCAGCCGCAGGTCGAGCAGGACCACCTCCGCCTCCGGGGCGGCCCGGAGCACCGCGTCCGGATCGTCCCCGGCGGCCAGTACCCGCAGCCGCGGCTCGGCGGCCAGCCAGGCCCGCACCCCGTCGATCACCACCGGGTGGTCGTCCACGATCGCCACGCCGATCGGCGGCGCGCCGGTCACATCCTCCGCCATCGGGTCTGCGTCCATCTGATCTCCCCGTCCCGCTCGTGCACCTGCTCCACCGGACCCGCCTCGTCGGCGGCCGGGGGACCGGTCGCGTACGGCCCGTCGTGGTCGGGGGTGACCAGGCTGACCACCACCTCGTCCGCCCCGGCGACCACGGTCAGCCGGGCCCACCGCCGGGCGTCGGCGAGCGCCGCGGTGAGCGGGTCGGCGAGCCGGCGGCGTACCTCCACCGGCAGGTCCGGCGGCTCGCCGATGGCGATCAGCTCGATCGGCAGGCTGTTGCGGTCGGCCAGGTCGGCGGCGGCCCGCAGTTCGTGCAGCAGCGGATCGGGCACGTCGTCCGACTCGGCGATCAGCCGGCGCAGCCGGGCCGCCGCCAGCACGCAGCGCCGCCGCACCTCGGGGTCGGCCGGGTTGGCGTGGCCGGCCGCGAGGGCGGCCAGCACCTCCTCGGCGGTGCCGCCCACCAGGGCCAGCCGATCCCGGCGTTCCTCCCGGGCCCGCTCCGCGGCCACCCGTTCCGCCGCCACCGCTCCGGCGGCCGCGGCGGTGCTCGCCCGGTCCCGGGCGAGGGCGGCGATCGCGGCGGCCCCGACGAAGACCGCCACCGGCAACGAGGAGGTGCCGTAGACGTACATCGCATACCGGGTGAGGTCGGCGGGGGCGGTCGCGTCGTGCCCGAGCACCGCGCCCAGCGCGATCACCGCGTGCGCGCCCAGCAGCGCGAGCAGCCAGCCGACCGGGCGGCGCCAGAGCACCAGCAGGAAGAACCAGGCGAGCCCGCCCCACACCCAGTTCGCCGTGCTGAACAGGCACCGCTCGCCGGCGGCGGCGAAGACCGCCGCGTCGACCAGCAGCAGCACCGCCGCCAGCCGCCGGGCGGGCAGCGGGGCGCCGCGCAGCAGCCGTACCCCGGCCAGCCCGCCGACCGCCGCGGTGACCAGCCAACCCGCGCCCACCGCCGCCGGCGCGGCCAGCTCCGACCAGGCGCCCAGCACCGCCGGCAGCCCGATCGCCACGTGCCAGGCCAGCGCGATGGCCACCGCCGCGACCCTTGCGCCCCGGTCGGACGCGCTCGCGACCGCGCTCGCCGCGGCCCCCGCGGCCACCCGCTCGCCCATCTCCGCGGCCGGGCCGCCGCCGGGCCGCGGGCGGGGCGGGGGGCGGGCGGCGTCCTCCGGCGCGCCGACCCGCGCGCCCAGGTCAGCCGAAACCAGGCCACTCCAGCCGGATCCGGGTGCCCGACCCCGGGGCGGAGACCACCTCGGCGCGCCCGCCGACGGCCGTCATCCGGCCGCGGATCGACTCGCGCACCCCGTACCGGTGGGGCGGGACCGTGGCCGGGTCGAAGCCCGGACCGGCGTCGGCGACCTCGACCACGACGGCGTCGGCGACCCGGGCCAGGCGCAGCGTGACGTTCGCGCCGGGCGCGTGCCGATCCACGTTGGACAGCGCGGCGGCGGCGCTCTCGGCGAGCGCCTCGGCGACCTCCGCCGGGACCGCGCACGGTGCCAGCGTCGCGCTCACCGGCAGCTCGGGCAGCCGCGCGAGGACCGTCCGCAGCCGGTCGTCCAGCGCCGTCGGGCCGGCCGCCGGCGCCGACCGGGCGTCGGCCAGGGCGGCGAGGGTACGCAGATCGGCCGCGCACCGGTCGCGCAGCGCCGCCGACGGGCCGGCCACCGCGCCGAGCCCGACCATGGTCAGCGTGGCCAGGACGGTGTCGTGCAGGTCCCGGTTCTGCCGCCGCTCCGCCTCCCGGGCGGTCCGGGCCACCACCGCCGCCCGGGCCAGCCGCTGGAAGTCGGCGAAATCCCGGTCGGCACGCCCGATCCGCCGCCGCATCAGCGCCGTCATCATCGCCGTGCAGCCGATCTGCACCAGCAGCGTGGCGGCGTGCGCGCGGGCCTCGACGGCGTTGCCGGCGTCCGCCGCGCCGGCCACGTACGCGGCGGTGACCAGCAGCCCCGCCGGGACGGACCAGCGGGCCGGGGCGGTCGCCTGGGCGTTGATCACGGTGGTGCTGGCCAGCACCGCGATCCAGCTTCCCTCGCCCGGCAGCACCTCCGGCGCCACCAGCCACGGGATCAGCAGGCAGGCCGCGCTGGTGAGCGCGACGTCGCCGGCCACCAGCGGCCCGGCGAGGCCGCGCCGCAGGGCCCGGACGGCGTACCAGACCGACCAGGCGGTGAGCGTCGCGACCACCGGCACCAGCAGGGCCACCCGCACCGGCGGCGTCCGGATCGCCAGGGCGGCCACCGCGCCGACCAGACCGCAGGTCAGCCGGAGCAGCGCCGGCAGGGTGGTGAAGACGAGGTTGAACGCCCCGCCCGCCGGCCGGTCCCACGTGGACGGCGGCGAGGTCGTGGCGGCAGCGACCGGCATCGGGGGACGTGTCCTTCCGGCAGCGACCCGGTCGGGCCCGCACGGCGTAGATCGACGCCGGAGAATAACATGTTTGACCGCAACCGGTCACCCTCGGTACGCGGCACGTCGCTGTCCAGCTCCGGCGCGCTTCCGGGGGAGGCGCAATGCCCGCGCGTCCGGTGATCGTGCGGTTGACTGCCGACATGCGCAGCGAATCACGGCGACTCCGCGTCGCCTTCCTCGGACTCGGCCGGATGGGCACCCCGATGGCCCGTCACGTGCTGAAAGCCGGGCACGACCTGACCGTCTGGAACCGTACCCGCGGCAAGGCCGACGCCCTCGCCGCCGACGGTGCGACGGTGGCCCCCATGCCGGCCGCCGCGGCCCGCGGCCGGGACGTGGTGGTGCTGATGCTCGCCGACCCCGAGGCGGTCGAGCAGGTGCTGCTCGGCCCGGACGGGGTGGCCTCCGGCGCCGAGCCGGACACCCTGGTGGTGGACGGCAGCACCATCGGCCCGGACGCCTCCCGGCGGATGGCGACGCGGCTGCGCGAGCACCGGCTGCGCTACGTCGACGCGCCGGTCTACGGCTCGGTCGGGCCGGCCACCGAGGGGACCCTCGGCGTGCTGGCCGGCGGGGAGGAGGCGGACGTCGCGGCGGCCCGCCCGCTGCTGGAGCTCTGGGGCGACCCGGAGAAGGTCCGGCACGTCGGGCCGGTCGGCGCCGGCAGCGCCGCGAAACTGGTCCGCAACCTCACGCTGGGCCTCGCCCTCGCCGGGATCGGCGACGCGCTGCGGCTCGCCGCCACCCTCGACCTCCCGCCCGACGTGGTGGGCGAGCTGATCGCCGCCGGCCCGCTCGGCGCCGCCTTCCCACCGGTACGCCAGATCCTGGCGTCCGGGCCGCCGGAGGCCGCCGGCTTCACCGTCGACATGCTCACCAAGGACCTGCGGCTCTGCCTCGCCGCCGAGCCCCGGCTGCCGCTGGTGGACGCCGCCCGAAAGGTGGGGGAGGCGGCCCACGCGGCCGGCCACGGCCAGGACGACACCCGCGCCCTGCCGCGCTGGATGCGCGACGCGTCCTGACCCGACGCTTCGCCGGGTCCCGCTCGAACGCCGCCGCGCAGTCGACCGCGTCGCGGCACCAGGTCGACCAGGTGCACCCGGTGGCCGGCCGCCGCGAGCCAGCCCGCGTACGCGCCGGGGCCGCCGCCGACGTCGAGCACCGTCGCCGGCGGCGCGGGCAGCAGCCGGGACAGCAGGTCCCGGGTACGCGCCGACTCCAGCCGCCCGTGCGGGGTGCGGTGCAGCCGCTCCGCCTCGGCGTAGACCTCGGTGTAGTACCGCCGGATGTCCGGCTCGGCCGGTCGATGAGGTGGCATCCGTCGATGGTGGACGGCGGCGGCGCGGCCGTCATCCGAGCTCCGGCCGCCCACCTGGGGCGGGCGGCCGGAGCCCGGTCAGGCCGGGCAGTTGTGGTACGCCTCGACCCGCCACCCGTCGTCGCCTCGGGACAGCACCCAGGTGGCGCGGCGCAGCCGGTCGGCGGGGAGCGTCTCCTCGCCGGGCAGCAGGAAGCCGCTGCGGCTGACCACCACCGCCGCGTCATGCCCGACGAGCCGGACGCTCTCCGGCTCGTCGACCGAGGTGGAGCCCCGCAGCGGGCCGGCGAAGGCGCCCGCCATGTACCGGCGGACCTCCTCCCGGCCCTGGTGGAACACCCCGCCGGCCAGCACCACCGTGGCGTCGTCGGCGTAGCGGGCGGCGAAGGCGTCCGCGTCGTTGGCCGCCCAGGCGGCGACGAGGGCGTGCAGCACCTCGCGTACCGCCCGGTCGCGGGTCTGGTTGGTCTCGGTCTGCGTCATGGTCGTCCTTCCGTGGTGTGGACCTCGCCGGTACCTACTCGACGGCGGACGGGAACTCATCGGCCCGGCGGCGATGAAATCCGGTGACCGGGCCGGTAGGTATGTGATGGGCAGACCGGAGGGACGGACCAGTGACGGCGACCAGCGAGGACTTCGACCAGCGGACCCGTCCGTACCGGCGGGAGCTGCTGGCGCACTGCTACCGCATGCTCGGCTCGACGCACGAGGCCGAGGACCTGGTGCAGGAGACGCTGCTGCGGGCCTGGCGCGCCTTCGACCGGTACGACCCGGAGCGGGCCTCGCTGCGGACCTGGCTGCACCGGATCGCGACCAACGCCTGCCTCACCGCGCTGCGCGGCCGGGCCCGGCGGCCGCTGCCGTCGGACCTCGTCGCGCCGAACCTCGACCCGGACGCCCGCATGGTGGTGGGGGAGGTGCCCTGGTTGCAGCCGCTCCCCGACGCGGTGCTCGACCCGGCCACCGTGGTCGCCGCCCGGGGGAGCCTGCGGCTGGCGCTGGTCGCCGCCCTGCAACTGCTGCCGCCCCGGCAGCGGGCCATCCTGATCCTGCGGGACGTGCTCGACCGGCCGGCCGCCGAGGTCGCCGAGACCCTCGCCACCACGCCCGCCGCGGTCAACAGCGGGCTGCAACGGGCCCGCGCCCGGCTGGGCGCGCTCGCCGTACGGGAGGAGCAGGTCGTCGAGCCGACCGACCCCGGCGGGCGGGCGCTGGTGGACCGGTACGTGGCGGCGTTCGAGCGGGCCGACGTCCCGGCGCTGACCCGGCTGCTCACCGCCGACGCGGTGCTGGAGATGCCGCCGGTGCTCAACTGGTACGTCGGCCGGGAGCACTACGGCCGGTTCATCGCCCGGATCTTCGCCATGCGCGGCACCGACTGGCGGATGCTGCCCACCGCCGCCAACGGTCAGCCCGCGTTGGCCGCGTACGTGCGCGACGGCGACGGGTACGTCCCGCACACCCTCCAGGTCCTCACCGTCACCGGCGTGGGGATCAGCCGGAACGTGGTCTTCCAGGACCGGTCGGTGTTCGACGCGTTCGGGTTGGCCCAGTTACCGGCGGCCGCGCCGGTCAGGTGACCGGGAGCGCCTTCGTGCCGCCGCCCTTGATCGACCGGGTGATTTTCTTCCCGCTCGACCAGTAGAAGCAGCGCACCCCCCGGTCACCTCGCGCCCACGCCTCCTCCGACGGCAACTGGTACGACGTCCCCGTCCGGTACCGCAGCATGCGGTCGACCGGGACCTTGGCGTACCGGGCGACGAGGGTGCGGCACCCGGCGTGAATCGACTCGTCGCGCCGGCCGGCGTCCGCGTACCGGCCGTCAGGTACGGTCCACGCGCCGACGTACTCGTACTGGTGGGCCGTGGCGCAGCCGACCTGCTGGAAGTTGCCCCATTTATCCTCGGTCAGGCAGCCGAACGCCAGCGGCGACGGGCGCTTCAGGGCGTCGCGCAGGCTGCCGGTGTGCTGGATCGCATGGTCGTTGGGGTGATCCCGGAACGTGCCACCGTCCACGGTGTCCAGTTCGAAAAGGTCACAGCGGTACCACCGGCTGCCACCCGTCCAGCCGCCGGGCGACGGCGGCACCACCTGCACCGACAGCCGGGCCCCCCGCCAGTCGCCGCCGACGAACGCCGTCGCCTTGGCGTCACACTCGGCGAACGCGGGACGGATCGCGGCGGAGCCGACCGGCGGCGGGGTCGGCCGCTCGGCGAGCGCGCCGGTGAAGGCGCCGAGGTGGATGGTCTCCACCAGGTGCGCACGGCTGCACTCCACCGGCTGGTAGCTGGTCAGGTAGCTGCTCGGCTCGGCGGTCAGGTGGCAGTCGCCCACCTTCGGGGTGAACTGCTCGACCTTGCCGACCGGACGCCAGTCGTCGGTCAGGTCGCCGTCCGTCCCGGCGGGTGTGCCGCACCCGGCCAGCACCACCACGCCCAGAGCGGCCAACGCCGTCACACCGTGCCACCGTCGCATGCCACTCTCCCCAGGCCCCCGTGCGAACGCGGGCAGCATACGTGTCCGCCCCGGTCGGCCGGGGCCCCGCTCCCGTGGTGGACGAGGTGACGTGCATCGCCGCCTCGCGCCGTCACCCGGCGTCGTCATCCGTGCGGGAGCCGGTGCCACCACCAGGGGCGGGACCCGTGCCACGGGCTGATGCGCGGGGACCAGGGGGCGGGCAGGGTACGGCGGAGGAGTTCGGCGTCCAGCGCGGCGACCATCCGGCCCAGCTCGGCCCGGGCCGGCGGTGGCAGCGCCCGCAGGGCCTCGTCGAGGGTGTCCCGCGACGTGCGGACGTCGCAGCAGGGACAGTCGCGGTTCGGGACGTAGCGCCAGCGGCCCGGCTGGGCGAGGAACTGGCGGTACTGCCGGAGGGCGGCGGAGACCTCGCCGGGGAAGAGGTGCCGGGCCTCCACCCGGGCGATCGCCTGCCGGGTGCGGGGCTGAGACCTGGGAGGCGCGACGACGGTCGGTCCGGCCGCAGCGGGATGGCGCGCAGGGCGCCCGGGGGCCTACGCCCCACGGTCCTTTCGGATGCTCGTCATGACCGCATCCTGCCACGGCGCCGGTGCTGCCGCCCTCCCGTCCGCCGTCGCCCCCCGTCGCGGCGCGGCCATCCCAGGGTGACGGTGTGACATCCGGCGGGGGACCGGCGCTGAGGGCACGAGATGAACGCACAGAACCTCTGGCCAGCGGACCTGCGGAGTCGCCGACTGATCACTCAGCGGCGTCACCAGCGGTCCTCGGCAACGGCCGGCCACCCCCGCCCGGCCGTGGGTCACCCCGTGCGCGCGTCCCGGCCCCCGGCGCCCCCGCCGGAGGCACCGCTGCACCGGAGGCACGCCGGGTGGCATTTCCGCACTTCCAATTCCCAAACGGAGCTGCTCGATGCTTGAGACCGCCCTCGCGAAACTCCTCACCCTGAAGGTCGGCGCCACGGCGCTCGCCGTCGCCGCCACCGGTGGGGTGGCGCTCGCCGCCGCGACCGGCACGCTGCCCGACCCGCTCAACACGTCGACCGCGAAGCCGTCGGCGCACGCCACCGGCAAGCCCTCCGACGCCGCCGACCAGGGTAAGGGCTCGCCGGCCGGGGCGAAGGGCTCCCCGTCGCCGAACCTGGTCGGCCTCTGCCACGCGTACAAGGCCGGCGTCGCTGACAACCCGGGCAAGGCGCTGGAGAACCCGGCGTTCCGGGTGCTGATCACCTCCGCCGGCACGAAGGAGAAGGTGGCCGCGTACTGCGACACGCTGCTGGCGAACGAGAAGGGCAGGCCGAGCGGGGCGGCGAAGCCCACGGTCACCCCCAGCCACCCGGCCGGCCGGCCGCAGACCCGTCCGACCACGGCGAAGACCGAGCGCCCCGAGGCGCCCGGCGGCCACCCGGCGACCACCCCGGCGACCAACTGATCCCTGGCACCGGGCGGGCTCACCCCCCTCCGCCCGGTGCCGGCACCGCGGCCTCGCCGGATGACCTCCCCCCGGTCATCCGTGCGGTGTCGCGATCCGCGCCCGCCCCGGCGCGGCGAGGCGGCGGCCGGGTCCCGCGGCCGCCGCCTCACCCCAACCGTCCGCTCTTGCTACCGACCGCCCACGGCGCGCGCCGCCCCGGCCCGGTCGCGCAGCCACTCCAGCGCCGTCTCGGCGTGGGTGAGCACGGAGATGTGCCCGTCCTCCGGGTACCGCCGCAGCTCCGCGCCGGGACAGCGCCGCGCCAGCCACTCGCCGTGCGCCGCGGGCACGACCCCGTCCCGGCCGCCGTGCAACAGCAGCACCGGCGGCGTGACCCGCGCCGGATCGAAACCCCACGGCGACACGTACGCCAGGTCGTCGTCGATCAGCCCGCCCGAGCCGGCCTCGATCGCCGGACCGACGACGCTGTCGAACCAGGACCACTCGGCCGCCAGGGCGGCCAGGTCGGCGGGGGTGAACCCCGGGTCGTACTCGACGCCGGAGGTCTCGAACTCCTCCTTCGCCGCGCGCCCGGCCGCCGCGGCGCGCAGCGACGCCACACCGGACGGCACCATGCCGGCGAACCAGTCGAGCCCGTCCGCGTCGTACGGGGCCAGCGCCGCGCCGCTGACCACGGCGACCACGCGGTCCGCAAGCAGCGCGCCGCAGGCCAGGGCGTGCGGACCCCCGCCGGAGTGCCCGACCACCGCGAACCGGTCGAGGCCCAGCGCGTCGGCGACCGCCGCCACGTCGGTCGCCGCCGAGGCGATGTCGCGGCCGGGGAGGGGCGTGGAGCCGCCGTACCCGGGACGGTCGTGGGAGACCCAGCGGATGCCCAGCCGGTCGGCCGCCGCGAACAGGGGCGCGGGCGGCGCGCCGATGTTCGGGGTGCCGTGGTGCCAGAAGACGGCGAGCCGGTCCTCCCCGCCGGTGTCGTAGGCGTGCAGCGTGCGGCCGTCGGCCAGCCGAAGGTCCAGCTCCGTCATCATGGCGGGAGACTAGTCGCACCGGCCGACGCGACGGTGGCCGCCGGAAGGCGGTCCGGACCCGAAAAGCCCTTGATCCGGCTGCCAGAATCCGTCGCATGACCACCCGAGACCACCTCCTGCAGCTCCACGACGACCAGGTACGCGGCACCATCGCCGACCGGCTGCCGAAGACCTGGACACCCTTCTGGGACGGCCCGGTCCTCCGGATCACCGCCCCGTTCCGGGGGTTCACCTTCGCCCGGGACCTCGACGGGCTCTCCGTCGAGGAGTTGGACGCCGTGATCGGGCGGGTCCGGGCACACTTCGCCGAACGCGGCCAGGCGGTCGAGTGGAAGACGTACGGCCATGACCGGGCCGACCTGACCGAGCGGCTCCGGCTCGCCGGCTTCGCGCCGGAGCCGGAAGAGACCGTTGTCGTGGGCCTCGCCTCTGACCTGACGGTGGCGGCCGAGGCCCCGGACGGCGTGACCATCCGACCCACCGCCGAGCGGGCGGACCTGGCCCGGATCGCCGCTATGGAGACCGAGGTGTGGGGCGTCGACTTCTCCTGGCTGGCCGACGACCTGGCCGACCGGATCGAAACGGCCCCCGACAACATCGTCGTCCTGGTCGCCGAGGCCGAGGGGCAGGTCGTCTCGGCCGCGTGGCTGGTCGTGATCCCGGGCACCGACTTCGGCGCGCTGTGGGGCGGGTCGACCCTGGCCCGGTGGCGCCGGCGGGGCATCTACCGGGCGCTGGTTGCCCAACGCGCGCGGATCGCCGTCGACCGGGGCCTGAAGTACCTGATGGTCGACGCCTCCGCGGACAGCTGTCCCGTCCTGCGCCGGCTCGGCATGCACGAGGTCAGCACCACGACGCCCTGGATGTGGACGCCGGCGGCCTGACCGGAGGAATTGTGTGGCGCGGCGCCCGACGTCGCTGCTTGGCTCACCGTCATGAGTGGACTGAACGATCCGGCGTTCTTCGACCGGTACGCGCACGAGTACGACGAGCGGAACGCTCCCGATCCCACGCCGGCCGTGGAGTTCCTGGCCGGCCTGGTGCCCGCTGGCGGGCGGGTGCTGGAACTCGCCATCGGCACCGGGCGGGTGGCCGTGCCCCTCGCCGGGCGGGGCCTCGCGGTGGAGGGGATCGAGGGGGCGCCGCTGATGCTGGAGCGGATGCGCGCCAAGCCCGGCGGTGCCGACATCCCGACCGTCCTCGGTGACATGGCCGACGTCCCGGTCCAGGGCCCCTACGACCTCGCGTACCTGGTCTACAACACCCTGTTCAACCTGCCCGACCAGGCGCGTCAGGTCGACTGCTTCGTCAACGTGGGGAAGGTGCTCGCCCCGGGCGGGCTCTTCGTGGTGGAGGCCTTCATCCAGGACGTGACGGAGTTCGACCGCGGCCAGCGGGTGGCCACCCGGGGGCTCACCGAAGACTCGGTGAGCATGGAGTTCCTCCAGCACGACCCGGTGGCGCAGGCCGTCACGTACCAGCGGGTGACCTTCGACGCGCAGGGCACCACCCTGCGTCCGCTGCGGCTGCGGTACTGCTGGCCGAGCGAGCTGGACCTGATGGCGCGGCTGGCCGGCATGCGGCTGCGGGAACGCTGGAACGACTGGGCCCGCGGTCCGTTCACCGCCGGCAGCCGGCAGCACGTCTCCGTCTACGAGCGCGCCTGACCGGTCCCGTCACACCGGAAGTTGACCTGCTGGTGCGCCGAAACTCGGGTGTGCGTCGGAAGGCGCACCTCTAGGTTGAGCCGATGACACTTGCTCATGACGTGGCCGGCAGCGGCCCGACGGTGCTCCTGCTGCACTCCACGGCCTGCGACCGCCGGATGTGGGATCCGCAGGTGCCGGCGCTGGTCGACGCCGGCTGTCGAGTGGTACGCAGCGACATGCGGGGCTACGGGGACTCGCCCGTGCCGGACGGGCCGTACAACAACGCCGAGGACGTCATCGAGCTCCTGGACCTGCTCGGCGCCGAGGAGTTCGCGCTGGTCGGGTCGTCCGGCGGTGGGCGCGTGGCGCTGGAGATCGCCGCCCGCTGGCCGCGCCGGGTCACGTCGCTGGTGCTGCTCTGCACCGCGCTGGCCGGGCACGAGCCCAGCGCCGAACTCCAGGCGTTCGGCGAACGTGAGGACGCGCTGCTGGAGGCCGGGGACGTCACCGGCGCGACCGACCTCAACGTGGACACCCTGGTGGGTCCCCACGCCGACCAGGCGGCCCGGGAGCAGGTACGCGAGATGCAGCGGCACGCCTTCGAGGTGCAACTGGCCGCCGTCGAGGAGTTCCCGCAGCTCCGGCCCGAGTTCGACCTGGCCGACATCACCGCCCCCACCCTGGTGATCTCCGGCGACCACGACCTGCCCGACTTCCGCCAGATCGCCGTCCGTCTGTCGAAGGAGCTGGCCGACGCCCGGCACCTCCAACTCGACTGGGCCGGTCACCTGCCCAGCCTGGAGCGCCCCGAGGTGGTCAATCCGCTGCTGCTCGACTTCCTGCGGGAGACGCACGCCGGGGGTGGCCGGGGACGACAGGGGTGACGGACTATCTGGTCGGCTTGATCGGCGCACGGGATGTACCCGAAGCCGTCGCTCCACTGGTGCCCGAGCGGGGCGTGACCGACCCCGGTGACTGCTGCTGGCTTGCTTCCTACCGCCGGCGAGACGCACTGTTGTGGTTGGTTGGGCCGGGCCTCTACATCTTCGCCGTGATCGCCTGGCGTCTGGCCTACTTGCCCTATCGCGACTGGAAGCCTCGACCCGATGAGGCATCGCACGTCCGGTGGCTTCGCGACCCGCAGCACGCCGGGTTGTGGTACCTGCCGGGGGAGGCGGTCAGCGGTGCCGTTGACGAGGTTGGTGGGCCGACAGCGGTTTCAGGTCTTCGTGGCCGAGCCGGTGCACGATGTCCCGGGCCTGGGCGTTGGGATCAGTACCGTCGACCGGGAAGGTGACCACGTATCTGCCCGGCATGGCATGCCGGAGTTCGCTCAGGTCGCGGGCGTAGTAGCTGATCTCGACCACGTCCGGGCGTTCCTCCGGCGCACGGATCGCCACATAGCTGCGTATCCAGGCTCCGCCGTCCTGCGCGTACCCTTCCCGCCACAACACGGCCTGGAGCGCCTCGGCAACCGACCGAGCCGGCCATACTCGGCTCGACCGGGCCGTGGCACGAGCCATCTCAGCCGCGTACGCCTGCGCGTCGAACCGGAAGGTCTCCAGCCCGACCTCCGGCCCCTCCTTGAGCACTGTTCCGATGTCTGTCAGGCACCAGCAATCCCAGATCACTTCAGAGCCGACCTGACGGATGCGGACCGCAAGTTCGTCCTCGGTCGTGTCGGACCCGCCCAACCCGACCTCTCGTGCTACCGGTGCGACGGCCAGCCCACCCGGCCCCAGCAAGCAGGAGGGTGTGAAGCCGGCTACCGGGTTCCCGTGAAAGCCGCCCGGTGGATACGCCGCTGCCACCACGTCAACGCCGTTCACGAGGATCCGCATCCGGTGCGACGTGAACTCGGCGGGAAACAGCAGCGGCTCCAGCCTCAGGACATCGAGCATCGCGCGAGTCTAGTGCGGTGTCCACTAACGTTCACCGGGTTTGCGGTGGGTGTTGTGGATCCTCGCCTGTTGGGCGAGCGACTCCCCACCGGGTGGTGGGGCGGGCCTCCGCGGGCCAACTGATCCTCGCGCCGCCCAGGCTGGGCGGCGGGGGTCACGTCGGGACCGGCCGGCACCGGGCAGATGCCGACCGGCTCGACGGTGCGTGACCACCTCCGGCAGCACAACAGCTGCCGGGGTGGTGGATCCGCCGCCCGGAACACGGGTGGCGATGCTGGCCGCCGCAACGAGGTCGCGGTGCCCGGAAAATGCGCAGTGCGGGCAGGACAACGTCCGCCCACGAGGCTTCGATACCCGCATTCGGCAGGCGGGGCAGGTCGACGACGTGTCACGCTCGTCGACCAGCCGAACACTGATACCGGCGAGGGTGGCCTTGTCAGTGAGGACCTGCAGGAGCCGGCCGATCTGCCACTGCCGCAACCGCAGGTTGTGCCGCCGCCCCGCAGGAAGGTCCAACACCCCACGGGGGTCGCCGACGTGCAACACACCGACACGCTGATCCACCGCCCACGAGATCACGTTGCGGGCGGCCTCGTGCTGGGCCTGCCGCACCCGCCGCCGGTGCCGGCCCTCCACCAGGCGGACCCGACGCCGGTACTGCCGCCACCGCCGGGATCCCATCTGGCCCGGCTTCGGTGCCCGGCGTGAGACGGCGCGGCGGCGGGATTTGGTGTCGGCCAGGTGCATGCGGTGCTCGGCGCGGATCGCCCGCCCCGACACCAGCAACCCCTCCCCGTCCGGGCCGGCCAGCGCATACGGGTGGATGATCCCCAGGTCCACCCCCGCCACCCTGCCGGGGTCCCGTTGCTCACCGGGCGGGTAGACCGCCACCGGCACCTCAGCGGTCACGTCCAGGAACAGCCGGCCACCCTCACACAGCAGGGTGACCGACCGGACCTGCTCGACCGGATACGGCACCTCCCGCGCCAGACGCACCCACAACGCCGACGTGCCCTTCGCGGTCCGGATCCGCACCCGACGCCCGTCCAGGGTGAACGTGCCGTGATACCAGCGCACCGGTACCAACCCCCGCCGCCGACGCGGGAACCGCGCCGACACGTCACCCGCGCTCCGACGCTTCGCCGCCGCGAACCACGCATCCGAGAACCGGCGCAACACCGACCGCGCCCCCGTGGAATCCAGCTCGGCGAACGTGCCCGGCCCCGACGCCGCCAACTCCCGACACAACTCCTGATAACCAGACAGGGGTACGTCCCGGCGGCCGCGCCGCCACCCGTTGACCTCCAACACGCACGCCCATACATCACCGGCCGAGCGCAGCAGCCCGAAACACCGCCGCCGCTGCCCGGGCGTCACCCGCAACGCGACGCCCGCGGTGCGATGCACGACCCCGCGGGGCGGCGGGATCCCGACGACGAGGCACGAACCGAAGCCAACACCACACCTACGACATTTCCCCAACCCCGAACAACCCGGCCAACGTTTGTGGACACGGCACACTAGCTTCGCAACGAGCAGCGCAGTGCGCGGTACGACTGGGTGTCGGAAGCCCTGGTGATCGACTCGACCGGAAGCGACAAGCCGCTGAGCAGCGGTGGCGGTGGGGCGCCCCACAATGATGTCCAGGTCTCAGAAGCGGCCAGGGGTGCCCCGGGGTGTGCCTATCCTCTGACCCGTGGCGGACGAAAACGCGGAGCTGATGGCGCTTTTCCGGGACGCCGTCAGGCGGGTCCGTGAGGGTGCGGTGCGGCACCAGGACGAAGAGCTGCACCAGGCGGCACTGGACATCAGCCGGGCAGTGTGTGCTGTGCGGCGCGGCCGGGGCCAACCTTGCCTGGAGGTGGCGGAGATGCGTGACTGTCCGGTCTGCGGTGCTCACCCCGGACAGGCTTGCATCTCCCTTCCTGGTCGCCCGCTGATCAATCGGGAGTTCCACCCCGAGCGAGAGCACGAGCCGTAAGGACCTGGCAGGCCGATCCCTGAAGATGGCCGGCCCTGCTTTCTGTAGTGAGGCGGGAAGCACGTCGATGCCGGAGATCGAGCGGGCGGCTGTGGACGATGCCGGGAGGCACTTGTCCGAATGATTTGGCTGTACGAATGGCTGTGCGGGCGCCGTGACGATCGTCCGAACCGGGAGCGGTAAGCCGCTGAGCTGGGGTGACGGTGGTGCGCCCGGCAGGATTCGAACCTGCGGCCTTGGGATTAGAAGTCCCCTGCTCTATCCGCTGAGCTACGGGCGCGCGTCGTGGGTGTCGCGCCAAGAGGGTACCGCCGCCTCCCGGGTGCGCGGGGGAACGGGGGCCCCGACCACGTCGCCGATCAGCGTCGCACGGCGCGCCCGCGGCGGCACGCGGGTTTACCGGGTCGGCAGACGGCCGGTAGCCACGATCCGTACCCTCGGCGTCGTGCTGCTCGACCCGGAAACCGAGAACGACATCGCCTCCGAGCTCTGCAAGCTCCTCGGCCGCGCCATCCTGCCCGTCGGCCAGCTCGACCGGCCGGGTGACACCGGCCGGGGTTTCGGGACGGTGTTCTTCTTCACGGAGCTGGTCACGGCCACGGACGGCAGGCAGTTGGTGCGCGAGTACCTGCTGACCGCGGACGCGATCACCCGGGCACCGTACGGGGAGATCGGTCTGCGGCCGAGCATGACCGAGCCGGCGGGGGCCGCGTCAGACCGGATCCTGCTGGCGGATTTCGCCGCGCAGTGGGTCCACTTGCCGGAGGTCGGGCTCGCCGCCATGCTCGCCAAGGGCCTGCACGAGCACGCCGAGGGCCGAGGCTGGCGGTGGCGGACGCAGCCGGTGACCGAAGCGGTGGCAGCGTCCTCGGACGCCGTCGCCCGGATCGGCAATGCCCCCGCGTCGGCGTTCGTGCTCGCGCTCGGCGTCGCCGAGGACGGGTCACGGCCGCTGGAGGTGGCGATCGAGCGGCTGGTCCGCGACGGTGACGACATCCGGATCACCACGGAGTTGCCCGCCGGCTACGTCGGCGCCCCGGTCTTCGGCGTCGAGGAGACCGCCGGCGGCGACCTGGCGGTGCACTGCCTGGGTCTGGTGCGGCCCGGCGAGGGCGGCGGCCACCGGATCGCGACCTTCGACCGGATCCGGGCGGCGCTCGCCGCGGTGTCGGGCGCCTGAGGGTCAGCCCTCGGCGGTCGCACCGGCCCGGTCGTCGACCGGCCGCCGGGCCGCCGGCGGCCCGTCCGGCGCCGCCGGCTCGGTCGGACCCGCGCCGAGGAAGGCCTCCGCCCACCGCCCGGCCTCCGTGAAGACCTTCTCCCGTACGGCGGGGCTGGAGAGCGTCAGGTCGTGCAGCCCGCCGTCGAAGCGCGCGAGAGTGACGTGCCGGCCGAGCCGGGGCGCCCAGCGGACCATGTGCTCCACGTCGAGCACGGCGTCGGCGAGGGTGGCCGACTCGTGCCACTTCGTGCCCCGGAAGCTGCGGGTCGAGCAGGCCAGCAGCACCGGCACCGGGATCTCCAGCCCGGCGCGGAGCTGGCGCTGGGCGCTGCGGATGGCGTTGATCCAGCCGGCCCGGACGGGGAACCCGGCGAGCGGCTTCCAGGCCAGGTCGTACCGCCACTCGCCGCGGTGGTCGGCGTGCAGGCTCTCGCCGTACACGGTGCCGAGCCCGAAGGGGAGGATGCGGTGCGGCGCCCTGCGGCCCAGCCGGGAGACGGCGGCCGCGAGGGGGCGACGGACCAGCCAGGGCGCGTTGATGTCGAAGAAGGGGCTGTTCAGGAAGAGGCCGTCGACCAGGCCGGCCTCGCGGCGGGCGTGCGCCCAGAGCGAGATGATCAGGCCGCCGGTGGAGTGGCCCATGGCGAGCAGGGTGTCGTGCCCGTCCTCCGCGCGAATGATCTTCGCGGCGGCGTCCAGCTCGGGGAAGTACTCACTCAGGTCGTGGCAGAAGTTCGGGGTCTGGTGCGGCTGCAGGCTGCGGCCGTACTTCCGCAGGTCGAGGGCGTAGAAGTCCCAGCCGCGCTCGGCGAAGAAGTCGGCGACGTGGGTCTGGAAGAAGTAGTCGACGAAGCCGTGCACGTAGAGCACCGCCCGCCCGGTCGAGCGCTCGGCCCGGCGGCGGATCAGGGTCGCGACGACCGGTCCCTCGTCGTCGGTGCCCAGGTCGATCGTCTGCCGCTCGTACGGCGGTCCCAGCACGTCCGGTTCCACAACCGCGACGGTACGCCGCGACGCTACCCGGCGGTAGCCCCCGCCCCGTCCGTCCGCACCGCGCGGACGGGGCGGGGTCGCCTCAGACGGTCTCCGCGTCGGCCCGGCTCGGGTCGGCGGCGGGCAGCTCGTCCCGCTCCTCGGCCTGGTCGGCGCCGGCGTCGACCAGGCCGTTGTCCCGCAGGTGCTTGTTGTGCCGGGGCTCCTGCCGGGTCTTGGCGTCGTTCAGCCGCCGGCGCAGGTCGTCGCGGACGTCGTTGAGCGCGGCGTGCAGGTCCTCCTCGCTGGAGGTGGTGACGATCTTCTGCCGGCCGGCGACCCAGCACTCCAGGGTGACCTTCTGCCCCCGGGCCTCGCGGTCCTTGACCGACACCTCCAGCTCGGTGGCGTCGGCGTGGAACCCGGCCAGCCGGGCGTCCAGGGTCGCGAACTGCTCGGCGATCCAGTTCCGGTCCCCCTGGGAGAACCCGGCGCCGACGCGCAGGCACCCGGCCACGGTCGCGGGGTTCGCCACGGCGCTCATCGCCGGACCTCACCCTGGGTGCGGACGGAACCGGTCGTACGGAGTGAGCAGAGGATCATCTCGCTGGCCTTTCTCTCGGTTGATCAAATCCATACCCAGTCGGCGTCCGTCCGGAACCGCCCGCCGCCAGCGGCCCGCCCGGCGATTCCGATCATGCTGCGCCCCGAGGGTCAGGCGGACTAGCAGGCCGGACCTTGATCAGGTCGTTGTCCACAGGCCGCCGCGTCGTCCACAGGTCGTGCCGGTGGAGGTGACGGTGCCGCGTCCGGTGGCCGAGGCCCGGCGTCGAGTCGACTCGCCACGGCAAGCCCCGAATCTCCCCTGGAGGGAAGATGTTCGATACGTACGTCACCATCGTCGGCAACGTGCTGACCGCGCCCGAGTGGCGCCGCACCACCCAGAGCAACACCCTGGTGGCCAACTTCAAGGTCGCCTCGACCGCCCGCCGGCTCGACCGGGACAGCGGCCGCTGGGTCGACGGGAACAGCCTGCGGGTCCGGGTCAACTGCTGGCGCAAGCTGGCCGAGGGGGTGGCCGCCTCCGTGATGGTCGGCGACCCGGTGGTCGTCGCCGGCCGCCTCTACACCCGCGACTGGACCGACGACGCCGGCAACCACCGCACCCTCTACGAGCTGGAAGCCGTCGCGGTCGGCCACGACCTGTCCCGCGGTCGGGGCCGGTTCCTGCGCAACCGGCCCAGCATGACCACCAGCACCGTCGAGGACGCCGAGGCGGAGCGCCGGGTGCACGGCGAGGCCACCGAGCCGGTGCCGTCCGCGCAGGCGCCCGCCTCGCCCGACGACCGGCCGTTCGACGACGAGTTCGAGCTGCCCGGGTTCGCCGCCCCGCACGCCGGGCCCGGTCTGCCCGACCTCGACATGGACGGTCCGTCGGGCGGTGAATTCGGTGCCGTGACGGACCCCTTCGACGACCGGTCCGACGACGCCGGTGACGACGAGGAAGCCGACGAACTGGCCGCCGAGCCCGGTGACGCCGGCACCCCCGACGAGCTGGACCCGGTCGTGGACGACACCACCACCGGCGTCACCCCGACCGGTCGGGGCCGGCGCGGCCGGGGACGGACGCCGGTGCCCGCCTGACCCTGGAGTCGTGCACGGGGGAGCGGGGTGGCGACGCGACGGTGGTCACCCCGCCGTACGACTAGGCTGGCCGGCCGGAGGTGGTGACGGGTGCGGCAGGCGACCGCGACGGCGAACGCGGCAGGACTGGTGGTGGGCTACGCCCTGGACTCGCTCCTCGGCGACCCCCGCCGCGGGCACCCCGTGGCTGGCTTCGGCCGGGCCGCCGCCGGGCTGGAGCAGCGGCTCTACCGGCCGGACCGGGCCGCCGGGGCGGCCTTCACCACGCTGGCCGTGGGCGCGCCGGTGCTGCTCGGCGTCGCCGCCACCCTGGCCACCCGGCGGCACCCGGTGGCACGGGCGACGCTCGTGGCCGCCGGCACCTGGACCGTCCTGGGCGGCCGTACCCTGCGGCACGAGTCGCGGGTGATGGGCCGGGCGTTGCGCCGGGGCGACCTGCCCGCCGCCCGCCATCGGCTCGGCCACCTCTGCGGGCGGGACCCGTCCGCGCTGGACGAGCCGGAACTGGCCCGGGCCACCGTCGAATCGGTCGCCGAGAACACCTCCGACGCCGTCGTCGCGCCGCTGGTCTGGGGCGCGGTCGCCGGGCTGCCCGGCCTGCTCGGCTACCGCGCGGCGAACACGCTCGACGCCATGGTCGGGCACCGCTCGCCCCGCTACGCCCGGTTCGGCACCCCGGCAGCCCGCCTCGACGACCTGCTCAACCTGGTACCCGCCCGGCTGACCGGGCTGCTCACCATCGCGGTCGCGCCGACCGCGCACGGCGACCGTGGCCGGGCCTGGCAGGTCTGGCGCCGGGACCGCAACGACCACCCGAGCCCGAACGCCGGCCAGTGCGAGGCGGCCATGGCCGGCGCGCTCGGCGTCCGGCTGGGCGGGCGCAACGTCTACTTCGGCCGGTCCGAGGTGCGCCCGTACCTCGGCGACGGCCCCCGTCCCGAGGCGCGGCACCTCAAGCGGGCCGCCCGGATCTCCGGCGCGGTCGGGTTGGCCGCCCTCGGGATCGCGGCGACGTATCCGCTCACGGTAGGGCGACTGGTCGGCACGGTGCGGCGGTCCGCGTTGCGCGGCGTGCGTGGCGCCGTGGCCGCCGGGGTCGCGTCCCGGCCGGCCGTGGGCGGCGTGGGCCGGGCCGGGGCGGCCCGGGGGAGTGGGCGGTGAGCGGCGGGCTGCTCGTCGCCGGGACCACCTCGGACGCCGGCAAGAGCGTGCTCACCGCCGGCATCTGCCGATGGCTGCACCGGCAGGGCGTGAAGGTCGCGCCGTTCAAGGCGCAGAACATGTCCAACAACTCCGCGGTGGTGGTCGGCCCCGACGGGCGCGGCGGCGAGATCGGCCGCGCCCAGGCGATGCAGGCGGCCGCCTGCGGCCTCGCCCCCGATCTGCGCTTCAACCCGGTGCTGCTCAAGCCCGGCAGCGACCACGCCAGCCAGGTGGTGCTGCTCGGCGAGGCCGTCGACACGGTCACCGCCGGCAACTACCGCGAACTGCGGCCCCGGCTCGCCGGGACCGCCTTCAGCGCGCTCGCCGAGCTGCGCGCGGCGTACGACGTGGTGATCTGCGAGGGGGCCGGCAGCCCGGCGGAGATCAACCTGCGGGCCGGCGACTACGTCAACATGGGGCTCGCCCGGCACGCCGGGCTGCCCACGATCGTGGTCGGTGACATCGACCGGGGTGGCGTCTTCGCCTCGATGTTCGGCACGGTCGCCCTGCTCGACCCGGCCGACCAGGCGCTGATCGCCGGCTTCGTGATCAACAAGTTCCGCGGTGACCTCGGGCTGCTCCAGCCGGGGCTGGACATGCTGCACCGGGTCACCGGCCGGCCGACGTACGGGGTGCTCCCCTGGGAGCTGGACCTCTGGCTGGACGCCGAGGACTCGCTCGCCTACGGCCGGGTGCTCGGTCGACCGGCCGCCCCGTACGGCACCGACTGGCTGGACGTCGCCGTGGTCCGGCTGCCCCGGATCAGCAACGCCACCGACGTCGAGGCGCTCGCCACCGAGCCCGGCGTCCGGGTCCGGCTCACCGTCGAGCCCGCCGAACTGGCCGCCGCCGACCTGGTCGTGCTCCCCGGCTCCAAGTCCACCGTGGCCGACCTGGCCTGGCTGCGCGAGACCGGGCTGGCCGACGCGGTGCTGGCGCACGCCGCCGCCGGCAAGCCGCTGCTCGGCATCTGCGGCGGCTTCCAGATGCTCGCCCGGGCCATCCACGACCCGGTGGAGAGCCGCCAGGGCAGCGTCCCCGGACTGGGCCTGCTGCCCATCGAGATCACCTTCGACCCGCGCAAGACCGTCCGCCAGTCCGCCGGCACGGCCGCCGGCGACGTCCCGGTCCGCGGCTACGAGATCCACCACGGGTACGTCTCCGCCACCGACCCGACCCTGACCCCGCTGCTCCGCCACACCGACGGCAGCGCCGAGGGCGCGCTCCTCGCCGCGGTGCACGGCACCCACTGGCATGGAGCCTTCGAGTCCGACGGGTTCCGTCGCCGCTTCCTCACCGAGGTGGCCCGGCTCGCCGGGCGGACCGGCTTCCGGGCCGCCCCGGACACCGCGTTCGCCGCCGCTCGGGAGCGGACCCTGGACCTGCTCGGCGACCTCGTCGAGGAACACCTGGACACCGACGCCCTCTGGCGCCTGATCGAGGCCGGGCCGCCGGCCGGTCTCCCCTTCATCCCGCCCGGCGCCCCACCCGTCTGACCACCCACCCTCGCCCCGGCGACCCGTGCCGGCCCGGCCAACCCGCCCGTCCTGGTTCAACCGCCCCGGCCTGGCCAACCGCCCCGGCCTGGCGAAGCGGCGGGACGCGAGCCGGTTGGATCGCCACGTCGCCGAGCTGGTGGGTTCCCGGACCGGCTGACACCGCCACGTCGCCGACCTGATGGCTCCCCGGACCGGTTCGGCCGACCCGAGGCGAATCAGGCCGCCGGAGGGCTGCCGGCGGAGTCCGTCGACGGGGAGCGATCACGCCGGGGGCGCTGGGCAGAGGGCGTGGCGCGCTCAGTAGCGGACGTCGGCGAGTCGGTCGGACATCGGCAGTCCCGCCTCCCGCCAGGCCTCCACGCCGCCGATCATGTCCGTGGCCTGGCGCAGCCCGAGGGCTTGGAGGCCGGCCGCGGCGAGGCTCGAGCTGAACCCCTGGCGGCACACCACCACGATCTCCCGGTCGTAGCCGGTGGCCTCGGGGATCCGCCAGGCGCTCGCCGGGTCGAGCCGCCACTCCAGCACGGTCCGGTCGATCACGATCGCACCGGGCAGCTCGCCCTGCTCGCGGCGCTGCATCTCGGTGCGCGTGTCGACCAGCAGCGCACCCGCACGGACCGCCTCGATGGTCCCGTGCGGGGTGAGCCGGCGGAGGCCGGCCCGGGCCTGTTCCAGCAGGGCGTCGATGCCCGGACTCATCACGTCATGCAGCACCTCCCGATGATGCCGGTGGCGTCGCCGGTCCGCGTGGCGAACGGCCCTGCCGCCCCGCAGGATCCAGCGGACGGGGGACCACCGGCCACCCACGGGCGACCACGCGCGAGACAAGGGGCAAGGACCGCAGTGGCGGCAACCGGCGGCGATGACGGGCGCCGGCAGGTGGAGGCGAGAGACCGACGGTCGGTGGGGGCACTAGCGTCGGGCGGGTGACGGTGGCGGTGGTCGAGGCGTACGCCGAGCTGGCCCGGCGGGTGCTCGCCGGGCCGGCGCGGTTGGGGCGTACCCGGATGGTGGCGGTCGACGGGCCGAGCGGCGCGGGGAAGAGCGTCTTCGCGACGCGGCTCGCGGACGCCCTCGCGGCGCTGCCCGGCGGCGGGCGGCCGCCGGTGGTGCGTACCGACGACCTGCTGGACGGCTGGGACGACCAGCTCACCTTCTGGCCGCGGCTGGAGGAGTGGGTGCTCGCGCCGCTGCGGGCCGGGCGGCCCGGGGCGTACCGGCGGTACAGCTGGGTGCGGCGGTGCTTCCTGGACCGGGAGGTGCCGGTGCCGGTCGGGCCGGTGCTGATCGTCGAGGGGGTGAGCGCGGCGCGCGCGGCGGTCCGGCCGGAGCTGACCCTGTCGGTCCTCGTCACCGCGCCGGCGCCGATGCGGCTGTCCCGCGCGCTCACCCGGGACGGGTCGGAGATCCTGCCCGAGCTGCGTCGCTGGCACGCCGGCGAACGGGCGCACTTCGCCACCGACGGCACCGAGGCGGCGGTCGACCTGGTGGTCGACGGCGCGCCGGCTCTCCCGCACGACGCCACCCGCTACTACGTCCGCCGCCGGTGACCGTCCGGACCGGGATCCGCACGCCTTGCCGCGAAGAGCGGCCTGGGCGCGCCGGGAGGCCACCTCTTCGGGAGACCGCGCTGATCGGGCGGGGCGGGCTCGGAGGTGCCGCCGGGTAAGGCCGGCATACGATGCCGGTCATGACCACACCGATCATGTCCGAGTCCGAGGTGCGGGCCGCCGTCGAGCGTGAACTGCCCGGAGTCCGTGCCGACCTCGAACGTCTCGTCCGCATCCCGGGCATCGCCTTCGAGGGTTTCGACCACTCGCACGTGGAGCGATCGGCCGAGGCGGTGGCCGAGCTGCTGCGCGGTTGCGACCTCGACGTCAAGATCGTGCGCTCCGGCGGCCAGCCGGCGGTGATCGGGAAGAAGGCCGCCCCGCCCGGCGCGCCCACCGTGCTGCTCTACGCCCACCACGACGTGCAGCCGGTCGGCGATCGCTTGCTGTGGTTGTCGGACCCGTTCGAGCCGGTCGAGCGGGACGGCCGTCTCTACGGTCGCGGCGCGGCCGACGACAAGGCCGGCATCATGGCGCACGTCGCGGCGCTGCGCGCGTTCGGCGACCGCCTGCCGGTCGGCGTGGTCCTCTTCATCGAGGGCGAGGAGGAGTACGGCTCCGACTCGCTGGAGCGGCTGCTCGAGGAGCACCGCGAGGAGATCGCCTCGGACGTCATCGTGATCGCCGACTCGGGCAACTGGGACATCGGCGTGCCGGCGCTGACCACCTCGCTGCGCGGCATCGTCAACTGCTTCGTCGAGGTCCGCACCCTGGAGCACGCGGTGCACAGCGGGATGTTCGGCGGCGCGGTGCCGGACGCGCTGACCGCGCTGGTCCGGCTGCTGGCCACCCTGCACGACGACGCCGGGGACGTGGCCGTCGCCGGGTTGGTCGGCCGGGAGGGCGCCAGCGTCGACTACCCGGAGGACCGGATCCGCGTCGAGGCCGGTCTGGCCGAGGGCGTGCAGTTCATCGGCACCGGCCGGATCACCGACCGGCTCTGGACCAAGCCGGCCCTCGCCGTGCTCGGCGTGGACGCCCCGGCGACCGGCGAGGCGCCGAACGCGCTGGTCCCGTCCGCAAAGGCGAAGCTGAGCGTACGGCTGGCGCCGGGCGACGACCCGAAGAAGGCGTACGCGGCGCTCCGCGCCCACCTGGAGGAGCACGCGCCGTGGGGCGCGCGGGTGACGGTGACCTTCGAGCACGACGGCGACCCCTGCGTCATCGACGCCTCCGGACCGATGTTCGACGCGGCCCGTTCGGCCTTCAAGGGCGCCTGGGACGGCACCGACCCGGTGGACATCGGCGTCGGCGGGTCGATCCCCTTCATCGCCACCTTCCAGGAGATGTTCCCGCAGGCGGCGATCCTGGTGACCGGTGTGGAGGACCCGCACGCCCGGGCGCACGGGCCGAACGAGAGCCTGCACCTGGGCGAGTTCGCCCGGGTCTGCCTGGCCGAGGCGCTGCTGCTGGCGAAGGTCGCCGAGGTGGGCACCAACCGGAGCTGAGGTGTCGGACCCGTAACTTCGGGGCCGATGTCGGAGTTTGGGGTGTGTCGGGCGCAGGGCTGTTATAGCCTTTCGAACATGCGTACGAACGACGAGATGACGCGGCTCCAGGCCGCCGTGAGTGCTCTGGGGGACGTCAACGTCTCCGCGTGGCCCGAGGACACGCTCAAGGATCAGCTCGGTGAGCTCTCCGCCGTGCTGGTCGCCCTCGACACGCTGCTCACCCGGGTCGCCGAAGAGGTCCGCGCGCGCGGCATGCGGATCGAGGAGCCTGTCTCGGCCTGACCGGCACGGGCTCGTCGTCGCGTCGCGCCGATCACGAGCCGGGCAGGCAGCTCTGGCCTCCCGCTCATGAGCCCGGCCGTGCGGGATCCGCAGCCGGGCCGGGTGGCGCGCGGGATCCGTCGCCCGGCCGGGATCCGCCGCGGCGTCGGGGGTGGCTGGCAGGATGGGATCCGTGCGGTTCCTCGACCTGGCGGCCACCTCCGCCGCGGTGGGCGCCACCAGCGGCCGGCGGGCCAAGGTGGAGCTGCTCGCCGCCGCGCTCCGATCGCTCGACCCGCCCGAGGTGTCGGCCGGTTCCGGCTACCTCGCCGGCGAGCTCCGGCAACGGCAGACGGGCGTGGGCTGGGCCAGCCTGCGTGACCTGCCGCCGCCGGCTGCCGAGCCCACGCTGACCGTGGCCGGGGTCGACGCCGCGATCGACGAGATCTCGGCGGTCCGCGGCGCCGGGTCGCAGGCCCGTCGCCGGGAGCTGGTCGGCCGGCTCTTCGCCGCGGCCACCGCCGACGAGCAGCGGATGCTGGTCGGCCTGTTCAGCGGCGAGCTGCGGCAGGGCGCCCAGGCCGGGCTGCTCGCCGACGCGGTCGCCCGGGCCGCCGAGGTGCCCCTGCCGGCCGTACGCCGGGCGTTGCTGCTCGCCGGTGACCTGCGGGCCGTCGCGGTGGCCGCGCTCTCCGGCGGCGCGGCCGCGCTGGCCGGCTTCGGGCTCCAGGTCGGCCGCCCGCTGGCCCCGATGCTGGCGCAGAGCGCCCCCTCGGTGGACGAGGCGCTCACCGCGACCGGCGTCCCGGCGGTCGTCGACGTCAAGCTGGACGGCATCCGGATCCAGGTGCACCGGTCCGGCCAGGACATCGCGGTCTTCACCCGCAGCCTGGATGAGATCACCTCCCGGCTGCCCGAGGTGGTCGCCGCCGTGCGCGCGCTGCCCGCCCGGGAGCTGGTCCTCGACGGCGAGGCGATCGGGCTGGACGCCACCGGCCGCCCGCTGCCCTTCCAGCAGACCTCCAGCCGGGCCGCCCGCCGCACCACGCCGAGCACCACCGGCGCCGCCCCGGTGGCGCCGGCCGTGCTGGCCGCCGCCGAGACCACCGGCGAGAAGGTGCTGACGCCGTACTTCTTCGACCTGCTGCACCTCGACGGCGCGGATCTGATCGACCTGCCCGGCCGGGAGCGGTGGGCCGCGCTGGCCGGCGCGGTGGACCCGACCCTGCAGGTCGGCCGGGTGGAGGTGGACGGGCCCGAGCAGGCCGCCGCGGCGTTCGCCGCCGCGCTCGACGCCGGTCAGGAGGGGGTGGTGGTCAAGGACCCGGCGGCCCCCTACGACGCGGGGCGGCGCGGGTCGGCCTGGGTCAAGGTCAAGCCCCGGCACACCCTCGACCTGGTGGTGCTGGCGGTGGAGTGGGGGAGCGGGCGGCGGCAGGGCTGGCTCTCCAACCTGCACCTGGGCGCCCGGGATCCGCGTACCGGCGAGTTCGTGATGCTCGGCAAGACGTTCAAGGGGCTCACCGACGAGCTGCTGCGCTGGCAGACCGAGCGGTTCCTCGGCCTGGCGGTGGAGAAGGGCGACTGGGTGGTCCGGGTGCGCCCCGAGCAGGTCGTCGAGATCGCGTTCGACGGGGTGCAGACCAGCAGCCGTTACCCCGGCGGGATGGCGCTGCGGTTCGCCCGGGTGGTGCGTTACCGGGACGACAAGACCGCGGCGGAGGCCGACACCATCGACGCGGTGCGGGCCATCCACGCCGGCCGGGTCACCGGCTGACCGGCAGCCGCCCGGTCAGGCCGAGGCGCTGGGCGCCGGCTCGGCCGCCCGGTCGACCGGCGGGCGGGGCTTGTCCAGCCCGGCCGCCCGGCGTGCCTCCCGGCGGGCGACCCAGCCGTAGCCGACGAGGCTCATGCCGGCGAAGAGCCACCACTGCACCACGTAGCCGTAGTTCTGCCAGTTGTTGGTGTGCCCGATCGGCACCGCCTGGAAGGCCGGGTCGGCGGCCGGGGTCTGCTGGTCGAGCAGCAGGTAGCCGCCGTGGATCGGGTAGGGCAGCTCGCGGGCGAGCCGGCTGACGCCGATCCGCCGGGTCTCCAGCTTGCCGTCGCGCCGGTCCACCGCGCCGGCGCCGCTCTCGCTGGCCACCACGCGGCCGGCGACGGTCACCTCGCCGGTGGGCGTGGCCGGCACCTGCGGCTGGGCGGTGGCGCCGCCGCCCGGTGCCGGCGGGATCCAACCCCGGTCCACCAGCACGGCCGTGCCGTCGGCGAGCACCAGCGGGGTGAGCACCTCGAAGCCGACGGTGCTGTCGACCGTCCGGCCGCGGACCAGGACCACGTTCGCGGGGTCGTACCGGCCGGTGGCGGTGGCCCGGGTCCAGGTGAGCCGGTCGGCGGGGGCGGGGCCGGCGGTGCCGGGCCCGCCGGTCGGGGCGGGCATCGCGTCGCGCAGCGGCGCGGGCGACATGGTCGCGCCGGCGTCGATCCGCTCGTTGATCGCCGTACGTCCCCGGTAGCGGTCCAGCTGCCAGTTGCCGAGGAACACCATCAGCGCGGCGGCGACCAGGGTCAGCGCGAGACAGCCCAGCCAGCGCGGGGTGAGCAGGAACCGGTACACGCATCGAGGCTACCCGTATGAGCGGGGCCACTGAGCTGCGCGGGCCCGAACCGGCCGGTCGGCGGCCGTCGCCCGTCGGTCCGGCCGGGTATGGTCACGCGGGCGGACCGCGCGACCGGTCCGCCGCCGCGTACCACCCCCGCCACGTACGTCCCGTCGCCTGCGAGGAGTCGATGATGACCGTCGTGCCGCGCGTCCTGTTGAGCGCGCCCTCCTCGGGGCACGGCACCAGCGCCCTCTCCCTCGGGCTGCTCGCCGCCCTCGCGGACCGGGGGCTCGACGTGGCCGGTTTCAAGATCGGGCCGGACCAGGTCGACGCGGCGTACCTGGGGCTGGCCGCCGGCCGCCCGGGGCGCAACCTGGACCCCCGGCTGGTCGGCCCGGAGCGGATCGCCCCGCTCTTCGCGCACGGCTCGGCGGGGGCCGGGCTCGCGGTGGTGCAGGGCACCATGGGGCTCTACGACTCGGTCGCCGGCCGGCCGGAGACCGAGTCCACGGCGGCGGTCGCCGCCGCGCTGCGCAGCCCGGTCGTGCTGATGGTGGACGTGGCCGCGATGGGGCAGTCGGTGGCCGCCCTGGTGCACGGCTTCCGGGCGTACGACGAGCAGCTCTGGCTCGGCGGCGTGATCCTCAACCGGGTGGCCTCGCCCCGGCACGAGGCGATGCTCCACGAGGCCCTCGATGACATCGGCGTGCCGGTCTACGGCGCGCTGCGGCGGCACGAGCTGCCCCCGGTGCTGCCCGCCCGCCGGCACGGCCTGGTCCCCGCGATCGCGCGGGACGGCGAGGCGGTCCGCGCGGTACGCCGGCTGGGCGAGGCGGTCGCCGCCACCGTCGACCTGGACCGGCTGCTGGTGCTGGCCCGCTCGGCGCCGGAGCTGACCGTCGACCCCTGGTCGCCGGAGCCGGCGGCGGGGGCGCCGGGCGGGGCGCGTCCGGTGGTCGCGCTCGCCGGTGGCCCGGGCGGCAGTTACAGCCACCCGGAGACGGCCGAGCTGCTCCGCGCCGCCGGCGCCGAGGTGGTCACGGTCGACCCGCTGCGCGACGAGGCCCTGCCTGTCGGCACCCGCGCGCTGGTCGTCGGCGGCGGGCTCCCCGAGTCGTACGCGGACGAGCTGTCGGCCAACCGCCGGCTCTGCATCGCCGTGGCGGAGCTGGCCCGCACCGGCCGACCGGTGATCGCCGAGGGCGCCGGCCTGCTCTGGCTGGCCCGCGAGCTGGACGGGCTGCCGATGTGCGGGGTGCTCGACGCGGTCGGCGCGAGCCGGGACGGCATGGTGATCGGCTACCGGGAGGCGACCGCCCGGACGGAGAGCGTGGTGGCCGCCGCCGGCACGGTGGTGGTCGGGCACAAGCAGCACGCCGCGGTGCTCACCCCGCGGTCCGGCGAGCGGCCGGCGTGGAGCTGGGACGGCGGCGCGCCGGAGGGCTTCGTCTGGCGGGGCGTGCACGCCTCGCAGCTGGTCCCGCACTGGGCCGCGTACCCGGAGATCGCCGCGCGGCTGGTGGCCGCCGCGGCCGTGGAGCCGGCGACCGTGGCGGCCCCGGCGTGATCGGACAGGTGGCGGTGCGCCGCTTCCCGGCGCTGACCGTCTCCACCCCGCGCACCGAGGTCCGGCAGCTCACCGCGGCCGACGCCGAGGCGGTCGACGAGGTCTTCGCGGACCGGCAGACCCAGCGCTGGCTGCCGCTGGCGGAGGCCTCCGGGCAGATCGAGGGCCGGGCCTGGTGCACGGAGCTGGCCCGGCAGCGCCGGGACAGCGGCGACGGCGACCACTACGGGGTGCTCCGCCGGGAGGACCAGCGGGTGGTCGGCTGCCTGTGGACCCGCCGCACCGACTGGGGCGCCCGGTTGACCGAGGTGTCCTACGCGATCGCGCCGCAGGCCCGGGGTTACGGGCTGGCCGCCGAGGCGGTGGACGCGCTGGCCATCGCGTTGATCCTGGAGCACGGCTTCCAGCGGGTCGAGCTGCGGGTCGCGCCGGGGAACGTGGCGTCCCGCCGGGTCGCCGAGAAGGCCGGCTTCGGCTACGAGGGCCTGCTGCGCAACGCCGGCTTCGTCCGCGGCGCCCGCGTGGACCTCGAACTCTGGTCCTTCGTATCCGCCGACCTCCGCTGACCCGGCCCGCCCCGGCCCCACACAGTTGATCAAGAGGTTCGCGTCGGGGATCGCCAGGGATCCGGACGCAAACCTCTTGATCAACTAACCCGGGCGCACCCCCGGGCGGTCCGGTGGTGGGGGGTCGGCGGCGCGGTCAGCCGACGATCTGGTCGGACGGCGGGGTGAACTGGCGGGTGGGCTGGCCCTTGAGCGCGTCGCGCAGGGTCTCGGCCACCGCGCCGATCGGGACCTGCGACTGACCGTCACCCACCGCGTTGAACGGGTTGTCCGGGTCGGCGATGAAGCTCGCCGCCGCCAGCTCCGGGGTGTACCCGACGAACCAGGCGGACCGGGTGCTGTCCGTGGTACCCGTCTTGCCGGCCACCGGGCGGCCGACCGTGCCCCGGACGCTGTCGGCGGTCGACCAGCCGCCGCAGCCGCCCTTCGCCGGGGTGTCGCCGGTCGGGCAGCGGGCGGCGTCGGTGGCGGCCCGGGCCGCGTCCGCGTTGACCACCTGCCGGCAGCGCGGCTTGGCGATCTCCCGCTGCACCCCACCGGGCGTGGTGTACGTGGCCGACGTCCCGTCCCGGTTCAGGATCGTGGTCACCGGAATGGCCTCGCAGTACCGACCGTCGGCGGCGATCGCGGCGTACGCGTTCGCCATCTCCAGCGGGGTGGCGTCGGAGACGCCCAGGGTGAACGCGCCCCACTTGGGCGCGCGGTTTGGCGCGGCGTGCTCTCGGTCGACGTCGGTCCGCCAGCGCAGCCCGAGCTGCTCGGCGAGGCGGACGCCCTTCTCCGCGCCGATCTGCTCCTCCATCCACACCCAGTACGTGTTCACCGACTTGCCGAAAGCGGACCACATGGTCTGCTGACCGCTCATCGCGCCGCTGGCGTTCGTCGGCTGCCAGTCGTCGTAGACACGCGACCTGTACCGGTACGGGGCGTTGAACTCGGTGGACAGCGTCTTGCCCGAGTTGAGCGCGGCCAGCATCGGGAACATCTTGAACGTCGATCCCGCCTGGTAGCCAGGGAGCGAGCCCCCGCCGAGCAGCGGCGCGACCGTGTTCGGGTAGTTCGCCTTGACGTTCTTTCCGGCCTCCGGGTTGGAGCTGGATGGGTTCTCGCTCAGATCCAGTGAGTAATTCCGGTTGACCGCCATCGCCTTGATCCGGCCGGTGCCCGGCTCGGCGACCACGATGCCGTTGGCGAACGGGGTGCCGGTGTTCTCCTTGGCGCCCACGTTTTTCTCCGCCGCCCCCTGGATCTTCGGGTCGATGCTGAGCACGATCCGGTAGCCGCCGCGGCGTAGCTTGTCCATCCGTTCCAGCCGGTTCTCGCCGAACGCCCGCTGCGAGCTCCACCAGTTCTTCAGGTAGTCGCAGGCGAAGCCCCAGCTGCGGTACTTGGCGTCGATCGAGGCACAGTCGTTGGGCGGGTTGGTGAGCTTCAGCTGGATCGGCTGGGCCTTCGCCGTCGCGGCCGCGTCCGGGGAGAGGTAACCGAGCTGGGCCATCCGGTCCAGCACGTAGTTGCGCCGCCCGGTGGCGTCCTTCTGGTCCGAGGTGATCGGGTCGTACTCGGAGGGGGACTTGACCAGGCCGGCCAGGGTGGCCGCCTCGACCGGGGTGAGGGTGGCCGGGGTCTTGGAGAAGAAGATCTGCGACGCCGCGTAGATCCCGTACGCCCGGTGGCCGAAGTAGGCGGAGTTGAGGTAGCGCTCCAGGATCTGCTCCTTGCTCAGCTCCTTCTCGATGTCCAGCGCCATCCGCATCTCCTTGACCTTGCGCAGGCTGGTCTGCTGGGTGGCCTCCTGGACCTCCTTGGGGGTGCTGGCGCTGTCCCGCAGGGCCATCCGGACGTACTGCATGGTCAGCGTGGAGGCGCCCTGGGAGACGCCGTTGGAACGGGCGTTCGCCACGAACGCCCGGGCCACGCCCTTTGGGTCGACGCCGCGGTGCTGGTAGAAGCGGTTGTCCTCGGCGGCGACGATCGCCTGCTGGATGTTCGGCGACATGTCCGAGATCTTGGTGTACTGCCGGTATTCCTCGTAGAACATCGTCAGCACGGTCCTGCCGTCCGGCGCGTACAGGTACGACGTCTCGGCGGGCAGCGCGGTCTTCAGGATGCTCGTCTTCTGCTCCACCGCGTGCGCGGTGGCCTTGGCGCCGATGCCGGTGACGGCGGCCAACGGGTACGCCAGGGCGGCGACCACGATGCCGGCGATCAGCCCGGCGCGGAGGAGGGGAACGGCACGACCAGCGGAGGCAAGGGGTCGGTTGCTCACGTGGTCAAGCTATGACATTTCCGATTCGGAAATGAGAAGAATTCATAAACGGGCGAGCGGGTGGAGGGGTGGTGACGCGGCCCACGCCGGGATCCGCTGTCCCGCACGGCAGCTTCCCGGCAGGATCGCGGACATGCGCGCTGAGCTGATCGGGACGCCCGGCCCCGGAACGGACCCGGCCCCCGAGCCGGGTGTCGTCGGAGCGGATCCCGCCCGGGCGAGGGACGCCGCCGGAGCGTCGTCGTCGGTCGGCCCCGGGGGCGCGGCGGGCCCGGCCGGGCCCGAGCCGGACCTCGCCCACCACGGCGACGTCGAGGCCACCCCCGGCCTGGTCGACCTCGCCGTCAACGTCCGCCGCGACCCGATGCCGGACTGGCTGGCCGACCCGGTGGTCGCGTCGCTGGCCGACCTGGCCGCGTACCCGGACCCCGGGCCGGCCCGCGCGGCCGTCGCGGCCCGGCACGGGCGTCCCCCGGAAGAGGTACTGCTCACCGCCGGCGCCGCCGAGGGGTTCGTGCTGATCGCCCGAGCGCTGCGCGACGCCCGCCGACCGGTGGTGGTGCATCCCCAGTTCACCGAGCCGGAGGCCGCGTTGCGGGCCGCCGGGCACGCCGTCGAACGGGTGCTGCTCGACCCGGCCGACGGCTTCCGGCTCGACCCGGCCCGGGTGCCCGCCGACGCCGACCTGGTCATGGTCGGGAACCCCACCAACCCCACCTCGGTGCTGCACCCGGCCGCCGCGCTGGCCGCGCTGGCCCGGCCGGGTCGGGTGCTGGTGGTCGACGAGGCCTTCGCCGACACCACGCTCGCCCCCGGCGTCGACGGCGAGCCGGAGTCCCTCGCGGCCCGCCGCGACCTGCCCGGCCTGCTCGTGGTGCGCAGCCTGACCAAGACCTGGGGGCTGGCCGGCCTGCGGATCGGCTACCTGCTCGGCGAGGGCGGGCTGCTCGCCCGCCTCGCCGCCGCCCAGCCGCTCTGGGCGGTCTCCACCCCGGCGCTCGCCGCCGCCACCGCCTGCGCGTCGCCGACCGCCGTCGCGGCCGAGCGCGTCATCGCCGCGCGGCTCGCCGCCGACCGCGACCACCTGGTGGCCCGCCTGTCCGGCCTGCCCGGCGTACGCGTCGCGGGCCACCCGGCCAGCGCCTTCGTGCTGATCCACCGGCCCGGCGCCGACCGGGTCCGCGAACGGCTGCGCGAGCGCGGCTGGGCGGTCCGCCGGGGCGACAGCTTCCCCGGGCTCGGCCCGGACTGGCTGCGGATCGCGGTGCGCGACCAGGCCACCACCGACGCGTTCACCGAGTTACTGGCGGAAATACTGGAGGCATGATGTTGGAGTCCACCGTCGCGGCGATCGGCCCGCTGGACGAGGCGGCGATGGCGGCCGCCCGCGACCTCCAGGGCCGGCTGACCAAGCCCGCCGGCTCGCTCGGCGCCCTGGAACCCCTCTCGGTACGCCTCGCCGGGCTGGCCGGGAGCTGCCCGCCGCCGCTGCCGGAGCCGGCCGCGGTGGCGATCTTCGCCGGCGACCACGGGGTGCACGCCCAGGGCGTCACCCCCTGGCCGCAGGAGGTCACCGCCCAGATGATCGGCAACTTCCTGGCCGGCGGGGCGGTGGTGAACGCGTTCGCCCGGCAGGCCGGCGCTTCGGTGACCGTGGTGGACGTCGGCGTGGCCACCCCGCTGCCGGTGGACCCGGCCGCGCTCGCCGGCTCGGCCGGACCCCGGCTGGTGGCCGCGAACGTCCGGCCCGGGACCCGGGACATGACGGTCGGCGCCGCGCTCACCCGGGACGAGGCGCGGGCGGCGGTGGAGACCGGCATCCGGGTCGCCGGCGAACTGGTCGACGCCGGGGCGGGCATCCTGCTGACCGGGGACATGGGCATCGGCAACACCACGCCGGCCGCCGCGCTGATCGCCGCCTTCGCCGGCGTCGACCCGGCGGCGGCGACCGGTCGCGGGACCGGGGTGGACGACGAGACGTACCGGCGGAAGGTCGGGGTGGTGCGGGCCGCGCTCGACCGGCACGCGCCCGACCCGGCCGACCCGCTGGGCGTGCTGGCCGCGGTCGGTGGATTGGAGCACGCCGCGCTGGCCGGGCTGATCCTGGGCGCCGCCGCCCGCCGGATCCCGGTGCTGCTGGACGGCGTGATCGCGGTCAGCGCCGCGCTCGCCGCCGCCGCGTTCGCCCCGGACGCGGTCGGGGCGATGGTCGCCGGGCACCGCTCCGCCGAGCCGGGGGCCACCGCGGCGCTGCGGCACCTGGGCCTCGACCCGCTGATCGACCTCGGGCTGCGCCTCGGCGAGGGGACCGGCGCGCTGCTCGCGCTGCCGGTCGTCACCGGCGCGGTCCGGGTGCTGCACGAGGTGGCCACCTTCGACTCGGCCGGGGTGGCCGAGAAGTGAGCGAGCGGAGCGAGCGAGCCATTCTGCTCAGTAGCGCGGCGCCTCGCGCCGCCGCGGAGCGAAGCGCGGCGGCGGCGTGAACGCGAACCCGTACCCCCTCGGCCTGCGGCTCGCCGGCCGGCGCGTGGTCGTGGTGGGCGGGGGAACGGTGGCCACCCGGCGGATGCCGGCCCTGCTCGACGCCGGCGCGGACGTCCTGCTGGTCTCGCCGGAGCTGACCCCGGCGCTGCGCGCCCACGTCGACGCGGGCCGGTTGCGCTGGGAGCCGCGCCGCTTCGTCCCGGCCGACCTGGACGGCGCGTGGCTGGTCCAGGTCGCCGTCGACGACCGGGTGGCCGCCGCCGCGGTCAGCGCCGCCGCCGCCGAGCGCCGGATCTTCTGCGTACGCGCCGACGACCGCGCCGCCGCCACCGCGTGGACCCCGGCGGTGACCCGGCACGGCCCGGTCACCGTCGCCGTGCTCGGCGGCGGTGACCCGCATCGCGCGATGACCGTCCGGGACGCCGTCCGCGACCTGCTCAACGTCCGGACCGGCCTGGCACGGGCTGGCGGGACGGCGGTGGGACCGGCCGGAGGCCCGGGCGCCGTGCCGGCCGCGACCGGTCCGGAGGCGGCCCCGGGCTCGGGCGGGCGGGGGCCGGTGGCGGCCGGGGCGGCGCGGGGCGGCGGCCCGGGTCAGGTGGCGCTGGTGGGCGCCGGGCCGGGCGATCCGGAGCTGATCACCGTGAAGGGGTGGCGGCTGCTCACCGAGGCGGACGTGGTGGTCGCCGACCGGCTGGTGCCCGGGCTGCTCCTCGACGAGCTGCGCCCCGACGTGGAACTGGTGGACGCCTCCAAGATCCCCTACGGTCCGTCCCGGGCCCAGGAGGAGATCAACCGGATCCTGGTGGAGCGCGCGCTGGCCGGGAAGTTCGTGGTCCGGCTCAAGGGCGGCGACCCGTACGTCTTCGGCCGCGGCGGCGAGGAGCTGCTCGCCTGCGCCGAGGCCGGCGTGCCGGTGACCGTGGTGCCCGGGGTGACCAGCTCGATCGCCGTACCCGCGGTGGCCGGCATCCCGGTCACCCACCGGGCCGTGGCGCACGAGTTCACCGTCGTCTCCGGGCACGTCGCGCCGGACTCGCCGGCCTCGCTGGTGAACTGGGAGGCCCTCGCCGCGCTGCGCGGGACCCTGGTCATCCTGATGGGCCTCAAGAACCTGGAGGCGATCACCGCCACCCTGGTCCGGCACGGCCGGGACCCGGCCACGCCCGCCGCCGTGGTCCAGGAGGGCACCACGGGCGCCCAGCGCAGCCTCCGGTCGACGCTGGACGCGGTCGCCGCCGACGCGGTCGCGGCGGGCCTGCGCCCGCCCGCCATCGTGGTGATCGGCGACGTGGTCGGCGCCCTCGACGTCTGATCGACCCCACAACGCCGATGTGGCGGTGTCCCGGTCACCCGGACACCGCCACATCGACGAAACGGCGCTGGCGTTACTGCTTGAGCATGTTGTCCAGCAGGAGGGCGCAGCGGATCAGGCCGAGGTGGCTGTACGCCTGCGGGTGGTTGCCCAGGCCGCGCTCGGCGAGCGGGTCGTACTGCTCGGGGAGCAGCCCGGTCGGGCCGGCGGTGTCGACCATCTGGATGAACAGCTCCTCCGCGTCGGTGCGCCGACCGGTGCGCAGGTACGCCTCGATCAGCCACGCCGTGCAGACGTGGAAGCCGCCCTCCCGGCCGGGCAGGCCGTCGTCCCAGTGGTACCGGTAGACGACCGGCCCGCTGCGCAGGTCCGCCTCGATCTTGAGCACGGTCGACAGGAAGCGCGGGTCGTCGCCGGGGAGCAGCCCGGAGATGCCGATCCAGAGCGAGGAAGCGTCCATCTCGTCGTGCCCGTACGCGACGCTGTACGCCTCGGCCTCGTCGTGCCAGCCGTACTCCAGCACGTTCGCGCCGATCCGGTCGCGCAGCTCCACCCACTCCGGCCGGTCCTCGTGGCCGTGCTGCCGCACCACGTGCAGCGCCCGGTCGACGGTCATCCAGCACATGACCTTGGAGAAGATGTGGTGCCGCGGGGGGAGGCGGGCCTCCCAGATGCCGTGGTCGGGCTCGTGCCAGCGGCGGCGGACCGCCTCGACCATGTTCTCCAGCACCCGCCACTCGTCGTCGCGGACCGAGCCACGCGCGTCGGCCACCGCGGCGATCAGGTCGGCGATCGGGCCGAAGACGTCGAGCTGGAGCTGGTGGTTGGCGAGGTTGCCGACCCGGACCGGCCGGGAGCCGGCGTACCCGGGCAGGGTGTCGATGACCGCCTCGGCGCCCAGCTCGTACCCGTCCACGGTGTAGAGCGGGTGCAGCCGCTCCGGGTGCCCGCCGGTGCGCTCGATGACGCCGTCGACCCAGCGCAGCAGCCCCTCGGCTTCCTCGGTCGAGCCGAGGTCGACCAGCGCGCGGGCGGTCATCGCCGCGTCGCGCAGCCAGCAGTAGCGGTAGTCCCAGTTCCGGACGCCGCCCACCTCCTCGGGCAGCGAGGTGGTCGCCGCGGCGAGGATCGAGCCGGTGGCCGCGTGGCAGAGCCCGCGCAGGGTGAGTGCGCTGCGGGCGACCATGTCCCGGGCGGTGCCGGGCAGCCGCAGCCCGGCCACCCAGTCCTTCCAGGGCTGCTCGGCGGCGGCCTGCCGCTCGTGGATCGGCACCCGGTGGTGCTCCAGGCTGTGCGTGCCGAAGCGCAGCTCCAGCACCACCTGGCCCCCGGCGGCGGAGAGGTCCACCATCGCCTTCGCGCTCTCGTTCACGCCGTCGCTGGTGACCTCCCACTCCACGCCTGGGGCGTAGAGCGCGACGGGCTCGTTGGAGCCGAGCACGAGCAGGCCGTCGTCGATCGGCTGCAGCTGCACCGCCACCTGCCCGAACTCGGGCCGGGGAGCGAAGTCGATCCGGGCCCGGCCGGTGCCGGTGAGCACCCGGACCAGCGTCGAGTCGCCGGTGATGATCGCCTGGCCGTCCGGGGTGGTCTCCGTCGCCGGCAGGTCCAGCCAGTCGGTCACGGTCAGCCCGGACCAGCGGGTCTCCACCGTCATGGTGCCGCTGCGGTAGCGCTGCCCGAGCGGGATGCCGCCGCGCTGCGGGGCGATGCTGAAGTGCCCGGCCGGGCTGCCGCCGACCAGGTCGGCGAAGATCGCCGCCGAGTCCGGCTTGGGGTGGCAGAGCCAGCTCACCTTGGCGTCCGGGGTGAGCAGCGCCACCGTCCGGCCGTTGGCCAGCATCGAGTGCCGCTCGATCGGGACCGCCCGCTCGCCGAAGAGCCAGTGCCGCCGGGTCTCCAGCAGCAGGCCCAGCGCCCGGGCCGCCTCGATGGGCTCGGCGACCCGGTAGTCGGCGCGGGTGTCCCCGGGGCCGATCTTGATGCCGACGTCCGGCCCGTGCAGGTTGCCGAAGGCGTTCTCGTCGGTGACGTCGTCGCCGATGAACAGCACCGCGCTCGCCGAGAGTTGGGTGCGGAGCTGGTCGACCGCGGTGCCCTTGTGGGTGGCCACCACCGACAGCTCGATGACCTCCTTGCCCTGGGTCACCGTCACCTCGTCCCAGGTGGCGGGGCCGCTGCGGACGGCCTCGATCGCCGCGGCGGCGAGCTGCGGCTCGACCCCGCGGGTGTGCACCGCGACGCTGGCGGGCTTGCGCTCCAGTCGCACGCCGGGGTGCTCGGCGGCGATCTGGCGCAGCGCGTCGCGCAGTCGGGTCCGCACCGCGATCAGCTCGGGCGAGAGCCGCTCGACGAAGCCGATGTCGAACTCGGAGCCGTGGCTGCCGACCAGGTGCACCTCGCTGGGCAGCCGGGAGAGCGCGGCCAGGTCGCGCAGCGCGCGGCCGGAGACCACCGCGACGGTGGTCTGCGGCAGCGAGGCCAGCGCGCGGACCGCGGCCACCGACTCCGGCAGCGGTACGGCCTTGGTCGGGTCCTCGACGATCGGCGCCAGGGTGCCGTCGTAGTCGCAGGCGATCAGGAGCTGGGGGACCCGGGCGATCCGGCCGATGGCGGCGCGCAGCTCGGGATCCATCACACCGCCGTGCGGGGTGGCGGGTGCAGGGGCGTTCACGCGGCCTCCGTATCGGGCACGCCGAGTTCGGTCAGGAAGGATTTGGCCCAGTGCCCCACGTCGTGGGTGCGCAGGTGGCGTTGCATCACCCGGATCCGGCGTCGGGCCTCGGGTTTCTCGACGTGCACGGCGCGCAGCAGCGCGTCCTTGACCGCGTCGGGGTCGTGCGGGTTGCACAGGAACGCCTGGCGCAGCTCAGTCGCGGCGCCGGCGAATTCACTGAGCACGAGCGCGCCGCCCTGGTCGGCGCGCGATGCGACGTACTCCTTGGCCACCAGATTCATTCCGTCTCGCAGCGGGGTCACCATCATCACGTCTGCCGCGACGTACATCGCGGCCAGCTCGGAGCGACTGTACGACTGATGCAGATAATGCACCGCCGGCACCCCGACCCGTCCGAATTCGCCATTAATCCGACCAACTTCGCGTTCCACCTTGACGCGAAGTGCCTGGTAGTGCTCCACCCGCTCCCGGCTCGGGGTCGCGACCTGCACCATAACCGCATCCGGGACTGTCAACTTTCCGTCAGCCAGGAGCTCGCGGAAGGCCTTCAGCCGGAGCTCGATGCCCTTGGTGTAGTCGAGCCGGTCGACCCCCAGGATGATCGTCTTCGGGTTGCCCAGCTCCTCGCGGATCTGCTTGGCCCGGGCCTGGATCGCCGGGTCCTCGGCCAGCCGCTCCATCTCCCGGGTGTCGATGGAGATCGGGAACGCGCCGGCCTTCACCTGCCGGCCGTCGACCTGGATCATCTGCCCCTCGTAGCGCAGGCCGAGCAGGTGCCGGGCCAGCCGGACGAAGTTCTGCGCGGCCAGCCGCTGCTGGAAGCCGACCAGGTCGGCGCCGAGCAGGCCGCGCAGGATCTCGGTCCGGAACGGCATCTGCATGAACAGCTCGATCGGCGGGAACGGGATGTGCAGGAAGAAGCCGATCTTGAGGTCGGGGCGCAGCTCGCGGAGCATCGCCGGGACCAGCTGCAGCTGGTAGTCCTGCACCCAGACCGTCGCGCCCTCGGCCGCGACGTCCGCCGCGGCCTCCGCGAACCGGGCGTTGACCAGCCGGTACGCCTCGCGCCACCGGCGCTTGTAGGCGGGGGTCTCCACCGCGTCGTGGTAGAGCGGCCAGATCGTCGCGTTGGACTGACCCTCGTAGTAGCGCTCCAGCTCCTCGGCGCTCAGCGGCACCGGGTGCAGCCGGATCCCCTCCAGGTCGAACGGCTCGGGGGCCGCGCCGGTGCCGCCGGCCCAGCCGACCCAGGTGCCCTGCTGTTCGGCGAGGACGGGGTGCAGCGCGGTGACCAGCCCACCGGGGCTTCGTCGCCACTGCCGTCCCTCGGGTGTGCTCACCTCGTCGACCGGCAGTCGGTTCGCCACTACGACAAAGGAGCTACGGACGGTCACGATCGGCCACCTCCAGGTGCTGACGGGTCCACCGCGATGAGCGTACTGAGCGTAGCTGCGGCCTCTGATGCCCCGTGCCGGAGTTCCGTACCCGTCCCACACTCGCCGAACCACCAGCGTGATCTTGTCGACATCGGTTGGCGATGCGGGACACGGCGTACTCCTCGGGCGGGGTGATGTGGGCGAAGCGGGCCGTACCTGTCAGGATTGACAACGGCGTGCGCGCGGCCGGGCCCCGGCCGGCGGCGGCGGGCGGAGGTCGCAGCCCGCGCCCGCGCCGCCATCAGGCGACAGCAACCCGACGGAGGTAGCCCGCACCGTGGCCCAGTTCATCTACGTCCTGGAAAAGGCGCGCAAGGCGCACGGCGACAAGGTCGTGCTCGACAACGTGACGCTGAACTTCCTGCCGGGGGCCAAGATCGGTGTGGTCGGTCCGAACGGCGCCGGTAAGTCCAGCCTCCTCAAGATCATGGCAGGGTGGGACCGGCCGAGCAACGGCGAGGCCCGGCTCATGCCCGGCTACACCGTCGGCATGCTCGCCCAGGAGCCCGCGCTCAACGACGCCAAGACCGTCCTCGGCAACGTCGAGGAGGCGGTCGCCGAGACCAAGGCCAAGCTGGAGCGGTTCAACAAGATCGCCGAGCAGATGGCCACCGACTACTCGGACGAGCTGATGGAGGAGATGGGCAAGCTCCAGGAGGAGCTGGACCACCTCGACGCCTGGGACATCGACTCCAAGCTCGAACTGGCCATGGACGCGCTGCGCTGCCCGCCGCCGGACGCCGACGTCACCCAGCTCTCCGGTGGTGAGCGCCGCCGGGTCGCGCTCTGCAAGCTGCTGCTGGAGGCGCCCGACCTGCTGCTGCTCGACGAGCCCACCAACCACCTGGACGCGGAGAGCGTCTCCTGGCTGGAGCAGCACCTGGCCAAGTACGCCGGCACGGTGATGGCGATCACCCACGACCGGTACTTCCTCGACAACGTGGCCAACTGGATCCTCGAGCTGGACCGTGGCCGGGCCTACCCGTACGAGGGCAACTACTCCACCTACCTGGAGAAGAAGGCCGCCCGGCTGGCCGTCGAGGGTCGTCGCGACGCCAAGATGAAGAAGCGGCTCACCGAGGAGCTGGAGTGGGTCCGCTCCAACGCCAAGGCCCGCCAGACCAAGTCCAAGGCCCGGCTCGACCGGTACGACGAGATGGCCACCGAGGCGGAGAAGACCCGGAAGCTGGACTTCGAGGAGATCCAGATCCCGCCGGGCCCGCGCCTGGGCAGCACGGTGATCGAGGCGCACAACCTGACCAAGGCGTTCGGTGACCGGGTGCTGATCGACAACCTCAGCTTCTCGCTGCCGCGCAACGGCATCGTCGGCATCATCGGCCCGAACGGCGTCGGCAAGACGACCCTGTTCAAGACCATCGTCGGGCTGGAGCAGCCCACCGACGGCGGGGTGAGGGTCGGTGAGACCGTCTCGCTGTCGTACGTCGACCAGAGCCGGGCCGGCCTGGCCGGTGACAAGACGGTCTGGGAGACGGTCTCCGACGGGCTGGACCACCTGATGGTGGGCAAGGTCGAGATGCCGTCCCGGGCGTACATCGCGGCGTTCGGCTTCAAGGGGCCGGACCAGCAGAAGCCGACCAAGGTGCTCTCCGGCGGTGAGCGCAACCGGCTCAACCTGGCGCTGACGCTGAAGATCGGCGGCAACGCGATCCTGCTCGACGAGCCGACGAACGACCTGGACGTGGAGACCCTCTCCAGCCTGGAGAACGCGCTGCTGGAGTTCCCCGGCTGCGCCGTGGTCATCTCCCACGACCGGATGTTCCTGGACCGGGTCGCCACGCACATCCTGGCCTGGGAGGGCGACGACCAGAACCCGGCGAAGTGGTTCTGGTTCGAGGGCAACTTCGAGGCGTACGAGAAGAACAAGATCGACCGGCTCGGCGCCGAGGCCGCCCGTCCGCACCGGGTGACCTACCGCAAGCTCACCCGTGACTGACCGGTTCGTCTACCACTGCGCACTGCGGTGGTCCGACCTGGACGCGTACGGCCACGTCAACAACTCGCGCTTCCTCACCCTGTACGAGGAGGCGCGGGTGGCGTTGATGTTCGCCGGCGGCCGGGCGTGGGGAGTGGGCTCGTTCGCCGACGGGGTGGTCATCCGCCGGCACGAGGTCGACTACCTGCGCCCGGTCGACTACGCGCTCGGCCGGGCCAGCGCGGAGGCGGCCCCGAGCGTCCGGATCGAGCTGTGGATCGAGGAGATCCGGGCCGCCTCGTTCACCGTCGCGTACGAGCTGTACGACGGCGACGTGCTGGCCAGCCGGGCCCGATCGGTGCTCGTCCCGTTCGACCTGGCCGCGCAGCGGCCCCGGCGGATCAGCCCGGAGGAGCGGGCCTTCCTGCTCCGGTACGCGCCGGGAACGGGCGCCGCGTGACCGGGGCGGCGGAGACCGGCGGGCACGGGCTGGCGGGCGTGGCCGACGCGGGCGCCTTCCTGGCCCGGCTGGTCCGGCTGGACCCGGCCGCCGTGGTCCGGCTCCGCCCGGTGCCCGGCGCGGGCCGTACCGCCCTCTGGGCCCGGCTGCCGTGGGGCGTGCTCGTGGTCCGCACCGTCAGCGGGGTCGCCCCCGGTGACGTCACCGTCGCGGCGGCCGAGCTGCTGGCCGAGTTGGAGGCCGCCGGCGGGGCGCTGCCGGGCCGCCGGGACGACCAGTGGCGGTGGCCGCTGCCGCCGGCGGCCAGCCGGGCGGTGGAGACGCTGCCGGCCGGGGAGCTGCGCCGGATCGCCACGGCGGCGGCCGGCGCCCTGCGCGAGGCGGCCACCCACGGCGTGGGTGGCCGCGCGGTGGGGCAGCGGGCGCTGCGGGACGCCCTGCTCGACCACGTCGCGGTGGTGGTCACCCCCGACGACTCCCCGGACACCCCGGTCGAGGTGCCGCAGCGGTTGGTGCAGGGGCTGGTCCGGATGGGCTTCCTCGGCCCCGGCGACGTGCAGGTACGCGTCGCCGGCCAATGGGTCGGCCTGGTCGGACCGTACGGAGCCGCGTGGTCGCGGAAGGTCGCCGGACTCACCCTGACGCCGAGAGTTGGTCATCCGAACGGATGACCCCGGATCATCCTTCCGGGCTGGGGCGGCCGTTGGGGGGATGCCTCAATCCGGCTGTCCGGGTACCGTCCATCCTCGGATCCAACGCACCGTAGGCGACTGGATCCGCTGGGGAGTGAGGTGCGCGAGCGATGCCGTGGTGGTCATGGCGCCCAGGTCCCGCCGGTGGCGGCGATCCGGAAACTCGAAGCGGGATCACAGTGGATGACACCGTCCGGGTCGGACCACCGGCCCCCCGGCAGCCGGCGGACGACGCGGCCGGCGACCGGCCGGTGATCGCGGAGATGCCGGCCACCGTCGCCCCGGTCACCCTCCGCCGGGTCTGCGACGCGCTCGACCTGCTCGACGTGCGTTACCTGGCCGACGGCGGCGGCAACCTGCTGGCCATGTGGGAGCGGCACGCGGTGCTGGTCACCCTGGAGGGGCCGGAGGACGAGATCCTGGTGATGCGGGCCCGTCCACACGCGACGGTGCCGCCGGACTGGGCGGACCGGGCCTACCGGGTGGTCAACGAGTGGAACCACACCCGACGGTTCTGCAAGGCGTACATCGGCGACCCGACCGAGCGCGGCCAGCTGCCGATCTACGCCGAGCTGCAGGTGCCGCTCGGCGCCGGGACGCACGACGCGCTGCTGGTCGAGATGCTCGACTGCGGCGCGGCGGTCGCCACCACCTTCGTGGACTGGCTGCACGACGAGGGCGCCCTGCTCTGACCGCACCGGCCGGGGCCGGTGGCCCCGGCCGCGCCGCGCGGTCGCCCGCGGTCAGGCCCCGACGGCCGGGTCCTCCGGCGCGTTGACCATGAAGTGCGCGGCCCGCTCCAGGTAGTCCCAGAGCGCGCCCGCGATCTCCGGCGGCAGGTCCAGCCGGTCGACGGCGCGCCGCATGTGGCGCAGCCAGGCGTCCCGCTCCGCCGCGCCGATCCGGAACGGCGCGTGCCGCATCCGCAGCCGCGGGTGGCCGCGCTGCACCGAGTACGTGTTCGGGCCGCCCCAGTACTGCATCAGGAAGAGGGCGAACCGGTCTGCCGCGGGGCCGAGGTCCTCCTCCGGGTACATCGGCCGCAGCAGAGGGTCGGTCGCGACGCCGGCGTAGAACTCGTCCACCAGCTTGCGGAAGGTGGGTTCGCCACCGACCGCCTCGAAGAGGGTCATCGAGTTGTCGGGCCGGTCGGATTCGCCTGCGGAAGTCACCGTTCCATCCTGCCAGGTGCCGCCGCGGGACGGCCGGGCCCGTCGCCCGGTGGACGGGTGGCTCAGGTCACCGCGTGACTGTGCCGGCTCCGCTCGCCCGACCGCTCGTCGGCCGCCCCGGTCGCCTGGGCCGGCGTGCGCGGCCGCCGGGAGTGCGGGAGCGTCCCGGCGGAGTCGACCCGGCCGGCGGCCTCGACGGCGGCGTCCACCGCCTCCCGGCTCGGCCAGGTCAGCGCCGCCGCGACCATCAGTACCACCCCGGCGGCGCTCCAGGTGCCCACCACGGCCGGGATGGGGAACCGCTCAGCGAGCAGCCCGGTGGCCAGCACCGCGACGCCCTGGATGATCTGGATCCCGCTGGCCATGACGCCGAACGCCCGGGCGCGATAGCCGTCGGGCAGGGCCCGCACGAAGAGGCCGTTGGCCACCGGCAGGAGGCCGGCGACGGCGAAGCCGCAGGCGGCGGCGAGGATCGCCACCACCACCGGCGGCGGGTCGAGCAGCGCCGGGACGAGTGCCAGGGGGGCGAGGACCGCCAGCGGCCGCATCAGCGTGAGCCGGCGGGCGGGGGAGAACGCCCGGCCGACCAGCAACCCGCCGAGGATGAAGCCGACCGGGTTGGCGGCCATGATGACGGCCTGCGCGACCCCGGTGTCGAGGTCGCCCCCGGCCCCCTCGGCGGCCCAGGCCGCGGCGAGGCCCTCCGGCACGATGGAGAAGAGCATCGCGCTGAACACCAGCACGGCGATGGCCCGCAGCACCGGCCGGCCGAAGACGATCTGGAAGCCCTGCGCGGTCTCCCGCAGCAGATGGCTGCGGTGCGCGGCGGTCATCGCGGGCGGCCGGTCCCGGACGCCGAACCGGACCAGCAGGGCCGAGCCGCCGAAGGTGGCCGCGTTGATCAGCAGTGCTGCGGTCGGGTTGACCGTGGCGATCCCCGCGCCGATCAGGTAACCGAGCACCTGGGCGGCCTGGCCGGTGCTGGCGTTGATCGAGAGGCCCACCACCACGCGGTCGCCGGTCAGGATCAGCGGCATGAGCGCGGACCGGGCGGCCTGGCTCGGCGGGTTGGCGAGCGTGGTGCCGAAGAGCAGGGCGAGGATCAGCCACGGCGGGTTGCCGGGAATGGCCACCAGCACCATCAGCGCCATCCGGACCAGGTCACAGGTCACCATGACCTGCCGGTAGCGGTGCCGTTCGGCGAGCGTGGCGAGCAACGGACCGCCGACCAGCCAGGGCAGGTAACTGACCGCGAAGGCGGCGGCGGAGAGGGCCACCGACTCGGTCTCCCGGTAGACCAGGACGGTCACCGCGGCCTTGGCGATGTAGTCGCCGATCCAGGAGAGTGCGCTGGCCGCGAAGACGGCGCGGTATTCGACCTGGGCGAAAACTTCACGGAAGGTGGCTGGGCCCTCCCGGGCAGGTCGCTCGTCGGACACCGTCGCCTCCATCGTTCCCCAAGGTCGGCCACTCGTGATGACCTGCCCGGGAACCGTCGTCAGATCTACGGATCAGCGAGGACACGAGCACGCCCCCTTGGAGCGTGTTGCACCGGATTCTGCCCGATCGTCTGACAACTGGCTAGGGTGAACGGATTGATCGTCGCATCTCCGACTGAACGAACGGACGATACCCGAGGGGCCGCGCGGTCCGCGACCCCCGGATCGTCCGTCCGCCGGGGCGGCCCGGCGGCGTCAGGTCGGTCCACCCGTCCCGGTCTCCCGAGCGGGTGCCGGGGCCGGCATGCCCGGGTAGAGCCGGCCGGCGGCGATCCGGGCGGTGATGCCGGAGTTCTCCAGCGCCTCGGCGAGCCGGCGGCGCAGCTCCCGGCCGACCGCGAACTGCCCGTCGGCGGTCGTCTTGACCACGGTGCGGATCACCGCGCCGTCCACCGTCATCTGCTCGACGCCGAGCACCTCGGGCTCCTCGACGATCTGCGGCGCCAGCTCCGGGTCCATCGCCATCGAGGCCGCCGCCGTCCGCAGCACCGCGGTCGCCTGCTCCGTGCCGGCGAAGCCGATCGGCAGGTCGACCACCACCAGCGCCCAGCCCTGGCTCTTGTTGCCGACCCGGACGATCTCGCCGTTGCGGATGTACCAGAGCACGCCCCGCCCGTCCCGCACGGTGGTGACCCGCAGGCCGACCGCCTCCACCATCCCGGTCGCCTCGCCCAGGTCGACGGTGTCACCGACGCCGTACTGGTCCTCGATCAGCATGAACAGGCCGGCGATCAGGTCCTTGACCAGGCTCTGCGCGCCGAAGCCGAGCGCCACGCCGGCGATGCCGGCGCTGGCCAGCAGGGGCGCCAGGTCGAAGCTGAACTCCTTCAGCACCATCAGCAGCGCGATGCCGAAGATGAAGGCGGTGACCAGGCTGCGCAGCACCGAGCCGATCGCCTCGGCCCGCTGCCGCCGCCGCTCCGGTACGAACTGCTCCGGTTCGAGCGTGGCGCTGGGGATCCGCTCCCGCAGCGGCCGGAGCATGGTGGGCACCGCGCCCTCGGTGGTGGTCCGCACCAGCCGGTTGATCGTGCGGTGCAGCGCCCAGCGGGCGACGATGGCGAGCAGCAGGATCAGGATGACCCGCAGCGGCTTCAGCACGATCCAGTAGCTGCCCTCGGCGAACCAGGCCGAGTCGGTCAGCTCGTAGACGTTCTTGCACCAGGGGTCCGTCCGGCAGTCGGCGGACGGTGCGGGGCTCGGGTCCACGGCGGGCAGGGCGAGGAGGATCAGACTGGCGGCACTCACCCTGTCTTCGTACCGCAAGGCTCCGGTGCGGCCGCCGCCGACCCTCCGGACGGTGACCACCGGGCGAGCGACCGCCGGCGGCGGCGATCAACCCGGGCGGAACCGGTCATCTTGGCACGGGCACGGAAGGTTCAAGGGGATACCCCGGATTAGTACGTGCAATCCGGGGTCCGATCAGGGACGATTGGCGCAGCGGACGTCGGTGATCCGGCCGGCGCCGGTGCGGCTCCCCGCTGCCCGCGGGGCGGACTCCGGTGCGACAGCGGCGGGAGCAGCTGGACCGGGAGGGTGAGCACGATGCCTGACATACGACCCACGGCGGGCTCCGGCGCGTTGGTCCTCAACGCCACCTACGAGCCGCTGTGTGTCGTGTCGGTGCGTCGAGCCGCGATCCTCGTGCTCTCGGCCAAGGCCGTCTGCGTCGCCGACGGCGACGGCGTCCTGCACAGCGCCCGCAACGCGCTCCCGGTGCCGTCGGTGGTCCGGCTGACCCGCTTCGTCCGGGTGCCGTACCGGACCCACGTCGGGCTCTCCCGCCGGGCGATCTTCGCCCGGGACGGCTGGCGCTGCGCCTACTGCCGGGGGCCGGCGGAGACCATCGACCACGTCTTCCCGCGCAGCCGGGGCGGCCGGCACGCCTGGGAGAACGTCGTCGCCGCCTGCGCCCGCTGCAACCACACCAAGGGCGACAAGACCCCGGCCGAGCTGGGCTGGCGGCTGCACAGCCTGCCGGCGGCCCCGAAGGGGACGGCCTGGCGGGTGCTCGGCCACCGGGCGCCCGACCCGCGCTGGGCGGACTGGCTCGACCTGCGCGAGTCGGAGGTTGCAGCCTGACCCGCGGTCACGGGCCGCGCGCCTTGACCAGGGACGCGTAGACCACCAGGTTGTCGGCGTACCCGGTCTCGCCGCCCACCCAGCGACCACCGCAGGTGATCAGGCGCAGGTTGGGGCGGCTGAAGTCACCGAAGACCTCGTCCACCGGCAGCCGGTCCTTGCCGTACCGCTGCACCGCGGTGACCTCGAAGACGGCCACCGACCGGTCCTCCCGGGTCACCTCGACCCGGTCGCCGTCGTCCAGGCTCTTCAGGTCGTGGAAGACCGCCGGTCCGGTGGTGGTGTCGACGTGCCCGACGATCACCGCCGGTCCGTACTGTCCGGGCGTCGGCCCCTGGTCGTACCAGCCGGCCTCACCGGACCTGTCCACCTCCGGCACGGCGATGCTGCCGTCGGGGGCGATGCCGACCCGGTGCACCGGGGCCCGCAGGTCGATCCGGCCGATCGCGATGTCCGTCGGCGGGCTCGCCGGCAGCACCGGGAACTTCCTCGGCGGCGGTCGCAGGCCGGCGCTGAGCTGTTCCGGCAGGACGCTGATCCCGGTGACCCGTTCCACGCCGAGCATCGCCACGATCAGCACCATCAGCGCCGCGATCGCCAGCACCGGGACGCCCGGCCCCCGTTGCCCGAGGGACTGCCATCGGCCGGCCGCCCGGCGGGCCGCCGCGGCGGGTACTGGGCGGGCCTGCGGGTCGGCCGTGGTGACGCTGGCCGAGAAGGCGTGCCCGGCGGCCCGGGCGAACCGGCGTGAGGCCCGGGAGAGCAACCGGGCCCCCGCCGCGAGGCGGCTTCCGGCCCCAGTGTGCTCCCGCAGCCGGCCGGCGGACGGCCGCCGCTGCCCCCGACCCGGCGTGGCCTGGTCGTCCCCGGGCCGGGTCGCCCGGTCGTTCCGGTCAGGTCCGGCCCCGACGTTGCGGCCTCGTGCCATCCCCGTGATCCGGCCTCGTGCCGTCCCCGCCGTCCGGCCTCGTGCCGCCCCGGCCATCCGGCCTCGTGCGGTTCCGGTGATCCGGCCTCGTGCCGCCCCGGCCGTCCGGCCTCGTGCCGCCCCGGCCGTCCGGCCTCGTGCCGTCCCGGCCATCCGGCCTCGTGCGGTTCCGGTGATCCGGCCTCGTGCCGCTATGTCCCCGTCCGGTGTCGCCCGGTCGTCCCGGTCACGTGAGCGGGCCATGGCCGCACCTCGTCAGACGCGGGAGCCGGCCCTGCGACGGGCGCTGAGACCGGCCACCACCGCCACCGCGGCCAGCCCACCGACCAGCAGCAGGGAGCCCGCGCCCCGGCCGGTCGCGGTGCCACCGCCGCCGGTCGCCGGGCCCTTGCTCGGCTGGGCCATGTTCAGCACGGTGAGCACGGTCGACGCCGTGTTGCCGTTGGAGCAGCGCAGGTCGACCGGGTAGTCACCGGGCTGCTTGTTGCCGGGAATGGTGACCGCGCCGGTCAGGAAGCCGTTGTCCGGACGGAGCATCACCCGACCGAAGGCGTCCGAGTTCACCTCGGCCTGGCGGTTGTTGTCGTTGCCGCAGCTGGCCCGGATGCTGACCCGGGTGCCGGCCTGCGCGGGGTTCGGCGTGACCTCGACGAAGGTGTTCTCCCCGGCCCGGGCCGGCGTTGCGACCATCAGGACGAGCGCCCCGACCAGCCCCAGTACGGTCAGTACGGCGGACAGGGCGCGATGTGACACAAGCCCCCGCATGATTCCCCCCTCCCGGTGCGGCGCACCGGAATCCTGCTGACGGGCAGTGAGGGCTGCATTCCCGCTACCCCCGGGGCAAACCCCGGTCAGCGGCGGCGACCGGGCGGGGTCGGGCCGGTCGGCGGCGGGAGCGGGGTCAGCGGGTGCCACTCCAGTGGGCTGGAGAGGACCATCGTGCTGGACGGCTGGCCGTACGGGGCGAGGCGGTCGATGACCCCCTCGAACTCGTCGATCGAGCCGGCCGCCACCTTCAGCATGCTGCACGCGTCCCCGGTGATCCGGTGGATCTCCATGATCTCCGGCCAGTGCGCCACCTCGGGGTCGTTCAGGATGCAGCGCGGGCCGTAGCAGGACATCCGGATCAGCGCGACCACGCTGCGGCCGGCCCGGGCCAGGTCGACGTGCGCGTGGTAGCCGGTGATCACGCCCGACTCCTCCAGCCGGCGGACCCGCTCGGCCACCGCCGGCGGCGACAGGTGCACCCGCCGGGACAGCTCGCTGAACGAGAGCCGGGCGTCGGCCTGGAGCTCCCGCAGCAGCGCCCAGTCCATGTCGTCCATGCGTGACCTTTCCTTCGTGAACCCGGACCCGATTCCGGTTTTGATCCGGCAGGTCCGACCACCGTACCGCCGTTGAACAGGCATTCCATTCGCCGATCCACCCGCGGGATCATGACGCTACCCGGCGTACGGAGGGAGATGACAGTGGAGCAGACGGACCTGCGGTCACCGATGGTGACCGCTGCGGTGCGTCCGGTCACCCCGCAGCAGCGGGCGGCCCGGGCGGCGCGCAACGGCGGCGAACCGACGCTGGAGTTCACCGAGCGGGTGCCCTACGACGCGTACGTGCGGGCGAGCACGCTGCACGGGCTGCAGCAGCCGCTCAGTGACGACCCGGGCGAGATGTCGTTCCTGATGGTCAGCCAGATCATGGAGCTGTACTTCGGGCTGACCTGCCATGAGCTGCGGCACGCCCAGCGGGAGCTGCGGGCGAACCGGGTCTGGGAAGCGCTGCCGGCGCTGCGCCGCGCCGCCCTGCACCTCGAGGGGCTCAACGCGGCCTGGCAGGGGCTGCGCTGGATGACCCCGGCCGACTTCAACCGGTTCCGCAACCTGCTCGGCGAGGGCTCCGGCTTCCAGTCGGCGATGTACCGGCAGCTGGAGTTCCTGCTCGGCCTCCGCGACCCGGCGCTGATCCGCCCGTTCCGCCGGCAGACCGAGGTGCACGCCGAGCTGACCGCCGCGCTCGCCGCGCCGAGTCTCTGGGACGACGTGGTCGCCCTGCTCGCCCGGCGGGGCTTCGACCTCCCCGCCGAGCTGCTGGAGCGGGACGTGGCGGTCGAGCACGAGCCGAACCCGGCCGTCGAGGCGGCCTGGGTGCGGATCTACGCCGACGGCGGCCCGGACAACCACCTGCGGCTGCTCGGCGAGGCGCTGACCGAGGTGGCCGAGCGGTTCGGTGACTGGCGCTGGCACCACATCAAGGCGGTGCAGCGCACCATGGGCGCCAAGGTCGGCAGCGGCGGCTCCGCCGGGCTGGCCTGGTTGCAGCGCAGCATGGCCCGGGTGGTCTTTCCGGAGCTGTGGTCGGCCCGGACCGCGATGTGAGTGGGAAGCGAGAAATGAAGGCCCAGGAAAACGAGGGGCACCGCCTCGACGCCGCCGACCCCGGACACCGGCACCTGTTCCACGTGCCGCCGGCCGAGGGCGGCCGTTACCCCGAGGTCGCCTACCTGGCCGGCAACTCGCTCGGCCTCCAGCCCCGGGCCACCCGCACCGAGCTCCTGGCCGACCTGGAGTCGTGGAGCCGGCTGGGCGTGGAGGGGCACCTGGAGGCGGAGCGGCCCTGGCTGCCGTACCACGAGCTGTTGACGGCACCGGCCGCGCGACTGGTCGGCGCCCGGCCCGCGGAGACCGTGGTGATGAACTCCCTCACGGTCAACCTGCACCTGCTGATGGTGAGCTTCTACCGGCCGGCGGGGGAGCGGACCCGGATCGTCATCGAGGACAGCGCCTTCCCCTCGGACAGCTACGCGGTCCGCAGCCAGGCCCGCTTCCACGGCCTCGACCCGGATACCGCCGTGGTCCGGCTGAAGCCGCGGCCCGGCGAGGAGACGCTGCGCACGGAGGACGTGACCGCCTTCCTGGCGGCCGAGGGGCACACGGTCGCGCTGGTGCTGCTCGGCGGGGTCAACTACCTCACCGGCGAGCTGATGGACATCCCGGCGATCACCGCCGCGGGCCGGGCCGCCGGTGCGGTGGTCGGCTGGGACCTCGCGCACGCGGTGGGCAACGTGCCGCTGGCGCTGCACGACTGGGACGTCGACTTCGCCGCCTGGTGCTCCTACAAGTACCTCAACTCCGGGCCGGGGGCGTTGGCCGGCGTCTTCGTCCACGAGCGGCACCTCGGCGACCCCGACCTGCCGCGCTTCGAGGGCTGGTGGAGCACCGAGGCCACCACCCGGTTCGAGATGACCCCGGTCTCCCGGCCGCCGGCCACCGTCGAGGCGTGGCAGATCTCCAACCCGCCGATCTTCGCGATGGGGCCGGTCCGCACCTCGCTGGAGCTCTTCGACTCCGTCGGCATGCCGGCGCTGCGGGAGCGCAGCCTGCGGCTCACCGCCTACCTGGAGCGGCTGCTCGACGAGGTGACCGCCGACCGGCCGCTGACCGTGGTCACCCCGCGCGACCCGGCCCGCCGGGGCTGCCAGCTCTCCGTGCGGATCGGCACGGGCAGCGCGAACGAGCTGACCAAGCGGCTGCGGCACGAGCACGGTGTGATCGCCGACGCCCGGGAGCCGGACATCGTCCGGTTCGCCCCGGTGCCGCTCTACTCGACGTACCACGACTGCTGGCGGGTCGCCGACGCGCTGGCCGCGACCGTTTCGGAGGTGAACCGGTGAGCGAGCGCGAGGAGATCGCGGTGGTCGGGGCTGGGCTGGCCGGCTGCCTGCTGGCCTGCTTCCTGGCCCGGCGCGGCTACCCGGTGGCGCTCTACGAGCGGCGGCCGGACCCGCGTACCGGGACGGTCGAACGGGGCCGCTCGATCAACCTGGCGCTCTCCGAGCGCGGCCTCGACGCGCTGCGCCGGATCGGGCTGGCCGAGCAGGTGATGGCGGACGCGCTGCCGATGCGCGGCCGGATGATCCACCCGGTGGAGGGGGAGGCGCAGTTCCAGTCGTACAGCGTCTCCGGCGACCGGGCGATCAACTCGATCAGCCGGGGCGCGCTGAACAACGCCCTGCTCACCGCCGCCGGCGCACTGCCCGGGGTGCGGATCGCCTTCGACCACCGGCTGGTCGGCCTCGACCCGGCCAGCGGCGAGATGACCTTCGAGACCCCGCAGGGCAAGGTCACCACGGCCGCGGCGGTCGTCCTGGGCGCCGACGGCGCCGGCTCCGCGGTGCGCGGGCAGCTCCTCGGGTACGGGGTGCTGACCGAGAGCCTCGACTTCCTCGACTACGGCTACAAGGAACTCACCATCCCGCCGCTCGGCGGCGACTTCGCCCTGGACCCGGGGGCGCTGCACATCTGGCCGCGCGGCACCTCGATGATGATCGCGCTGCCCAACCCGGACCGGTCGTTCACCTGCACGCTCTTCTGGCCCACCCACGGCACCGCGAGCTTCGCCTCGCTGGGCAGCCCGGCTGCGATCGAGCAGCACTTCGCGAAGCACTACCCGGACCTGGTCCCGCTCGCCCCGAACCTGGTCGACGACTACCAGCACAACCCGGTCGGCATGCTCGGCACGGTCCGCTGCGCGCCCTGGCAGGTGGACGGGAAGGTGGGGCTGGTCGGCGACGCGGCGCACGCCATCGTGCCGTTCTACGGCCAGGGTGCGAACTGCGCGTTCGAGGACGTGGTGGAGCTGGACCGCTGCCTGGACGAGTGCGGCGACGAGTGGTCGGCGGCGCTGCCGCTGTTCCAGCAGCGCCGGCAGGAGAACGCGGAGGCGATCGCCCGGATGGCGCTGGCCAACTTCGTGGAGATGCGGGACAAGGTCGCCTCGCCGGTCTTCCAGACCCGCAAGCGCGTCGAACACGCACTGGAACGGGCCCTGCCCGGCCGGTACGTTTCGCAGTACGAGCTGGTCTCCTTCTCCACCACCCCGTACGCCCAGGTGCGCCGCCGGGTGCGCCGGCAGTACCAGGTGCTGGGGGCGGTGGCGGCCGGCGCGGTGGCGCTGCTGGCCGGCGGGCTGGCCGCGATCGGCCGAGGGAGGCGCGGATGACGCTCTGGGATCCCCGACTGATGGCCGGGCACGCGCCGGACGGGCCGGGCCTGCTGCGCAACTTCGTCGGCGGCGAGTTCGTCGCCGCCGGGCGCCGGTTCACCAAGCGCAGCCCGGTCACCGGCGAGCCGGTCTTCGAGGTGGCCGAGGCGGACGCGTCCACCGTGGACGACGCGGTGGCCGCCGCCCGCGCCGCGCTGCGGGGGCCGTGGGGCCGGATGGGGGAGCGGGAGCGCGCCGAGGTGCTGCGCCGGGTCGCCGACGAGCTGGAACGCCGCTTCGACGACCTGGTCGCCGCCGAGGTCGCCGACACCGGCAAGGCCATCTCGCAGGCCCGGACGCTGGACATCCCGCGCGGCGCGGCGAACTTCCGCGCGTTCGCGGAGATCGTGGCGACCGCCCCGACCGAGTCGTTCACCACGGTCACCGCGACCGGCGGCCGGGCGCTCAACTACGCCGTCCGCAAGCCGGTCGGCGTGGTCGCGATCATCGTGCCGTGGAACCTGCCGCTGCTGCTGCTGACCTGGAAGGTCGCCCCGGCGCTGGCCTGCGGCAACGCCGTGGTGGTCAAGCCCAGCGAGGAGACCCCGGCCTCGGCGACGCTGCTGGCCGAGGTGATGGCCGCCGCCGGCGTACCCGACGGGGTGTTCAACCTGGTGCACGGATTCGGTCCGGACTCGGCCGGGGAGTTCCTCACCCGGCACCCGGGCGTCGACGCGATCACCTTCACGGGCGAGTCCGCCACCGGCAGCGCCATCATGCGCGCCGCCGCGGACGGGGTGAAGGCGGTCAGCTTCGAGTTGGGCGGCAAGAACGCCGGGCTGGTCTTCGCCGACGCCGACCTGGAGGCGGCGGTGGCCGGCTCGGTCCGGTCCAGCTTCACCAACGGCGGGCAGGTCTGCCTCTGCACCGAGCGGATCTACGTGCAGCGCCCGGTCTTCGAGGAGTTCACCGCCCGGCTGGCCAAGCGGGCCGACGAGTTGGCGTACGGCTGGCCGGCCGACGAGGCCACGGTGAACATGCCGCTGATCTCGCACACCCACCGGGACAAGGTGCTCGGCCACTACGACCTGGCCCGCGCCGAGGGCGCCGAGGTGCTGGCCGGCGGCGGGGTGCCCGGCTTCGGCGACGCCCGCGACGGCGGCGCGTACGTGCAGCCGACCGTGCTGACCGGGCTGGGCCCGGACGCCCGGACCAACCGGGAGGAGATCTTCGGCCCGGTCGTGCACGTCGCCCCCTTCGACACCGAGGACGAGGCGTACGCCCTGGCGAACGGCACCGAGTACGGCCTGGCCGCGACGGTCTGGACCCGGGATGTGGGCCGGGCGCACCGGGCCGGGTCCCGGCTCGACGCCGGCATCGTCTGGGTGAACACCTGGTTCCTGCGTGACCTGCGCACCCCGTTCGGCGGGGTGAAGGCCTCCGGCATCGGCCGGGAGGGCGGCGTGCACTCCCTGGATTTCTACTCCGAACTCACCAACGTCTGCGTGGACTTGTCATGAGCGAGCGCAGCGAGCGAAGCGTCAGGCAGAGCATGACCGTTGACATCGAAGCCGCCGCCCGGGAACTGACCGAGGCCCGGGAGAGCGGGAAGCCCTGCCCGCCGCTGCGCGGGCGGCTGCTGCCCGAGGGGGACGTCGAGTCGGCGTACCAGGTGCAGCAGCTCCAGGCCCAGGCCCGGTGGGACCGGGGCGAGCGCCGGGTGGGCGCGAAGATCGGGCTGACCTCCCGGGCGGTGCAGGAGAACTTCGGGGTCTACCAACCGGACTTCGGCGTGCTCACCGACGTCATGGCGGTCGGCGACGGCGTCGAGGTCGCGATCGACCGGCTGCTCCAGCCCCGGGTGGAGGCGGAGATCGCCTTCGTGCTCGGCGCGGACCTGCCCGACGAGCGGGTCACCACCGTCGACCTGATCCGGGCCGTCGACCACGTGCTGCCGGCCATCGAGATCGTTGACTCGCGGATCGCCGGCTGGGACATCTCCATCGTGGACACCGTGGCCGACAACGCCTCCAGCGGGCTCTTCGTGCTCGGTACGACGCCGCGCCGGCTCGCCGACGTGGACCTGCGGCTCTGCGGGATGGTCCTGGAGCACGCCGGGGAGCCGGTCTCGGTCGGCGCCGGGGCGGCCTGCCTCGGCAACCCGCTGCACGCGCTGGAGTGGCTGGCCGGCACCATGGCCCGCGCCGGCGACCCGCTGCGCGCCGGGGACGTGGTGCTCTCCGGGGCGCTCGGCCCGATGGTGCCGGTGACGCCCGGCGCGGCGTACGAGGCGCGGATCTCCGGGCTCGGCTCGGTGCGGACCTTTTTCTCTTCGTCCGAGGAGGCGGCGTGACTGTCGGGGTGGCGGTGATCGGCTCCGGCAACATCGGGACCGATCTGATGATCAAGGTGCTCCGGCTGAGCGACAGCCTGCGCATGGTGGCGATGGCCGGCATCGACCCGGACTCCGACGGCCTGGCCCGGGCCCGCCGGCTCGGCGTGGCCACCACCGCCGAGGGCGTGGACGGCCTCGTCGCGCTGCCCGAGTTCGCCGACGTCGAGCTGGTCTTCGACGCCACCTCGGCCGGCGCGCACCGGCACAACGACGCGGTGCTGCGGGCGCACGGCCGGACCGTGGTCGACCTGACCCCGGCCGCCATCGGCCCGTACGTGGTGCCGCCGGTCAACCTCGACGAGCACCTGCACGAGACGAACGTCAACATGGTGACCTGCGGCGGCCAGGCGACCGTGCCGATCGTCGCCGCCGTCGGCCGGGTCACCCGGGTCGCGTACGGGGAGATCGTCGCCTCGATCGCCTCGAAGTCGGCCGGCCCGGGCACCCGGGCCAACATCGACGAGTTCACCGAGACCACCGCCCGGGCGATCGAGGTGGTCGGCGGCGCGGAACGCGGCAAGGCGATCATCGTGCTGAACCCGGCCGACCCGCCGCTGCTGATGCGGGACACCGTCTACTGCCTCTGCCCGGACGCCGACGCCGACCGCGACGCGATCGCCGCCTCGATCGCCGACATGGTGAAGACCGTGCAGGAGTACGTCCCCGGCTACCGGCTCAAGCAGGACGTGCAGTTCGACCGGGTCGACACGTACGTGCCGTCGCTGGGGCGGCACCTCACCGGACTCCAGGTCTCGGTCTTCCTGGAGGTCTCCGGGGCCGGGCACTACCTGCCCGCGTACGCCGGGAACCTGGACATCATGACCTCGGCCGCGCTGCGCACCGCGGAGCGGCTGGTGGCCCGGCGGGCGAGCAGCGCGGAGGTGGCGGCATGACCGACCTGTACATCCAGGACGTGACGCTGCGGGACGGCATGCACGCCATCGCCCACCGCTACACCGTCGACCAGGTCCGCACCATCGCCGCCGCGCTGGACGCGGCCGGGGTGGCCGCGATCGAGGTGGCGCACGGTGACGGCCTGGCCGGCTCCAGCGTCAACTACGGCCACGGCGCGGCCAGCGACGCCGACTGGATCTCCGCCGCCGCCGAGGTGATGACCGGCGCGAAGCTCACCACCCTGCTGCTGCCCGGCATCGGCACCATCGCCGACCTGAAGGCGGCGAAGGCGCTCGGGGTGACCAGCGTCCGGATCGCCACCCACTGCACCGAGGCGGACATCTCCGCCCAGCACATCTCCTGGGCCCGGGAGAACGGCATGGACGTCTCCGGGTTCCTGATGATGTCGCACATGAACGACCCGGCCGGGCTGGCCGCCCAGGCCAAGCTGATGGAGTCGTACGGGGCGCACTGCGTCTACGTCACCGACTCCGGCGGCCGGTTGCTGATGTCCGACGTGGCCGAGCGGGTCGACGCGTACCGGCAGGTCCTCGAACCGGAGACGCAGATCGGCATCCACGCCCACCACAACCTGTCGCTCGGTGTGGCCAACAGCGTGGTCGCGGTCGAGCACGGCCGCATCCTCGGCGCCGGCCCGGCCGGCGTGGACGCCCCGCACGGCCGGACGGTCCGGGTGGACGCATCCCTGGCCGGGCAGGGCGCCGGCGCGGGCAACGCGCCGCTGGAGGTCTTCGTCGCGGTCGCCGAGCTGCATGGCTGGAAGCACGGCTGCGACGTCTTCGCGCTGATGGACGCGGCCGACGACGTCGTCCGCCCGTTGCAGGACCGGCCCGTCCAGGTCGACCGGGAGACGCTCTCCCTCGGGTACGCGGGCGTCTACTCCAGCTTCCTCCGGCACGCCGAACGCGCCTCCGCGAAGTACGGCGTGGACGTCCGCTCGATCCTCGTCGAGCTGGGCCGGCGCCGGATGGTCGGCGGCCAGGAGGACATGATCGTGGACGTGGCGCTCGACCTCGCCGGTCGGCGCGGGCAGGAGGAGGTCTCGTGAGCGCGAGGAGTGAGCCGGGTTTGCGAGCCCCGCAGTCGCGAACGAAGGTGGCGCTGTGATCGGCATCGACACGGCGGGCATCGCCGAGCAGCTCGGCACGGCGGCCGACACGGCCACCGCGATCCCGCAGCTCGCCGCCGAGACCGGCCTCGACGTCGACGGGGCGTACGCGGTGCAGACCGCGCTGGTCCAGCGCCGCCTGGACCGGGGGGAGCGGCTGGTCGGGCTGAAGATGGGGCTGACCAGCAAGGCGAAGATGGCCCAGATGGGCGTGGACGAGGTGATCTGGGGCCGGCTCACCGACGTGATGCGGGTCCCGGACGGCGGCACGGTCGACGCCGGTGACTTCATCCACCCCCGGGTCGAGCCGGAGGTCGCGTTCCTGCTGGACCGCCTGCCCGAGCCGGGTGAGCCGCTCGGCTCCTTCACCGACGCCGTTCGCGCGGTCGCCCCGGCGATCGAGCTGATCGACTCCCGGTACGCCAACTTCACCTTCTCCCTGCCGGACGTGATCGCGGACAACACCTCGGCTGCCGCGTTCGTGGTCGGGCCGTGGTCGCCGGTGCCGGACGGGCTGGACAACCTCGGCGTGCTGCTGGAGATCGACGGGCGGGTCGCGCAGGTCGGCTCCACCGCGGCGATCCTCGGCGACCCGCGCCGGGCGCTGGACGAGGGCATCCGGCTGGCCGGGCGGCACGGCGTCCGCCTCCGCGAGGGCTGGGTCTTCCTCGCCGGCGCCGCCACGGCCGCCGTGCCGCTGCGTCCGGGCGCCCACGTCCGGGCCGTGGTGGAGAAGCTCGGCACCGCGTCGCTGCGGGCCGCGTCATGACCGCGGGCGCCCGGGTCGTCGCCGGGAAGGCCGTGCCGCGCGGGGCGTTCCCGCACGTCAAGGTCGCGGGCGGCTTCGTCTTCGTCTCCGGTACGTCGTCGCGGCGGCCGGACAACACCTTCGCCGGCGTCTCCGTGGACGAGTTCGGGACGACGGACCTCGACATCCGGGTGCAGACCCGGGCCGTCATCGAGAACATCGGGGACCTGCTCCGGTCGGTCGGCGCCGAGCTGTCCGACCTCGTCCAGGTCACCAGCTACCTGGTCAACATGAACGACTTCGGTGGGTACAACGAGGTGTGGGCGGAGTTCTTCGACGCCACCGGGCCGACCCGGACGACGGTGGCGGTGCACCAGTTGCCGCATCCGCACCTGCTGATCGAGATGCAAGCCGTCGCCCTGCTCCCCCAAGGAGGTCAGTCGTGAGTGAGATCGCCGAACCGTTCAGCTTTCCCGGCTGGATCGCGGAGAACCAGCACCTGCTGAAGCCGCCGGTGGGGAACAAGGAGATGTTCCCCGGCGGGGACGACTTCATCGTGATGGTGGTCGGTGGGCCGAACCAGCGCACCGACTTCCACGTCGACCCGTACGAGGAGTTCTTCTACCAGGTCAAGGGCAACATGCACATCAACCTGATGACCTCGGAGGGGCCGCGTACGGTGCATGTGCGCGAGGGTCAGATGTGGATGCTGCCGCGCAACACCCCGCACTCGCCGCAGCGGCCCGAGGCCGGCTCGATCGGCGTGGTGGTCGAGCGGGTCCGCGAGGAGGGCACGCTGGAGAAGTTCCGGTGGTACTGCCCGGAGTGCGGGCACCAGGTGCACGAGGTGGAGCTCCAGGTCCGCGACATCGCCGCCGACCTGCCCCCGGTGTTCCAGGCGTTCTACGCCGACGAGCAGGCGCGTACCTGCGACAAGTGCGGCACGCTGCACCCGGGCAAGGGCTGATGCCGGGTCCGGTCGTGGACGTGCACACGCACGTCGTACCGAAGGGGTGGCCGGACCTCGCCGCGGCGTGCGGCGGGTCCGGCTGGCCCTGGCTGCGGGTGGACTCCGAGCGCGCCGCCATGATCATGGTGGGGGAGACGGAGTTCCGCCCGGTCGGCGCGGAGTGCTGGGACGCGGAGACCCGGCTGGCCGACATGACCGCCGACGACGTCGACGTGCAGGTGGTCTCGCCGACCCCGGTCTTCTTCTCCTACGACCGCCCCGCCGATCAGGCGGTGAAGGTGGCCCGGATCTTCAACGACCTCACCCTGGAGGTCACCGCGGCCGGCGGCGACCGGCTGGTGCCGTTCTGCCAGGTGCCGTTGCAGGACCCGGACGCCGCCTGCGCCGAACTGGACCGCTGCCTGGCGGCGGGCCACGTCGGCGTCGAGATCGGCAACCACGTCGGCGACCGCGACCTGGACGACCCGGGGATCGTGCAGTTCCTGACCCACTGCGCCGAGGTGGGCGCGCCGGTCTTCGTGCACCCCTGGGACATGCCGGGCAGCCCCCGGCTGGACCGCTGGATGGCCCGCTGGCTCACCGGCATGCCGGCCGAGACCCATCTGTCGGTGCTGGCGCTGATCCTCGGCGGCGTCTTCGACCGGGTGCCGGCGAGCCTGCGGATCTGCTTCGCGCACGGCGGGGGCAGCTTCCCGTTCTGGCTGGGCCGCGCCGACAACGCCTGGCACCGCCGCGGCGACCTGGTACGCGGCGGTTCCACCGCCCCGCCCAGCTCCTACGTCGACCGGTTCAGCGTCGACTCGGTGGTCTTCGAGCCGGCCGCGCTGCGGCTGCTGGTGGACACCATGGGGGAGGACCGGGTGCTGGTCGGCAGCGACTACCCGTACCCGCTGGGGGAGCGGCCGGTCGGCGCGGTGGTCCGGAAGGCCGACTTCCTCACCGCCGACCAGCGCGACAAGCTCCTCTCCCGCAACGCCCTGCGCTTCCTGCACGGCTGACCGCCCCCGGGGCGGCCCCGACCGCAGCGAGCTGTATCGGGCCGGCGCGGATGCCGGGACCGGGCGGGTCGGCGCGTGAGAAGTGCGCCGGGCGGATCATCCGGGCAGGATGGCGGTATGGCCGAGCCGCACGACCTGACCGCGCTGGAGCAGGCCGCCGCGATCGCCCGGGGCGAGCTGTCCAGCGTGGAGCTGGTCGCGCACCACCTGCACCGGGTGGACGCGCTCGGTGACACCGTCGGCGCGTTCGTCACCGTCACACCGGAGCTGGCCGTCGAGGCGGCCCGGGCCGCCGACACGGTGCCGGTCGGGCAGCGGGGTCCGCTGCACGGCGTACCGACGGCGATCAAGGACCTCACGCTGACCGCCGGGGTGCGGACCACCTTCGGCTCCGCCGCCTTCGCCGGTTTCGTGCCGCCGGTCGACGCCGACGTGGTCCGGTTCATCACCGCCGCCGGGCTGATCAGCCTCGGCAAGACCACCACCTCCGAGCTGGGCTGCTCGCTCTACTCCGAGGGGCTGGTCGCGCCGCCGGCCCGCAACCCGTGGGACCTCGGGTACACGGCGGGCGGGTCCAGCGGCGGCGCGGCGGCCGCGGTGGCGGCCGGGCTGGTGCCGGTGGCCCAGGGCTCCGATGGCGGCGGCTCGCTGCGCATCCCGGCGTCGCTCTGCGGCCTGGTCGGCTACAAGCCCAGCCGGGGACTGGTCTCCGGCGGGCCGCTCGGCTTCGGCGCGTTCGGGCTGCCGACGAACGGCCCGATCGGGCGGACCGTCGTCGACGTCGCCGCGCTGCTCGACGTCATGGCGCAACCGGTGCCCGGCGAGCCCTACCTGCCCCCGGCCGCCCCCGTGGGCGGCTACCTGGCCGCGGCCCGGGAGGCCGCGCCGGGCCGGCTGCGGATCGGCCGCTTCACCACCCCGATGCTCGCCGACGAGCCGGTCCACCCCGACTGCGTCGTCGCCGTCGACCGGGCCGCCGGGATGCTCACCGCGGCCGGCCACGAGGTGGTCGAGGTGCCCGCGCCGCTCGGCCCCGAGGCGTGGCCGCTCTTCGAGACCCTCTGGCACGTCCTGGCGCTCTCCCCGGTGCCGCCCGAGCGGGAGAGCGAGCTGTTGCCGCTGACCCGGCTCCTCCGCTCCCGGGGCGCGGCGGTCGGCGCCGGCGCGCTGATGGCCACCCTCGGCGAGCTGCAGGCCCAGGTACGCCTCGGTGCCCGCCGGACCGCCGGCTGCGACCTGCTGCTCTGCCCGACGCTGGCCGCGCCGCAGGCGCCGGTGGGTTCGTTCGCCGCCCTCGACCCGGCGGAGGATTTCGACCGGCAGCGCCGGTTCTCGCCGTACTGCGCCATCTTCAACGTGACCGGCGAACCGTCCGTTTCCCTGCCGGTCGGTCGCACCGCCGACGGCATGCCCGTCGGGGTGCTGCTCACCGGCCGGTACGGCGCCGACGCGACATTGATCGCCACTGCCGCACAACTGGAGCACGGGAGTGGCGGATGGGATCACCACCCCGCAATCTGGCGGGCCGTCGCCTCCGCTAACGTGAATACCACAAGCGGAGTCGGGGAATCGTCTCCTTGACCGTCCACCCGACCCGGAATTCCTGGTCTCTCTTTCCGCCTGGGGGCGTTGAGGTTGTCTGTTACCGAGACGTTGCTGGTCTACGTCGGCATCCCGGCGGCCGCGGTGCTGGTGATCGCCGGACTGGCACTTGCCGCCGGCCGTCGCGGCGGTGGCGGCGCCAAGCGCTACCGGCCGGGCCGGCCCTTCGACTTCACTCCGGTCTGGTTCCTCGGCCGTCCGGAGCAGCTGGCCGACTCGGCCGGCACCGCGCTGGCGGCGGGCGCCCAGGCGCCGGCGCTGACCAGCCACAAGCTTGAGAAGGCCGGCGTCGAGGCGCCGGCCGGTGGAACCGGAGGCGCAAGTGACCGTTGGTGAGAAGCAGACCGCGACGGGGACGCCCACCCCGCCCGAGGTGCTGGACGGGCCGTTCTCGACCCGCCAGCTGCTCCGCATCGACGAGGCGCTCCGCCTGGCAGACCAGGGCACCGGCCTGGTCTTCTCGGTCTACGTGGGCGGCCTCGACGAGCCGATCCGGGAGCACGCGCAGCGGCTGCACCGCCAGCTCGCCGAGCCCGACAAGTCGGTCCTGATCGCCGTGTCGCCCAACCAGCGGCAGCTGGAAGTCGTCACCGGCCGGTACGCGCGCAAGCGCATCCCGGACACGTACGCCAAGCTCGCCGCGCTCTCCATGGTGGCGTCCTTCGGCGGCGGCGACCTGGCCGGCGGCATCATCCAGGGCCTCGACCAGCTCGCCAGCCACGCCGGCAAGGGCTGAGCCCTCCCCGTACGACGAAGCCCGGTCCGCGTGTTCGCGGGCCGGGCTTCGTGCTGTCGGGGCATCCCCGACATCAAGTCGATCAGGCGCTCTGGGCGTCCTTCGCGCGGGCCTTCAGGGCACGGACCACGCCGTCGCGGCCCTCGGCGACCAGCCGGCGCAGCGGCGCCGGGTGCCCCTCCTGCGCCAGCCACGCGTCGGTCTCGGCCACCGTCGTGTCCTCCACCAGGTACGCCGGGTAGGCGAGCTGGGTGAACTCCTGGGCCGGCTCGCTGTCCCGGCTGGCCCAAACCTGGCCCACCGCGGCGAAGTACTTCTCCCGGTACGGCGCGACCAGGTCGACCTGCGCCGGGTGCGCGAAGCCCTGCAGCAGCGCCCGGTGCCGCCAGTTCGGCAGCGCCTCCGGGCCGGTGAGCTGCGCCCACACCGCCGCCTTGTTCTCCGCGGTCGGCACCAGCGCGTGCGCGTACGCGGCCTCCCGCTCGCCGCTGGCCGTCCGGTCGCTCGCCAGCTCGGCCTCGACCTCGGCGGCGCCGGCCGCGCCGTTGGCGACGAGGGCCTGGAGCACCGTCCAGCGCAGCTCGGTGTCGACGGTCAGCCCGGCCGGCACCTCGGCGCCGTGCAGCCAGCCGCGCAGCGTCGCCAGGTCCTCCTCGGCGCGGGCCGCCGAGGTGTACGCCCGGGCCCAGGCGAGCTGGAAGCCGCTGCCCGGCTCCGCCGCGGTGAGCGCGTCCTTCGCGGTCCGGGCCAGCTCGGCCCAGCCGGTCGGCGCCCACGCCGGGTCGGCGTAGAAGGTGAGCGTGGTGGTCGCCTGCCGCAGGGTCGCGGTGACCAGGTTGATGTCGGTCTCGGCGGGCAGCCCGGCCAGCGCCAGCGCGACGTAGTCGCGGGCGGCGAGCTCGGCGTCGCGGGTCATGTCCCAGGCGGCGGTCCAGCACAGCGCCCGGGCCAGCGACGACTCGAAACCGGCGATGTGCTGCACCACGGTCGCCATGGACCGCTCGTCGAGCCGCAGCTTGGTGTACGTCAGGTCGTCGTCGTTGAGCAGCAGCACGTCGGCGGCCGGCTTGCCGTGCAGCGCGGTGAGCTCGGTCTGCTCACCGGTCACGTCGACCTCGATCCGCTCCCGGCGGACCAGCCGGCCGTCGGTCAGGTCGTAGAGGCCCACCCCGATCCGGTGGGTACGCAGCGTCGGGTGCCCGGACGGCGCCTCCTGGCGCACCAGCACCCGCTGGTAGGCGCCGTCGTCGCCGATGGCCAACTCGGGGCGCAGCGTGTTGACCTGCGCCGTCTCCAGCCACTGCGCGGCGAACTTGCGCAGCTCCCGGCCGGAGGCCGCCTCCAGCTCGGAGAGCAGGTCGTCGAAGGTGGCGTTGCCCCAGGCGTGCTTGCCGAAGTACGCCCGCAGGCCGGCCAGGAACGGCTCCTCGCCGACGTACGCGACGAGCTGCTTGAGCACGCTGGCGCCCTTGGCGTACGTGATGCCGTCGAAGTTGACCTCGACCGCCTCCAGGTCCGGCATCTCGCAGTAGACCGGGTGGGTGGAGGAGAGCTGGTCCTGCCGGTAACCCCAGTTCTTGCGGATCGAGAGGAAGGTCGTCCACGCGTCCTGGAACCGGGTGGCGTGGGTGTTGCACCAGTGGCTGGCCCACTCGGCGAACGACTCGTTCAGCCACAGGTCGTTCCACCAGCGCATGGTGACCAGGTCACCGAACCACATGTGCGCCAGCTCGTGCAGGATCGTGTTGGCCCGCTGCTCGTACTCGAAGTCGGTGACCTGGGAGCGGAAGATGTAGTGCGACTCGGCGTGCGTGACGCAGCCGAAGTTCTCCATCGCGCCGGCGTTGAAGTCCGGCACCCAGAGCTGGTCGTACTTGGGCAGCGGGTAGCGCACCCCGAACTTCTCGTGGAAGAAGTCGAAGCCCTGCTTGGTGATGAGGAACAAATCGTCCGAGTCCATGTACCGCGCCATCGAGGCCCGGCAGAAGACCCCCAGGTCGATGCCGTCGTGGCTGTCCCGCACCTCGTGGTACGGCCCGGCGCAGAGCGCGGTGATGTAGGTGCTCATCCGCGCCGACTCCACGAAGTGGACGGTCTTCAGCCCCTCGCCGGCCGGCTCCTCCCGCCCCAACGGCATGTTGGAGACCACCCGCCAGTGCTCGGGGACGGTGGCGTGCCAGGTGTAGACGCTCTTCAGGTCGGGCTGGTCGAAGCAGGCGAAGACCCGCTGCGCGTCCGCCGTCTCGAACTGGCTGTACAGGTAGGTCTCCCCGTCGACCGGGTCCACCGTGCGGTGCAGCCCCTGCCCGCTGTTCGAGTACCCGAAGTCCGCGTCCACCACCAGGGTGTTCTCCGCGTCCAGCCCGGACAGCGTGAGGCCCTTCTCGGCCGACCAGCCGGCGGTGTCGACGGGTGCGCCGTTGAGCGTCGCGGACCGCACCGACTCGGCGGCCACCTCGATGAAGGTCGTCGCCCCCGGCTCGGCGCAGCGGAACCGGACCTCGGTCACCGAGCGGAACGTGCGGCCCGTGGCCTGCACGGCGGTCGACAGGTCAAGGCTGATGTCGTACCTGGTCACATCGAGCAGGCGAGCCCGCTCGGTGGCCTCGACCTGGGTCAGGTTGCGCACTCCCGGCACTGTTCGTCTCCATCCCACTCGCGCCGCGCCCGGCGGCCCCGGCCTCCCCGGCCCGCTCGTGGCGGCCGGTCCGGTTCGAGTCTTCCATGCACCGACACCCTTCGGTGTTCGAGGTCACGCTCTCATTCCGGTACCGGCGGATGCCGGCCGGGGTGAGGATCGGGGGAGGCGCCGGGCTCACCGGCGCACCCGTCGTGAAGGGATCTCACCGTGACCGAACGTGTCGCCGTGGACATGTGGTTCGACCCGCTGTGCCCGTGGGCGTGGATCACGTCGCGCTGGCTGCTGGAGGTCGAGAAGGTCCGGCCCGTGGACATCAGCTTCCACGTGATGAGCCTGTCCGTGCTCAACGAGGGCCGGGACCTGCCCGAGCAGTACCAGGAACTGATGAAGAGCGGCTGGGGCCCGGTGCGGGTCTGCATCGCCGCCGAGCAGGCGCACGGCGCGGAGGCGCTGGCGAAGCTCTACACCGCGATGGGCACCCGGATCCACCTCGGCAAGGAGCCGCTCGGCCGGGAGATGCTGGTCGGCGCGCTCACCGAGGTCGGGCTGGACCCGGCGCTCGCCGACGCCGCCGAGACCACCGCGTACGACGAGGCGCTGCGGGCCAGCCACGAGGCGGGCATGCGGCCGGTCGGCACCGACGTCGGTACCCCGGTGATCCACGCGCCCGGCCCGGGCGGCGACAAGGTCGCCTTCTTCGGTCCGGTTATCACCCCGGCGCCGAGGGGCGAGGCGGCCGGCCGGCTCTGGGACGGTGTCCTGCTGGTCGCCGGCACCCCGGGCTTCTACGAGCTGAAGCGCTCCCGCGAGCTGGGCCCCATCTTCGACTGACGGCGCCTCCGGCAACGATCCGAGCCCCGTACCGGCCCCGGCGTCACCGGGCCGGTGCGGGGCTCGTTTCACCGGGTGTCCCAGCCGGCGGCCCGTGGGGCCGCATCTCGGCAGCTCCTGGAGGCATTCCCATGGGTAAGCACCGCCGTACGTCCGCCGACGCGCCGCAGGAGACGGCGACCGAGGACTCCGGTGCGACGTACTGGTCCGTGGACGAGGCCGACTGGCCGGCCATCCGCCCGACCCTGCCGGCCGAGATGGTCGACCTGCTGGCCCCGCCGATCGTGGTCGGCGTCGCCCGGGTGGTCGCCACCTCCCGGATGACCCCGCCCGCCGAGGCGGGGCTGCCCACCCGCACCTCCGGGACGATCCGGTCCGGCGTCGCGGCCGGCCGTCCGGTGCCGGCGGGCGGGACCACCGTCCGGATCGCCGTGTCGGCGGCGGCCCACCCGTCCGGCCCCGCCGGCTCCGTGCCGGGCGGCCGCCCCGGTCCCGGCCCGGCGCCCGGCCAGCACCGCAACGGCTGAGCGCGGCCCTTTCATCTGGTGGACGCGGTGTGGGTCCGGGTCCGGCGGGCCGGCGGCCGCGGGTAGCGTCGGTGGGCATGACGGTCGTGCATCCGATCGCCCGGGCCTGGATCACCACTGGCGGCACCGGCGCGCAAAACTACGACGAGTTCGCCGACGACGCGGAGATCACCGCGATCATCGAGGCGAACCCGCACAGTGCTCTCGGCATCGAGATGCCCCACCGGGCGCCGGAGAGCCTCGGCAAGTCGTTCCTCGACGCCCTCCCGGACGCCATGGCCCGCCTGACCGAGGCCAAGGCGGACGGCAGCTACACCCCGGCCGAGCAGGTCGTGGTGCTCTACCGGATCAGCGCGCCGGGGGAGGAGTCCGCGTACGGGCTCTTCGCCATGGTGGACACCGACCAGATCTCCACCCGGGCCGACGAGCCTGGTCTGGTGATCCGCAACGAGGACGTCTTCATCGCCAAGGTGCGGGAGCGGGTCGCCCTGGCCGGGGCGCTCGGGCACCTGCTCTCGCCCGTGCTGCTGCTCCAGACCGGGCGGGGCGACGAGCTGCACGCCGCGCTCGCCGCGGCGACCGAGTCGGCCGGCGCGCCCGCCGCGACCGACGTCGACCAGTCCGGGCGGACGCACGCCATCTGGCTGCTGGGTCCCGGCCCCGAGCAGGACGAGCTGACCGCCCTCGCGGGCGGCGGCGAGCTGGTGGTCGCCGACGGCAACCACCGCAGCCTGGCCGCGCAGACCGGCGGCCTGCCCCGCTTCCTCTCGGTGATCACCACGCCGGCGTCGGTGGCGATCCAGCCCTACAACCGGCTGGTCAGCGAGCTGACCACCACGCCGGCGGAGCTGCTCGACCGGCTCCGCGCCGCCGGCGCGGAGATCACCCCGATCGACGGCCCGGTCGAGGTCCCGGCGGCCGGCGGCGCCGTCCACCTCTACCTCGCCGGTCAGGGGTACGCGGTGACCCTGCCGCACGTCGACGGCGACCGGCTGGAGAACCTCGACCACGCCCTGGTCGAGCGGCTGCTGCTGCGCGACGCGCTCGGCCTCGACCCGGGTGACAAGCGGATCACCTACGTGGGCGGCGACTACCCGGCGAGCTGGCTCACCGGGGAGGTCGACGCCGGCCGGGCCGAGCTGGCCGTCCTCATCGCCCCGGTGACCGTGGACGACTTCGTCGCGGTCAACCTGGCTCGGGAGAAGATGCCGCGCAAGAGCACCTGGTTCACCCCGAAGGCCCGCGGCGGCCTGGTGGTCGCCGAGCTGTCCCGCTGAGCTGTGACGAATCCGCCTCCGTGTCGCCGCCTGCGCGGCGGCCCGGAGGCGGGCCTGTCAGACTGCGCGGTATGCGCGTCTACCTGGGATCCGATCACGCCGGTTTCGAGCTGAAGGTGCACCTGGCCAACCACCTGGCCACGCAGGGGTACGAGGTGGTCGACGTCGGCCCGCACGCCTTCGACCCGGACGACGACTACCCGGCGTTCTGCCTGCACACCGGTGACCGGGTGGTCAACGATCCGGGCAGCCTCGGCGTGGTCATCGGCGGCTCCGGCAACGGCGAGCAGATCGCCGCGAACAAGGTGGCCGGCGTCCGCGCGGCGCTCGCCTGGAACATCGACACCGCGCAGCTCGCCCGGGAGCACAACGACGCCAACATCATCGCGGTCGGCGCCCGCCAGCACACCCTGGACGACGCGACCGCCCTGGTCGAGGCGTTCCTGACCACGCCGTTCTCCGGCAACCCGCGGCACTCCCGGCGGATCGCCCAGGTCGCGGCGTACGAGCAGACCCGCGAGCTGCCCGACCTGCCGGCCTGACGCCTCAGCGGCCGGAGCGGGGAAGGTCCTCGCGGGGCACCCAGTTGCGCCGCACGATCACCACGCGGGCCTCGGCCTCGGCCAGGTCCGCCTCGGTGGGGCGGGCGGCGTCCCGCGCCCGCAGCGCGGCGGTCACCCCGACCTGCGACGATCCGGAGCCGACGAGGCCACGCAGCCCTCGCTCACCCTCGTCGGTCGCCGGGCCGGGCCGGCGCCCGCGCGGCGGCTCGTCGTGCACCCCGGCCGTCGTCGCGCTCGGCCCGTCCGGGGCCGGCGACCCGCTCTCGACCTCGCCGTGGTGCCGCAGCCGGCGTCGCCGTCGCTCCGCATCACCCATCGGTCGACCGTACCGCCCCCGGGACGCGGTCGCCCGCCCGTGGCGGTCCCGGCCCGCCCGGGCGTCACCGGGGCGGACCGCCGGCGCTCAGAACACCTCCATCGGGGCCGGGGCGCGGTGCCAGCCGAAGGCCGGGGCGGCCGCCGCGAGCGTCCCCGGCACGAGTTCCCGCACCCGGCCGGCGGCGGCGAGCGCCCCGAGCCCGGCGCCGCCCAGGTAGAGCTCGCCGAGGGCGCGTACGTCGCAGGCGAGCCGGGGCGGTTCGGTGGTGGCCGTGCAGGTCGCCGCCGACGGGCCGCCGACCAGGCGCCAGCGGCCGGCGTTCTCCGGCAGCAGCTCGTCCGTGACCTCGATCACCACGTCCAGGTCGGTGGCGTACCGGCGGGCGGCCAGCGCGGCGGGCAGGTCGACCACGCGTACCCAGAGCCCGTCGGAGAGCTGGGCGCCGAGCCGCCGCGGCTCGTTCACCAGCCACAGCAGCGGCTCGTCCACGGCGGCGGTACGGAAGGACAGCCGCCGGGTCAGGTCGATCGAGAGCAGCAGCCGCCACAGCGCCAGGTACGCGTCGGGGTGCTCCGCGACCACCTCGTCGACCCGGACCTCGCCGCGCGGGCCGCTCCCGTCCCACTCGTCCTTCGTCCGGAACAGCGCGTACCCGTCGAGCCCCGACGGCCCCTCGTGCAGCAGCACCCGCCGCTCGGTGGCACCCTCCCGCAGGCTCTTCACGTCGGCCACCACGTACCGCCACCAGCGCTCGTCCCGGTTCGACCAGCCGGGGCGGTCGGCGCGGACCCGGTCGTACAGCCGGGCCAGCTCGGCCTGCCGCGCGACCGGCTGGTCCAGGCGGAGCGTGCCCGCGACGGACGCCGGCTCCGGCAGGCGCAGCTCGGTGGTGTCGCAGCTCACGGTGAGCCGCTGCGCGGCCAGGCCGTAGCCGAACCGGGGGTAGATCCGGCCCTCGCTGGCCCACAGCACCGCGATCGGCTCCCGGCCGGCGTCGCGGATCTCCCGCAGTTGGCGGCGCATCAGCGCGGTGAGCAGGCCCCGGCGGCGGTGGGTCGGGGCGACCGAGACCATCGTCACGTGCGCCGCCGGCACGCTGGCGCCGGGCACCCCCAGCTCCCGGGTGAACGCCGCGGCGTGCGCGACCGCCGTCGTGCCGTCGCGGACCAGCAGCGCGCGCTCCGGTTCGAAGATCCCCCGCTCGACCTCGAGCAGCTCGGGGTCGAGACCGCCGTGGAAGGCCAGGGCCAGCAGCCCGGCGATCTCGTCGAAGTCCTCGGCCCGGGGCACCACCACATCGGTCATCGGATGTGTGTAACCCATCACCGTCAGGGTCGGCGACCGATTTGCCGGCTCGCTACCCTCGGAACCGTGGCCGGCGTCGGTCAGGGGGAGGACACGAGATGGCGGACCAGACACAGCCGTGGGCCGAGCGCACCGTGGAGGTGCCGCCGCAGCCCGGTGTCGGGGTGCCCGCGCAACGGGACGCGTTCCAGCGGGGGGTGGCCTCGGTCGGGCAGCCGCGTACCCCGCGTACCGAGCAGTTCCCCACCGTCGACCCGGCCGACTGGTCCGGCGGCTCCGCCCCGCGCCGGCCGATGGGCTGGCACCTGGCGCAGCTGCGCCGGGGCGGTGAGTGGAGCGCGGCGGGGGGCCTCTTCGCCTTCGTCTGCTGGGGCATCTGGGCGATCTCCGGCCGGGGGGACCTGACGGCTCCGCTGCTGACCTTCGCGCTGAGCCTGCTCACCGCGGTCGGCCTGTTCGCGCTCTCCCGCCTGCTCGGCCGGCTGGTCTGGGAGCGGCAGCTGGGCCGGGTGCGGCGCAGCGCCCGCGGCGCACACCTGGTGACGGCGCTCTTCCTGGCCGGCGTGGGCGTCGCCTACCTGCAGCAGACCGAGTGGGTCGTGACGGCCTGGAACTGGGTCACCGGAAACTGATTCCGGCACCCGCGGGCGGGTCGGCGTCGCGCCGCCCGCCCGCGCCCGGTCGCGGGATGCGCGACGCCGGTCGTCACTCCACCAGGACGGCGACTGCTTACCCGGCGGTGCCCGGTTCATCCGCAGCCACGGCCGGCTGAGGCGGCCGTTCGGCGATCGGGTCCGCGCGCCCGGCGCACCGACCCCGACCGGCCGTCGTGCCGGCGGGCGTCCGGGGCGCAGCATGGGGGCATGGGCGCGTATCGATCAGCGTACGAGCGGAGCATCGCCGACCCGGCCGGCTTCTGGCGGGACGCGGCGGCGGACATCGACTGGTTCCGGGCGCCGGAGCGGATCCTCGACGAGAGCGCGGCGCCGCTGTACCGCTGGTTCCCCGACGCGGTGCTGAACACCTGCCACAACGCGCTGGACCGGCACGTGGCGGCCGGCCGCGGCGACCAGCCCGCGCTGATCCACGACAGCCCGGTCACCGGCACGGTACGCACCTGGAGCTACGCGGAGCTGCTCGCGGAGACCGCCCGGTTCGCCGGGGCGCTGCGCCGGCTCGGCGTCGGCCGGGGCGACCGGGTGCTGCTCTACCTCGCCATGGTGCCGGAGGCCGTGATCGCGATGCTGGCCTGCGCCCGGATCGGCGCGGTGCACTCGATGGTCTTCGGTGGCTTCGCCGCCCACGAGCTGGCCGTCCGGATCGACGACGCCCGACCGAAGGTGGTGGTGGCGACCTCCTGCGGCATCGAGGTGGACCGGGTCGTCGACTACCACCCGATCCTCACCGCCGCGCTGGCCGAGGCGGCGCACGCCCCCACCCACTGCGTGATCGTGCAACGGCCGCAGCGTCCCGCCCCGCTCCTTCCCGGCCGGGACTTGACCTGGGACGAGGTCATGGCGGACGCCGAGCCCGTCGACTGCGTCCCGGTCAACGCCACCGACCCGCTCTACATCCTCTACACCTCCGGCACGACCGGCCGGCCCAAGGGGGTGGTGCGGGACAACGGCGGGCACGCGGTCGCGCTGCGCTGGTCGATGCGGAACGTCTACGACATCGGGCCGGGCGAGGTCTTCTGGGCCGCCTCCGACGTCGGCTGGGTGGTCGGCCACTCCTACATCGTGTACGCGCCGCTGCTCACCGGCGCGACGACCGTGCTCTACGAGGGCAAGCCGGTCGGCACCCCCGACGCGGGCGCCTTCTGGCGGGTGGTCTCGCAGCATCGGGTGTCCGCGTTGTTCACCGCCCCGACGGCGATCCGGGCGATCCGCCGGCAGGACCCGGACGGCGCGCTGATCTCCGGGTACGACCTGAGCAGCCTCCGCACCCTCTTCCTGGCCGGCGAGCGGCTGGACCCGGACACCTGGACATGGGCGGGGGAGCACCTCGGCGTGCCGGTGGTGGACAACTGGTGGCAGACCGAGACGGGCTAGCCGGTCGCGGCGAACCCGCGCGGCCTGCAGCCGCTGCCGATCAAGCCCGGCTCCCCGTCGGTGCCGGTGCCCGGGTACGACATCCGGGTGGTCGACGGCGGCGGCCGGGAGGTCCCGGCCGGCACGGACGGCTCGATCGTGATCCGGCTGCCCCTGCCGCCCGGCTGCCTGCCCACCCTCTGGGGCGACGACGAGCGGTACGTCCGCTCCTACCTGTCCACCTTCCCCGGCCACTACCTGACCGGTGACGGCGGACGGTTCGACGCCGACGGCTACCTCTACGTGATGGGCCGCATCGACGACGTGATCAACGTGGCCGGGCACCGGCTCTCCACCGGGGCGATGGAGGAGGTGCTGGCCGGCCACCCCGCGGTCGCCGAGTGCGCGGTGATCGGGGTCGCGGACGCCCTGAAGGGCCAGGTCCCCAGCGGGTACGTGGTGCTCAAGGCCGGCGCCGAGGTGGACCAGGACGCCCTCGCCGGTGAGCTGGTCGCCCTGGTCCGGCAGCGGATCGGCCCGGTGGCCGCGTTCCGCCGGGTCACCGTGGTGCCGGCGCTGCCGAAGACCCGCTCCGGCAAGATCCTCCGGCGGACCATGCGCGGTCTGGTCGAGGGGCGGGACGAGCCGGTCCCGGCGACCATCGACGACCCGGCCACGCTGGCGGTCTTCCGCGGCCTGGGCGCCCCCACCGACTGAGCCGTCCCGCCTGAACCGGCGGAGCCCGTGGCCGGCGTGGGCTCGCTCGACCCCGCCGTCAGCCGGCGGCGAAGCCCGGCGCGGCCCGACCTCGCCGTCAGCTGGCGGCGAAGCGGTACAGCACGAAGTCCTTCGTCGAGGCGCAGGCGATCACCTCGGTGTTCCACGAGCACGACTCGCCGCGGACGTCCTTGAGCTGGCCCAGCTCGACGACCCGGCCGGACTCCGTGCCCACCCCGGCGACGCTGCGGTCGTCCTCACCGCTGCCCAGCGGCTCGGCGAAGACCAGCAGGTTGCCCGCGTCGACCCGGACCGCCGTCCCGTCCCGCGCGTCGAGCACCCGCTGCCCGTCCGGTCCGAAGAGGGTCACCGCCGGGTCCGGGTACGTCCGCCGGGCCAGCACCCGCTCGCCGAGCGGCACCAGCAGGTCCGCGCCGGGGGCGGACCAGCGCTCCGCCTTCTTCCCCTCGGCCGCGGCCACCACCACGGCGGTCGCCTGGTCGGCGTCGGTCACCTCCAGCAGACAGGCCCGGTGCTCGCCGCACGGCACCAGCCCCCTCGGCCGGTGCCGGTCGTCCTGCGCCCGGTGGAGCACCGTCGGCTCCGCCGAACTCCCCAGGTCGTACGCGAGCAACTGGTACCCGCCGTCGTCGTTCGCGACGTACAGCCGGTCCTCGTGTGTGACGACCAGGTCGTCCGGCTCCGCGACGTTGGTGCGCCGCCGCACCACCGCGCCGGTGCCCAGCTCCATCAGGCGGACGGAACGGTCCGACGCCACCTGCACGATCCGCCGGACCTCGCCCCGCCACGGATCCCGGGCGCCGCCACCGGCGAAGCCCGGCCCGGCCAGCCCCTCCTCTCTGGTCACCAGGTGGATGCTGTTGCGCGAGTTGCCGTACTGGTCGCGCGGGTCGGCGCGGCTCCGTTTCTCCGTACCGTCGCTCACCCGGAGGCCGACCAGCCGATGTCCGGCCCGGTCGGCCAGCACCAGCACGTCCGTGCCGAAGAAGAGCTCGTCGTCGCCGTGCACCGGGTGATGCCACCGCTGCCGGCCGGAGTCGGCGTCGAGGACCTCCAGCTCACGGGGGTGCTGCTGCCGGAGGCGTCCGCGACGAGGGCCACCCCGTCGGGCAGGGCGATGATCCGGTCCCAGCGCTCGGCGGGCGTGGCGCTCTGCCGGCGCCACAGCTGCTTGCCGCTGCCCGCGTCGGCGGCGACCACCTCCAGCCGGTCGTCGTCCCGCCGGTACGCCAGGTAGGCGCGGTCGCCCAGCATCGCGGTGAACATGTCGGTGGGCCGCTCCGCGCCGGCCGCGATCCGCTTCCCCTTGTCGAACGCCTGGAAGTCCAGCTCCGGATGGCGGTCCCGGGTCAGGTAGAGGACCGTCGCGGCGGCCACGCCGGCGAGGGCCGCCACCGCGCCGAGCGGCACCCAGAGCGTCCGCCGCCGTCGGCCGCCGGGTTCCGTCGCCTCCGTCGGGGATACGCCCGGACCGCCGCCCGGTACGCCCGCCACCCAGTGCACCGGAGGGGCCGCCGTCGCTCCGACCTGGCCGGGGACGGAGCGGCCGTTGACCGCTCCTCCGGCAGGACCGGGATTCGGCAGCCCGACCGCCTCGCCGACCTGGCCGGCAGGAATCGACCCGGCGGCTCCGCCGTGCGCCGCGCCCGGCGGTCCGACACCGTGCCCCGCCATCGCCGGCCGCGCCGGGGCACCGTCGTTCCCGACCGTGTCGACCGATCCGACCGGCCCGGCGGCAGGCCGCGGAGTCGGGCCGCCGTCGTCCGGCAGCGTGCCGGCGGGTCCCGGCCCCGGCGGGGGACCGGCGGGGGCGGGGATCAGCGGCCGGGACGCCGATCCGGTCCGGCGCAGCGGCAGGTCGGACGGCCATTCGATGTGACGAGGTAGAACGCCGTGTCAGTGGTCGTGTCAGGGGCGTGTCAGGGACGTGTCAGGCCGGGTGCCGACAGTGGTCGCATGACAAGTTCGGCGATTGCAGTTTCAGGGCTGCGGAAGGCATATGGGGACAAAATCGTGCTCGATGGCATCGATCTAGATGTTCGTGCGGGCACGGTTTTTTCCCTGCTCGGCCCGAATGGGGCGGGTAAGACGACGACGGTGAACGTGCTGACCACGTTGATGAAGGCCGACGGTGGAACGGTACGGGTTGCCGGGCATGATGTCGCGACCGAGACCAAGGCGGTGCGTGCGGAAATCGGGGTCACCGGTCAGTTCGCGGCGGTGGATGAGCTGCTGACGGGGCAGGAGAACCTGCAGTTGATGGCGGATCTGAAGCGTGTGGGCTCCGGCGAGCTGGTTGTCACGGAGTTGCTGGAGCGGTTCGATCTGGTGGAGTCGGCGCAGAAGCTGGTGTCGACCTATTCCGGGGGTATGCGCCGGAAGCTGGATCTGGCGATGACGCTGGTCGGCAAGCCACGAATCATTTTCCTGGACGAGCCGACGACGGGACTGGATCCGCGCAGCCGCCGCACGATGTGGGAAATCGTCCGAGAGTTGGTGGCCGATGGTGTAACCATTTTCCTTACCACCCAGTACCTCGAGGAAGCCGATCAGCTCGCCGACCGGATCGCGGTACTCGACCAGGGCCGCCTGGTTGCCCAGGGCACTCCCGACGACCTCAAACGCCAGGTCCCCGGCAGTCATGTCCGACTCCGGTTCACCGACGTCGCCGACCTCGACGCGGCCGCGCGGGTCCTTACCGACTCCACGCGGGATGACGAGGCACTGGCCCTGCGGGTTCCCAGCGACGGTGGGACGAAATCGCTGCGGGCCCTGCTGGACAGGCTCGACGAGTACTCGATCAGCGCCGAAGAGTTCTCCGTCCACACACCGGACCTCGATGACGTTTTCCTCGCCCTGACGGGCCACACCACGGAGGTGGTCGCGAAATGAGCACCAAGTCCCATTCGATGGTCATGTTGCGTCGCAACTTCAAACACATCGCCCGGAATCCGACCTCGGTGTTCAACGCGGTCCTGATGCCGGTCGTGATCATGTTGATGTTCGTGTACATGTTCGGAGACGCTTTCAACGTCGGTGTCGACTACATCGACTACGCGACGCCGGGACTGATGCTGTTGGCCGTCTGTTACGGGCTGGGGGCCACCGCGACGTCGGTGAACTCCGACATGACGAAGGGCATCATCAACCGGTTCAAGGTCATGGACGTCTCCCGTGGTGCGGTGTTGACCGGTCACGTCGTCGCCAGTCTGCTGACCAATCTGATCGCCATCGGGGCGCTCATCGGGGTGGCCTTCCTGCTGGGATTCAGCCCGTCGGCGAGTTCCCTTGATTGGCTCGGCGTGGTCGGCATCGTCGTGCTGCTCGGTTTCGCGGCCGGCTGGCTCACGGTCGCCTTGGGATTGGCGGCGAAGTCTCCGGAGACGGCGGGTCTGGCCGCCGTGCCGCTGGTCATGCTGCCGTTCTTCAGCAGCGCGATCGTACCGGCGGAGAAGATGGGGCCGGGCCTGCGGCAGTTCGCGGAGTACCAGCCCTTCACGCCGATCATCGAAACCTTGCGCGGATTGCTCAACGGCGCACCGTCCCCCAGCGACGCGATCACCGCCATCGCCTGGTGCGTCGGCATCGCTCTCGTCGGGTACCTGTGGGCGCGTTCCACATTCAAGAGGCGCGCGTGACCTCCCGGGCGATGGGCTTCCGAGGACCGTGATCGGCTGAACCCGAAGCCGCGAGCGACGAGCTGATACGGCGCGCGCTCGCCGGCGACGAGCGCGCGCCGCGGGCGTGCGGACCGATGCTTCACAGGCTGGGTTGGCTGAGCCGCCCGCCAACAGATCAAGTATGAGACAAGCGGAGAGTTGTCATGCCTACATTCGCAACGCCAGGACCCATCGTCGCCACCGTTGTTGTCGCCGGCGCTCAGGTGCGGGTCACCGCGAGCGACCGGACCGATACCGTGGTGCTGGTCGAACCCATCAACAAGGCGAGCCGGTTGGACGTCAAGGTGGCCAACAAAACCAAGGTTGACTTCGCCGGCGGTCAGCTATCGGTCAAGACGACCGCCTCCGGGGACAAGAGCGGTTCGGTCGCCATCACGATCGACCTGCCCGCCGGCTCCAGCCTGGTTTCGTACCTGGCGCACTCGGATGTTCACGCTGACGGCTCACTTGGAGAGTGCGAGCTGCACATGGCATCGGGTCGGGTCCAGCTCGATCGCATCAACGCGCTGCAGGCGAACATCGCGGCCGGTGAGGTCACGATCGGCCACATCGCCGAGCGCGCCAACATCGACGGTGCGGCGTTCGCAATGAGCATCAGCGAGGTCAAGGACACCGTCAAGCTCTCGAACTCGGGCGGGCAGATCTGGATCGGCCACGCATCGGCCGACCTCGATCTCAGCAGTGGCAGCGGCGGTTTCGACATCGACCGCGCCGACGGCAGCGTCACCGCCAAGACCGCCAGCGGTGCCATTCGGATCGGACGAATGAGGAACGGTCACGCGAAGCTGATGAACGGCTCAGGGAACATCGAGGTCGGCATCAGCGAGGGCACCGCGGCCTCCATCGACGTCAACAGCGAGCGAGGGTCGGTGCGCAACTGGGTTCCGTCGCTGGCAAGCCCTGGCCCGTCAGACCCCAAGGTCTCGGTCCACGCCCGCACGCGGCACGGCGACATCATCATTCAACCCGCAGCAAACTGACCTGAACGCGACGGCGCCGCCATGGCGCCGTCGCGTTCAGGGTCAGCCGACGTCGCGATCGCCTGGTGCGGAGGGATCGCGCTCGTCGGGTACCTGTGGGCGCTTGCCACGTTCAGGAGGCGAGCGTGGCGGTGACCAACTGAGACCAGCTCGTCTGCGTGCCCTCCCGAGCCGCCTCGGCGTACCGTGCTTCGCCGAGGCGGCTCCGCGCGGCCTGCTCGATCCGGGCCACATCCGGGTGGGAACGATCCGGCAGTCCGCGCACGCCGGCGCTTGCCGCGAGCAGCCGCGCGGCCTGCTCGTACTCTTCGCTGCGTAGTGCCAGGTCCGCGATCCCGACGAGTACCTGCGCGATCAGGGGTGCGTGCCCCGCCTCGGAGGCCGCCTGGCAGGCCGCCGCGTGGTACGTACGGGCCTCGCTGAGATCGTCGGCAAGGTAGCCGAGCAGGTCGTGTGTCACCGCGCGGATGTTTGCCTGCTCCGCGTCGTTGCCCAGCATGGTTGTCGCGACGCCGAGTTGCTGGTATGCCTCCTCGGCGTTGCCGCGCCAGCGGGCGAGTTCCGCCTTAGCAAGGGCCAGCTCAGCCAGCGCATCCGGCCAGGTGACCCGTTCCGCGCACTGTTGCGCCTCGGCTATAGCAGCCGCGCTAGACTCCTCATCGCCTAGCAACCAGTACAGCTGCGCCTGTCGCGACCGCATCCGGATGACATCCTCGATAGCACCGACTTCGGTGACGACCGCGATCGCCTGTTCGTAGTGCTCCCCCGCACCGGCGAACTCGCCGCGCACGGCGATCCGGTCCGCCAGCTCGGTCAGGGCGATCGAGATCCCATACCTTTCGCCGATTGCCCGGAACTCGGCGAGCGCCATCTCGAGATGCGCGTCCGCATCCCGCCCGCCCTGGCCGAGCACGATCCGCATCTTGCCGAGGTGAAACCGGGCCAGTGCGCGTACCCAGGGGTCCTCATCGTCCAGCAATGGTTCCCACGCGGGCAAGAACGCGTCCGGCGCCTGCAACATGCGTTCCAGCGGGACGACCAACCCCAGCAGCGGGTTGCGGGACTGACTGCGCTGGCTGAACCGGTATGCCTTGTGGATCCACTCCGCCGCCTGGTGTTCGTCGCCCCGCCCGGAGCTCGCGAACAGCACGACGAGCGCATACACGATGGCCCGGATCTCATCGGCCACCTCGCCGGGCGTTTCGGTGGCCGCGGTGATCAGCTCGATGCCTTCGGCCTTGTGCCCGCTGAGCCACCAGTACCAGCCGGCGCCCGCCGCGAGCCGCATCGCCGCGTGCGCCTCGCCGGCCGCGAGCGCACCACGCATCGCAGAACCGATGTTGTCGTGCTCAACCTCGAGCGTGGCCAGCCATTCCAATTGCTCGGCGCGGCGAAGATGCGGCTCCGCGGTCTCGGTGAGTTCGGTGAAGTAGCCGAGATGCGCCTGGCGGGCCAGGTCCGATTCCCCCGCCTCCGCGAGCCGGTGCCCGGCGTACTCCTTGATCGTGCCGAGCATCCGGTAACGCGGTGCGCGGTCGCCATCGGTGAGCAGCAGCGATTTCTCGGCCAGCGAGGTGAGCAACTCGAACACCTGCTCCTGCTCGACCGCATCGCCGGCGCAGACCCGCTCGGCCGCTTCCAGGCTCGCCCCGCCCGAGAACACCGAGAGCCTGCGCAGGACCATCCGTTCGGCGTCGGTGAGCAACTCCCAGCTCCAGTCGACCACCGCGCGCAGCGTCCTGTGCCGCGGCAACGCGGTACGGCTACCGCTGGTCAGCAGGCGGAACCGGTCGTCGAGCCGGTGGGCGAGCTGATCGAGGGACATGGTGCGTAACCGGGCCGCGGCCAATTCGATCGCCAGCGGCATCCCGTCCAGCGCCCGGCAGACGCGCACCATCGTCGACAACGTGTGGGCGTCGACCGCGAGATCCTTGCGCACCGCGCCCGCCCGGTCCCGCAGCAACCGGACGGCCGGAGAGGACTCGATCTCGCCGGGGCCGGCGTCCCCCTCCGGCACGGCCAGCGGCTCGACCAGCCACAGCGCCTCACCGGTGATGCCGAGCGGCTCCCGGCTCGTCGCCAGGATCCGCAGCCGCTGGCACTCCCCGAGCACTCGATGGGCGAACGCCGCCGCCGACTCGATCACGTGCTCACAGTTGTCCAGAATCAGCAGCGCCTCCCGCTCGCGGATCGCGGCGATGAGCCGGTCCGCCAGATCCGCGTTCGGTGCCCCGCCGAGCAGAGCATCCCGGAGGCCGAGCCCGGCTAGCGCCGACTGCGCCACGTCACCGTCCGCGCCGATGGCTGCGAGCTCCACCAGCCAGGCCCCGTCCGGCAGGTCGCCGAGCAGCGTGCGCGCGGTTTCCGTGGCCAGCCTGGTCTTCCCCGAGCCGCCCGGCCCGATCAGGGTGGTGAGCCGATGTTCGGCGATGAGTTCGCGGACCGCGGCGACATCAGCGTCCTTGCCGACGAAGCTGGTCAGCTCGGCACGCAAGTTGGTCTTCCGGGTTTCCTCCCGCCGTCCCAACTCGCCCCGCAACAGCGCGACGTGCAACGCGGACAGCTCCGGTGAGGGGTCGACACCCAGCGCGTCGGCCAGGGCTTCTCTCGTGCGCTGGTACACCAGCAGCGCCTCGCTGCCGCGACCGGCCGCAACGAGGGCACGCATCAGCGCAGCGACAAGCCGTTCTCGCACCGGGTGGGCGGCCACCAGGTCGGTCAATTCCGTGACCAGCTTCACACCGTGGCCGAGGCTGACCTCCGCATCGAACCGATCCTCCAGGGCAGTCAGGCGTAGCCCTTCGAGCCGCGCGACCGCCGCGTCAAAAGCTGCGCTATCCGGCAAACCGACGTCCTGCATGGCCGCACCGCGCCACAATGCGAGGGCCTCGCGCAGCAGCCGTACTCGCCGTGGATCCTCGTCATTGCGGGCCTGGCCGACGAGGCGTTCGAACCGCACGGCGTCGACAGCATCGGGTTCCACCGTCAACCGGTAGCCGTCCGTCTGCCCCTCGACCAACCCTTCCGGCAGCGCCTTCCGCAACCGGGAAACCAAGCGTTGCAAGGCATTCGCCGCGTCGGAGGGCGGGCGCTCACCCCAAATCCAGTCGACCAGCGTCGCCTTCTGGACCACGCGACCAGGTTCGAGCGCGAGGGCGATCAACAGCCCGCGCAACCGGGCGCCCGGCACGTCGGCTAAGACGCCGTCGTCCGCGCGAACCTCGAATGGTCCAAGCATCCCGATCTGCACCTAGCAGATCTTGCCACGGGCGATTGGCGGGCCTCCAACTGCTGACGCGGCGCGGAAAGCAGCGATCGTGCCAGCAGGGCGACCGTCAGGGAACCAATGGCACGCGGATGGCACGCAAGATCCAGCACGGGGGAGAAGTGGAAAGGCCCCTTTCCGCGATCATGCGGTCTACCTGGGCCTTCGTGGGTGGAGCGGGCGACGGGAATCGAACCCGCACCGTCAGTTTGGAGGAGCGCGATCGACTGGTCGTGATGCCCGAAACGCCTGCGGCCGAGGGCCGGCGCGGCTGCGCCTCGTGCCCCCTCGTGACCGCTGCGCGCCCCGGTTACTGGCCCATGGATGGCCCGTTGCGGCCTTCGGCTTAGAAGAAAATCACGGATGGCTGGTCAGGTTGCTGCCCCCTGGTCAAGGTTGTGTCATAGCCGCCGGTTGACTGCGGCGATGTGCGCGGCAGCGGCAGTAGGGTCGCGTCGCGGATGAGTTCGACGTCACCGCCGACCAGGGAGGAGACTAGGTGCATCTCCTGCCCGAGACCAGCCTGAGATGTGGGTACAGGTCCGGATGACTGACGACGAGGCGCTGATCATCTCGGACTGGATCTACCAGCTGGAGAACAGTGATGACCTGCTGAGTGACGAGGCCGTCTGGCCGGCGCTCTATCGAATCAACGGAGCGTTCGAAGCCGTCTCGCCGCTCATCTTCGCGCCCGACTATGGAGAAGAACTGGAAGCGGCACGGGTCCGCGTCCTTGCCGAAGGACGGGATCGGGAAGGAATCGGAACGCTGATCCAACTGACCGTGGATGAGGCGCTGGTGCTGGCGCACTGGCTCCGTAACCTGCGAGATAGCGGTGGACCGCTGTCCGACGAGGTCGCTTGGGTGCCCTTGCGTCGGATTGGTGATGCCATCGAAACGAAAGGTCTCGATGGCGCGAGTCTGCCGGCAGCCCGTAAGCGGTTGTTCGCCACGATGGGGAGAAGCGAGGACGGGGTCCCGTTCGAGGATGTGCCGGGTTATCAGCCCGCCTGCGAGGCAACCCGTCGTCGGCTGGGGCGCAGATGAGCGCCCTCGGGCAACGCGAAGCGGCTGCTTTTGGCAGGCGGCGGCTGGCTTAGGGCGGATTTCCTCGTCGGGCAGTCGTAGACCGTCCAGCCTGCCGGGACGGGGACAAGGTGGAGCGCCTCACCAGCCGAGTCTCAATGGCGGCTGTCAGGGGTCGGAGTGGACGGCCCGCGGCGGCTGCGGGTTTAGGCAACCTTCGCCATCCCGTCTACGGCTTGTTGTGCTCCGCGCTTTGGCCTGATCTTTCGCACGCCGTGGGTGACGCCGACGCAGGCCGCTGTAGGACCTAGCACGGCGACCGCGCCGAGCAGGCAGGCAACCAGGGTGTTGGCAATAGGTACGTCGGTGGCCACTGCGACAAGGACCACGTAGATCGTGGCCAGCACTGAGGCAACGGCGAAGGCGACCAGCAACTTGGCGAGCAGACGTCCGCTTTTCGCGGCAACCTCCCCGGCAACGCTGGCTGGCACAAACAGCAGTGGCACGAGGGCGATTCCTAGCGCGGCGGCTAGCAGCACGAGCAGAAGCCCCGCCAGCGGACCGCCGATGTCCGCATCGGCAATCAACGCGTACGCGAGCAGGCCGACGTAGATGACGATCCCCTGCACCACGAATACGAGGCAGGCGGCAGTCGCACCAGCAAGGTGCCGAGCAATCTTTCCGAACACGGCGCCCTCCGTGATCAGGACCCCTCCGAGGCTATGCCAAGCCGCACGTACTGGGTGCCTGAGCGCAGAGGCCCGCAGGTGACGGCGGCAGCCCGGCCGGTTTCCGACGCTGATCGTGCCGCCGGTCGACCTACGCATTACGAGATCAAGTTGCCCAGCAGGGTCTACCTGCCCCAACCCTGCCTGGCCTGCGGAAACCCCTCTCGGCGTCTCTCAGCGTCAGCGGCCGGGGCTCGGCCTCTTGAGGACTGGATGAGGACTGAGACGGGGCACGCCTACGACCATCTGATCCGTAATTCCCAAGGCCACGCCACAGCCGTTCGGCAACGTCCGCGTCGCCCTGGTCGCCACGCTCTCGGCAACTGGATCGGTCCGGGCTCGTCCGGCTCCGTTCGCCCCGGTGACTCCCACGCGTGACTCCCAAGCCAGACCACCTGAGCCCGGACACTGCGAAAGGGCCGTATGGCCGTGGATCGCTCAGCAGTCCTCTTCGGATCATTCGCTAGCGCAGCGATCGGTACGTCGCGCGGATGTCTTCCGAGAGCAGCTGCGGCTGCTCCCAGGCCGCGAAGTGCCCGCCCCTGTCGTGCCGGTTGTAGTGGACGAGGTTGTGGTACGCCCGCTCCGCCCAGCTGCGCGGAACCCGGTAGATCTCGTCGGCGAAGATGCTCACGCCGACCGGGATCGTCACGCCCTTGGCAGCGAAGAAGGGGAGCTTGTTCTCCCAGTACAGCCGCGCCGAGGACACCCCGCTGTTGGTCAGCCAGAAGAGCGTGATGTTGTCCAGGATGTCGTCGCGCGTGAGGTCGCTCGGCTTCTGCAGACGTCCCTCGAGGACCTGCTGAACGATGCCGGGCTGACCGGCCCCGTCGCCGTGGTCGAGCATGAACGCGGCGAGATCGATGGGTGAGTCCGCCAGGCCGTAGAGCGTCTGCGGGCGCGTCCCCATGATCAGCCCGTACGCCACGTGCGTCCCAAAGAACCTGAGCAGCTGCTCGTACGTGCTCCGCTCCTCGTCGGAGAGACCGCCCGGCGCCGGACTGCCGGCAAAGGCCGCGACGAAGAGGTCCGGCGGAACCGCGCCGGGCATGTTGGTGTGGATGCCGATCAGCTCCGGTGGCGCCGGCTCGGCGGCCGCCGGGTTGGCGCGGCCGCCGGCCATCGCGTCGACGACGATCGCGCCCCAGTCGCCGCCCTGCGCGACGAAGCGCGTGTACCCGAGCCGCTTCATGAGCTCGACGTAGGCCTTCCCGATGTGCACGGGGTCCCAGCCGGTCGTGATCGGCTGGCCGGAGAACCCGTATCCGGGCATCGACGGGATCACGACGTGGAAGGCATCCGACGCGCTCGCGCCGTGCGCCGTCGGATCCGTGAGCGGGTCGATGAGCTTCAGTTGCTCGACGATCGACCCGGGCCAGCCGTGGCAGACGACGATCGGGAGCGCGTCCTCGTGCTTCGAGCGAACGTGGATGAAGTGGATTTCCAGACCGTCGATCTCGGTGACGAAGTTGGGGAGGGCCTTCAGCCGCGCCTCGCACTTGCGCCAGTCGTAGTCGTTCGCCCAGTAGCGAGCGAGGTCCTGCATGAGCGCGAGCGGCACGCCCTGCGAGTCATCCTCGACGGTCTCTTTGTTCGGCCAGCGCGTGGCTCTGATGCGCGCGCGTAGATCCTCGAGGTCCGCCTCGGGGACCTCGATCTTGAATGGCCGCACTTCTGCGGCGCCCGTTCGCGCTTCCGTCTTGACGGCCACGCAGGCCTCCCTTCTGCTTTGGACGCCTTTGAGGCCGAGCGGGTGGTCTCCGCCCGCCTACCGCAGACAAATGGCATGCCCCGGCTCCTGCCTCCCGAGGGGCATCTTCGGTGAAGGCGCCGCCCGAACTTGTGCCAGGCCAGCAGGGGCATGCGGCCCCATATGTCCAGAGCGTAGGACGCCTTTCCCCGTGTCCGGAGCCATACAAGCAATCCCGCATGGCCTTCCGGCACGGGCCGGGCGCCTGACCCACTTGTTGCGGCGGATCTCTGAGGAGGGCCGGGGTTCGGGGCAGAGCCCCGAGGTCTTCAAGCTCTTGTCGTCCGCCAGCGTGGCCGGACGGCCCGGCCGATGCCGGCCGAAGGTCGCCAGCAGGCCGGGGCCGGGCCGGCGCGGCCCGCTCTGCGGGCCGCCTTGATCTGATAGAGCGGAACTCGGCAACGCAATGCCGTGGGCTGTTGTCCCGGTCGCGGGACATGCTTGACCACTCGCGTCCCACCAGATGCTTGACATGATCCTCAAGACGCGTCGCGGAGGCCCTCACGGTCCGGAGCCCAGTTTCATGTCAGTGCGCCACCACGGCCGCTCGGGCACCGACTGTGATCAGGAATGAACCTACGGCCCACCTACGGCCCTCGCCTGGCAGCCCGGCCAGGCGAGGGCCTGAAATCACCTCGCCTCTGCTCGCCTCGCCCGGTACGGTCGCGCGAGTGTTCTCACTGCAGGGAGCCCATGAGATCCGCGTGCGGCCACCCCGGCAGTTCCCCACGCTGAGAGTAGGTTTCGTCAATGGCATGCCGTATCAGTGAGCTCGTGCTCAAGTGCCGAGACCCCGAGGTGCTGGCGCGGTTCTGGTGCGAGGTCCTGGACTTCATAGTGCTCGATCGCGAGGAGGAGGGCTGCATCGAGATAGGTCCGCGCGAAGGGTTCGGCGGCCCGCAGCCGACGATCTTCCTCATCCGCAACGACGAGCCGAAGAACGGGATTGCCCGGCTGCACATCGACGTCAACGCCATCGACCGCGATCAGGACGCCGAGCTCGAACGCCTCCTGGCCGTCGGGGCCGAACTCGTCGACATCGGTCAGCCCGCGGAGGCGTCCTGGCACGTCCTCGCCGATCCAGAAGGCAACGAGTTCTGCCTGCTCAAGCGCCGCCTCGACCCACTCTGACGGCCCTCGTCGGCAACGAGGGCCGCGCCCGGGTGGAGGGTGGGTGGCCACGAGGTCTCCGGGTCTGAGGTTCTTCTTGGTCGATGAACCCTTTACCGGAGACCTCACTACTTAGCGATCACGACACACCGTCACACAGCGGACTTCGAAACAGGCCCTAGTGGTCCACGGATGGCCCGCAAGATCGAAGCGGGGGAGTGGCCGACCGGCCCAGGATCAGGGGATGGCGCCTCTGACCTGGGCCGGAGGTGTGTGGAGCGGGCGACGGGAATCGAACCCGCACCGTCAGTTTGGAAGACTGAAGCTCTGCCATTGAGCTACGCCCGCGAGCGCCCCGCGGTGACGAGGCGCGCCCGACAGCCTACCCAATGCCCGGCCCGCCCGCGCAGCGCCGTACCGCCGCCCGGGCCCCTGCCCCGTCAAGATCCGCACAACGTGCGGAAGAGAGCGGACTCCCGGTGCTCGGAGAGCACGGTTTCCCGCACGTTGTCGCCTTGCCCGGCCGGAGCCCGGGCGTGCGCCCGGCGGCCGGCGGGCTGGCGACCGGCGGCGGCCGGAGCGGCGGGTCGATGCGGCCCCGGGACGTCCGGGGAGCGCGGACGGCATACACTTCTCGTCGCCACGGGGTGTGGCGCAGCTTGGTAGCGCACTCGCTTTGGGAGCGAGGGGCCGTGGGTTCAAATCCCGCCACCCCGACTGTCGTCCGCGGCCGGGTCGTCCGGGAACCGCCGATTTTTCCGCGCGGTACCCCGGGCGCTGCCGAACCGGCAGCCCGGCTCGCCTACACTCGATTGTCGCAATCACGCCCAGACTCAACTGAGATCCGTCAAGGAGTACGCCTGTGAAGAGCACCGTCGAGACTCTGAGCCCGACGCGCGTGCGGCTCGCCATCGAGGTGCCGTTCGTCGAGCTCGAGCCGAGCCTCAGGAAGGCGTACCGGGAGATCGGTTCGCAGGTGCAGGTGCCCGGCTTCCGCCGGGGCAAGGTGCCGGCCGCCGTGATCGACCAGCGGGTGGGCCGGGGCACCGTCCTCAACGAGGCGGTGCAGGAGGCCATCCCGCAGAACATCCTCGCCGCGGTCCGCGAGCACGACCTGAAGACGCTGGGTCGCCCGGAGGTCGAGATCACCGAGTTCAACGACGGTGACTCGCTGAACTTCACCGCCGAGGTCGACGTCCGCCCGGAGATCACCCTGCCGGACCCGGCCACCATCGAGGTGACCGTGGACGAGATCCAGGTCGACGACAGCGAGATCGACGAGCAGGTCAAGAGCCTGCGGGAGCGGTTCGCCACGCTGAAGACCGTCGAGCGGGCCGCCCAGGAGGGCGACTACGTCCAGATCGACCTGAACGCCACCGTCGACGGCGAGGACGTGCCGGGCGGCTCGGCGAGCAACATCTCGCACGAGGTCGGCAGCAAGCAGCTCCTGCCGGGCCTGGACGAGGCCGTGGTCGGCCTCGCCGCCGGTGACAGCACCACCTTCTCCACCCAGCTCGTGGGCGGCGACTTCGCCGGCCGGGACGCCGAGGTGGCCGTGACGGTGCGCACCGTCAAGGAGAAGGAGCTGCCGGAGCTGGACGACGACTTCGCCCAGATGGCGAGCGAGTTCGACACCATCGAGGAGCTGCGGAACGACCTGCGTGAGCGGGTCACCCGGGGCAAGCAGGTCGAGCAGATCTACGCGGCCCGCGACAAGGCCCTCGAGCAGATGGTCGCCGCCGCCGAGGTGCCGGCGCCGGAGGGTGTCGTCCGCGAGGAGGTCGAGAGCCGCAAGGCCGCCATGGTCGACCAGCTCGAGCGGATCGGCGCCTCCCTGGAGGAGTACCTCGCCGCCGAGGAGAAGACCGAGGAGCAGATCGACGCCGAGCTGACCGAGGCGGCGACCGACGGGGTCAAGATCCAGCTCCTGCTGGACACCCTGGCCGACGCCGAGGACGTCCAGGTCTCCGACGACGAGTTCGGTCACGAGATCGTCCACCGCGCCCAGCGCGCCGGCATGGCCCCGCAGCAGTACTACGACCAGTTGGTCCGCTCCGGCGCCGCCACGGCCGTCTTCGGCGACGTCCGCCGCGGCAAGGCGCTCGCCTCGGTGATGGAGAAGATCAAGATCAAGGACTCGGCCGGCAACGAGGTCACCCTCGACGCGCTGCGGGCCCAGAACGAGGCCGAGCACGACCACCAGCACTGATCGTCCGGGGTTGGCCGCCGTCCGCCGCTTCGCGGTGGGCGGCGGCCGAAACCCTTTCCGGGGTACGTCTCCAGGACAGCTGCGCTGAGAGCGAACAGTGTCCCGACCGGGAGTACGCCCCCCGGCTGAGCGGTTAGTGTCGGGTAGGACGGTACGGAGAGCGAAGGGCTGCCATGACCGACATGCACATCCCAGCGAACCCGCTGCGGGCGATCGAGGCCCGAGGTGGCGATTCCATTGGCAACCTCGACGACTCGGTCTACAACCGGTTGCTCAAGGAGCGGATCATCTTCCTGGGCAGCGAGGTGACCGACCAGGTCGCCAACCGCATCTGCGCGCAGCTGCTGCTGCTCGCGGCGGAGGACCCGGACCGCGACATCAATCTCTGGATCAACTCGCCGGGTGGCTCGGTCTACTCCGGCATGGCGATCTACGACACCATGCAGTTCATCGACAACGACGTGTCCACGGTGGCGATGGGCATGGCGGCCTCCATGGGCCAGCTGCTGCTCTGCGCGGGCACCAAGGGCAAGCGGTACGCCCTGCCGCACGCGCGGATCATGATGCACCAGCCCTCGGGCGGCATGGGCGGCACGGCCGCTGACATCGCCATCCAGGCGGAGCAGATGCTCTACACCAAGCGGATGTTCCAGGACCGGGTCGCGCACCACACCGGCCGGACCGCGGCGGAGATCGAGGCGGACTCGGACCGCGACCGTTGGTTCACCGCCCAGGAGGCCATGGACTACGGCTTCATCGACAAGGTGATCACCGGAGCCACCCAGGTTCCGGAAGGCGCCGGGACCCTGAGCTGAGGAGCTGACGATGACCGACCTGAGTTTGCCGCCCCAGTTCGCGGCCGTGCACAACCGCTACGTGCTCCCCTCGTTCGTGGAGCGCACCTCGTACGGGGTCAAGGAGTCCAACCCGTACAACAAGCTCTTCGAGGACCGGATCATCTTCCTCGGCGTCCAGGTGGACGACGCGTCGGCCAACGACGTGATGGCCCAGCTGCTGACGCTCGAGGGCACGGACCCGGACCGCGACATCATCATGTACATCAACTCGCCCGGTGGCTCGTTCACGGCCATGACGGCGATCTACGACACCATGCAGTACGTACGGCCGGACATCCAGACCGTCTGCCTCGGCCAGGCGGCCAGCGCGGCGGCGGTGCTGCTCTCGGCGGGCACCCCGGGCAAGCGGATGGCGCTGCCCAACTCCCGGATCATCATCCACCAGCCGGCCACCGAGGGCGGCTACGGTCAGGGCTCGGACATCGAGATCCAGGCCCGGGAGATCCTGCGGATGCGGACGCAGCTGGAGGACATGCTCTCCCGGCACTGCAACCGCCCGATCGAGCAGGTCCGCAAGGACATCGACCGGGACAAGATCATGACGGCCGAGGAGTCCAAGGAGTACGGGCTGGTCGACACGATCCTCACCAGCCGCAAGAAGGGCCTGCTGGCGGCGAACGCCGCCAGCTGAGCAACACCTGGTCGGAGGTCGGCCGTGGATCCGTTCCCGGCCGACCTCTGACACACCCCGTTTTGGGGGTCGGAGAAACCTCCGCCAGCGGGTAACGTCGGGTCTGTACCGCTTCGCTGGGTCGGACCGGCGGGGTAACAGACGGACGGGCGCCCGGCGCCCGCAGGTCAGGGCCGGCGTTCCGGCCGACGAGTGCAGGGAGAACGTAGGTGGCACGGATCGGTGACGGCGGCGACCTACTGAAGTGCTCCTTCTGCGGCAAGTCGCAGAAGCAGGTCAAGAAGTTGATCGCGGGCCCCGGGGTGTACATCTGTGACGAGTGCATCGATCTCTGCAACGAGATCATCGAGGAGGAGCTGGCCGAGTCCGGCGAGGTGAAGTGGGAAGAGCTTCCCAAGCCGATGGAGATCTGCCAGTTCCTCGACAACTACGTGGTGGGGCAGGACCAGGCCAAGAAGGCACTCGCGGTCGCGGTCTACAACCACTACAAGCGGATCCAGGCCGAGTCGGCCGGCGCGCCGGGCTCCGGCAGCGACGCCGTCGAGCTGGCCAAGTCCAACATCCTGCTGCTCGGCCCGACCGGCTGCGGCAAGACGCACCTGGCGCAGACCCTCGCGCGGATGCTCAACGTCCCGTTCGCGATCGCCGACGCCACCGCGCTCACCGAGGCGGGCTACGTCGGCGAGGACGTGGAGAACATCCTCCTCAAGCTGATCCAGGCCGCGGACTACGACATCAAACGCGCCGAGACCGGGATCATCTACATCGACGAGGTCGACAAGATCGCCCGTAAGTCGGAAAACCCGTCGATCACCCGGGACGTCTCCGGCGAGGGCGTCCAGCAGGCGCTGCTGAAGATGCTGGAAGGCACGGTGGCCAACGTGCCGCCGCAGGGCGGACGGAAGCACCCGCACCAGGAGTTCATCCAGATCGACACCACCAACGTGCTGTTCATCTGCGGTGGCGCCTTCGCCGGGCTGGACCAGATCATCGAGGCCCGGACGGGTTCCGGCGGCACCGGCTTCGGCGCCCGGCTCCGGTCGGTCTCCGAGCGGTCGACCGACGACATCTTCAGCCAGGTCATGCCGGAGGACATGCTCAAGTTCGGGCTGATCCCGGAGTTCATCGGCCGGCTCCCGGTGATCACCAACGTGCGCAGCCTCGACCGCTCCGCGCTGGTCCGAATCCTGACCGAGCCGCGCAACGCCCTGGTCCGGCAGTACCAGCGCCTCTTCGAGCTGGACGGCGTCGAGCTGGAGTTCGAGCCGCCGGCGCTGGAGGCCATCGCCGACCAGGCGATGCTCCGCGGCACCGGCGCCCGCGGCCTCCGGGCGATCATGGAAGAGGTCCTGCTCTCCGTGATGTACGAGGTGCCGAGCAACCCGGATGCCGCCCGCGTGCTGATCACCCGCGAGGTGGTCCTGGAGAACGTCAACCCGACGATCGTGCCCCGCGAGTTCACCGGTCGCCGGGCTCGTCGGGACCGCGAGGAGAAGTCCGCCTGATCGCCGTACCGACCGCGCCCGGGATCATTCCGGGCGCGGTCGGCGTGAGCGGGTCCGCCGGTCCCATTCGCCCGACGGGGTGACGACCACCATCGCCAGCCGCACCGGCTCGTCGCCCGTGTTGCGGTAGCCGTGCTCCCGGTCGGCGTGGAACTCGATCGTCTCCCCGGCCCGTACGACGTGCGCGACGCCGTCGACCACGACCGTCGCCGTGCCGGTCAGGACGTGCAGCACCTCCCGGGTACCGCGGGGGTGGTCGGGGGAGTGGTGCGTCTCGCCCGGCTCCAGCCGCCAGTCCCAGAGTTCGACCAGGTCCGGCTCGCCCAGGCCGCTGAGCAGCTGAGCGCTTCCGCCGTGCTCGCCCCGCCAGAGCACCGGCGCCTCGCCGGCGGCGGTGATCCGCACGGTGCTCTCCTCCGCCGGCTCGAGGAGCTGGGCGATGTTGACCCCGAAGGCGTCCGCGACCCGGCAGAGCGTGCCGATGCTCGGGTTGGTCCGGGCCCCTTCGATCTGCACGAGCATGCCCTTGCTGACCCCGGACCGCCCCGCCAGCTCCTCGAAGGACCAGCCGCGCGCGGCCCGCAGTTCGCGTACCTGCCGCGCGACGGCGGAGGTCACCGCGCTCACCCGCCCGGCACTGGCGTCGGTCATCACACTATCCTTCGCGGTTAATATTGTGGTACGACATCCGGATGTTCCCCATTGTGCTCGCGGCAGTGTCCGCAGTCGCGTTCGGCACGGCCGACTTCTCCGGCGGAAAGGCGTCCCGCCGGGCCGACCCGATCGCCGTCACGGTGGTCTCACAGCTGCTGAGCGTCCCGCTGCTGCTCGCGCTCGTGCTGGTGGTGCCCGGCACGCCGCACACCGTCGACCTGGTCTGGGGCCTGCTCGCCGGGGTGGCCGGCGCCGCCGGCGTCGTGCTGCTCTACCGGGCCCTCGCCGGCGGGATGATGGCGGTCGTCGCACCGGTCACCGCGATCACGGCCGCCCTGGTGCCGATCGTCGCCGGCCTGGTCACCGCCCAGTCGCCCGGCACCCTCGCGCTCTGCGGCGCCGGCCTCGCCGTGCTGGCCATCGCCCTGGTCAGCCTCGGGGAGGGTGGCCGCTCCGGGGCGGTGTCCCCGCGGCTGGTGGGAATGGCCCTCGGCGCGGGCGCGCTCTTCGGCGTCTTCTTCGCCCTGCTCGGCCAGGCCGACGAGGACGCCGGGATGTGGCCGGTGCTGGCCGTGCGGGTCAGCTCGATCGGCTTCGGACTCGCGCTGGCCGCGCGTGCCGGGGTGAGCCTGCGGCTCGGGCCCCGGGTACTCGGCTGGGCCGCGGCGGCCGGCTTGCTGGACTCGGCGGCGAACGCGCTCTACCTGGCGGCGGCGAGCCGGGGCCACCTGAGCATCGTGGCGGCGATCGCCGCGCTGTACCCGGCGAGCACCGTGCTCCTCGCGCTCGCCGTGGACCGGGAGCGTCTCCGGCCGGCGCAGATCGCCGGTCTGGGGTTCGCCGCAGGGGCCCTGGTCCTGGCGAGCCTCTGAGCCCTGTCGTCGACCGCCGCCCGTCCGTACGCTGACCCCATGCGCGTCGCCGTCTGCCAGCTCAACGCCCGCGACGACCGGCCGGCGAACCTCGCCGCCGCCGAGGCCCTGCTGGCCAGGGCCGCGGCGGCCGATGCCGACCTCGCCGTCCTGCCGGAGTACGTGGACTACCTCGGCCCGGCGAAGGGCATGCCGGAGCCCGAGCCGGTGGACGGCGTGGTGGGGGAGTTCTTCGCCGCGGTGGCTCGCCGGCTCGGCATCTGGGTGGTCGCCGGTTCCTTCCACGAGGCGGGTCCCGATCCGGAGCACACCTGGAACACCTCGCTGGTCTTCGACCGCACGGGCGCCCTCGCCGCCAGCTATCGCAAGATCCATCTGTACGACGTGGAGATCCCGGGCCGGGTGTCGTACCTCGAGTCGGCGACCGTGGCGCCCGGGGACCAGCCCGTGGTGGTCGACGTCGAGGGCCTGCGGGTGGGCCTGTCGATCTGCTACGACCTGCGCTTCCCGGAGCTCTACCGGCAACTCGCCAGCGAGGGCGGCGCGCAACTCCTCGTCGTGCCCGCGGCCTTCATGATGCACACCGGGCGGGACCACTGGGAGGTCCTGCTGCGCGCCCGGGCGATCGAGAACCAGTGCTTCGTCGCGGCCGCCGGCCAGACCGGCGACCACGAGCCGGGGCGGACCTGTTTCGGGCGCAGCATGGTGGTGGACCCGTGGGGGACGGTGCTGAGCCAGGTGCCGGACGGGCCGGGCTTCGCCGTCACCGACCTGGACCTGGAGCGGCTCGGCACGATCCGGGCGGAGCTGCCGAGTCTCGCGAACCGGCGGCTCTGAGCGCGGTCAGCCCTCCAGCAGGACGCCGACGACAGTGAAGCCGGCGATCGCCGCGGCGGTGACGAGCAGTGCGGTCGTCATCCGGGACGGGCCCCGTCGCGCGAGCCGCCTGACCGACACCAGGACGACGAAGAGCACGAACCCGCCGATAACCAACTGCCAGAAGGGCAGCAGGAGCCCGAGCAACGCTTCCTCGGCGGCCGGCGCGGGGGACACGTCATCCATGCCAGACACTCTGGCACGGCGGGGCCGCCGGTGGTCCCCTCCGCCGGTCGTCATCCACATGTCGGATGCCTGTTCGCCGGCCACATGAATCAGTGACGGACGTTGATTTGCCTTCTCGGGACCATCCGCGTAACTTTCTCTCTGCACGCGGGAGGCCGGACAAACCGGTCGAGAGCGGGCACCAGGCTCGTGGCGGAGACGCCGAGCGAGACTGAGGATTCGGGCGGTGCGAGAGACTCCGAGCAACACGGAGTTGCGATCGCGGAGCCGGCCGGGTAAAGTTCGAAAGCCGGCAGGGAGCCGGGCGGGTGGCCGCGAGAGCGGCGATCGGCCGGTCTGCCGCTTCCCACGACAGAAACGACCGCCGGGTACGGCGTGCGTCAGCGTGGATCGGACCGAACCAAGTTGATCTCCTCGGACACGAGGTTGACAACGAAGATCGGACCGGGTAAGTTAGAGAGGTTGCCCCGGACGGGGGTTCTACAGAGTAGAGCTTCCGGATGGTGTGTGGTTGTTCTTTGAGAACTCAACAGGGTGCTTGATAAGCCAGTGCCAAATTGATTTATACCCCGGACTGGCAGTCCTTTCTTCGGGAGGGGTTTGCTGGTTTGGATTCCTTTGGCAACACTTTTTGTTGCCGGGATGACTGTTTCAACAAGTTTTTGTTGGAGAGTTTGATCCTGGCTCAGGACGAACGCTGGCGGCGTGCTTAACACATGCAAGTCGAGCGGAAAGGCCCTTCGGGGTACTCGAGCGGCGAACGGGTGAGTAACACGTGAGCAACCTGCCCTAGGCTTTGGGATAACCCCGGGAAACCGGGGCTAATACCGAATAGGACCACCGGCTGCATGGCTGGTGGTGGAAAGTTTTTCGGCCTGGGATGGGCTCGCGGCCTATCAGCTTGTTGGTGGGGTGATGGCCTACCAAGGCGACGACGGGTAGCCGGCCTGAGAGGGCGACCGGCCACACTGGGACTGAGACACGGCCCAGACTCCTACGGGAGGCAGCAGTGGGGAATATTGCACAATGGGCGGAAGCCTGATGCAGCGACGCCGCGTGAGGGATGACGGCCTTCGGGTTGTAAACCTCTTTCAGCAGGGACGAAGCGAGAGTGACGGTACCTGCAGAAGAAGCACCGGCCAACTACGTGCCAGCAGCCGCGGTAAGACGTAGGGTGCGAGCGTTGTCCGGAATTATTGGGCGTAAAGAGCTCGTAGGCGGCTTGTCGCGTCGACTGTGAAAACCCGCGGCTCAACCGCGGGCCTGCAGTCGATACGGGCAGGCTAGAGTTCGGTAGGGGAGACTGGAATTCCTGGTGTAGCGGTGAAATGCGCAGATATCAGGAGGAACACCGATGGCGAAGGCAGGTCTCTGGGCCGATACTGACGCTGAGGAGCGAAAGCGTGGGGAGCGAACAGGATTAGATACCCTGGTAGTCCACGCTGTAAACGTTGGGCGCTAGGTGTGGGGGACCTCTCCGGTTTCCTGTGCCGCAGCTAACGCATTAAGCGCCCCGCCTGGGGAGTACGGCCGCAAGGCTAAAACTCAAAGGAATTGACGGGGGCCCGCACAAGCGGCGGAGCATGCGGATTAATTCGATGCAACGCGAAGAACCTTACCTGGGTTTGACATGGCCGCAAAACCGGCAGAGATGTCGGGTCCTTCGGGGGCGGTCACAGGTGGTGCATGGCTGTCGTCAGCTCGTGTCGTGAGATGTTGGGTTAAGTCCCGCAACGAGCGCAACCCTCGTTCGATGTTGCCAGCGCGTTATGGCGGGGACTCATCGAAGACTGCCGGGGTCAACTCGGAGGAAGGTGGGGATGACGTCAAGTCATCATGCCCCTTATGTCCAGGGCTTCACGCATGCTACAATGGCCGGTACAATGGGCTGCGATACCGCGAGGTGGAGCGAATCCCAAAAAGCCGGTCTCAGTTCGGATCGGGGTCTGCAACTCGACCCCGTGAAGTCGGAGTCGCTAGTAATCGCAGATCAGCAACGCTGCGGTGAATACGTTCCCGGGCCTTGTACACACCGCCCGTCACGTCACGAAAGTCGGCAACACCCGAAGCCGGTGGCCCAACCCGTAAGGGAGGGAGCCGTCGAAGGTGGGGCTGGCGATTGGGACGAAGTCGTAACAAGGTAGCCGTACCGGAAGGTGCGGCTGGATCACCTCCTTTCTAAGGAGCACCTTCACCCGAAAGGGTGCAAGGAGCCCGCGGCCCGCGAATGTCGGGTCGGGGTGCTCAATGGCGGAGACACTGGTTAGTCTTTCCTCGGCAACGGCCGGGTTCCTTCTAGTACGGCCACTTCGGTGGTGTGGAACGAAGTCCTGGTGCGGCTGGGGGAGGATGTAAAGCACCCTGTTGGGTCCTGAAAGAACAACCTGTGGTTGTTTCTTTCGGAGCCTTTGAGCGGAGCGTGAGCTTCGCGGGCTGCCAGGCATGGCCTGGCCTCGCATACCGCCGGCGGTTGTCGGGTTTGGTGTGGGGCGGATCGGGTTGTGGGTTGGTCGTTTGTTGAGAATTGCACAGTGGACGCGAGCATCTTTGTGGTCAAGTTGTCAAGGGCGAACGGTGAATGCCTTGGCACCAGGAGCCGATGAAGGACGTGGGAGGCCGCGATAGGCCTGGGGGAGCTGTCAACCAAGCTGTGATCCCAGGGTGTCCGAATGGGGAAACCCGGCACCAGTCATGTGGTGTCACCTGCACCTGAACACATAGGGTGTATGGAGGGAACGCGGGGAAGTGAAACATCTCAGTACCCGTAGGAAGAGAAAACAAATAGTGATTCCGTGAGTAGTGGCGAGCGAAAGCGGATTGAGGCTAAACCGGCTGCGTGTGATACCTGTCAGGGGTTGCGTGGTCGGGGTTGTGGGACCTTGCTCGACAAGCTGACAATTGTCGGAGGAGTTACAAAGCCAGTTGCTAGCCGAACAGTCTGGAATGGCTGACCGTAGGCGGTGAAAGTCCGGTAGGTGAAAGTGGCTGGCCTCCTGTGAGTGTTCCCGAGTAGCGGCGGACCCCTGAAATCTGCCGTGAATCTGCCAGGACCACCTGGTAAGCCTAAATACTTCCTGGTGACCGATAGCGGACGAGTACCGTGAGGGAATGGTGAAAAGTACCCCGGGAGGGGAGTGAAATAGTACCTGAAACCGTTCGCCTACAATCCGTCGGAGCCTTGCGGGGTGACGGCGTGCCTTTTGAAGAATGAGCCTGCGAGTTAGTGGCACGTGGCGAGGTTAACCCGTGTGGGGGAGCCGTAGCGAAAGCGAGTCTGAATAGGGCGATTCAGTCGCGTGTCCTAGACCCGAAGCGGAGTGATCTAGCCATGGGCAGGCTGAAGCGCGGGTAAGACCGCGTGGAGGGCCGAACCCACCAACGTTGAAAAGTTGGGGGATGACCTGTGGTTAGGGGTGAAAGGCCAATCAAACTCCGTGATAGCTGGTTCTCCCCGAAATGCATTTAGGTGCAGCGTCGCGTGTTTCTTGCCGGAGGTAGAGCACTGGATGGTCTAGGGGGCCCACAAGCTTACCGAAATCAGCCAAACTCCGAATGCCGGTAAGTGAGAGCGCGGCAGTGAGACTGCGGGGGATAAGCTTCGTAGTCGAGAGGGAAACAGCCCAGATCACCAGCTAAGGCCCCTAAGCGTGTGCTAAGTGGAAAAGGATGTGGGGTCGCACAGACAACCAGGAGGTTGGCTTAGAAGCAGCCACCCTTTAAAGAGTGCGTAATAGCTCACTGGTCAAGTGGTTCCGCGCCGACAATGTAGCGGGGCTCAAGCACACCGCCGAAGCTGTGGCATTCACATTTCAACCTCGCTTGGACTTGATTCCTTGTGCAGGTGTGTGGATGGGTAGGGGAGCGTCGTGCCGGGGGTGAAGCAGCGGGGTGACCCAGCTGTGGACGCGGCACGAGTGAGAATGCAGGCATGAGTAGCGAAAGAAGGGTGAGAAACCCTTCCGCCGGATGACCAAGGGTTCCAGGGCCAGGCTAATCCGCCCTGGGTGAGTCGGGACCTAAGGCGAGGCCGAGAGGCGTAGTCGATGGACAACGGGTTGATATTCCCGTACCCGCGAAAGAGCGACCCTGACGAACCTCGTTGTGCTAACCACCCAAACCGGCGGCGACCTTCGGGTCAATGTTGGGGAGCGTGGGAACCTGACGGGTAGTAGTCAAGCGATGGGGTGACGCAGGAAGGTAGCTGATCCCGGCCGGTGGTTGTGCCGGGGTAAGCGTGTAGGCCGCACCATAGGCAAATCCGTGGTGCATAAAGGCTGAGACGTGATGCCGAGCCGATTCAGGTGAAGTCAGTGATCCTATGCTGCCGAGAAAAGCCTCTAGCGAGTTCTTAGCGGCCCGTACCCCAAACCGACACAGGTGGTCAGGTAGAGAATACCGAGGCGATCGGGCGAACTGTGGTTAAGGAACTCGGCAAATTGCCCCCGTAACTTAGGGAGAAGGGGGGCCGGAGACGTGAAACCCCACGCGGGTGGAGCGTTGTATGGCCGCAGAGAGCAGGGGGAAGCGACTGTTTACTAAAAACACAGGTCCATGCGAAGAAGTAATTCGATGTATATGGACTGACGCCTGCCCGGTGCTGGAACGTTAAGGGGACCTGTTAGCTCTTCGGGGCGAAGCGGAGAACTTAAGCGCCAGTAAACGGCGGTGGTAACTATAACCATCCTAAGGTAGCGAAATTCCTTGTCGGGTAAGTTCCGACCTGCACGAATGGCGTAACGACTTCCCCACTGTCTCAACCACAGGCCCGGCGAAATTGCATTACGAGTAAAGATGCTCGTTACGCGCGGCAGGACGGAAAGACCCCGGGACCTTTACTATAGCTTGACATTGGTATCCGAATTAGCTTGTGTAGGATAGGTGGGAGCCGGTGAAGCTCATACGCCAGTATGGGTGGAGGCAATCTTGAAATACCACTCTGGTTGATTTGGGTATCTAACTTCGGACCGTTATCCGGTTCAGGGACAGTGTCTGGTGGGTAGTTTAACTGGGGCGGTTGCCTCCTAAAGGGTAACGGAGGCGCCCAAAGGTTCCCTCAGCCTGGTTGGCAATCAGGTGTTGAGTGCAAGTGCACAAGGGAGCTTGACTGTGAGACTGACAGGTCGAGCAGGGACGAAAGTCGGGACTAGTGATCCGGCACTGGCATGTGGAAGCGGTGTCGCTCAACGGATAAAAGGTACCCCGGGGATAACAGGCTGATCTTCCCCAAGAGTCCATATCGACGGGATGGTTTGGCACCTCGATGTCGGCTCGTCGCATCCTGGGGCTGTAGCAGGTCCCAAGGGTTGGGCTGTTCGCCCATTAAAGCGGTACGCGAGCTGGGTTTAGAACGTCGTGAGACAGTTCGGTCCCTATCCGCCGTGCGCGTAGGATACTTGAGAAGGGCTGTCCCTAGTACGAGAGGACCGGGACGGACGAACCTCTGGTGTGCCAGTTGTCCCGCCAGGGGCACGGCTGGTTAGCTACGTTCGGAAGGGATAACCGCTGAAAGCATCTAAGCGGGAAGCTCGCTTCAAGATGAGGTATCCCACCACCTTCGGGTGGGTAAGGCCCCCAGCTAGACGACTGGGTTGATAGGCCGGAAATGTAAGCCCGGTAACGGGTTCAGTTGACCGGTACTAATAGGCCGAGGACTTGACTACAAAGAAGCTACGCGTCCACTGTGCAACTCCCGACAAACGAACAACAGACCACTGTGGTGGTGTTGTTTGACATGTCGATAGAGTTACGGCGGTCATGGCGGAGGGGAAACGCCCGGTCACATTCCGAACCCGGAAGCTAAGCCCTCCAGCGCCGATGGTACTGCACTCGGGAGGGTGTGGGAGAGTAGGACGCCGCCGGACAATCTTTCCAGATGAGGTCACCCTTCGGGGTGGCCTCATCTGCGTTTCCGACCCGTTTCCCGGGCCCGGTTCACGGGCGAGCGGCGGCCCGCCGCGGGCGACCCGCGCCGTGCCCCGGGACCGGTCAGCGGCTCTGGATGCCCTCGCGGAGCTGGCGGAACAGGCCGGCGGCCTCGTCGACGGAGCGCCCCGGGAACATCGCCATCACCACGCTGCCGTGGTCGGCCCACCCGCACACGGTGAAGTCGCCGCCGTCGCCGCCGGTGACCCCGCACTTCATCACGCCGCCCAGCCGGCCGGCGGACACCTCGCGCAGGCCGGTCACCTTGCCGGTCTCGTCGGCCATCAGGCCGAAGAGGCTGTCCAGGTCCCGCTCGGGCTGCCAGAGCAGCGTGGTGCCGCCGAAGACGAGCACCACCCGCTTGGCGTCCGCCGGGTCGCTGTAGACCGTGCCGAAGCTGCGATCCAGTTCGATGTCGGCGGCGAAGCCGCTGCGCAGGTAGTCCGCGGTGCTGCGGGCCCGCTCGCTGTCGTCGCGGGTGAGCCCGGCCACCTTCGCCGGGGTGGAGAGGTCGGTGTCCTTCTGCTGCAGCACCCGCCAGCCGCCGGCGCCGAGCGCACCGATCCCCGCCAAGCCGGCGACCAGCGCGACGGCGAGCACCATCCGCCGGCGGCGGGAGGGCGTACGGCCCCGCTCGGGGTCGTTCTCCGGGTCGCGGCGGCTCAGCTGGATCGGCTCGTCGGTCAGGTCGACCGGCTCGGGCCCGTCGCCGAGCAGACGCTCGGTGAGATGTGCGTCGGACATGTTCGCCACCGTACGCGAACAACAGGTGGCGCACGTCGGGTCCGCCGAAGCGCTCCGTAGACTTTCAGGGTGACCGAGAGACTGGATGCCCGACGCCCCGACGCCCCGACCCTTGCCGGCCAGTACCAGCCCGGCGAGGTAGAGCAGCGACGGTACGAGCAGTGGGTAGCCGCCGGCCACTTCCGGGCGTCGGCGGAGAGCGACAAGCCCCCCTTCACCATCGTCATCCCGCCCCCGAACGTCACCGGCTCGCTGCACATGGGCCACGCGTTCGAGCACACGCTGATGGACGCCCTCACCCGGCGGAAGAAGATGCAGGGCTTCGAGGCGCTCTGGCTGCCCGGCATGGACCACGCCGGCATCGCCACCCAGAACCTGGTCGAGCGGCAGCTCGCCACCGAGGGGCTGTCCCGGCACGACCTCGGCCGGGAGAAGTTCGTCGAGCGGGTCTGGCAGTGGAAGGCCGAGTCCGGCGGCGCGATCCTCGGCCAGATGCGCCGGCTCGGCGACGCCGTCGACTGGGACCGTGAGCGCTTCACCATGGACGAGGGCCTGTCCCGGGCCGTGCAGACCATGTTCAAGAAGCTCTTCGACGACGGCCTCATCTACCGGGCCAACCGGATCATCAACTGGTGCCCGCGCTGCCTGACCGCCCTGTCCGACATCGAGGTGGAGCACACCGACGACGAGGGTGAGCTCATCTCCATCCGCTACAGCGACGACGTCGTGGTGGCCACCACCCGGGCGGAGACGATGCTCGGCGACACCGCGGTGGCGGTGCACCCCGACGACGAGCGGTACCGGCACCTGATCGGCACCGAGGTCGCCGTGCCGCTCACCGACCGGCGGATCCCGATCGTCGCCGACGAGCACGTCGATCCGAGCTTCGGCACCGGCATGGTGAAGGTGACCCCGGCGCACGACCCCAACGACTTCGAGATCGGCCAGCGGCACGACCTGCCCGCGCTGACGATCATGGACGAGCGGGGCATCATCACCGCGCATGGCCCGTTCCAGGGCCTGGACCGGTACGAGGCCCGCCCGGCGATCGTCGCCGCGCTGCGCGAGCAGGGCCGGATCGTGGCCGAGAAGCGGCCGTACGTGCACGCCGTGGGGCACTGCTCCCGGTGCAAGACCACCGTCGAGCCGCGACTGTCGCTGCAGTGGTTCGTCAACACCGCCCCGCTGGCAAAGGCGGCCGGTGACGCGGTGCGCGACGGCCGGGTCAAGATCGAGCCGGCCGAGCTGGCCAAGCGGTACTTCGCCTGGGTCGACAACATGCACGACTGGTGCATCTCCCGGCAGCTCTGGTGGGGCCACCGGATCCCGGTCTGGTACGGCCCGGGCGGCGAGATCGTCTGCGTCGGCCCCGATGAGCAGCCGCCCACCGGCGAGGGCTGGCGCCAGGACGAGGACGTCCTCGACACCTGGTTCTCCAGCGGCCTGTGGCCGTTCTCCACCCTGGGCTGGCCCGAGCAGACCCCGGACCTGGCGAAGTTCTACCCGACCAGTGTGCTGGTCACCGGGTACGACATCCTCTTCTTCTGGGTCGCCCGGATGATGATGTTCGGCCTGTACGCGATGGACGGCGTCCAGCCGTTCGACGTGGTGGCGCTGCACGGCATGGTCCGCGACGAGCACGGCAAGAAGATGTCGAAGTCGTTCGGCAACGTGGTCGACCCGCTGGACTGGATCGGCCGCTTCGGCGCCGACGCCACCCGGTTCACCCTCGCCCGGGGCGCCAACCCCGGGCAGGACGTGCCGGTCAGCGAGGAGTGGTGCCAGGGCTCCCGCAACTTCTGCAACAAGCTCTGGAACGCCACCCGGTTCGCGCAGCTGAACGGCGCGCACACCGACGGGCCGCTGCCGGAGCCCGCGACGCTGTCGACCGTCGACCGGTGGATCCTCTCCCGGCTGGCGCACGTCACCGCCGAGGTGGACGAGCAGTTCGAGGCGTACGAGTTCGCGAAGGTCTGCGACCTGCTGTACCACTTCGCCTGGGACGACGTCTGCGACTGGTACGTGGAGCTGAGCAAGCCGGTGCTCGCCGAGGGCGGCCCGGCCGCCGACGCCACCCGGCGCGTGCTCGGGCACGTGCTGGACCAGCTGCTGCGGCTGCTGCACCCGGTGATCCCGTTCGTCACCGACGAGCTGTGGAGCGCGTTGACCGGCGGCGAGACGGTGCTCACCGCCGCCTGGCCGGTGGCCGACCGTACGCTGATCGACGACGCCGCGGAAGTCGAGGTCGGCACCCTCCAGCGGGTGGTGACCGAGATCCGCCGGTTCCGGTCGGACCAGGGGCTGCGGCCGACGCAGCGGGTCGCGGCCCGGCTGGACGGCCTCGCGCCGGCGGGTATCGCCGCGCACGAGTCGCTGATCCGGTCGCTGGTCCGGCTGGACGCGCCCGCCGAGGACTTCCAGGCCAGTGCCACGCTCGCCATGCCGGGGGAGGTCAGCGTCGCGCTGGACACCCGTGGCTCGATCGACGTGGCCGCCGAGCGGGCCCGGCTCACCAAGGACCGGGCGGCCGCCGAGAAGGAGGCCGCGCAGGCGCGGGCGAAGCTGGACAACCCGGCCTTCGTCGGGAAGGCCCCGGAGCCGGTGGTGGCCAAGATCCGCGAACGGCTCGCCGTGGCCGAGGCCGACCTTATCCGGATCGACGCTGCCCTGGAGGTGCTGCCCTCGTGACCGACCGCACCGAATTCGCCGCCGTCGACGCCGCCCTGGCGGCTCGCGGATTCACCCGCATGCACTTCGAGCTGGACCGCATCGAGATGCTGCTCGACCTGCTCGGCAGTCCGCAGCGGGCGTACCCGTCGATCCACCTGACCGGGACCAACGGGAAGACCTCGACGGCCCGGATGATCGACTCGCTGCTGCGGGCCTTCGGCCTGCACACCGGTCGCTACACCAGCCCGCACCTGGAGACCGTCCGGGAGCGGATCAGCCTGGACGGGGAGCCGGTCAGCGAGGAGCGCTTCGTCGCCACGTACCGGGAGGTGGAGCCGCTGGCCGAGCTGGTCGACCAGCGCTCCGCCGAGCCGCTGACCTACTTCGACCTGACCACCGCGTTGGCGTTCGCCACGTTCGCCGACGCGCCGGTCGACGTCGCCGTGGTCGAGGTCGGGCTCGGCGGCGCCGAGGACGCCACCAACGTGATCCAGGCCGGGGTGGCCGTGCTCACCCCGATCGGGCTGGACCACACCGAGTGGCTCGGCGACACCATCGAGGACATCGCGCTGCACAAGGCCGGCATCATCCACTCCGGCGCGACCGTCATCTGCGCCGCGCAGGAGGAGGAGGCCGCCCGGCCGATCCTGGAGCGCTGCGCCGAGGTGGGCGCCACCGTCGCGCGGGAGGGCGCCGAGTTCGGCGTGCTGGGCCGGGTGGTCGCCGTCGGCGGCCAGGTGCTCACCATCCAGGGCCTCGGCGGCGTCTACGACGAGATCTTCATCCCGCTGCACGGCGCCCACCAGGCACAGAACGCCGCCGTGGCGCTCGCCGCCGTCGAGGCGTTCCTGGGCGCCGGCGCCCGGCGGCAGCTCGACATCGAGGCCGTCCGGGAGGGCTTCGCCGCGACCAGCTCGCCCGGCCGGCTGGAGAAGGTCCGCACCGCCCCGACGGTCCTGCTCGACGGCGCGCACAACCCGCACGGGATGGCCGCCACGGTCACCGCGCTGCAGGAGGAGTTCGCGTTCAGCAAGCTGGTCGGCGTGCTCGCCGTGCTCGGCGACAAGGACGCCGCCGGCCTGCTGGAGCTGCTGGAGCCGGTGCTCGACTCGCTGGTGGTCACCGGCAACAGCTCGCCCCGCGCGATGCCGGTCGACGAGCTCGCCGAGCTGGCCCGGGAGTTCTTCGGGCCGGAGCGGGTGGAGGTCGCCGAGGAGATGCCGGACGCCATCGAGGCGGCCATCGCCGAGGCCGAGTCCGACGTGCCCGGCGAGCTGTCCGGGGTCGGCGTGCTGATCACCGGGTCGGTGGTGACCGTCGCCGACGCCCGCCGGCTGCTGAAGCGATGACCGGCCCGGTGGGGGAGCGCCCCGAGGAGGTCGTACCGCGGCCGGACGCCGGACCGCGGGCCGACGCGACGGCCGACCGCCCCGGGCGGGCGGACTCGGCGCCGGCGGCCGCCGGACCGGGGCCGGAGGATGCCGGCAGCGGTCCGGTGGCTGGTGGGCCGGGGGCGCGGCGGTCCGGGCTGCGCAATCCGGAGAAGGCGGTACGGGGGCTCGGCGCCGGCACGCTGGCACTGGAGGCCCTGGTGCTGCTGCTCGCCATCCAGCCGATCCGGGTGGTCGGCGGGGACCTCGGCGGCGCCGCCATCGCGGCGATCGTGGCCCTGGCCGTGGCCTGTGTCGTGCTCGCCGGCCGGATGGGCCGGCCGTGGGCCTGGCACGCCGGCACCGCACTCCAGGGCCTGCTGATGCTCTCGGGCCTGCTGCACTGGTCGCTGCTGGTGCTGGGCGTCATCTTCGCCCTGGTGTGGGCGTACGCCCTGCACGTCCGCCGGGTCATCCTCGGCTGAGCCGCGGGCCGGGCGCCCGACGGCGCCTGGCCGGTCGTCAGACGTCGGCGAGGGTGCGCCACTGGGTGAGGGCGATGCCGTGGCCGTCCGGGTCGCGGAACGCCGCCGCCCACACCTCCAGCTTCGCGCCCCGGTTGACCACCCGCGGGGCGTACGTGAAGCGGACGCCGGAGCCGCGCAGCCGCTCGTACGCGGCCTGGATGTCGTCGACCTCGAGGTTGACGTGAACCAGCCGCCGGCTGATCGGGGCCGCTCCGGTGACCTCCCGCAGCACGAGGCGGGTGGCGCCGGAGGCGAGGACGGCATTGCCGGAGCCCCGGTCCACCTCGTCGAAGCCGAGGTCCCGGTAGAACTCCAGCGACCTCGTCAGGTCGGTCACGAGCAGGGTGATGCCGATGCCGCTGATCGGTGCGGCCACCTCGGCGGCCTCGTCGCCCGCGTAGCCGAAGATCGCCTCGTCCAGCTCCTCCGCGGTCGGGGGCGCCTCCGCCGCCGGATCGTCCAGCGGCACGTCGATCGGGTCCACCTCGACCGTCGCGTCGAACCGTTCCTCGGCGGGCGGGCGCGGCGCCGGGGTCGCCCGGCGGGGCAGCGGCCCGGCCATCGGCTGCTCGACCACGGTGCCCTCCAGCACCACCTGGCCGCCCGGGCGCTGGTGCACCACCACCGGTTCGCGCTCCTCGGGCAGCACGGTGACGTCGTCGAGGAGCGGATCCGGCGCGGGTGGGAAGTCGTCGCGGAAGTCGTCGCGGAAGTCGTCCTCCGGGGCCCGGTCGGCCCACGGCGGCGCCTCCTGCGCGATCAGCACCTCGTCGACCGGGTCGGGGCCTGCGTACTCCGGCGGGAGGTCCCCCGTCGCGGCGGCCGTCTCGGCGTGGGTGGGCACCTCGTCCCAGAGGACGCGGACGTGCCGCTGGTCGTCCAGGGCGACCCGGATCGGCAGCGGCTGACCCAGCGACGGCCACTTGGCGACCGGCACCCGGGGCTCGATGATCTTCTTGGAGCGGGGCGGCAGCCCGGGGGCGTCGATCACCAGCTGGAGTTCGCAGCGGCCAAAGGCGTACTGGGTGGGGGGCTCGGAGGCGCTGTGCACGTGCCCGACGCCGACCACCCAGGTGCGCCCGCCTCCACGCACCGTGGCCAGGGCGATCGCCAGCACCAGCAGCGCGACGCCGAGGGCCACGATGGCCCAGCTCGTCATCCCCAGCCCGAACAGCACGACGAAGGTCGCCACGGTGCCGAGCACCGCGGCGATCAGCTTGCGCACCGGCGCGATGGATCGGTTCCCGCCGTTCGCCACAGTGGACCTCCCAGGGGTCTAGGGCCAGGCTAGGCCGGATCGGCGACCGAGGGGAAGAGCAGCCGCCGCGCCGACGCCGGGACCGGGTCGCTAGGCTGAACCTACCCAGCCAGACCGGCTTCCGCGCACAGGAGGAAACCAGCGTGTCCAGCAGCAGCCCGGACGAGCGCACGCTCGTACTGATCAAGCCCGACGCGGTCCGCCGTGGTCTGGTCGGCGAGATCGTGTCCCGCTTCGAGCGCAAGGGCCTGCGGATCGACGCGATGGTGACGCGGACGATGGACGGCGACTTCGCCGACCAGCACTACGCCGAGCACGTCGACAAGCCGTTCTACCCGCCGCTGAAGGCCTTCATGACCGGCGGCCCGCTGGTTGCCGTGGTGCTCTCCGGCGACCAGGTGATCGAGGTGGTGCGCGGCATGCTCGGCAGCACCGACGGCCGCAAGGCCGCCGCCGGCACCATCCGGGGCGACCTCTCCCTCTCCAACCGGGAGAACCTGGTGCACGCCTCCGACTCGACCGACAGCGCCAAGCGCGAGCTCGCCCTCTGGTTCCCCGAGCTGGCCTGAGGCCGTCGGCCCCGCCCCTGGACCCGGGGGTCGGGGCCGTCCCGTGTGCTCAGCCGGTCAGCCGGGACAGCTTCGCCGGGTTGCCGACCAGGTAGAGGTCGGTGATCCGGCCGTCCGCGGCCGCGATGGCCAGCGTGTAGCGGGTCCCGTCGGGCCAGCGGAGCACCAGCGCCGGCCCGCCGTTGAGCTCGGCAGGGGCCGCCTCGATGGGGCGTCCCCGGCCGTAGAGGCCGGCGAAGAAGCGGGCGATCCGGTCCGCGCCGCGCACCGGGTTGCGCGCCGCACGGACGGCGCCGCCCCCGTCGTTCCAGGAGACCGCGTCGGACGCCACCAGCTCGGTCAGCCGGGCCAGGTCGCCGTCGCGGGCGGCGGCCAGGAAGGCGTCCAGCAGCCGGCGCTGCTCGGCCGGGCCGGCGGTGAAGCGCCGCCGGCCGTCGGCGATCCGGGCCGCCGCCCGGTGGTGCAGCTGCCGGCAGTCGGCCGCCGAGCGGTCCAGGATGTCGCCGATCTCCGCGTACGGCAGGTCGAAGGCGGTGTGCAGCACGTAGACCGCGCGCTCCGGCGGGGTGAGCCGTTCCAGCAGGTGCAGCAGCGCGATCGACACGGAGTCCCGCAGCTCGGCGCGGTCCAGCGGCCCGAGCGGCTCCGCCGGCCCGGTCGGCACCGGCTCGGGCAGCCACGGCCCGACGTACGTCTCCCGGGCGGCCTGCCGGGCCCGCAGCCGGTCCAGCGCCAGCCGGGTCACCACCCGGGACAGGTACCGGCGCGGCTCGGTGACCGACTCCCGGTCGACACCGAGCCAGCGCAGGTACGCCTCCTGGAGCACGTCCTCCGCGTCGTGCAGGCTGCCCAGCAGCCGGTACGCCAGCCCGAGCAGCATCGGCCGGTGCGCCTGGAGCGCACCGGCCGCCTGCGCCGCCGCGGTGCCGGTCACACCTCCGTCGGCGGCTGGGCGTGGCTGGTCACCCCGATCCGGTTCCACACGTTGATTGTGGCGATCGCGACGACCAGATCCGCCAGCTCCTTCTCCGACCACACCTTGGCGGCGGCGTCCCAGACCTCGTCCGGCACGCCGTGCTCGCCGAGCCGGGTGACCGCGTCGGTCAGCGCCAGCGCGGTCCGCTCCCGCTCGTCGAAGAACGGCGCCTCCCGCCAGGTGGCGACCGCGAAGAGCCGACGGCTCGACTCGCCCGCGGCGAGCGCGTCCCGACTGTGCATGTCCACGCAGAAGGCGCAGCCGTTGAGCATCGACGCCCGCAGCTTCACCAGCTCCAGCACCGTGTGGTCCACGTTGGCCTGGACGTACTTCTCCAGCCCGAACACCGCCTGGTACGCCTGCGGCGCCACGGCCGCCATGTCGATCCGACTCATTTCCGGCCTCCCTCGATAACGGCTACACGCGTACGACGGGAGACCGCGGCGCCGACGTGACAGCGGACGGCTGTGACGGTGGTCATGCCCCGGCGGTCCACCAGTGGTCAACCGCGGTTCCCGCGCCGGCCACCCGGACCGCCGGAACACCTCATCTGTGCCCGGTAGACCACTGGTGACCGACTTCCATCGGAGGGGGACAGATGACTGCTCTCGATCGACGTACCCTGCTGCGCGCCGGACTGGCGACGGGCGCCGGACTGGCCGGCGGTGGCCTCCTCGGCGGTGGCCCGGCCGGCGCCGCGCCGGCCTGGCGCCCGTCCGGCCGGCCGGTGCTCACCCACGGCGTGCAGAGCGGCGACGTGACCGCCGGGTCGGCGCTGGTCTGGACCCGCGCCGACCGGCCCGGCCGGATGGTCGTCGAGGTGAGCCGCCGCCCCGACCTGCGCGGCGCCCGGCTGCTGCGTGGCCCGGTGCTGGACCCGTCGACGGACTTCACCGGCCGGCTGCGGCTGCGCGGCCTGCCGCCAGGCGAGCGGCTGCACTACCGGGTGCGGGTGGCCGACCTGGACCGGCCCGGCGTGGCCAGCGAGCCGCTGGTCGGGGAGCTCACCACCGCGCCGGCCCGGCGCGACCGCCGGGACGTGCGGTTCGTCTGGACCGGCGACATCGCCGGGCAGGGCTGGGGGATCAGCCCGGACTTCGACGGGATGACCATCTTCCGGGCGATGCGCGCCGTCCGGCCGGACTTCTTCCTGTGCAGCGGCGACACGGTGTACGCCGACGGCCCGCTCGCCGAGAGCGTGTCGCTGCCCGAAGGCCGGATCTGGCGCAACCTGGTCACGCCGGAGAAGAGCAAGGTCGCCGAGACGCTGACCGAGTACCGGGGGCAGTTCGCCTACAACCTGCTCGACGAGCACCTGCGGGCGTTCGCCGCCGAGGTGCCGCAGGTCAACCAGTGGGACGACCACGAGGTGCTCAACAACTGGTACCCGGGGGAGATCCTCGACGATGCCCGCTACACCGAGCGGCGGGTGGATGTGCTGGCCGCCCGGGCCCGGCAGGCGTTCCACGAGTGGCTGCCCGTCCCGGCCGGCGGGCCGATGTACCGGCGGATGTCGTACGGGCCGCTGCTGGACGTCTTCGTCCTCGACATGCGGACGTACAAGGACCCGAACGACGGCAACACGTACGCCGACGGGACCCGGGGCCTGCTCGGACGGGAGCAGCGGCAGTGGCTGATCCGGGAGCTGCGCCGGTCGCGGGCGACCTGGAAGGTGATCGCGAACGACCTCCCGCTCGGCCTGGTCGTGCCCGACGGGCCGGGCGCCCAGGAGGGCGTGGCGCAGGGGGATCCGGGCGCGCCGGCCGGCCGTGAGCTGGAGTTCGCCGAGGTGCTCCGCGAAGCCCACCGGGCCGGCGTGACCGGCATCGTCTTCCTCACCGCCGACGTGCACTACACCGCGGCGCACCACTACGACCCGGCGCGGGCGGCGGTGCGGGACTTCACCCCGTTCTGGGAGTTCGTCTCCGGCCCGGCCCACGCGGGCGCGTTCGGCCCGAACGCCCTGGACGGCACGTTCGGCCCGCAGGCCGTCTTCACCCACGCCCCGCCCCGGGCCAACACCTCGCCGGCGGAGGGCTTCCAGCACTTCGGCGAGGTCGCCATCGACGGTGCGTCCGGCGCCCTCACCGTGCACCTCCGCGACCGCGACGGCGTCTCCCTCTGGACCACCACCCTCCCCGCCCCCACCCCCTGACCCCCGCCCCACCATCCGCCCCGCGCCCCCGGCCCCCTCGGTTGATCATGAAGTTGTTGTCACGACACGCCGTGGTCGGCGACAACAACTTCATGATCACCGGGGTGGGCGCGGGGGGCGGGGGGTGGGGGGTGGGGGGTCAGAGGGTGTCGAGGGAGGCGCGGCGGCGGCTTTCGGCCTCGAAGACCTTCAGGAGCACGGCGGCGAGGAGGGCGTAGCCGACGCCGACGGCGAGTTCGGCGGCGAGCGCCGGGGCGGCCGCCGCGAAGCCCTCGCCCGCCACCAGGCGGCGGGCCGCCTGGGCGGCATGGGTGATGGGGAGCACCTCGCCGACCGCGCGCATCCAGGGCGGCAGCCCGGCGGCGGGGACGTTCACCCCGGTGAGCAGAAGCAGCAGCGCCACCGAGACGTTGGAGACCACCCAGACGTCCCGGAACCGCAGCCCGACCGCGCCCAGGGTGAGGCCGAAGAAGCCGCAGGCCAGCGAGCCCACCGCCAGGGTCAGCAGCAGCCCGGGCAGGGCGTCGACGGGCATCCGCAGGCCGAGCAGGAGCGAGCCGACGGTGAGCGTGCTCACCGCGATCAGCAGGCCGTTGCCGGCGTACGGGAGGGCCCGGCCGAGGAAGACGGCGGTGCGGCTGCGCGGCGAGAGCAGCACGTGGCCGAGGGTGCCGAAGCGCCGCTCGTTGGCCACCGCCATCGTCCCGCCGAAGACGCAGGAGAGCGAGGCGGCGAGCACCGCGTTGCCGACGATGTAGAACCGGTCGTCGGCGACGCCGAGCTGGCGGCCCAGGTAGGCGAAGAAGAGCAGCTGGAAGATCGGGCCGACCAACAGCGAGCCGATGAACATCGCCGGGGTGGTCCAGTTGAACAGGGCCCGGTAGGCGATCACGCCGCCCACACCGATCAGCCGGAAGAGTGCCGTCATCGTCGTCTCCTCAGGCCAGGGCGAGGGTCGCCGCGGCGCGGGCCCGTCGCTCGACGTGGGTCATCATCAGTGCCCCGGCGGCCAGGCAGCCGAGGCTGATCGCCAGGCAGATGCCGAGCGAGGGCCAGACCGGGCCGCCGGTGGCCGCCTCGCGGACCGCCCGGGCACCCCAGGTGGTCGGCAGCACGGCGGCGATCGGTCCGGTCCAGGCGGGCAGCACGGTGAGCGGCACCAGCATCCCGGAGACCAGCCAGATCGGGTACTCCAGCGTGTTGGTCAGCGCGTTGGCGTTGCGCATCAGCACGAACGTGGAGGCGAGCAGCAGACCGAACATGCCCAGGCCGAGCACGCAGCCGGGGACCGCGACCAGGAAGAGCAGGGGGTGCGCGAAGTCCAGCGGGATGCCGTAGAGCACCCGGCCCCAGAGCAGGGTGGCGAGCATGGCGTACGTGCCGGTGAGCGCGGTGGCCAGGGTGATCGGCAGGATCACCAGCGCCGGCGGGCGGGGCGCCAGCATGATCATCTCCAGGGTGCCCTGCCAGCGCTGCCCCTGGATCGCGCCGCCGGAGCCGAAGAGCACCGACGACCAGACCCCCATCAGGCCCGCTCCGACCGCCGCCTCCAGCAGCCGGCCCGGCTCGCCGCCGGCCCGGAACAGGTAGACCGCCAGGGTCGCCTGCACCACCGGCACGATCAGCGCGGTGGCGATCTCGAACGGGGAGCGGCTGAGCTGCTTGGCGTGCAGCAGCGCGCCCACCGCGATCATCCGCAGCGTCCTCACGCGGCCACCGCCTCGACCGGGCGGGCCTGCGCGGCGACCCGGTTGACGATCGCCACGTACGCGTCCTCCAGGGTGGGCTGCCGGGCGGTGACCCGGCCCAGCCGGACCCCGTCCAGCTCGCGCAGCACGTCGGCCTGCACGTCCACCCCCGCGTCGGACTGCACGGTCAGCATCTGCGCCGCGCCGGTGACCGTCACGCTCGCCTCACGTACCCCGGGCAGGGCGTGGATCGTGGCGAGCTGGGCATCGGTCGCCCCGTACGCCTCGACCTCCAGCACCTGCCGGCCGTCGGCGTGGTGCCGCAGCTCCGCCGGGGTGCCCAGCGCCTGGATGGCGCCGTTCGCGATCACCGCGATCCGGCCGCAGAGCTCGTCCGCCTCGGCCATGTAGTGCGTGGTCAGCAGCACGGTGGTGCCGGTGGCGGCGAGGTCGGCGACGGTCTGCCGCAGCTCCCGGGCGGCCACCGGGTCCACCCCGATCGACGGCTCGTCGAGGAAGAGCACCTGGGGGCGGTGGAGCAGGCCGCGGGCGATGTGCAGCCGCTGCCGCATGCCCCGGGAGTAGCCCTCCACCCGCTCGTCCTCCCGGCCGGTGAGGCGGACCAGCTCCAGCAGCTCGGCGATCCGCCGCTTCTGCTCCCGTCCGGGCACGCCGTACAGCTCGGCGAAGTAGCGCAGGTTGTCCCGGGCGGAGAGCCGGTCGTAGAGGCCCCGGTCGCCGCCGAAGACGTACCCGATCCGCCGGCGTACCTCCCGGGTCTCGGCCACCACGTCGTGACCGCAGATCCGGGCGGTGCCGGCGGTCGGGATGAGCAGCGTGTTCAGCAGCTTGATGGTGGTGGTCTTGCCCGCGCCGTTCGGCCCGAGCAGCCCGAACAGCTCCCCGTTGCCGACCGTCAGGTCGACGCCGCGGACCGCTTCCACCTCCCGGCGCTGGGGTCGTAGCCATCCCGTTCGGCTGCGGTAGGTGCGGCGCAGCCCGGCCGCCTCGATCGCGTACTCGCTCATGCCGGGGAATGTAGGGAGTCGGCGCGGGGCGGGGAAACGAATTCGGCGCTGGCCGAATCCTCAGGCGGAGGCGGTCGCCGGGTCCGCGCCGATCAGGCTGACCAGGGCGACGCCGGCCGGCTCCAGGCCGTACAGCACCCGCCGGCCGACCCGGCGGCGGTGCACCACCCCGGCGCTGAGCAGCGCGGCGAGGTGCTCGGAGACGGTGCTCGGGGCGAGCCCCAGGGTGGCGGCGAGCCCGGCGGTGGTGGCCGGGCGGGTGAGTGCGCGCAGCACCTGGGCCCGGCCGCGCCCCACCAGGACCGCCAACCGGTCGGTTGTCGCGGGCGGGGTGCCGGGCGCTGGCCGGTCGGCGAGCAGGACCGCCCCCCGGGCCTGGTACGAGACCGCGATGACCTCGGGATGGTCGGTGGAGTGGGTCAGCGCGCCCCGGGAGAAGATCAACGGGATCAGCAGCAGCCGCTGGTCGACCGCGGCGAAGCGCCGTTCGCTCGGCTTGACCAGGGTCAGCACCGGCTTGTCCCAGCGCACCCGCTCGTGCAGGTCGGCCAGGAGCGCGTCGGGGCCGTCGGCGGCGAGCGCCCGGGCCCGGTGCAGCACCTCCTCGTCCAGGGCGGCGCGCATCGCCGGCCACCAGGGCGCGATCGCCGCGTCCCAGTACGCCTGGATGCCGTCGGCGAGCCGGTCCAGGGCCGCCTGCCGGTCGGTGACGAACGGGCGCAGCCAGCCGGGCAGGTCGTCGGCGCGGTGGTAGCGCGGGATCTGCTCGGCGATCACCTCGGCCGGCGTGGCGCGCAACGCCGCCAGCTCCTCCTCGATCGTGGGGCTGGCGGTGGGCGGCACCGGGCCGAGGAAGTCCGGGTACCAGGGGCCGGTCTGCGCGTAGAGCCTCGCCGGGGCCGCCGCGGGCAGCTCGGCGAGCACCCTACGGGCGTGCCGGGCCCAGCCGGTGTACGGCCAGGGCGCCTCGTCCGGGTACCGGTCGAGCAGGTAGAGGCTGCACTTGGCCTCCCAGAGCGGGCTGGTCGCGATCCGGGTACGGGCCAGCGTCGGCTCGTCCAACTCGATCCGGATCACCCGCCGAGATTACTCGCGGGCGATCTCCGTTCCCGATCGAGTACGCTTGTCGGCACACAGGCGACGACCCGGCCATCACCGGCGAGCCTCCGGAAGAACAGCCGGGAGACCGGCCCAGTAGAACCGGACGGGACGGCCCGTCACAGCCGGCCAACGAGCGGGCGGTCGCACCTTGACCGTCAAGCGGGGTGGTACCGCGGGCCTGCCCCGGGACGCCGGACGGCGTACCGGAAAGGGCTCGTCCTCGCAGACCACACGACAAGTGAGCTGCGCGAGGAGAGCGACCCCCGATGGCCTATCCGTTGCACGACCCGACCGCCGCCGGTGTCCCGGCGAGCCCGGACCTGCCCGCGGTCGAGCGCCGGGTCCTGGAGCACTGGACGGCCGACAATACCTTCGAGGCCAGCGTCGAGGCCCGTCCCGCCGGGACGGACGGCAAGAACGAGTACGTCTTCTACGACGGCCCGCCGTTCGCCAACGGCCTGCCGCACTACGGCCACCTCTTCACCGGCTACGTCAAGGACGTGGTGCCGCGCTACCAGACGATGCGCGGCCGGCACGTCGAGCGGCGCTTCGGCTGGGACTGCCACGGCCTGCCCGCCGAGGTGGTCGCCGAGAAGCAGCTCGGCATCACCAGCAAGGCGGAGATCCTCGACCTGGGCGTGGCCCGGTTCAACGAGGCCTGCCGCACCTCCGTGCTGGAGTTCACCCAGGACTGGGAGCGGTACGTCACCCGGCAGGCCCGCTGGGTCGACTTCGACAACGACTACAAGACCCTCGACCTGGACTACATGGAAAGCGTCATGTGGGCCTTCAAGACCCTGCACGACAAGGGTCTGGTCTACGAGGGCTTCCGGGTGCTGGCGTACTGCTGGCGCTGCGAGACGCCGCTGTCGAACACCGAGACCCGGATGGACGACGTCTACCGGGACCGGCACGACCCGACCCTGTCGGTGTGGTTCGAGCTGACCCCGGACGAGAGCGCGCCGGAGCTGGTGCGCGGGCCGGTGCAGCTCGGCGTCTGGACCACCACGCCGTGGACCCTGCCGTCGAACCTGGCGCTCGCCGTCGGCCCGGACATCGAGTACGCGGTGCTGGAGCGCGACGGTCGGCGGCACGTCGTCGGCTCGGCGCGGCTGGCCGCGTACGCCAAGGAGCTGGAGGGGTACGAGCAGGTCGGCACGGTGTACGGCCGTGACCTGGTCGGGCGCAGCTACACCCCGCTCTACGACTTCCTGGTCGAGCAGGCCGGCCCGAACGCCTACCAGGTGCTCGGCGCGGACTTCGTCACCACCGAGGACGGCACCGGGATCGTCCACCTGGCCCCGGCCTTCGGCGAGGACGACCAGAACGTCTGCAACGCCGCCGGCATCCCCACCATCGTCACCGTGGACGACCACACCCGGTTCACCGCGCTGGTCCCGCCGTACCAGGGCGAGCAGGTCTTCGACGTCAACAAGCCGGTGATCCGGGAGCTCAAGGAGCGGGGGGTGGTGCTCAAGCAGGACACCTACACCCACTCGTACCCGCACTGCTGGCGCTGCGACACTCCGCTGGTCTACAAGGCGGTGTCGTCGTGGTTCGTCGCGGTGACGCGGTTCAAGGACCGGATGGTCGAGCTGAACCAGCAGATCAACTGGACCCCGGGGCACATCAAGGACGGCTCGTTCGGCAAGTGGCTGGCCAACGCCCGCGACTGGTCGATCAGCCGGAACCGGTTCTGGGGCTCGCCGATCCCGGTGTGGCGCTCCGACGACCCGACCTACCCGCGGGTCGACGTGTACGGCTCGCTGGAGGAGATCGAGCGGGACTTCGGCGTACGCCTGACCGACCTGCACCGGCCGGCGGTGGACGACCTGGTCCGGCCCAACCCGGACGACCCGACCGGCCAGTCGATGATGCGTCGGGTGCCGGAGGTGCTGGACTGCTGGTTCGAGTCCGGCTCGATGCCGTTCGCCCAGGTGCACTACCCGTTCGAGAACCGCGACTGGTTCGAGCACCACTACCCGGGCGACTTCATCGTCGAGTACATCGGACAGACCCGCGGCTGGTTCTACACCATGCACGTGCTGGCCACCGCGCTGTTCGACCGGCCGGCGTTCCGCAACTGCCTCAGCCACGGCATCCTGCTCGGCTCCGACGGACGCAAGATGTCCAAGAGCCTGCGCAACTACCCGGACGTGTACCACGTCTTCGACGCTTACGGGTCGGACGCGATGCGCTGGATGCTGATGTCCTCGCCGGTGCTGCGCGGCGGCGACATGGCGGTCACCGAGTCGGGCATCCGGGACGCCGTCCGGCAGGTGCTGCTGCCGCTCTGGAACGTCTGGTACTTCTTCTCGCTCTACGCCAACGCGGACGGCTACAAGGCCAAGCGGAAGACCGACGCTGAGCCGACTGGCGGCGGCGGAGCCGCCGCCGGCGACCTGCTCGACCGGTACGTGCTGGCGAAGACGAACGAGCTGGTCACCACCGTCCAGGGGCAGATGGAGACGTACGACATCTCCGGCGCCTGCGCGACCGTCCGGTCCTACCTGGACGCGCTGACCAACTGGTACGTTCGCCGCTCCCGGGACCGGTTCTGGTCCGGCGACGCCGAGGCGTTCGACACCCTGTGGACGGTGCTGGAGACGCTCTGCCGGGTGGTGGCGCCGCTGGCGCCGCTGACCGCGGAGGAGATCTGGCGCGGCCTCACCGGCGAGCGGTCGGTGCACCTGACCGACTGGCCGGAGGCCACGGAGTTCCCGGCCGACCACGAGCTGGTCGCCGCGATGGACGCCGTCCGCGCGGTCGCCTCGGCGGCGCTGTCGCTGCGCAAGGCGAAGGGGCTGCGGGTCCGGCTGCCGTTGCCGAAGCTGACCGTGGCCTCGCCGGTCGCGGCCCAGCTCCGGCCCTTCGCCGACCTGGTCGCCGACGAGGTCAACGTGAAGGCGGTGGAGTTCACCGACGAGGTGTCCGCGTACTGCCAGCAGGTGCTGACCGTGGTGCCCCGGGCGCTCGGTCCCCGGGTCGGCAAGGCGGTCCAGCAGGTGATCAAGGCGGTCAAGGCGGGGGAGTGGGAGCTGGTCGACGGCGCCCCGGTCGCCGCCGGGGTCACCCTCGCCGAGGGCGAGTACGAGCTGCGTCTGGTCGCCGCCGACGCCGAGCACTCCGCGCCGCTGCCCGGCGGCGAGGGCGTGGTCGTACTGGACACCGAGGTCACCCCGGAGCTCGCGGCCGAGGGGCTGGCCCGGGACGTGGTCCGGGCGGTGCAGCAGGCCCGCCGGGCCGCCGACCTGGACGTCTCCGACCGGATCGTGGTGTCGCTGTCGGCCTCCGAGGAGGTCCGGGCGGCGGTCTCCGCGTACGCCGACTTCGTGGCCCGGGAGGTGCTGGCCGAGACCATCGACTTCGCCGACGGGATCGACGGCGCCGACGGTTTCGCCGGTGAGGTCGGCGAGGGCGAGCGGGTGACGGTGGTCGTCCGGCGGGTATGAGGTGGACACGGGTGGTCCGGCGGCGTGCGCGCCGCCGGACCACCACCCGGGCGGCCGGCCACCCGATCGGGTCGGCGTGGAACCGTCAGCTACCGTGACACCGCCTGTTCACGTACGACCGCCGGAGGACCAGTGCCCCTGCTCTACACCATCGGCAAGCTCACCGTGGCGCCCGCGCTCCGGTTGGCCTTCCGTCCGCACGTGGAGGGGTTGGAGCACATTCCGGCGACCGGTGGTGCGATCTTCGCGGGCAACCACCTCTCCGTCGCCGACGAGCTGCTGCTCGGCACCGTCGTCCCCCGGCACCTGGCCTTCTGGGCCAAGTCGGAGTACTTCACGGGCACCGGCGTGAAGGGCGCCTTCTCCAAGTTCGTGCTCACCGGGCTGGGTGCCATCCCGGTCGAGCGGGCCGGCGGCCGGGCGGCGCTGTCGGCGTTCGACGCCGCCATCCCGGTGCTCAGGTCCGGTGACCTCGTCGCCGTCTACCCGGAGGGGACCCGCTCGCCCGACGGCCGGCTCTACCGGGGGCGCACCGGCGCGGCCCGGCTGGCCGTGGCGGCCGGCGTGCCGATCATCCCGGTCGGCGTGACCGGCACCGACAAGGCGCAGCCCATCGGGGCCCGGGTGCCCCGGCCCGGCCGGGCCGAGATCAGCATCCGGTTCGGCAAGCCGCTGGACTTCACCGGCCGGTCGGACGACCGGACGTCGCTGCGGGCGATGACCGACGAGCTGATGGCCGAGATCCAGAAGCTCACGGGCCAGGAGTACGTGCCGCGCTACGCCCCGCCGCGCGCCCACTCGCCGGTCAGCGGCGAGCCGCCGACCGCGTCCTGAGCCGGACGGCGGCACCGGTCGCGCGCCGCCTCGCCGGCGCCGTCACGGCGGGTCGTCGCCCCGGCGTTTCTCCTGGGCGACCACCGCGTCGAGGTCGGCGAGCCGGTCCATCTGCTTCATCGTGCGAGCCATCCGGGCGTTGCCCGGGATGCGGTCCCGGTTAAGGGACAGGAACGCCCAGTAGCCGGCGGTGAACGGGCAGGCGTCCTCGCCGAGCCGCTTCTTCGGGTCGTACCGGCAGCCGCCGCAGTAGTCGCTCATCCGGTTGATGTACGCGCCACCGCCGACGTACGGCTTGGTGGTCATCCGGCCCAGGTCGGCGTACTGGCTCATGCCGACCACGTTGCCGGTCATCACCCACTCGTACCCGTCCACGAAGCGGGTGTGGAACCACTCGACCAGCTCGGCGGGGCGCCAGCCACGCTGGAGCGCGTAGTTGCCCAGCACCATCAGTCGGGGAATGTGGTGCACCCAGGCCCGGTCGCGGACCCCGGCGAGCACGTCGGACAGGCAGTGCGCGTCGACCGCGTCGGCGTCCAGGTCGTTCCACCAGGCCGGCAGCGACCGCCGCGCGCTCAGCTCGTTGCTGGTGCGCCAGCCGGCCTCGAAGTACCAGTAGGTGTGCCAGATGTAGTCCCGCCAGCCGAGGATCTGCCGGACGAAGCCCTCCACACTCGCCAGCGGCGCGCCCTCCCGGCGGTACGCCCGCTCGGCGCCGCGTACCGCCTCGATCGGGTCGAGCAGGCCCAGGTTGAACGAGGACGACAGCATGCTGTGCGCCAGCCACGGATCGGTCGACAGCATCGCGTCCTCGTACGGGCCGAACGCGGCGAGCCGGTGCCGGAGGAAGTGCCGCAGCCGGGCCTTGGCCTCCTTCGTGGTGGCCGGGAACCGGCGCGGGCCGTCCCGGCCGGCGAACCGGATCCCCTCCCGCTCCCAGCGGTCCAGGTCGGCCCGGACCTCGGCGTCGATGTCGTCCTCCTTCGGCATCGGCGCCGCCGGCACGTCGAGCTTCCCGCCCTTCGGCGGTGGCTCGCGGTTCTCGACGTCCAGGCTCCACCGGTCGCCGGCCGGGTCGCCACTGTCCAGCAGCACCCCGTGGTGCTCCCGGGCGAACCGGTAGAACGCCTCCATCCGCAGCGCGCCCCGGCGCTGGTCCGCCCACTCGGCGAAGTCCGCCAGGCTGGTCACGTAGCCGCGCGCCGGCAGCACGGTGACCCGGTCCAGGCCGCGGACGAAGTCCAGGGCCCGCCGCGAGGTGGGATGGCAGACCTCCAGCGGCTCGCGGACCTTCTTCAACGCCTGCCCGTACGTCTCGGCGCGCAGGAAGACGGCCTGGTCGCCGAGTTCGGCGGCGCGGTGCCGCAGCGCGGAGAGGAGCAGGTGGGCCTTCTGCCGGTGGTGGACGCGACGACGGAAGACCGCCTTCGACTCGATCAGCAGGACCGGCTGCCGCCGGTCGTCGAGAAAGTGCGGCCCCAGCTGGTCGGCGAAGAGCCAACGCCGCGACATGTCCCGATTGTCCCCCATGAACCGGGTTCATCCGTGACGGGAAACGATAAGCTTTACGTGTTCGTGATCCTGCACAGCGTGAGGGTCAGGGCTGGTCCGGGGTGACGATCTGCTGGCGCAGCTCGTCCAGCAGCCGGCCGCTGTCGTCGAGCGAGAGCCGGGTGAAGACGGCGGTGGCGAGGCTGCCGTGGTCGACCGAGGTGCAGACCACCACCGCGTCGCCGTCGGCGCGGCCCACCGCGCAGCGCTCGTACCGGCCCCGGACGCGGGTCTCCACCGGCACCGCGGAGTCGAGCGCGTACGCCTCGGCGAGGCGGGCCATCTCGGCGTCCGCGTCCGACTCCGGGGTGAGCCGGAAGCCCGTGCCGCCGAAGACCGTCACCCGCTTGCCGTCGTCCGTGGCGTAGACGCCCGCGAAGGTGTCCTCGGCGAGCAGGTGGGCCTGGCGTACCTCGGTCTCCAACCGCTCGGCGGTGGCCTGGCTGCGCGCGTCCTCCCGCAAGGACAGGCCGGACGCCTGGTCGGGCAGCGCCGCGCTGGCCGGGTACTGGGCGGAGAGCGGCTGGGCCCACCAGAGCGGGACGCCGCAGCAGCAGGCGACGCTGAGCAGCAGCACCCACGGCCAGCGTCGCCGGCGGCGGACCGGGACCGGGACGTACCCCTTCGGCGCCCGCCAGTCCGGCGGCGGGGCGACCGGCGGCGGGGTCGCCCGTCGGCGTTGCTTCGGCGGCCGGACCGGCGCGGGCGGCGGCGGGGACACCGGCGCCGGCGGCGGCGACACCGGACGGGCGGCGACCGGGACGGGCGCGACCGGCGGGCCGGGCGGTGGGGCGACCGGCGGTGCCGGGTAGGGGAGCGTGTGCGGCGGCGCCGGGTAGGGCAGCGTCGGCGGCAGGGCCGGGAAGTCGGCGGAGTGCAGATCCCAGCCGCTCGTGTCGGCGCCCGCCCACGGGTCGACCGGGACCTGGTGCTCCGGCGCGGGCGGCGGGACCGGGGTGGGCTCGGCGGACTCGCCCCAGCCGCGCTTGCGGGGCGGCGGTGGCGGGACGGCGGCGGAGCCGCTCCACCGTGGGGCCGCCGGCTCCGGCCGGGTCTCCACCCGGGTCGGGTCGGGCCGGGTCTCCACGCGGGTCGGGTCGGGGCGGGCGGCCGGCGGCGCCGGTTCGGCGCGGGTCCGGACGGCGGCGGAGCCCCGGGCCGGGGTGACGGGCGGCGGGGTGGGCTCCGCCGTGTCGTCCGGGCCGGTCGGTGCGGCGTGCTCGGCCGCACCGGCCGGGTCGATCGTCGCCGGGCCGTCGCCGGTCTCGGCCGCTGCGTCGCCGTCGGCGGCTGGCGCGTCGTCGCCCTCGGCCGTGGCCTCGGCGGTCGCGGTCGGCTCCTCGTCGTGGGCCCGGGCGGCCGCGTCGGTCCGGTCGCCGTCGGCCGGGGCGGGGTGGTCGGCAGCGGAACGTGCCGAGGCGTCGTCGTCGGTGGCGGCCTGGTCGCCCGGGGCGGCGGCGTCGTCCGTCGCGTACCGGTCGCCGGCCGCGGGTGGGTCGCCGCCGCCGGTCTCCGCCGGGGCGTCGGTGGGCAGCTCGAAGGTGCCGTCCGCGGCCGTGGGCGGCCCGGCGGACGGGGGTACGGGCTCGTCGGTGACCGCCGGATCCCGGTCCCGGCCCGTGACCGGGGTGCCCCCGTCGGCCGGCCGGTCTGCTCCCGGCTGCGGCTCCGGCATCGCGGCAATCTCCTCTCGCGCCGGTTGCGAGGTTAGTACCGGCATGCCACCGCCGACCAATCCGCCCGTCGCCCGCCGCCTGAGCGACGGCCGGGGGTGACCGGCGCGGGCCGGACCGGCGCGCCACGGGCGGTGTCCGGAGGATCACGCCTAGTCTCGGCGCATGTCCGCAGCGGGCGAGGTCGCCGGCACGCCGCCGGTGAGCGACATCGGCAGGATGACCGGGTTCAGCGACGGGGTCTTCGCCATCGTCATCACCCTGCTGGTGATCGAGCTCCGGGTACCCGCCCACCGGCCCGGGGAGCTGCTCGCCGGCCTGGCCGAGGAGGCCCCGGCGTCCGTCGCGCACGTCGCCGCCCAGCGGGGCCGCCCGGTCACCGGGATGGTGCTCTACCTGTTCAGCGGCGCGCTGGGCTGGTTCGTCAGTCCGGTGCTCGGGGTGATCGGTATCGTGATCATGATCGTCTTTCACGCGTTGACCAGCGAGGGCGTCCGCCGGAGGCGGCCGCACCGGCGCGCGGAGCGCCGCTGACCGCTGGCGGTCCGGTTCCTCCCGGCATGGGCGACCGGGCCGGCGGGCGGTGCGGCGCGGTGTCCGGCGGACGGGCGCGTACCCTTGGGCATCATGAGCGTCCCGTCCACGACGCCGCGCCCCGCCGCGGCCAACTCCGTCTGGCCCCAGCTTGAGCCACTGCTGCCCCAGGTGACCAAGCCCATCCAGTACGTCGGTGGCGAGCTGGGTGCGGTGGTCAAGGACTGGGACGCGGCGGTCGTCCGCTGGGCGCTGATGTATCCCGACGCGTACGAGGTGGGCCTGCCCAACCAGGGCGTGCAGATCCTCTACGAGGTGCTCAACGAGCTGCCCGACGTGCTCGCCGAGCGGACGTACGCGGTCTGGCCGGACCTGGAGAAGCTGATGCGCGCCCACGGCGTGCCGCAGTTCACCGTCGACGCGCACCGCTCGGTACGCGACTTCGACGTGTTCGGCATCTCGTTCTCCACCGAGCTGGGCTACACCAACCTGCTCACCGCGATCGACCTGGCCGGCATCCCGATGCTGGCCGCCGACCGCACCGACGCCGACCCGGTGATCGTGGCCGGCGGGCACGCCGCGTTCAACCCGGAGCCGATCGCCGACTTCATCGACGCCGCCGTGCTCGGCGACGGCGAGGAGGCGGTCCTGGAGATCACCACGATCGTCCGGGAGTGGAAGGCCGAGGGCTCCCCGGGCGGCCGGGACGAGCTGCTGCTGCGGCTGGCCCGCACCGAGAGCGTCTACGTGCCGCGCTTCTACGACGTCGACTATCTGCCCGACGGCCGGATCCAGCGGGTCGTGCCGAACCGGGCGGACGTGCCGTTCCGGGTGCACAAGCGCACCACCATGGACCTGGACGCCTGGCCGTACCCGAAGAAGCCCCTCGTGCCGCTCGCCGAGACGGTCCACGAGCGGTACGCGGTGGAGATCTTCCGGGGCTGCACCCGGGGTTGCCGGTTCTGCCAGGCCGGCATGATCACCCGCCCGGTCCGGGAGCGGTCGATCACCACCGTCGGCCAGATGGTCCGCGACGGCCTGGAGTTCTCCGGCTTCCACGAGGTGGGCCTGCTGTCGCTGTCGTCGGCCGACCACTCCGAGATCGGCGACATGTGCTCCGGCCTCGCCCAGCAGTACGAGGGCACGAACGTCTCGCTCTCGCTGCCGTCGACCCGGGTGGACGCGTTCAACATCGACCTGGCCCAGGAGCTGTCCCGCAACGGCCGGCGGACCGGCCTGACCTTCGCCCCCGAGGGCGGGTCGGAGCGGATCCGCAAGGTGATCAACAAGATGGTGTCCGAGGAGGACCTCATCCGCACCGTGGTCACCGCGTACACCAACGGCTGGCGGCAGGTGAAGCTCTACTTCATGTGCGGCCTGCCCACCGAGACCGACGAGGACGTGCTCCAGATCGCCCGGATGGCCCACGAGGTCATCAAGGCCGGCCGGGCCGCCACCGGCTCGAAGGACATCCGCTGCACGGTCTCCATCGGCGGGTTCGTGCCGAAGCCGCACACCCCGTTCCAGTGGGCGGCGATGGCGCGGCCGGAGGTCATCGACCGCCGGCTCAAGATGCTCAAGCAGGAGATCAACTCGGACCGTTCGCTCGGTCGGGCGATCGGGTTCCGCTACCACGACGGCGAACCGTCGCTGATCGAGGGCCTGCTCAGCCGCGGTGACCGCCGGGTCGGCGCGGTGATCCGCAGGGTCTGGGAGAACGGGGGCCGGTTCGACGGCTGGAGCGAGCACTTCTCGTACCAGCGCTGGGTGGACGCCGCCGCCGAGGTGCTGCCGACCTTCGGCGTGGACCTCGACTGGTACACCACCCGGGAGCGCGACGAGCTGGAGGTCCTGCCCTGGGACCACCTCGACTCGGGTCTGGACAAGGACTGGCTCTGGCAGGACTGGCAGGACTCCCTGTCGGAGTACGAGCAGGACGACTGCCGGTGGACCCCGTGCTTCGACTGCGGCGTCTGCCCGTCCATGGACACCGAGATCCAGATCGGCCCGACCGGGAAGAAGCTCCTCCCGTTGACCCCGATCGGCGGTTCCGGCCTGAGGGTCCCGTCCGGCGCCCAGCAGTGACCGTTTTCCCGCAGTGACCGCGGCGGCCGGCGATCCGACCGCCCGCCAGCGTTGATCATGAAGTTGTTGTCACCGGCACGGCGTGTCGTCGACAATAACTTCATGATCAACCGGTCCTGACCTCGAGGAGCACGACGATCAGCAAGAAACCACAGCCGGAGGGCGGGCAGGCGCCCGTCGTCCAGCGCGTCCGGATCCGGTACGCCAAACGCGGACCGCTGCGGTTCACCTCGCACCGGGACTTCGCCCGAGCCTTCGAGCGCGCGCTGCGCCGGGCCGGCGTACCGATCGCCTTCTCCCAGGGATTCACCCCCCACCCGAAGATCTCGTACGCCAGCGCCGCGCCCACCGGGGTGGCGAGCGAGGCCGAGTACCTGGAGATCGGTCTCCGGGAGCCGGTCGACCCGGACCGGTTGCGCGCCGCGCTGGACGCCGCGCTCTCGCCGGGACTCGACGTGCTCGACGCGGTGGTGGCCGGGCCCGGCAGCCTCGCTGACCGGATCGAGGCCTCGCACTGGCAGATCGAGCTGCCCGAGGTCGACCCGGCGGTGCTGGCGCAGGCGGTCTCCGCCTTCGCCGCCGCCGAGGAGATCCAGGTCGAGCGGATGACCAAGCAGGGCCGGCGGACCTTCGACGCGCGCGCGGCGGTCATCAGCATCGATGCCGTACCCGCGTCCGAGACGCCTTCCGGGGCGTCGGCCGTACCGTGTGCGATACTCGAACTGGTCGTGCGGCAGGTCACCCCGTCCGTACGACCCGATGACGTCCTTTCCGGCCTCCGCGTGGTGGCCGCCCTGGAGCCGCCGGTCTCCCCGAGGGTGATCCGGCTGGCGCAGGGCACGCTGACCGCGCAGGGCGAGATCGTGGATCCGTTGGATGCGGATCGCGACGGGACAGCCATCGGTGAACACTGACCGACGGTCAGTGTTCCAAGCAGGCAGACTTCGGCGGTCGCGCACCTCGCGCGCCCGGCGGAAACACTTTTGCGGCGACCCTGCGTGGCAGCGCTCACCCGCGCCCGGGGCAGCCAGAACTGGAGAACGTCCATGCTCGAGAACGAGCCCGAGGGCGGCGAACGGACCGGTTCACAGCCGGCCGGCGAAACCGCCGACACCAGCACCACCGACAGCACCACCGAGCCCAAGGCGCCGGCCCGCAAGCGGACCAGCCGCCGCCGGGCCGCCCCGCTGAACCAGCCGGAGCAGACCAACGCGCCGGCCGAGGCGCCAGCCGATGCCGGCACGACCACCGGCGAGGCGCCCCAGGCCGAGGTGTTCGCCCCGGTCGCGGGTGAGCTGGAGGCCGCCCCGAAGACCCCCCGGCGCCGCCGCAAGGCGACCACCGCCAAGGAGGCCGAGGAGCCCGTGGTCGCCGCCGCCGCCGAGGAGGCCTCCGAGGAGGTCGTCCCGCCGGTCAAGGTGACCCGCACGCGGCGGAGGAAGGCCGTCCCGCCGGCCGCCGAGCCGGAGGCCGTGGCCCCGGCCGCCGAGCCGACGGTCGAGCCGCACGCCGTCGCCGAGCCGCAGGCGGACACCGCGCCGACCCCGGCCGAGGAGACCGCCGAGGAGGAGGTCACCCCCGAGGGGGAGGCCGAGGAGACCGCGCAGCGGACCCCGGTGGCGGAGAGCGCCGCGGAGCCGACGCCGACCGCCTCGGGTGCCGCCGAGATCCCGCCGGCCGCCGAGGGCGCCACCGCGCCTCGGGCCGAGGACCGCACCGGCGACGTCGCCCCTGGCGCGGCCGTTCCGGGTGAGCAGCCGGCCGAGCAGCCGGAGCCGCGTACCCGCCGGCGGCGGGCCGCGCTCTCCGCGCCGACGGTGCTCTTCATGGCGCCGCAGCCGGAGGAGGCGCCCGTCGTCCGGGCCGCCGCGCCCGCGCCGGCCGCCGAGGAGCCGGTCGAGGAGCCCGTCGAGACCGGACGCCGTCGTCGGCGCGCCCGCCGCGAGGTGGAGCCGGCCGAGGTCGAGGTCGAGGTCGACGAGGAGCCCGCCGTCGAGGCCGAGGAGATCGGCGAGGCGGAGGACGAGGACGAGGAGAGCGCCGCGGCCCGTCGCCGCCGCCGTCGCGGCCGCCGGGGTCGCGGCCGGGGCAAGGGCGGCGCGGAGGACGCCGAGGACGAGGAGGCCGAGGAGGCCATCCAGGCCGAGAGCGCCGAGGCCGAGGCCGAGGAGGCCGAGGAGGCCGAGGAGGAGGGCGAGGGCGACGGGCTGACCCGCCGCCGGCGCCGCCGCCGCCGTCGGGGCGCCGGTGACGTGGAGGGCGGCGCCGAGGACGGCGTGCCCACCGTGGTCAAGATCCGTGAGCCGCGCCGGGCCGTCGACGAGGTGCAGGGCGTCTCCGGCTCGACCCGGCTGGAGGCCAAGCGGCAGCGCCGCCGGGACGGCCGGGAGCAGCGGCGTACCCGGCCGCCGATCCTGAGCGAGTCGGAGTTCCTGGCCCGCCGGGAAGCGGTCGACCGGGTGATGGCGGTCCGTCAGCGCGGCGACCGCACCCAGATCGCGGTCCTCGAGGACGGCGTGCTGGTCGAGCACTACGTCACCCGCAACTCCTCCGGCACCATGGCCGGCAACGTCTACCTGGGCAAGGTGCAGAACGTCCTGCCCAGCATGGAGGCGGCCTTCGTCGACATCGGGCGCGGCCGCAACGCCGTGCTCTACGCGGGCGAGGTCAACTGGGACACCACCGGCCTGGAGGGTCGGGCCCGCTCCATCGAGCACGCGCTCCGCTCCGGCGACTCGGTGCTGGTGCAGGTCACCAAGGACCCGATCGGGCACAAGGGCGCGCGGCTGACCAGCCACATCGCGCTCTCCGGCCGGCACCTGGTGTACGTGCCCAACGGCAACGCCTCCGGCATCAGCCGGAAGCTGCCGGACACCGAGCGCAAGCGGCTGCGCGACGTGCTCAAGAAGCTGGTTCCGGACGGCGCGGGCGTGATCGTGCGGACCGCCGCCGAGGGGGCGAGCGAGGACGAACTGGCCCGCGACGTCAAGCGGCTCCAGGCGCAGTGGGAGGACATCCAGGCCAAGGCGGCCGAGGGTGGCGCCCCGGTGCTGCTCTACGAGGAGCCGGACCTGGTCATCCGGGTCGTGCGGGACCTCTTCAACGAGGACTTCCGCGAGCTGGTGATCGAGGGCGAGCAGTCGTACGACATCGTCGAGTCGTACCTGTCGCACGTCTCGCCGGACCTGGTCGCCCGGCTGCGCCGGCACGCCGGCACCACCGACGTCTTCGCCGAGTACCGGATCGACGAGCAGATCCTCAAGGGGCTCGACCGCAAGGTCTTCCTCCCCTCGGGCGGTTCGCTGGTGATCGACCGGACCGAGGCGATGACGGTCATCGACGTCAACACCGGCAAGTACACCGGCTCCGGGGGCAATCTGGAGGAGACGGTCACCCGGAACAACCTGGAGGCGGCCGAGGAGATCGTCCGCCAGCTCCGGCTGCGCGACCTCGGCGGCATCGTGGTGATCGACTTCATCGACATGGTGCTGGAGTCGAACCGGGAGCTGGTGCTGCGCCGGCTCACCGAGTGCCTGGGCCGGGACCGCACCAAGCACCAGGTCACCGAGATCACGTCGCTCGGCCTGGTGCAGATGACCCGCAAGCGCATCGGCGCGGGCCTGCTCGATTCGTTCAGCGAGACCTGCGAGTGCTGCAAGGGTCGCGGCCTGATCATCCACACCGAGCCGGTGCCGGAGAAGCCGCGGGCCGGCGGCGCGGGGGAGAAGGTCAAGGCGGTCGCCTCGGCCGTCACCACCCCCGCCGCCGAGCAGGGCGGCACCGCCTCGTCGCGGCGCCGAGCCCGCAAGGCCGCCACGCCGGAGAAGACCGTGGCCGAGGTGACCGAGGCCACCGACACCGAGGTGCCGACGGAGCCGGACTACCACGACACGATGGGCTACGACCTGTCCCGGTACGAGAGCGAGACGCCGGCCGCCCCGGCGGTCGCCGACAGCCAGGAGGGCGAGTCGGCCCGGCTGGCCGCGGCGGACGATCCGGACGCGCTGGGCGACGGCGAGGCCGACGAGGAGGGCGCCGAGGGCGGCACCGGCCGGCGGCGCTCCCGTCGCGGCGGCGCCCGTCGGCGTACCCGGCCGTGAGGCGCTGACCTGCGCGAAGTCTGACAGGGCCCCTTCCCCGGCAACAGTGTCCGGTGGGAGGGGCTCTGCCGTCCCCACGGCCCCCGGCCCGACGGCGGCTCCTCGGACAGGAGGAGACATGCGTCGCCCGCTCGCGGCCACGATGGTGGCCGCCGTCCTGCTGACCGGCGCGGGCTGCGCCGACGGGAACGACTCCGACCCCTTCGGAGTGGGCTTCGCCTCGTTCGACCGCCTCCAGCAGCGCCTCGACGAGCTCTGCCCGCGCTGACCAGCGGCCCGGTTTGGGCGGCGGGCCGGGTATGGCGTACGCTTGCCTGCGGCGCACTTTGGTGTGCCGAGTTCCCGCGTGCCCGCGCCGCCGGTGTCACTGCTACCCGGCGAGTTGCCGTGGGAACGACCGCCAGCAGCCTCAACGACAGGGAGTCCGCCTCCGATGTACGCGATCGTCAAGACCGGCGGCAAGCAGTACAAGGTCGCCGAGGGCGACGTGATCGAGGTCGAGAAGCTCACCGGTGCCCCCGGTGACGCGGTGAAGCTCACCGCGGTGCTCCTCGTCGACGGTGACGACCTGGTGACCGACGCGGCGAAGCTTGCCAAGGTCGCGGTGTCCGGCGAGATCGCCGCGCACACCAAGGGCCCGAAGATCCGGATCCACAAGTTCAAGAACAAGACCGGCTACCACAAGCGCCAGGGTCACCGCCAGCCGCTGACCCAGGTCAAGGTGACCGGCATCTCCAGCGGGAAGTAGGTCGTCCTCCAATGGCTCACAAAAAGGGTGCGTCCAGCTCGCGTAACGGCCGTGACTCCGCGGCCCAGCGACTCGGCGTGAAGCGCTTCGGTGGTCAGGTCGTCAGCGCGGGTGAGATCCTCATCCGTCAGCGTGGCACCAAGTTCCACCCCGGTGACCTGGTCGGCCGTGGCGGCGACGACACGCTGTTCGCGCTGGCTGCCGGCTCGGTCCAGTTCGGCACCAAGCGCGGTCGCAAGACCGTCAGCATCGTGGTGCCGCAGCAGTAGTTCTCCGGCGAAGCGGGCCGCGGACCTCGTGTCCCGGCCCGCTTCGTCTTTTCTCACGCGGGGGTGGACCCCGCTGGAAGGATTGGCGTCGTGACGACGTTCGTTGACCGGGTCGTCCTGCACATGCAGGCCGGCGACGGCGGGCACGGCTGTGTCTCCATCCACCGGGAAAAGTTCAAGCCCTTCGGCGGGCCCGACGGCGGCAACGGCGGGCACGGCGGCAGCGTCTCGCTGGTCGTCGACGCGCAGGTGACCACGCTGCTCGACTTCCACTTCCGCCCGCACCTCAAGGCCGAGAACGGCAAGGGTGGCGCCGGCTCGAACCGGGACGGGGCCAACGGCCACGACCTGATCATCAAGGTGCCGAACGGCACCGTGGTGCAGAGCCTCGACGGTGAGGTGCTGGCCGACCTGGTCGGCGCGGGCACCACCTTCGAGGTGGCCCGCGGCGGGCGCGGCGGGCGGGGCAACGCCTCGCTGGCCAACGCCCGGCGCAAGGCCCCCGGCTTCGCCGAGCTGGGTGAGCCCGGTGACCGGCTGGACGTGGTGCTGGAGCTGAAGAGCGTCGCCGACGTCGGCCTGGTCGGTTTTCCGTCGGCCGGCAAGTCCTCGCTGATCTCGGTGATCTCCGCCGCGAAGCCGAAGATCGCCGACTACCCCTTCACCACCCTGGTCCCGAACCTCGGCGTGGTCCGGGTGGACAACCACACCTTCACCGTCGCCGACGTGCCGGGCCTGATCCCGGGCGCGGCGACCGGCAAGGGCCTGGGGCTGGAGTTCCTCCGCCACGTCGAGCGCTGCGCCGTGCTGGTGCACGTGGTCGACACGGCGACGCTGGAGCCCGGCCGGGACCCGCTCGCCGACATCGACACCATCGAGGCGGAGCTGTCCGAGTACGGCGGCCTGGCCGACCGGCCCCGGCTGGTGGCGCTCAACAAGATCGACGTACCGGACGGGCGGGACCTCGCCGAGATCGTCCGGCCGGACCTGGAGGCGCGCGGTTTCCGGGTCTTCGAGGTCTCCACGGCCACCCGCGAGGGGCTCAAGGAGCTGATGTTCGCGATGGCCGAGGTGGTCGAGCAGGCCCGCAGGGCGGCGCCGCCGGCCGAGCCGACCCGGATCGTGATCCGCCCGAAGGCGGTCGACGACACCGGCTTCACCATCGAGGTGGAGGAGGACGGCTCGTTCACCGTCCGGGGCGTCCGGCCGGAGCGCTGGGTGCGGCAGACGAACTTCGACAACGACGAGGCCGTCGGCTTCCTGGCCGACCGGCTGGCCCGCCTGGGCGTCGAGGAGAAGCTGGCCAAGGCCGGCGCCGACCCCGGCGACCTGGTGCGGATCGGCGAGCGGGAGTTCGACTGGCAGCCGACCCTCTACGCCGGGGTGGACTTCGTCCCGGGCAACCGGGGCACCGACATCCGGCTGGAGGAGAAGTCGACCCGCGCCTCGGCGGCGGAGCGGCTGGCCGCCCGCAAGGCCCGCCGGCGGCGTCCCGAGGACGCGCTGGAGGCCGGCGGCCTCGACGCGGACCTCTCCGACGACCTGGACGACGACGACCTGGACGACGACGACGAATAGCTCGGCTCCGTCCGTGTTCGGGTCGTTGGCCGGAAACCTCCGCGAAATCCGCCCGGCTTAACGTGACGTGATGCTGATCGAATCCCGTCCCGCCACCGATCCCGAGATCGCCGCCCTGGTCACGGCGCAGCAGCGCGAGCTGCGGGCGGCCGACGGCGGGCTGGACGGGCAGGCGACGCTGACCCACGACGACATCCACTACCTGGCGGCGGTGGTCGGCGGGCGGGCCGTCGGCTGCGGTGGCCTCCAGGCCCTGGACGGCGACACCGGGGAGCTGAAGCGGATGTACGTCCGCCCGGCGTACCGGGGGCGGGGCATCGCGCGCCAGCTGCTGGCCGCCCTGGAGGAGCTGGCCTTCCAGCGCGGACACGCCGTGGTCTGCCTGGAGACCGGGACGTACCTGCCGGCCGCGATCGGGCTCTACAGCTCCTGCGGGTACGAGCCCATCCCGGTCTACGGCGAGTACGTCGGCAACCCGTACAGCGTCTGCTTCGCCAAGCGGCTGCCCGTCGCCGCCTGACGGCGGCCGACCGGGGCGGCGGTGGCGCCCCCGGTCAGGCGCCGGTCTGGGCGTGGGCGGCGGTGACCGGCTTCGACTCGGGGCTGGCGTGCTGCCGCAGCACGATGCTGAGCAGGATCAGCACGCCGACGGCGAGGAACTCGCTCTGCCAGTTCTGCATGGACTGGAACCAGAAGTCGCTGGTGGAGAGGAACTGCCAGGCGCTGATCGGGGCGGCCCCGCTCTCCAGCGCCTGCTCCTGGTTGTACTCCGCCACGCCGCCGAAGAGGTGGCCGAGGAACGCCCCGGCGAAGATCAGCAGCAGCGCCAGGGAGAGGCTGTTGCGGTAGACGGCGAGGGGGAGCCCGCCGACGCGGACCGGCCAGGGCGAGTCCGGCTTGGCCCGGCGCGCGTCGTCGTCGGGCCGGTCGGTCTGGCCCTCGGGCTTCGACTCGGCCGAGCCCTTCTGCACCAGGTACGCGGTGAGCAGCACGTAGCCGCCCATCTGGAGGAACTCCGACTCCCAGTTCTCGAAGACCGCCTCGGCGAAGTGCCCGGTGCCGAGGTACGCCCACCAGCTCAGCGGGGCCGCGCCGTACTGCGCCAACTCCTCGTTGTGGACCTGCCAGCCGAACACGCTCTGCATCACCAGGAAGATCAGGAACGCGCCGAGCATCGCGGCCGTGAGCGCGTTCTCCCGCAACCACCGTGGCATGGCAGGGCCTCCTCGTCCGTCGGGGTCAACCCCGTGGTGACTCTCCGTTGCCCCAGGCGAGGATTAGGCAAACTCTGTGCCCGGCGTGTCGGGTCATTGATCACCCGGCCGGGTGAAGGCGCAGGTCAGGGGCGGTCGATCGGGGTGTCCAGCCGGCCGCCGGTGCCGACGTCGTTGGAGAGCAGCAGCCCCACCACGAGCATCCCGAAGCCGAGGAACAGGTGCAGCCAGTTGTCCGCGTCGTTGAAGGGCACGAAGTTGGCCGCGGTCTCCCGGTCGATCGCGAAGCCGTACAGCCAGAGGCCCAGGTAGACGGCGCCGCCGCCGGCCAGGAAGAGCCGGGCCCCGGCGATCCGACGGGCGAGCACCAGCCCGACCAGGCCGGAGAGCAGGTGCAGCAGGTTGAGCAGGATCGACACCTGGAACAGGCCGAGCAGCTTCGCCTCCGAGTGGTGCCCGGCGAAGGCCAGGTCACCGTAGTGCGTGGTGACCCCGGGGATGAACCCGAGCACGCCGAGCAGGACGAAGAGGGCAGCCACCGCGGCGGCGACCGCCTGGATCCGGGGCTTCGGGCCGGCCGGGGCGCGTCCGCGCACGTCACGTGCCATCGCTGTCACCTCCGTGGAGCAGCCGCCGCCCGGGACCGGACGACCCTCCATTGTGTGATCGCGGCGGGGCACTTCCGCAGAGAAATGACGAATCAGGCATGGACCCGGCGACCGGGGGTAGGTGAAAGGTCACGCCGACAGCACGTCGGCGTGATCCCCCCAGCACAACCGCTACGACCATCCGAGCGGAAGGGTAGTCATGACTTACGATCTCTCACCCACGTCCTCCACCTACGGGCAGGAGTCGACCAATGGCGGCGTCCGCGACCAGGCCCGCCAGGTCGGCTCGGAGGCCGCGAACGCGGGCGGCGCGGTCGCGCAGACCGCCAAGGAGCAGGGCAGGGAGGTGGTGGGCGAGGCGAAGCGCCAGGCCCGCAACCTCTACGGCGAGGCCCGCAACCAGGTCGCCACCCAGACCAGCCAGCAGCAGCAGCGCGCCGCCGGCGGGCTCCGCTCGCTGGCCGAGGAGATGCGCTCGATGGCGCAGAACAGCGGTCAGCCCGGCCCGGTGACCGAGCTGGCCCACCAGGCCGCCGACCGGGTGCACGGCGTGGCCGGGTGGCTGGAGCAGCGCGAGCCGGGCGACATCCTCAACGAGGTGAAGGGCTACGCCCGCCGCAACCCGGGCACCTTCCTGGTCGGCGCCGCCGTCCTCGGCGTGCTCGCCGGCCGGCTGACCAAGAACATCGCCGCCACCGGCGACAACGACGCGTCCCGCCGGGCGTACGGCCCGGGCTACGACCCGGACCGGACCGCGGTCATCCCGACCTCGCGCGCGGTGCCGGAGGCCGTCCCGCCGGGCGGCTACCTCGACCCCACGCCGGGCAGCTACGCCGACCCGCAGACCGGCTACGCCGAGCCGGGCGGCTACACCGATCCGACCCGGGGTGGCTACGCCGACCCGCAGACCGGCACCGGCCAGCCGCTGCCGCCGGTGAGCCAGACCGACCCGCTGCCGGGTGTGCCGTCGAGCGGCGTCACCCGTCCGTGAGCGGCCGATCCGTCAGAAGGGAGGCGACGGCATGACCATGCCGACGCAGGGGTCCGGACTGGACTCCGGTTACCACGCGGAGACGGGCGCGCCGCACACCGCGGACGAGGTCCGGGGGAGCTCCCTCGGTGAGCTGATGCGCTCCGTCACCACCGATCTCTCCACGCTGATGCGGCAGGAGGTCGAGCTGGCCAAGGCGGAGATCCGCCAGGAGGGCAAAAAGGCGGGCAAGGCCGCCGGGCTCTTCGGCGGCGCGGGCTTCGGCGGTTACATGGTGGCGCTGTTCCTCTCGATCGCGCTCTGGGCCGGGCTGTCCAACGTGATGGACGCCGGCTGGGCCGCGCTGATCGTGGCCGTCATCTGGGCGGTCATCGCCGCGGTCCTCTACTCCATGGCCAAGAAGAACGCCGAGCGGATTCGCGGCCTCAAGCAGACCAACGACAGCGTGCAGCGCATCCCCGACGCGCTCAAGCCGCACCCGGAGGGAGTCACCCGATGAGCACCGACCCCGACCAGATCCGCCGGGAGATCGAGGCCACCCGTAACAGCCTCAGCTCGGACGTGGACGCGCTGGCGTACAAGGTCAGCCCGAGCCGCATCGTCGACGACCGTAAGCAGCGGGCGCGCAACGCGCTCCAGAATGTGAGGGACAAGGTCATGGGAAGCGCCTCGGACTACGGCCACAGCACCGGTCACGCCGCCCACTCGGTGGCCGACCACGCCTCCTCGGCGGCCTCCAACGTCGGCGACAAGGCGCACGCCGCCGCCTCCACCGTCGGCGATGCCGCCCAGCGGGCCCCCCAGGTGCTGCGGGAGAAGTCGGAGGGCAACCCGCTGGCCGCCGGCCTGATCGCGTTCGGCGTCGGCATGCTGGCCTCCTCGCTGATCCCGGCCACCCGCCGCGAGCAGCAGGTGGCGACGCAGGTCAAGGAGAAGGCCGGCGAGCACGCCGGCGCGGTGAAGGAGAAGCTGGGCGAGGTCGCCGGCGAGCTCCGGGACGAGCTGCGCGAGCCGGCCCAGCACGCCACCGAGTCGGTGAAGTCCACCGCCCAGGACGCCGTGCACGCGGTCAAGGACGACACGAAGTCGGCCGCGCAGGACGTCAAGGACACCGCACAGCAGTCCCGCGACCAGGTCCGGTACTGACCAGGCTCCTCGTACGCCGCAGCTCGCGGTCACTCCCGGTCCGCCGGGGAGTGGCCGCGAGCTGTCGCGTGTGCGGGGACATCTCGCCCGCCGGCCTCCACCCACAGCGCCAGGTCACCGGGGCCGTTCCCGGCCAGCCGGCGGCGCAGCGTCCGGCTGGAGTGCGCGGCGTCGCGCAGCCGCGCGTCCGCGTAGGGCACGCCGCCGCGCCACCGCCGGCCCAGCGCGAGCCAGGAGCAGAGCCCGCGCTCCAGCAGCCAGAGCGGGGCGGCCAGCGTGGTGTGCGCCGGGAAGACCCGGGCGCCGCCGGCCCGCCGGCGGCCCAGCTCGGCGACGGCCACCGTGGCGACGGCGGTGCGCAGCAGCAGGCCGGGCCGGCGGGCGGCCAGCGCGGCCACCACGCCCGGCAGCACCGCCAGCGCGGCCACCAGCCGGAGCGGCTGGGCCTGGTCGTCGTACGCCTGCCGGATCCGCTGCGCGCGGAAGTGCCCGGCGGTCGGCGGGAGCCGGCGTACGTGCAGCCAGGCGGGGGTCGCCGTGCCGCCCCCGTACGCCCGCACGGTGCGGACCAGCTCCAGGTTCTCGAAGAGGACGTCCGGGTCGTACCCGCCCATGGCGCGGAAGGTGCTCCGGCGCACCGCCACGGTGCCCGGCCAGTCGCCGCCGAACGCCCGGTTGAGCAGGGTCCGGCCGGTGTCCCACCAGGCGTGCCAGGGCAGCGGGTCGAAGTGGTTCTGCGGCCGGACCAGGTCGACCCGGTCCAGCAGCGCGTGCACCGCGCGCAGCCCGGCCTCGTCGTACCGGACATCGTCGTCGGCGATCACCACGTGTTCGTGCCGGGCCAGGCCGAGCCCGGTCAGCACCCCGAGCGCCTTGCCGTTGGCGCCGCGCAGCGCGGGGTCGGGCGGGACGTGCCGGACCAGGTCCCGCCAGGCGGCGGCGTGCCGGGCGAAGAGCTCCGGCGGGGAGCCGTCGACCACGGTGACGTCCACCAACAGGGCGAGGTCGCGCAGGTGGTCGGTCAGCCCGGTCAGGCCGCTGTCGTCGGACCGCCGCAGCGGCAGGACGTACTCGACGGGGAGCCGACCGGGCCGCGGGCCGCCGCCCGGCGCGGTGGCCGCGGGACCGGCGACCGGGGCCCGCGCGATCCCCGCGTGCTGGTCGCGGGCCGGGGCGCTCACGCCGCACCCGGGGCGGACGGGGCGGTCGCCCGGCGGCCGGCGTGCTGGCCGGGTCCACGGTGATCGAAGGTCATGCTGCCTCCCAGAGGAACGCGGGGACGGGGCCGGCGGATGCCCTAATTTCCGCCAATCAAACCGATTTGTCGTTTCGACGCCTCCGTGCCGGGTAGCGGGGTGCGGGCGGCCATTCCTGGACGTCCGGGTGGAGGAGACGTGATGACCAGCAGAGGAACGAGGTGGGCGCTGGCGGGCGCGGCCGTGGCGGCCGCGGTCGGTGTCGGCCGGATGGTGGCCCGGCGGCGGCGTCCGCTCCAGGCCGAGCGGGCGGACGGCTGGTACGTGGTCCAGCGGGGGATCACCGTGGACCGCCCGATGGACGCCGTGATCGGCTTCTGGACCGACCGGGAACGGCTGGACCGGGCGTTGGCCGAGTGGGCGACCCTGGAGCAGCTCGACGACAACCGGTGGCGCTGCGTGGCGAGCGACCCGGCCGGCGGCGGCACCGAGTGGCGCGCCGAACTCACCGTCGACGGCCCGGGCCGGCTGAGCTGGCGGGTCATCGAGGGGCCGGTGGTCCAGCAGGGGCAGGCCGAGCTGGTCCCCGCCCCGCAGGACCGGGGCACCGAGATCCGGGCCGAGCTGCGCTGGCGGTCCAACCCGGTCCGCCGGGCCCTGGGGCGGACCACCGGCCACGACCCGGAGGTGGGGCTGCGGGACACGCTGCGCCGGATCAAGTCGCTGGTCGAGGCCGCCTGACGCGGTCGATTCGTTCGCGGGCGGCGGGGGTACAGCAGTCGTCATGCCCGCGCAGAACGAGGAGAACCCGTCCCGTGCCGGCACCGCCAGCAGAGCCTTCGCCGGCAGCGGCGTCGCCCTGGTGGTGGCCGGCACGGTCGCCCTGTTGACCCGGCAGCCGTGGCTCTTCCCCAGCCTCGGCCCGGCGGTCATGCTGCACGTCGAGCAGCCCGACAAGCCCGAGTCGTCACCGCGCAACACCGTCATCGGGCACCTGGTGGCGCTGCTCGCCGGGTACGCCCTGCTGGTGCTGACCGGGCTCGCCGACCACCGGTCGGCGCTCCAGGAGGGCGTCTCGGTGCCCCGGATCATCGCGGCCGCGGGCTCCCTCGCGGTCACCGCCGCGGTGCTGGTGCTGCTGAACGCCGCGCACCCGCCGGCCGGCGCCACCACCCTGATCGTCAGCCTGGGGCTGCTGCGTACCCCCACCCAGCTGGTGACCGCGTTCGCCGCCGTGCTGCTGGTGACCCTGGTCGACTGGCTGTTCAACCGGGCCACCGGCCGGCCGGCGCCGCCGTGGCGGGCATCGTCGTTCAAGGAGGGCTGAGCGATGGTGGACCGGATCGCGGACCCGTGGGGGCCACGCACCCCGTACGGGCCGGGTGACCGGTGGCCGGTGCGGGTGGACAGCTTCCTCGCCGACGGCCACACCGAGGCGGACGTGCAGCGCTGGGTGCCGTCCGCGTCGATCCTGCACTCCAACGGCGACGCGATGGACATCGCGGTGGTCGACGACCGGATCGTCGGCGTCCGGGGCCGGGCCGGCGACCGGATCAACCACGGCCGGGTCGACCCGAAGGACCTCTACGGCTGGCAGGCCAACCACAGCCCGGACCGGCTGCGCCGGCCGCTGGTCCGCGAGGGCGACCGCCTGGTGGAGACCGACTGGGACACCGCGATGGGCCGGATCGTGGCCCGGTCGAAGGAGCTGCTGGACGGCCCGGGCGGCTGGGGACACTTCGGGTTCTACACCAGCGGGCAGCTCTTCCTCGAGGAGTACTACACGCTCGGGGTGATCGGGAAGGCGGGGCTCGGCACCCCGCACATGGACGGCAACACCCGGCTCTGCACCGCCACCGCCGCCGCCGCGCTGAAGGCGTCCTTCGGCACCGACGGGCAGCCCGGGTCGTACACCGACGTGGACCACTGCGACGCGATCGCGCTCTGGGGGCACAACGTCGCGGAGACCCAGACCGTGCTCTGGATGCGGATGCTGGACCGGCGGCGCGGGCCGAACCCGCCGGCGATGCTCGCCGTCGACCCGCGCGCCACGCCGGTGGCCCGGGAGGCCGACGTGCACCTGGCGCTGCGCAACGGCACCAACCTGGCGCTGCTCAACGGCCTGCTCCGCGAGCTGATCCGCCGCGGCTGGTACGACGAGGAGTACGTCCGGGCGCACACCGTCGGCTTCGACGAGCTGTGCAAGGTGGTGGAGGACTACCCGGTCGCCAAGGTGGCGGAGATCTGCGACCTGCCGGCACGGCAGATCGAGCAGGCCGCCGAGCTGCTGGGCCAGTCGCAGCGGCTGCTCTCCACCGTGCTCCAGGGCTTCTACCAGTCCAACCAGGCCACCGCCGCGGCCTGCCAGGTGAACAACCTGCACCTGATCCGCGGCATGATCGGCCGGCCCGGGGCCGGGATCTACCAGATGAACGGCCAGCCGACCGCGCAGAACAACCGGGAGTGCGGCGCCGACGGCGACCTGCCCGGCCTGCGCAACTGGGAGAACCCGGAGCACGTCGCGGAGCTGGCCCGGCTCTGGAACGTCGAGGTGGACACCATCCCGCACTGGGCGCCGCCGACCCACGCCATGCAGATCTTCCGGTACGCCGAGCAGGGTTCGATCAAGCTGCTCTGGATCTCCGCCACCAACCCGGCGGTCTCCCTGCCTGACCTGGCCCGGGTCCGCCGGATCCTGACGAAGCCGGAGCTGTTCCTGGTGGTGCAGGACCTCTTCCTGACCGAGACCGCCGAGCTGGCCGACGTGGTCCTGCCGGCGGCCACCTGGGGTGAGAAGACCGGCACCTTCACCAGCGTCGACCGGACCGTGCACATCTCCGACAAGGCCGTCGACCCGCCCGGTGAGGCCCGCCCCGACCTGGACATCTTCCTCGACTACGCGCGCCGGATGGACTTCCGTGACTCCGACGGGGCGCCGCTGATCAAGTGGTCCGATCCGGAGTCCGCGTTCGAGGCGTGGCAGGAGTGCTCGCGGGGTCGGCCCTGCGACTACACCGCGATCACGTACGAGCGGCTGCGCGCCGGCGGCATCCAGTGGCCGTGCACCGAGGAGCGCCCGGACGGCACCGAGCGGCTCTACACCGACGGGGTCTTCAACACCGACCCGGACTACTGCGAGTCGTACGGCCACGACCTGGCCACCGGGGCGGAGCTGCTGCCCGACGAGTACCGGGCCAAGGAGCCGCGCGGGCGGGCGTTCCTGCACGCGACGCCGTACCAGCCGTCGCCGGAGGTGCCGAGCGACGACTACCCGCTGCTGCTCACCACCGGCCGCACCGTCTACCAGTTCCACACCAGGACCAAGACCGGGCGCGCACCGCAGCTCGCGCACGCCGCGCCCGAGGCCTGGGTGGAGCTCAGCCCGGCCGACGCCGGGCCGCTCGGTGTCGGGGAGGGGGACCTGGTCCGGGTCGAGTCACCGCGCGGCGCCGTCCGCGCCCGGGCCCGGATCTGCGGGGTACGCCCCGGCGTGGTCTTCCTCCCCTTCCATTACGGCTACTGGGACGCCGCCGGCCCCGCGGGGCCCGGGCCCGGCGCTGCCGGCGGCGGCCGGCACGACCGGGCCGCGAACGAGTTGACCGTCACCGCCTGGGACCCGGTCTCCAAGCAGCCGATCTTCAAGGTCGCCGCGGTGCGGGTGGTGAAGGAGGCGGACTCCGGGGGCCGCCCCTCGCCCGCGCCCACCGTCGGCGGCTCCGCGCCGCCCGAGGGATCGGGCATCCCGGCCACCGTCGGCGGGCCGGCCGCCGAGGCACCGTCGAGGGGGGAGTGAGATGCACCTGTCGCACTATCTCGGGCTGCTGCACAAGGCCCAGGCCCGCCTCGGCGACGCCTTCACCGAGGTCGGCGCGGCGCACCGGGACGAGCCGGACGTCTTCCACACCTGCGGGCGGCTGGCCGCCCAGTGCCGTGAGCACGCGGAGAAGCTGGCCCCGTTCGCCCGCCGGTACGCCGAGGACGCCCCGGCGGAACCGGACCGGCTGCACTCGGAGCTCTTCTCCGGCACCCGCTCCGGCGGGCTCGGGCTGCTCCGCGACCTGCAGGACCTCTACCTGATGGCGGCGGAGTGCGACATCTGCTGGACGGTGGTCGGCCAGGCCGCGTACGGGGCCCGGGACACCGACCTGCTGGCGGTGGTGAAGTCCTGCGAGCAGGAGACGGCGATCCAGCTCAAGTGGCTGCGTACCCGGATGAAGCAGGCCGCCCCCCAGGCGCTGGTGGTGGCGGAGTGAGCCCGACTCACGCGGTGCGCCGGACGCCGTCGATCAGAAAGCCGCTCGGCGGCAGGGCGGGCATCCGGCTCAGGCTGAGCGCCAGGTCCTGCGGCGGCACCCGGTAGCTCATGGCGGTGGTCAGGTTGGTCACCGCGCGCTTCATCAGCTCGATGGTGATCCACTCCCCGGCGCAGCGGTGGCCGGTGAGGTGGTCCCCGCCGCCCTGCGGGACGAGGCTGAGCGGGTCGCCGCGCCAGCCGGCGAACCGGTCGGGCCGGAACTGCTCCGGCCCCGGCCACAGCTCCGGGTGGTGGTTGGTGCCATAGAGGTCGAGCAGCACCCGCCGTCCCTGGGGGAAGTGGTGCCCCGCCCACTCGAAGGGGCGCCGGACCCGGGCCGCCGCCACCGCGAAGAAGGGGTAGTAGCGGCGTACCTCCTGCACGAAGCTCTCGGTGGCCGCCTCGTCGCCGCGGACCCGCTCCCGCCACCCGGGGTGGTCGTGCAGCGCCAGCGCGGCGAAGACCACGAAGCGGCCCACGGCGACGGTCGGGCGGATGACGTTCAGCAGGTCGACCGCGGCGATCCGGCGGGGCAGCGGGAGGCCCCGGTCGTCCCGGTGCTCGGCGATCACCCGCAGTGCGCTGCCCTCCGGGGCGGGCAGGGTGCCCGCCCGGGCGCGGTCGACGACGTCGCCGGCCCACCGTTCGCCGTGGCGGCGGCCGAGCAGACCCCGCCAGTACCGGGGGCCGACCGCGGCCGGTGCCTCGATCATCGCGTGCAGCTCGGCGGTCCGCCGGGCCACGTCCGAGTCGGCCAGCGGCACCCCGGCCCAGGCGCAGACCGCGCGGGTGAGCATCCGGGCGACCTCGTCGTGGAGCACCACCGGGCCGGAGCGTTCCCAGGCCGGGATCCGGGCCCGCCACTCGTCGTCGATGAGCTGGCCGAGCTGGCGGATCGCGACCGGCGTCATGACCGACATCAGCATCGCCTTCCGCGCCCGGTGCGCGGCGTCGTCCAGCCCCTGCACCCCGCCGACCCCGGTGAGCGTCCGCTGCGCGCGCATCGGCATGGCCCCCCGCCGGCGGAAGCGCTCGTTGTCGTAGAAGAGCTCCGCGGCGGGGCGGCCGCGCAGGCAGATGGTCGGTTCCAGCAGCAGCCGGGTCTGGAAGATGTCGCTGCCGTACCGCTCGCAGCGGTCGCCGATGAACCGGTAGCCCTCCCGGAGGAACGCCAGCGTGCTGTCCGGGCTGCGGTCGACGGGAATGCTGCTCATCTGCTGCTCCTGACCTGGTCGGCAGCGGCTCGGCCGCCTGCGTCTACCCACGCACAGCCGGCTGAACCGCCCATCATCACCGAATTCACAACCCCTGGGAGGGGCCAGTCGGCGCTCGTCGCGCTGGCCCCTCCCAGGGCGACGGAAACCTGTTTGGCTGCCGGAACGAGAGGCCGGCCGCGGGGCCGGACCGACGACGGGAGGACGGATGCGGGAGAACAGGGCGCCGTACCGGCGGCGGCGGATGGTCGACGCGCTCGGTGCCGGGCTGGACCGGGGCGGGGTGGGCGGACCGGACGTGCCGCTGCTCGTGCCGCCGCGCCGCGGGCCGAGGCCGCCCCGGCACTTCACCGTGCACCTCGGCTTCCATGCCGACGACGCCGACCGGGCCCGGGAGCTGGCGGTGGCGTACGCCGAGGCGCTGAGCCTGCTCCGCCCCGAGCTGGCGCTCGGTGCCGCCGCGCTCTCGCCCGCCGATTCCTGGCGGCGGGCCGAGCGGCTGTTCTGCGGCGCGGTCGGGCCGGACGGCGAGCGGTGCGTCGACGTCGCCGGCCACCCGGGCTTCCACCACGCCCCCGGCCCCGGCGGTCTCGGCTGGGGCGGCGGCGATCCGTGAGCGCCGCCGGGATGTGGGCTCACCACCCCGACGGCGGAGCGCCGCGGTCAGTCCAGGTCGAACTCGCCGTCCTGGGCGCCCGCGACGAACGCGTCCCACTCGGCCTGGGTGAAGACCAGCACCGGTCCGTCCGGCTCGGCCGAGTTGCGCATGCCGATCAGGTCGCCGACGAAGGCCACCTCGACCGCGCTGTCGGAGGTGTCGCCCTCGGCCCGCTGCCAGACCGCCCGGGTGAGGTCGAAGTCGCCCTTGGGGTGCTGACCCATCGTTGTGCCTCCATCGCCAAGCGTCACGGGGAGCCGCTCCGGATCCCCATCGGGCAGGATAAGCGGATGCCGAGCCTGAGCCGTGTAGAGGCGACCGCGCGTGGCGCGTTGATCACCGTCGAGTCCTACCAGGTGGACCTCGACCTGACCAGTGCCGGCGAGCGGTTCCGCTCCGCCGTCACGATCCGGTTCCGGGCGACCCCCGGCGCCGAGACCTTCGCCGAGGTCAAACCCGCCAGACTCCTGGCGGTACGCCTCAACGACCGGGACCTCGACCCGGCCGCGCTGGCCGACGACCGGCTGCCGCTGACCGGCCTGGCCGAGGAGAACACGCTGACCGTCGAGGCCGAGATGGCGTACTCGAAAACCGGCGAGGGGATCCACCGCTTCGTCGACCCGGCGGACGGCGAGACGTACCTGTACGCGATGTCCTTCCTCGACGACGTGCAGCGCATCTTCGCCGCGTTCGACCAGCCGGACCTGAAGGCGCCGGTCACGCTCTCGGTCACCGCCCCGCCGGAGTGGACGGTCGCGGCCAACGGCCAGCTCGCCGCCCGCCCCGCGCCCGGGCGCTGGGAGTTCGCCCCGACCGCGCCGCTGGCGACGTACTTCGTCACGCTGATCGCCGGCCCGTGGCACGTCCGGCACGACGAGCACGACGGCATCCCGCTCGGCGTCTACTGCCGGCGTTCCCTCGCCGCCCACCTGGACGCCGACGCGGACGAGATCTTCACCGTCACGAAGCAGTGCCTCGACCGGTTCCACCAGCTCTTCGCCGAGCGCTACCCGTTCGGCAAGTACGACCAGGCGTTCGTGCCCGAGTTCAACGCCGGCGCGATGGAGAACCCGGGCCTGGTCACCCTCCGGGACGACTACGTCTTCCGCTCCGCGGTCACCGACACCCAGCGGGAGCTGCGCGCCACCACCATCGCCCACGAGATGGCGCACATGTGGTTCGGCGACCTGGTGACCATGCGCTGGTGGGACGACCTCTGGCTGAACGAGTCCTTCGCGGAGTACCTGGGCACCCGGGTGACCGCCGAGGCCACCCGCTTCGACCAGGCGTGGACGACCTTCGCCATGCGCCGCAAGGCCTGGGGGTACGCGGCCGACCAGCGGCCCTCCACCCACCCGGTCGCGCCTGAGGAGGTCGCGGACGCCGCGCAGGGGCTGCTCAACTTCGACGGCATCTCGTACGCCAAGGGGGCCAGCGTGCTGCGGCAGCTCGTCGCCTGGCTCGGCGACGACGTCTTCCTCGCCGGGCTGAACGCGCACTTCGCCGCCCACCGGTTCGGCAACGCCACCCTGGCCGACCTGCTCGGCAGCCTCAGCGCCGCGAGCGGGCGGGACCTCGCCGACTGGGCCGAGCGCTGGCTGCGCCGCCCCCAGGTGAACACCCTGCGGATGGAGACGGCGGTGGACGCCGACGGCCGGTGGACCGAGGCGGCGGTGGTGCAGACCGCGCCGGACGAGTACCCGGTGCTGCGGCCGCACCGCATCGGCGTCGGCCGGTACGCCGCCGACGGGACAGCGAGCCGGTTCGAGGTGGACCTCGACCCGGACGTCGACAAGGGTCGTACCGAGCTGACCGGGCTGGTCGGCGAGGCCGCCACCGGCCTGCTGCTGCCCAACGTCGGTGACCTGACCTTCGCCAAGATCCGCCTCGACCCGGCCTCCGCCGACGCGGTGCCGACGGTGCTGCCGGGGCTGGCCGACCCGCTGGCCCGGGCGCTGCTCTGGGGTGAGGCGCTCGACGCGGCCACCGACGGCGAGCGGCCCGTCGCCGCCGTGGTGGCGCTGATCGCGGCGGCGTTGCCCGGCGAGACCGAGGTGATCATCGCGGAGGACGTGCTCACGCTCAGCCGCGGCCTGATCGACCGCTACCTGGACCCACTGGCCCGGGACGCCGCCCTGCTCCGGGTCGCCGGGGCCTGCGCCACGCTGCTCGCCGGGGCGCCGGCCGGCGGGTCGCTCCAGCTCGCCGCGGCCCGGGGCCTGATCTCGTCGACCACCGACGCCGCGCTGCTCACCGGCTGGCTGGCCGGCGACGGCGTGCCGGAGGGGCTCGCCGTGGACGCCGACCTGCGCTGGGCGCTGCTGGTGCGCCTGGTGGTGCTCGGCGCGGCCGGCGAGCCGGAGATTGCCGCCGAGGTCGCCGCCGACCGCAGCGCCACGGGGGCGGAACGGGCCGCCAGCTGCCGCGCCGCGCTGCCCGACCCGGCCGCCAAGCGGGCCGCCTGGGAGATCGTCACGGTCAACGCCGAGCTCTCCAACCGCCTCGTGGAGGCCACCGCGGAGGGCTTCTGGCAGCCGGAGCAGGCCGAGCTGACGGCCCCGTACGTCGAGCGGTACTTCGCCGACATGCCGGCCGCCGCGCGGCTGCGTACCCCCTGGACGGCCGACCGGGTGGCGACCCTGGCCTTCCCCCGCTACGCCGTGGCGCAGCCCACCCGGGAGCTGGCCGCGGCCCTGCTGGCCCGCGACGACCTCACCCCAGGGTTGCGCCGACGGGTCACCGACATGGACGACGACCTGCGCCGCGCGCTGGTCGCCCGGACGGCGGTGGCCGCCGCGGGGGCCTGACCGGGGTCGGGGTCGGGCTCGCCGGGAGCCCGGCCCCGGCGTGGCCCGGATGCGACCGGTGATCGGGACGCTCCGGCGGCCCCGCCTGGCGCCCGCCCGGCACCGGCCTACGATCGCGGGGTGGAGGAAGACATCCGGCGGATCGGGATCATGGGCGGGACGTTCGACCCGATCCACCACGGGCACCTGGTCGCGGCCAGCGAGGTGGCGGACCGGTTCGAGCTGGACGAGGTGGTCTTCGTCCCCACCGGCCAGCCGTGGCAGAAGGCCGACGAGCCGGTCAGCCCGGCCGAGGACCGCTACCTGATGACGGTCATCGCCACCGCCTCCAACCCCCGGTTCCAGGTCAGCCGGGTGGACATCGACCGGGGCGGGCCGACCTACACCGTCGACACGCTGCGCGATCTGTACGCCGAGTACGGCCCGAAGGTGCAGCTCTTCTTCATCACCGGCGCCGACGCGCTGGAGCGGATCCTCTCCTGGAAGGACCTGGACGAGATCTTCGAGCTGGCCCACTTCATCGGGGTGACCCGGCCGGGCTTCGAGCTGTCGGACAAGCACCTGCCCGCCGACACGGTGAGCCTTGTGCAGGTGCCGGCGATGGCGATCTCCTCCACCGACTGCCGCGCCCGGGTCGCCCGGGGCGAGCCGGTCTGGTACCTGGTGCCGGACGGTGTGGTGCAGTACATCGCCAAGCGGCGCCTCTATCAGGAGTGATGCCGCCCGGAATGTGGTCGCATGTCCGCGTAATCGACCAGAACTGACAAGTCGTCGCCCGGCCGGGTGTGAGAGGCTTGGAGGGTCGGACGGTTGATCGAAGGAGAACGGTGACAGTTTCCGAACGCGCTCACGAGCTGGCGATGGCCGCCGCCCAGGCCGCGGCCGACAAGAAGGCGCAGGACATCGTCATCATCGACGTGGGCGACCAACTCGCCATCACCGACGCGTTCGTCCTCGCCGCGGCCCCCAACGAGCGTCAGGTGCTGGCCATCGTCGACGCCATCGAGGAGCGCCTGCTCGAGCTGCCGGAGAAGGCCAAGCCGGTCCGGCGCGAAGGTCAGCGGGGCGGCCGCTGGGTGCTGCTCGACTACGTCGACATCGTGGTGCACGTCCAGCACACCGAGGAGCGCGAGTTCTACGCCCTCGACCGGCTCTGGAAGGACTGCCCGCAGATCCCGTTCGTGGACCGGGACCTGGCCGACTCGGCCGCCGGCACCGCCGCCGCGGAATGACCCGCCTGATCATCTGGCGGCACGGCAACACCGACTGGAACGCCGCCAACCGGGTCCAGGGGCAGACCGACGTACCCCTCAACGACCTCGGCCGGGAGCAGGCCCGGACCGCCGCGCCGCTGCTCGCCGGGCTGCGCCCGGACGCCATCGTGGCCAGCGATCTGTGCCGGGCGGTCGACACCGCCGCGGCGCTCGCCGCGCTGACCGGGCTGCCGGTGCGCACTGACGCCCGGCTGCGCGAGCGGCACTTCGGCGAATGGCAGGGCCTCGCCCTTACCGAGGCCGCCGAGCGGTTCCCCGAGGAGTACGCCCGCTGGCGGGCCGGCGACCCCGACCCGGGCGCCGGGATCGAGAGCCTCCACGACCTCGGCAAGCGGCTCGGCGCCGCCTTCCAGGACGCGGCCGACCTCGCCGTCGGCGGCACCGTGGTGGTGACCACCCACGGCGGCGGCGCCCGGCAGGGCGTCGGGCACCTGCTCGGCTGGGACCACGCGGTGCTGCGCAGCGTCGGCTCCCTCTCCAACTGCCACTGGACCGAGCTGCGCCACGACGACGCCCGGGGCTGGCACCTGCGCGCCCACAATGTCGGCCTGATCACGCAGCCGGCGCTGACCGAGGCGGTCTGACCGAACGGCCCCGGCACGCCGCGACGACATCGGCTAGCGTGCCGGGCATGCCCGTCGCGGTCGTCACCGACTCCACCGCCTACCTCCCGCCCGAGCTGGTGCTGGCGCACCGGCTCACCGTCGTCCCGCTGACCGTCGTGCTCAACGGGGCCGAGGGGCTGGAGGGGGTGGAGACCTTCCCGGCCGACGCCACCCGCGTGCTGGGCGGGCGGCGCGTCTCGGTGAGCACCTCCCGGCCGTCACCCGAGCAGTTCGCCCAGGTCTACCGTTCGCTGCTCGCCGAGGGCGCCGACGGGGTCGTCTCCGTGCACCTCTCCGCCGAGCTCTCCGGCACGGTCGAGGCGGCCGGGCTGGCCGCGGCCGAGATCGGCGACCGGGTCGCGGTGGTCGACAGCCGCTCCACCGGGATGGGCCTCGGCTTCCCGGTGCTCGCCGCCGCGGCGGCCGCTGACCGCGGCGCCGACCTCGCCGCCGTACGGCAGGCCGCGCTGGACACGGTCGACCGGACCACCATCTACTTCTACGTCGACACGCTGGAGTTCCTGCGCCGGGGTGGCCGGATCAACGCCGCCGAGGCGCTGTTCGGCACTGCCCTGTCCGTCAAGCCGATCATGCACATGCCGGACGGCGCGATCGTCGTCAAGGACAAGGTACGCACCGCCAGCCGGGGCGTGGCCCGCCTGGTGGACCTGGCCGTCGAGGCGGCCGGCGACGCCGACGTGGACCTCGGGGTGCATCACCTCGCCGCACCGCAGCGCGCCGAACAACTGGTCGCGGCGCTCACCGACCGGCTCGGCGACCACCTCCACGACACGTACGTCTCCGAGGCCGGCGCGGTGGTCGCCGCGCACGCCGGACCGGGCCTGGCCTGCGTGGTGGTCCACCGCCGGCCCGCGCCGGACGCGCCGCCCGCCGCCGAGGGCTGACCGGCGGGGTCGCGCCCGGCCTGGACCCGGAGGCGAGGTGAGGGAGTCCTTCGCCCCGGTCATCCTCCTGTGCGGCTCCGTCGTGCATCCCGTAGCACATTCGCAGCATGATCAGGTGGTTGTCCACAGGGGACCCCGTCGTCCACAGGAGCCGCGCTCAGGGCCTGAGTGGGACTTGGGTCCGCCCTAGCCTCGCGGCGTGTCAGATGACGAGGAGAGCCGGGTGCGGCGGCGGCTGTCCCGGCTGTTCGAGCCGCCGGCGATGTCGACGGCCGATCGGCCGGCGCCGTCCACCGCCAGTCCGCCGGCCCGTCCGGGTCCGTCCACCGCCGGCCCGCCGACCCGTCCGGGCCCGCCCACGGCTGCGGCCGCCCGGCCTCCGGGCCCGGCGGTCGGAGCCGAGCGCCGTGCGTCCAGCTTCGACCCGGCGGTCGAACCTCGCCGGTGGCCGGATCCGGTCGAGCCCGACTGGCCGACGTTCGACCTGCTTCCGCCCGCGCGGTCCGCCCGCCCGACGCCGGATCCGGCTCCGCGGGCCGAGCCCGCGCAGCCGCCCGGGCCGGCCCGCACGGCTCGGCCCGAACCCTCGGCCCCGGTCGCCACACCGGGCGACGAAGGTCCCGCCCGCCGGATGTCCCGCCTGCCCGGCCCCGGCGCGTTCGACCCCGGTCGGCGCGGGGTGCGGGCGCTGGCCGTCGTCGCCCTGGCCGTGGTGCTCGGCGCCGGGCTCTGGGCCTGGCGGTCACGGCCACATCCCGAGCCGGTCCGACCGGTGTCGACGATCGCCGCGCCGGAGCCGTCCTCCGCCGGCCCGGCCGAGGCGGCGAACGGTCAGCTGGTGGTCGCGGTCGCCGGCAAGGTACGCCGCCCCGGCCTGGTCCGGGTGCCGGCCGGCTCCCGGGTCGCCGACGCCGTCGAGGCGGCCGGTGGCGCGCTGCCCGGCGTGGACGTGGCCCTGCTCAACCCGGCGCGCAAGGTCACCGACGGTGAGCTGATCCTGGTGGGTGTCGCCGCCCCGCCCGGCCCCGCCGGGCAGCCCGGGGCCAACGGGGCGGCGGGGCCGGCGGTCGGTGGGGCGGCGCCGGGCGGGCCCGTCAACCTCAACACCGCCACACTGGCCCAGCTCGATGCCCTGCCCGGGGTCGGCCCGGTGCTCGCCCAGCGGATCCTCACGCATCGCGAGCAGCATGGCGGCTTCCGGTCGGTGGCGGACCTGCGCCAGGTCGAGGGCATCGGCGACGCCCGGTACGAGCAGCTCAAGGACCTGGTGACGGTGTGACCACCCGCCGGAACGCCGCCGCTCCCCGCCTGGGCGGCCTGCCCGCCGGTGACGGCCCGGAGCGGTTGGTCGACGCCGCCCCGGAGCCGCCGGTCGGGGCCGCGACGGGGGAGACGGTCCCGGACCTGCGGTTGGCCGGGCTGGCGGTGGCCGCCTGGCTCGCCGCGCTGGCCGGACTGCACCTCACCGCGGCGGCGACGGCCGCGCTGGCCGCGGTCGCCGCCGGCCTCGCCGCCCTCGTCGCCGTCCACCTGCTCGGTGTGCTCGGGCGTCCGGCCGCCCCGGTCCGCCGGCACGGCTGGGCCGTCGTCGCCGTGCTGATCGGGGTGCTCTGCGGGGCGAGCGCGACCGCCGCCCGCCTGGCGGTCCGCGACGCGGCCCCGGTCCGGGCGCTGGTCCACGAGCGGGCCATGGCCACCGTGGAGCTGGTCGTTCGGGACGACCCGCGGCCCGTCCGGGGCGCCGCCGGCCGGCCGGCGACCCTCCTGGTCCGGGCCGACCTGGAACGCCTCACCGCTCGGGACGGCGGGCGGGTGGCCGGACCCGTCCGCGCCCTGGTGCTGGCCACCGACCCGGCCTGGCGAGGGCTGCTCCCCGGGCAGCGGGTGGGCGCGCAGGGAAGGCTGACCGCGCCGCGCGGCGGTGACCTGACCGCCGCCGTCCTCACCGTGACCGGCCCGCCCACGCCGCACGGTCCGCCGCCGTGGCTCCAGCGTGCGGCCGGCACGCTCCGCGCCGGGCTGCAACGCGCCTGCGAGCCCCTCCCGGACGAGCCGGGCGGACTGCTGCCCGGGCTGGTCGTCGGCGATACCAGCCGGCTGAGCCCCGCCGTCGAGGCGGACTTCCGGGCCACCGGCATGACCCACCTGAACGCGGTCTCCGGCTCGAACGTCGCCATCGTCGTCGGCGCTGTGCTGCTGCTCGCCCGCTGGGCCCGGGCCGGGCCCCGGGCGGCCGCCGTGGCGTGCGCGCTGGCCCTGATCGGCTTCGTCATCCTGGTCCGACCGTCGCCGAGCGTGGTCCGGGCCGCCACCATGGGGGCGATCGGCCTGGCCGCGCTCGCCGCCGGTCGACCCCGGGCCGCGCTGCCCGCCCTCTGCGCCGCGGTCACCGTGCTGGTGCTGGTCGACCCGGAGCTGGCCGGCGACGCCGGCTTCGCCCTCTCCGTGCTCGCCACCGCCGGGCTGCTGCTGCTCGCCCCCGGCTGGCGGGACGCGCTGCGCCGGCGGGGCGTACCGGTGGGGCTGGCCGAGGCCCTGGCGGTGCCGGCGGCCGCCCAGCTCACCTGCGGCCCGGTGGTCGCCGGCATCTCCGGGACGGTCAGCCTGGTCGCCGTGCCCGCCAACCTGCTGGCGGTGCCGGCCATCGCACCGGCCACCGTGCTCGGCGTCGCCGCCGCCGTGGTGTCGCCGGTCTGGCCGGCCGGCGCCGAGTTCGCCGCCTGGCTGGCGAGCTGGCCGGCGCGCTGGCTGGTGACCGTGGCCGGGCACGGCGCGGGGTTGCCGGCCGGGACGCTGCCCTGGCCCGGCGGGGTGACCGGGGCCCTGCTGCTGGCCGGGCTCACCGTGGCGCTGCTGCTCGCCACCCGGCGACCGCTGGTCCGACGGCTCGTCGCGGTCTGCGCCGTCGCGGTGGTGCTCGGCACGCTGCCGGTCCGGCTGCTGGCCGGCGGCTGGCCGCCGCCCGGCTGGGTGGTGGTCGCCTGTGCGGTGGGGCAGGGGGACGCGCTGGTGCTCCCGGTCGCCGCCGGTCGGGCGGTGGTCGTCGACGCCGGCCCCGACCCGGCCGGGGTGGACGGCTGCCTGCGCCGGCTCGGCGTGCGCGAGGTGCCGCTGCTGGTGGTCAGCCACTTCCACGCCGACCACGTCGGCGGGGTCGCCGGGGTGTTCCGGGGCCGGCGGGTGGCGGGTGTGCTGACCCCACAGTGGCCGGAGCCGGCCTTCGGGGCGTACCAGGTACGCGGCGCCGCGCTGGGCGGTGCGGCGGGCCTGCGTACCGCGCCGGTGGGCTGGCGCTGGCGGGCCGGGGGAGTGGAGCTGGTCCTGCTCGGTCCGCCGTACCCGGTGCGGGGCAGCCGGTCGGACCCGAACAACAACTCGCTGGTGCTGGCCGCCACCGTGGCCGGGGTGCGGATCCTGCTGCTCGGCGACGCCGAGACCGAGGAGCAGCGGGCGTTGCGGGAGGCGCTGCCGTCCGGCGCGTTCCGGGCCGACGTGCTGAAGGTCGCCCACCACGGCTCGGCGTGGTGTCGCATGCTACCGTCCTTTTCCACTCATCGGCAACCGGGAGCGGACGGGGCATGCGAGCGGCAATCTACCTGCGAATCTCCAAGGACAGGACCGGCGAGGGTGAGGGGGTCGAGCGCCAGGCGGAAGACTGCCAGGCGCTCGCCGAGGCCAAGGGCTGGACAGTTGTCGAGACCTTCACTGACAACGACACCTCCGCCGTGACCAGCCGCCGCAGGAAGGGTTTCGACGCACTCATTCAGGCGATCGAGCGGCGCACGGTTGACGTGATCGTGACGTGGAACGCTGACCGTCTGTACCGGACGCCCGGGGACAGGCTCCGCGTGGTCGAGGCATGCCGAGCCCACGGCGTCTCACTTCACCCGGTCCGCGGTACGGGTATCGACATGACGACCCCGAATGGCCGGATGGTTGCCGGCATGCTGGGCGAGATGGCCTGGGCTGAGGTCGAGAACAAGTCGGAACGCCAGCGACGGGCCAACCGACAGGCAGCCGAGAAGGGCAAGCCGTGGATGACCGGCCCACGGCCGTTCGGGTATGAGCGTGCAGGTGGCATGCTCGTGCCGCATGAGAAGGAAGCTTCGGCGCTGCGGGATGCCTTCGCCATGTTGACGTCGGGTAGTTCTCTCTACTCGGTTACGAAGATGCTCAACGACTCCGGCTTCACATCCACTCTCGGGAACGAGTGGCGGCACAACAACGTCCGCGTGATGCTGTTGAACCCGCTGTACGCCGGACTGCGGGCGTACGCCGAGATGCCACCGTTGGGATCGAACAGATCCGCCCGTTCCCGTCCCAACTACGAGGATCGGACGTTGGTTGCCGGCAACTGGGAGGCACTGATCTCCGAGGATGTGTGGCGAGCATCCGTCTCGATCCTGCGAGACCCCGGGCGCAAGACGAACGTCGGGAACCTCTCGTCGGTCCGCTGGCTGGGCAGCAACCTCTACGGCTGCCTCCGTTGCGAAGGCGAGCAGGGCACGGAGGCGGACCTCAAGCGAACGGGTGTGCCGTTTATGGCGGTCAACTGGACCAACCCGAGGCGGGACGGCCAGCGAGGTCGGCGAATCTACAAGTGCAAGCGGTGCTTCATGACCCGACGCGCGGACCCCGTAGACGGCCTTGTAGAGGACATGATTGCCGAGCGGCTGAACCGCCAGGACGGTGCCGACGTGCCGCCCACGGACTCCTCTGGCCGTGCCGACCTTGACGTCCTGCGCAGGGAGGCCGGCGAGGTGCGGGCGAGGCTTGACGTTCTCGCGGACAGCCTTGCCGACGGCGAGATGACGAAGGACCAGTTCGCCCGAGCGAACCGGCGCGCGAGCGACAGGCTCGCGGCGATCGAGGCTGAGCTGGCCGAGGCTGGCCGCACCGATGTGCTCGCGGGCCTTCGCGGGCCGGGAGCGGGGCAGCGTTGGCTCACCTCTGATGACATCCGGTGGCGTCGCGCCGTGCTCGCAGCCGTGGCCGACGTCCTGCTGAGCCCTGCCAAGACCGGACGCCCGAAGAAGGGCGAGGTGATGGACCCGACTAGCGTGATCTTCCGGTGGCGCACTAGCTGACACCCTGAGCTATCGAATCTATACGCGGGCAGGCCGATTCGTGCCCCAACAGCCTTGAGCCGAGGCACTAGTCTGGCGGCCTCAGACATGATCGGCTCGGCCCGGGGAGGTGGAACGCATGGCGGATCGAGTGATCGAAAATCCGATCCTGAACAGTCCGTTCGACCGCCCGTCGCGGCACTGGAAGTTTGACGACGACGGCATCACGGACACGGTGATGGAGGGCCGGAGGCCGAGCGCCTATTTCGTCCCGGTTCCCGCGTCGAGGCGGCGCGGCGGGCAGCTTTCCTTGCCGATGGAGTGGACCAGCGACCGTCTGCGGCCGAATGACCAGGTGAATCAGATCCGGCCGAAGGTCGACCGGTGGCGTGATGCCGGCTACCCCGGGGTAACGAACACGACGAAGGCCCTCCTAGCGCACTGGAGTTCGCCTGAACGTGCCCGGCGGTTGTTCTTCGGTCAGCGCGAAGCGGTCGAGACGGCGATCTGGACGACGGAGGTTGCCGCGAAGACTGATCCGTGGGTCGGGAACGCGCTCGCGGATCAGAACATGACGTACAGCGGGGGCCTTCCCCGGGTCGCACACAAGATGGCAACCGGCTCGGGCAAGACCGCTGTCATGGCCATGCTGATCGCCTGGCACGCACTGAACAAGGCTGCGAACTCGATGGATCGCCGCTTCTCCGATCGGTTCCTCGTGGTTGCGCCCGGGATCACGATCCGCGACCGCCTGCGAGTGCTGCTGCCCACCGACCCTGACAACTCCTACGAAGTGCTGGACCTGGTGCCGGCCGATCTGCGGTCCGCGCTGGAGGGGGCGAGGGTGGCCGTCGTCACCTTCTGGGCCTTCGGCCTACGGGAAACCGGTCCTGCCGCCGGCCGACTCACGAAGCAGATCCTCACCGCTGGGGAGCCCGAGACGCCGTTCACCGAGTCGCCAGACCAGATGGCTCGCCGGGTGTGCCGCGAGCTTGGCCTGTCGTCTGGGCGCAGGGGCGGCGGAATTCTTGTCCTCAACGATGAGGCGCACCACTGCTGGCAGGGGCCTCCTGTGCCCCAGGAGGAGGAGAAACTAACTGGGGAGGAGAAGCGCGAGGCCGCCGACCGGTCCCGCGAGGCCCACCTGTGGATCAGCGGCCTCAAAGCGATCCAGGCGAAGTACGGCATCCGGCAGGTGTACGACCTATCCGCGACCCCGTTCTTCCTCAAGGGGTCCGGCTACGGCGAAGGTACTCTGTTCCCCTGGGTCGTCTCTGACTTCTCGCTCGTCGACGCGATCGAGGCGGGGATCGTGAAGATCCCGCGGCTACCGGTCGCGGACAACCAAGCCGACTCGGACATGCCGGCGTTTCGTAGCCTGTGGCCACGGATCAGGGAACACCTACCTCGCAAGGGGCGCAAGAACGCGGACGTAGGCGCCGAGCCGGCCCTGCCCGACGAGTTGCAAGCGGCGCTGCACTCCTTGTACGGGAACTACGAGAAGTCGTACCGCCGTTGGGAGGACACCTCGGCCGGCACCGGGTCGACGCCCCCGGTGTTCATCGTCGTGTGTAGCAACACGACGGTGTCCAAAATGGTCTACGACTGGATCGCCGGATGGGACAAGACGTTCTCCGACGACACGACAGTCGTTCAGACGGGCAACCTGGCGCTGTTCCGCAACGATGACGAACGCGGGAGCTGGCTGGACCGCCCACGCACGATCCTGGTGGACTCCGAGCAGTTGGAGTCCGGGGAGGCGATGAGCGCCGATTTCAAGGCGGTCGCCCAGCGCGAGATCGAGGAGTTCAAAGCCGAATACCGGCAGCGGTTCCCGGGCCGGTCCGCGGAGGCCCTCACGGAGGAAGACCTGCTCCGAGAGGTGATGAACACCGTCGGCAAGCCGGGCAAGCTCGGCGAGCATGTCCGGTGCGTCGTATCGGTGTCGATGCTCACCGAGGGCTGGGACGTGAACACCGTGACCCACATTCTGGGCGTGCGCGCGTTCGGCACTCAGTTGCTGTGCGAGCAGGTCGTAGGCCGTGGCCTTCGCCGTCGCTCGTATGCCCTCGATCCTGAGACTGGCCGTTTCGAGGCCGAGTACGCCGAGGTGTATGGGGTCCCATTCAGCTTCATTCCCGCCGCAGGCACCACGAAGGACCCCAAGCCTGTCCGGCCAGTCATGCACGTCCGGGCGCTGCCTGAGCGAGCGCACCTCCGTATCGAGTACCCGCGAGTGGTCGGCTACCGCTACGACCTGCCCGACCGGCGGCTCGACGCCCGGTTCGACAACGACACGGTGCTGGTCTTGTCCAACGCTGACGCCCCGACCGAAACCGAGATCGCCGGGGTCGCCGGTGAGATCGAGATTCACACGCTGGACGACTTGCGCAAGGTGCGCTCTCAGACGGTCGCCTACCTTCTTGCCGAAGGCGCGCTTATCCGGTTCCGCGACCCGGCCGGCAACGCCAAGCCCTGGCTGTATCCCCAGTTGCTTCGTATCTGCCGGGACTGGCTCGACGCACAGTTGGTATGCAAGGACGACGCGTTCCCGGCGATGGTGCTGCTCGGACAGCGGAAGGCCGAAGCCGTCGAACGCATCTACCGTGCCGTTGTTCGAGGCACCACCGGTGATGGGCCCTCCCCACATCTCTTGCCGATGTATCGCTCGTTCGACCCAGTCGGGTCTACTGACGTGGTCGAGTTCGACACGACCCGTGCCTGCTACGAGACCAGCCCCGACCGCTGCCATGTCAGCCACGTCGCCCTCCACTCCGGATGGGAGCAGAAGGTCGCGTACGAGATCGAGGCCACCAAGGGCGTCGCTGCCTGCGTGAAGAACGACCACCTCAGCTTCCGCATCCACTACGCCTACGAAGGCGAACAGCACGACTACGAACCCGATTTCCTCCTCCGTCTCGCCGCTCCCGACGGAGCCCCGCCGCAGACCGTCATCGTCGAGGTGTCCGGTGAGAGGAGAGCCGACAAGGCCGCCAAGACCGCAGCCGCCCGGAACCTGTGGGTGCCGGCAGTGAACAACGACGGCCGGTACGGGACATGGTCATTCCTGGAGATCACTGACCCGTCCAACGCCCGGACCATGCTTCGAGAGACCGTCGAAGGCCTGCTCGGCCAGACTCCCAACGGGAAGAGATAGGACAGCGATGCCGCCCCGCAAGCGCACTCCCGGAAAGTCGGCCGCGCCCATCCCGGTCCAGTCCGTTCATCATCTGGCCGCGAAGCGCAGCAACATCCCCACCGCTGACCTCCAGAGCTTCGTCGCCGACGACGAGAAGTCCCCGAAGACAGTGGAGTACCCTCGCCCGCTGCTCTACCCGCGCGATCCGGACGCCGACCCGCAGCTCGTGTGGCGCGGCAAGGACGACCAGGACGCCGAACCGCTCACTGTCGCCTCCGTCCCGGTCTACATACAGGAGAAGATCGAACCGCAAGCCCTCATCGAGAATCTTCGGGACACCGCCGGAGGCGGCGCAGCCGAGCCCGAACTCACGTTGTTCGACGACTTCGACGGCCTGAACTTCACCGAACTCGTTGACTTCTACCAGCACAACGCGAACTGGTCCAACCGCCTGGTTCTCGGCGACAGCCTCCTCGTCATGACCAGCCTGGCGGAGAAAGAGGCACTCGCCGGCAAGGTCCAGATGATTTACATGGATCCGCCGTACGGCATCAAGTTCAACTCCAACTGGCAGGTATCCACGCGGAAGCGTGAAGTCCAAGACTCAAAGCAAGCCGACCTCACCCGTCAGCCCGAGCAGATCCGTGCTTTCCGTGACACATGGAAGCGCGGTGTCCACAGTTTCCTCGCCTACGTGCGCGAAAGGCTCGTTGTTGCACATGATCTGTTGAACGAGTCGGGCAGCGTGTTCGTGCAAATCGGGGACGAGAACGTTCATCTTGTTCGATCAGTCCTCGATGAGGTGTTCGGTGGGGAAAACTTCATCTCGCTGATTACGTTCGCGAAGACAAGCGGTGCGACCGGGGAGTTTCTCGGAGGTGTCTCTGATTACTTGCTCTGGTACGGGAAGGACCGGTCGCAGACCAAGTACCGGCAGCTCTACCTAGAGAAGTTTCTTGGAGGCTCGGGGGCAGGGGAGTACAACTGGGTCGAGCTTGCTGATGGAACTCGACGGGGGCTGACAGCGGCTGAGCGAGCGGGCGCCGAGACGTTGCCCGCCGATGCCCGGCTATTCCGCTTCGATAATTTGACGAGTGCGAGCATCGGTCGCGAGAAGGGCGAGGGGGCAGCCTCGTGGTTTGCCGTCAGCCTAGAAGGCAAGGAATACCGCCCCGCAAGCAACAGGCGATGGTCTACGAATGAGGACGGCATGGAACGGTTGAGGCTCGCCGGGCGCCTCCATCCTCGCGCTAACTCGGTGGCCTACGTTCGATACCTCGACGACTTCCCCGCATACCCAATTTCAGATCTCTGGACAGACACTGTGATCGCTGGAAGGCCCGGCGAGAAGGTCTATGTGGTTCAGACGAGCCCCAAGGTCGTTGAGCGATGCCTCCTAATGACGACCGACCCCGGAGACCTTGTTCTCGATCCCACCTCCGGTTCAGGCACGACTGCATTTGTTGCGGAACAGCACGGGAGGCGCTGGATCGCTATCGATACCTCCAGGGTCGCAATGACTCTCGCCCGCACTCGGCTGATGTCGGCCCGGTTCCCGCATTACCTGCTACGGGATAGCACTGAGGGGGCCGCAAAGGAGTCGGAGCTCACCGGGTACTACGTTGAACCCACCAGCGGGCACGACGTGCGCCGGGGATTCGTGTACAAGCGGATTCCTCACGTGAGCCTCAAGTCCATCGCACAAAACCCGGCGATCAAGGACGGTATGACGCGGGACCAAGTCCGCCGGTTGATCGAGCAACACGCCGACCAGGAGCTGCTCTACGCTCAGCCATACGAGGACGCACGCAGGGTCCGAGTCGCCGGGCCATTTACGGTGGAGTCCCTGGCTCCGCATCGGGTCATCGATCCGGACGAGGACCGTCCGGTGAGCCAGCAGACCGCTGAAGGGGAACTGAGCGAAGGCTACGAGCAGACGATCCTCGAAAACCTTCGCAAGGGCGGGGTGCAGAACACGGTCAAGTCCGAGCGGTTGGTGTTCGACCGGCTGGAGGCATTCGCCGGATCCTGGCTGCAAGCCGCCGGCGAGTACACGACCGAGGATGGGCTGACCCGTCGCGTCGCCGTGTCGCTCGGACCGCAGTACGGCACGGTCGGGCCGGACCAGATTAAGGAAGCCGCCATCGAAGCGGTGCGGGGCGCAGGGTTTGACATGCTCCTCGTGCTCGGATTCGCGTTCGACGCGCGAGCCGCGGAGATAGCCAAGGAGTTCACGCCAGCCGAGGAGGGCACATTTTCCACTCAGGCTGAGCTGAAGATGGGCCGCCTTCCCGTGTCCCTTGTCCGCATGAACCCTGACCTCGTCATGGGAGACGCGCTTCTGAAGAACACCGGGGCAGGAAACCTGTTCATGGTGTTCGGCGAACCTGACGTGGAGATGCGTCGAGCCGACCAGCCCAACCACCTCCAGGTGGAAATCCACGGTGTCGACGTGTTCGACCCGACCACGGGCACAGTCCGGTCGCACAGCACCGACGACATCGCATGCTGGTTCATCGACACGAACTACAACAGCGAGTCGTTCTTCGTCCGCCACGCCTACTTCACAGGAGCGGACGAGCCGTACAAGCGGCTCCAGCAGGCCCTCCGCGCCGAGATCGACGAGGATGTCTGGGCGTCTATGTACTCGACCGTGAGCCGGCCGTTCCTGAAGCCGACGACCGGCAAGATCGCTGTCAAGGTAATCAACCACTTCGGAGATGAGGTGCTAAAGGTCTACGAGGTAGGGGGGTAATCTCGCGTCTCCGCGCCCTCGGCTCTTGCCAGCGGGCTGCGGAACGGATAAGCGCGGAGCGCCTTCTGATTTGCCTGCCGACGTGCGCCTACTTGGCCATCGCCGCGAACCACAATCTCAGGATTGGTGCCAGTCTGAAGCGTCGTATACCAGCTTGAAGATCCGCACGTCACCTTCGTCTGAGTATACGATAGTAATATCGGATAAGAAGGCATTCTTGAAGGCTGCCCGCCGTGCACGATACTCATCGGGATCCGCCATGATCCAGCTTTCGATTCGGTCGGGTAGTGTGAACCGAAACTCAACACGTCCGTCTTGCGACGAAGCGACCCAAGTGCCGGCAGTATCGGTGGCGCCCACATGACGTAGCCGGACATGCTGGACTGGATTCTCCGATAGCGCTGCGATGGCGGCATCTATAGCCGGAACAAACATCGCAAGGACTATTGGAGCGGCAGGAAATCCCAACAACATTTTTGCTCGCCAGTCCTCGATGACAAATGAAACGAGCTCCTCGATCGTGTTGTGGAGATTGACAGCCAAGGGCAGCTGCGGCCCTTGGTCTCTGGCGAAGCTGGCAGTACCCAAACGGCTCCGAATCACTGCTCGCACTGCTGTGAGGGGAAACTCCGCGAGGTTATCGCTGCTGGCGGCCTCCAACATCTCGCTACTGGCGCTTGTTAACCTTCTTCTTAGTCGAGCGAAGGCGGGAGCCGACAGATCGACCAGAACCAGCTGGTGTGCCTGCGCGTATTCCTGAGCGGCCGCCGTGAACCCAGACGTGGAAAAAAGGGAATAGAGGTAATGGTATCGTTGCCGTGGTCGACCCGTGCGGTGTGACGCCGCCCAGTTCTGATTAACGTCATGGATAACGCCGTGAGCGTTCCGCACCTCTTTTAGCCCTACCGGTGTGGACCTGTAGCACTTCGCTTCGACAAACATGCGAAGCGGCAATGAGAATGGCGGCACGTAGGCGAGTTCACCGAGCACGTCTGCTTGATGTTCGGCCCCACGGCCACGGACTCGGAGGCCATTTGAACCGTTGACCAACTCGATTTCGTCCTGGCTGCTGTTTGTAAGCAGTCGGTAGCCGCTGCTCTGGAGCATCCACGCGACGACCTCTTCGAGGAGGTATCCGCGTAGTTGTCCGGGACTCAAACCGATCATCTGGTCAGATTAAGGGCTGCTGCGACCGGATGCCAGATGTAGAACGTCAGCATCGGCACGTGAGGGAGCGCAACGATCGCCAATAGATGGAGCGCCAAGCGGCGTCCGACAACAGTGGGCAGGGAACCTGCGGCGGAGTGAGCCGGCCCTGCCTTCCGCGGTCTCTCCGACGCGCTCAGCCGATGGACTGGGGTGTCGTTAGAAGTTGCCTCGTCGCTGACGCGCTACCCGCAGCCGGGTCTTGAGGGTGTCCTTCGGGATCCCCATTACCTTCGCCAAGATATTCAGCGGCTCCGGATAGCCCATTTGTATCACTTCTTCGAAAAGGTCCAGTAGCTCCCTGTAGTAGACGTCCCCAGCCTTGCGAGGGCTGTCGGGAAGCCGCGCGACCCGTTCCTCCACGTGCTGGAGCACCTTGGTTGCGAAGGCCGTCGCGCCCGATACCTCGCGGATTTCGTCACCCATGTCGCTCAGGTGCCGCTCCAACCTGCGCATGACTCCCGAGTTGACCCCTCGCTGCCGCACGTCCCGCGGGGCGTCATCACTCAGACGGATGACCACTTCGCGAGGACCGTCAGAGGCGGGCTCCCCAGCCTCTCCCCACCAGCGTCCCGTGATGATCCAGCCCGCGTCTTCACGCGTGGTCTCGATCGCCCAATCAGGCGACTGCTGTAGGTCGGCGATCCAGCCCGCAGGCTTCTTCTGTGCCATGCATAGAGTCTGATCCCGCCACCCAGGCCTGTCAACTCCGGGCTGCCAAACCCGGGCTTGACGCACCGGGGTTGGATGCACTAGCTTGAAACACGTCGGCGGGAGCCACCCGCCCATGCGACCTTGCTGCCCAGCACAGTCAGCGAGACCACCTTCGGAAGGAGGCCCATGAGGGGCTATCCCTGGCCCCCACTACAGGGAGGAGCACCACTCAGTGCAGCAACACGGATCTACCTGCGCTCGCGAGCGCGGCAAACGAAGCACGCCCAACAGCGCCGACTGGCACGCCCACGTGCGGCGCATCGTCGATGAGGCGCCGCCGTTCACCCCGGAGGTTAAGGCTCGCTTGCGCGGGCTGTTCGCGGGCACCAGGCACGGTGACCGATGAGCGTTGGCCTGCCGACACCCGACATGACGAACGCCGAGATCGCCGAGCATTTCCGCGAGGCGGGGCTGAGCATCCTGCACCTGGCCGCCGTCTCCCTCTGGACCATCCCCGACATCCTCACCGCGTGCATCACGGAACCGGAGGCGCTCGCCGAGGGGTACAGGGCGGGTCTGGAGGAGGCCCTCTCCCAGATGCTCGACGACGTGGAAGGCGTCTAGCCGTGTGGGGGGCATCGACTTCGGCTCGGGTCGACCCTGGGGGGCTATCAACCAGGTCGAGTACCAGCGCATGGCGAAGGACCATCGGCACCCGCTCACCTCTCGGATCCACTTCGCCGCGTTGGGTTGGGCGAACCGGATCGGGCACGCGGAGTTCTCTGAGGGGAGCCTGGGCGTGATCCTCGGCGACGAGGGGGGCAGGCCCCTTGGACGGTCGAGCGTGTCCAACGCCATCGCGAGAGCGAAGCGGCTCGGACTCGTCGCGCTGTCCTCGAACGTGCGGTGCCTCGTTCTACCCCGCCACCACTTTCAGAAGGAGGGCAGGGGGACCGGCTTCTGCCGGGCCCACGGGCTGAGGGTGGCCGGCGAGGTGCGGACTTCACGTGTGGCGTGAAGCCATTTCACGTGGCGCGTGAAGTCATAACGCCGTGACCAGCGGAAACGCCAAGTTGCTCTCTATCTAGTTATGGGGAGCGGAGCCACTGGCATGTCCCTTTCGGGACGGGCGTAGCTGCGGCGGCGGAAGGACAGGTCAGGTCATCCAGATGTGACCAAGCCGCTTCGTCTGAGACGGGGCCGAAGGCCCCCTTCGGATCAACCAGTAACAGCCAACCGAGGACCCAACCTGCGTGCAGGTCAGGCCCTCTGCTTCCTCACGCCTACGGACGGGCGGTGAGGCGAACAACCAGACCGGCGGCCGACCGGGCGCCGCGTACATCAGAAGGAGTTACCCCAGCAGTGGCTACGACGAAGAAACCCACCAGCAACTCCGCCGCCGCCAGCAAGGCGAAGAAGGATCGCATCGCCGCTGAGCAGAAGCACACCGAGACCGTCCAGGCTCACGCCGATGCGCAGGCCAAGCTCGCCTCCCTCCACGAGGCGCTCGCCGGCGGAGATGCCTCGATCACGAGCGAGGCGCTGGCGATGGCGGAGCAGGAGATCACCAGGACTCGGCTCCTTGCCGACGCCGCCAGCAAGGCGCTTGCTGAGGCCTTGGAGATCGAGCGTCAGGCGGTCGCTACCCAGGCCGCCGAGGAGCTGCCCGAGCGGTTCGCCGCGGGGACGAGGACGAGGGAGGCTGCCGAAGCCCAGGCTCAGGCTGCCGTCACGAGCGCACTCACGGCCCTCCTGCGAGTTGTGGACCAGGACAACCAGGCGATCCGCCAGGCGGTGGGTGACGCCCGCGCGGCAAGGCTGATCGACGGGCAGTGCGATCCCCTGTGCCCGGTCATCGCCGGTCGGGAGCGCGTCGGCTTCACCAGTCGCGTCCGCGACTACATCGAGGTGTACGGAGAACGGTACGCGGAAGCGTCCCCGGCGCCGAGCGTGGAGACGGTTCTCCGAAAGGCGCTGGATGCCGCTGGCGTGAATCTCACGATTGCCCACAAGTGATCCACCCGAACTCCGAACAGACGACTACCCCAGGAGGTATGAGCCCAGTGAGCACCCAGACGCAGACCATCCCCACCCTCGTAACCGACCTGCTCTGGAAGGTCTACGGCGAGCGCGTGGCCACTATCGAGGTGGCGGACCCGAAGGGCTACATCACTCCACCTGCCGTCCTCCCCGTAGTCCGTGTTCGCCCTCGCGGGGCGGAGCGCATGGACATCATCAACGGGCAGGTTGACGGCGACGTGCAGGTGGTGGTGTACACCGATGAGGCGCACCCGTTGACCGTCGACCGGATGGACTTCGCGACCGGCCACGATGACCGCGTCGTCGAGAAGTACGCCTCGCACGGGTCCGGGGACTTGAGGTTCGTCAAGCATGGAGGCACGCCGAAGTCGAGCGCCCTCCATGGCGGCATCGTCGCCACGATGCATACCTGGACCATCGCTGGCGCGATCCTGCAAGTGCCCACCATCGTGGGCGATCCGGTGCCCGCGTCCCGCGTGAGCGCCCTCGTCAGGGCACTCGCGAGCAACGTCAGTGCGAGGGCCAGTGACTACAAGGTCACCCAGGCCCGCAACGGCGACACGGTGACCAGGACCGTGCAGGTGAACCTTGCCGTGGATCGCAGCGTGAGGATCCCTGCGGGTCAGCTCGCGAGCCTGACGACGGTCGGGGTCGAGAGGTACCGCGGCAAGGCGGTTGACGCCGTGGGTCGGTGCACCTCCGCGGAGGTGGTCAGCGTCGATCCGGAGGACCGCGGCGTTCACCTGACCGCCCGGCTCGTCTTCACCTCCCAGGCCCCGACTGCCTGACACACCAGATGCGAGGAGGCCCGCTCACCTGATGGGCGGGCCCCCTCGCCGGGAGCGATGACGAGTTGACGAAGACATGCCCGCGCTGCCAACGGGCAAAGCTCCAGCGTGACTACCAGCGGAACCGCTATCGGACGGACGGCCTACAGGTGTACTCCCGCGCCTGTCAGACCGCGATCCAACGCGCCTACGACCATGCCCACAAGGATCAGCGACAAAAGCGCAGGGCGCTACAGCGCCAGCACCTAACCGACGGCACGACCCTCTGACGAGGGCCGCGCGGGGGCGGGCAGAACTTGTCCGCCCCCCGGGCCTGATGTCGTACCCGGCTGACATAGTGGCCCGCGACCCGACAAGGGCGGCGACGGCTCACGACCGATCGCGGGCACGCGGACCCACTGGGCCGCACCCAATTGATGCACCACCGAGGAGAGACAGCTTGCGCAAGACCATCATCACCATCGCCGCGCTCGGGGTCACCCTGCTGGCCGCCGCGTGCGGGACCGAGGGCACCCCCGACCAGGCTGGCCCGGCTGCGACCGGCTCGGCTGCGGCCGTGGCTGCGAGCCCGGCGGCTGCTCCGAAGGAGCCTGTGACCGTGGAGGCGGCCAAGACTGCGGCCCAGAAGGAGTTCGACGCCTACGCGGCCGGCGATTGGAAGGGCGCGTGGGACCTGTGGACCGCCGAGGGCAAGGCCGCGATCTCGCGTGACGAGTACGCCCGCCTGCACACCGAGTGCAAGACCATCACCGGCCTGACCTTCGAGATCACCGGGACCCGGCTGGAGGGCGAGGGCAAGGCGGTGGTGACGTGGAAGCGGTCGATCGTCGCCGGCACGGCCGACATGCGGTACGAGGACGGCCAGTGGCGATACCAGCCGGACGCCGACTCGATGGCGGACTACGCCAAGGGCGTTGACAAGGTGCTCGCCGAGCGGCGGGCCGCGGGTAGCTGCGAGAAGTAGCGAGACCCGGGGAGGTGGGGACGGGTGTCCCCCTCCCTCTCTCTGGCCGGCATGAGACGGGCAGAAATGGCCCCCTTTTGCTCTTGTCTGAGCAGCATCAGCCCTGGTCAGGGTACAGATGCCCCCTTCAAATCGACTCTGGAACCGTGGCGCGATGGCAGGCGCTAAGACACGGCGGTGCGGCTTCCAAGGCTCAGGGGGTCACACCCCCCACGTCATCCGACGGAGACACCGGCGTGACACGGTTACCGAACATATAGTCCATCCAATCGGACGGACTCACCGGCATGACGCGGGTACCACCTCCGAACAGTTGGTCATCGTCCATCCAATAGGGCGGCCTGGGGACCAGCGTGCCGCGTGTTGGGTCGTCCTCGTCGGGGCGGAGGATCCACCCGCTGATGTTCCACTCGAACGCCGAGCCCTGTTCGACCCAGCCCTTGTTGAGGTCCAGCACGCGTGCCCCCTCGAACCAGACGGGGCGGCTGAAGGTCGTCCCGTCGAACCAGGGGCGGCCGCTGAAGGTCGCCTTGCCGAACAGGACGTCTCCGGTGAAGGTCGCCTCGCTGAAAGAGGTCCCTCCGGTGAAGGTCGCCTCGCTGAAAGAGGTCTCTCCGGTGAAGGTCGCCTCGCTGAACGACGTCTCTCCGGTGAAGGTCGCCTCGCTGAACGAGGCGTCGCCGCTGAAGGTTGCCCGGTCGAATCTTGCAACGACTACCGAAGCCTCGGTGAGGTCGAGGTCGATGAGCGCGGCACCGGTGAGGTCGAGGCTAATCTCCGGCCAGAAGGTCTCGTCAGGTGAGGGCGGGCGGTCCTGGGCGTCCCTCCCCGACACGCCTGAGGGGACGTGGAGGTGGTCGGCGAGGAGTCGTTGGGCGGTCAGGCGGACCTGAAGCTCCTGTGCAGCGTCACGCCTGATGGTGGGAGGGGCCGAGCCCGGAGGCGCGTAGGGCATGCCCAGGTAGGCGGACAGGACGTCGACGACGGTCTGGCGCAGATTGGGAGGGGCCGAGCCCGGAGGCGCGTAGGGCATGCGCAGGTAGGCGGACAGGACGTCGACGACGGTCTGGCGCAGATTGGGAGGGGCCGAGCCCGGAGGCGCGTAGGGCATGCGCAGGTAGGCGCACAGGACGTCGACGACGGTCTGGCGCTGATTCGGATTGGCCTGAGCGAGATGCACGAGGGAGTACAAGGCACCAAGCCGAACCGGGGCCTGGTCGTGGCCGAGCTGCTCGACCGCCTTGGTGTACAGGGCGTTGACCTGCTCACCCAGGCGAAGCGCATAGGTGCGGTCCTGCTCGACTTGGTTCTGTCTGAACGTGCGATAGGTGACGACCAGGCCGCCGGCGACGGCGAATCCGGCGAGGGCCTGCACGAGGGTGGTCCGGACATCGCTCATGGCCTTGAGCGCCTGCTCGGACGTCAGGCCCTTCTGTGGGTGTCGGGTGAGCAGCCACGGACCTACCACAAGCGCGAACGCGAGTAGGAGCACACCCACGAGGCCGCCAAGCGCCCACAGCCACGGGCGAACGACCCGTGTCCGTCGCTCTGCCATGGTTCTCCCAGATCCGTGTGGCGTCAGACTGTCCCATGTAGTCTTCAGCGGCGGTTGTCGGAGGCGTGCGGGATAGTCACAAGCATGACAAGCCTTCGTGCTGAAGAGCAGTGGGTCAAGGCCTGTATCGAGGGGGCGCTCCCAGGCGTTGAGGTCAAGCAGCACGACGACAACTCTGGGAGCAGCATGCACGACCTCGACCTCATCCGACTTGGCGAGCGGTTCGGGGCGGTTGAGGTGACAGCGGCTGCCGATGGTGAGTCGATCGCCCTGTGGAAGCTCATGTACCGGCCGGGCCAGCGGTGGATCGAGCCCGATCTGGCGGGTGGCTGGGCCGTCGCGTTGCTGCCGTCGGCTCGTGCGAAGAGGCTGCGCTCGGAACTCCCGATCTTGCTCGCCGAACTTGAGCGGCGCGACGTTCGCCAAGTTCCGAGATACCGCCACTCAACCGATCGGTTCTCCGCCTGGCTTGGCGAACTCGGCGTAGTTCACGCTCATCAAGCAGGGACGGACTACCCAGGGAGTATCTATATCAACATCGAACTCCCTCTTGAGAGGTCTGGCGGATGGGTTGCCGACACGGGAGACGCACTCCCTGAGTGGCTGAGCGGTTGGCTACTTGAACCCCACGAGGCCGACAACCTCCGGAAGCTTGAGCGATCCGGAGCAAGAGAGCGGCACCTCTTCGTGATCCTGCCGGGGTTCACCACCGCACCGTTCGCTGCCGCCGAACTCCTCATGCGGTCCGAAGCACCCCTGCCGACCGTGCCACCGACTCTGCCGCCCGCAGTGACGCACGTCTGGGTCATGAGCACATGGAGCGCCGCTCACGGCTTCCGTTGGTCACCGGGCGACGGCTGGAGCCGCTTCTCGAAGTTCGTCGACGTAGCCGAAGACGCCTGAACGGCGACCAGCGGGGGCGGCGCTGCCTCAGACCAACCCTCGCTCACCCCACCTCTGCGATCACCCTAACTCCGGGGCTTCGTTGTCCATGACGTGAATCCTGCTGGGCTCGGGCAGTCGGTAGATGTGCGCCCACCATCGGACGACACTGAGAGCGATCCGCTCGGCGACCGGCTTGTTGTCAGCCACCACCTCGGCGGTCATCCTCGTCTTGCTGGTGCCGTCCACGGTCGCCATCATCAACCGGCCCCTGCGCTCGTCGGGCATCGGGCCATCAGGCTCGGCGTACGGCTCGACCGGCACGGCGAGATACTCCACCACCACGATCCACGTCTCGCCCTCGTACATGACGTCAAGGTCGCTCTGGCCGCCCGGAAGGAACAGGCTCCGCACCCTGCGAACGAGGCCACGGCCGAAGGCCGGCGCACCTTGGATGATCTGCCAGGCGTCCTTGGTGACCTGGTTCATGGCGCTTCCTTTCGGACCGGGTGGGGGCCGCGCATCAGGTTGCGGATCTTGACGATCACTTCCTCGGGCATAGGCGGGGGCGGGTTGTCCCGCTCTTCCTGGCGGACGTTCTCGCGGATCTCTTCGGGGGTCATGGTCGAGATCATGGCACGCAGGTCAGACGAACCCGCGCTCCCGCCAGGTCAGTTCATCGCCACGCCAACGAGCATGCAGCACGGGCAGCCCAAGCAAGGTCCGAACCGAGGACTGAGCCTGCCCACGACTGATCAGCCCATGACAAGAGCCCCGGCGCTCTCGCATCGCGAGGGGGAGACCGGGGCTCTTCTGTCGTCTCTGGGCTCAGGGGTCCGCGCTAAAAGTTGCGTGCCTCTGGCGGGATTCTCTCCATCTCGGCGCGCATGAGGCGCCCCACTGCGTCGTCGCGCTCCTGCTCGGTGATGTCGCCAGCCTCGCATCGCCGCACCATCTCCTGGATCTTCGCCAGGTTGGAGTCTGGCGGTGGGGGCTCCGTCGAGATGGTGTAGCCGAGCATCGTCGCGTAGAAGTGGGCGGCCACGTCCTGGGGGTCGTCCATGTTCACCATCTCGGACCTACCCCCCCGTACTCATGGTGGCGGACAGGATCGAGCCCCCCATGTCGCCTAGCTCCGTTACGAGCTTGGCGAGCATCGGCGACGTCGCATCGTTGATGCGCCGGCCTAGCTCCCGGTCGGCTTCCTCGACAGTCTTGCCCTGAGCCTGAGCCCACGCCTCAACGTCTACGGCCACCGTGATTCGGATGCTCGCCCTGCCGGGCGGTGGCGGGGGAGGTGTCTCGGTTCCGGGGATGTAGTCCGCGTATCGCCGCTGGGGCGGCTCCTCGCGCTTCCGCTTCCGACGTAGCCACATGGCCTGCCCCTCCCGTTGGTGATCGTCAAGCAGCATCGGTGGTGCGGGCGCGGTCTGCAAGGTGCTCGAGGCGAAACAAGAGACCGGCTTCTTCTCAACTACGACGGCGGGGCTTGATCGGCCCGAGCAGGATTCGGACGGCGCGGATCTCGTCCTCCGTCAACGGCCGAGGCGGCTCGGCCTCGTACTTGCGGGCCCAGTGGTCCATGTTCTTCTGCGGGAGCCTTCTCACGGCCCCGGCGGACTCCGGGTGCCGGCCGTCTGATGTCATGCTGCCACCTCCGTGAGTTCGGTTTTGCGCCCGTTCATTGTGGACGTTTCCGCAGGTGATCGCACTGATGGTGACGGCACGGCGGCGGGTCGGGGCATGTAGCGACGGGCAGTGGACTCGCTGACGCCAGCCTCAGCCGCGATCTCCGCCGCCGTCGCCTTGCCCAGCTTGGCGGCAGCGGCCTCGACCTTGGCGGCGTTGGTGAGCACCTTCGGCGACGCGCGCTTGACGGGCTCACTGACGTCAGCCACCACGGGCTTGACGTCAGCCAGCTTGACTGGCGTCACCTGACTGGCCGGGTTACCGGCAGTCGCCTGCTTGGCGGGCGGGACCTTGCCGGACAGAACTAGCTTGGACAGCCCCATGAAGGCCAACGCCGGCACGGCAGAAAGGAGCCAGCCGGACGGGCCGGGCTTGGCGACTGCAAGCTGAGCGGCCAGGGAGAGGGCCACGGCGGACACGAGCAGGAACATGGGATAGCCGATAGTGCCGCCGGTCCGGCGGCGTTGTCGGATGGTCAGTAGTGCGGCGATGGGGACAAGTTCGGAGATGACAGCGTTAGCCCATCCGAACCACCCCGGCGTACCGGCCGGCGAGTTGGCCATCGTCCAGTCGTGCACGTGCGTGAAGCTGGCCGCGCCAGCGGCCACCCCGACGACGAGCAGGATGAGGACCAGGGCGAGGCGCTCGATTCGCTCGGCTCTCATGCCGCACCCCCGAGGGCCTCGCTGCGGCAGGGCCCGCAGTTGTCGGCAGGCGATCCCCGGTGTCGCGAGCACTGAGCGGCGCGGGGGTCGGTCGGTAGCGCGGCGCCGCCGCGAAGCGAGCGGGCGCGCGCAATAGGTTTTTGATGGTTCAAGGACGGTTTGTGCGACGTACGTGTCACCCCGCTCGGTCGTGTACGTCGCCCCGGTCGGTCGTCTACGTCGCCCCGGTCGGCAACCGGGATGACGTCTACGTCGCCCCGGTTATCCACAGCCTCGGGTACATCGGTCGAGCGACCCGACTGCGGCTCGGCGAACGGGTCGAGCGACGTCGGAAGCTCACGCCGACGCTCAAGGGCGAGATCCCACACAACCGGGCGGCGGTCTACGGGGACGTAGGCGACGTGCCGCTGATCGCCACGCCGGATGATGCCGAGGCGGGCAAGCTCAGTCAGGTCCCGCTGCACCGAGCGGACCGACTTGCGGGCGTAGTGAGCGAGGCGCTCCTGAGACGGGTACGCGCCACGGCCGTTGGCGTGCGCGTGGTTGGCGAGCCCGATCAGGACGGCCATGCACGACGGGGGTACGTCGGGCGCATCGTTGAGCGCCCACGAGACAGCCTCGACGCTCATCGCGAACCGCCGAGGGTAGTGAGGCTGCGTAGGTACTCAGAGAGGCCACGGGCAGGGCCGGCGTAGGCCACGACGAGACGAGGCGACGTGCTTGGGCGTGCATCGGTAGGGTGGGGCATGGGCCGGGGGTCCTTCCCGGTCAAGGCCCCGGTGCTGGCGCTGCGAACGCCGCCCGGGGCCCGCCGTCTAAGTCCGGTAGCCGGCGCTCTCATGCGTCGGCGTACCAGGACCCGGAGCTCCTCGACGCGGTCCGGCCGTCGGTCGCGCTGGTCCCGGTCGGCGCCGGCAACGACTACGGGCACCCCAACCCCGGGCTGCTGGCCCGGCTGTCCCGCGCCGGCGCCCGGGTGCTGCGGACCGACACCGACGGGGACATCGCGGTGGTCCGGGACCGGCGTGGACTGGCGGTGGTGACCCGCGGCACCCAACCGGGCCGGCAGCCCTGACGCCTCGAGCATGGCGTCGATCCATGGTCCGCAGGCTGTACGGCAGTGCAGAGCTACAGGAACGCCTCCAGGTGTCCCGCGCTCGGGTCGTACAGATCACCAGCCGGCCCGACTTCCCGGAGCCGTTCGATCGACTGGCTGGGGGAGCGGTGTGGCTCGTGGAGGACGTGGAAGCGTGGATCGCTGAGCACCGCCCGTGGCAGGCGCAGGGCGCGAACCCGGACGAGAGCTGAAACAGCCCGGACCTCCGCAGGGTCGGGCCGTTCGTCCAGGTGGCTCAGGCAGACGCCTTCGCCTTGCTGGCCTTCGCCGCGTGGCGCTCCAGCCCGGCCAGCGCCGTGGCCGCGCGCTCCCGGCTCCGCCGGGCCGCCTCCACGGCGTTACCGACGATCATGGATCCGGCGGAGAACAGGCGGCCGGAGTTGGCCTGCTCCACGGTTTGCCGCACCCGATCGATCTCTGCCAGGTTCTCCACCGCAGCCTCGAGCTCCGCCACCACAAGGTCCAGGCGCGCCAGCCCGGCCGCGGCCTGGCCGTGGAGGTAGGTGAGCCACTCGTCCCGGCGCTCCGCGATCCCGGCGGCCACCTCGCGGCGCACCTTGTCCACCGCGTCCCGGGTGCCGTCCGCCACCGCCTGCGCGGCTTCCGCCGCTTCCTGCCGCTCGCGGACCATCCGGGCCACCTCCGCCGCGTCCAGCGCCTTGCCGGACATGGCAGCCTCCGTCGCGAACCGCCGGACCTCCATGGGTCCCTGCGCCGCTGCGGCCTGCGCCTTGCGCGCCTCGCTGCCGAGCCGGGTGGCCTCCGCCGCGAGCGTGCCGAGCCTGGCCAGGTCCGCCCGGGTGGACGGGTGGACGTGCCGGTCCGGGATCACCCCGACCCCGGACACGGACAGCGGCTCACCCTGCCACGCGGCCGGAGCCTTGCTACCCGGCGCGGCCGGCTGGAGGGTGCCCGGCGCGGCCGGGAACGGCTCGGTGAGCGCGTACAGGTCGTCCCACCGGCCAGCCTTCGCCAGCTTGCGCGCCTGCCGCTGTCCGCCCGCGTCCGCGTGCGGGCACTGGTGCGCGTTACCCCGCTCCGGTGCCACGCCGTTCTCCGGCACGGTGCCGTGTCCGTACAGGGCGATTCCACCCTGCTGGCCGAGCCGGTGGACTCGCGCCGGGCTGGCGGTCACCCCGGTCATGGGGGAGATGCTGAAGGACTCCGGCGCGCAGGTGCACCCGTCCGGCATGTCCCCGGACTCGGTGGCGTAGACCGTCATGGCAGCCAAGAGTTGATCCGCGGCCACCGTGTGGCTCTCCTGCGTGTCCACGATCCAGACGGCCAGGGAGGGGGCGTACCGCACGCGCTTGTCGGTCGGGTAGATGGTCATCGGGAAGCCTCCATGAGTCGGGTCCAGGCGGCTTCCGCCGCGTCGGTGGCGCAGTCCGGGCAGTGGCCCCGGGTCTGCGCCTTTCGCTTGCCACGGGCGGCTCCGGGGCAGGCTCGCCCATCTGCTCCAGGTCCTCGCGAGCCTGTTCCGCCGCCTTGTCCAACGCCGCGGGCTCCGCGTCGGTCACCCGGGACGGGAGCATGGAGCGGCGGTGGGTCCGGCACTTCCCGAGCGCGCCGGAGCGGGCCACGTCCGGCCGCAGTAGCGGGCCCACTGGCCGGCTCCCTGCCGGTTCTGGTGGTGTCGGCCGGGGTGACGGCGGTCTGGAAGCGGCCCGGCATGGTCCGGGACCGGCGTGGGCTGGCGGCGGTGCCGGCCGGCCGGCCACCCGACCAGCGACGACCCGACGGAGTGGCCGACCAATCGGGGCGGCTTGTTGCGGTAGCGGGTGAACCGACTTAAATGTCGGGATTGGCGCTGAGTGCGGGCTGTGGCGTCACAGTCGCCGATGACCAGGCCTGATCCGGTCGAGGGCCGTGCGAATATGGGCGGCGTGACCCCCGCCAGCCTGCCCCCCATTCTGCTCGTCCTCGGCGACGAGGAGCTGCTCGCCACGCGCGCGGTCAGCGAAGCCGTCGCCAGGGCGCGCGCCGTCGACCCGGGCGTGGACGTCCGGGAGTACCAGGCCGGTGCCGTGGCGGTGGGGGAGATCGCCGAGATGCTCAGCCCGTCGCTCTTCGGCGGCCGGCGGGTGCTCGTGCTCCACGCCGGGCAGGACGCCCGGAAGGACCTGGTCGCCGCGCTGCTGGCGTACGCGAAGAACCCCGACCCCGAGGTGCAGCTCGTCGTGCTGCACCTCGGCGGTGCGAAGGGGAAAGCCTTCGCCGACGGGCTGCGCGCGGCCGGCGCGACCGTGGTGCCGGCGGCCAAGCTCAAGGGGCACCGGGACCGGGTCGCCTTCGTCCGGGACGAGATCCGCCGGGGCGGCGGCCGGTGCACCGACGACGCCGCCGAGGCGCTCATCGCCGCCGTCGGCACCGACCTGCGGGAACTCGCCGCCGCCTGCTCGCAGCTCATCGCCGACACCGACGGCCGGATCGGGGCCGACACGGTGGCCCGCTACTACCGCGGCCGGGTCGAGGTGACCGGCTTCACCGTCGCCGACGCGACCATGGTCGGTGATGTCCCTGCCGCGCTCGAGGCGCTGCGCTGGGCGCTGCACGTCGGCGTCGACCCGGTGCCGATCGCCGACGCGCTCGCCGACGGGGTGCGCACGGTGGCCCGGGTGGCCTCCGCCGGGCGGGGCAGCCCGTACCAGCTGGCCAGCAGCCTCGGCATGCCGGCCTGGAAGATCGAGCGGGCCCAGCGGCAGGGGCGGGGCTGGACGCCGGAGGGCCTGGTGCAGGCGATGCGCGCGGCCGCCGAGTGCAACGCGGCCGTCAAGGGCGGCGCCGACGACCGGGCGTATGCGCTGGAGCGGGCGGTCTTCTCGGTCGCCGCCGCCCGGCAGGGGGGCGCCCGGTGACCGGATCCCCCCGTATGGGCTGGGCGACGGTCCCCACCGACCAGGAGCGGTACCGGCCGCTGTACGCCCGGCTCCTCGGTCTGCGCTTCGTCAACCCGGGCGGGGTGCTGTGCTTCCTCTTCTTCGAGGGCTCGGTCGCGCTCGCCGTGCTGCTCGCCCTCGCCGAGCTGGTCAGCTGGTGGGCGGTGCTGGTGCTGCCGGCCGCGGTGGCGGCGATGGTGAAGCTCAACGACATGGTCGCCGAGGTGGTGGTCCGCACCGCGGCGCTGGTGCCGGAGCAGGAACGGGACCGGTTCCGTCGGCAGATGGAGCCGGTGGTCGGCCGGGCCCGCGTGCCGTCCGCCCCGCGCGCGCTCCCCGGGGTGGTCCAGGCCGCCGACCCGACGCTGCGAGCCGCCCGCCCCGGCGACCAGGTCGTCCGGTACGACGAGGGCGCCACGTGGGCGGACCCGGTCCGGCGCGACCCGATGCGCTGACCCGACCGGCGGGGTGGACCGGGCGCGGCCCGAACCTGGACAGCGGCGCCGGGCCGGGATTCGTCCGGAGACGCAGACAGCCGGAAGCCCCGGGTCAGTACCCGGGGCTTCCGGCAGATCTACAGGCGCTCGTCAGGCCGAGAACGAGGCGACGCGCTTGGCGATCGCCGACTTCCGGTTCGCCGCCTGGTTGCCGTGGATGACGCCCTTGCTGACGGCCTTGTCCAGCTTGCGGGCGGCGTCACGCATGAGAACGGTGGCCTGCTCGGCGTCACCGGCCTCCGCAGCCTCGTTGAACTTGCGGATGGCGGTCTTCAGCGACGACTTGACCGACTTGTTACGCAGCCGGCGCTTCTCGTTCTGCCGGTTGCGCTTGATCTGGGACTTGATGTTCGCCACGCGACAGCCTCGTCTTGATAGCTCGGTTTGGTCTGCTTCACGCGCGACGAGCATGCGTCATCGCTGCGCGAAGAGCCAGGTTACCAGGTCGGCCGGGACGAGCCAAAACGGCTCAGCGCCAGCCCCGCCGGGCGGCCAGCCAGCCGAGCGCCTGCTCGCCGCTCCACCGCTGGTGGGCGCGGATGTGCGGCGACGCGGAGGACGGGCCGGCGGCCGCGCTGGTGAGGAGGTAGCCGGAGAGCGCGGCCAGGGTCACGTCCAGCGCGTCCGGCGGCGCGCCGGCCGCCGCCGGGTGGGTGGCGAACGCCTCGTCCGCGTCCAGGCCGCTGGCATACGCGGTGATCAGCAGGCTGGCCAGGTCGAACCAGGCCGGCCCGTGGCAGAGCCAGTTCCAGTCGCAGATCCAGGCCCGGCCGGCGGCGTCGATCAGCACGTTGTCCACCCGCAGGTCGCAGTGGATCAAACCGGTCGGCGCGTGGGCGTCCGCGTACGCCGGGAGGCGGGACTCCAGGGCCACCAGCTCCGCCAGCCGGTCCCGCGCCCACGGCGGCAGCTCCGGCGCCGGCTCCCGGCCGGTCGCCACCTCGCCCCACCACAGGATGTCGTCCCGGGCCAGGTCGGCGAGGCGGGGCAGCCCGAGCGCCACCAGCTCCGCGGGCGGGTCGGCGAGCGCGGCCGCGACCTCGGCGTACGCGGTCAGGGTGGCGTCCAGCTCGGCCGGGTCCCAGGGCAGGCGGGGCGTCCGGCCGTCCACCGCGTCGAGGCAGAGCGCGTACCAGCCGGCCTCGCTCAGCGCCCAGCGCGGGCGGGGGACCGGCAGGCCGGCGGGGAGCCGGGCCAGGATCGCCGCCTCGTGCGCGTACCAGTCGACCAGGTGCGGCAATTCGGTCAGCGAGGCCGCCTTCAGGAAGGCCCGCGCGCCGTCGGCGGTCTCCAGCACCGCGGCGAAGCCGCGGGTGAAGCCGGCGCCGGCCACCCGTACCGCGACCGGTGCGCCGCCGAGCCGGGCCGCGACCGCGTCCCGCAGGCCGGCGGGCAGCGCTGCCCAGTCGGGGCGGACGGCGGTCGCCTCGTACGGCACCGGGGGCAGCGAGATCGCGGGCACCCGCCCATGCTGCCCGACCGGCGCCCGCCCGGTCGTGCCGGCGGTGCGGTGTCGGTCGGCTCTGCCAGACTGCCAGCCATGCGGACCGACGACTTCTGGCAGCTGATCGACCGGGCCCGGGAGGGCGGCGGGGGAGAGCCCGACGCCATCGCCGCCCGGGCGGTCGCCCTGCTGGCCGAGCGGGACCCGGACGACATCGTCGGGTACGCCCACCACCAGCGGCGGGTGCTCGCCGCGTCGTACCGGGTGGACCTGTGGGGCGCGGCCTATCTGATCAACGGGGGCGTCTCCGACGACGGCTTCGAGTACTTCCGCGGCTGGCTGATGGCCCAGGGCCGGGCGGTGTTCGCCAGGGCGGTCGCCGACCCCGACTCCCTCGCCGAGCTGCCCCGGGTCCGGTCCGCCGCGCTCAGCGGCGAGGAGTTCCAGTGCGCGGACATGCTCGCGGTGCCGTGGGAGGCGTACCGGAAGGCGACCGCGACCGAGCTGCCGGCAGACCGCGACCCGGTGCCCGTGCCCGACCTGAACGACTTCTGGGACTTCGACGACGAGGAGGAGGCCCGGCGCCGGCTGCCCCGGCTCGCCGCCCTCTTCGTCGAGCCGCCGGAGGAGTGACCGGCCCGGGGTCCGGCGGCACCGAGGAGTGATCGGACCGCGTCCGGGGCGACGTGGGAGCATAGAGGGGGCCGGCGGCGTGCCGGCCCGCTCACGTCAGCCGACCAGAACGGACCGCTGTGCCACCGACGCTCGATCCCGGCGCGAACGCTCCTGGTGCCACCGACCCGGCGCGCATCAGGAACTTCGGCATCATCGCCCACATCGACCACGGAAAGTCGACGTTGGCCGACCGGATGCTGCAGCTCACCGGCGTGGTCGACCCCCGGCAGATGCGTGCCCAGTACCTCGACCGGATGGACATCGAGCGCGAGCGCGGCATCACCATCAAGAGCCAGGCCGTCCGCATGCCGTGGACCATCCGGGAGGGTGACCGGGCCGGCGAGCAGGCCGTGCTCAACATGATCGACACCCCGGGCCACGTCGACTTCACCTACGAGGTGTCCCGGTCCCTGGCGGCCTGCGAGGGCGCGATCCTGCTGGTGGACGCCGCGCAGGGCATCGAGGCGCAGACCCTGGCCAACCTCTACCTGGCGCTTGAGAACGACCTGCGCATCATCCCGGTGCTCAACAAGATCGACCTGCCGGCCGCCCAGCCGGAGAAGTACGCCGAGGAGCTGGCCCACCTGATCGGCGGCGACCCGGCCGACTGCATCAGAGTCTCCGGCAAGACCGGCGAGGGCGTGCCGTACCTGCTCGACGAGATCGTCCGGCAGTTCACGCCGCCGGTCGGCGACGCCGACGCGCCGGCCCGGGCGATGATCTTCGATTCGGTGTACGACGTCTACCGGGGCGTGGTCACCTACGTCCGGGTGATCGACGGCCTGATCAGTGCCCGGGACCGGATCAAGATGATGTCCACCGGTGCGGTGCACGAGCTGCTGGAGATCGGGGTGATCTCGCCGGAGATGCAGAAGGCCGGCGCGCTCGGTGTCGGTGAGGTGGGCTATCTGATCACCGGCGTGAAGGACGTCCGCCAGTCCCGGGTCGGTGACACCGTCACCATCAACTCCCGGCCGGCGACGCAGGCCCTGGGCGGGTACAAGGACCCGAAGCCGATGGTCTACTCCGGCCTCTACCCGATCGACGGGTCCGACTACCCGAACCTGCGCGAGGCGCTGGACAAGCTCAAGCTCAACGACGCCGCGCTCGACTACGAGCCGGAGACGTCGGGGGCCCTCGGCTTCGGCTTCCGCTGCGGCTTCCTCGGCCTGCTGCACCTGGAGATCATCCGGGAGCGGTTGGAGCGGGAGTACAACCTCGACCTGATCTCCACCGCGCCGAACGTGGTCTACCGGGCCAACACGGAGGACGGCCAGGAGATCGTCGTGACCAACCCGAGCGAGTACCCCACCGGCAAGATCGCCGAGGTGTACGAGCCGACCGTGCGGGCCACCGTGCTCACCCCGAACGACTACGTGGGCGCGGTGATGGAGCTGTGCCAGGGCCGCCGGGGCAGCCTGCTCGGCATGGACTACCTCTCCGCGGACCGGGTGGAGCTGCGCTACACGCTGCCCCTCGCGGAGATCATCTTCGACTTCTTCGACCAGCTCAAGAGCCGGACCAAGGGCTACGCCTCGCTGGACTACGAGCCCTCCGGCGAGCAGGCCTCCGACCTGGTCAAGGTCGACATCCTGCTGCACGGCGAGCCGGTGGACGCGTTCAGCGCGATCGTGCACAAGGACAAGGCGTACAACTACGGCGTCAGCATCGCGGCGAAGCTGCGCAACCTGATCCCGCGCCAGCAGTTCGAGGTGCCGATCCAGGCCGCCATCGGCAGCCGGGTGATCGCCCGGGAGACCATCCGGGCGATCCGCAAGGACGTGCTCGCGAAGTGCTACGGCGGTGACATCAGCCGGAAGCGCAAGCTGCTGGAGAAGCAGAAGGAAGGCAAGAAGCGGATGAAGATGGTGGGCCGGGTGGAGGTCCCGCAGGAGGCCTTCATCGCCGCCCTCTCGTCGGACTCCGGGGACGGCAAGGCCCCGGGCAAGAAGTAGCCCCGCTCCGTTCGCACCAGTACGGCCGGCGCCCCGCCGGAGCGACCCGCACCCGGGTCCTCCGCGCGGGGCGCCGGCCGTTCGCGGTCGTACCGCCGAAGATTTTTGCCGGTCCCGGGCGCCCGCGCCGGACCGGCCGGCACCCCCTTCCACCTGCGAGATGCCGCTCGCGACCCGAACCGACGCGCGATCCGGACATTGACGTCGCACAACCTCGGCGCGATTGAGTCGGTTTGGATTTCCGGCCGGTCGGGCACTTAACCGTCACGACAGGAACCACACAGACCGTGTGAAAACTTCTTGAGAAGGAGGGCGACCGTGGAGCTCACCGTGTGGGGCATCATCACCGCCATCGTTGTTGGTCTCATCGTCGGCGCTCTGGGCCGCCTGGTCGTTCCGGGCCGTCAGAACATGCCGATCTGGCTGCACATGCTGATCGGTATCGGCGCCGCGCTGCTCGGTACGGTCCTCGCCCGGGCGCTGGGCATCGCCACCGAGACCGCCGGTATCGACTGGATGGAACTGCTGGTCCAGGTCGTGCTGGCCGCCATCGCCGTGGCCCTCGTGGCCGGCGTGGGTCGTCGCCGGAGCGTCTCCCGGTACTGACACACCCTGAACCACTGGAGCGGGCGCCCGACCGGAAGGTCGAGCGCCCGCTTCGCGTCCTGACCGGGCCCGTCCGCCCCGCGCCCCGGCTGCTGCGTGGGCCGGCCCGGTCGCCACTCAGCTGGCCGGACCCCGACCGCGCCGATGGCCGCGAAAAAGGGGTGTCCGACGGATTCGACAGCCGAGAAAGCGTTCGTCACCGAAGTCGGTTTGGTTTTCCGGCCGGTCGGGCACATAGCGCTCACGACAGGAACCACACGACACCGTGTGACTCGATTACTGAAAGGGGAGCGACCGTGGAGCTCACCGTATGGGGCATCATCACCGCGCTCATCGTCGGTCTCATCGTCGGCGCTCTGGGCCGCCTGGTCGTACCGGGCCGTCAGAACATGCCGATGTGGCTGCACATGCTGATCGGCGTCGGCGCCGCGCTGCTCGGCACGATCGTCGCGCGCGCCTCCGGCTTCGCCGACACGGCCGGCATCGACTGGCGGGAGCTGCTGCTGCAGGTCCTGTTCGCCGCCATCGCCGTGGCCCTGGTGGCCGGCCTGGGTCGTCGCCGGAGCGTCTCCCGGTACTGACCCGCACCTCGTTCGCTGACGCGGGCGCCCGACCCTCCGGTCGGGCGCCCGCGTCGTGCGTGCCGCCCCTGATCCCGCGAGCTGCCCGTCCGGCACGCTTGCCCCCGCCCCCGCCCCCTGCGATACCGTCGCCTCGCTCGGGCCTGCCCGGCTACCCCCTGTCGTAAAGGATTTTTTCCTACTAAGGTGCGGCGGAGAAGGTTAGTGCCAGACGGCGCGAGGGAGATATGGGCGTGAACAGGTGGAAGCAGCTGGCGCCGGTCACCGCCATCGTGGCCTCGGCCGCGATGGTGCTCGCCGGCTGCGGTGGCTCGGCTGACGACGACAAGGCCGCGGACAACAGCAAGCTGACGGTCTGGATGATGGGTGAGGGCGGCGACGCCCAGACCACGTTCCTCGACGGAGTCGAGGCCGAATTCAAGAAGAAGCATCCCGAGACGGACGTGGTCGTCCAGTACATCCCGTGGCTCGAGGCGCCGAAGAAGTTCCAGGCGGCGCTCGCCGGCGGCGAGGGACCGGACGTCACCGAGCTCGGCAACACCGAGACCCAGGGCTGGGCGGCCCAGGAGGCCCTCGCCGACGTCACCGAGAAGTTCAACGGCTGGTCCGAGGGGAAGGACATCCTTCCCGGCCTGGTCAAGAACGCCCAGCTCGACGGCAAGCAGTACGGCGTGCCGTGGTACGCCGGCGTGCGGGCCGTCTACTACCGCACCGACTGGTTCGCCGAGGCCGGCGTGAAGCCGCCGACCACCTGGGACGAGCTGGTCGCCACCGCGAAGGCCGTCCAGGCCAAGAAGCCGGGCACCTACGGCATCGCCCTGCCCGGCAACTCCGAGCTGCCGTTCTACTCCTTCCTCTGGGCCGCCGGCGGCGAGATCGCCACCAAGGACGGCGACACCTGGAAGTCCGGCTACAACACGCCGGAGGCGCAGAAGGCGGTCAAGTTCTGGACCGACCTGGTGACCGTGCACAAGGTCGCCCCGCCGGCCGCCGCCGGCTGGAACGAGGTCGACGCCCGCACCCAGTTCGCCACCGGCAAGGCGGCGATGGCCTTCGCCGGCAGCTGGCAGGGCGGCGCCATGAAGAAGGACAACCCGGAGATCGAGAAGGTGTGGGGCACCTTCCCCATCCCCGGCCCGGACGGCAAGCCGGCCCCGGCCTTCGCGGGCGGCTCCGACATCGCCCTCTGGAAGGACAGCAAGCGGCAGGACCTGGCCTGGGACTACCTGACCGTGCTGCTGAGCAAGCAGAAGGACCAGGAGTTCGCCAGCAGCTTGAACTTCTTCCCGGTCTACCAGGATCTGGTCGGCGGCGGTAACTACGCCAACGACAAGGTGATGGCCGCGTTCGCCACCACCATGCAGAACACCAAGCTGACCCCGCTCACCCCGAAGTGGGTCGAGGTCAGCCGGACCAAGACGGTGACCCAGGCGATGAACAGCTCGGTCATCAAGGGTCAGAAGACGGTCGAGAAGGCCACCGCCGACGCGGCCACCGAGATGGAAGGCATTTTGAACAGCAAGTGAGCTTACTGACCAAGAGCACCGGGACGGCCGCCGCGCGGGAGACCCCCGCGCGGCGGCGGCCTCGCGTGGACCGCCTGCCGTACCTGCTGCTCCTGCCCTGCCTGGTGATCATCGGGGTGCTGCTGCTCTGGCCCCTCGGCCAGGTGGTGGGCATGTCCTTCTACAAGCTGGACAGCGTTCGGCAGCTGCGCGGGGACCGCGAGTGGCCCTGGGTGGGGTTCGCCAACTACGCCCAGATCCTCGGCGACCCGTTCTTCCGTACGGTGCTGCGCAACACGGTGCTCTTCGCCGCGGCCAACGTGGTGCTGACGATGATCCTCGGCACCGTGGTCGGGCTGCTGCTCAACCGGCTCGGCAAGCGGATGGCCACCTTCGTCGCCAGCTGCGTGATGCTGGCCTGGGCCACCCCGGCGCTGACCGGCACCATCGTCTGGAAGTGGATCTTCGACGACACCAGCGGCCTGGTCACCTGGCTGTTCAACAAGCTTCCCGACGGGCTCTCCACCGCGCTCTTCGGGCGCAGCGACTGGACCGGCTACGGCTGGTTCAACGACCCCCTGCTGTTCTTCTCGATCCTGACCCTGGTGGTGGTCTGGCACTCGTTCCCGTTCATCGCGGTCAGCGTGCTGGCCGGTCTGAAGAGCGTGCCGAGCGAGCTGCAGGAGGCCGCCCGGGTGGACGGGGCCGGCCCGTGGCGGGTCTTCTGGTCGGTCACCTTCCCCGCCCTGCGACCGGTCTTCGGCATCCTGGTGGTGCTCTCCACGATCTGGGACTTCAAGGTCTTCACCCAGCAGTTCGTGCTGGCCGGCGGCACCCAGGACCGCTCCACGTTCATGCTCTCCATCTACTCGTACGCGGAGGCGTTCTCGCCGCCGCCGAAGTACGGCCTCGGGGCGTCGATCGCGGTCATCCTGACCCTGATCCTGCTCGTGGTGACCGGTGTCTACGTCCGGATGGTGCTCCGGCAGGAGGACGAGTCGTGAAGAAGTTCGCCCTCAACGGCGCCGGCCTGCTGGTCGCGCTCTTCGCGGCCTTCCCGGTCTACTGGATGATCGCCACCTCCCTGAAGCCGAACCGGGAGATCTTCTCGGCCACGCCGCGCCCGGTGCCGGCGGAGCCCACCCTGGAGCACTACCGGGAGATCCTCACCGGCAACCTGATCCCGGGCGTGACGTTCGCCGACTTCTTCCTCAACAGCGCCCTGGTCGCGCTGGCGACGGTGCTGCTCAGCGGCCTGGTCGCGCTGCTCGCGGCGACCGCGGTGGCCCGGTTCCGGTTCCGGCTGCGCACCACGTTCCTGATCCTGCTGCTGGTGGTGCAGATGATCCCGCTGGAGGCGCTGGTCATCCCGCTCTTCCTCATGATCCAGCGGCTCGGGCTCTACAACACGCTGCCCAGCCTGATCCTGACCTACCTCGGCTTCTCGCTGCCGTTCGCCGTGTGGATGCTGCGCGGCTTCGTGGCGGCGGTGCCCAAGGAGCTGGAGGAGGCGGCGGCGATCGACGGCGCGAGCCGGGCCCAGACCTTCCGGCGGATCCTCTTCCCGCTGGTCGCCCCGGGGCTGGTCGCCACCAGCATCTTCTCCTTCATCACCGCCTGGAACGAGCTGATCTTCGCGCTGACCTTCATCAACGACCAGGACCGGTACACCCTCCCGGTGGCGATGACCTACTTCTTCGGGCGGGACGACACCGCCTGGGGGTCGGTGATGGCGGCCTCGACGCTCTTCACCCTGCCGGTGATCGTCTTCTTCCTGCTGGTGCAGCGCCGGATGGTCTCCGGCCTGGTGGCAGGCGCCGTCAAGGGCTGAGCCACGACGGGAGCCCGGGTGGCTCCCGTCAGGTCCCCGGCAGGACGCTCGCGCCGGCCTGCGCCACGATCTGCTGCAACGCCGCGACGTGCCCGTCGAACGCGCCGCGCCCGCGCCGACTCAGCTTGATTGAGGTACGCGGCCGCTTGCCCACGAAGCTCTTGCGCACCTCGACGTAGCCGGCCTGTTCCAGAATGCTGAGCTGCTTGGACAGCGCCGAGTCGGAGAGCCCGAGCTGCTCGCGCAGGTAGCGGAACTCGGCCCAGTCGATGGCGGCGAGCAGGCTCACCAGGGCGAGCCGGGTGGGCGCGTGAATCAGCTCGTCGAACCGGGGTGCGCTCACCGGCCGCCGCCGATCGGGCGGGAGGTCATCACGCCGCGAAGGTATCCCATCAGGGACTGCCCGCTGGCGGTCATCGCCCCCGCCGTGGCCGCCGTGCCGAGCGTCGCCGGCCAGGCCAGCCCGGCCGACTCGGCGGCGAACCCGGTGACCAGGCCGAGGGCGACCAGGCAGAGCACGTAACCGACGATGGCCGCCGCGCCGCGGACACCGAGCAGGGAGCCGTGGACCTGGGCCCGGTGCCGCAGCGCGACCCGCGCGACCAGGGTGCCGAGGCCGACCGCGTACCCGACGGAGCCGACCGCGACGACCCACGGCCGGTGCGTCTCGACGGCGGCGGTGAAGGCCACCATCAGGCCGCCCAGGGCGGGCCAGTACCAGCCGGGGACGAGGGCGACGGTGACCGCCTGGTCGCGCCGGGTGTGGATCTCGACCAGCGCGTCGGCGGCCGCAGCGGGGCTGATTCTCGGCTCGGACATGGCGTCCCCCTTGCTAGTGGGGCGAGTACTTGCCTACAAGGAAAGTAAACGCTTCGCTTTCCTTGTAGGCAAGTACTTTCCGGGACGACGCCGCGCCGGGCCGGCGACTAGGCTGACCGCCATGACGGGCAGGCTGGCGGCGGTGAACCTCGCAGTGGTGACCGAGGCGGAGTGGGCGGGCGACCCGAGCGGTCGCACGGGCATCGACAAGCGGCCGGTCGCCGGGCCCGTGCTGCTGCGCGTCGACGGGGTGGCCGGCGACTTCATCGGCGAGCGGGCCCACCACGGCGGCCCCGACCAGGCCGTCTACGCCTACGCCGAGGAGGACGCCGACTGGTGGTCGGCCGAGCTGGGCCGCGGCGTCCGGCCCGGCGGCTTCGGCGAGAACCTCACCACGTACGCGGTGGACGTCACCGGGGCGGTCATCGGCGAGCAGTGGGCCATCGGCGACGCGCTGCTCCAGGTCACCAAGCCCCGCACGCCGTGCACCACCTTCGCCGGCTTCTGGGGGATGCCCGACCTGATCAAGCGGTTCACCGCGCGGGCCACGCCGGGGGCGTACCTGCGGGTGCTGCGGGAGGGTGAGGTCGGCGCCGGCGACCCGGTCGAGGTGGTGACGCGCCCGGAGCACGGGGTGACGATCGGCCAGGTGTTCCGGGCGATGAGCCTGGAGCCGGAGCTGCTGCCCCGGCTGCTGGACGCCCCGGAGCTGCCCGAGCCGATCCGGGAGAAGGCCCGCCGCCGGCTCTCCGGCAGCCGCCCCTGACCCCGGCCGCGCGTCGGGCCGCGGGCCGGCCTACGTGTCCGCGAAGACCTCCGCCAGCACCTGGGTCGGGGCCGCCCGCCCGTTCGCCACCTTGGCCCAGGTGCCCTGCTCGGCGGTCCACTCCAGGCCGCCGAAGCGGACCCGCTTCACCCCGTGGTCGTCGGCGTGCGACACCAGCCAGTGGGCGTACCGCCAGCCGTTGCGGCTGTCCGGCGCCGACACCGCCAACCCGGTCAGGTCGGTCGGCGAGGCGACGCCCGGCAACCCCCAGTCGAGGGTCAGCCCCTGGATCAGCGCGGTCGCGGCGGCCTGGCCGCGCATCGCCGGCGTCGGCCCGACCGTGCAGGCCACCGCGCCGGTCGCGTGGCCGAGCAGCGCGCGGGTGAGGACCTGCGACTCGTCCGCCCACTTCTGGTACGCCTCGGGATAGGCCGACCGCTGGACCCGCTGGGCGGCCTCGGTGACCCGCATGTCCTCCCAGCCCTTGACCTTCTTCAGCGCCGCGTAGAACCGGTTCGCCGCGTAGCGCGGGTCCTGGATCTGCTCCGCGGTGCCCCAGCCCTGGCTCGGGCGTTGCTGGAACAGGCCGAGCGAGTCCCGGTCGCCGTGGGCGAGGTTCTTCAGGTGCGACTCCTGGTACGCGGTCGCCAGCGCCACCACCACGGCCTGCTCGGGCATCTGCCGCTGCACGCCGATCGCCGCGATGGTGGCCGCGTTGGCCATCTGGTCGGCGCCGAGCACGACCCGGCCGTCGGCCTGGACGGTGCAGGTGCGGCTGGCCGTCGGGAGGTGGATCTGGTGCCCGACCTGCCGGGCCACGAACCAGATCCCGAGGAGGGCGACGACGGCCACCACCACACCGGCTGCCCCGATTGCCCGAGTTCGCACCCGCACCTCCTGTTCGACAGTCCGCCAAGCGTACGTCCCCCCGAGCGCCGGTCGGGTCGTCCGACCGGTTGCCTCCCGTTCCGTCACCACCCGGCCACCGGGAGCACCTGTCGGTGACGGTTCCTAGCTCGCACCCTCTCCCGGACCACCGTCCAGAGCGGCCACCCAGCCGGCCAACCTTTTTTCGCGGAAGGCGAGCACGCCCTCCCGGCCCTCGTCGGAGAGGAAGTAGCCGGTGGAGAGGGTGGCCAACTCGGCGATCTCGGCGCGCAGATCGGTGGCGGCCGGCCGGCGCAGCAGCTCCTTGGCGCCCGCCAGGGCCCGCGGCGCGCCCCGGACCAGCGAGTCGCAGTAACGCGCCACCGCCGCGTCCAGCCCGTCCGCCGGCACGGCCGCGGTGACCAGGCCGATCTCCGCGGCGCGGCGGCCGTCGAAGCTGTCCCCGGTCAGGTACAGCTCGGCGGCGGCCCGGGGGTGCAGCCGGGGCAGCACAGTCGCCGAGATGACCGCCGGGATCACCCCGATCCGTACCTCGGTGAAGGCGAAGGTCGCCTCCTCGGCGCAGACCGCCAGGTCGGCCGCGGCGATCAGCCCCAGCCCGCCGGCCCGGGCCGGCCCGGCCACCTTCGCCAGCACCGGCTTCGGGCACTCCCGTACGGCGACCAGCACGTCGCCCAGCATCCCGGCCGGCACGCTGCCGCTGGCGTACGCGGCGGCGGTCTCCTTCAGGTCCGCCCCGGAGCAGAAGACCGGGCCGGTGTGGTCCAGCACGACGGCCCGGACCGCGTCGTCGGCGACCGCCGCAGCCAGCCCGGCCAGCAGCTCGGTCATCAGCGGGGTGGAGAGCGCGTTGCGGTTGTGCGGGCTGTCCAGGGTGAGGGTGGTCACCCCACGGGCCGTGGCGACCCGCACGAGAGCGTCCGGAGAGGTCATGCCGGGCACACTAGTTGCCATGCCCGGCGCTCTTCCAGAAGGTGAATCCGTCCCGCGTGACGGGTCGCTGCCCGCTGCCGCCATTCGCGCGGTCGGCGCGCGCGGTTTCGGCGTGTACGTGCACGTCCCGTTCTGCGCCAGCCGCTGCGGCTACTGCGACTTCAACACGTACACCGCGGCGGAGCTGGGGGGCGGGGCCAGCCGCGAGTCGTACGCCGACACGGTGCTGGCCGAGCTGGCCCTGGCGGGCCGGGTGCTGGGCGACAGCCCGCCGCCGCGGGTGGACACCGTCTTCGTCGGTGGCGGCACGCCCACCCTTCTCCCCGCCGACGACCTGGCCCGCATCCTGGAGGGGATCGACCGCGTCTGGGGGCTCGCCGCCGACGCCGAGGTGACCACCGAGGCCAACCCCGAGTCGGTCACGCCGGAGTCGCTGAAGACGCTGCGGGCCGCCGGTTACACCCGGATCTCGCTGGGCATGCAGTCCGCCGCGCCGGGGGTGCTGGCGATCCTCGACCGCAAGCACAGCGCCGGCCGGGCCACCGCCGCCGCCCTGGAGGCGCGCGACGCCGGGTTCGACCACGTCAACCTCGACCTGATCTACGGCACGCCGGGGGAGCGCGCCGAGGACTTCGCCGCCTCGCTGGACCAGGTGGTCGCGGCCGGGGTCGACCACGTCAGCGCGTACGCCCTGATCGTGGAGGACGGCACCCGGCTGGCCGCGCGGATGCGGCGCGGCGAGCTGCCGTACCCGAGCGACGACGTGGCGGCGGACCGCTACCTGGCCGCGGAGGCGGCCCTCGACGCGGCCGGTTTCTCCTGGTACGAGGTCTCCAACTGGGCCCGCTCAGCGGCGGCCCGGTGCCGGCACAACCTGCTCTACTGGACCGGCGCGGACTGGTGGGGCCTCGGGCCGGGGGCGCACAGCCACGTCGGCGGGGTGCGCTGGTGGAACGTCAAGCACCCGACGACGTACGCCGAGCGGCTCGCCGCCGGGGAGTCGCCCGGCCTGGCCCGGGAGCTGCTCACGCCGGACGAGGCGCACATGGAGGACGTGATGCTGCGGCTGCGGCTCGCCTCCGGGCTGCCGCTGGCCGTGCTCGACGACGCGGGGCGGGCCGGGGCCGAGCGTGCCCTGGCCGGCGGGCTGCTGGCCGCCGACGAGTACGCGGCCGGCCGGGCCGTGCTCACCCTGCGCGGCCGGCTGCTGGCCGACGCGGTGGTCCGCGACCTGCTGCCCTGACCGCCGGTCGCCCGGCCGACCCCTGGGCCGGCCGGGCGGGGCGTCACTTCACCAGGCTGATGCTCATCGGATAGCGGTAGAACTGACCCTCGTTGGCCTTGACGCCGGCGAGGATGCCGAACACGACGCCGAGGATGACCGCCGCGCCGACCGCGAGGAAACCGATCGCGATGCAGGCCAGGGCCCAGCCGACCAGGCCGACGATCGACCAGAGCAGCTGGAAGTTGAGCGCCGCGACCGCGTGCTGGCGCACCGTCGGCGACTGGTTGCCCCGGGCCAGCATGGCGACCAGCGGCGGGAGCCAGCCCAGCACGCCGCCGCTGACGAACATCGCCGCCGCGCCGCCGAAGTGCGCGATCAACGCCCAGGTCTTGTCCTCGTTGTTGGCCCAGCCGCTCGGGGCGCCGTACGCGCCGCCGGTCGGATAGCCGACGCCCGGCGGCGGGTAGCCGCCCGGAGGGGGGTAGCCACCCGATGGCGGCTGACCGCCGGAGGGCGGCGGCGAGCCGCCGGGCGGGGGATAGCCGCCCGCGCCCGGCGCCCCGGACAGTGGTGCGGTGGGCGGCTCGTCCGCCGACGAGCCGTACGGTGCCGACGGCGGGGTCGGGTCCGGCTGGGCGCCGGCGTCCCCCGCTCCGGGAGGGCGAGGTGGTTCAGTCATGGACGTCACGGTAGGGGTTGCCCGCAAGGCGGCACCAGAGCGACATCGCCCGGGATGTCCGGCTGATCGGCCCTGGCGCAGAGGCTTCGTGGCGGCCCGCACCCCTGGTCCGTCGGTGATCATCGCGTCGGGGGTGGCGCCGACGTAGACTGGCACTCGCTACAGTCGAGTGCCAGGTGCCCGGCCGCTGCCGTGCCGGCGGCGGGTCGAGGGTGCTTCAGGAGGTGGGGAGATGGGTCTCGACGACCGCAAGCTCGCCGTGCTGCGCGCGATCGTCGAGGACTACGTCGCCACGCAGGAGCCGGTGGGCAGCAAGGCCCTGGTCGAGCGGCACCAGCTGGGCGTCTCCCCGGCGACCGTGCGCAACGACATGGCGGTGCTGGAGGAAGAGGGCTACATCCGGCAGCCGCACACCAGCGCGGGCCGGGTGCCCACCGACCGCGGCTACCGGCTCTTCGTCGACCGGCTCTCCCGGGTCAAGCCGCTCAGCCCGGCCGAGCGCCGGGCGATCGAGCGCTTCCTGGTCGGGGCCGTCGACCTGGACGACGTGGTGCACCGCACCGTCCGGCTGCTGGCCCAGCTCACCCGGCAGGTCGCCGTGGTCCAGTACCCGAGCCTGGCCCGCTCCTCGGTGCGCCACCTGGAGCTGGTGCCGATCTCCACCACCCGGCTGATGCTGGTCATGATCGCCGACACCGGTCGGGTCGAGCAGCGGCTGGTCGAGCTGCCCGCGCCGATCCCCGCCGACGACGTCACCGACCTGCGCCGGCTGGTCAACGAGAAGCTGGTCGGCAGCCGGCTCTCGGAGACCCCGCCGCTGGTCCAGGCGCTGGTCGACGAGTCGGCCCCGCATCTGCGCGGCGCCATGACCACGCTCTCCACCGTGCTGCTGGAGACGCTGGTGGAGCGGCACGAGGAGCGGATCGCGCTGGCCGGCACGGCCAACCTCACCCGCGGCGGACTGCTCGACTTCCAAGGCTCGCTGCGCCCCATCCTCGAGGCGCTCGAGGAGGAGGTCGTGCTGCTCAAGCTGATCGGCGAGGCGGAGCCGAGCACCACCCGGGTGCTGATCGGCGACGAGAACGAGATCGACAACCTGCGGGCCGCCTCGGTGGTGAGCACCGGTTACGGCCCGGGGGCGAACATCGTCGGCGGTCTCGGCGTGCTCGGGCCCACCCGGATGGACTACCCCGGCAACATCGCCACGGTGAGGGCCGTGGCACGCTACGTGGGCGAGCTGCTGGCCCAGAACTGACCAGTCAGGGCCGACGGCCGGCTCCGGCCGCCGACCGGCGCAACGCGAGACGAACATGAGGACACGGAACGCAGTGGCCAGGGACTACTACGGCATTCTCGGCGTGAGCCGGGAGGCCTCCGACGACGAGATCAAGCGCGCCTACCGCAAGCTGGCGCGGCAGTTCCACCCGGACGTCAATCCGGACCCGGAGGCACAGGAGAAGTTCAAGGACATCAACGCCGCGTACGAGGTCCTCTCGGACGATCGGAAACGGCAGATCGTCGACCTGGGCGGCGACCCGCTCGCGCCGGGCGGCGGGGGCGCCGGCGGCCCGGGTGGTCCCGGCGGGGCCGGCCCGTTCGTCGGCTTCCAGGACATCATGGACGCCTTCTTCGGCGGCGCCGCGGGCGGCGCCCGGGGGCCGCGCCCGCGGACCCGGCCGGGCGCGGACGCGATCCTGCGGCTGGAGCTGGACCTGCACGAGACCGCGTTCGGCGTCGAGGCGCCGATCACCGTCGACACCGCCGTGCTCTGCACCACCTGCGCCGGCGCCGGCACCGCGGCCGGCACCCACCTGGCCACCTGCGAGGCGTGCGGCGGCCGGGGTGAGGTGCAGTCGGTGCAGCGGACCTTCCTGGGACAGGTGGTCTCCGCCCGGCCGTGCACCGTCTGCCAGGGCTACGGCACCACCATCCCGCACCCCTGCCCGACCTGCGCCGGCGACGGCCGGGTGCGGACCCGCCGCTCGCTGACCGTCAAGATCCCGGCCGGGGTCGAGGACGGCATGCGGATCCGGCTGGCCCAGCAGGGCGAGGTCGGCCCGGGCGGCGGCACCGCCGGCGACCTCTACGTGGAGATCCACGAGCGGCCGCACGACGTCTACTCCCGCAAGGGCGACGACCTGCACTGCCGCGTCACCGTGCCGATGACCGCCGCCGCGCTCGGCACCCGGCTGACCATCAAGACTCTGGACAGCGAGGAGACCGTCGACGTCAAGGCGGGTACCCAGCCGGGCAGCACGCTGCGGCTGCGCGCCCGGGGCGTGCCGCACCTGCGCGGCACCGGCCGGGGTGACCTCTACGTCCACCTGGACGTGCGGACGCCGACCAAGCTCGACGCCGACCAGGAGCGGATGCTGCGCGACTTCGCCAAGACCCGGGGCGAGGAGGTCGCCGAGCTGACCAAGCAGGGCGGCTTCTTCTCCCGGATGCGCGACGCCTTCAACGGGCACGCCTGAGGTGTCCGCGCCGCTGTTCCTGGTGGAGGCGCTGCCCACCGGTGACGCGCTGACGCTGGACGGTCCCGAGGGGCACCACGCCGCGAACGTGCAGCGGCTGCGGGCCGGCGAGGAGCTGCTGCTCGCCGACGGTCGGGGCGGCACGGCCGCCGCCGTGGTCACCGCCGTCGGCAAGGGCACCCTCGACCTCCGGGTCACCTCCCGGGGGTACGTCGACGCCTCCGTCCCGCGGCTCGTGGTGGTGCAGGGCATCGCCAAGGGCGACCGGGGCGAGCTGGCCGTACAGGCGATGACCGAGGTCGGGGTGGACGAGATCGTCCCCTGGGCGGCGTCCCGCTCGGTGGCGCAGTGGCGCGGCGACCGGGGCGTACGGGCCCGGGAGAAGTGGGCGGCGACCGCCCGGGAGGCGGCCAAGCAGGCCCGCCGGGCCTGGCTGCCGGTGGTGGCCGGGTCTCCGGACGAGTCCACCCAGACGGTCGTCCGGCGGATCGCCGGGGCCGCCGCCGCGTTCGTGCTGCACGAGGAGGCCGACGAGCGGCTGACCACCGCCGAGCTGCCCGCCACCGGGGAGATCGTGCTGGTGGTCGGTCCCGAGGGCGGCATCGCCCCGGCCGAGCTGTCGGCCTTCCGCGAGGCCGGCGCAAGCCCGGTGCGGCTGGGACCGTCCGTGCTCCGGACGTCCACGGCCGGCGTGGCGGCCCTCGCCGTCCTCGCCACCCGCCTCGCCCGCTGGTGACCCGCCCTCCCGCAGCCGCCCGCCGTCGGCGCCGGGATCAGGTGCGCAGGTAGGAGGCGCCGTTCAGGTCGACGATGGTGCCGGAGGCCCACTCGGCCTCGGGGCTGGCCAGCCAGTGGACGGCGGCGGCGATCTCCTCCGGGCGGGCGACCCGGTTGAACGGGCTCTGCGCGCGGATCGCGTCGCCGCCCTCGCCGGTGAGGTGTTCGGTGGTCATGTCCGTCTCGACGAACCCGGGGGCGACGGTCGCCACCGCGATGCCGTACGGGGCCAGGGCCAGCGCCAGCGACTGGCCGAGCGCGTTCAGTCCCGCCTTGCTCGCCCCGTAGGCGGGCTGCTGCGGCTCGCCCCGGAACGCGCCCCGGGAGGAGACGTTGACGATCCGGCCGCCCCGCTCCCGCATGTGCTGGGCGGCGCACCAGGTCACGTTGGCGGCGCCGGTCAGGTTGGTCTCCAGCACCAGCCGCCACTGCTGGCGCCACTGCTCGTAGGTGTTGCCGAAGACCGGGTGGGGCAGGTCCCGCGGTCCGTACACGCCCGCGTTGTTGACCAGGACGTCCAGCCCGCCGAGGCGTTCCGCGGCCTCGTCCACCATCGCCCGCACCGCGTCCGGGTCCGCCAGGTCGGCGCGGACCACCACGTGGCCCTCGCCGGGCAGCTCCTCGCGGAGCCGTTCGGCCAGCTCCGCCGAGTTTCGGTGGTGGATCGCCACCCGGTCCCCGCCCGTCGCGAAAGCCCGGGCCACCGCGCGTCCGATGCCGCGCGAGGCCCCCGTCACCAGTACCGCCCGAGAAGTCACGCCGGACATCATGCCCGGCCCGCCCGGTAACGGCGCGGCGCGGTCCGGCCCAGCGCTTAGCATGCCCGAATGGGAACCGACTGCCTGTTCTGCCGGATCGTCGCCGGGGAGATCCCGGCCACCATCGTGCGGGAGACCGCCACCACCCTCGCCTTCCGGGACATCGACCCCAAGTCGCCCGTCCACGTGCTGGTCATCCCTAAGGAGCACTACGCGGACGTGGCCACCCTCGCCCAGGGCGACCCGGCCCTGGCCGGTGAGGTGCTGGCCACGGCCGCCGTCGTGGCCGAGGAGGAGGGGTTGCTCGCCGACGGCTTCCGGCTGATGTTCAACACCGGGGCGTACGCCGGTCAGGAGGTCTTCCACGCGCACGCGCACCTGTTCGGCGGTGCCCCGCTCGGTCCGATGCTCGCCCGCTGAGGGCGGCCCCGCGGCCCGCTTCCTACACTGCCTGCATGATCGCGGTTAACGACCGGCTCGGCCGGATGGTGCGGCAGGCGCAGGCCCGGGGCCGGGTGCCGGCGATCTCGGCCGCCCTGCACCGGGCCGACCGCCCGCTCTGGACCTGCGCGGTGGGCGACACCGGCAACGACACCCCGCTCGGCCCGGAGTCGGTGTTCCGGATCGGTTCGGTCACCAAGACCTTCACCTCGGTGCTGGTCATGCAGTGCCGGGACGACGGCCTGCTGGACCTGGACGACCCGATCGGGCGGCACCTCGACCTGCCGGCGCACGGCGAGCTGACCGTACGCCGGCTGCTGTCGCACACCGCGGGCCTGCAACGGGAGCCGCACGGCGACGTCTGGGACTCGCTGCGCGCGCCCGGCGTGGACGAGCTGCTCGCCGACCTGGTCCGGGCCGAGCGGGTGCTGCCGACCGGCCGGCGCTACCACTACTCCAACCTCGGCATGGCGCTCCTCGGCGAGCTGGTCGGTCGGCTGCGCGGCGGCACCTGGGTCGAGGTGCTGGCCGAGCGGGTGCTCGCCCCGCTGGGGCTGACCGCCACCGGGCCGATGCCCGGCGACCGGGCGGCGACCGGGTTCCTGGTCGACGCGTACTCCGACGAGGCCCACCCCGAGCCGCCGACCGACTTCGGCGCGGTGGCCCCGGCCGCCCAGCTCTGGAGCACCGCCCCGGACATGGCCCGCTGGGCGGCCTTCCTCGCCGACCCGGCGGCGCTCGACCTGGCCGGCGCGGTGCTCGCCCCGGCCACCCTCGACGAGATGCGCTGGCCGCTCACCACCACCGACGAGACGCTCTGGGCGGCCGGCTTCGGGCTCGGCCTGATCCTGGTGCCGCAGCCGCAGCGGGTGGTGCACGTGGGGCACGACGGGGCGATGCCCGGTTTCCTGGCCGCCGTCTACGGCCGGCGCGGCGGCGACGGCACCGCGGGGGCGATGGGCTGCGCCGTGCTCGGCTCCTCCGGCACCGGTGTGGCGGTCTTCGATCTGCCGCACCAGTTGCTCACCGCCGCGGTCGAGCACGATCCGGCCGACGTCGAGCCGTGGCGGCCCGGCCCGCCCGCCCCCGACCACCTGCGCGGGGTGCTCGGCCGCTGGTGGGGCGAGGGCTTCGAGTACGTCTTCTCCTGGCACGACGGCGCGCTGCGGGCCCGGGGCGCGGACGACCCGGCCGGCCGGCCCCCGGCCGTCTTCGTGCCGCTGCCGGACCGGTCGGATGTGTTCCGGACCGTCGCCGGCCGGGAGGTGGGCGAGCTGCTCCGGCTGACCCGGGACGAGCGTGGCGTGGTGGTCCGGATGCACTGGGCCACCTACCGCTTCACCCGGGCCCAGGAGACCTTCGACGGGTACGACTTCCGTGCGGGGAGATGATCACGGACCACCCGAAATGGGCGGGGTGCGTCCGGTGTTGACCAGATACGATGGGTAGAACGTCCGCACGCCGCGCCAGCAGGGCCCGGCGCCGAAATCGGAAGCAGGTGGCGCAGGGCCCGACGGGCCCGATCTATGACCGGCACCCCACCTCCCGGCCTGCCCCGGGTGCAGACCAGGATCACGGTCCCCGACCCGAAGATCATGGTGAACCTGCTCGGCGCGGGCGACGAGATCCTGCGACTCGTCGAACGCTCGGTCAACAGCGACGTCCACGTGCGTGGCAACGAGATCACCATCACCGGCGCCCCCGCGGACAACGCCCTCGCCGAGCGCCTCTTCACTGAGCTCCTCGAACTCATCGAGAAAGGCGAGACCCTGACCACTGACGCCGTCCGGCGTACCGTCGGCATGCTCGAGCAGGGCAGCGCGGAGCGGCCCGCCGAGGTCCTGACGCTCAACATCCTCTCCCGGCGCGGTCGCACCATCCGACCCAAGACCCTCGGGCAGAAGCGTTACGTCGACGCCATCGACTCGCACACCATCGTCTTCGGCATCGGCCCGGCCGGTACCGGCAAGACGTACCTGGCCATGGCCAAGGCGGTCCAGGCGCTCCAGGCCAAGCAGGTCAACCGGATCATCCTGACCCGGCCGGCGGTCGAGGCGGGGGAGCGGCTGGGCTTCCTGCCGGGCACGCTCAACGAGAAGATCGACCCGTACCTGCGTCCGCTCTACGACGCGCTGCACGACATGCTCGACCCGGAGACCATCCCGAAGCTGATGGCGGCCGGCACCATCGAGGTGGCGCCGCTGGCCTACATGCGGGGCCGTACGCTGAACGACGCGTTCATCATCCTGGACGAGGCGCAGAACACCACGCCCGAGCAGATGAAGATGTTCCTCACCCGGCTCGGCTTCGGCTCCAAGATCGTGGTCACCGGTGACGTCACCCAGGTGGACCTTCCCGGTGGGACGACCAGCGGCCTGCGGGTGGTCCGGGACATCCTGGAAAACGTCGAGGACGTGCACTTCGCCCAGCTCTCCAGCTCCGACGTGGTCCGCCACCGGCTGGTGGGGGAGATCGTCGACGCGTACGCCCGCTGGGACGCCGAGCGGGAGAACCAGCAGGCGCAGAGCGTGCACGCCGTGCCGGGGCGGACCGCCCAGGGCGGTCGGGCCGGCCGGCGCCGCTAATCATCAGAGGAAGACAGTTGTCCATCGAGATCGCCAACGAGTCCGGTATCGAGGTCGACACCGACGCCGTGCTCGCCGTCGCCCGGCACGCCCTCGACGAGATGGGGGTCAACCCCCTCGCCGAGCTCTCCGTGCTGCTGGTCGACGTCGCCTACATGACCGAGCTGAACCATCGCTGGATGGGCGGCGACGGCCCCACCGACGTGCTCGCCTTCCCCATGGACGAGGGCAGCGTCGACCACGGCCCGGGTGAGACCGCCCCGGCCGGCGGCGAGCCGGCCCTGCTCGGCGACATCGTGCTCTGCCCCGAGGTGGCGGCCAAGCAGGCGGCCACCGCCGGCCACTCGTCCGCCGACGAGCTGCACCTGCTCACCGTGCACGGCGTGCTCCACCTGCTCGGGTACGACCACGCCGAGCCGGAGGAGGAGCGGGAGATGTTCGCGCTCCAGGCCCGACTGCTGGCCAGCTGGCGGTCGACCCGATCCCGGTGATGACCACCCTGGCGGCGGGCCCCACCGCCGGCCTGCCCGATCTTCAGCTCATCGTCTTCGCGGCGGGGCTGGTGGTGCTCGCCGGCCTCATCGCGATGACCGAGGCCGCGCTGGCCGCCGTCTCCCCGGCCCGGGCCGCCGAACTGGCCCGGGACGGGGCGCGCGGCGCGCGCGCCCTCCAGGTGGTCGCCGGGGACGTGGTCCGCCACCTCAACCTGTTGCTCCTGCTCCGGCTGCTGGCCGAGTTGACCGCCACCACCCTGGTGGCGCTGGTCGCCGTGGACAGTTTCGGCGCCGGCTGGCGGGCCGCCCTGGTCACCGCCGGCGCGATGACCGTGGTCAGTTTCGTGGTGGTCGGCGTCGCGCCGCGGACCATCGGCCGGCAGCACGCGTACGCGGTGGGGCGCGCGGTCGCGCCGCTGGTGCGCTGGCTGGGCCGGGCGCTGAACCCGCTCGCCTCGCTGCTGATCCTGATCGGTAACGCGGTCACCCCGGGGCGCGGCTTCCGGGAGGGGCCGTTCGCCACCCAGGTGGAGCTGCGCGAGCTGGTCGACCTGGCCGAGCAGCGCGGTGTCGTGGAGCACGGCGAGCGGCAGATGATCCACTCGGTCTTCGCCCTCGGTGACACCATCGCCCGCGAGGTGATGGTGCCGCGCACCGAGATGGTGTGGATAGAGGAGGGCAAGACGCTCTCCCAGGCGCTGGCGCTCTTCCTCCGGTCCGGTTTCTCCCGCATCCCGGTGATCGGCGAGAGCGTCGACGACGTGCTCGGGGTGCTCTACCTGAAGGACCTGATCCGGCGTACCCGGGGCGGGGACCCGCGGGCCGAGGAGCTGCCGGTGGAGGAGCTGATGCGCCCGGCGACCTTCGTGCCGGAGTCCAAGCCGGTCGACGACCTGCTGTCGGAGATGCAGGCGGCCCGCAACCACCTGGTCATCGTCGTCGACGAGTACGGCGGCACCGGCGGCCTGGTCACCATCGAGGACATCCTCGAGGAGATCGTCGGCGAGATCACCGACGAGTACGATGTCGAACGCCCGCCGGTCGAGCGCCTGAACGACGGGGCGGTCCGGGTCACCGCCCGCCTCCCGGTGGAGAATCTGGGCGAGCTCTTCGACACCGAACTCCCCACCGACGAGGTGGAGACGGTCGGCGGTCTGCTCGCCCAGTCGCTCGGTCGGGTCCCGATCCCCGGGGCCGAGGCCGAGGTGGCCGGGCTGCGGCTGATCGCCGAGGGCACCACCGGTCGGCGCAACCGGATAGACACCGTGCTGGTGAGCCGGATCGAGCCGACCGACGCACACGACAGCGCGGGGCGTGGCGAGCACGCCGAGTCCCGCGGCAACCAGAACCGATCCGAGGAGAGGCAACCCGCCGATGCCTGAGTCACCCGCCGTGCCGGCGGCCCGGCCCACCCCGTCCGATCCGGCCGAGCTGAGTGCCGAGGACGGCAAGCTGGTCATCCTGGCCCGGGGCGCGCGCGGCCGGGTCGGCGCCGTGGAGGGCGCGGCGGTCCGCGACCAGGACGGCCGGACGTACGCCGCGGCGAGCGTGGCGCTGCCCTCGCTCACCCTGACCGCGCTCCAGCTCGCGGTCGCCTCGGCGGTGGCCGCCGGCGCCAGCCGGCTGGAGGCCGCCGTGGTGGTGACCGAGGCGTCGACGCTGGATGGCGCCGGGCACGCCGCGGTCCGCGACCTCTCCGCCGACGCGCCGATCCACGTGGCCGCGCCGGACGGCACCGTCCTCGGCACGGTGGTCGAATGACCGGCGTGCGGGACCCGGAGGCGCCCCGTCCCTACCGGGCCGGGTTCGCCTGTTTCGTCGGGCGGCCGAACGCCGGCAAGTCGACGCTGACCAACGCGATCGTCGGTACGAAGATCGCGATCACCTCGAACAAGCCGCAGACCACCCGGCACATCATCCGCGCGGTGCTGCACCGCCCCGACTCGCAGCTGGTGCTGGTCGACACGCCCGGGCTGCACCGTCCCCGGACGCTGCTCGGCGAGCGCCTGAACGACCTGGTCCGCTCCACCTGGAGCGAGGTCGACGTGATCGGCCTCTGCATCCCGGCGGACGAGCCGATCGGCCGGGGCGACCGGTTCATCACCGGCGAGCTGGCCGAGCTGAAGGCGACCGTCCTCGCCGTGGTGACCAAGACCGACCTGGTCGACAAGAAGAGGCTGGCCGAGCAGCTGCTCGCGGTGAGCGAGATGGGCGAGTTCGCCGCCGTGGTGCCGGTGAGCGCGGTCTCCGGGCACCAGGTGGACACCCTGGTCGACGTGATGACCGGCTACCTGCCCGAGTCGCCGCAGCTCTACCCGGACGACATGCTCACCGACGACCCGGAGCAGGTGCTGGTCGCCGAGCTGATCCGGGAGGCGGCCCTGGAGGGGGTCCGCGACGAGCTGCCGCACTCCATCGCCGTGGTGGTGGAGGAGATGATCCCCGAGGGCCAGGTCATGAAGATCTACGCCGACGTCTACGTCGAGCGGCCCAGCCAGAAGGCGATCGTGATCGGACACCGGGCCAGCCGGCTCAAGGCGGTCGGCACCACCGCCCGTCGGCAGATCGAGGAGCTGCTCGGCACCCGGGTCTACCTGGACCTGCACGTCCGGGTCGCGAAGGACTGGCAGCGCGACCCGAAGCAGCTGCGCAAGCTCGGCTTCTGATCGTACGTCCGGCCGCCGGCTCCCGCGTGGGGGCCGGCGGCTCGGCGTTTCGGTCGGCAATGGTCCGGATCGGTCGCAGATATGGCAGGTTTCACTTTTCGCCCTGCCCGCTCGTCGGTTCGGCCGGCCGGGTCGGAGGGTAGGGGACGGTTACCCCCGCCCCCGACATAGATGCAGGCTGATGCGCAATCGATACCTCGATCTGCTCCGATCCCTGGCCATCGTCCGAGTCGTCGTCTACCACGTCACCGGTTGGGCGGCCCTGACCCTGATCTTCCCGGCGATGTCGGTGATGTTCGCGCTCGCCGGCTCGCTGATGGCCGCCTCCCTGGACCGGACCGGCCCGGCGGCCGTCCTGCGCCGGCTGCGCCGCCTGCTGCCGTCGCTCTGGGTGCTGGCGGCGGTCTTCGTGCCGGCCATGCTGCTCACCGGGCTGCCGCTGACCCCGAAGGTGCTGCTCTGGCTCCTCCCGCTCAGCGACCCACCGGCCAACGGCTGGGGGGCGGTGGCGCTGAGCGTGATCTGGTACCTCCGGGACTACCTGTGGTTCGTGCTCGCCTCGCCGCTCGCCCGATGGCTGTTCCGCCGCGCCCCGCTGCCCACCCTCCTCGCCCCGTACGCCCTGCTGGCGGTGATCGAGATCGGCCTGCTGCCGGCCGCGCCCGCCGTGCTGCGCGAGTTCGGCCTCTACTTCGGTGCCTGGCTGCTCGGCTTCGCCCACCACGACGGCCTGCTGCGCCGGCTGGGCGACCGGGTGCTGGTGCCGGTCGCGCTGGCCCTCGGCGCCGCCGGGCTGACCTGGATCTTCACCCACCCCGGCCCGCGGGGCTACGACCTCAACGACATCCACCTCGGCAACGCCCTCTGGTCGGCGGCGTTCATCCTGGTGACGATCGGCCGGGCGCCGGCCCGCGCCGAGTGGGTGGACCGCAACGCCGTCGTCGGCCGGGTGGTCACCGTGCTGAACCGGCGGGCGCTCACCGTCTACCTCTGGCACATGCCCTTCGTGGTGGCGCTCACCCCGCTGGTGGACGTGGTCGGCTGGTCCCACCGGGACCCGGTCGGCCTGGCGGTCCGGGTGGTGCTGGTCTTCGCCCTGCTGGGCGTGGTCACCGTGCTGTTCGGCTGGATCGAGGACGTGGCCGCCCGGCGGGCGCCGGAGCTGCTGCCCGGCGGGTTCCGTGCGACGCCGGCCGGCCGGGCCGCCGCCGCCCCGGCCAGCCCCGCCCCGGCGGGCGCCGATGCCGAGCCGGTCGCGGTCGGCGTGGGGGCGACCGCCCCTCAGTTCTTCGACGGCGCGCCGGCCGCGGCGCGGTCCCTGACCACGCCGGCCGCGAGACGGTCGCCGACCGCGCCGGCCGTGACGCGGTCGCCGACCATGCCGGTGTCCCGGGGCGGCCCGGCCCGCGGCCGGGTCCCCGCTCAGCGGGGCGTCCGGGAGGCCACCGGCACGGAGATCAGCGCTGGGTGAGCGTCACGTTCCCGCTGCCGGTGCCGACGTCGAGCACCAGGGAGGCGGTCGGGTCGTCGGTGACCCCCAGTTCGGCGTCCCCGGAGCCGGTGCTGGACCGGACCCGGTACCGGCCGGCCGGCACCGTCAGCTCGACGTCGCCGCTGCCGGCGTGGACCCGGGCGGAGGCCGGCCGGTCCAGCTCCACGGTGACGTTGCCGGAGCTGGCCTCCGCGTCCACCTGGTCGCCGAGCCGCCGCGCGCTGATGTCGCCCGAGGAGGCGTGCAGGTCCGTCCGGCCGGCCACGTCGACCACCTCGATGTTGCCGGAGCCGGTCTCGGCGCGTACCGGGCCGGTGGCGCCGGTCACCCTGATGTCGCCGGAGCCGAGCTTGATCTCCACCGGGCCGACCCGGGTCAGCTCCACGTTGCCGGAGCCGGTCTCACCCCGGACCGTCACCCCCTCCGGGGCGGTCACCTCGTACGAGATGCTGCACCGGTCACCGCAGTCCGTGTCCAGCACCAGCTCGTCGCCCTTGATCTCGTACCGCGCGTCGGGCTGGCCGCCCTGGTAGCGCAGCATCCGCTTGATCCGTACCTCGGCGGTGGCGCCGGACGCGCGAACCGTCACGTCACCGGACCCCGGCAGCACCGTGATCCGGCTGATCTTCACCGCCTCGGTGTTGTCGAAGTCGAGCCGGCGGAACGAGAGGGTGTCACACCCGGCGAGGAGGATCAGAGCGGCGGCCGTCGCGGCGGCGACCCCCGTGCGCCCGGCGACGGCAGTGGTGGCGGTGGTGGTCCGGTGCAGAGCCATGGCCAGCACGCTACGACCGGGGTCGGCCGGCGCACATCCGGGTTCCTCCGCCCGTCCACCCCGAACCGACCCTGAGATCGCACCCCGAGGAGAATGACCGGATGGCCGGGTACCGCCGACAGCTCTACCGCGACGACGCGGTGGTCCTGCGTGTGCAGAAGCTCGGCGAGTCCGACCGGATCATCACGCTGCTCACCCGCCGGCACGGCCGGCTGCGCGCGGTCGCCCGGGGGATCCGGCGCACCACCAGCAAGTTCGGCGCCCGGCTGGAGCCGTTCGGCCACGTCGACCTCCAGCTCGCCGGCGACCCGAAGGGCGAGTACGGCAGCTCGCTGCACACCATCAGCCAGGTCGAGGGGATCGACCTGTACGGCAAGCGGTTCCTCGGCGACTACCCCCGCTACACCGCGGCCAGCGCGATCGCGGAGACCGCCGAGCGGCTCACCCCGGTCGAGCGGGAGCCGTCGCTGCGGCTGTTCCAGCTCACCCTGGGCGCGATCAAGTCCCTGGCCCGGGGCGAGCACGCCACCACGCTGGTGCTCGACGCGTACCTGCTGCGCGGGATGGCGCTGGCCGGCTGGGCGCCGGCGCTGACCGCCTGCGCGGTCTGCGGCACGCCGGGGCGGCACCGGGCGTTCTCCGTACCGGCCGGGGGCGCGGTCTGCCCCGACTGCCGGCCGCCCGGCGCCGCCCACCCCGCGCCGGCCACCATCGACCTGATGTCCGCGCTCACCACCGGCGACTGGGTGCTCGCCGACGCCACCGAGACCGGCGTACGCCGGGAGTGCAGCGGCCTGGTCGCGGCGCACCTGCAGTGGCACCTGGAGCGCGCGCTACGCTCGCTGCCGCTGGTCGACCGGGGTGCCCCGGCGGCCACCGCGGTCCCGCCGCAGGTCGGTGGGGTCGCGGAGGCGGACGGTGTGAACAGGGAGAAGACCGAGTGATCCGATCGACGAGGGCCGGCCGGCGTGCGCCGGTGCCACCGACTCCGCACCCGTCGGGTGCCCGGCCCCCGGCGCTGCCCGCCGACGCGGTGCCGAAGCACGTCGCCGTGGTGATGGACGGCAACGGCCGGTGGGCCAAGGAGCGCGGCCTGCCCCGCACCAAGGGTCACGAGCAGGGGGAGCACTCCCTCTTCGACACCATCGAGGGCGCGATCGAGCTGGGCATCCCCTACCTGTCGGCGTACGCCTTCTCCACCGAGAACTGGCGGCGCTCGCCGGACGAGGTCCGCTTCCTGATGGGCTTCAACCGGGACGTGATCCGCCGCCGCCGCGACCAGCTGGTCGACCTGGGCGTCCGGGTGGTCTGGTCGGGTCGGGCCGGCCGGCTCTGGAAGAGCGTCATCTCCGAGCTGCAGACCGCCGAGGAGATGTCCCGGGGCAACTCGACGCTGACCCTCCAGTTCTGCGTCAACTACGGCGGCCAGGCGGAGATCGGCGACGCCGCCGCCGCGATCGCCCGCGACGTGGCCGCCGGCCGGCTCGATCCGGGCAAGGTCACCGAGAAGACCATCGCGAAGTACCTGTACCACCCGGAGGTCCCCGAGGTGGACCTCTTCCTGCGCCCCTCCGGCGAGCAGCGCACCTCCAACTTCCTGCTCTGGCAGAGCGCGTACGCCGAGCTGGTCTTCCTCGACACCCTCTGGCCGGACTTCGACCGCCGCCACCTCTGGTACGCCTGCGAGCTCTACGCCAAGCGGGACCGGCGCTTCGGTGGTGCGCTGCCCAATCCGGTCGCGCCGCGGATCTGAGTCACGCTTACCGACGGGGCGCGCTGGGTATCAATCGGACAGCAGCCAATCGCGGAGGTGAACCCACATGATTCAGAAGCGGATTGCCCAGTGGGCGGTCATGGCGGTCGCCGTGCCGCTGGCGGCGGCCGGCGCCCGTCGGCTCAGCCACACCCTGGAGGCCCGGCGTGGTCCGTCCGGGGTGAGCCGACTGCTCACCAAGGGCGCCGACATGCTGCGGCCGCAGAAGGCCAAGCGTCGTCGGTTCTGGTGACGTCCACGGTCGGCGCCGCAGCGTCGCGGCGCTGACCGGGCCCGCGGTCCACGCCCCGCATCCGGCTTTTCCGGCCGGAGGGCGGGGCGTCCGCGCGTACGATCGGCGCAGGGCGCGCCGCCGGGACGCGCCCGCCACGGGGGTGGGCATGCCGGATCTCCGGTACAAGATGATCATGGCGTTGAACGCGGCCGACCTCGGCAGCCCGATCTGCGAGCAGGTCGCCGGGATCTGCGCGGAGATCGCCGAGCAGCACTGCGCCGAGCTCGGGCACACGCCGAGCGTGCGCTCCGGCGAGATCGCCGAGCTGGCCACCGGCGAGCCGGCGCTGACCTGGGCGCCGACCGAGACCGGGCAGCGTGCCTGGTGACGGCGCTGGCACCGACGCCCGCCGTGGACGTCCGTCGGGCCGAGGACCGGTTCGCCACCCGGCTGTCCTGGCTCGACTCGAAGCACTCGTTCTCGTTCTCCCGGCACTACGACCCGGCCAACATCCACCATGGGCTGCTGCTGGTCAACAACGACGACGTGGTGCACCCGGGCACCGGTTTCGAGACCCACCCGCACCAGGACATGGAGATCGTGACCTGGGTGCTGCGCGGCTCACTGGTGCACCAGGACTCCACCGGCCACACCGGCGTCATCTACCCCGGACTGGCCCAGCGGATGAGCGCCGGCACCGGCATCCTGCACTCGGAGAAGAACGACTCCTGGCGGCTCGCCGGCACCACCCCGCACACCGACCCCGTGCACTTCGTCCAGATGTGGGTCGTCCCGGACACCGACGGCGTCGACCCCGGCTACGAGCAGCTGGAGATCGGCGACGAGCTGCTCCGCGGCGGCCTGGTCCCGGTCGCCTCCGGGATGGACCGGTACGACGGCGCGTCCGCGATCCGGATCCGCAACCGGTACGCCACCCTGCACGCCGCCCGGCTCGCCCCCGGCGACGAGGTGACCCTCCCCGACGCGCCCTTCCTGCACCTCTACGTGCCGACCGGCGCCGTCACGCTGGAGGGCACCGGCCGGCTCGGCGAGGGCGACGCCGCCCGGATCACCATGACCGGCGGCCAGCGGGTGGCCGCCACCGACCCGTCCGAGATCCTGGTCTGGGAGATGCACGCGACCCTCGCCTGAGCGCCCGACCCGGCCGACCGGCTCGGCCGGCGGCTGGCCGGACTGCTGGGCGGCTGAGCCTCACGCCTCCGCTTCAGAGCGGTCGCCGGCCCAGAGCGTGTGGAACGAGCCCTCCCGGTCGACGCGGTGATAGGTGTGCGCGCCGAAGTTGTCCCGCAGCCCCTGGATCAGCGCGGCCGGCAGCCGCTCGGCGCGCAGCGCGTCGAAGTAGGCCAGCGACGACGAGAACGCCGGGGTGGGCACGCCCGCCCGGGCCGCGTCGGCCACCACCCGCCGCCAGCTCGGCACCCCTGCCCCGACCTGGTCGGCGAACCACGGGGCCACCAGCAGCGTCGGCAGCTCCGGCTCGGCGTCGTACGCCTCCCGGATCCGGTCCAGGAAGCGGGCCCGGATGATGCAGCCGCCCCGCCAGATGGTGGCGGTGCCGCCCAGGTCGATGTCCCAGTCGTACTCCCGGCTGCCGGCCCGGATGTGGTCGAAGCCCTGCGCGTACGCGATGATCTTGCTGGCCAGCAGCGCGCGCCGCACGTCCTCGACGAACGTCTCCCGTTCCTCGACCTGCCACTTCTCGCCCGCGTCGCCGAAGGCGCGGCGGGCGGCCGCGCGCTGGTCGGCGTGGCCCGACAGGGACCGGGCGAAGGTCGCCTCGGCGATGCCGGTGATCGGGATGCCGAGGTCGAGGGCGCTCTGCACGGTCCAGCGGCCGGTGCCCTTCTGCTCGGCCTGGTCGAGCACCACGTCGACGAACGGCTTGCCGGTCGCGGCATCGGTGTGCGCCAGCACGTCGGCGGTGATCTCGATGAGGAACGACTCCAGCTCGCCGCCGTTCCACTCCCGGAAGATCTCCGCGATCTCCGCCGGACTCGCCGACAGCCCGGCCCGCAAGAGGTCGTACGCCTCGGCGATGAGCTGCATGTCGGCGTACTCGATGCCGTTGTGGACCATCTTCACGAAGTGGCCGGCGCCGTCCGGGCCGATGTGCCGGCAGCACGGGACGCCCTCGACCTGCGCGGCGATCTTCTCGAAGATCGGGCCGAGCTTCTGATAGGACTCCGCCGAGCCGCCGGGCATGATGCTCGGGCCGCGCAGCGCCCCCTCCTCGCCGCCGGAGACGCCGGTGCCGACGAAGTGCAGCCCGTGGCCGCGCAGCGCCTCCTCGCGCCGCCGGGTGTCGGCGAAGTGCGCGTTGCCGCAGTCGACGACGATGTCCCCCTCCTCCAGCAACGGGACCAGCTCGTCGATCACCGCGTCGGTCGGCGCGCCCGCCTTCACCATGACGATGACCGCGCGGGGCCGCTCCAGCGAGGCGACGAAGTCGGCGAGGGACTCCGACGGCACGAAGGCGCCCTCGTCGCCGTGCTCGGCCACCAGGCTGCGGGTGCGCTCCGGCGAACGGTTGTGCACCGCCACGGCGAAGCCGTTGCGGGCCAGGTTCCGGGCCAGGTTGCGGCCCATCACCGCCAGACCGGTCACGCCGATCTGCGCCGTCGCCTGCTGTGCCATCCGTACCGCCACCTCTCGTCGGACTGCCCGTCCTGCGACCGTATCGCGGTCGCCGGGGCGCCGGGCCGGGTCATCGACGCCCGGTGAGGGTGGGGTGGCGGTCGGTCCTCAGCCCTCGGCCAGGCGGGCCTCGACGTGGGCGACCTTCGCGTGCATCGCGTCGGTGACCCCGGGCCGGATGTCGGCCTTGAGCACCAGGCTGACCCGGGGCGCCTGGGCGGCGACCGTGTCGACCGCCCGTTTCACCACCGCCATCACCTCGTCCCACTCGCCCTCCATGGTGGTGAACATGGCGTCGGTGCGGTTCGGCAGTCCGGACTCGCGGACCACCCGGACGGCGTCGGCGACCAGATCGCCGACGGACTCACCCACGCCGAGCGGGGTGATGGAGAACGCGATCAGCATGCCGCCGATCGTGCCAGTAAAACGGGTGCGGGTCGGCCCGGCGGTCGGTTAGCGTGTCGGCATGCGTAACTGACGCCCCAGCTGAAGAGCCTGGTCCGCCGCCTGTGGCCGCGGGCCTGTCCGCTCCCGGGCGTCCGCAGCTCTCCGCCGCCGTCAGCGCGGCAGCTCGTCGGACCCTCGGCTGGGCGGACCCCGTCCGTGCCCGTCCGACCGGGCCGCCCTTCGGTGGCCGGTCCCCAGCGGCCGGTTCCCGGCCCAAGGAGGCAGCGTATGCCCGCCAAACGCAGTCCGAAGAAGTCCCGCAAGCCGTCGGCGAAGCCGTCCCTGGCGGACGTGACCCCGCCCGACCTCGACACCCTCGCGGTGGCTCCGGCCGTACCGGTCGACCTGCCGGTGCTTCCGGCGGCCGAGACGCCGCCGCCGCCGAAGGCCGGCCCGCCGCCCGGCCGCGACCCGCGATTCGCCGGCCGCACCCAGCCCGCCGGGCAGGCCCGCCGGTACGCCTTCCGCCGCAGCTGACCGGACCGGGTGCAGTTGTTGTCGCTCCAGCGACGACAACTGCACCCGAAGGGGGCCGCCCGGGGGCAGGGGGGCCGGCGGTCAGCCGATCAACGGGCGGAAGGTGCCCAGCAGGACGCTGACCGTCAGCGCCGCGCCGGCCAGCACCGCCGCCCCGACCACCAGCAGCCCGTCGGCGGTGTTGAAGCGCTGCCGCCGGGCGACCGTACGCGGGACGCTGGCGTCGAAGCCGCGGGCGTCCATCGCCACCGCCAGCCGGGTGCCGCGCCGGATCGCACCGACCAGCAGCGCGAACGCGGTGGAGACGAAGAGCCGCAGCCTGCCCAGCGGGTTGCGGCCGGCGTCCACGCCCCGGGCCCGGCGGGCCATGCTGATCATCTGCCACTCCTGGCCGAGCAGCGGCACCAGCCGGAACGCGGCCAGCGCGCCGAGGGCGAACCGGGCCGGCGCCTTCGCGTTCTGGATCAGCGCGTCGGCCAGGTCCGTGGGGTCGGTGGTGGCGAAGACGATCATCCCGGGCAGGGCCACGGCGAGCAGCCGGAGCACCAGGCCGAGCGCGGTGACCAGCACCCCGGAGGTGACCAGCAGCGGCCCGGCGTCGAGGAGCACCCGGCCGGAACGGTCGGCGGCGAAGAGCACCAGGGTGACCAGGATGCCGGCGGCGCTGGCCAGCAGCGGCCAGGCCCGGCGGGCCAGCACCCGGTAGCGGATGCCGAAGAGCGGCAGCACGGCCAGCTCGACGGCGATGGCCAGCGCCGGGGCCACCGGGTCCAGGGTGGCGATCAGGATGAACGAGAAGACCAGCGCGGCGGCCAGCTTCGCCACCGGGTTCCGCCGGGCCAGGGGTGCGCCGGGCGCGGCGACCGGCTCGATGCTGATCACCGCCGCGCTCCTCTGTCCGCGGGCACGGACGTCCCGGCGTCGGCCGTCGCGGGCATTCCGGCGTCGGCCGTCGCGGGAGCCCCGGAGGGGCAGGTCACGGCTGCGCCGGAGCCGACGCTCGCAGGCACGATGCGGGCCGCCGTCGCGGGGGTGGCGGTCCGGCCGGTCGCCGGGGCGTGGCGGGTGGCGGTCACGGGCGCTCCAGGGTGACGGTCCGGTCGGCGAGCGCGGCGACGAAGTCCGGGTCGTGGGTGACGGTGACGACGCCGTGCCCGGCGTCGCGCAGCTCGGCGAAGAGGTCGACCAGCTCCAGCCAGGTCCGTCGGTCCTGGCCGAAGGTGGGTTCGTCGCAGATCAGCAGGCGGGGCGCGGTGGCCAGGGCGGTCGCCACGCTCAGCCGCCGCGCCTCGCCGCCGGAGAGGGTGTACGGGTTCGCGCCGGCGAGCTTCGCCAGTCGGAGCCGGTCCAGCAGCGCGTCCACGGTGGTCTGCACCGTCGCCTCCGACCGGCCCGTCCGGCGCGGACCGAGCGCCAGCTCGTCGAAGACGGTACCGGTGACGAACTGGTGTTCCGGGTCCTGGAAGACCGAGCCGATCCGCCGGGCCAGGGCGGGCGCCCGCCAGCGGTGCGGGGGGGTGCCCGCGTCGCGGCCGGCGAGCGCGGCGGTGGCGGTGGCCGTGCCGGTGCCGGGGCGGAGCAGGCCGCCGAGGAGCAGGGCCAGGGTGGACTTCCCGGCGCCGTTGGGGCCGAGTACGGCGAGCGCCTCGCCGGCGCGTACGGCAAGGTCGGTGGGGGCCAGCCGGGGCGGCAGGCCGAGCCGGTCGGCGGTGATCAGCGGCTCGCCCGCCGGGGCGGTCGCGCGCCGGGGCGGCACGGTCCGACCCGGCACCCAGACGCCCTCGGCGGCGAGCGCGTCGCCGTGCGCGGCGAAGACCGCGGCGGGCGGTCCGTCGGCCCGGACCCCGCCACCCGGTTCGAGGACGACCACCCGGTCGACCAGCGGCAGCGCCTCGGCGACCCGGTGCTCGACCAGGATCAGCGTGGTGTCGGCGTCGAGGGCGTCCGCGACGGCCCGCCGGACCAGCGTCGCGCCGGCCGGGTCGAGGTTGGCGGTCGGCTCGTCGAGCAGCAGCAGGGTCGGCCGCAGGGCCAGTGCCCCGGCCAGGGCGAGCCGCTGCTGCTCGCCGCCGGAGAGGGCGGCGGTGGGCCGGTCCCGGTGGTAGGGGAAGCCGACCCGGCGCAGCGCCTCGTCCACCCGGGGCCAGATCTCGTCGGCCGGTACGCCCCGGTTCTCCAACCCGAACGCGACGTCGTCGCCGCAGCGGGCCATCACCAGCTGGGTCTCGGGGTCCTGGAAGACGATGCCGACCCGTTCCCGGGCCTTGCGCGGGTCGAGCCCGTCGACCTCGACGGTGCCCTCCTGCTCGCCGGAGTCCTCCGGCAGCAGCCCGGCCAGCGCGGCCAGCAGCGTGCTCTTCCCGGCCCCGGACGCCCCGAGCAGCAGCACCCGCTCACCCGCCTCGATGCGAAGATCCACCCCCCGCACCGCCCAGCGCAACCGCCCGGCATGCCGCCACCCGAACCCCCGCAGCTCCACCCCACTCACCCCCGCCCCACCCCCATCCCGCCGGCCGTCCCTCCGGCCGTCCGTCCGCTGATCATGAAGTTGTTGTCGCGACACGCCGCGCCGGATGACAACAACTTCATGATCAACGCGGGTTCGGGTGTGGGGTGGCGGTCAGATGGCGGCGCGTTCGCGGCCGGCGGGGAAGCGGTCGAGGACGCCGGTGCCCGCCAGGGCGCGGGTCAGCGCGACGCTGCCCAGGCCGGCCACGACCAGGGAGCTGACCGCGGTGATCAGGATGTACGGCAGGCGGAAGCTGCCCCACGCGGTGCCCGGGTACCAGATGAAGACGTCGTAGATCGAGGCGGCGAGCCCGGCGAGCGTGGCCGCCAGCAGGGCCACCGGCAGCCGGTAGCTGCGGTAGCCGAAGGCCGCGAAGGCGAGCTCCGCCGCCGCCGCCTCCAGCGGGCCCTGCACGACCAGCGTCCAGCCCCAGCTGCTGCCGAGCGCCACGGAGACCAGTGCGGCGAAGGTGAGGGTGAAGAACGCGGCGCCGGGCTTGCGGATGATCAGCGCGCCCAGCACGGCCGGCACCAGCCAGACGCCGTACAGGACGGCCCGGCCGGGCAGCGGGATAGCGTCCGCCGGCCCGTTCCACAGCAGGCCCCAGGCCCAGAAGATGACGCCGAAGGCCACTCCGAGCACCGAGGCGATGACGATGTCGATGGTGCGCCAACGGTTGGCGGTGTTGTCCATGGTTGCTCCCAGTCCAGTGAACGAACCAGGAGAAGACGCACGCCGCGCCCGGTGTCACCGGACGGCGGCGCGGCTGGAGGTCGACCGAACTCCCTGCGCTGGCATTACCCAGATCAGGTTCGAGGGTCTGCGGGCGGTGCCCGCACTCTCAGCGCTGTGCGCTCCCCTGTCGGATGTGAAGTTGTCTCCGCAGACGCTAGCACCGACGTGGGGTGGTGGCCCAGCAGGCGGTCGCGGTCCGGCCCCGGCCCGGCCCGCTGGGTAGGCTGCCGATCATGCGGGTCGACGCGCGAGGTCTGACGTTCGAGGTACGCACCGGCGGTCCCGAGGACGGCGCACCCGTCCTGCTGCTGCACGGGTTCCCGCAGCACGGCGGCGAGTGGGACGACGTGGTGCCCGCGCTGCACGCCGCCGGGCTGCGCACGTACGCGCTGGACCAGCGGGGCTACGCGCAGGGCGCACGGCCGGCGGCGGTCGAGGCGTACCGGATCCCGGAGCTGGTGGCCGACGCGGCCGGCGTGCTCGACGCGCTCGGGGTGGAGTCCGCGCACGTGGTGGGACACGACTGGGGCGCGATCGTGGCGTGGGGCCTGGCGGCGGCGCACCCGCGGCGGGTCCGCACCCTCACCGCGGTCTCGGTGCCGCACCCGGCCGCGATGGCGCACGCGCTCGCCACCGACCCCCAGCAGAAGGCCCGCTCCGCGTACATCGCGCTCTTCCGCAAGCCGGGCAAGGCCGAGAAGGTGCTGCTCGCGCTCAACGCCACCGCGCTGCGCAAGCTGCTCGGCGGGGTGGGCGACGCGGCGCGGGTCGCCCGCTACGCCGACCCGATGCGGGAGCCGGGCGCGCTGACCGCCGCGCTGAACTGGTACCGGGCGATGTCGGGGACCGACATGAAGGCCGTCGGCCCGGCGACCGTGCCGACCACCTTCGTCTGGAGCGACAAGGACATCGCGATCGGCCGGACCGCCGCCGAGGCCTGCGCGACCCACGTGACCGGCGACTACCGCCTCGTCGAACTCTCCGGCGTCACCCACTGGATCCCCGACGAGGCGCCCGGCCCGCTGGCCGAGGCGATCCTCGCCCGGGTCGCCGCGTGATCGCGACGCCCGCGCCGGCCCGGCCCCACACCCGCGCGTCGCTCGCCGCGCACCTCCACGACCTCGGCGTACGCCCCGGCGGTGTACTCCTGGTGCACGCGGCGCTGCGCCCGCTCGGCTTCGTCTGCGGCGGCCCGCAGGCCGTGGTGCTGGCCCTGCGCGACGTGCTCGGGCCGGACGGCACCCTCGTCGTGCCCACCCATACCCCGGAGAACAGCGACCCGGCGGGCTGGAACAACCCGCCCGTGCCGGCGGACTGGTGGCCGGTGATCCGGGCGGAGCTGCCCGGCTTCGACCCGGCGCTGACGCCGAGCCGGTTCATGGGCACGCTCGCGGAGCAGGTGCGCACCTGGCCGGGCGCGCTGCGCAGCGACCACCCGCAGGTCTCCTTCGCCGCGCTCGGCCCGGCCGCCGGGCGGATCGTCGCCGACCACACCCTGACCGACATGCTGGGTGAGGGCTCCCCGCTGGCCCGGCTCCACGACCTCGACGCCGACGTGCTGCTGCTCGGCGTCGACCACGGCTCGAACACCTCCCTGCACCTGGCGGAGTACCGCTGGCCGGCGGCGCCGAGGGCGCGGGTGGGGGCCGCCGTGCTGACCGGCGACGGCGGCCGGGAGTGGGTGTGGTGGGACGACGTGGACCTGGACGAGAGCGACTTCGCCCGGCTCGGCGCCGACTTCGAGGCCACCGCCGCGGTGCGGGTGGGCGCGGTCGGCGACGGGACGGGCCGGTTGATGAGGCAGCGGGCGGCGGTCGACTTCGCGGTGGAGTGGCTGGCCCGCAACCGACGGACGGAGGAAGCATGACGGTGAGCGCCGAGGCGTACCTGGCGGTGGTGACCGAGACGATGGCCCGGGTGGCCGCCGGTCAGCGCGAGGCGGTGGGTCGGGCCGCCGACCTGATCGCCGAGGCGTTGCGCGCCGACGGGGTGGTGCACGCCTTCGGCACCGGCCACTCCGAGGCCCTCGCGATGGAGATCGCCGGGCGGGCCGGCGGACTGGTGCCCACCAACCGGATCGCGCTGCGCGACCTGGTGCTCTACGGCGGTGAGCCGGCCGACGTGCTCGGCCCGAAGCTGGAACGCGACCCGGCCGTGGCGCACCGGCTCTACGAGCTGGCCCCGGTACGCCCGCGGGACGTCTTCGTGCTCGCCTCCAACTCGGGCGTCAACGGCGCCATGGTGGAGTTCGCGTCCCTGGTCAAGGAGCGGGGGCACGCCCTGGTGGCGATCACCTCGGCCGAGCACTCCGGCCGGATGACCTCGCGGCACCCGTCCGGGCGCAAGCTCGCCGACTTCGCCGACGTGGTGCTCGACAACGGCGCCCCGTACGGCGACGCCACCCTGCCGCTGCCCGACGGCGGCGCGGTCGGCGCGGTCTCCTCGATCACGGCCGCGCTGCTGGCCCAGCAGATCGTGGCGGAGGTGGTGGCCCGGCTGCTGGCGGCGGGGGAGCGGCCCCCGGTCTACCTGTCGGCCAACATCACCGGCGGCGACGAGCACAACGCCGAGCTGGAGGCCCGGTACGCCGGCCGGATCCGCCGGGGGGCGTGACCGGTCCGCCGGCCCGGTCGACGGGCGTCGGCGCGGTGATCGCGAGGCGGTTTCGCGGAACGCCCGACGGGGCAGAAGCTCTGCTGCCGACGGGGTGCTCCCCGCCGGCGGTACCGTCGTCGCGGAGGTAGCGCGTGTCCAAGGAAACCGAGAAGCAGCGCTGGCAGCGCAACTTCGCCGACCTGCTGCAGGAGCTGCGGGTGGCGCAGACCGGGGTGCAGATCCTCTTCGCGTTCCTGCTCACCCTGCCGTTCAGCAACGGTTTCACCCGGATCACCGAGTTCCAGCGGGACGTCTACATCGTCGCGTTGCTGGCCGCCGCGGCGGCCACCGCGATGATCATCTCGCCGGTAGCATTCCACCGGGCGCTGTTCCGGCAGGGCCGCAAGCCGGAGCTGGTGCGGTTCGCCCACCGGATGGCCAGCGGCGGCCTGGCCTTCATGCTGATCTCCATGGTCAGCGCGGTGCTGCTGATCACCGACTTCGTGCTCAGCCGGCCGGTCGCCTTCCTGCTCAGCGCGGTCACCGCGCTCTGGTTCCTGGCCTTCTGGGTGATCCTGCCGTTCGCCCGGCGCGGCTGGGGGGACGACGAGATCGACGACGATGACGACGACCCGCAGGTGCTCGCTGGCGACTGAGCCCCGCTGGCGTCCCGCCAAATCGGACGTGCCAAGAACGCTACCCCCGGGTGTTACCCGGGGGTAGCGTCGTCTTTGTCGAGCACGTTGACGCAGCCGGACCGAGGTTCGAGGGGGCAGCCGTGACCACGACACAGAACAACCGACCGGACGGAACGCAGGGCACGGGCGGCCCCACCGGACGGGTGGCGCCGATCGACGACCCCGACACCGGTCCCGCGGCCTCGGCGGGCGAGGCGGCCGCAACCGCCGCCGCGATCGACGAGGCCGGCGGCGCGGGGCCGCTGCCCGCCGAGGCGGGACAGGTCTCCGAGAAGGAGGCCCGCCAGGTCGCCGAGGCGGCCCGGGAGTCGGCCTGGGACCGGCCCAGCTTCGGCAAGGAGCTCTTCCTCGGCCGGTTCCGGCTGGACCTGATCAACCCCTGGCCACGGTCCGATCCGGACGACGTCACGCGGGCCGAGGAGTTCCTCGGCGCGCTCGGGGCGTATCTCGACTCCGAGGTGGACGGCGCGGCCATCGAGCGGGAGGCGTACATCCCGGACGAGGTCTTCCACGGCCTGGCCCGGCTCGGCGCATTCGGCATGAAGATCGACCGGAAGTACGGCGGGCTCGGGCTGAGCAACCTGCACTACTGCCGGGCGCTGATGCGGGCCAGCTCGATCAGCCCGGCCATCGGGGCGCTGCTCTCGGCGCACCAGTCGATCGGCGTGCCGCAGCCGCTGAAGATGTTCGGCACCCCGGAGCAGAAGCAGCGGTTCCTGCCGCGGCTCGCCGCCGGTGAGGTCTCCGCCTTCCTGCTCACCGAGCCGGACGTCGGCTCCGACCCGGCCCGGTTGGCCACCACCGCCGAGCCGACCCCGGACGGCAAGGGGTACCGGCTCAACGGGGTGAAGCTCTGGGCCACCAACGGCACGGTCGCCACCCTGCTGGTGGTGATGGCCCGGGTGCCGGCGACCGAGGGCCGGCGCGGCGGGATCACCGCCTTCGTGGTGGAGGGCGACAGCGAGGGCATCACGGTGGAGCGCCGCAACGCCTTCGTCGGCCTGCGCGGCCTGGAGAACAGCCTCACCCGCTTCCACGACGTCTTCGTGCCGGCGGAGAACGTGATCGGCGGCGAGGGCAAGGGGTTGAAGATCGCCCTGACCACGCTGAACACCGGGCGCCTCTCGTTGCCGGCGACGTGTGTCGGGGCGGGCAAGTGGTCGCTCAACGTGGCCCGGGAGTGGGCCGCCGACCGGGTCCAGTGGGGCCGGCCGGTCGGCGAGCACGAGGCGGTCGCCAAGAAGCTGGCCTTCATCGCCGCCACCACCTACGGCATGGAGAGCACGCTCGACCTCTGCTGCCTGCTCGCCGACGACGACCGCAACGACATCCGGATCGAGGCGGCGCTGGTCAAGCTGTACGCCAGCGAGATGGCCTGGAAGATCGCCGACGAGCTGATCCAGATCCGGGGCGGGCGCGGCTACGAGACGGCCGACTCCCTCGCCGCCCGGGGCGAGCGCCCCGCCGCGGTCGAGCAGATCCTTCGCGACCTGCGGATCAACCGGATCTTCGAGGGCTCCACCGAGATCATGCACCTGCTGATCGCTCGGGAGGCGGTGGACGCGCACCTCTCGGTGGCCGGCGACATCATCGACCCGGACGCCAGCCTCGGCCGCAAGGCGAAGGCCGGCGCGCGGGCCGGCCTCTTCTACGCGAAGTGGCTGCCCACCCTCGCCGTCGGCAAGGGCCAGACCCCCAGGGCGTACGCGGAGTTCGGCCCGCTCGCCGGGCACCTGCGGCACGTCGAGCGGACCTCGCGCAAGCTGGCCCGGTCGACGTTCTACGCGATGTCCCGCTGGCAGGGGAAGATGGAGCGCAAGCAGGCGTTCCTCGGCCGGGTGGTGGACATCGGCGCGGAGCTGTTCGCGATGTCCGCGGTCTGCGTCCGGGCGTACGCCGAGCGGGACACCCGTCCGGAGAACGTCGAGCTGGCCGACCTGTTCTGCCGGCAGGCGCGGCTACGGATCGAGGAGCTGTTCACCGGCCTGTGGTCCAACACCGACTCGCTCGACGTGGCGGCGGCGAAGCGGATCCTCGCCGGCCGGTACGCCGCCGTGGAGGAGGGCGTGTCGACGCCGCCGGCGGACGCGCCCTGGGTCGCCCGCTGGACCCCCGGCCCGTCCACGGCGGAGGACGTCCGCCGCCGCATCCCGCCGGCGCACTGACCCCGCCGATTCCGGCCGGGCGCGCCGCCCGACCATCGCCAGACCGCTCCGCCGGAGGTTCGGCGGGGCAGGCAGTGCCGAGCGGTATGCCTGCGAGTCATATTTGTGCCTCTCAGGCATGTCGCTGGTCGGGCAGATGCAGCCGGGAGCCGGGAGCCGGCGTCAGCGGGCGATGGCCCAGGCGATGACGGCGGCCAGGATGAGCCCGTTGAGCAGGGCCAGCACCAGGTACGCCTGCGGCGGGATCTTGCGACCCTTGCGGACGAAGCTCACCAGGACGCCCGCGTACGCCAGCAGCAGCACGGCGACGACGATCAGGAAGTACAGCACCGCCACACCCTAGCGGCCCGCCCGCAGCCCCAGGCTGCGCAGCTCCAAGGCGGCGAGCGCGTCGACGGTGGCGTCGTCGCCGCGGCGCCACGCCTCGGCCACGTCGGGCGCGATCCGGGTGAGCCTCCCGAGCGGCTGACCCGCGAGGGCCCGCAGCGCCAGCAGGTCGCGCCCGGCGGGGGCGGCGGCGAGGGCCTTCGCCGCTCCGGCCCGGCGCATCCAGCGCACCCGCAGCGGCAGCCAGCCGAAGAGCACCAGGCCGAGCGGGAAGACCAGCACCGCGATGCTGAGCGCGAGGGCCAGCTGGCCGACCAGCTCCTGCTGGTCGCGGCCCGCCTCGGCGACGGACCGCGCGGCGTCCGCGGCCCGGTTGAAGGGGGCGGTCAGCTCGTCGCCGACCAGCGGCACCCGGCCGACCTTGCCGCCGGCCTCGGCCAGGTTGTCGGCGAGGCCGCCGCCGGCCCCCTCCAGCTTCTGCCCGGGTACGGCCAGCTTCTGCACCAGGTCGTGCAGCCAGAGCGCGAAGCGGATCGCCGCGTAGACCCAGACGACGACGAGGAGGTCGGTGAGGAGCTGACGGAGGGCGGTGGGAAAACGGTCGGCGTAGATCTTCACGCCGGACAGCGTGCCACGCTCCGGCCGCCGGGGCACGGGGGAGAATTCTCAGCCGGTGCAGGCCGGGCAGGTCCCGAAGATCTCCAGGGTGTGGCTGACCTCGGCGTACCCGTGCTGCGCGGCGACCCGCTCCGCCCAGCTCTCCACCGCCGGCCCGGCCACCTCCACCGTCCGCCCGCAGGCCCGGCAGACCAGGTGGTGGTGGTGACCCTCGCTGCACCGCCGGTAGAGGTGCTCGCCGCCGGGCGGGCGCATCACGTCGATCTCGCCGGCGTCGGCGAGCCCCTGCAACGTCCGGTAGACGGTGGTCAGCCCGACCCGCTCGCCCCGCTGGCGCAGCATCGCGTACAGGTCCTGCGCGCTGTGGAAGCCCTCCACCTCGGCCAGCAGCGTGCTCACGGCCGTCCGCTGGCGCGTGTTCCGCAACGTCCCCTCGGTCACGGTCCCTCCCCGGCGTGGCTGACCGCGTCCGCCACGATGTGTGCGACGTGCTCGTCCACGAGGGCGTACGCGATCTCCCGACCGCGCCGGGAGCCACGGACCACGCCGGCGCCGCGGAGCACCCGCAGGTGCTGGGAGACCAGCGGCTGCGGTGCGCCCAGCTTCTCCACCAGCTCGTGCACGCACCGTTCACCCTGCGCCAGCTCGGTCACGATCGCCAGCCGGATCGGTGCGGACAGCGCACGCAGCAGGTCACCCGCACCCTCGAAGGCGTCGTACCCGTTCGTGCCCGTCATCCCGTAACGGTAACCAATGCCAGCAGGACCGCTCGGGGGTGGCTCACCGCAGCACGACCTCGTGCGGCTCGGGGGCCGGCGCGGCCGCCGGGCGGGTCCGCCGGCGCATCGCCCGCCAGCCGGCCGCGGCGAGCGCGACCACCAGGAACGAGGCGATGGCCAGCAGCACCACCGAGGCGCCCGGCGCGGTGTCGGCGGTGGCGGCCACCCAGATGCCCGCCCCGGCGGCGAAGAGCCCCAGTGCCATGGCTGCCGCCATCGTGCTGCGGAAGCCCCGGGTGACCTGCTGGGCGGTGGCCACCGGCACCACCATCAGTGCGCTGATCAGCAGCACGCCGACCGCCCGCATGGCGATCGTCACGGTCACCGCGGTGGTCACCGCCAGCAGCAGGTTGAGCGCCCGGACCGGCAGCCCGGAGACCCGGGCGTACTCCTCGTCGTGGCAGACCGCGAAGAGCGCCGGACGCAGCGCCAGCATGATCGCTCCGACGGCCAGGCCGAGCACCAGGATCGTGGTCAGGTCGGCCGGCGACGTGGTGGTCAGCGACCCGAACAGGTACGAGTTGAGCGAGGCGCTGCTGGCGTCGGAGAGCCCGACCAGCAGCACGCCGCCGGCGATCCCGCCGTAGAAGAGCAGCGCCAGGGCCAGGTCGCCGGAGGTACGGCCGCGGGAGCGGACCAGCTCGATGACGATCGCGCCGAGCGTCGCGGCGATCACCGCCACCAGCACCGGGGAGCGGTTCAGCAGCAGCCCGGCGCCGACGCCGGTGAGCGCCACGTGCCCGATCCCGTCGCCGATCAGCGCCAGCCGCCGCTGCACCAGGTAGATGCCGAGCGCCGGCGCGGCCAGCCCGATGACCAGCGCGCCGACCAGGGCGCGCAGCATGAAGTCGTACTGGAAGAGGTCCATGTCAGATGCTCCACAGCCCGGCGGGCTCCTCGTCGCAGTGCGGGTGCACGTGGTCGTGGTCGGGCTCCGCGTGGTGCCCGGCCGGCTCCGGCACCGCGCCGTCGTGGCAGATGCCACCCTCGTGCACGACGACCGCCCGGCTGATCAACGGTCGCAGCGGACCCAGCTCGTGGGCGACCAGCAGCACGGTCCCGCCGCCGGCGAGGAAGCCGCGCAGCGCCGCGGCGAACGCCTCCTGGCTCTCCGCGTCGACCCCGGCGGTCGGCTCGTCCAGCACCAGCAGCTCGGGTTCGCCGGCCAGGGCCCGGGCGATCAGGGTGCGCTGCTGCTGGCCGCCGGAGAGGGTGGCGACCGGGTCACCGGCCCGGTCGGCGAGCCCGACGGCGCGCAGCGCGGCGGCCACCGCCTCGCGGTCCGCGCGCCTCGCCGGCCGCAGGACGCCCCGGCGGGCCAGCCGCCCCGAGGCCACCACCTCGCCCACCGTGGCCGGTACGCCGCTGCCGGCGCCGAGCCGCTGCGGGACGTACCCGATCCGGTGCCACTGCCGGAAGCGGCGCTGCGGGGTGTGGAAGAGGGTGACCGACCCGGCGCTGAGCGGGACCAGCCCGAGCACCGCGCGGATCAGGGTGGACTTGCCGGAGCCGTTGGCGCCGAGCACGGCGACCACCTCGCCGGCGGTGACGGTCAGCGAGACGTCCCGCAGCACGGGGCGGCCGTCGTAGCCGACGGCGGCGTGGTCGACCTGGATCACGGGTGCGTTCATGAGCAGTCCAACGCGGTTCGCAGGGTCTGGAGGTTGGCGCGCATCGCCGACAGGTAGTCCCCGTCGGCGGGTGGGCCCTCGATCGGGTCGAGCACGGCAGTCTTCGCCCCGACCTCGCGGGCCACGGTCTCGGCGACCTTCGGGCTGACCAGGGTCTCGAAGAAGATGGTGGTGGCGCGGTGCTCCCGGGCCTCCCTGGCCACCTCGGCGAGGCGCTGCGGGGAGGGCTCGCTGTCCGGGGTGAGGCCGGTGATGCCGACCTGCTCCAGCTGGTAGTGCGAGGCCAGGTAGCCGAATGCGGTGTGGCTCGTCACGATCTCCCGGCGCTGGCAGGTCTTCAGCCCCTCGGTGTACTCGGTGTCGAGCTTCGCCAGGTCGGCGCGGAAGTCCTTCGCGCGGGCGGTGAAGTCGGCGGCCCGCTCCGGGTCGGCCCGGCCGAGCCGCTCGGCGAGCCGGTCGCCGACGGTGGCCAGCCGGGTGGGGTCGAGCCACAGGTGCGGGTCCTTGCCGCCGGTCTCCTCCTCGTGCCCGGCCTCGCCCTCGTGCTCGTGCCCGCCGGCTGCCGCGTCGAGCAGCGGCTGCACGGTCGTCACGTCGAACGCCCGGTCGCCGCCGCTCTGCTCGACGGCCTCGTCCACCGCCGGCTGGAAGCCCTTGAGGTAGACGACCAGCTCCGCGTCGCTGATCTGGCCGACCTGGCGCGGGTTGAGCTCCAGGTCGTGCGGCTCGGCGCCGGGCTTGGCCAGGTTGGTGACCTTGACCGCGTCGCCGCCGATCCGCTCGGCGAGGAACTGCAGCGGGTAGAAGGCGGCCACCACGTCGACCCGGTCCGGGTCGGCGCCCGCGCCGTCGGCGGAACAGGCGGCGACGCCGCCCAGCGCGAGCAGGGGGGCGATGGCGACGGCCAGGACGCGGGAGGTGAAGCGGATGGTCATGACGACCACTGTCCGCGATAACGAAATTGATTGTCAAAAACGCATGATTGCATGTCAGAGCAGCTTGGTCATGGCCACCGCGATCAGCAGGGTCAGCATCACCAGGCGGATCACCCGGGTCGCCGGCGCCTGCACCGGCCAGGTGGTGACCATCAGCCACACCAGCACCGTGGCCAGCGCCAGCAACAGCAGGCCGCCCACCGGACCGGGCGCGAAGAGCGCCACCAGCACGAGGACCAGGGTGGCCAGGAACACCGTCGTCGGGTTGACCCGGGCCAGGCGGGCCAGCAGGGGGCTCTGCGTACGCTGCATCCCACAGACTCTACGAGGAGGACGCCGGTGCTGGTGACCAACCGGTTCGTGGTGGACGCCGAGGTCGCGCCCGACTTCACCGAGCGGGCGCACGCCGCCCTCGCGGCGCTCGCCGCCCGCCGCGGCTACCTGCGCGGGGAGTTGCTGCGGGCGCTGGACGACCCGACGCACTGGTGCCTGCTCACCGAGTGGGAGTCCGTCGGGGCGTACCGGCGGGCGCTGGGCGGCTTCGACGTGAAGATCACGGCGGTGCCGCTGCTGGCCCAATCGGTCGACGAGCCGTCGGCGTACGAGACGCTCGCCAGCGCCGCGCCGGACGGGGAGATCGTCATCGTCGCCAGTGATCGGGCTGCAGGTCCTTACCGCTGACCCCGGTGGCACTACCCTCTGGCGTATGACCGCTCCCGGACCGGCATCCCCACCCCCTCACCCCGTGCTGTCCGGCGCAGGCGGCGCGCCGCCGGTCCCGGAGCCGCCGTCCGAGCCGGGCGTCCCCGCCGGCCCCGGGGCCGCCCCGCCGTTCGCCGCCCCGCCCACCGAGGGCGGTCGCCGCCGGCTCTGGCTCGGCCTCGGCGTCGGGGCGCTCGCCGTGCTGCTCTGCTGCGGTGGGGGCGGCGCGGCCATCGTCGGACTGGCGGTGAGCAACGTCCAGGCGATCGAGGAGCAGGGCCGGACGGTCACCGACGACTACTACCAGGCCCTGGTGGCGAAGGATTGGTCCAAGGCGTACGACAGGCTCTGCGACGACGCCCAGCGGCGTGAGTCCCGGCCGGACTTCGAGCAGCGGGTCGCCGCCGAGCCGCAGATCTCCGGCTACCGGGTGGGCAAGGTCGACGCGCAGACCCTCACCGTGCCGGTCGACGTGACCCTCAGCGGCGGCAAACAGGAGGCCCAGCAGGTGACCCTGGCGCCGGATCCGCAGACCGGTGGCATGGAGGTCTGCGGGGTGAGCTGACGGGCCCCCCGGTATTCTGCTGGGCTCGGGACTCCGGTAGCCGTACCGTTGTCCCGAACTGACCGTTCCATCCACATCGCCCCCGCCGACCGCCAGCCGGCGTAGGAGGAAACATGCCAGCCGACCGTATCGACGCCGTCGTCAGCCTCGCCAAGCGCCGAGGCTTCGTCTTCCCCTCCAGCGAGATCTACGGGGGCACCCGGTCGGCGTGGGACTACGGTCCGCTCGGCGTGGAGCTCAAGGAGAACGTCCGCCGGCAGTGGTGGAAGACCATGGTCCAGCAGCGTGACGACGTCGTCGGCCTGGACTCCGCGGTCATCCTGGCCCGCCAGGTCTGGGAGGCCTCCGGCCACATCGCCGAGTTCGTCGACCCGCTGACCGAGTGCCAGTCCTGCCACAAGCGGTTCCGCGCGGACCACCTCGAGGAGGCGTTCGAGGCCAAGCACGGCCGCCCGCCGGTCTCGCTGTCCGAGATCAACTGCCCGAACTGCGGCAACAAGGGCACCTTCACCGAGCCGAAGATGTTCAACGGCCTGATGAAGACCTACCTCGGCCCGGTGGAGAGCGAGGAGGGCCTGCACTACCTGCGCCCGGAGACCGCCCAGGGCATCTTCGTGAACTACAAGAACGTGGAGACGGTCGCCCGCAAGAAGCCGCCGTTCGGCATCGCGCAGACCGGCAAGTCGTTCCGCAACGAGATCACCCCGGGCAACTTCATCTTCCGTACGCGTGAGTTCGAGCAGATGGAGATGGAGTTCTTCGTCGAGCCAGGCTCCGACGAGGAGTGGCACGAGTACTGGCTCCAGCAGCGCTGGAACTGGTACCTGGACCTCGGCCTCTCCGAGGAGAACCTGCGCTTCTACGAGCACCCCAAGGAGAAGCTCTCCCACTACTCGAAGCGCACCGTCGACATCGAGTACCGGTTCCAGTTCGGCGGCACCGAGTTCGCCGAGCTGGAGGGCATCGCCAACCGGACCGACTTCGACCTCTCCACGCACAGCAAGCACTCCGGCGTCGACCTGTCGTACTTCGACCAGACCAAGGGCGAGCGCTGGATGCCGTACGTGATCGAGCCGGCCGCCGGCCTGACCCGCGCGGTGCTCGCCTTCCTGCTCGAGGCGTACGACGAGGACGAGGCCCCGAACACCAAGGGCGGCGTGGACAAGCGCACCGTGATGCGCTTCGACCCGCGGCTGGCCCCGGTGAAGGTGGCGGTGCTGCCGCTGTCCCGCAACGAGGCGCTCTCGCCGAAGGCGAAGGGTCTCGCGGCGGACCTGCGCAAGCGCTGGGTGGTCGAGTTCGACGACTCGCAGGCGATCGGCCGCCGCTACCGCCGACAGGACGAGATCGGCACGCCGTTCTGCGTGACGGTCGACTTCGACACCCTGGACGACAACGCGGTGACCGTGCGGAACCGGGACACCATGGCCCAGGAGCGCGTCTCGCTGGACCAGGTCGAGCGCTACCTGATCGAGCGCCTGCCCGGCTGCTGAGCTGTTCACGGGGGCTCCGGCCGGCGCGGAAAGGCGCCGGTCGGGGCCCCGTACACTTGTCCGGTGACCGCCCCGACCCTGCCCGCACTGCGCCCGTTGACCCTCGGGCGGCACCAGGTGTGGCCGCCGGTGGTGCTGGCGCCGATGGCGGGCATCACCAACGTCGGCTTCCGGCGGCTCTGCCGAGAGCAGGGCGGCGGTATCTACGTCTGCGAGATGATCACCACCCGGGCACTGGTCGAGCGGAACCCGAAGACGCTGCGCATGATCGCCTTCGGCGCGGACGAGCAGCCGCGCAGCCTCCAGCTCTACGGCACCGACCCGGAGATCACCGCCGCCGCCGTGCGGATCGTGGTGGAGCGCGACCTCGCCGACCACATCGACCTCAACTTCGGCTGCCCGGTGCCCAAGGTGACGCGGCGCGGTGGCGGTTCGGCCCTGCCGTGGCGGCGCCGGCTCTTCGCCCGGCTGGTGAAGGCCGCGGTGGAGGCCGCGTCGCCCGCCGGGGTGCCGGTCACGGTGAAGATGCGCAAGGGCATCGACGACGACCATCTGACGTACGTCGAGGCGGGCCTCGCCGCGCAGGACGCGGGCGTCGCGGCGGTCGCCCTGCACGGGCGTACGGCCGCGCAGCGCTACTCGGGCACCGCCGACTGGGACGCGATCGCCACCCTGAAGCAGGCCCTCGACGTCCCGGTGCTCGGCAACGGCGACATCTGGGAGGCCGACGACGCGCTGCGGATGGTCGCGCACACCGGCGTCGACGGCGTGGTGATCGGGCGCGGCTGCCTGGGCCGCCCGTGGCTCTTCGCCGACCTGGAGGCCGCGTTCAACGGCCGGCCGGAGCGGCGGCTGCCCGGCCTGGGCGAGGTGGCGGTGACCATGCGCCGGCACGCCGAGCTGCTGGTCGACCAGTTCGTCGCGGGCGCGCGCAACCCGGCCCGGGGTGAGCGGGACGGCTGCACCGACTTCCGCAAGCACGTCGCCTGGTACCTCAAGGGCTTCCCGGTCGGCAGCGAGCTGCGCCGCTCCCTGGCCATGATCGACAGCCTGGCGCAGCTCGACGACCTGCTTGGCAAGCTCGACCCGGCCGAGCCGTTCCCGGTGGCCACCCTCGGCCAGCCGCGCGGCCGGACCAACTCCCCGGGCAAGGTCTTCCTGCCCGACGGCTGGCTGGCCAGCCGGGACGACGACACCGTGCCCGACGGCGCCGAGCTGGACGACTCCGGCGGCTGAGCGCGCCACGTACGCGCAGACGACGAAAGGGCCGGCCCCCGGGTGGGGGTCGGCCCTTTCGCGTGTGGTGCTGGTGGGTCAGGAGGCGGTGTAGCCGCGGGTGGCGATCCAGTCGGCGAGGTTGTCGACGCTCATCCGGTAGGAGGCCATGTTCGGGTCGGCCGAGTCGGCGATCGTCACCGTGTGGCCGCCGTCGCGGTAGCCCACGACGCTGATGTAGTGGCCGCCCTCGAAGGAGTGGGTGTTGCCGTCGGTGTCGACGGCGGTGCCGGCGATGTTGGCGACCACGGCCCGGCCGTTGTCCACGGTGTGGACGATGTCGGCGCGCAGGGTGTCGGTCTGCTTGTCGTCGGCCTTGGCGTCGCGGATTTCGACGCTGTGGTAGACGTCCTTACCGGTTTCCTTGTTCAGGACCGGGGTGATGTCGTTGACGCTGTTGGTGCCGGCCTCGGTGGTGCCCATCTCCTTGGCCATGGCGTCGACGTCGATGGCCTTGCCCTGCACGGACAGGGCGTTGCGGGTCGCGGCGGGGCCGCAGTAGTAGAAGTTCGGCTGCGCCTCGTAGCGGACGTTGAGTTCCCGCTCACCGCCGTGCTTACGGTCGGTCTGCACCTGCGCGGCGGGCTTGGCCTCGGCGGCGTGGGCGGCGATCGCGGGGCCGGCGATGCCACCGGCGGTGGCGGCGAGGCCGGCAGCGGTCAGGGCGGTCTTACGGATCAGATCGGTACGCATGATGGCGTGCTCCTCTGCTCGGGGGTACACGACACACCGCAGGGGGGTGCGGTGGTGTCGCGTGAAAAAGGGGGGGGGAAAGTCTTGGGGGATCTGCCCGGCGGCTGGGCCTGCTCGGGTGTCCCGGGGATGTAACCACCCGGGCCGGCGACGCATTCCAGGCTCACGGGTTCCGGCCGCGGGGGCCGGGGTTCCGGGGGGATGTAACCGTCCCGGCCGGCCGGGTGTTCCCACGGCCGCGGCTCCGGGCTCTACCACCCGCGGGTCCCGCGGTGGTATGCCATGTTCAACGCCCCGGCCCCGGCCGCCATTCCACCGCCGGGGTGGCCCCGACCACCGGACACCCCACCACGAACCGGACACCCCACCCACCCGGGCGCACCGCGACCCGGACACCGGACCCAGCACGCCCCGGGCCGCCCGATGTCAAGATCCGCGCACTTTCGGGGAAGATGCTGCCTCCCGACGTGCCGAGGCCGCACTCTCCCCGTTCACGCGACAGCGCGCGACCGGCCGCGACCCCAGGTTCGGGCCCGGGGCGGCGTGGCTTCTGGCCGGGGCGACCCGGACGGGACGTCCGCCCCAGGCTTGACCGCCTCGCCGCTTACGGACGGTGAGCCTCAAGCGTGTGGCCGACCATCCCATCGCCTCCTTTGCTCTACTTCACCATGGGCAACAGGCGCGGAAGGTAACTGTTGCGTCCGCTGAAGCAAAGCAAAGGGGGGTGGGTAGTGGTCGCCGGTGCGAGCGGCCGGGCAGGAGATGCCTGGTCAGGGGGCCTGCGCCGGATCGGGCGGGCGAGGAGTGGCCGGCGTCCTCGGGAAACCGGTCACTGTGCGTATGGCGGTCGGTTTGGCCGCGGGTTGTCACACTCCGTTCGCGGCGGGCGGAGGTGCGGGCGCCCCGGCCGGGTCGGGGTGGACCTGGCCGGAGGTCCGATCCGTCGTCTCGGCGGTCGGTTGCCGCGGCACCGCCGGCTGCGCCGGCTCCGCGGGCCAGGGGACCTCCGGGGACCGGTGGAACGCGATCCCGGCCCGGTCCCAACGCGGGCCGTGGCCGGCCAGCCGGTCCCGGAACCCGGCCCAGTCGTGGGTCGCCCGGGGTGACCAGGCCAGCTCGGCGAGGGCGGGCAGCCGGGGCAGCAGCATGAACTCGATCTCCGCCAGCGAGGTGACGGACTCGGTCCAGAGCGGCGCCTCGACGCCGAGCACCGCCTCCGCCGGCACGTCGGCGACGTGCGTCCCCGGGTCCCAGTCGTACGACCGCCGCACGTCGATCAGGCCGGCCCAGTCGTGCCCGATCGGGGTGTCCGGGGCGTACTTCATGTCGAGGTAGGAGTGGTTGCCGGGGGAGAGGATCAGCCGCGCGCCCCGGCGTACCGCCTCCGCGACCACCGGGTCGTCGCCGTTGGTTCCCCACCACTGGAGCACCCGCCCGTCGAGGTGCGCGGCCGGGGCGAGCTGGTGCCAGCCGACCACGGTCTTCCCGGTGGCGGCGACGATCCGCTGGGCCCGCTCGACGAAGCCGGTGTACGCCTCGCCCTTCACCTTGAACGCCTCGTCGCCCCCGATGTGCAGCCACGGTCCGGGGGTGAGCGCGGCCACCTCGCCGAGCACGTCCGACACGAAGTCGTACGTCCGCTCGTCGGCCGGGTTCAGGTAGCTGAAGCCGACCTCGGTGCCGGTGTACGGCGGCGGCGCGACCTTGTCCGGCGCCAGCTCCGGGTACGCGAGCAGCGCCGCGTTGGTGTGCCCGGGCAGGTCGATCTCCGGCACGACGGTGACGTGCCGGCGGGCGGCGTACCGGACGATGCGGCGGTAGTCGGCGGCGGTGTACCAGCCGCCGAGGCCGCCAGCCACCTCGGTGGCGCCCCCCATCGGGGCGAGCCGGGGCCAGGAGTCGACGGCGATCCGCCAGCCCTGGTCGTCGGTGAGGTGCAGATGCAGGTGGTTGAGCTTGTACCGGGCCAGGTGGTCGATCACCCGCAGCACGTCGGCGACGCCGAAGAAGTGCCGCGCCACGTCGAGCATCGCGCCCCGGTAGGGGAACCGGGGCCGGTCGACGATCAACCCACCGGGCACCACCCAGCGGTCGGCGACCGGGGCCGGGCTCTCCACCGCGGTTGGCAGCAGTTGGCGCAGCGTCTGCACGCCGTGGAAGAGGCCGGCCGGGGTGGCGGCGACGATCCGGACCTCGGCGGAGGTGACGTGGAGGCGGTAGCCCTCGTCCCCGAGCCGGTCGGCCGGGGCGGAGTCCCCCGCCGAAGTCGAAGCCGGAGCCGAAGCCGCGAGGCCGGACAGGGTGAGCGCCAGCTGCCCGTCGGTCCCGTCGTCGGCCACCTCCGCGACCAGCAGCGGATAGCCGGTCGCCGGGCGGAGCAGCTCGGCGAGCTGCTCGGCGACGTCCCGGGCAGCCGGGCCGCGGCTGACCCGGATCGCCGCGTCCTCGGGGAGCACGAAGTCGGCCGTCGGGTCCGGCGCCACCCGCTCGGGGGCCGGGATCACGTCGCCCAGCCGGACCGGCGCCGGCGGGGCGAGCAGGTCGCCGGCCGTCCGCGCGGCGGCCCGGGCGAGGTCGGCCGCCGCCGGCTCGTGCGTCGGCAGGACGGCCGGGTCGGCCGCGTCCGGGCCGAGCGGGTCCGGGCCGGTGGCGGGGGTGGCGGAAGGGATGGGCGGCACGGCGACGGCTCCGGGGTGTATTCGCGAGGGATATGGCAAAAGTCAGGTTCAGCAGAACCAGTGCCGTCAAGAGTACGAGGGGAGCCGGGATTGCGTGATCGTGCGCGTGGAAGCGTTCCCAGAAACCACCGCGAACGCGGATAGTCGTCATGGCTGTGCCTATTGTCACCGAATGGTCCCAGGCCACTCGATGTTCGCTTAACCTTCGCCCACCGATCGCTGATGACGCCGGGATTACCGGCGGTCGGCCCCGGGGTATGAGGCAACTGAACCTTCGTTAAGTGTCAAATCCGGCGCGCGTGGGAGGCTCTGGTGGCATCGCAAGATTCGGTCGATCACAAGTACGTCTACGACTTCGCCGAGGGCAACAAGGAGCTCAAGGACCTGCTCGGCGGCAAGGGTGCCAACCTGGCCGAGATGACCAACCTCGGCCTGCCGGTACCGCCCGGCTTCACCATCACCACCGTGGCCTGCAAGGCGTACCTGGAGACCGGCCGCGAGCCGGACGGGCTGGCCGGTCAGATCGAGGCGCACCTGGAGTCCCTGGAGCGCGAGATGGGCCGCAAGCTCGGCGACCCCCAGGACCCGCTGCTGGTCTCCGTCCGCTCCGGCGCCAAGTTCTCCATGCCCGGCATGATGGAGACCGTCCTCAACGTCGGCCTCAACGACCGCAGCGTGGTCGGACTCAGCGCGCAGGCCGGCGGGAACGACCGCTTCGCCTGGGACTCGTACCGCCGGCTCATCCAGATGTTCGGCAAGACCGTCTGCGAGGTGCCCGGCGAGGAGTTCGAGCACGCGCTCGACGAGGCCAAGCGCGCCAAGGGCACCGATCTCGACCTCGACCTCGACGCGGACGACCTGCGTGGACTCGTCGACGCGTACAAGAAGATCTTCGCCAAGCACACCGGGCGGGAGTTCCCGCAGGAGCCGCGGGAGCAGCTCGACCTGGCCATCCGCGCGGTCTTCGAGTCGTGGAACGCCGAGCGCGCGGTGGTCTACCGCCGGCAGGAGCGGATCCCGGCCGACCTGGGCACCGCGGTCAACGTGGTGGCCATGGTCTTCGGCAACCTCGGCTCCGACTCCGGCACCGGCGTCGCCTTCACCCGGGACCCGGGCAGCGGCGCGCAGGGCATCTACGGCGACTACCTCGCCAACGCCCAGGGCGAGGACGTGGTCGCCGGCATCCGCAACACCGTGCCGCTGCAGGAGCTGGAGCGGATCGACAAGAAGTCCTACGACGAGCTGCTCGGGTACATGGCCCGGCTCGAGGAGCACTACAAGGACCTCTGCGACATCGAGTTCACCATCGAGCGCGGCAAGCTCTGGATGCTGCAGACCCGGGTCGGCAAGCGGACCGCCGCCGCGGCGTTCGTGATCGCCGGGCAGCTCGTCGACGAGGGCCTGATCGACCTGGACGAGGCGCTGCACCGGGTCAACGGCGCGCAGCTCGCCCAGCTGATGTTCCCCCGGTTCAAGCTCGACCACGAGTTCGAGGCGGTGGCCAAGGGCATCGGCGCCTCGCCGGGCGCCGCGTCCGGCAAGGTGGTCTTCACCTCCGCCCGCGCGGTCGAGCTGGCCGCCGAGGGGGAGGCGGTGATCCTGGTCCGCCGGGAGACCAACCCCGACGACCTCAACGGCATGATCGCCGCCAAGGGCATCCTCACCTCGCGCGGCGGCAAGACCAGCCACGCCGCCGTGGTGGCCCGCGGCATGGGCAAGACCTGCGTCTCCGGCGCCGACGAGCTGGACGTCAACATCCCGGCCAAGAAGTTCACCGTGGCCGGGCAGACCGTCAACGAGGGCGACATCGTCTCCATCGACGGCACCACCGGCAAGGTCTACCTCGGCCAGGTACCGGTCATGCCGTCCGAGGTGGTGCAGTACTTCGAGGGCAGCCTCGACCCGGAGCACATCGACAACGCGCTGGTCCGGGCCGTACACCGGATCATGACCCACGCCGACGCCAGGCGGCGGCTCGCGGTCCGGACGAACGCCGACACCGGCGCCGACGCCGCGCGGGCGCGGCGGTTCGGCGCCGAGGGCATCGGGCTGTGCCGCACCGAGCACATGTTCCTCGGCGACCGCCGGGAGCTGGTCGAGCGGCTGATCCTGGCCCGCAGCGACGACGAGCGGGAGTCGGCGCTCGCCGCGCTGCTGCCGTTGCAGCGGGCCGACTTCGAAGAGATCTTCCGGGAGATGGACGGCCTGCCGGTCACGGTGCGGCTGATCGACCCGCCGCTGCACGAGTTCCTGCCCCCGCTGGAGCAGCTCGCCGTCAACGTCGCCGTCGCCCAGGAGCGCGGCGAGGACGTCGCCAAGGAGGAGGCGCTGCTCGCCGCCGTTCGGCGGATGCACGAGGAGAACCCGATGCTCGGCCTGCGCGGTGTGCGTCTCGGCCTGGTCATCCCCGGCCTCTTCGCCATGCAGGTTCGGGCGATCGCCGAGGCGGCCGTCACGGTCGCCCGCGGCGGCGCGGTGGCCAAGCCGGAGATCATGGTCCCGCTGGTCGGCGCGGTGCAGGAGCTGGAGACGGTCCGCGCCGAGGCCGAGAAGATCATCGCCGAGGTGGTCGCGGACAGCGGCGTCGAGGTGCTGATCGGCACCATGATCGAGGTGCCCCGGGCGGCGCTGACCGCCGGGCAGATCGCCGAGGCGGCGCAGTTCTTCTCCTTCGGCACCAACGACCTGACCCAGATGGCCTGGGGCTTCTCCCGCGACGACGTCGAGGGCGCGTTCTTCTGGCGCTACCTCGAGCTGGGCATCTTCGGCATCTCGCCGTTCGAGTCCATTGACCGGGAGGGCGTCGGCCGGCTGGTCCGGATCGCCGCCGAGGAGGGCCGGGCGGCCCGGCCCGAGCTGAAGCTCGGGGTCTGCGGTGAGCACGGCGGTGACCCGGACTCGGTGCACTTCTTCCACGAGGTCGGGCTGGACTACGTCTCCTGCTCCCCGTTCCGCGTCCCGGTCGCCCGCCTGGAGGCCGGCCGCGCCGTCGTGGAGACCGACGGCTCCGACTCCCGCTGATCCGCGTCGGACACGGGGTCGTCGGCCTTCGCACCGGCGGCCCCGTGGCCGTTTTCGACCCGGCCCGCGTGACGCCCGGCGCGCCGATCGACCCGGGCGGGCGTAACCTGGGCGCACTGTTCGATCAACCGGGAAGGGTGGCCGCATGACCAGCGTCTGGGAGAGCCTGACCGTCGACGCCCAGGACCCGTCCCGGCTCGCCCACTGGTGGGCGGAGGCGCTCGGCTACCAGGTGATCAGCGACCGGCCGGACGAGGTGGAGATCCGCCGGGCGCCGGACCAGACCCCGGGCATCGTCTTCGTCCCGGTCAGCGACGACAAGATCACCAAGAACCGGCTGCACATCGACCTGCGCCCGGCCAACCAGGAGGCCGAGGTCGAGCGGCTGGTCGACATGGGCGCCCGGCACGTCGACGTCGGTCAGGGCGGCGTGGAGTGGACGGTGCTGGCCGACCCGGAGGGCAACGAGTTCTGCGTGCTTCGTGAGCGCGAGGAGTGAGCCGGGTTTGCGAGCCCCGCAGTCGCGAGCAGAGGCGGTGCGGCAGCGGGGATAACGGTTGAGCGGTCGGTGGGACGACGCGGCGCGCCTGATCGACGAGGCGCCCAAGGACACCGGGTACGGGCGGTCGCCGTACGAGCGGGACCGGGCGCGGGTGCTGCACTCGGCGGCGTTCCGCCGGCTGGCGGCGAAGACCCAGGTGCACACGGCGGGCACCGACGACTTCCTGCGTACCCGGCTGACCCACTCGCTGGAGGTGGCGCAGATCGCCCGCGAGATGGGGGCGCGGCTGGGCTGCGACCCGGACGTGGTGGACACCGCGGGGCTGGCGCACGACCTCGGCCACCCGCCGTTCGGGCACAACGGCGAGGACGCGCTGGACGCGCTCGCCGCCGACTGTGGCGGCTTCGAGGGCAACGCGCAGACGCTGCGGGTGCTCACCCGGCTGGAGGCGAAGGTCCTCGACCCGGACGGCCGCTCCGTCGGGCTCAACCTCACCCGGGCGTCGCTCGACGCGGTCAGCAAGTACCCGTGGCCGCGCCGCCCGGGGCAGCGCAAGTTCGGCGCGTACGCCGACGACCGCCCGGTCTTCGAGTGGCTGCGCGCCGGCGCCCCACCCGGCGCCCGGCGCTGCCTGGAGGCGCAGGTCATGGACTGGGCCGACGACGTCGCGTACTCGGTGCACGACGTGGAGGACGGCATCCACGGCGGGTACGTCAGCCTGCGCCCGCTGCTGGAGGACGCCGACGAGCGGCGGGCCCTCTGCGTCGACGTGGCGGCCGCGTACTCGGGGGAGTCCCCGGACGACCTCGGTGAGGTGCTGGTCGAGCTGGTCGCCGAGCCGGCGCTCGCCCCGCTCGCCGCGTACGACGGCAGCCACCGGGCCCAGGCGGCGCTGAAGGCGACCACCAGCGTGCTCACCGGCCGGTTCGTCTCGACCGTGGTGGCCGCCACCCAGGAGCGCTTCGGTCCCGGCCCGCACCGCCGGTACGCCGCCGACCTGGTGGTGCCCCGCCGCATCCGGGCGCAGTGCGCGCTGCTCAAGGGCATCGCGCTGCGCTACGTGATGCGGCGCCCGGCCGCAGGTCCCCGGTACGCCAGCCAGCGGGAGATCCTCGCCGAGCTGGTCGCCGTCCTGGTCGACCGCGCGCCGGACGCGCTGGACCCGGTCTTCGCGCCGCTGTGGCGGGACGCCCGGGACGACGCCGCCCAGCTGCGGGTGGTGGTCGACCAGGTCGCCTCGCTCACCGATCCGGCGGCGCTGGCCTGGCACGGCCGCCTGGTGGGCGCCCGGCCCGGGCTGGGCTGAGCGGGCTCCGACGGCGGCCCGGTGGGGGACGGGCGCGACTTAGGCTAGCCTAAGCAGCATGAGTGAGCGCCCGAAGAAGGTCACCGCCGCGAAGGTCCTGCGGACCGAGCGGCCCACCCCGCACCTGATCCGGCTCGTCCTGAGCGGTGCGGAGCTGACCGGCCTGCCGGTGGGCGCGTACACCGACCACTACATCAAGTTCGTCTTCCCGCCGGCCGGGGTCAGCTATCCGCACCCGGTGGACCTGACCAGCCTGAAGCGGGACCTGCCCCGCGAGCAGTGGCCGCGGCTGCGGGCGTACACGGTCCGGGCCTGGGACGCGACCGCCGGCGAGCTGACCGTCGACGTGGTGCACCACGGCGACGAGGGGCTGGCCGGACCGTGGGCCGCCGCCCTGTGCCCCGGCGACGAGGTGCTCTTCACCGGCCCCGGCGGCGCGTACGCCCCGGACCCGGCCGCCGACTGGCACCTGCTGGTCGGCGACGAGAGCGCCCTGCCGGCGATCGCCGCAGCGCTGGAGCGGCTGCCGGTCGGCGCGCCCGCCAGGGTCTTCGTCGAGGTCGACGGCCCGGCCGACGAGCTGCGGCTGGCCAGCCCCGGCGCGGTGGAGCTGACCTGGCTGCACCGGGCCGGCCGCCCGGTCGGCGAGGCGCTGGTCGAGGCGGTCCGCGCGCTGGACTTCCCGGCCGGCGCGGTGCACGCCTTCGTCCACGGCGAGGCCACGTTCGTCAAGGAGCTGCGCCGGCTGCTGCGGGTCGAGCGCGGCCTGCCCCGGGACGCCCTCTCCATCTCCGGCTACTGGCGGCGCGGCATGGACGACGAGGCCTGGCGCTCCACCAAGGCCGCCTGGACCGCCCAGGTCGAGGCGGAGGAAACCGCCACCCTCCACGCCTGACCCCCTCCGGCCGGTGGTGGTCGGCGGTGCGGTCCAGGCAGGTGGAGATGCGCGGTATCAGTCCTGCCGGGTCCGTCGGCCGACCAGGATTGGGCCATGGCGGAGCAGGTGGGGGAGAGTCCGGCCGGCGCCGGGCGCACCGACCGGGTGGTCCTGACGGCGGGGGTCGTCGGGGTGCTGGCGGTGGTCGGCTGGGGCGTGTTCGGGGGCGGCTCCCTCGCCGGGGTCGGCAAGGCCGGGCTGGGCTGGGTGATCAGCACGTTCGGCTGGTTCTTCGTGGTGGCCGCGGACGCCTTCCTCGTCCTCTCCGTGGTGCTCGGGGCGTCCCGGTTCGGCCGGATCCGGCTCGGCGCGGACGACGACGAGCCGGAGTTCAGCACGCTGGCCTGGGTGTCGATGATGTTCAGCACCGGCATGGGCATCGGCCTGGTCTTCTACGCCGTCGCCGAACCGATCCAGCACTACGCGTCGCCGCCGCCGGCCGCCGGGGTGCGGCCGCAGAGCGCCGAGGCCGCCGCGGTGGCCATGCAGTACACGCTATTCCACTGGACGCTGCACCCCTGGGGGATCTACGCGATCGCCGCGCTGGCACTCGCGTACTCGACGTTCCGCAAGGGGCGCGGCAGCCGGATCTCGGCCGCCTTCGAGCCGCTGCTCGGCGCGCGGGCGTACGGTCCGATCGGGCGGGCCATCGACCTGCTCGCGGTCTTCGCCACCGTCTTCGGCTCGGCGACCAGCCTCGGGCTCGGCGCGCTCCAGGTGGCCGCCGGCCTCGACTCGGCCACCGGGGTGCCGGACAGCGTCGCCGTCGAGCTGGTGGTGATCGCGGCGCTCACCGCCGCCTTCGTGGTCTCCGCGTTCACCGGGCTGCACAAGGGGATCAAGTGGCTGTCGACCAGCAACGTGGTGCTGGCCGTCGGGCTGATGGCCTTCGTCTTCGTGGCCGGCCCGACGATCTACACGCTGGAGGTGCTGCCCGCCTCGGTCGGTGACTACCTCAATAACCTGGTGGTCATGTCGACCCGGACCGGGGCGTTCAGCGACCCGGCCTGGCTGGGCTCCTGGACGATCTTCTACTGGGCGTGGTGGATCTCCTGGGCGCCGTTCGTCGGGATCTTCATCGCCCGCATCTCGCAGGGGCGGACGGTCCGGGAGTTCGTCACCGGCGTGCTGCTGGTGCCCAGCGGGGCCAGCGTCGTGTGGTTCGCGATCATGGGTGGGACCGCGCTGCGGGTGCAGCGGACCGGCGCCCGGGACCTGGTCGGCGACGTCGGCGCGAGCGTGGAGAACGCCCTGTTCGGGCTCCTGCAAGCGCTGCCGCTGGCGACGCTCACCACGGTGCTGGCGGCGGTGCTGGTGGCGCTCTTCTTCATCACCGGCGCGGACTCTGCCGCGCTGGTGCTCGGCTCGCTGAGCTCCCGGGGCGCGCTGCGGCCGCACCGGGGCGTGGTGGTGCTCTGGGGCGTACTGATCGGGGCGGTGGCGGCGGCGCTGCTGCTCGCCGGCGGCCTGGCCGCGTTGCAGCAGGCCACCATCCTGGTCGCGCTGCCGTTCGTGGTGGTGATGCTCGGCCTGGCGGTCGCCCTCGTCCGGGAGATGGCCACCGACCCGGCGGTCCACCCGCGGGCCCGGCCCCGCCGTTCCGGCCTGGCCGCCGCCGTGCGCGCCGCCCGGTCGTACGAGGAGGAGGATCCGCCGCCGGTCACCCGCTGGCTCCACCGCCGCCCGCGCTGACCGACGCGTCCCGCCCGAGTGGGTGTACCTCAAGATGTAGTAGAGGTGCTACATTTCGCGGTACTGATCGGATCAACCATCGGGGGACGGCCATGACCGCGGTCGAACTGCCGGGAGTCAGTGCGACTCCCCACCCGCCCGACAGCGACCTCGTCCTCGACGTCCGCGACCTGCGGATGCGATACGGCAGCGTGGACGTGCTGCGCGGGGTCGGCTTCACCGCCCGGCGCGGCGAGGTGCTCGCCCTGCTCGGGCCCAACGGCGCCGGCAAGACCACCACCATCGAGATCCTCGAGGGCTTCCGGATGCGCTCGGCTGGCGAGGTCAGCGTCCTCGGCGTGGACCCGGGCCGGGGCGACGAGCGGTGGCGGGCCCGGATGGGGGTGGTGCTCCAGTCCTGGCGGGACCACGGCCGGTGGCGCGTCCGGGATCTGCTCTCCCACCTCGGCGCCTTCTACGCGCCGTACTCCACCGAGCGAAGCCGCCGCCCCTGGCCGGTCGCCGAACTGCTCGACACGGTCGGCCTCACCGCCCACGCCGACAAGCGGGTCCACCAGCTCTCCGGCGGACAACGTCGGCGGCTGGACGTCGCGGTCGGCATCGTCGGGCGTCCGCAGCTGCTCTTCCTGGACGAGCCGACGGTCGGCTTCGACCCGGCCGCCCGGCGGGAGTTCCACGAGCTGGTGCACCGCCTCGCCGACCTGGACGAGACCACCATCCTGCTCACCACGCACGACCTGGACGAGGCGGAGAAGCTGGCCGACCGGATCCTGATTCTGGCCGGCGGCCGGATCATCGCCGACGGCTCGCCGGACGAGCTGGCCCGCCGGGTGGCCGGGGACGCGGAGATCCGGTGGAGCCGCGACGGGGAGCGATTCGTCCACTCCGCGACGGACGCCACCCGCTTCGTGCGCGAGCTGCTCCGGCAGCACGGTGACGCCGTCGAGGAGCTGGAGGTCCGGCGGGCCAGCCTGGAGGACGCCTACATGGCGCTGGTGTACGAGCAGGAATCCGGTACCCGGACCGGCGCGGCGGCCCGGGTGTGGCAGCAGGGGAGCGACAGATGAGCCCGACCAGAGCCGCCGTCGCGACCGGCCTGCAGCGCGGCGGGATCGAGCTGCGCAACACCTTCACCAACTACCAGGACCTGTGGAACTACTTCTTCCCGACGGCGGTCCTGCTGGTGGCGATGTTCTTCATGCGGGGTTCGACCGTGCCGGGCACCACCTTCTCCCTCGGCGCCCGGACGCTGCCCAGCGCGCTCGGCATGGGGCTGGCCTTCGGCGGGATGCTGGTCCTGGCCCAGCAACTCGTGGTCGACCGGGAGGACGGCACCCTGCTGCGGGCCAAGGCCACCCCGAACGGCATGCTCGGCTACCTGATCGGGAAGATCACCCTGATGTCGGCGGTGGCGCTGATCAGCATCGCCATCCAGCTGACCCCGGCGCTGTTCTTCCTCGACGGGCTCCGGCTCAGCGACCCGGCCGCCTGGTTCACCCTGGCCTGGGTGGCCGTGCTCGGCCTGGTCGCCACCCTGCCGATGGGGGCTGTCCTCGGCTCGCTGATCGAGAACCCGCGGAACCTGGGCCTGGTCATGCTGCCGACGATGGGGCTGGTGGCACTCTCCGGCATCTTCTACCCGATCAACGGCTACCCGGGCTGGCTCCAGGCCGTCGCGCAGGTCTTCCCGATCTACTGGCTAGGGTTGGGCATGCGCTCGGCGCTGCTGCCGGACGGCATGGCCGCCGTCGAGCTCGGCGGATCCTGGCGGCACCTCGAGATGTTCGGCGTGCTCGGGCTCTGGGCCGTGCTCGGGCTGACCCTGGCCCCGGTGGTGCTGCGCCGGATGGCCCGCCGGGAGTCCGGCTCGCGGGTCGCCGCACGCCGGGAGAAGGCCATGCAGCGGGTGGTGTGAGAGGGCATCGATGAGTGAGACGGTGCACAACCGGATCGCCGTGCTGCGCGCCGAGCGCGGCATCTCCCGCCGGCAGCTCGCCGACGCCCTCGGCGTGCACTACCAGACGGTGGGCTACCTGGAACGCGGCGAGTTCCGGCCGAGCCTGCACCTGGCGTTGCGGATAGCCGCGTACTTCGAGGTGCCGGTCGAGGTGGTCTTCTCCATCGAGCCGTTCCCCAGGATCGGGGACACGACCACCGGCGCCGCCCGTACGGCCTGACGCCGCGCCGGGCGGCATTCGCCACACGGCCGTCCCCCGACCGCCGGATCGTCGGTCCGGCAGGGCAGGATGTACGCCGAGGAGGTGGCGGAGATGGCGGGGCGGATCCGGGACGAGGACATCGCGCTGGTCCGCGAGCGCAGCTCCATCGCCGAGGTCATCTCCGACACGGTCACGCTGAAGTCGGCCGGCGGCGGCAACCTCAAGGGGCTCTGCCCGTTCCACGACGAGAAGAGCCCCTCGTTCAACGTCTCGCCCGCCCGCAACGTCTGGTACTGCTTCGGCTGCGGGGCCGGCGGGGACGCGATCAAGTTCCTGATGGACGCCGAGCACCTCAGCTTCGTCGAGTCCGTCGAGCGGCTCGCCGCCCGCGCCGGCATCCAGCTGCGGTACGTGGAGGACGACCGGTCCGCCCCGCGCAGCCGCCCCCAACAGGGGCAGCGGCAGCGGCTGGTCGCCGCGCACGCCGCCGCAGTGGAGTTCTACCGCGCCCAGCTCACCACGGCCGGCGCCCGCCCGGCCCGGGAGTTCCTGGCCCAGCGCGGCTTCGACCGGGCCGCCGCCGACCGGTACGGCTGCGGCTTCGCCCCGGACGGCTGGGACCTGCTCACCAAGCACCTGCGCCAGCAGGGCTTCACCCACGACGAGCTGGTCACCGCCGGGCTGTCCCGACCGGCCCGGTCGGGCTCCCTGATCGACCGGTTCCGCCGCCGGCTGCTCTGGCCGATCCGCGACCTCACCGGCGACGTCATCGGGTTCGGCGCCCGCAAGCTCTTCGACGACGACGACGGCCCGAAATACCTGAACACCCCCGAGACGCCGATCTACAAGAAGTCGCACGTCCTCTACGGCATCGACCAGGCCAAGCGGGAGATCGCCAAGCAGGGCAAGGTGGTCGTCGTCGAGGGCTACACCGACGTGATGGCCTGCCACCTGGCCGGCGTCAGCACCGCCGTGGCGACCTGCGGCACCGCGTTCGGCACCGACCACATCGGGGTGCTGCGCCGCCTGCTGCTGGACACCGACGCGGTGGCCGGCGAGATCATCTTCACCTTCGACGGGGACGCCGCCGGCCAGAAGGCCGCGCTGCGCGCGTTCGAGGACGACCAGCGCTTCGTCGGGCGCACCTTCATCGCGGTCAGCCCCGACAACATGGACCCGTGCGAGCTGCGCCTGGCCAAGGGCGACCTGGCCGTCCGCGACCTGGTCGCCCGCCGCGAGCCGCTGGTCGACTTCGCGTTGCGCCACATGATCAACCGGTACGACCTGGACACCGTCGACGGCCGGGTGGAGGCGATGCGCCGGGCCGCCCCGCTGGTCGCGAAGATCAAGGACCGGGAGAAGCGCCCGGAGTACGTCCGCAAGCTCGCCGGTGACCTCGGCATGGAGATCGAGCCGGTGCAGCGGGCGGTGCTGGCCGCCGGCAACGGCCAGCCGAACGGCGAGCGCCCCGCCCCGGCCCGATCCGCCCCGGCCGCGCCCGCCGTGGACAGCCCGCGGTCGATGGTCGAGCGGGAGGCGCTCAAGCTCGCCCTCCAGGAGCCGGTGCTGGCCGGCCCGATGTTCGACGCCGTCGAGTCCGCCGAGTACCGCCACCCCGTCCATTCGGCGGTGCGGGCGGCGATCGCGGCGGCCGGCGGCGCGGCGGCGGCCACCGGCGGCGCGGTCTGGATCGAGCAGGTTCGCGACGCCTGCGAGGACCTGGCCGCCCGGGCGCTCGTCGGCGAGCTGGCCGTCGAGCCGCTGCGCATCGACGGCGAGCCGGACCCGCGCTACGTCTCGGTGACCGTGGCCCGGCTCCAGTGGGGCTCGGTGACCGCCCGGATCAAGGACCTCAAGTCGAAGATCCAGCGGATCAACCCGGTGAGCAACAAGGACGAGTACTTCGCGCTCTTCGGGGAACTGCTCTCGCTGGAGCAGCACGCGCGGGCGCTGCGCGAGCAGGCCGCCGGAGGACTGTGATGGGACTGTTCAACCGGAAACCGAAGCTGTCCCCCGCCGACCGGCCGCCGCTGGCGACCGACGAGCGGGTGCTCGCCTGGGCCGCGGCCGGCAACGGCGAGGGCGACGGCGTGGTGGTCGCCAGCAACCTCGGGCTCTGGCTGCCCGGCCGGGCGCACCGGCTGGGCTGGCACGACATCCTCAAGGCGGTCTGGTCGGGGCGCGAGCTGACCGTCACCCCGGCCGAGCGGGTCGCCGAACGGGACGGCTACCTGGTGGTGGCCGACTGCCCGGCCGAGACGTACCTGCTGCTCGATCCTGGGGACCTGCCGCACCAGGTGCGGGCGAGGGTCACCCGCTCGGTGGCGTACACCGCGCACCACGAGGTGCCCGGCGGCGCCGGGCGGATCGCCGCCCGCCGGGTGGCCGGCGTGGACGGGCTGACCTGGACGGTCCGCTACGACCCGGGCACGCCGGCTGCGGACGAGGCGGTGGCCGCCGAGACGGACCGGCTGGTCGCCGCCGCCCGCGCCTCGACCGCCCCCGTCGACGTCTGAGGCGTACCCCACCGGTGGAGCCGAGCCGCCAGTGAACCGGGTGCCGGGGGCGGGCCTGGCGCGACCGGGGCGAGCGCCCGGCCGCGATGCCGGGCCCGGACGGGATGTCCGGACCCGGCCCGGGTGGATCAGTTCGCGTCGAGGTCCTGCAACGCCTTGGCCGCGCCCCGGTGCAGTGGCACGGGGTCGGTCTTGCGGGCGTTCTCCAGGCTGATGCCCTTGGCCGCCGGATTGGCCTGGGCGAGGGCGTCCTTCTTCTCGAACACGGTCTTCGTGATCGCGCAGGCGACGTCGGCGTCGAGGTCCTTGCGCACCAGCAGCACATTCGGCACCACGATGGTCGGGGTGTCGGTGGGCGTCCGGTAGACGTCCGCGCGGATCGTCCCCGCCTGGTACGCCGGGTTCAGCTCGGTCAGCTACGGCAGCAGCGGGCTGATGTCGATGAACTTGACCTTGTCCCCGGCGGTGGTGAACAGGTCGGTGAGGCCGTCGGTGGGCAGCCCGCCGGACCAGAAGAAGCCGTCGATGCCACCGTCCTTGACCCCCTGGGCCGGGTGGAGCGAGGCGGCGGCACCCCGTCGCGCACCGTAGCTGGCATTACCTTGTGTAGCCACCCGCGCGCCTTCCGCCGCATCCCGGTTAACCGGTCGATGGTGTCGGACCCGGCCGCTATGGTCGGCCGGTGACCACTGCTCAACCACTCATCCAGGCTCGGGGGCTGGTGAAGCGGTTCGGCGACTTCACCGCCGTCGACGGCATCGACGTCGAGGTGCGACCCGGTGAGGCGTTCGGCTTCCTCGGGCCGAACGGCGCCGGCAAGTCCTCCACCATGCGCATGGTCGGCTGCATCTCCCCGCCGAGCGGCGGCGAGCTGCGCATCCTCGGCATGGACCCGGTCCGCGACGGCCCGGCGATCCGGGCCCGGCTGGGCGTCTGCCCCCAGCTGGACAACCTCGACCCGGAGCTGACCGTCCGGGAGAACCTCACCACCTACGCCCGCTACTTCGGCATCCCCCGCCGGGTGGCCCGCGAGCGCGCGGCCGAGCTGCTCGACTTCGTCCAGCTCACCGAGCGCGCCGACAGCAAGGTCGAGCCGCTCTCCGGCGGCATGAAGCGCCGGCTGACCATCGCCCGCGCGCTGGTCAACAACCCGGAGATCGTCCTGCTCGACGAACCCACCACCGGGCTCGACCCGCAGGCCCGGCACCTGGTCTGGGAGCGGCTGTTCCGGCTCAAGCAGCAGGGCGTCACCCTGGTGCTCACCACCCACTACATGGACGAGGCCGAGCAGCTCTGCGACCGCCTCGTGGTGATGGACGGCGGCCGGATCGTGGCCGAGGGCTCGCCCCGCGCCCTGATCGAGCGGCACTCCACCCGGGAGGTGGTGGAGCTGCGCTTCGCCGCCGACTCGCAGGAGGCGTTCGCCGGCAAGCTCGACGGGCTGGGGGAGCGGGTCGAGGTGCTGCCCGACCGGATCCTGCTCTACGTCGCCGACGGCGACGCGGCGGTCGCCGAGGTCACCGCGCTCGGCCTCGTCCCGGCCAGCGTGCTGGTCCGGCGCAGCAGCCTGGAAGACGTGTTCCTGCACCTCACCGGTCGCACACTGGTCGACTAGGGGCATCGGTCCGCCCGTCAGCGGCGGGGTGTGGCCCAGCCACAGATGGACCTGACCGGCGCCGTCTGGCGCAAGAGCAGGCGGAGCAACACCCAGGGCGGGGACTGCGTCGAGGTGGCCGGCAACCTGACCGGTGTCGTCGCCGTACGGGACAGCAGGGACCCGGACGGTCCGGCGCTGCTGATCCGCCCCGCCGCCTGGCGCTCCTTCGTCGCCGCTCCGCCCAGCCAACCCTGAACCGGCCGGTCCCACCGATGAGTTCGGCGGCCGGGCGCGGTCGACCCCATGACGACCGACCGGATGGGTGGAGGACGACATGAGCGGTGGACTGGTGCGGTGGCACGTGACGATGTCGGTGGACGGCTTCATCGCCGGGCCCGGCGACAGCATGGACTGGTTCCTCGGGCAGGGATACCGGGCGAGCGGAGCGGCCGACGAGGTGATCGTCGGCGCCGGGGCGATCCTGACCGGCCGGCGCAGCCACGACGTCGGCCGGGCGATGGGTCAGCAGCCGTACGGCGGCGCGTGGCGCGTCCCGGTGCTGGTGCTGACCCACCAGCCGGCGGAGGTGGACGGCCCCGACGTCCGGGGCGTGTCGGCGGAGATCGGCGAGGCGGTCGCGCAGGCTCGGGCAGCCGCCGGGCGGCGGGACGTCGTGGTGTTGGGCGCGCACGTCGCCCGCCAGTGCCTCGACGCCGGGCTGCTCGACGACATCCTGATCCACGTCGCCCCGGTGCTGCTCGGCACCGGCGTACGCCTCCTCGACCGGCCCGGCGCGGCGCCGGTCCGGCTCCGCCAGCTCGACCGCGCGGATCCCGCCCTTCTCCCGGACCTGCACTTCGCCGTCCCCCGCTGACCCCAGCGGTCCACCTCGTCGATCATGAGGTGTCACTTTCCACGTCGGCGTGGCGAGGCGACACCCCATGATCGACGCCCCGGATGCGGGAGACGGAAAGTGACGCGACAGGGGCGGTGGGTCGCCGTAGGGTGGCCGGCGGTCTGTCGTACCCCGAGGGTAGGAAGGCCTGGTGAGCGGAGAGCGGGGAGGGTCGACGTGAGCGTGGCGGAGCGGGTCCGGCCGGCGTTGCCGCGGGTGCCGGCGCTGGCGGTGCTCGCGCACTACCTGGTGGGTTACCGGCGCACCTGGCGGGCCGGGGTCTTCTCGTCCTTCCTGCTGCCGGTGCTCACCGTGGTCGGCTTCGGCTTCGGCGTCGGGGCGTACGTCGACCAGGGCGTCGGCGGCGTGCGCTACCTCGACTGGCTGGTGCCGGGCCTGATCGCCTCCACCGCCATGCAGGTGGCGATCGGCGAGTCGACCTGGCCGGTGCTGAGCAACTTCCGCTGGATCAAGACCTACTTCGCCCAGGTCGCGGCGCCGCTGCGGGTGGGTGACATCCTCGCCGGCCACCTTGCCTTCGTGCTGTTCCGGGCGTTCACCAGCACGGCCGCGTTCCTGCTGGTGACCGCCCTGTTCGGGGCGCTGCGCTCACCGTGGGCGGTAGCCGTGCTGCCGGTGGTGCTGCTGCTCAGTCTGGCGGTCGCCGCGCCGACCTTCGCGTTCAGCGCCTGGGCGCCGAGCGACAGCTACCTGGCGCTGCTGTTCCGCTTCGCGGTGATTCCGATGACGCTCTTCGCCGGGGTGTTCTTCCCGGTCGAGTCGTTGCCGTCGGGGCTGCGCCAGCTGGCGTACGCGACGCCGCTCTGGCACGGGGTGGACCTCTGCCGGGCGGCCACGCTCGGGGTGGCTCCACAGTGGTCGGTCCCCGGCCACCTGCTCTACCTCGCCGTCTGGGCGCTCGCCGGCTGGCTGCTGGCCCGGCGCGCGTTCCGCCGCGAGCTCGTCGTCTAGGGGAGGGGTGTCATGGTCGGTCTCGTCCTGCCCCGGCTGGTCAGCTTCGAGGGGGCGCCGCGCCGGTCGGCGTCGGTCGCCGAGCGCAACCTCACGTCGCTGAGGAGCGCGTACTGGCTGGTGCTCATCTCCGGCTTCCTGGAGCCGGTGCTCTACCTCTTCTCCATCGGCATCGGGGTGGGGACGCTGGTCGGCGACCTCACCCTCCCCGGCGGCCGGGTCGTCTCGTACGCCGGGTTCGTCGCGCCGGCGATGCTGGCCTCGTCGGCGATGACCGGCGCGCTGGCGGAGACCACCTTCAACTTCTTCGGGAAGATGAAGTACATGAAGCTGTACGACGGGATCATCGCGACCCCGGTGCAGCCGTTCGAGATCGCCCTCGGCGAGCTGGGCTGGGCGATGATCCGGGGGGCGCTCTACTCGGCCGCCTTCCTGGTCGTCATGGTGGCGATGGACCTGACCAGCGTGGGCCGGGCGGTGACCGCGTTCCCGGCCGCGGTGCTGGTCGGTTTCGCCTTCGGCGCGCTCGGCATGGCCGTCGCCACGTTCATGCGCAGCTGGCAGGATTTCGACCTGATGGGCTCGGCCCAGTTCACCCTTTTCCTCTTCTCCGGCACCTTCGTGCCGGCCGAGGCGTATCCGGCCGTGCTGCGCTGGGTGGTCGAGCTGAGCCCGCTCTACCGATCGGTGCACCTGATCCGGGGCATCTCCGTCGGCGCGGCCGGCTGGTCGTGGCTGCTCGACGTGGCGTACCTGCTGGCGCTGACCGGGGTCGGGCTCCTCGTGGCCTCCCGGCGGATGGGCAGGCTGCTCTACAAGTAGGTGGTTACCACCCCTTTCGTCGGGGCATGTCGTTGCTGACGATGCCGACCATGAGGGGAGGGGCGATGGCCTCCGACGAGTCTTCCGCCCGCAGCGGGCGCGACCGCGACAAATCCGGCGCGGGCTCCGCGCCCCGCAGGGGCGTGGAGCGGGCCCGGAACCGCCTCGACCTGGACCGGCGGGGTCGGGGGCCGGACCGCTCCGGGCCGGTCGGCCCGGCCGACGGGCCGGACAGCCCGACCCAGCTTCCGGGCGCCGGGTGGAAGGCCGCGCTGAAGCGCACGGTCAGGGAGTTCCAGGACGACAGCCTCACCGACTGGGCGGCCGCGCTCACCTACTACGGGGTGCTCTCGATCTTCCCGGGCGTGCTGGTGCTCATCTCGGTGCTCGGCCTGCTGGGCACCCGCGCCACCGAGGGGGTCAAGGACACCGTCAACCAGGCGGTGCCCCAGGAGAACATCCGCGAGATCATCGAGACCGCGATCGAGCAGGCGGGCGCCTCCGGCGGCCTGGCCAGCATCGCCGCGATCATCGGTCTGCTCGCCGCCTTCTGGTCGGCCTCCGGCTACATCGCCGCCTTCATGCGCGCCTCCAACACCATCTACGACGTGCCGGAGGGGCGGCCGATCTGGAAGACCCTGCCGATCCGGCTCGGGGTGACCGCCCTGGTCGGCGTGCTGCTGCTGGCCGCCGCGGTGATCGTGGTCTTCACCGGCGGTCTCGCCGAGCAGGTCGGCAGCGCGATCGGGCTGGGCTCGACGGCCGTGACGGTGTGGAACATCGCCAAGTGGCCGGTGCTGCTCATCCTGGTCAGCCTGATGTTCGCGATCCTCTACTGGGCCTCGCCGAACGCCCGGCACGGCGGTTTCCGCTGGGTCAGCCCGGGCGGTGTGCTCGCGGTGGTGATCTGGCTGGTGATCTCCGGTCTCTTCGCCCTCTACGTCAGCAACTTCGGCTCGTACAACAAGACCTACGGGGCGCTGGCCGGCGTGATCATCTTCCTGGTCTGGCTCTGGCTGAGCAACATCGCGATCCTGCTCGGCGCGGAGTTCGACGCCGAGTTGGAGCGCGGCCGGGCCATCGAGGCCGGGCACCCGGCCGAGGAGGAGCCGTACGTGGAGCTGCGCGACGACCGCAAGCTGAGGAAGAAGCGCAACGCCGCCGGTCGCTGACCGCCACCACCATCCGTCGACCGCCCCCCTGGGATTGGGTGCTCGAGAGCCACGCCGCGGACCACTGACCGTCGGACGGGTGACCGGGGACCGTCGTCCACGGGTCGGGGCCGCGGGTGGCATCGCCACGCGCGGCCCCGCTGTCTGCGGTCGTACCCACGCCCGTCGCCCGCGACCAGCGCGCTTTTCGTGATCCACTACGTGCTTTTGCTCAGATGGACAAAAGTTTGGGTCGGATCGCGCTGAAGCTATGGACACGCGGCCCGGAAGGCTCCTACTGTGTCGGACACGACACATCGCCGTTGCGTCGATGTGAACGACTCCGATGCGGAGGTGAGTCCCGGTGCGGACGGTGGACCCCCTGCACGTACGGCTGTTGCGGTTGCTCCGGGACGAGGGGCCGGTGTCCCGGGCGGAGCTCTGCGACCGGTTGCAGATGCCGCGCCCCCGCCTCCTCACCGAGCTGGAACGGCTGGTCGGCCTCGGCTACGTCGCCGAGGCTGGGCTGGCCGCGTCCCGCGGCGGGCGGCGCTCCACACTGGTCGAGCTCAGCCCGCACCTGCGCTTCGCCGCGGTCGACCTGGGCGCCAGCTCGATCGACGTCGAGGTGGTCAACGGCCGCCTCGAACCGGTGGTCGCCTACACCGAGCCGGCCGACATCCGCTCCGGCCCGAAGGTGACCCTCCAGCGAGTCAACGAGCTGCTGCACAAGGCCAAGGTGGATGGCGCGTACGAGCGGCTCGACTCGGTCGGCATCGGCGTGCCCGGGCCGGTGAGCTTCCGCGACGGCGTCCCGGTCTCGCCGCCGATCATGCCGGGCTGGGACCGCTTCCCGGTCCGTGAGCTGCTCACCCGGGAGCACGGGTGCCCGGCGGTGGTCGACAACGACGTCAACATCATGGCGATCGGCGAACGGCACGGCGGCGTCGCCCACTCGGTGGACGACTTCCTCTTCATCAAGATCGGCACCGGGATCGGCTGCGGCATCTACCTCAGCGGGGAGGTGTACCGCGGCACCGACGGCTGCGCCGGGGACATCGGCCACATCCAGGTCGACGCGAACGGTCCGATGTGCTCCTGCGGCAACCTCGGCTGCCTGGAGGCGCTGTTCAGCGGCGCCGCGCTGGCCAAGGAGGCGACCGCGGCGGCCCGGGCCGGCATCTCCCCGGCGCTCGCCGAGCGGCTCGACGCCCGGGGCGCGCTGACCGCGCTGGACGTCGCGCAGGGGGCGGCCGAGGGGGACGTCACCTGCATCCAGCTCATCCGCGACGGCGGCCGGCGGGTCGGCGGCGTGCTGGCCGGGCTGGTGAGCTTCACCAACCCGTCGATGATCGTGATCGGCGGCGGGCTCGCCCAGCTCGGGCACATCCTGCTCGCCGAGATCCGCAGCGTGGTCTACCGCCGGTCGCTGCCCCTGGCCACCGGCAACCTGCCCGTCGTCCTCTCCGAGCTCGGCCCGCGCGCCGGGGTCGCGGGGGCCGCCGTGCTCGCCAGCGACCTGGCCTTCGGCGAGGCATCGTGAGCGCGAGGAGTGAGCCGGGCTTGCGAGCCCCGCAGTCGCGAACCTGGGAGGCATTGTGACCGGCCGCGACACCGATCCGGCCGGCCCGGCCGGCGCCGACGACGCGCAGGAACCGGCCGGCCCGGGCCGGCCACCGACGAGCGGGAGCGAGGAGGTCGTCGTGACGAATGCACCGCTGGTGGAGGCGCCCGCGGACACCATCGCGGGGGAGGTGGTCCTGCGCCTCACCGATGTGGTCAAGACCTTCCCCGGCGTACGCGCGCTGGACGGGGTGCAGCTGGAGGTGCGCGCCGGCGAGGTGCACTGCCTGCTCGGGCAGAACGGCGCCGGCAAGTCCACCCTGATCAAGGTGCTCTCCGGGGTGCACCGGCCGGACTCCGGCGAGGTCCATTGGCGCGGCGAGCCGGCGGCCTTCGCCAGCCCGCAGGCCGCGATGCGGGCCGGGATCGCCACCATTTACCAGGAGCTCGACCTGGTCGACGACCTCTCGGTCGCGGAGAACGCCTTCCTCGGCCACGAGCCGCGCCGGTTCGGTTTCGTCCGTCGCGGCCGGATGGCCCGCCGGACTCGGGAGATCCTCGGCCGCCTCGGCCACCCGGAGATCCCGCCGGGACGGATGGTCCGGGCGCTCCCCGCCGCCGGCAAGCAGGTCGTCAGCATGGCGCGGGCGCTCTCCCACGAGGCCCGACTGATCATCATGGACGAGCCGAGCGCGGTGCTGGCCCACGATGAGGTGGGCAACCTGTTCCGGATCATCCGCGAGCTGACCGCGCAGGGCATCGCGGTCATCTACATCTCGCACCGGCTGGAGGAGATCCGCGAGATCGGCGACCGGGTGACCGTACTCAAGGACGGCCGGACCACCGCGGCGAACCTGCCGGCGCGCGACACCCCGACCCGCGACCTGGTCGCCCGGATGACCGGCCGGAGCATCGAGTACGTCTTCCCGGACCGCCCGGTCGACGACCCCGCCGGCGCCGAGCTGCTGCAGGTGGAGGGCCTGACCCGGCCGGGCGAGTTCGCCGACGTCTCGCTGACCGTGCGGGCCGGCGAGATCGTCGGCGTCGCCGGGCTGGTCGGCTCGGGTCGCTCCGAGCTGCTGGAGACCATCTACGGCGCCCGCCGCGCGCAGGCCGGCACGGTCCGGATGGGCGGCCGGACGCTGCGACCGGGCAGCGTCGGCGCGGCGGTGCGGGCCGGCATGGGGATGGCCCCCGAGGAGCGCAAGAGCCAGGCGCTGCTGCTCGGCGAGTCGATCTACCGCAACGTCACCCTGGCCACCTTCGGCCGGTACGCCCGCTTCGGCTTCACCGACGCCGGGCGGGAGCGGGCCGAGGCGGACCGGATCGCCGACTCCCTGGAGCTGCGTCCCCGCGACGTCCGGCGGCCGGTGCGCACGCTCTCCGGGGGCAACCAGCAGAAGGTGGTGGTCGGGCGCTGGCTGCTCGGCGACACCCGGCTGCTGCTGCTCGACGAGCCGACCCGGGGCGTGGACGTGGGCGCCCGGGCCGAGCTCTACCAGGTCATCCGGGCGCTGGCCGCCCGGGGCGTCGGCGTCCTGCTGGTCTCCAGCGAGGTGCCCGAGGTGCTGGGGCTCGCCGACCGGGTCCTGGTGATGCGCGAGGGCCGGGTGGTCCGCGAGGCCCCGGCCGACGAACTCGACGAGAACACCGTGCTCGACCTCGTCATGGCGGGGTCCCTCATGGAAGGTGCGCCGGCATGAGCGAGCGCAGCGAGCGAATCGACGCGTGGACGGAGGTGGCGGCATGAGCGAGATGTCTCCCACGGCGACGCCGGAGCGGGCGGCGGGCCTGCCGGCGCAGTCGCCGCCGGTGGACCCGGCCGAGACCGCGGCGGCGGCCGCGAAGTCCGACGCGCCCGGCCGGCTCTCCTGGTGGCGGGGTGACGGGGGTGAGGGCGCCAAGCGCAACCTGGGCCTGCTGGCGACCCTGGTGGTGCTCGTCGTCATCGGCATCCTCACCCGGCCCGACCTGTACGGGAACGCGAGCTGGGTGTGGGGCAACACGCTCACCATCCTCAAGCTCGCCTCGGTGGTCGGCGTGGTGACCGTCGGGATGACCTTCGTGATCATCGGCGGCGGCATCGACCTGTCGGTCGGCGCGATCGTCGCCCTGGCCGGCGTCTGGTCCACCACGGTCGCCACCCAGAGCTACGGCGCCGGCGGCATGATCTTCAGCGCGCTGACCGTCGGGCTGGCGGTCGGCCTGGTCAACGGCCTGCTCATCTCGTACGGGCGGCTGGTGCCGTTCATCGCCACGCTGGCCATGCTCGTGGCGGCCCGGGGACTGGCCGCCGAGATCTCCGACAAGCAGACCCAGGTGTCGACCAACGCCACCATCAACGGCATCGCCAGCACGGAGCTGCTCGGCATCCCGCTGCTGGTCTACATCCTCGCGGCGGTGGTGGTCGCCGGCTGGGTGCTGCTCAACCGGACCACCTTCGGCCGCCGCACGGTCGCGGTCGGCGGCAACCCGGAGGCCGCCCGGCTGGCCGGCATCAACGTTCGGCGGCACACTCTGCTGCTCTACGCGCTCTCCGGCCTCTGCTGCGGCATCGCCGCGATCATGCTGACCGCGCAGGCCACCTCCGCGCAGGCGGCGATGGCGAACCTCTACGAGCTGGACGCGATCGCCGCCGCCATCATCGGCGGGACGCTGCTCAGCGGCGGGCGGGGCACCATCATCGGTTCCCTGCTCGGGGTGGTCATCTTCTCCACCATCACCAACCTCTTCGCCATCAACAACGTCTCGATCGAGGCCCAGAACATGGTCAAGGGCGGCATCATCGTCGCCGCCGTTCTGGTCCAGCAGGTGCAGTTCCGCAGTCTCACCCAGTTCCTCGGCCGCAACCGGGCCACCACCACCTGATCCATGCGAACCGGCGGCCACCTCGACAGCGACGGTGGCCGGGACCAGCACACCCATTTTCACCCCACCACCTCATCCAGGAGGTCGTCATGACCCAGCACAGTCGCGATCTGTCGCGCCGCCGGCTGCTGTTCGGCGGGGCCGCGCTCTCCGCCGGCGTCGTGCTCGCCGGCTGCACCAGCAACGAGACGGCACCGACCGCCGCCCAGACGAAGGCCGCCGCCGCCGGCGGCAACGCCGACCCGGGCAAGAGGGTGACCATCGGCTTCTCCGCCCCGGCCGCCGACCACGGCTGGATCGCCGCCATCACCAACAACGCCAAGGCGCAGGCCGGGGCGTACTCCGACGTGGAGTTCAAGAGCGTGGAGGCCGGCGCGGACGCGGCGGCCCAACGCGCGGCGCTCTCCACCCTGATCTCCCAGAAGCCGGACGTGATCGTGCTGCTGCCGCACGACGGCAAGGAGCTGAACGCGTTCGGCCTGGAGGCGATGAAGGCCGGGATCCCGGTGGTCAACCTGGACCGGGCCTTCCCCGACGCGCGGGCCTACCGACTCCAGATCAAGGGCGACAACTACGGCATGGGGGTGGCCGCCGCCACCTACATCGTCGAGCAGCTCAAGGCCAAGGGGGTCAGCAACCCGGTCATCGGCGAGATCCCCGGCATCGACTCTCTGGAGCTGACCCAGGAACGCTCCAAGGGCTTCGCCGACACCCTCGCCGCGAACGGGTTGAAGGTGGCCAACCGCCGCCCGGCCGAGTTCACGGCCGACTCCGGCCAGCAGGCCGCCACCGGCCTCTTCCAGGCGCTGCCGAAGATCGACGCGCTCTGGAACCACGACGACGACCAGGGCATCGGCGTGCTCGCCGCGGTGAACCAGGCCAACCGCAAGGAGTTCTTCATGGTCGGCGGCGCCGGCTCGAAGAAGGCGATGGAGGACATCCAGGCCGACAACACGGTGCTCAAGGCCACCGTCACCTACAGCCCCTCGATGGCCTCCTCGGCGATCTCCCTGGCCCGCCTCATCGGGCAGGGGAAGGGCATGTCCGACCTGGTGGAACTTCAGGTTCCCAAGGAGATCGTGCTCGCCTCGGAGACGATCACCAAGGAGAACGCGGGCAACTACCTGAAGCTCGGGTTCTGACACACGGGGGGAGACCCACCTTGTCCACTCACGACAGACAGCTGCGGGTCGGCATGGTCGGCTACGCGTTCATGGGCGCGGCGCACTCCCAGGCGTGGCGCACCGTGAACCGGGTGTACGACCTGCCGGCGCGGGTCCGGATGTCGCTCATCTGCGGCCGGGACGCCGGGAAGGTGGCCGACGCCGCCGACCGGCTCGGCTGGGAGGGGCACACCACGGACTGGCGGCGGCTGGTCGAGTCCGACGAGATCGACGTGGTCGACATCTGCACGCCGGGCGACAGCCACTGCGAGATCGCGATCGCCGCGCTGGCCGCCGGCAAGCACGTGCTCTGCGAGAAGCCGCTGGCCAACACCGTCGAGGAGGCCCGGCTGATGGCGGCGGCCGCCGCCCGGGCCCGGGCCGACGGGGTACGCAGCATGTGCGGGTTCAACTACCGTCGGGTGCCCGCGGTCACCATGATGCGGCAGCTCGTCGCCGACGGGCGGCTCGGCGTGATCCGGCACGTCCGCGCGGTGTACCTGCAGGACTGGATCGTGGACCCGCAGTTCCCGCTGGTCTGGCGGTTGCAGAAGGACAGGGCGGGCTCCGGCGCGCTGGGTGACATCGGTGCGCACATCATCGACCTCACCCAGTACGTCACCGGGCAGCGGATCACCGGGGTGAGCGCGGTGACCGAGACGTTCGTCAGGGAGCGGCCGTTGCCGGCCGGGTCGAGCGGCCTGGCCGCGCAGGCCGACGGCAACGGCCGGGCGATGGGCCAGGTCACCGTGGACGACGCGGCGGCCTTCGTCGCGCGGCTCGACGGCGGGGCGCTGGCCACGTACGAGGCGAGCCGGTTCGCCACCGGCCGCAAGAACGCGCTCCGGGTGGAGATCAACGGCTCGCTCGGCACCGTCGTGTTCGACCTGGAGCGCCTCAACGAGCTGGAGTTCTACGACGCCACCCGGCCGGCCGGCGAGCAGGGCTTCACCCGGATCCTGGTGACCGAGGGCGAGCACCCGTACATGTCGGCCTGGTGGCCGCCCGGCCACATCATCGGCTACGAGCACTCCTTCACCCACCAGATGCGGGACTTCGTCGAGGCGGTCGCCACCGGCGTCGACCCGGCCCCGTCCTTCGCCGACGCGTTGCAGGTCCAGCTCGTGCTGGACGCGGTGACCCGCTCGGCGGAGCGGGGCTCCTCCTGGACGGAGGTGGAACCGGCGGCGGTGGCCGAGCTGGCCGCCTGACCCGACGCGGCGCCGGCCGAACCGCCGGCGCCGCCCGAGCGACTTTCCGGAGCCGGCCGGCGAGGGACCGGCCGCGGTTGCGCCCCGCGGCGGGGACGAGGCCGGCCCCGGAGGGCGTGCCACCGGGGCTTCTCCGGTGCGGCACGAGCAGCACGGCCGTCCGGTGCGGCCGGACCGGGATTCCCCGGCCGCACCGGCGGTCGCGTACCACCCGGCGACGCGGAGGAGGCCGGACCCCCGGACGGACGGGGCCCATCCACACATCGACGACCAGCGAGATCACGGCCGGAGGTTCCACGGGAAGGAGCACTATGCGTACGGGTATCTGGCTGATCGGGGCGCGCGGCTCGGTCGCGACCACCAGCATCGTCGGGGCACTCGCCCTGCGGGCCGGGCTCACCGGCCCGACCGGCTGCGTCACCGAGTTGCCCGAGCTGCGCGGGCCGGCCCTGCCCGCCTTCACCGATCTCGTCCTCGGCGGCCACGACGTGGCGGCGACCCCGCTGATCAAGCGGGCCGAGACGATGGCCGCCGCCGGCGTGCTGCCCGGCCGGCTGGTCGACGCCCTCGCCGGGGAGCTGGCCGAGGTCGAGCGGGCGCTGCGCCCCGCCCCGACCGGGGGCACCCAGGCCGACCGGGCCGCCGCCGTCGGGCGGGACCTGACCGACTTCCGGGACCGGCACGGGCTGGACCGGGTGGTGGTGGTCAACGTCTCCGCCACCGAACCGGCCGCCGCCCCGCACCCCGCGCACCTCGACCCCGCCGCGCTGCGGACCGCGCTCGCCGGCCCCGACGAGGTGCTGCCACCCAGCTCGCTCTACGCGTACGCGGCGTTCACCGCCGGGTGCCCGTACGTCGACTTCACGCCGTCCACCGGGGCCCGGCTGCCGGCGCTGGCGGCGCTGGCCGCGGAGCGCGGCCTGCCGTACGCCGGGCACGACGGCAAGACCGGGGAGACGCTGGTCAAGTCGGTGCTCGCGCCGATGTTCGCGATGCGCCACCTGGCCGTCCGCTCCTGGTCGGGGGTGAACCTGCTCGGCGGCGGGGACGGCGCGAACCTGGCCGACCCGGCGGCGAACGCGGCCAAGGTGGCCAGCAAGCAGCGGGTGCTCGGCGAGACGCTCGGCTACGTCCCGCAGGGCGACACCCGGATCGACCACGTAGAGGAGCTGGGCGACTTCAAGACCGCCTGGGACCTGATCACCTTCGCCGGCTTCCTGGGCACCGGGATGCGGATGGAGTTCACCTGGCACGGCTGCGACTCGGCGCTGGCCGCCCCGCTGGTGCTCGACCTGGCCCGGCTGACCGCCGCCGCGCACGCCGCCGGCCGGCGCGGCCCCCTCCCGGAGCTGGCCTTCTTCTTCAAGGACCCGCTCGACGCCCCCACCCACTCGCTCGCCGAGCAGTGGGCCCTGCTGCGCGACTTCGTCGCCGGCCTGCACCGGGGAGGCGTCGATGACCAGTCTCGCTGACCTCGCCGAGCTGGTCCGGGCGCCGGCCGCGCTCTCCGTACCGGGGGACGTGCTGGCGGGTGCGGCGGCCGCCGGCGTCCTGGACCGCCGGACGCCGGCGCTGGCCGGGGCGTCGGTGCTGCTCTACTGGGCCGGGATGGCGGCCAACGACTGGGCCGACCGCCGCCTGGACGCGGTGGAGCGGCCGGAGCGGCCGATCCCGTCCGGCCGGGTGAGCCCGCCGGCCGCGCTCGGCCTCGCCGCCGGCCTCACCGCCGCCGGGCTCGCCCTGGCCACCGCCGCCGGCGGCCGGCGGGCGGCGGCCGTCGCGGTGCCGCTCGCCACCGCCATCTGGGGGTACGACCTGCTGGCCAAGAACACCGCCGCCGGTCCCGCCGTGATGGCCGCCTGCCGGGGCCTGGACGTGCTGCTCGGCACCGCCTCCGCCGGCCCGGCCCGGGGGCCGGCCGGCCGTCGCGCCGGCGCCTCGGAGTCCCGTGGTTGGTCATCGTCGGCGGGAGCACGCCTGGCCCGGGCGCTGCCGGCGGCGCTGACCGTGGCCGCGCACACCTGGACCGTCACCGCGCTCTCCCGCCGCGAGGTCACCGGCACCGACCGGCGGCTGCCCCGGGCCACCCTCGCCGGCACCGCCGTCGTGGCGGCGACCGCGCTGAGCCGGGCCGACCCGGTCCCGGTCGCGCTCGCCGCCGGCTACGCCACCCGGTACGGCTCCGCGCAGGCCAGGGTGGTGGCCGACCCGTCGCCCGGCCGGGTCCGCGCCGCCGTCGCCGCCGGCATCACCGGCCTGCCCGCGTTGCAGGGCGCGCTGACCGCCCGGGCCGGCGCCCGGATGCTCGGCCTGGCCGTCGCGGCCGCCGCCCCGCTCGGGCGCCGCCTCGCCCGGCTGGTGTCGCCGACATGACCGGGCGCGCGGCACCGGGTGCGGCCGGGGCGGGCCACGCCCCGCTCCGCCCGACCGGGCTGCGGTTCGGCTACGGCACCAACGGCTTCGCCAACCACCGGCTGCCCGACGCGCTGGCGGTCATCGCCGACCTCGGCTACCAGGGGGTGGCGCTCACCCTGGACCACGACCACCTGGACCCGTTCACGCCCGGGCTGGCCCGTCGGGTCGCCGCCGTGCACCGCCGGCTGGCCGCGCTCGGCCTGGCCGTCGTGGTCGAGACCGGGGCCCGTTACCTGCTCGACCCGTGGCACAAGCACGCCCCGACGCTGCTGCACGACGATCCGGCCCGGCGGGTCGACTTTCTCCGCCGGGCGGTACGGATCGGCGCCGACCTGGGCGCCGAGGCGGTCTCGTGCTGGGCCGGGGTACGCCCACCGGAGGTCCCGGTTGCCGTCGCGTGGGACCGGCTGGTGGCCGGCTGCGCCACCGTCTGCGCCGACGCGGAGGCCGCGGGCGTGCCGTTCGGCTTCGAGCCGGAGCCGGGGATGCTGGTCGAGGAGATCGCCGGCTGGCGGCGGCTGCGCGCCGCGCTCGGCGCGCCACCCGGGTTCGGCCTCACCCTCGACATCGGACACTGTCGCTGCCTGGAGCCGGCACCGGTGCCGGACTGCGTGGCAGCGGTCGCCGACCACCTGGTCAACGTGCAGATCGACGACATGCGCCGGGGCGTGCACGAGCACCTGGAGTTCGGCACCGGCGAGATCGACTTTCCGCCGGTGCTGCGCGCCCTCGCCGACGCCGGCTACCACGGCCTGGTCGCGGTGGAGCTGCCCCGGCACTCGCACGCCGCGCCGACCGTGGCCGCCCGCTCGATCGAGTTCCTCCGCGCCGCCGCCCGGACGGCCGACGCCGCGGCCCCGCCGGTCCGCGCGTCCGGCCCGGCCGGTCCCGCGCCGGGCGGGACCAGCGACTCGGCCCCTTTGCTCTGCTGCAGCGACGGCAACACCCCACGTCCGGTAGCCGGACAACCGCTGTTGCGTGGGGTGCAGCAGAGCAAAGGCGGTGGCTGAGCACCTGCCACCCGGCTCAGAGGGGAGACGGCATGACACCCGACCGACTGCGCGCCGCGCTGCGGGGCGTACCCGATCCACGGTGGCTGGACGCGGCGCTGCGCCGCGTCGCGACCGAACCCGCGGCGATCGCCCGGCTCTTCCCCGCCGCCGCGCGGCGCTGCGGGCGGGGACCGCTGCCCGACCCGCCCGGCTGGACCGTCGACGAGGCCGCCCGGGCGCTGCTGCTCACCGCGCTCCCCGTCGACCACGCGGCGACGACGGCGGAGACCCTCTACCGGCACGGCGACGCGGCCGAGAAGCGGGCCGTGCTGCGGGCGCTGCCGCTGCTGCCGATCGGCGCGGCCTGCGTACCGCTGCTGCACGACGCCATCCGCACCAACGACACCCGGCTGGTCGCCGCCGCCCTCGGCCCGTACGCCCGGCACCTGGAGCAGGCGGCCTGGCGGCAGGCGGTGCTCAAGTGCGTCTTCACCGGCGTACCGCTGGCGGTCGTGGACGACCTCGACGGCCGGGCCGACGGGGAGCTGGCCGCGATGCTGGCCGCGCTGGCCGCCGAGCGGCACGCGGCCGGCCGCACCATGCCCGCCGACGCCACCGACCTGCTCGACCGGCTCGGCGCCGGCTCGGACCTGACCACCGCCAGGGAGGCGTGATGCGCATCTTCGACCCGCACATCCACATGACCTCACGGACCACCGACGACTACGAGCGGATGGCCGCCGCCGGGGTGCGCGCGGTGGTGGAGCCGGCGTTCTGGCTGGGTCAGCCCCGCACCAGCGCCGCCACGTTCGTCGACTACTTCGACTCGCTGATCGGCTGGGAGCCGTTCCGGGCCGGGCAGTTCGGCGTCCGGCACCACGCCACCGTCGCGCTCAACCCCAAGGAGGCCAACGACCCGCGCTGCCACCCGGTGCTCGACCTGCTCCCGCGCTACCTGGACAAGGACGGCGTGGTGGCGGTCGGCGAGATCGGCTACGACTCGATGACCCCGGCCGAGGACGCCGCGTTCGCCGGCCAGCTCGCCCTGGCCGTCGCCCACGACCTGCCCGCCCTGGTGCACACCCCGCACCGGGACAAGGCGCGGGGCGTCGAGCGGAGCCTCGCGGTGGTCGCCGAGTCGGGCATCGAGCCGGGGCGGGTGCTCGTCGACCACCTCAACGAGGTCACCGTGAAGCTGGTCCGGGACACCGGCTGCTGGCTGGGCTTCTCCATCTACCCGGACACCAAGATGACGCCACCGCGGATGGTCGAGCTGCTGCGGACGTACGGGACCGAGCGGATGCTGGTGAACTCGGCGGCCGACTGGGGGCGCTCCGACCCGCTGCTGACCCGGGCCACCGGCGAGGCGATGCTGCTCGCCGGCTTCACCGACGACGACGTCGACCGGGTGCTCTGGCGCAACCCGGCGGAGTTCTACGGCCAGTCCGGCCGGCTCGACCTCAGCGACCTGGACGCGCCCGCCGCCACCTTCGCCGGCAACTCCATCCTGCGCGGGGGCGAGTGATGCGGCTCCGCCACGCCGACGGCAGCACCGTCCACCTCGGCTACTGCACCAACGTCCACCCCGCGGAGGACCTGGCTGGCATCCTCGCCCAGCTCGACCGCTACGCCGTGCCGGTCCGCCGGGCCCTCGACGCCGACCTGCTCGGCCTCGGGCTCTGGCTGGCCGCCCCGGTCGCGGCCGAGCTGGCCGCCGACCCGGCGCTGCGCCGTCGGCTGCGGACCGAGCTGACCGTACGCGGGCTGGAGGTGGTCACCCTCAACGGCTTCCCGTACGCGTCGTTCCAGGCGCCGGTCGTCAAGGGTGCGGTCTACCACCCGGACTGGACCACCGGCGACCGGCTGGCGTACACGCTGCACCTGGCCCGGGTGCTGGCCGACCTGCTCCCCGACGACGCGGCCCGGGGCTCGGTCTCCACCCTGCCGCTGGCCTGGCGGGAGCCGTGGGACGCCCACCGCGCGGCGGCGGCCCGGCGGCGGCTCGCCGAACTGGCGACCGGACTCGCCGCGGTCGAGCGGGAGACCGACCGGCCGATCCGGGTCGGCTTCGAACCGGAACCGGGGTGCATTGTGGAGTCCACGGGACAGGCCGGCGCGCTATTGTCAGCCATGGATACCGACCGGCTCGGGATCTGCCTCGATCTCGCGCACCTCGCGTGCGCCTGGGAGGAGCCGGTCGAGGCGCTGGCCCGGCTGGAGTCGGCCGGGCTGCCGGTGGTCAAGGTGCAGGTCTCCGCCGCCGTCGAGGCGACCGACCCGGCCGGGTCGACCGAGGCGCTGCGCCGCTGGGTCGAGCCCCGCTTCCTGCACCAGACCCGGGCCGCCGGCTGCGCGTCCGCCGCCGACCCGGCCGACCCGGCGTACGCGGCCGACGACCTGGACGCCGCCCTCGACGCGCGGCTGCCCGGGCCGTGGCGGGTGCACTACCACGTGCCGCTGCACGCGCCGCCGGAGCCGCCGCTGCGCTCCACCCTGCCGGTGCTGCGGGCCGCCCTCGCCGGGCTCTTCGCCGGCCCCGCCGCCGGCTGCGACCACCTCGACGTCGAGACGTACACCTGGGGGGTGCTGCCGGCGGCGCGGCGGCCGCGCACCGACGCGGAGCTGGCCGCCGGGATCGCCGCCGAGCTGGCCTTCGCCCGCGACGAGCTGGTCGCGGTCGGCCTCGCCGCCGCGACCCCGGCCGGGACGGGGGTACGGCGGTGAGCCGGCGGCTGGTGGTCCTCGACGTGGTCGGGCTGACCCCGCGCCTGCTGGCGCACATGCCCCGGCTGCGCGCGGTCGCCGAGGCCGGCTTCGCCGCCGAGCTGGGCACCGTGCTGCCCGCCGTGACCTGCTCGGTGCAGTCCACCTTCCTCACCGGCGAGCCACCGTCGGGGCACGGGATCGTCGGCAACGGCTGGTACTTCCGGGACCTCGGCGAGGTGCTGCTGTGGCGGCAGCACCACGCGCTGGTCGGCGGGGAGAAGCTCTGGCAGGCGGCCCGCCGGGTGGAGCCCGGCTATACGGTGGCGAACGTCTGCTGGTGGTACGCGATGGGCGCCGACGTGGACTGGACGGTCACCCCCCGGCCGGTCTACCACGCCGACGGCCGCAAGGAGCCGGACTGCTGGACCGACCCGCCGGAGCTGCACGACGTGCTCACCGACGGGCTCGGCACCTTCCCGCTCTTCACCTACTGGGGGCCGGGCGCGGGGCTGCCCTCGTCCCGGTGGATCTGCCGGGCCGCCGAGCGGATCCTGGCCGACCACGCGCCGGACCTGACCCTGGTCTACGTGCCGCACCTGGACTACGACCTGCAACGCTTCGGCCCGAACTCGCCGCGGGCCGCCGCGGCGGCGGCCGAGCTGGACGCGGTGCTCGCCCCGCTGCTGGACGCCGCCCGGGCGAAGGACGCCACGGTGGTGGCGCTGTCGGAGTACGGCATCACCGACGTCTCCCGGCCGGTGGACGTCAACCGGCTGCTGCGCGCCGAGGGGCTGCTGCGGGTCTACACCCAGGCCGGCATGGAGTACCTCGACCCGTGGACGTCCCGGGCCTTCGCGGTCGCCGACCACCAGGTCGCGCACGTCTACGTCCGGGACCCGGCCGACGTGCCGGCGGTGGCGAAGCTCTGCGCCGGGCTGCCCGGGGTGGCCGAGGTGCTCGACGCCGACGGCCAGGCCGGGTACGGGCTGGACCACGCCCGCTCCGGCGAGCTGGTGCTGGTGGCCGAGCCGGACGCCTGGTTCACCTACTACTACTGGCTCGACGACGCCCGCGCTCCCGACTTCGCCCGGCTGGTCGAGATCCACCGCAAGCCCGGGTACGACCCCGCCGAGTTGTTCTTCGACCCGGCGGCGCCGGCCGCCGCGAAGCGCCGGGCGGCGGTGGCGCTGGCCCGCAAGAAGCTCGGCCTGCGCTACCTGATGAGCGTGGTCGGGCTGGACGCCGGCGCCCGGGCGGTCCGCGGCTCGCACGGCCGGCTGCCCGCCGACCCGGCGGACGGGCCGGTGCTGCTCTGCTCGGACCCGTCCGTCGCCCGCGACCGGCTGGCGGCGACCGACGTGAAGGCGCTGCTGCTCCAGCTCGCCGGACTGGCCCGGGAGGCCCCATGACCGTAACCGTCGTACCGACCGACCCGACCCTGCTGCGGGAGCGTTTCGACGCGGAGCTCGCGGCGTTCCTGCACCGGCAGGGGCCGGGTCGGTCGGACGCCGTTCCGGGGGTCGTGCACGCCGCCCTGCACCGGTTCGTCCTGGCCGGCGGCAAGCGGCTGCGGCCCCTCTTCTGCTACTGGGGTTGGCGGGGTTTCGGCGGGCCGGACGGGCCATCGATCGTGGGCGCGGCGGCGGCGCTGGAGCTCTTCCACGCCTTCGCGCTGATCCACGACGACATCCTGGACGGCAGCGACCGCCGGCGCGGCCAGCCCACGGTGCACCGGCACTTCGCCGACCTGCACGCCCGGTCGTCCTGGCGGGGCGACCCGGCGGCGTACGGGCGTGACGCCGCCCTGCTCTGCGGGAACCTCTGCGCCGCCTGGGCGCAGGAGATGTTCCACGGCTGCGGGCTCGGCGCCGAGCAGCTGCGCCGGGGGTACGCGATCTTCGCGCTGATGCGCGCCGAGGTGATCGCGGGGGAGTACCTCGACCTGGTCTCGGCCGTCGGTGACGGCTCGGTCGCGACGGCGTTGACCGTGATCCGGATGAAGACCGCCCGGTACACGGTGACCCGGCCGTTGCAGATGGGCGCGGCCCTGGCCGGCGCGGATCCGGCCGCGGTGAACGCGCTGGCGGAGTTCGCCGACCCGCTCGGCGACGCCTTCCAGCTCCGTGACGACCTGCTCGGGGTCTTCGGCGACCCGGCCGTCACCGGCAAGTCCACCGTGGACGACCTGCGCGAGGGCAAGCCCACGGTGCTGATGGCGTTGACCCGGGCCGCCGCCGACCCGGCGGGGTCGGCCCGGCTGCGGGCCCTCTTCGGCAACCCGGCGCTGGACGCGGCCGGCGCGGCCGAGCTGCGCGAGGTCATCGAGGCCACCGGGGCCCGCGAGCAGGTGGAGCGGATGATCCGGGTACGCGCGGCGCAGGCGCGGGCCGCGCTGGACCGGCAGGCCCTGGCGGAGCCGGCGCGGTCGGCGCTCGCGGAGCTGGCGGCCCGCGCGCTGTACCGCCGGCACTGACCGCAACCCGCTGAGCGCCCCGACCGGTCCGGCGACGCGCCGGCCCGACCACGGACGCGCGCGGTCCCGGCCGGGCCGGCTGCCGTACCTTGACCGCATGGAACGCCTCGCCGAGTGGCGTCGGGTCGCGTGGGCCTACCCGACCGCCGCCGACGCGCTGCTGGCCGCGCTGCTCTTCGCGGTCAGCCTGCTGCCGGTGAACCCGCCGGGCGGCCCGCCCCGGGACCCGCTCACCGCCGGAGCGGTGCTGCTGGCGTTCGTCGGCTGCGCCGCGCTCGCGGTCCGCCGCCGGTACCCGCTGCCGGTGCTCGGCCTGACGTTGGCCGCCGTGGTGCTCGCGCTCCTCACCCACCAGGTGCGCGGCCCGTTCGTGATCACGGTGGCGATCGCCGCGTACACGGTCGCCACGCGCACCGACCGGCGCACCGCGTTCCTCGCTACCGCGGCGAGCGCCCTCCTGCTCGGCGCGGCGGCGACGCTCACCCTCGATGTGCCGTGGCTGGATCCGGCCGTCGTGGTGCTGCTGCTCTGGTTCGGCGTCGCGGTCGCCGTCGGCGACGCGGTGCGCAGCCGGCGGGCATACGTGGCGGTGCTGGAGGACCGGGCCTGCCGGGCCGAGCAGACCCGTGAGGAGGAGACCCACGCGCCCACTGAACCGGCGCCCAGCCTCAACCGGCTCGACGCCCTGATGGAGGGGTTCAGCACCGGGCAGCCGGTGCGCTGGACGGTCGCCGGGCAGCCCCGGCCGCTGCCCAGCGCCGTCGACGTGGCCGCGTACCGGATCATCCAGGAGTCGCTGACCAACGCGCACAAGCACGCTCCGGGCGCGGCCGTCGCGGTCCGCCTGCGCTACGACCCCGAGGGCGTCACCATCGAGGTACGCGACGAGGGCGCGCCCGCCGCGGCACGCGGGGTCGGGGCCGGGCCGGGGCTGGTCGGCATGCGGGAGCGGGCCGAGACCGTCGGTGGCGTCTTCTCCGCCGGGCCGCGTCCGGGCGGCGGCTGGCTGGTCCGGGCCGAGCTGCCCGCCCCCGAGGAGGAGGCCGAATGACCGTCCGGGTGCCGCTGCGGACGACCCGGCCCGGCGTGGACCGGTGCGCCTGCCCGCCGCCGCCGGGCCTTCCCCGACGGTCCGCGCCGACCTAGAGTGAGGGCGGCGACCGCGAGGTGGCCGGTGACCCGACGGGAGGCGCAACCCGTCGGGCCCAGGCGCGGACCCGCGCCCACCGGTGCTCCGTCGGGGCCGCCCGTACCCGGTCGCCCTCGCCCCGGTCCGCTACGGAATCCCCCATCACGACAGGGGAGAAGGACAATGGCGCGACCCATCACGCTCTTCACCGGCCAGTGGGCCGACCTTCCGTTCGACGAGGTCTGCCGGCTCGCCGCCGAATGGGGCTACGACGGCCTGGAGATCGCCTGCTGGGGCGACCACTTCGAGGTCGACAAGGCCCTCGCCGACGAGTCGTACGTCGACCGGAAGCGGGCCATGCTCGCCAAGCACAACCTGCAGGTCTTCGCCATCTCCAACCACCTGGTCGGGCAGGCGGTCTGCGACCACCCGATCGACGAGCGGCACCGGGACATCCTGCCCGCGCGGATCTGGGGCGACGGCGAGCCCGAGGGGGTACGCCGGCGCGCCGCCGAGGAGATCAAGGACACCGCCCGGGCGGCGGCGAAGCTGGGCGTCAAGACCGTGGTCGGCTTCACCGGCTCGTCGATCTGGCACACCCTGGCGATGTTCCCGCCGGTGCCCCCGGCCATGATCGAACGCGGCTACCAGGACTTCGCCGACCGGTGGAACCCGATCCTGGACGTCTTCGACGAGGTGGGGGTCCGCTTCGCCCACGAGGTGCACCCCAGCGAGATCGCCTACGACTACTGGACCACCAAGCGGGCCCTGGAGGCGATCCGCCACCGCCCGGCGTTCGGGCTGAACTGGGACCCGTCGCACTTCGTCTGGCAGGAGCTGGACCCGGTCAACTTCATCTTCGACTTCGCCGACCGGATCTACCACGTCGACTGCAAGGACGCGAAGGTCCGCACCGGCGACGGCCGGCGCGGCCGGCTCTCCTCCCACCTGCCCTGGGCGGACCTGCGCCGGGGCTGGGACTTCGTCTCCACCGGCCACGGGGACGTGCCCTGGGAGGACTGCTTCCGGGCGTTGAACGCGATCGGGTACACCGGCCCGATCTCGATCGAGTGGGAGGACGCCGGCATGGACCGGCTGGTCGGCGCGCCCGAGGCGCTCCAGTTCGTCCGCCGGCTCGCCTTCGACGCCCCGGCGGCGGCCTTCGACGCCGCGTTCAGCAGCAACCGGGACTGACCCGCGCCGCCCGGGGCCGGCGGGGCCGGCCCCGGCGTGGCTGTCGGCAGATGCCCCGGTCGGCAGCTACGAACCTGATGACGCAGATGATTCATCGCGAGCCCGCCCCGCCAACGACGCGCGCCGAGCGCCCGGGCGCGGGACGGCCGGCCGGCCCGGCACGGTGACTCATCCACGTCATCAGGTTGGTAGCGTCCGCGCCGGTGGCTGACTCCCGCCGGCCGCCTGGCCGACGCCCGCTGCCGGGACCTGGGCGCGGCCGGACCGAGCGCCGCGTGCCCACGTGGGCGGACCCTGGCGCCGCGCCCCCGTGTGGTCGGACCGAGCATCGCCCACCCCGGGTCAGCGGGCCGCGAAGACCTGGTCGCTGATCAGGCGGGCCGCGCCGACCAGGCATGCCCGGTCGTCCAGGTCGGACAGGACGATCGGCATGCTGCCGGTGGCGAGCGGGGTGGAGCGCCGGTAGACCACCCCGCGGATCTCGGCGAGGAGGATCGGGCCGACGCCGGGGGCGGCGCCTCCGATGATCACGATGGCCGGGTTGAAGAAGCTGACCAGGCCGACCAGCACCTGCCCCAACCGGCGGGCGCCGCCACGGACCAGGGTCTGCGCGGTCGGATCGCCGGCCGTCGCCGCCCGCGCGACGTCGGTCGCGGTCAGCGTCCCGGCCTCCGCCACCCGGTCGCCGAGCGCCGCCGACCGGCCGTCGTGCACGGCGGCCAGCGCCTCCCGGACCAGGGCGGCGTCCCCGCAGTACGCCTCCACGCAGCCGGTGTTGCCGCAGGCGCAGAGCGGGCCCTCGTCGGTCAGCCGCAGATGCCCGATGTCGCCGGCCCCGCTGGTCGCGCCCCGGTAGAGCGCGCCGCCCAGCACCAGCCCGCAGCCGATGGCGCTGCCGAGCTTGACGTAGAGAAAGTCGTCGAACGCCCGGCCGGTGCCGGCGTGCAGCTCACCCAGCGCCATGACGTTGGCGTCGTTGTCCACCTGCACCGGGCAGCCCAGCTCGGCGGCGATCGTGTCGCGGACGGGGAACTGGTGCCAGCCCGGCAGGGCGGGCGAGGAGACCGGGGATCCCTCCCGCACCGCGACCGGCGCGGGCAGGGCCACGCCCACCCCGGTCAACCGGGACAGCCCCGCCTCGGCGCGGAGCTTGCCGAGCAGCTCGACGGCGCGGCTGACGACCGCCTCCGGGCCGACCCGGACGTCGACCGGCTCGCCGAGGCGGGAGAGCACGGTCAGCTCGCCGTCGGTCAGCGCGACGTCGAGCCGCCCGGCGCCGACGGCCACCGCACCGAAGCGGACCTGCCCGGCGACCCGGAGCAGGGAGGAGCGGCGACCGCCCCGGGACGCGGCCGGCCCGGCCGTCTCCACCAGGCCCTGGGCGGTCAGCCGGTCCACCTCCGCGACGAACCGGGTCCGGTTCAGTCCCAGGGCGTCGGCCAGCTCGACCCGCGAGCGGGGGCCGTCGTCGCGCAGCAGGCGCAGCAGCCGCGCCTGGTCCGGGTTCTCCGGTCCGATCAACGTCATCGCGATCACCTCACTCCGAAATCTGCCACACCGGCGTCACGAGGCGTGACGCGAGGGGGCCGCGCCCGGTCTCCCGGACGCGGCCCCTGGTGCCACCGGTCGGGTCCGTCAGCCCCGCAGACCCGACATGTGCTGGTAGCTGACCTCCGCGTAGCGCAGCGACCGGCCCGGGTCGGCGGTGCCGCCGGGCGCGTTGTCCTGCTCCCACATCGGGTTGTGGTAGCCCTTCGCGCCCATGTTGGCGAAGAAGGTGCCGTAGTCGATGTCGCCCTCGCCGAGCGGCACCATGTCGTAGCCGGCGGAGTTGGCCGGGTTGAACGCGCCGTCCTTGGCGTGGAACAGCGGGAAGCGCGTGGTCCGGGCCGCCACCGTGGCCAGCGGGTCGAAGACGTTCGTCTGCGTCACGCCGTCCGGGTCGACGTAGCTGCGGTACCGGTACTGCGCCACGTGCGCCCAGTAGATGTCCATCTCGAACCAGACCCACTCCGGGTTGGTCAGCCCGAAGAAGTACTCCAGCTTCCGGACGCCGGAGGACCGGGTCGGCCGGCCCAGTGCGTCCAGCGGCCCGCTGTCCAGCAGGAAGTTGTACGCCGCGTCGTGGTTGTGCGTGTAGAGCTTCAGCCCGCGGGCGGCGGCCATCTCGCCGAACGTGTTCCACCGGTCCGCGGCGGCGTCCCAGTCGGCCTTGTAGTTGCTGCCGGTCGGGTCGCTGCCGGTGCCGATGTGCGTCATGCCGAGGATCTCGGCGGTGTCCAGCGTCCGCTCGAACGTGGCGATGGTGTCCGGGGTGACCGTGCCCGGGATGGAGGCGTGCGATCCGTTCGCCCGCAGTCCGTTGTCGTCCAGGATCTTGCGGATCTCCTCCGGAGTGATCTGCCGGCCCAGGATCGAGGTGTGCTGGGTGTAGCCGGCGAACTCGACCTCGTGGTAGCCGATCTCGGTGAGGCGGGCGAGCACCCGCTCGAAGCCGTACGGCACGCCGGAGGCGTCCGGCGCGGCGCCGATCCGGTCCCGGACGCTGTACAGGATGATGCCGCGCTTGCCGGTGGGGATCAGAAGGCTGTTGCCCTCCGCGGCGGCGGAGGGCGCCCAGCCGGCGGCGCCGACGGCGACCGCGCCGGCGGCCCCGGCGACGGTGCCGAGCATCCGGCGGCGGCTCATGCCTTGCTGTGTGTCGGTCATGTCCTGGCTGCCTTTCCATGCTGACTGGTGATGGTTGGTTGGTGCCGGGTGAGGCCGCTGGCGGCGGCCCCACCCGGGGCGGTCGTCACGGGGTGACGCCGATGCCCTGCCCGGTGAACTCGACCCAGTTGAGGTTGCCGAAGCCGCTGGTCGGGCCGCCGGGAACGGTGGTGAAGACCAGGTAGAGCCGGTGCGTGCCGCCCGGGTCGGTGATCGGCACGGTGGTGGTGGTGAAGGCGTTGTTGCCGCTGGTCGCGTTGACCGTGGCGGTGGTCAGCAGCGGGCCGGTGGGGGAGTCGAGCCGGAGCTCGACGCCGAACCGGGGCTGCCCGGCGGTGGCCGCGCTGCCACCGGAGGTCCGCAGCGTCACCGACTGCATGTTCGTCAGGTTCACGGTGTTGTTGATCGCGACCCAGTCGCCCGGGTCGAGACTGCCGCGCTGCTGCCCGCCGCCGGTGTCGGCGCTGGTGCCCACCGTGGTGCCGGACTCGTCGGTGGCGAACTCGACCTCCTGCCGCTTGGCCTGGATGATCTGCTGGTCCACCGTGGTCAGTGCCGGCTGCCCGTTCGCCCCGTTGTCGGTGTACGACGCGCTCACCACGCCGTAGATGTAGCCGCCGTGCGAGGCGTCGTCGGCGTCCGTGGGCAGCACCCCGGAGCAGCCGAACTGGTTGGCCTCGCCGTGGCCGTGCTGGTCGTGGCCGAGGACGAAGGTCACCTCGACCTTGGCGCAGTCGACCGGCCCGTCCTCGGGGTCGGTGACGGTCACCGACCACGGGATGTCGTCGCCCCAGCTGAAGAAGCCACCCTCGAGCGGGGTGGTGACGGTGACGGTCGGCGCGGTGTTGCCGACGGTGATGGTGGTGTTCGCCGACGCGGTCTTGCCGCTGGAGTCGGTCACCGTCAGGCGGGCGGTGTAGACGCCGTTGGCGGTGTAGGTGTACGTCGGGTTCGGGTCGATCGAGTCGGTGGTGCCGTTGCCGTCGAAGTCCCAGGCGAACGAGATCGAGTCGGCCGGGTCCGGGTCCTTCGAGCCCTCGCTGGAGAACGAGACCGTCAGTGGCGCGATGCCGTTGGTGGGCGTCGCGTTCAGGACGGCGGTCGGCGCCCGCAGGCCCTTGACGTAGCTGAACTTCAGCATCGCCGCGTCCGGGTTGATGTTGAAGAACCCGTCGCCGTACGTGAGCAGGTAGAAGTTGCCGTCCGCGCCCCAGCGCATGTCCATCGGGTTGTCGCAGAGGAACGGCTTGGTCGGCGTGGTGGGCGCCTGGCCGCAGTTCAGCACGTTGTTGATCTTCAGGATGTCACCCTTGTCGTCCAGCCGGATCTCCTTGAGGGTGTCCCGGGTGAACTCGCCGAAGAAGATCGCGCCGTCGTAGTACTCGGGGAACTTCGTCTCCGACCTCAGCTCCGGGTCGAAGTCGTACTTCGCCGCGCCGTGCGGGCCGACGCCGCCCGTGCCGAGCTCCGGGAAGAGCACCGGACAGGTCTGCGTGGGCGTCGACAGGTACGACTCCGGGCACGGGGTCGGCGCCTGGAACGAGTACCACAGCTCGGACTTCTCCACCTTCGGCAGGTCGGTCAGGCCGGTGTTGTGCCGGGAGGTGTTCTTCGGCGCCGCGCAGTCGAAGGGCGCGACCGGCGAGATCGGCGTGGTGGTCCAGTTCATCTCGATGTACGGCAGGTTCGGCTGCACGCACATCGGCCAGCCGTAGTTCGCCGGCTTGTCGACCACCATCATCCGGCCGGTGCCCGCCGGCCCGCGACCGACCTGTGCGGTCGAGGAGTCCGGGGAGTAGTCGGTGATGTAGGCGACGTCGTTCTTGTCGACGGTGATCCGGAACGGGTTCCGGAAGCCCATCGCGTAGATCTCCGGCCGGGTCTTCGCGGTGCCCGCCGGGAAGAGGTTCCCCGACGGCACGGTGTACGACCCGTCCGCCCCCACCGAGATGCGCAGGATCTTGCCGCGCAGGTCGTTGGTGTTGGCCGAGCTGCGCCGGGCGTCCACGAAGGGCGCCTGGTAGACCCCGGTGGCGCTGACCGAGTCGTTGTGCGGCGAGAAGCCACCGGACCCGCCGCCGCCGGCCGGAGTGTCGTCCCCGGTGACCAGCCAGAGGTTGTTCTTCGAGTCGAACGTGATGTCCCCGGCCACGTGGCAGCAGGCGCCCCGGTCCACCGGCACCTGCAGGATCTTCTGCTCGGTGGCCAGGTCCAGCGAGGGCGTCTCCCCGTCCACGAACTTGAACCGGGAGAGCTGGAAGTAGCCCTTCCACTGGTCCCACGCCGTCGGGTCGGTGCTGGTGGTCGGCGCGCCTCCGGTGGGGGTGTCCAGCGGGGGCGCGTAGTAGAGGTAGACCCACTTGTTGGTGGCGAAGTCCCGGTCGATCGCCGGGCCGTACATCCCGTCCTCGCTGTGGGTGTAGACGGGGATCTGCGCCAGCACGGTGGTCTCGTTGCTCTCCGGGTCGTGCAGGCGTACGCCGCCGCGCCGGTCGGTCTGGATCACCCGGCCGTCGGGGAGCACGTCGAAGCCGATCGGCTCGTTGACGTTGGGCTGCGCCCCGACCACCGTCATCTGGTAGTTGGCCAGCACGGTCGCGCCGCAGTCGCCGTCGGTCACCCCGGCCGCCCACTGGATCGCGCCGCCGAGGTGGGCGCGCAGGTCGGTGCTGGCGAAGCTCTCCGCGGTGGCCCCGAGCCCGGTGTAGAACGACCGGCCGCCCTGGTAGTCCTTGCACCACGTCACCGGGTGGTCGAAGCCCATCGTGCCGCCGGTGTACGTCTTCTCGTCCACCGTGGCCAGCACGTGCGAGACGCCCCGGACGTTGGCCGCGAAGTTGTACCACCGGTCGGTGGTGGTCCAGCGCTGCGGCAGCGTCTCGGAGGCGGGGTGGACCCGGTCGGCGACGGTGACTGTCGCCTTGCTCACCGGGGAGGCGGTGGTGGCCCGGGTGCCGAGCACGTTGGTCAGGAAGGACCAGCCCGGCTCGGCCTCGATCGCCGAGTGGACGCCGACGAAGCCGCCGCCGTCGCGGTAGTACTGCTCGAAGGCGGCCTGCTGGGTGTCGGTCAGCACGTCGCCGGCGGTGTTCAGGAAGACCACCGCGCGGAACTGCTTCAGGTGTGGCTCGTCGAACTTCCGGGCGTCGTCGGTGACCTCGACGGTGAAGCGCCGGTCACGCCCGAGCTGCTGGATGGCCTGCACACCGGCCGACGTGGCGGCGCCGTTGCCGCCGGTCGACTTGGTGAAGACGAGCACCTTGTACTCGATGCCGTTGCTGACGGCGGCCGGTGCGGTGAGGACCGGCGCGGCCTGCGCCGGGGTCGGCTGCTGCTCCGCCGTCGCGACGAGCGTCGCGCCGACGAGGGCGAGCAGGCTGAGATGGGTGGCGGCCCTGCGGCCGAACGGTCTGCGCATCGAACCTCGCTCTGGTCGGGCGGGTCCGCCTCAGCCGGGACGAGGCTGAGGAGGTCGCTGGGGAGGTGACGAGAGCCTGGCCAGGTTCTACGCAGGACGATATTTGCGTACGAGAAGAAAGAGAAGAGGTTTGAGGCCAAAGTTTTAGATGAATCGCACCCACTTTTGTTCGTCATCAGCAAAAGTGCCGGCGTCCGGTCCGGACAGACGACAGCGGGCCGGTCACCCGAAGGTGGCCGGCCCGCTGTGGTCGGTGCGGGTCAGAGGGTGCTGTTGTTGGTGCCCGTGCTCGACGGCTTGGTGCGCGGGCTCGTGGTGGTCGACGACCCGGAGGTCGAGCCGGACGTGCCCGTGCTGGACGAACCGGCCTTGGCGCCCACCGTCGCCGGCGTGCCGGCGAACGGCTTGTCGGCCGCGGTCAGCTCCTGGGTGTGGCCGTTGCCGCTGAGCTTCTCGCCGAGCTTGGTCTGCCCCAGCTTGTCCTTGCCCTCGCTGTAGAGCCGGGTCGCCTGAGCCTGCGCGACGCCCGCCGCCTCCTGGACGGTCGGGTGGTCGAGCACCTTGCGGCCCCGGACCACCAGCTCCTCGTACTTCTCTCGGCCGGCACGGGCGCCCAGGACGAATCCCGCAGCCAGCCCGCCAAGAAACATGATCTTTCCGCGCATGGCGGCTCCTCTCGTACCTGACGCGCTGTGTTCCCGAACGGGAACGACCCACTCGCGCCTACGTCCTCTGTCGTCGGCTAACTACCCATCCTGCTCCGCGCTCATGCCTCCATGCGCCGAGATGACGATATGTCCGTATTCGTGGGCGGGTCGGGACCTCGGGCGGGGGCGGGCGGCGATGCGGTAACCCCCTGGCGCACCACCCCCCGGTGTCCTGTACTCTTGTGCCCGTCGCGTGGCGCGGAGAGATCCGCCAGCCGGGCGATGCACGGTCCCCCGTAGCTCAATTGGCAGAGCAGCCGGCTGTTAACCGGCAGGTTTTTGGTTCGAGTCCAAACGGGGGAGCTCAGCTCCATCACGCGCCCGTCGGCCCCGCCGGCGGGCGTTTCCCGTTGTGTCGCCCCGGGCTCGTGACCCCGCAGCCGGCACCAGGACCGCGCCCCTCGTCCCCGGCCGGAAGATCCTGCGGCGGGCGGTTTGTGCCCCGGAGTGACCCCTTGGGCGGCAGGATGGTCGATGTCGACTTAGACTCCCGCTGCGTCGATTGGTGCGTCGATTCCAAGGGGTGGAGATGACCGGAGGACGGGGTCGCTGGACGGCCACGCTGATCGCGGTGGTGGTCGTGCTCGGCTGGCTGGTCATCGGCGGGATCGCCGGGCCGTACTCGGGGAAGCTCGGCGAGGTCGCGACAAACGACAACGCCGCGTTCCTGCCCACCGACGCCGAGGCCACCCGGGCGCAGGACCTCGCCGCCGGCTTCGTCGAGAAGGAGACGACGCCCGCGCTCGTCGTCTACGAGCGCACCTCCGGGATCACCCCGGCCGACGAGCAGCGGGTCCAGGCCGACGCCGCCAGGTTCGCCCAGCTGCCCGGCGTGGTCAGCCCGCTGCCGCCGCCGATCGTCAGCCAGGACCGCCAGGCCGTGCAGGTCGTCGTCCCGATCGACGCCGCCGAGGGCGAACAGATCCGGCAGGTCGTCGACGAGCTGCGCGACATCGTCGGCCCGGACCGGGACGGGCTCACCGTCAACGTGGCCGGACCGGCCGGGCTGCTCGGCGACCTGATCGAGGTCTTCACCGCCATCGACGGGCCGCTGCTGCTGGTCACCCTGGTCGTCGTCCTGATCATCCTGCTGATCGTCTACCGCAGCCCGGTGCTCTGGATCTTCCCGCTGCTCGCCGCCGGGATGTCGTACTCGCTGGCGTCGGTCTTCGTCTACTACCTGGCGAAGAACGACGTGATCAAGCTCAACGGGCAGGCCCAGGGCATCCTCACCGTGCTGGTCTTCGGCGCCGGCACCGACTACGCCCTGCTGCTGATCGCCCGATACCGGGAGGAGCTGCACCGGCACCACCGGCCGTGGGACGCGATGAAGACCGCCTGGCGGGGCGCCGCCTCGGCGATCATCGCCTCCGGCACCACCGTCATCGTCAGCCTGCTCTGCCTGCTGCTGTCCAGCCTCAACTCCAACCGGGCGCTCGGTCCGGTCGCCGCCCTCGGCATCGCCGCCACGCTGCTGGTGATGCTCACCTTCCTGCCCGCGCTGCTGGTGCTCGGCGGACGCTGGGCGTTCTGGCCGCGTACGCCCCGGCAGGACCAGGCGGACCCGCAGGCCGACGGCATCTGGAGCCGGATCGCCGGCTTCGTCGCCCGCCGGTCCCGGGCCGTCTGGCTGGTCACCGCCGTCGCCCTGGCCGCGCTCACCCTCGGCCTCAGCCAGCTCGGCGCCACCACCCTCGGCCAGTCCGACCTGTTCACCAGCCGCACCGACTCGGTGGCCGGCCAGGAGGTGATCGCCCGGCACTACCCGGCGGGCACCGGCAGCCCGGCCACCGTCTTCACCACCCAGGCGACCGCGCAGCAGGTGGCCCAGGTGGCCCAGGACGTGCCCGGGGTGGCCTCGGTCCGCCCGCTCACCCAGCAGGGCCAGGCCGGCCCGCCCGACCCGAACGCGCAGCCCAAGGTCGTCGACGGCCGGGTGGAGCTGCAGGTGACGCTGGCCGACCCGCCGGACAGCGACGGCGCCGAACAAACCATCCGCGACCTGCGCGAGGCGGTGCACAAGGTGCCCGGATCCGACTCCGTGGTCGGCGGCTTCACCGCCATCAACGTGGACACCGCCGCCGCCTCCACCCGGGACCGGAACGTCATCATCCCGGTGGTGCTGGTGGTCATCGCGGTCATCCTGGCGCTGCTGCTGCGCGCCCTGCTCGCCCCGGTGCTGCTCATCGCCACCGTGGTGCTGTCGTTCCTGGCCACGCTGGGGCTCTGCGCGCTGATCTTCAAGTACCTGCTGGGCTTCCCCGGCGTCGACCAGTCCTTCCCGCTCTTCGCGTTCGTCTTCCTGGTCGCCCTCGGCATCGACTACAACATCTTCCTGATGAGCCGGGTCCGCGAGGAGTCGGTCAAGCGCGGCACCCGCGCCGGGGTGCTCAGCGGCCTCGCCGTCACCGGTGGCGTGATCACCTCCGCCGGCATCGTGCTCGCCGCGACCTTCTCCGCGCTCGCCGTGCTGCCGCTGGTGGTGCTGGTCGAGTTGGGCGTGGCGGTCGCCGTCGGGGTGCTGCTCGACACCATCGTCGTGCGGTCGCTGCTGGTGCCCGCCCTGGCGTACGACATCGGGCCGAAGATCTGGTGGCCGAGCCGCCTGTCGCGGACGAGCCGCGAGGGGGACCGGGCCGGCACGGAGGTGGGTCATGCTCGCTGAGACCGACGTGGTCGTGGTCGGTGGAGGCCTGGCCGGCCTCGCCGCCGCCCGCCGGCTGCACCGCGCCGGCGTGCCCTGGCGGCTGCTGGAGGCCGGCGACCGGCTCGGCGGCCGGGTCGCCACCGACCAGGTCGACGGCTACCTGCTCGACCGCGGCTTCCAGGTGCTCAACACCGCCTACCCCCGGCTGGGCAGCCTGCTCGACCTGGCCACGCTCGACCTGGGCTGGCTCACCTCCGGGGTGCTGGTCCGCCGCGGTGACCGGCTCGACCGGCTGGTCAACCCGCTGCGCGAGCCGACCGGGGCGGTGCGGACCGCCACCGCCGGGGTCGGGTCCGTGCTGGACCGGCTGCGCTTCGCCGCGCTCGCCACCGGCTGCGCCACCCTGCCGGCGAGCCGGCTGCTCACCGCGCCGGAGACGACCAGCGAGGCGGCCCTGCGCCGGGCCGGCCTCTCCGACGCGATCATCGAGGAGCTGCTCCGACCGTTCCTCTCCGGCGTCTTCATCGACCGGGAGCTGGAGACCTCCAGCCACGTGCTGGCGATGGTGCTGCGCGCCTTCGCCCGCGGCCGGATCGGCCTCCCCGCGCAGGGCATGGGCGCGCTGCCCCGGGCCATCGCCGACCCGCTGCCCGCCGACCTGATCGAGCTGGACACCCCGGTCGCCGAGGTCGCGCCCGGCCGGCTCCGCACCCAGGCCGGCGACATCGCCTGCCGCGCCGTCGTGGTCGCGGTGGACCCGCCGGCGGCGGCCGCGCTGCTGCCCCGGCTCGGTCGGGTACGGATGCACAGCTACACCACCTACTACCACGCCGCCGACGCCGCGCCGCTGGACGAGCCGATCCTGCTGGTCGACGGCGACCGGCGGGAACTCGTCGCCAACACGGTGGTGCTCAGCAACGCGACGCCGACGTACGCGCCGGCCGGGCGGCACCTGGTGGCCACCTCGGTGGTCGGCCCGCAGGCCCCACCCGAGACGGTGATCCGGCGGGAGCTGGACCGGCTCTACGGGCGGTCCACCGCCGACTGGACCCACCTGACCACCGTGTCGGTCCCGGACGCGCTGCCCGCCGCGCCACCACCGCAGGGCCGGCTGCGCAAGCCCGTGGCGCTCGGCGACGGGCTCTTCGTCGCCGGCGACCACCGGGACAGCCCCTCCATCCAGGGGGCGCTCGCCAGCGGGTGGCGCACCGCCGGGGCCGTCCTCGCCGCGCTCCGCCCCAGGCGGGGTGCTTTGTCCGAGCTGGACGGGGGAACCGGACCCCGCTCGTGATCACCTATGATCGCCGCCATGCCCGCACCCCTCCCGGCGATCGACTTCGACCCGGCTGCCGCCTTTCCCGAGGTCAACGACATGCGCGCGGCGCTCGCCGCGCGGGACTGGCCCCGGGTACGGCAGCTGCTCGACCCCCGCGACTGGGCGGGCCGGTCGCTGCTGGTGAGCGCCGCCGACGACGTCGAGGGGGTCGGCGACTTCCTCCGCGCGGTGCTGGCCCGGCACCCCGGGGACACCGTCGCCGCGACGATGCTCGCCGCGCACCTGGTCGACGCCGGCTGGAAGATCCGCACCAGCCTGCGCGCCGAGCACGTCAGCCGGGAGCAGTTCGCCCAGCTCCACGACCACCTGCGGCAGGCCGAGCAGATCCTCATCGACGTCTGCGCCCGCGACCCCGGCAACGTCCTCGCCTGGCAGGAGCGGCTGACCACCGCGATGGGCCTGCAACTGGGCCAGGCCGAGGCCCGCCGCCGCTACGACCGGCTGGCCCGGTACGCGCCGCACGACCGGCGGTCGCAGTCCGCGCTGCTCCAGCAGCTCTGCCCGAAGTGGGGCGGCAGCTGGGACAAGGTCTTCGCGTTCGCCCGGGAGCGGATGCTGGCCGCACCGGAGGGCGCGCAGAACGGCGTCCTGCTCGCCGACGCGCACTTCGAGCGGTACTTCGACTTCGACACCGACGGGGAGCGGGCCGCGTACGTGCGGGACCCGCGGGTGGCGCAGGACATCTGGACCGCCGCCCAGCGGTCCGTGCTGCACCTGCACTTCCGGCGCGAACCCGGCTGGGTCTCCACCCGGTCCGTCTTCGCCCTCTGGTTCGGCCTGCTGGACCAGTGGGCCGCCGCCGCGGCCCAGTTCGCCGCCCTGGGACACCTGGGCAGCGAGTACCCCTGGTCCTACCTGGGCGGGACCAGCACGCTCGACAACTTCCGCACCGAGGCGTACGCGAAGGGTGGCCCCCGATGATCCGGCAGCTGGACGTGGACGGGGTGCCCACGCTGATGGCCGCCACCGCCGGGCCGATGCGGGCCGGGCTGACCTTCCGGGTCGGCACCGCCGACGAGACCCTGGGCCGCAGCGGCATCACCCACCTGCTGGAGCACCTGGCGCTCGCCCCGCTCGGACTGACCGACTACCACTTCAACGGCGCCACCGCGCCGATCTTCACCTCCTTCTACATGCAGGGCTCCGAGTCCGACATCGCCGGCTTCCTCACCGCCGTCTGCCGCACCATTCACGACCTGCCGATGGCCCGGCTGGAGGTGGAGAAGGAGATCCTGCGCACCGAGTGGAGCAGCCGCGGCAACGCGGCCATCGACGCGGTGCCGCTCTGGCGGCACGGCGCCCGCGACCACGGCCTGACCAGCTACCCCGAGTTCGGCCTGCACGCGATCACCGAACACGACCTGCGGGCCTGGGCGGCCCGCTGGTTCACCCGGGAGAACGCGGTGCTCTGGATCGCCGGGGACCGGGTGCCGGCCGGGCTGCGGCTCGCGCTGCCCGCCGGCGTACGGCAGCCGGTGCCGCCGGTCTCCTCGGCGCTGCCGCGCACCCCCGCGTACTTCGTCAACGGCTCGCGGGCCGTGGTGCTGGACTCGGTCGTGCGGCGCCGGACCGCCGCGGGCGTCTTCGCCGGAGTGCTGGAGCGCGAGATGTACCGCTCGCTGCGCCAGGAGGACGGCCTCTCCTACACCATCAACACCGGGTACGAGCCGCGCGGCGACGGCCACGCCACGCTGCGCGCCCTCGCCGACGCGCTGCCGGAGAAGCAGGACGCGGTGCTCGGCGGCTTCATCGACGTGCTGGCCAAGCTGCGGGTCGGCCGGATCGAGCAGGCCGACCTGGACGCCACCGTGGCCAAGCGGGAGGACACCCTCGGCGCCGCCGAGGTGGACGCCGCGCGGCTGCCCAGCCAGGCGCTGGACCTGCTCACCGGCCAACCGACCCTCACCGTCGACGAGCTGCGCGCGGAACTCAAGACCGTCACCCTCGCCGACCTGCACCAGGTGGCCCAGGAGGTCACCGCCACCGCGCTGCTGATGGTGCCGGACGGCACCACCGCCGACTGGGCCGGCTTCACCGAGGCGCCCACCCGCTCCACCCACACCGTGCCCGGCACCGCCTACCGGGAACGGGAGGGCGACGGCGAGCTGCGGGTCGGCGTGGACGGCGTCAGCTACGTCGGCCCCGGCGGCCCGCTCACCGTCCGCTACGCCGAGTGCGCCGCCCTGCTCGCCTGGCCCGACGGCGCCCGCCGGCTGATCGGCCACGACGCGATCGCGATGCACATCGAGCCGACCCTGTTCGACCTGCACCCCGGCGCCATCGGGGTCATCGACCAGCAGGTCCCCGCCGACCGGCGGGTACCCATGCCCGCCCGCCCGCCGGAGAAGATCCCCCAGCCGTACGCGGCGGCCAACCGGCCGCAGCCGGGGCAGCGGCCCGCGCCGGTTCAGCGCTCCTGGTGGGAGGTCCCGCTGATGGTGCTCAGCGGCCTCGCCACCCTCGGTGTCGGCGGGATCACCCTGCTGCTCACCTTCGGCCTCTTCATCGCCGACGAGTCGGACGGCGACACCGGCTGGCTGTGGGGCATGGTCGGGGTGGGTTGGCTGCTCACTGTTATCCTCGCGTTGCCCATCGTGCTGTTGAGGCGGCGGCGACGCTGAGACAACCGGCCGTTTTCGTGGTGGCCGATGATCGACCGGGCGGGTTACGATCCGGCGCGGTAGCGGGGCGGTAGCTCAGCGGGTTAGAGCAGGGGACTCATAATCCCTCGGTCGCGGGTTCGAGTCCCGCCCGCCCCACCACGGAAACGGGGCCAAGTGCGTTCGGCTGGTGAGGCGCTCCACCTTGTCCCCGTCCGGGGAGGCTGGACGGTCTACGACTGTGCGACGAGGCGATCCGCTCTACGACTCACCATCCAAGCCCAGCGCGCTAGGCAGGCTGTGGATGAAGTCAGCCCGTTCAGGCTCGTACGCCTACTACGACCCGATCGACACCCTCCCCGAGGCCGGCCAGGCCTGGTGGGACGCCCACCGCAACGACTGAACCGCCCGCTCCCCCGGCCACCCCCGGCGTCGCCCCCCGCGACCCGGGAGATCGTCCTGTACGCCCTCGGACGGCCGCCGCCACCCGCTAACGTCACGCCATGCCGAGCGAGCCCCGCGACCAGAGCGCCGACGTCGCCGACCGCGCCACCCCCGTCGAAATCTTCTTCGACGTCGTCTTCGTGCTCACCGTCACCGAACTCGCCGGCCTGCTCGAGCACGACCTCAACTGGGCCGGCGTCGGTCAGACCGTCCTGATCCTCGGCCTGCTCTGGTACCTCTACAGCGGCTACGCCTGGCTCACCAACCACGTCCCACCCCGCCGCCCCGCCCGCAAGCTCCTCCTCTTCGGCGGCATGGCCGGCTTCCTCCTCACCGCCGTCGCCATCCCCGACGCCTTCGCCGGCAGCGGCCTGCTCTTCGGCATCGGCTACCTGATCGTCGTCACCGTCCACGTCGCCCTGTTCACCCGCACCACTGCCCGCCCCGCGGTCCGCCGGTTCGCCCCCTACAACCTCGGCGGCGCCGCCCTCGTGATCATCGCTGGCCTACTCGCCGGACCCGCCGTGCCGGTTCTCTGGGTCGCCGCCATCTTCACCCAGACCGTCCTGCCCCACCTGCTGCCCGGCCACTCCTGGGTCGGCGCCGCCGCGAGCTTCCACATCCGCCCCACGCACTTCGTCGAACGGCACGCCCTGCTCGTCATCGTGGCCCTCGGTGAAACCGTCGTCGCCATCGGCATGGGCGCCCCGGTCGACCACCTCAACGCCGGCGTCGCCGGCGCCGTCGTGATGGCCCTCGCCCTCCCCGTCACCCTCTGGTGGACCTACTTCACCGACACCGCCGCCAGCGAGGCGGCCCTCGAACGCGCCGACGACGCCACCCGAAGCCGCCTGGCCGCCCGCGTCTACGTCCTCACCCACTTCGTGCTGCTTCTCGGCATCATCGCCACCGCCACCGGCCTGCACGCCGTGGTCGCCCACCCCGAGACCCCCGCCGGATGGCCCGCCGCGCTCGCCCTCACCGCCGGCGTGGCCCTCTTCCTCGCCGCCATCGCCGACCTTCGCCACTCCGTCGGCGTCGGGCGGACCACCATCCGCCTTGCCACGGCCGCGCTCGTCCTGGCCAGCACCCCCATCGGCGCAAGCGTCAACTCCGCCCTGCACCTGGGCGTCGTGATCATCCTGATGCTCGTCATGCTGCTGATCGACGGGCACCGTCCCGGCGCGCCACTCAGCCGCGGCGCGTAAATGATCACCGCGACGCATGGGCGGCGCTCCTTCGCTCTGGTCGGCTCATTTCAGGCTCCGGTCCCGGGCCGGCCGAACTGACGAGGAGCCCATGGCGTACCGTGGCACCCCCATGACCGCCTTGTACAGAAGTTTCTGTCCGGAAGGAGGAGATGGCCGAGGTGGTGGCGCGCCGACTCCGTGTCGCTCGGCGTGCCCGTCAGAACTTCTCTGCTGATTTCTCCAACCGACTCCACGTCCCACACGGAGGGCCTTTGCCGAACGCCTACGCCCGAAATGTGATGGCCAACCGGCCATGGCAGGTCCAGCACCGTCGCGGCCATCTCTGGCCAGGGGCCTGCCAGCCGCCGAGAGGACGTGTCAGATGACGTTCTTCGAATACCTGGAAAGCCGCCGCGACCTGCTGATCGCCCAGACCATCGAGCACGCCACGATCGTGTTGATGGCGATAGCGCTGGCGACGCTCATCGGCATGTCCATCGCCGTCCTCACCTACCGCCACCGGCGCGCCCGGGGAATCGCCGTCGCGGTCGCCGCCGCTGTGCTGACCATTCCCTCCTTCGCGTTGCTCGGCCTGCTGATCACGCCGCTGGGCTTGGGGTACCTCCCCGCGTTGGTCGCGCTGACCCTGTATGCCCTGTTGCCGATCATCCGTAACACGGTGGTGGGACTGACCGAGATCGACCCCGCGCTGACCGAGGCCGCCCGCGGCATCGGGATGAGCCGGACACGGTCGCTGTGCACGGTCGAGATACCGCTGGCCTGGCCGGTTATCCTGGCCGGTATCCGGGTCTCCACCCAGATGACCATGGGCATCGCGGCGATCGCCGCGTACGTCGGCGGCCCGGGCCTGGGCAACCAGATCTTCTCGGGCCTGGCCAACCTCGGCGGCGTGAATTCGCTGAACCAGGCCCTGATCGGCACGCTCGGCGTGGTCGTCCTCGCCCTCGTCGTGGACATGTGCCTGGGCTTGCTCGGTGTGCTGACCCGGGCCGGCCGGGGCACCCGGCGGTCCCGATCAAGGTCAACCGCGCCGTCCCTCGCCGAGCAACCAGATTCCGTCATGGCGCTCGCCGGCCCGCCGGCCCTCGCGGCCCCGTCCACCGCCCAGAGAGGTCAACGATGACCGCTGACGTGATGATCGACCTGCAACAGGTCAGCAAGCTCTACCGGGGACAGAAGACCCCTGCGGTCGAGGACGTTTCGATGACCATCCGGCGCGGCGAGATCGTCGTGCTGGTCGGCCCTTCCGGCTGCGGCAAGACCACCACCATGAAGATGATCAATAGGTTGATCGAGCCCACCTCCGGGCGGATCATGGTGGACGGATCCGACGTCACCTCGCTCAACCCGACCGAGCTGCGTCGGCGCATCGGCTACGTCATCCAGCAGGTGGGGCTCTTCCCGCACATGAACGTGGCGACCAATGTCGGGTTGGTGCCGAAGATGCTCGGTTGGGATCGCAAGCGGATCGACGCCCGGGTCGACGAGCTGCTGCACCTGGTCGGGCTGGAACCCGGCCAGTACCGTCACCGCCTGCCACGTCAACTCTCCGGCGGCCAGCAACAGCGCGTCGGGGTTGTCCGGGCGCTGGCTGCCGACCCCCCGGTGATGCTGATGGACGAGCCGTTCGGCGCCACCGATCCGTTGACCCGGGACCGGCTGCAGAACGAGTTCCTCCGGCTGCAGGAGAAGCTGCAGAAGACGATTGTCTTCGTCACCCACGACTTCGACGAGGCGATCAAGATGGGCAGCCGCATCGCGGTGCTCGGTGACCGGTCGAGCATCCGGCAGTTCGACACCCCGGAGCGGCTTCTGAGTAACCCTGCGGACAAGACGGTGGCCCAGTTCATCGGTGCCGGCGCCTCACTCAAGCAGCTCAACCTGCGCCGGGTCGACGAGGTCGACTGGGACGAGGCCGAGTTGGTCCGGCTGGATGACTCGCCGACGTCGGCGCTGCGCCGGCTGGACGAGACCGGCGAGTGGGCCGTACTGAGCGTCGACAGCGAGCGGCGCCCCGTGCACTGGATCACCGCCCGGGACCTGGATCCGCATCAGGACAACCTGCACGGGATCGGCGGACCGGCCACCGTGGTGGAACCTCGTGCCACGCTGCATGACGCGCTCGACGCGATGCTCAGGAGCAGCAGCGGTGCTGCGGTCGTGATCGACGACGCCGGCCGGTACCGCGGCACGGTGACCATCGACCGGCTGATGCGAGCGATCGGTGAGATGCGCGAGACTGAGCGGCGCCGCGATCGGCCGGTGGCGGAGGCGCCGGAGACAGCGGACGGGCCGAAAGTCGCGGCGATGCCCGCGCAGCGCCGTGGCGCCCGGTCGACGGCGGATCGGGAGACGCCGTGAGCGTCGGCACGCTCGGCTCTGGTCAGCTCGCGGACGCCGCCCCACCCTCGCGGTGGCGGGGTCTGTTGCGCCGGCACGCGACCATGCCGCTGGTGCTCGCGGCGGCGCTGCTCGCCACGTACCTCTGGGTGAGCTCGCTTGCCCTGGACGACATCGAGCGACGCTCGCTCAACGCCGGGCAGCTGTTCCGGGTGACCGGCCAGCACGTCTCGATCTCCGCGATGACCACCCTGCTGGTGGTGGTGATCGCGGTCAGCGCCGGCGTTCTGCTCACCCGCCCGGCGCTGCGCTGGCTGGCGCCGTTCGTCACCGCTCTGGCCAACGTCGGTCAGGCGATGCCCGCCATCGGGCTGCTGGTACTGCTCAGCATCTGGTTGGGCATCGGCGCCGGCACTGCGCTGATCGGGCTGGTGGCCTATGCGGTGTTGCCCGTGCTGCGTAACACGATCGTCGGGATCAACCAGGTCGACCGGCATCTGATCGAGGCGGGTCGGGGCATCGGCATGTCCCCGCTCGCGGTGCTGCTGCGGGTCGAGCTGCCGCTGGCGGTGCCGGTGATTCTCGCCGGCGTGCGCACCGCGCTCGTTCTCGCGGTCGGGGTCGCCACGCTCGCCACCTTCATCGACGCGGGCGGACTCGGCGGACTGATCGTGACCGGGATCAAGCTTCAGCGTGATCCCGTCCTGATCACCGGCGCGGTACTCACCGCCGCTCTCGCCCTGACGCTGGACTGGCTCGGCGGTGTGATCGCCGATCTGCTGCGCCCGCCCGGGCTCGATTGATCCATAGGTTCACGTCCCCTTCCCCAACCGACGCCCCGTGCGTCGTGGAGGTCGTCAATGCGTACGCGCACACCCCTTTCCCGGCTGGCTGCCGGCACCGCACTCATCGCCATGGCACTGACCGGTTGCTCGGTCACCACTGAGGACTCCGGTGGAAAGGTGGCGGTCGGGGCGGGGTCGATCAAGCAGGATGACGCGCTCGCCGGCCAGACGATCGTGGTCGGCTCAAAGGACTTCACCGAGAACATCGTCTTCGGCCACATCACCATGCTGGCGCTGAAGGCGGCGGGCGCGAACGTGACCGACAAGACCAACATCAAGGGGTCGGTCAACGTCCGCAAGGGTCTGCTCGCTGGTGAGGTCGACGTGTACTGGGAGTACACCGGCACCACCTGGATCACCTACCTGAACCACACCGACCCGATCGCGGACTCGAAGCAGCAGTACGACGCGGTGGTCAAGGAGGACAAGGAGAAGAACCAGGTCGTCTGGGGTGCCATCGCGCCGGCCAACAACACCTACGCGATGGCGGTGCGTGCGGAGAAGGCCAAGGAGTGGAACCTCCGCACCCTGTCCGACCTCGCCGCGTTCGCCAAGAGCAACCCGGCCGACGCGACCTTCTGCCTGGAGAGCGAGTTCGCCGGACGGAACGACGGGTGGCCCGGCATGACCAAGATGTACGGCATGAACCTGCCGAAGTCCAACATTAGGAGCGTCGACACCGGAGTCGTCTACACCGAGACGAAGAAGGGCGAGTCCTGCAACTTCGGTGAGGTGTTCACCACGGACGGCCGGATCAGCAACCTCGACCTGGTGGTGCTGGAGGACGACAAGAGGTTCTTCCCGATCTACAACCCGGCGCTGACGGTGAACGGCGCAGCTGCCGCCAAGTATCCGAGCCTGACCAAGATCCTTGAACCGATCACCGCCAAGCTCGACGACGACACCATCCGCAAGCTCAACGAGCGCGTCGACGTCAAGGGTGAGCCGGTGGCGCAGGTCGCCGCGGACTGGTTGAAGGAAGAGGGCTTCATCGCCTGACTTCCCGCGCGTACGCGAGCGGCTCCCAGGGTCCGGGGAGCCGCTCACGTTCGTACCTGTCCAGGTCGATGGTGAGCCGCAATTCGGTTGCGGGCCGCATCACGCCGCAGCTCGAGTCCTTGGCGGCGTTCGATGCGGCTTCGATGAATCTCATTGGGTACCACCTCGGCCCGGTGCCTTGGTCAGAGGTAGCGGAAGCGCCTCACCGGCGCCGCCCACCATGGAAACCACCGGTCAGCCATGGTGACGGCGAATCGGACGAACGTGCGGTCGAGGCGGTCTGCGACCTGGTCCAGGTCGTCCTCGAACAGGCTCGCGTAAACGTCCAGTCGTCAACGCCGCCGAGGCGTGTACGAGCATGCGTCGAACTGCCTTCACATTCGCTCCCTACGAGGTCGAGCCCGCGGCGACCGAGTCCTTCCGCGCTGGTGGGCATGCAGTTTCGTTTTCGTGTTCTAGGAATTCGGGGCGGAGTGTCGTGCGGGGGGTGATGGGCAGGTTGCGTTTGTGGGCGCTGAGGCGATAGCGGGCAATGATCGCGTCGACGACGTCCGGTGCGACGGGATGTCCCTCAAGGAAGTCGTCGATGTCAGCGTAGGTCAGCCCTAATGCCTGTTCATCTGGCTTGCTGGGTGCGAGGTCTTCCAGGTCGGCGGTGGGGGTCTTGTGAATCAGGCGCTCAGGAGCGCCAAGTGCTCGGGCCACGGCTCGGACTCGCCGCTTGGTCAGCCCGGCCAGGGGCACGATGTCGGCGGCCCCGTCGCCGTGTTTGGTGAAGAACCCCACGACCGCCTCGGCAGCATGGTCGGTGCCGACCACAAGACCGTCGAGTGCGCCTGCCATGGCGTATTGCGCGATCATTCGCTGCCGCGCCTTGATGTTGCCGAGCACGAAATCCTGGTGGTGCGCGTCTCGGAAGGTAAGCCCGGCGGTTGCCAGTGCACGCAGGCTTGCATCGCTGGCTGGCCGGATGTCGACAGTGAGCACGGTGTCGGGTTGGATGAACGTGAGCGCTAGTTGAGCGTCGTCCTCATCTTGCTGAGTGCCGTACGGCAGGCGCATCGCAACAAATTTGGCGTGGTGCCCGGTGTGGCGGGCTTCTTCGGCGGCGAGTTGGCACAGCCGCCCCGCACTGGCCGAATCGATGCCCCCGCTGATGCCGAGGACCAGGGCCCGGCGGCCGGTCGTGATCAGCTGGTCGACGAGGAACCGTGCTCGCCGATCGGCCTCTACCGCAGGGTCGAACCCGGCTGTCACCGCCAGATCCTCGGCGACGTGTCGCTGCCATCCAGCCGACGCGGGGTGTGCGTGGCTCACTGGTGCACCTGCTGGATCGGCTCGGGATAACGGGCGCCGTTGACGGTGACGCGCAGCGCGTACAGGCTCGTGGCGGCGGTGATGAACAGGTGGTTGCGTTTGGGTCCGCCGAAGGTGAGGTTGGCGACGGACTCGGGCAGCAGCAGCTTGCCGATGAGGGTGCCGTCGGGGTCGAAGCAGTGCACGCCGTCCCAGGCTGCGGCCCAGACCCGGCCGGCGTCGTCGAGGCGTAGGCCGTCGAAGCGTCCGAAGTCGCACTCGGCGAAGATCTTCCCGCCGGTCAGGGTGCCCTCGGCGGTGACGTCGAAGACGCGGATGTGACTGGGTTCCTGGCGGGTGTCGGCGATGTAGAGCCGCTGCTCGTCGGCGGAGAAGGCGATGCCGTTGGGCCGGCAGAAGTCGTCGGCGACGACGCGCAGGTCGCCGGTGGCCGGGTCGAGGCGGAACACGTAGCAGGCGCCACCGAGCTCGCTGTCGTCCTTGTTGCCCTCGTAGTCGCTGTGGATGCCGTAGCTCGGATCGGTGAACCAGATCGTGCCGTCGGCGCGTACGACGATGTCGTTGGGGCTGTTGAGTCGCTTGCCGTGGTAGCGGTCGGTGAGCACGGTGATGGTGCCGTCGTGTTCGGTGCGGGTGACCCGCCGGTTGCCCTGCTCGCAGGTGATGAGCCGGCCCTGGCGGTCGATGGTGTTGCCGTTGGCGTACCCGGAGCAGTGCCGGAAGATGCCGACGGCGCCGGTGGTTTCGTCCCACCGCATGAGCCGGTCGTTGGGGATGTCGCTCCAGACGAGGTAGCGCCCGGCTGGGAAGTACACCGGGCCCTCCGATTTGCGTGCGCCGGTGTGCAGGCGTTCGACGACGTAGTCGCCGTCGCAAGAGCGGAAGCGCTCGTCGAGTACCTGGAACTGGGCAGGGATGGTCTCAGCCACCGAAGTCTCCTCACCTTAGGATGACGTTCGATAAGAAGCCTCTCCTGCCAAATCTGATATGGTCAACAGCGAAGTTATCCGTTTCACATCTTGGAGCGCGTATGGACAGCATCGACCGAGCATTGCTGGCGCAGCTGCAGGTCGACGCCACGCAGTCGTACGCGTCCTTGGGTCAGGCGGTCGGGCTGTCGGCTGGGTCGGCCCATGAGCGGGTGCGCAAGCTGCGCGAGCGCGGTGTCATCCGGCGTACGACCGTCGACGTCGATCCAACCGCGGCCAGCCGCGCCGTACTGTCCTACGTCATGCTGCAGGCAAGCGCCTGGATGGGCGACCCGCCGACCCGCGACGCGCTGGCGGATATCCCCGAGATCCAGGAGGCGCACATCATCGCCGGCTCGGCGTCGTTGCTGGTGAAGATCCGCACCTCGACCACCGAGGAACTGCAGGCCGTGCTGCGACGAGTCTTCGCCGTCGACGGCGTCACCGGCACCCAGACCATCGTCGTACTGGAGACCTTCTTCGAACGGCCCATGTACCTCGGCGGCGACGGTTCCAGCTAACCCCGCCTCGGGCGGAGACATCCGAACCGTCTCTGTGGGCGACCACCTACTCGCCGATCGACCGCCGCAACGATGGCAACTGGCCCCTGAACAGCGTGAATGCGGTTCGGGTTCTGCCGCATCCGGTCCACCACTGAAGACCGTGGTCAGCCATGGTGACGGCGACTTGGACGAATCGCGTCAAGTGCCGTCTAGGGAAGGTCCAGGACCAGGTCAGCAGTGGCGACGCCTACCTCGCCGTCGTACCTGTCACCGGCCGCGGCTCGCGCAGCCACGGGATCCGTGCCTGGCCACAGGTGGGTCAGTAGTAGCTGTCTGACGCCGGCATCCGCGGCCTGCCGACCTACCTGGCGGGCGCTCGACAGGTAGCGCCGCGAGTCCTCCGGCACCTGATCCACGTAGGTGGCCTCGGCCAGCAGCAGGTCAGCGTCGCGTGCCAGTTCCACGACGTCGGGGCTCGGGCCCGTGTCACCGGTGTACGCGAGAACCCGGTCGCCCGCAGTCAGCCGTACGCCGGCATTTGGCACCCAGTGCGGCAGTAGGCGGGTCTGGGCGCGAAACGGGCCGATGTCGAGGCGGCTGCCGACGGTGATCTCGTGCAGAACGTAGGCGGCAGCCAGCATCCCGGGGCGGTCCAGCGCTAACACCGCATCCAGCGCGCCAGGCAGCGCGTACACCGGTAGCGGCGCCGGCGGATTATCGCGCAACGTTCGCGCCCGCAGCAGCGGGTTCAGGTCGGCGCAGTGATCGGGATGTCCGTGGCTGATGAACACAGCGTCAACCTGGTCGGCGGTGATCCGTTCCAGCATCCGCGGCACGGTCGCATAGCCGAGGTCGACGAGCAACCGGAACCCGTCGTGCTCCACGAGGTAGCCGCTGCATGCCTGGCCCGCCTCTGGCCATGCACCGCACCCGCCGAGAACCCTGAGCCGGAGCAATGCTTGAAACCTGTGGATGACCTTGGGAGGGGCGTACCTTCCCGGGGATAGCCGATGAAGGTTTCCAGCAAGGCCCGCGCCTGCCAGCGCGGGTCGGGAAGGTACGCCCGTGCTCACGGTAGTCAACCCTGATGACCCCACGCCAGCGACCGGATCGGTCCCGGCCGGGACGGGTGGGTCGTTGATCGACGAGATCGTGCGGGACGGTGCCCGCAGGATGCTCGCCGCTGCCCTCGAAGCCGAGGTCGCTTCGTATATCGCGGCGCACACCGGCGACGTCGACGATGCCGGGCGGCGGTTGGTCGTGCGTAACGGTCACGCCCAGCCGCGGAAGGTCCTGACCGCGGCCGGGGCGGTGGAGGTCGCCGCGCCGCGGGTCAACGACAAACGCGTCGACGATGCCGGCGAGCGTCAGCGGTACTCGTCGGCGATCCTGCCGGCGTGGTGCCGTAAGTCGCCGAAGATCACCGAGGTGTTACCGCTGCTCTACCTGCATGGCCTGTCGTCGCAGGATTTCGCCCCCGCGCTGGAGAACTTCCTCGGCACCGGCTCGGGACTGTCCGCGGCGGTGATCACCCGGCTGACGGTGAAGTGGCAGGACGAGGCCCGCCAGTTCGCCGACCGCGACCTCTCGGGTGTGGACTATGTCTACCTGTGGGCGGACGGGGTGCACCTCAACGTGCGCCTCGACGAGGAGAAACTGTGCCTGCTCGTCATGATCGGCGTCCGCGTCGACGGCACCAAGGAACTCATCGCCCTGGCCGAGGGCTACCGCGAGTCGTCCGGCTCCTGGGCGGACCTGCTCCGCGACTGCAAACGCCGCGGGATGCGCGCCCCGGTCCTGGCCGTCGGCGACGGCGCGCTCGGCTTCTGGTCGGCGTTACGTGAGGTGTTGCCCGAAACCCGTGAGCAGCGCTGCTGGTTCCACAAGATCGGCAACGTCCTCGCGGCGCTGCCGAAGTCCGCGCATCCCGGCGCGAAGAAGGCCCTCGCCGAGGTCTGGAACGCCGAGGACCGCGACCACGCCCGCCGCGCCGTCGCCGCGTTCAAGCTCGCCTACGGCGCCAAGTTCGCCAAGGCCGTCGCCAAGGTCACCGACGACCTCGACGAGCTCCTCGCGTTCTACGACTACCCCGCCGAGCACTGGGTGCACCTGCGCACCACGAACCCGATCGAGTCGACGTTCGCGACCGTGCGGCACCGCACGAAGGTCACCAAGGGCCCTGGATCGAAGGCCGCCGGTCTGGCCATGGCGTTCAAACTCATCGAGGCCGCCCAGGCCCGGTGGCGGGCGGTCAACGCACCACACCTTGTCGCCCTCGTCCGCGCCGGCGCCCGCTTCGAACGCGGCCACCTCGTCGAACGGACAGATCAGGAACCCACCACCATCACTGCCGCAGCCTGATCAAAGATTTCTCATCCACAAGTCTTGACGATTGCTCCTGAGCCGCATCTAAAAACCCTATCGGCCGGTTCGCCAAATTTGCCAGTTGACTCGTGGCGCATGTCGGTGCCCGAACATCTTCGACTGCCGCTGATCGGGCGCTGGCGAGCCGCGTGGAAGACGTCCGACTTGGTAGCCGAGATGAGTGCGGGGCCCTCAAACGGTGAGGCCAAGGCCTCGGCGAGGACGATCGAGCGGTGCGGCGGCGTCTTCGAAGGCGTCCGGGAGACCAGATTCGGGCCAGCCCGGCGTTACTGGATCGAGCTTTAGCGATCGGCCAGATGCGCGCTTCTGTCGCGATCCGCGCGGGTCCGACCCCGCACCCAAGGGCCGCCGCTTCTCATCCCTGGCCGGGCCGCAGCGTGCCGCCCTGCGTGAGCTGCTGGCCACCCGGGTGCCCGCCGAGCCGGACGGGTCGATCCGGCTGACGGCCCGGGCCTGGGCGGTCCGCGGCGCGGCACCTGAGTGAGCACCGGCCGCGTCGCGGGACTCACCGTTCCGCCATCTTGAGTAAGCGTGCTCATCCGGTTTCCGGCCCCGACGGGCAGGATCAGGTCGTGAACCTGACGATGCGCACCCTGGTCGGCGGCCTGATCATCGCGGCGGCGACGGTCGGGGCGTGGTGGGCCTGGCTGGGCTGGGAGACCGGATACACGGTGGACCCGGAGACCGGCGCGACCAGCGGCCCGTACGCGCCGTGGCAGGTGGCCGGCTGCGTCCTCACCCTGGCCCTGATCGCCGCCGTGGGCGGCTGGCTGCTCAGCCCCTGGGTGGTGGCCCCGGTGATGACGGTCGCCTTCACCGTCGCCTGGGCCGCGCACGCCGCCTCGACCGACGGCACCGGTCTCTGGGCGGTGGGGGCGGCCCTGGTCCTGGTCGGGACGGCCGCCGGGGCCACCGTGGTGAGCGTCGGCGCCCGGCTGATCCGCCGCCGTACGGGACGGTCGGCCGGCTGACCGGTCGGCCCGGCGCCCCTCCTGGGCGCTCGACCGAGCGGTCCTTCGCCCCTCCGCCGGAGCTGACGCGACGGTCGGTCGCGGGGGCGCAGTGCGCCGCAAATTGGGCTCCGTACCAGCTCGGGGCATACTTGCCCGATGTCCGAGCAGGCCCGACCGCGACGCCCGGAGGCGGTGTCCCCGATGCTGGACGCGCTGCGCGCCGGCACCCGGGAGCACCATCTCGACCTGGAGCGTGACCTGGACCTTCCCGGGCGGATCCGGTCACGGACGGACCTGTCGTCCGTCCTGTCCGCGATGCTCGCCGGGTGGCAGCCCCTGGAGCGCCGGCTCGCCGCCGTCGACTGGGCCGGTCTGCGGCTCGACCCCCGGCTCGGCGAGGCGACCGACCTGCTCCGGGCCGACCTCCGAGCGTTGAACGGCGAACCGCACGACGGCGAGGCGGGACCGGAGCGCACCGACGCTCCCGGCTTCGACCGCCTGGCCCGCGCGGTCGGCGGCCGGTACGCCCTGCTCGGCAGCGCCCTGGGCGGGCGGGTCATCGCCCCGGTGGTGGAACGCCGCCTCGACCTGCCCGAGGGCGCGGCGACCCGGTTCTTCCGCCGCAGCGGCATGGCGCCGGGCCGGGACTGGCGTGACTTCCGGGCCGCGCTGGCCGCCCGCGACTGGTCCCCGACGGAACTGGACCAGGCCGTCGCCGCCGCCCGGGAGACGTTCGTCTTCGTCGGCCGGGCCGCCGCGCCGATCCTCGGCCGGCGACCGGCCGCACCCCACCGCGTGGCCTGACGACCGGACCGGCACCGCTTCGGCGGCGCGCCGAGGGCGTGCGGCGGCGGGTAGGCCCGTGCGCCGGCGCCCCCGAGCTGCGGCGTGTGCTCGGCGTCGGGGAGGACAACTGCGGCGAGCGATATGCCTGAGGGTCATCAATATGCCGCTCAGTCACGACGCTCGCGCCGACGTCCCGCCGGTCCGCTCAGCCGGTGAACTCGGCGGCGATGGTGCGCAGCGCCCGGGTCAGCTCCGCGGCCGACGGCGCGCGGTCCGGGTCGACGAGCCACTGGGCCGCGACACCGCCGAGCAGGGCCTGGTAGAACGAGCCGAGCGCCAGGGACTGCGCCTCGTCGGCGTCCGGATCGAGCCGGTGGAAGACCTCGGCCAGGCCGAGCCGGGCGAGTTGGTTGGCGGTGGCGAACGCCTCGCGCAGCTCGGGCGCCCGGTCCATCTGGGCGATCAGCTCGAACTGGATGGCCCAGAGCGGCCGCAGCCGGGCGAAGGACTCGATGATCCGGGTCCAGGCCGCCTCGAACCGTTGCTCCGGGGTGGCGTCGGGGCCGGCGTCGACCGCGAGGGCCCGTTGCAGCTCCTCGCCCCACTCCGCCATCGCCTCGAAGAGGGCCTCGTTGAGCAGCGCCTTCGTGGTGCGGAAGTGGTAGCCGATGGCGGCCAGGCTGGTGCCGGAGGCGGCGGCGATGTCCCGGGCGGTGGTGGCCGCGTACCCCTTCTCCATCAGGCAGCGCTTGGCGCCGGCGAGCAGGTCTTCCCGATTTCCCATGGTCGCCAGCCTAACCGATTCCTGGAACAAACGTCTTGCACAAACATCTTACACGTTCGTACAGTAGCCGGCATGACGACCGTCCTGATCTCCGGCGCCAGCGTCGCCGGCCCTGCCCTCGCCTGGTGGCTGCGCCGCCACGGCTTCCGTCCGACCGTCGTGGAGCGCGCCCCGGCGCTGCGCGAGGGCGGCTACAAGGTGGACATCCGGGGTGCCGCGCTGGAGGTGATCGACCGGATGGGCCTGCGCGGGCAGGTGGAGCGGCACGACACCGGGATGAGCGCGGCCCGCTTCGTGGACTCGACCGGCGCGCAGCTCGCCACCATGGACGCCGCGCTCTTCGGCGGCCGGGAGGGCGACGACGCCGAGATCATGCGCGGCGACCTGGCCCGCATCCTCGCCGACGCCACCCCCGACGTGGAGTACGTCTTCGACGACTCGATCGCCACGCTGACCCCGTCGGCCGACGGGGTCGAGGTGAGCTTCGAGCGGGGTCCGCGCCGGACGTTCGACCTGGTGGTCGGCGCGGACGGGCTGCACTCCAACGTCCGGCGCGTGGCCTTCGGCCCGGAGTCGGTCCACCTGCGGCCGCTCGGGCACCACATCGCGATCTTCACCGTGCCGGCGGAGTTCGGCGAGGAGCGGATCGAGCTGATGCACCCCGCGCCGGGGCGCACCGTCGGGGTCTACCGCACCGCCGGCTCGCCGGACGCCAGGGCGCTGTTCCTCTTCCCCTCGCCCGAGGGTGGCGCCGAGCACCGGGACGTCGCCGGCCGGAAGGCGCTGCTGGCGGAGGCGTTCGCCGGCGCCGGGTGGCAGGTGCCGCGCCTGCTCGACGCGATGTGGGACGCCCCCGACTTCTACCTCGACTCGATGAGCCAGGTCCGGATGGATCGCTGGTCGACCGGGCGGATCGCCCTGGTCGGGGACGCGGCGTACGGGCCGTCGCCGGCGTCCGGGCAGGGCACCAGCCTCGGCCTGGTCGGGGCGTACGTGCTGGCCACCTCGCTCGCGGCGGCGCCGGGCGACCCGGTGGCCGGCTTGGCCGACTACGAGCGGCGGATGCGCCCCTTCGTCGAGGCGAACCAGCGGCTCGCCGAGCGCAACCTCAAGGGGATGGTGCTGGGCTCGGCCGCGCAGATCCGGTTCCAGACGCTGATGCTGCGCCTGATGCCGCACCTGCCCGGCCGGGAGCGGATCATCCGCCGGGTGACCGAGCCGATCCGCCGGGCCGCCACCGCGATCACCCTCCCGGACACCCCGACGCCGCGCCGGGCGTGACCTCCGCCGGTCAGCGCGCCGGCGGTTCGTCGTCCAGGCGTTCGGCGTACGCGGCCCGCAGCTCGTCCCAGCCGAAGTTCCTCGACTCGGCCCCGCGGATCGGGCCGACCGGGTCGCCGTCGAGCAGGTGGCCGGCGACGTCGAGGCAGAGGTGCCAGCCGGCGGCCATCATCGGCGCCAGCTCGGGCTTGTCGACGGTGTGCCGCAGGGTCAGCCGGGTGCCGGCGGCCGACGGGCTCAGCTCCCAGCGCAGCAGGCCGTCGCCCCAGGTGTACTCCAGCAGGGTCGGCGGCTCGGCGCGGAGCACGGTCGCCGGCTGGGGGAAGGTCTCGTCGCCGTCGACCGTGCTGAGCGTGGCCTCGCCCGGGGTGCCGAGGTCGCGGCTGGCCAGGAAGGGCGCCCACTGGGCGAGCCGGTCCGGCTCGGTCAGCGCGGCCCACACCTTCTCCGGCGGGTGCCGCAGGTCCCGGACGAAGACCAGCTCCCACCGGTCGTCGGCGGGTACCCGGGCGACGTCGGCGAGCGGGCCGGGTCGGAAGCGGTCGCGGTCCATCGTCACTCCTGACTGTCGAGATGGCGTTCGAGGGCGTCGAGGTGATCGGCCCAGAGTCGGCGGTACGGCCCGAGCCAGTCGTCCACGGCCCGCAGCGGGCGTACGTCGAGCCGGTAGATGCGTTGCTGGGCCGCCGTGCGGACGGTGACGAAGCCGGCCTCGCGGAGCACCTTGAGGTGCTTGGAGACGGCCGGCTGGCTCATCCCCAGCGCGTCCACCAGGTCGCCGACGCTGCTCTCGGCGCGGCGCAGCCGTTCCAGGATGCGGCGCCGGCTCGGCTCGGCCAGCACAGCGAAGGCGTCGACGGACACCCCGACAATATGCCCCTTCACTCATATGCTTGTCAAGTAATACGAGCTGGTCCCGGCTTCCTCGCGAGCACGGCACGGCGGGCACGCCCGCTCCATATGCTCGGGGCATGGAACTGCGGATCTTCACCGAACCCCAGCAGGGCGCCAGTTACGACCAGCTGCTCGCCGTGGCCCGCCGCGCCGAGGAGACGGGCTTCGGCGCGTTCTTCCGCTCCGACCACTACCTGAAAATGGGCTCGGGGCGCGGCGAACCCGGCCCGACCGACGCCTGGACCACCCTCGCCGGCCTGGCCCGGGACACCACCCGGATCCGGCTGGGCACCCTGATGACCGCGGCCACCTTCCGGCTGCCCGGCCCGCTCGCGATCACCGTGGCGCAGGTCGACCAGATGAGCGGCGGCCGGGTCGAGCTGGGCATCGGCACCGGCTGGTACGCCGAGGAGCACACCGCGTACGGGATCCCGTTCCCGGCGCTGGGCGAGCGCTTCGACCGGCTGGAGGAGCAGCTCACGGTCATTACCGGCCTCTGGGAGACGCCGGCCGGCGCGACGTTCGACTTCCAGGGGAAGTACTACCCGGTCAGCGACTCGCCGGCGCTGCCCAAGCCGGTGCAGCAGCCGCGACCGCCGATCCTGCTCGGCGGGGCGGGTCCGAAGCGCACCCCGCGGCTCGCCGCCCGCTACGCCGACGAGTTCAACCTGCCGTTCGCCTCGGTCGAGGACTCCGTGGCCCAGTTCGCGCGGGTGCGGGCGGCCTGCGCCGAGATCGGCCGGGACCCGTCCGGCATGGTCTGGTCCAACGCGCTGGTGCTCTGCTGCGGCCGGAACGAGGCGGAGATCGGCCGGCGGGCCGCGGCGATCGGCCGGGAGCCGGCCGAGCTGCGGGAGAACGGCCTCGCCGGCACGCCCGCCGAGATCGTCGACAAGCTCGGCCGGTACGCCGAGATCGGCAGCCGTCGGGCCTACCTCCAGGTGCTCGACCTGGCCGACCTGGACCACCTGGAACTGGTCGCCGCAGAGGTCATGCCGCAGCTCTGAGCCCGCCCGGTGCCCACCGGACCGGGCCGGTCAGCGGGCCGGTCCGCGCGGCTCGCGCAGCACCGTGTCCAGCCGCCCGTCGCGGTCGCTGTCCAGATAGGTGATGTCCGGTACGCCGTCGCCGTCCAGGTCGAACTGGACTACGTCGGCGATCCCGTCGCCGTCCAGGTCGGTGACCACCTCGGTCGACCCGTCCAGGTGGTGGGTGACGATCGAGTACGACCCGCCGTCGGCCGCCCGCGGCGCCGGTTTCGGTCCCGGCGCGGGGTCGGGCTCGGGCTCCGGGGTGGGCGCCGGCACTGGAGCGGTCGGGTACGCCGACGGCGCGCCGCCCGGGTCGGGGCCCACGCCGGTCGGGTCGATCTCCTCCTCGGACGGATACACGCCGCCGCGCAGGGTCGGATCGCGGTAGCTGCTCATTCGCGTAGGGTTCCCCCTCCACGCCGCCGCAACCGTGCCCGATCGACCGGTGCCCGCCCCTTGACCCGGCGACGGATGATGCAACCGACGACGACGGCGGCGCGAACGGGGGTACGACATGGAGCTGCGCCGGAACCGGGGGACGCTGGTGCTGGCCGCGATCTGCGTGCTCGGCGGCGTGACGGTGCTGGCCGTCGGCGGCCACCGGGTGCTGCGGACGCTGGTCGCCCTCGGGGCCGTCATCCTCGGCGGCGTGGTGCTGCTCGGCGCGCTGCGGCCGTTCCGCTTCGTGATCGGACCGGACGGGCTGGACGTGCGGCGGCCGGGCCTGCGCGGCACGTACCGCTGGGATCAGTTCGACGCCCTGGCGCTCGCCGACGGGCCGTCGGTGCAGGGGCGTCCCGGGACGCCACGGTTGCTCGGCGTGCCCGGCGCGGCGCTGCCGCCCGAGGTGCGGGCCAGCGCGCGCCACTCGCTCGACGGGCGGGCCGCCGTGGAGCTGCTCGACCTGGCCCAGGTGCGCCAGACACCCGACGAGGTGGCGGATGCCCTGGCCCGGTACGCCGCCGACCGCTTCACCGACGCGCGTGCCCGCACCACCGCCCGGCTCGTCGGCGTCGACTTCGACTTCGCCGAGTCCCTGCGCGGCTACCGGACCGAGCGGATCGACGAGCTGGTCCGGCATGCCCAGGCGGCGCTGGCTCACGGCGACGCGGCGGCGCGGCAGGCGGCCCGCGCCGAGATCGAGCAGGCCCGGACCACCGGGCTGCCGGTGGCGCTGCGCGGGTATGCCCTCCGCGAGGTCGATGTGGCGCTCGACGCGCTCTGCGCCGCCCTGGCCGACCCCGCCGCCACCGACCGGGAGACCGCCCCGTGACCGACGCCCCGCTCGCCGGCGACATCGCCGCCCGGACGACCAGCGGCGCCGCCCCGCGCCCCCGCGCCGGCCGGAACTGGGCCGGTAACGTCCGCTACGCCGCCCGCCGCCGGCACACCCCGTCGACGGTGGACGAGCTGCGCCGGCTGGTCGCCGGCAGCGACCGGATCCGGGCCGTCGGCACCGGGCACTCGTTCAACCGACTCGGCGACACCACCGGCGACCTGGTCTCGCTGGCCGGGCTCCCGCCCACCGTCGAGCTGGACGCGGAGCGCGGCACCGTCGCCGTCGCCGCCGGCCTGCGCTACGGCGACGTCGCCACCCGGCTGCACGCCCAGGGGTACGCCCTGGCCAACCTGGCCTCCCTCCCGCACATCTCGGTGGCCGGCGCGGTCGCCGCCGGCACCCACGGCTCGGGCGACACCCACGGCAACCTGGCCACGGCGGTCGCCGCCCTCGAACTGGTCACCGCCGACGGTGACCTGCTGACCCTCGACCGGGCCGACGACCGGTTCGCCGGCATGGTGGTCAACCTCGGCGCGCTCGGCGTGGTCACCCGGGTGACCCTGGACGTGGTGCCCACCTTCGACGTCCGGCAGTACGTCCGGCTCGGCCTGCCGCGCGACGCCCTCGATGCCGCCTTCGCCTCGGCGTACAGCGTCAGCGCCTTCACCGACTGGCGCTCCGCGCGGCTGGACCAGGTGTGGCGCAAGCAGCGCGCCGACCAGCCGCCGCCCCCGGCGGACTGGCTCGGTACGACGGCCGCCCCGGCGCAGCGCCACCCGGTGCCCGGCATGCCGGCGGAGAACTGCACCCCGCAGCTCGGCGTGCCCGGGCCGTGGCACGAACGGCTGCCGCACTTCCGACTCGGCTTCACCCCGAGCAGCGGCGACGAGCTCCAGTCGGAGTACCACGTGGCCCGCGACGTGGCCGCCGAGGCGCTCGCCGCCCTGGACGCGGCGGCCGACCGGATCGCCGCCGTGCTGCAGATCTGCGAGCTGCGGACGGTCGCCGCCGACCCGCTCTGGCTCAGCCCGAACCACGGGCGGGACAGCCTCGCGATCCACTTCACCTGGATCGGTGACGAGGCGGCGGTGACGCCGGTGGTGGCCGCGGTGGAGGAGCGGCTGGCGCCGTTCGCGCCCCGCCCGCACTGGGGCAAGGTCTTCGGGCTGGACCCGGCCGCGGCGTACCCCCGGCACGCGGACTTCCTCGCCCTGCTGCGCGAACTCGACCCGGCCGGGAAGTTCCGCACCGAGCTGCTGGACCGGTACTTCCCCCGCGACTGACGGCCGGGCGGCGATGCCGACCCGGTCACCGGTACGGGTCGGTGATCTCCCGGAGCCGGGTGAGGGCGCGCCGCAGCTGGCTGGTGGCCTGCCTGCCCAGGTGCCGCGTCCATTCGGCTTCGACCTCCGCCTCGGCGGCCCGCGCCACCCGGATCGCGGCCTCGCCGCGCGCGGTGATGGTCACCAGCCGGGCCCGGGCGTCGGACGGGTCGGGCACCCGGCGGACGTAGCCGGCGCGTTCGAGCTGGTCGACGAGGAACGCGGCGGTCTGCTTGGTGACCCGCGCCTGCTCGGCGAGCTCGGTGACCCGGGTGCCCTGCGGGCCGATCCGGGCGAACACCCGGCCCTGCGCCACGGTCAGGTCGTCGAACCCGGCGGCGGCGACGGCGTCGACCACGCGGGACTCCATGGCCCGGTACGCGATGAAACAGAGCAGCCCGAGGTTCAGCTCGTCGTCGGGTGGACCCTCGTTCATTCGGCCCCTTGACTTGGTCAGACACTCTGACGAATATTGGTCAGAGGATCGTACCAAATCAAGCTGTCGGCGAGGGGGCGGGAATGAACCGTGACGACGTGTGGCGGACGATCGACGACGAGCGGTCCAGCCTCGCCGACCTCCTCGACGACCTGTCCGGCGCGGAGTGGGGGACGCCGTCCCTCTGCGCCGGCTGGCGGGTACGCGAGGTGGCCGCGCACCTCACGCTCGCCCACACGGGGGCGCTCGCAGCGGCCCTGGCGATGCTGCGGGCCCGCGGCAGCTTCGACCGCATGATCCACGACACCGCCGTACGGGAGGCCGCGTTGCCCGTCGAGGAGTACGCCGTCCGACTGCGGGGCATGGTGGGGTCGCGCCGGAAGGCGCCCGGCTTGACGCACCTGGAGCCGCTGCTGGACATCCTCGTGCACGGCCAGGACATCGCCCGGCCGCTGGGCCGGAGCCGCCCGATGCCGGCGGAGGCGGCGGCCACGGCCGCGACGAGGGCCTGGACCATGGGCTGGCCCTTCCACGCCCGCCGCCGGCTGGACGGCTTCGAGCTCGTCGCCGTGGACCACGCCTGGTCCGTCGGGCGCGGCCCCCGGGTCGAGGGAGACATCGCGGCGCTCCTGCTCCTGCTCACCGGCCGGCATGCGGTCGTCCCGGAGCTCTCCGGCCCCGGCGCCCCCGACCTCACCGCCCGGCTCTCCCCGGCGCCTGCCTGACGGCGGCCCGTCGTCCCTAACGGCGACCCGGAGTCATCTGGTCGCGCATGCTGCCGCGCTGCACTGCCCGGCTGATGTCGCTCGGCGAGACGATCCCCACCAGCCGCTGGTCGGTCACCACCAGCGCCCGGCCGTCGGCACACTCACTGAGCCGGGGAAGCAGGTCGTTGAGCGCCTCGTCCGGGACGGCGAGCACCAGCTCGTCGGCCCGGCAGGACACCTCGCCCAGCGTGGTGGTGGCCCGCCGGTCGGCGGGGATGCCCCGGACCCGGTCCAGGGTGACCAGCCCGACCGGCCGGCCGTCCTCGGTCAGCGGCAGCGCCGAGTGCCGGTACGCGAAGAGGTAGTGGTCCACGAAGTCGGCGACTGTCATGTCCCCGGACGCGGTCTGCGGCTGCGGCGTCATCACCTCGCCGACCCGGACCCCGCGCAGCGCGCTGCCCATCCGGGCCTGCCGTTCCTCCATGCCGGCCGCGCCGATCAGGAACCAGCCGATCAGCGCCAGCCAGAGCCCGCCCACCCCGGCCCCGGTCAGGAACCGCCAGAGTCCAAAGGCGATCAACAGGGCGCCGAGGCCCCAGCCCGCCCGGGCCGCCACCACGGACGCCTTCGTCCGGTCGCCGGTCGCCTTCCACACCGCGGCGCGCAGCAGCCGCCCGCCGTCCAGCGGGGCGGCCGGCAGCACGTTGAAGATCGCCAGCAGGACGTTGATGCCGGCCAGCCAGGACAGCGCACCGAGCAGCAGCCCGCCCCCGCCGGCCAGCGCGATCACCACGGCGATGCCGCCGAAGAAGAACCCGATCAGCAGGCTCACCAGCGGGCCGATCCCCGCGATGCGCAGCTCGGCACCCGGGTCCTTCGCCTCCCCCTTCAGCTCGGACACCCCGCCGAAGAGCCAGAGCGTGATTCCCTGCACGGCGATCCCGTTGCGTTTGGCGACCACCGAGTGGGACACCTCGTGGGCGAGCAGGCCGAGGAAGAAGACCACCGCGGCGCTCACCCCGGCCGCCACGTACTCCCAGCCGGGGCGGCCGGGGTAGCTGCGGGGAAACAGACTGGCCGACAGCGCCCACGCGATCAGCACGAAGATGACCACGACGCTCCAGTTGACCCCGACGGGTACCCCCGCGATCCGGCCAAGCCGGAAGCTCGCCCTCATACGTCCGTCATACCCCCGCTCCACCCCGACATGCCAGGGCCGATCGGCTCATCGGCCCGGCGCCTCGCTCACCACCGTCGGCGAGACGGTGTTCGCCGCCTCCACCGCCCAGTCCAGCGCGTAGTCGGCCTCCTCCTCCCAGCCCGGCTCGCCGCCCACGAAGTGCGACCGGCCGGGGAACTCGTGGTACGCGGTCACCGCCCGGGACGGCCGGTAAAGCTGGGCGTTCGCGGCGGCCAGCGACGGCGGCACCACATGGTCCTCGGTGCCGGTGGTCAGCAGCAGCGGCGCCCGGTCGTCCCGGTGGGTGTCCGCCTTGGTGGCCGAGTTCGGGTCCAGGTTGGCGAAGGCGCCCTCGAAGAAGACGTGTCCGGCGCCGGGGACGGCGTACCGGTTCCAGGCCGCGTCGGAGTCCGCCCGGCTCATCGTGTTGCCGAAGGCGTACGCGAAGTCGTCGGCGGTGAACGGCACCGCGCGGTTCCGGTTGGCCGGGCTGCGCAGGATGGAGAACCCGGAGCGCAGGGTGCTCAACGGCAGCCTCAGCACGCCCTTGACCGGTGCCGGGTGCACCCCGACGCCCGCCGCGCCGAGGCCGCGGGAGATCAGCAGCTGGGTGACCAGGCCGCCGAACGAGTGCCCCATGATGATGGGCGGCCGGGGCTGGTCCCGGATGATCGCTTCGTAGTGGTCGACGATGTCGGCGATCCGCTGCTGGGCGATCGGGGTCGGGTCCGCCCGCAGCGCCTCGACCTCGCCCTCCATCCCGGGCCAGGCCGGCGCGAGCACCCGGAAGCCCTGGGCCTCGTACCGGTCCACCCAGTGTTCCCAGCTGCGCGAAGTCATCCAGAGGCCGTGGATCAGCACGATCGTGTCGACCCGTCCGGTTGGCGCGCTGGCCATGGTGCCCTCCCCGGTGTCGCGGACGTGGACCGCAGGCGCTTACCCGGCGCAGGCCCGGGCGCACCCCGCCGGGACCTGACAAATGTCACGGTCGGAAGGTGACGCCCGCTCCGGGGACGGGACGGCCGCTCGCCGGAGCATCGTTGTCATGACCGACACCGCACCGGCCGTCGAACTGGCCGGACTCACCAAGACCTTCGGCCCGGTGACCGCCGTCGACGGGCTCAGCCTGCGGATCGAGCCCGGTGAGGTGGTGGCCTTCCTCGGCCCCAACGGCGCCGGCAAGACCACCACCGTGGACCTGCTGCTCGGGCTGGCCCGCCCCGACGCCGGCGGCGTCCGGCTCTTCGGCGGCACCCCGGCCGACGCCGTCCGGCACGGCCGGGTCGCCGCGGTGATGCAGACCGGCGGGCTGCTCAAGGACCTCACCGTCGGCGAGACGGTACGGATGACCGCGCGCTTCTACGGCCGGACCCGCCCGGTGGGTGAGGTGCTGAACCGGGCCGGCATCGCGTCGATCGCCGACCGGCTGGTCGGCAAGTGCTCCGGCGGCCAGCAGCAGCGGCTGCGCTTCGCCCTGGCGCTGCTCCCGGACCCCGACCTGATGGTGCTCGACGAGCCGACCACCGGCATGGACGTCGAGGGGCGGCGGGACTTCTGGCAGGCGATCCGGGCCGACGCCCGGGCCGGCCGGACCATCCTCTTCGCCACCCACTACCTGGACGAGGCCGACGCGTACGCGGACCGGATCGTGCTGGTGCGGCAGGGCCGGGTGGTCGCCGACGGCACCACCGCCGAGATCAAGAACCTGGCCGCCGGTCGGGTCGTCCGGGCCACCCTCCCCGGCGCCGACCAGGCCGTGCTCGCCGCCCTGCCCGGGGTCCGGGCGGTCGAGGTACGCGGTGACGCGGTGCTGGTCCGCACCGACGACTCCGACGAGGTCGCCCGGCACCTGCTCACCCGCACCGCCGCCCGGGACGTCGAGATCACCTCCCGCAACCTCGAGGACGCGTTCCTCGCCCTCACCACCGACGGCCCGACCACCGACGGTGTTGCCGCCGGTGGCCCGACCGCCGCCCGCCCGACCGCCCAGACCATCGGAGCCTGAGATGACCGTCGCCGCCCCCTCCGCCCCGTCCGCCACCCGCGCCGACCGGCGGCCGCCCGCCCTGGGCGGGTTCTCCACCGCCGTGCTGGCCATCGAGATCCGCCGGGTCCTGCGCAACCGCCGGACGCTGATCTTCATCCTGGTCATGCCGGCGGTCTTCTTCCTCCTCTTCGGACTCCCGCAACGCGGACAGGAGCTGCCCAACGGCCGCCCGGTCACCGCCTGGATCATGATCAGCCTCGCCGTTTACGGCGCCATGGTGGCCACCACCAGCGCCGGCGCCGCAGTGGCCACCGAGCGGGCGCTGGGCTGGAGCCGGCAGCTCCGGCTCACCCCGCTGCGCCCGCCCGCGTACGTGGCGACGAAGGTGGCCACCGCCATGGTGCTCGGGCTGATCGCGGTGCTCGTGGAGTTCGCGGTCGGCGCGGCCGCCGGGGTCCGGCTGCCCGTCCAGGTCTGGCTGCTGTCCGGGCTCACCGCCTGGCTCGGCTCGCTGGTCTTCGCCGCCTTCGGGCTCTTCGTCGGCTACCTCGCCCCGGCCGAGAACGTCATGCAGTTCATGGGCCCGATCCTGGCGATCCTGGCCATGCTCGGCGGCCTCTTCGTCCCGCTCGACGTGCTGCCGCACGCGCTGCAGCAGATCGCCAAGTTCACCCCGGTGTACGGAGTCGGCCAGCTCGCCCGGGCCCCGCTGACCGGGGCCGGGCTGGACTGGGTGGCGCTGGGCAACGTGGCCGGCTGGACCGTGCTCTTCGGCCTCGGCGCGGCCCGGCTGTTCCGCCGGGACACCACCCGGGTCTGACGGGAACGGCGGCCGCTAGCGTGTTCAGGATGCAGCTTCCGTCGGACCGGAACTATCTGGAGACCCGCCACTGGCGGGTCACCGGCTGGTTGCTCGCCGCGGTCTGGCTCTTCTTCCTCAACATCCCGCTGCTCGCCGCCCTGCACCAGCCCGAGCCGTGGCGACGGGTGGTCGGCGCGGCGACCCTGGTCGCCTTCGGCGTCTTGTACGTCTTCGTCTTTCAGTGGGCGCGCGGCCGGCGTCTGGAGCGCCGGGGAATCCCCGTCGGCCGGGCGTGGGCGGCCGTGGCGTTGCTGCTCGGGCTCGGGCTGGCCGGCATCCCAGGTACCGGCGGCGACTGGTTGACCACCCTGGTCTTCGTCGCCGCGGCGGCGGTGTTCCTGCTGCCGAGCCGGCAGTCGCTGGCGGTGGTCGCCCTCGCCGCGCTGACCCCGCCGGTGACGGCCGCGCTGGTGCCCGCCTGGAAGGCGGAGGGCACCGTGGTCTTCGCGGTGCTGCTCGCCTCCTTCGCCATGTACGGGGTGACCCGGCTGACCCAGCGCAACAGCGAACTCCAGGCCGCCCAGCAGGAGATCCGCCGGCTGGCGGTGGCCGAGGAGCGGGCCCGTACCGCCCGGGACCTGCACGACATCCTCGGCCACTCGCTGACCGTGGTGGCGGTGAAGGCCGAGCTGGCCGGCCGGCTGCTGGAGCTGGACCCGGCCCGGGCGGCCACCGAGATCGCCGACGTGGAGCGGCTGGCCCGGCAGGCCCTCGCCGACGTGCGGGGCACCGTCGGGGCGTACCGGGGGATCAGCCTGGCCGGGGAGCTGGCCGGCGCCCGCTCCGCGCTGGCCGCCGCGGGCATCGCCGCGGAGCTGCCGGACGCGGCGCCGGAGTTGCCGGCGGAGCGGGACGAGCTCTTCGGCTGGACGGTACGGGAAGGGGTGACCAACGTGGTCCGACACAGCGGGGCGCGGCGCTGCGTGATCCGGGTGGAGCCGGGCCTGGTCGAGGTCCGCGACGACGGACGGGGACCGGCCGCCGCGGCGGCGAACGGGCCGGGCGGGCACGGGCTGGTCGGGCTGCGCGAGCGGGCCCGGCGGCTGGACGCCACGGTCACCGTCGGCCGCCGCTCCGACGGGCCGGGTTTCCTGCTCCGCGTCACCCTGCCGGCGGACCAGTGATCCGGCGATGAGCGGGCGGATCCGGCTGCTGCTCGCCGACGACCAGGCGCTGGTCCGGGGCGCGCTGGCCGCGTTGCTCTCGCTGGAGCCGGACCTCACGGTGGTCGCCGAGGTCGGGCGGGGCGACGAGGTGGTCCCCGAGGCCCGCCGCACCGCGCCCGACGTGGCCCTGCTCGACGTCGAGATGCCCGGCCTGGACGGGATCGCCGCGACCACCGCGCTGCGCGCCGCCGTGCCCGGCTGCCGGGTGCTGGTGGTGACCACCTTCGGCCGCCCCGGCTACCTGCGGCGGGCGATGGAGGCGGGCGCCAACGGCTTCGTGGTGAAGGACACCCCGGCCCGGCAGCTCGCCGACGCGGTGCGCCGGGTGCACGCCGGGCTGCGGGTGGTCGATCCCACCCTGGCCGCGGAGACCCTGGCCACCGGGGCCAGTCCGCTGACCGAGCGGGAGACCGAGGTGCTGCGGACGGCCCGGGGCGGCGGCACGGTGGCCCAGCTCGCCGCCGTGCTGCACCTGTCCGAGGGGACGGTGCGCAACCACCTCTCCGCGGCGATCGGCAAGACCGGGGCCAGGAACCGCGCGGACGCGGTGCGCATCGCCGAGGAGAACGGCTGGCTGCTCGGCGAGTGAGCGCGCGACCGTCGCCGCTCAGGCGGTGGCAGCCGTTGGTGACGTAAGGGAGAGGAGGCCCCCCGCTCCGTCAAAGGCGGTGCGGGGGGGCCTCCGGGTCGGATCGGGCCGGCCGGGCCGGGTCAGGGCAGCTTCGCGCCGATGTGGACGGCGACCGCGTCGTGGGCGTTGATGTTCGCCGCGAACCAGCCGCTGGAGTCCACCGTGATCACCGGCCCGCTGCACGAGCCGTTGCCGAAGTCGCCGTGGATGACGTCGCAGTACCGGCCGGCGGGCACCCCCGCGTAGTAGGAGCGGCCGGTGACCGCGAAGCCCTCGTCGTTGATGGTCAGGTAGCCCCTGCCGGCCCGGCTGAACGCGATGTGCTGGTAGCCGTTGTCGTACCAGTTGGCCACCGCGGCGCCCTGGGTGGCGTTGTTGAAGGCGACCATGTTGGCGATCACCCGCCAGCGGTGCTCGCACTCCCAGCCCGAGTAGCAGGTGGTGTTCAGGGTCTTGTTGTTGGCGTCCGAGGGCGGGCCCTGGTCCTTGCCGCTGAACGTGAAGCTCGACATCACCGCCGGCGACCCGTACGGCCAGGCCAGCATGAACGCGTTCGCGAGGGCGTAGCTGCCGCCGTTCTTGTAGGTCAGCACCCCGCCGTCGCGCTGGGTGTCGTGGTTGTCGACGAAGGCGACCGCCGAGCCGCTGGGCAGGTAGCCCCAGGCCGCACCGAAGTTCTTCAGGTACGCCAGCCGCTCGCTGTTGAACATCCGGGCGAGGTCCTTGCCGTACCGGAACTCGTGCACGTCGCCGTTGCCGGTGTACTCGGTCGGCTGGATCGGCTCCCCGGCGCCGTAGATCACCTCCTGGACGAGGTACGCCGAGCGGGAGAGCTTGCCCTTGATGGCGGCGATGTCGCCGGCCGGCATGTGCTTGCTGGCATCCAGCCGGAACCCGTCCACGCCGAGCGAGAGCAGGTCGTTCAGGTACCCGGCGATCCTCGACCGGACGTAGTCCGACTCGGTCTTCAGGTCCGCGAGGTTGACCAGCTCGCAGTTCTGCACCTCGTACCGGTCGTTGTAGTTGACGATGTCGTCGCCGCCGTTGCGGCCGCAGTGGTGGAAGTCCTGGGTCTGGTAGATGCCCGGGTAGTCGTAGTGCCCGTACGAGGAGCCGGCCCAGCCGGTGCCGCCGTTGTCCTGGCCGGACATGTGGTTGATGACGGCGTCGACGATCACCTTCACGCCGGCGGCGTGGCAGGTGTTCACCATGGACTGGAACTGCGCCCGGGTGCCCTTGCGGGACTCGACCCGGTAGCTGGCCGGTTGGTAGGCCACCCACCACGGGTTGCCCTTGACGTGCTCCTGCGGCGGGGAGACCTGGACGTAGCCGTAGCCCTTGGGGCCGAGCACGTTGGTGCACTCGCTGGCCACCGAGGGCCAGTTCCACTCGAAGAGCTGGGCGATGACCTTCCTGGTGCCGGACGGGGCCGCGGCGGCCGGGGGAGCCGCCACGGCGGTCGGTACGAGCAGGCTGGCGATCATGCCGAGGGCGAGGACCGCCGAGCGGCATCGGCGTCGATGCATCGGGACTCCTGGGGGTGCGGGGGACGGGGGTGGCGCGGCGCGGGGGAGGCATCTCAGTGCCGGTTTCTTGCAATTCCGGGCTGAAATTTTCGGCAAGGTTACAAGCGTGTTGCAACGACTGTCAACGGATGGAAATACGTCGCTGGATTTGGCGCTACACGCGCGCCGGGGGCACGCGGTTCGACGGATCGGCCGAGAAATTCGCCACCGCGCTGATCCGCTCGCCGCGTCGCTCCGTACCTGAGGAGGGAGCAGGGTTGGCCGGTGGGGGCGCCGCCGTGAGACACGATCGAGGAGCAGATGGCCCGGGCAAAGCAGAACGAGAAGGCGGCGACCGTCCGGACCACCAGCACCAGCCGAGGTGCCCGGACCCGGTCGAAGTCCGCGATGATCGCGCTGACCACGTCCGCGCTCGCCCTCGCCTGGGCCGGCGTCGAGCTGGCCGGCGTCGGCGGGACGATGTACGCGTACGGCTTCTTCTTCACCGAGTTCTTCGCCGGGGTGGTCGCCCTGGTCTCGCTCAGCCTCACCGTGATGATGGGGCTGCTCGCCACCGACCGGCTGGTGCTGCTGATCCGGCACCGGGTGCTGCTCCAGTCCGCGCACCGGGCCACCGGCATCCTCGGCGTGGCCGGGCTGGTCGTCCACGTCATCACCAAGATCTCGATCGGCCGGGCCGGGCCGACCGACGCGGTGGTGCCGTTCATCGGCGGCCGGGGGCTCTACGTCGGACTCGGCACGGTCGCCTCCTTCCTCATGGTCAGCGTGCTCTGGACCGGCCTGATCCGGGTCCGCTTCGCCGGGGTCGGTCCGAAGTGGCTCTGGCGGGCGCTGCACTCCATGGCGTACGTCTCCTGGCCGTTCGCCCTGATCCACGGCCTCAACGCGGGGCGACCGGCGACGTCCTGGGTGGTGGTTAGCTACCTCGCCTGCGTGCTGCTGGTGGTGGTGGCGCTGCTGGTCCGCTTCTCCGTCCACCTCGGCAAGCGCAGCCGGGAGCAGCACCAGGCCGCCGTGCTGAACCAGGCGATGGCCGGCAAGCCGGCCGAGGAGAGCCGGGGACTGCTCGGCGGCCTGGTCCGCCGACGCTCCGGCGAGGAGGAGAAGAGCCGCGCCGGCCGGGGCCGGGAGGGCGGCTGGGCGGAGACCACCGCGACCTCGTGGAGCGCGCCGGCCGGCACCGCCCGCCGCCGCGACCCCGACCGGTTCGCCGTGCCGGTGGTGCCCGAGCCCGGCTCGCTGCTGGAGCCCGTCCGGGCGGCCGCCCGCCGGTACCGGGACGAGGAGGAGAACGTCCCCCGCCGGTACCGGGACGAGGTGGACGCCCGCTACTCGGCACCGCCGCAGCGGCGGGTCGAGCCGGAGGAGCCGTGGGACAGCCCGCGGCGGTGGGAGAGCGGCGAACGACCGGTCTCCGCGGAGCCCATCTCCGCCGGGCCGATCTCAGCCGGCCCGGTGTCGGCCGGGCCGATCTCCGCGGCGCCGTGCAGCGGCGGCGGCCGGCACAGCGTTGCGGACGAGGTGCCGGAGGAGCCGGACTACTGGCGACCGCCGGCCCGGTACGTCCCGGACGAACTGCCCGTCGACGACACCCCCACCCTGGTCGACCTCGCCTCCCGGCGGGCGCTGCGGGCCGCCGGCGAGAGCCGGTCGTCCCGGCGGCGCCGGGCCAGCGCGGACGCGGTCGACGGCGCCTACTGGGCCGGGCTGCGGGGCGAGGCGAAGTGATGCGGACGACCGTGCCACCGGTCGCGTGCGTCGGCGAACCCCGCCTCACCGCCGGCTTCGCCGAGTTCGGCCGGCTCGACCTGCTGGCGCATGAGGAGGTGCACGGCCCGATCGGGCCGATGGAACCGGCCAGCCTGCTCCGGCTGGCCGAGGCGATCGACCTCAAGGGCAAGGGCGGCGCGGGCTTCCCGTTCGCCCGCAAGCTGCGCGCCGTGCTGGAGTCCTGCGAGCGGCAGAGCCTCTCCGCCGTGGTGGTGGTCAACGCCACCGAGGGGGAGCCGGCGAGCTGGAAGGACAAGGTGCTGCTCACCCGGGCGCCGCACCTGATCCTCGACGGCGCCGCGCTGGCCGCGTACGCCCTGGATGCCGAGGAGATCGTGGTCGGGGTGGCGGACGACGTGGGCCGGCCGTCGCTGACCGAGGCGTTGCAGGAACGCCGGATGCCGGTGCCGACCACCATCGTCACCGTGCCGCACCGGTTCATCTCCGGCGAGGGCGGCGCGCTGGTCAACGGCATCAACGGCCTGCCGCACATCCCGCCCGGCACCAAGAGGCGCTCCAGCGACTCCGGGGTCGGCGGGCTGCCCACCCTGCTCTCCAACGCCGAGACCTTCGCCCAGCTGGCGGTCGCCGCCCGGCTCGGCCCGTACGAGTACGCCGCGCTCGGCACCGACGACGAACCGGGCACCGTGCTGCTCACCGTCACCGGGGCGGCCGGCCGACCGGCGGTGGTCGAGTGCGCCGCCGGCACGCCGCTGCGGGAGATCCTCGACCTCTGCGAGGCGCCCGACGGGCCGGGGGTCCTGATGGGCGGCTACCACGGCAAGTGGATCACCCCCGAGGCCGCGGACCGGGCGGAGGTCTCCCGCAAGGGGCTGACCGCCGTCGGCGGCACCCTCGGCGCCGGCATCATCGTCCCGCTCGGCCGGGACACCTGCCCGCTCGGCGAGGCCGCCCAGGTGGTCCGCTACCTGGCCGGCGAGTCCGCCGGGCAGTGCGGGCCGTGCAAGATGGGCCTGCCCGACCTGGCCCGCGCCGTGGACCTCGCGGTCTCCGGCAGCGCCCCGATCGAGATCGTCCGGGCCGCGGCCGGCGACGTGAAGGGGCGCGGCGCGTGCAGCCACCCGGACGGCACCGCGCGGTTCGCCCTCTCCGCGGTGCAGGTCTTCGCCGAGGACCTGCGGCTGCACACCACCGGCGACGGCTGCGGCAAGCGGGTCAAGGGCGTGATGGGACTGCCCGGGGCGCCCGACGCGAACCCGCAGAACCTCACCCTGGACTGGTCCCGGTGCGACGGGCACGGACTCTGCGCGCACGTGGTTCCGGACTTCATCCGGCTCGACGCCAACGGTTACCCGGCCTTCCCGTCCACCCCGGTGCCGACCTGGCTGCGGGAGGGCGCGCTCAAGGCGGTCAAGGTCTGTCCCGAACTCGCGCTCCGGCTCGCCAGGGCCGAGTAGCCGACCGAGAGGAGACGCGGATGTCGCGTCGTACCACGGTGGCCCGCCGGGCCACCGCCGCCGTCGCGGTGGCCGCGCTGCTGGGCGTCGCGTCCTGCGCGGTCGGCCCGGAGCCGGCGCCGCCGGTGAGCGCCGTCGCGGCCGCGTCTCCCGCCGCCCCGACGATCGGGCCGGCCGCACCCACCGGCACACCCGCCGCCACGCCGGCGGTCCCGGCCAGGGTGCCGGAGACGTTGAAGTTCACCGCGAAGACCCTGGACGGTACGCGGTTCTCCGCCGCCGAGCTGGCCGGGAAGCCGGTGGTGCTCTGGTTCTGGGCGCCCTGGTGCGCCACCTGCGCCAGCCAGGCCTGGACGGTCGCCGAGATCGCCCCGAAGTACCGGGACACGGTGCCGATCGTCGGCGTCGCCGGCCTGGGTGAGCAGCAGGCGATGAAGGAGTTCGTCACCGAGTTCGACCTGGCCGGCACCCCGCAGCTCGACGACCGGGCCGGGGCGCTGTGGCGCCGGTTCGAGGTGGTCGAGCAGAGCACCTTCCTGATCATCGACCGGGACGGCCGGGTCGTCCACCAGGGCTTCCTCGACGGGGAGTCGCTCAGCCGGCGGGTCGCCGCGCTGGCCGGCTGATGACGCCGCTGCTGCTCGCCCTGACCGCCGGCATGCTCGGCGCGGTCAACCCGTGCGGCTTCGCGATGCTGCCCGCGTACCTGTCGCTGCTGGTCGCCGGCCCGCCGGACGGGCGCGGCGCGGTCGGCCGCGCGCTCACCGCGACCGTCGGGCTGACCCTCGGGTACGTCGTGGTCTTCGGCGCGTTCGGACTGGCCCTGGCGCCGCTGGCGGACTGGCTGCGCCCCCGGCTGCCCTGGTCGACCGTGACGCTCGGCCTGCTGCTGGCGGCGGCCGGCTGCTGGCTGCTCGCCGGCCGGCGGCTGCCCGCCCCGCGCCCGTTCGCCCGGGCGCCCCGGCTGACCCGTTCGCTGCCGTCCATGGCGCTCTTCGGCATGGCGTACGCGCTGGCCTCGCTGACCTGCACGGTCGCCCCGTTCCTGGCGATCGTGGTGACCAGCCTCCAGGCCGGCTCGACGCTGCGCGGGCTGGCGCTCTTCGGGGCGTACGCGATCGGGATGGGGCTGGTGGTCGCGGTGGCCGCGCTCGGCGTGGCCTTGCTGCGCGGCCGGGTGGTGGCCCGGCTGCGCGGCGCCGGCGCGCTCGTGCCCCGGTTGAGCGGCCTGGTGCTGCTCGTCGCCGGCGGCTACGTCGCCTGGTACGGCTGGTACGAGGTCCGGCTCGCGCTGGGCCGGCACGACGCCTTCGGCGACCCGGTCGTGGTGGCCGCGGCCCGGATCCAGCAGGGCCTGGTCGCCGGGCTGGACGCGGCCGGCCCGGCGGTGCTCGCGGCGGCCCTGGTCGCGCTGCTGCTGCTGGCCCTGTGGCGGCGGGCGACGGTCGCCGTCCGCACCGAAGGCCCCGGTCCCGAAGGCCCCGCGCCCGACGGTCCCGCGCCCGACGGTTCCCGGGCGGTGGCCGACCGCCCGGCGGCGGGTCCCGTGGCGGCGTCGGCCGCACCGGCGGCGGTGTCGCTGGTGGCGGCGACCGTGGCAGCGTCGGCGCACTGAGGTCGTCGCCGCGGTCCGTACCGGATCGGGTCCGTCGTCACGCTCCGCGGCGCCCGTCGAGAGCCGTTGTCTCCGTGAGCGTTATTCCTGTCAGGCATATTTATGCCTGACGGTCATAACCGTTGACGGACATGGTGTCGTCGGGGCGCCGGCGGCGGGCCCCAACCGGATCCGACGCGGAACGGGTCGGGCGGTCAGCCTCGACCCGGATCGGACCCCCGGGTGCGCGCGGCGAGGTGCCGAGCCGAGCCGGGACGACGAACGGCGGGGTCGGGAGGACCCGACGCCCGCCGTTCGGCGTGTGCGGTCAGCGGAGCGGCGTGAGCCGGTCGGTGCCGATCTTGTCGCGGAGCACCTCCGGCACCAGCACCGAGCCGTCGGGCTGCTGGAACTGCTCCAGGATGGCCGGGAAGAGCCGGCTGGTGGCCAGCGCCGAGCCGTTCAGGGTGTGCACGAAGCGGGTCTGCTTGCCGCCCGGCTCGCGGTAGCGGATCGCCGCCCGGCGGGCCTGGTAGTCGCCGGCCCAGGAGACCGACGACACCTCCTTGTACTTGCCGGTGCTCGGCATCCAAACCTCGATGTCGAGGGTCTTCTTCATCGCGGCGCTGGCGTCGCCGGCCGACAGCATGCTGCGCTGGTAGTGCAGGCCCAGTCGCTCGACCAGGCTCTCCGCGTGGGTGAGCATCTCCTCCAGCGCGGTGCCCGCCTGCTCCGGCAGGGTGAACTGGAAGATCTCCACCTTGTTGAACTGGTGGCCGCGGACGGTGCCGCGCTCGTCCGAGTGCGCGCCCGCCGCTTCCCGCCGGTAGCACGGGGTATAGGCGAACGCCTTCAGCGGCAGCTTCGCCGTCTCCAGGATCTCGTCCTGGTACGCCCCGAGGATCGCCGTCTCCGAGGTGGGCAGCAGGAACTGCCCGCGCGGGGCGGACTCCCGGTCCAGGTGGTAGACGTCGTCGTAGAACTTGGGGAACTGGCCGGCGGCGAAGCCGGCGGTGTCCAGCAGCAGGTGCGGCGGAAGCAGGAACTCGTAGCCGGCCTTGACGTGCTCGTCGATGAACCAGCTGATCAGGGCCCACTCCAGCCGGGCGCCCATGCCCGTGTACATCCAGAAGCCGGAGCCACCGAGCTTGACTCCCCGCTCGTGGTCCACCAGGCCCAACATCCGGCTCAGCTCGACGTGGTCGCGGACCTTCTCGAGCACCGGCGGCTCGCCGAAGGTCTTCACCACCCGGTTGGCCTCCTTGCCGCCGGGGACGACGTCGTCGGCGGGCAGGTTGGGCAGCTCGCTCATCGTGGTCCGCAGCCGGGACTGCACCTCGTCCAGCTGGGACTCCAGCTCGGCGAGCTGCTTGCGCTCGGCCTCCGGCGCGACGGGCTCCGGCGCGGTGCCGGCCCGCTTCGCCTGCGCGTACGCCCGAGCCTCGGCCTTGCGGCGCTGCCGCTCGGCGTCGATCTCCGTGATCAGGGCGCGGCGCTCCTGGTCGAGCCGCTGGACCTCGTCCAGGACCCGGTTGACCTCGGCGGGATCCAGGCGCTTCGCCAGCGCGGTCGCCACCGCCTCGCGATCCTTCCGGATCAACTCCATGTCGAGCATGCTGCTCGTACGCCTCCGTCCAGGCAGTCAGGTGGGACCCCCAGATGCTACCGTCGCGGCCCCGTCCGGCCGTCCCGCACCCGGGACCGGCGTCAGAGCCGCACGGGCATGAGGATGGAGAAGGCGTGCTCGTCGTCCGGGCGGCGCACGGCCAGCGGGGCGATCGGCCCGTCCAGCTCCAGCAGGAGCTGCCCCCGGTCCCCGGCGTCCAAGGCGTCGAGCAGGTACTCCCGGTTCACCCCGATTCGGACGACGTCCGCCTCCGGCGCCTCGTCCGGCCCGACCACCCGCAGCCCGCCCCGCGCGTCCAACCCCAGCACGGTCACCTCGGCGCGTACCCCGTCGTGCTCCTTCACCAGCACCGGCGCGCCCTCGGCGGTCACCGCCGCGCGCAGCGCAACCACGTCCACCACCACCCGGTGCGCCGGCGCGCCGGGAACGTGGCCGCGCAGCAGCCGGCGGTAGTCCGGGAAGTCGTACGGCAGGGGCGCGGTGCTCACCGTGCGTCCGGCGACGGAGACCTCGACGCGCTCCCGGTCGACGGTGACGTGCGCGTCCGGGGTGATCCCGGCGCCGGTGTCCAGCAGGGCGCGCGCCTCGTCGACGAAGCCGACCGGGACGAGCACCCGCACCGGCGGGCCGTCCATCTTCCACCCGGTCCGGGCCACCGCCAGCCGGTGCCGGTCGGTGGCGACCAGCCGTACGCCGTCCGGCTCGACCTCCAGCAGCACCCCGGCCAGCACCGGCAGCTCCGGGTCGGAGCCGACGGCGAAGCGGACCGCGTCGACGGCGGCGGCGAGGTCGGCACGGTGCAGCACGAGACGGGTGGTCATCGGGGTCTCCTCGGAGTCGATCAGGGCACGGACCCGGGAGAGCTCACGGCGGGCGTCGGCGAGGCCGTCCTCCAACCGGCGCAGGTGCGCGTCCAGCAGCCGGCCGACCACCGCCGGCTCGGACCGGTGCCGCAGCGCGGCGCCGATCTCGGCCAGTGGCATGCCGACCCGGCGCAGCCCGGCCACCAGCCGGGCCGGGGCGACCTGGTCGTCGGTGTACCAGCGGTAGCCGGTCACCGGGTCGACCAGCGCGGGCACCAGCACGCCGGAGCGGTCGTAGAACCGCAGCGCGCTCACCGTCAGCCCACTGGCCCGGGCCAGCTCGCCGATGCTGCGCAGTTCGCTCTCCACGACGACCGATCCTGTGCCCTCAACCCGGTCGAGGGTCAAGCCGTCGGGCCCTCGTCGACCACGCGGAACGTCATCCCCGCCTTGACCAGGCGCGCCAGGAGCGCGTCGCCCATCGCGGTCACCGGGGTCACCTGCCCCGACGTCGGCGGCAGGTCGTCGCACGCCAGGCAGAGCGCGGACTCGGCGAGCATCTTCGCGGTCTCGTCGTACCCGGGGTCGCCGCCGGCCACCTCGGTGAGCACCTTCCGGCCGCCGCCGACGCCCAGGAAGCGCACCTTGAACCAGGACTTCGCCCGCTGCTCGGCGGTCGGCCCCTGACCGGAGGAGAGCCGGCCGAGCAGCCAGCGCCGGGTCGGCGGCAGCTTCACCAGCCCGACCAGGCCGGCCATCCCGACCCCGGCGACCAGGATCGTCGGCAGCCGCTTCACCGCGGCGAAGTGCCGGTAGCGGAAGTCCGGGCCGTACTCCGGGCGGGCCGCCGCCGACCGGCGGACCACCTGCGGGTCGATGGTCGGCAGCGGCACCACCCACCGGCCCAGCTCCTTCGACCGGCCCACCTTCCCGGGCACCGCGCGGACCCGGCGGCCCTCGGGGCGCGGCTCGACCGCCTTGCGCGCCTTCGCGGCCCGGCTCATCTCCCCGGTCCGGGAGAACGCCGTCAGCGCCGAGTGGTACGTCCCGGCGGAGAACCGGCCGCCGGCCCGGACGAAGCCGTCCACGGTGATCGGCCCGTCCGACGGGAGCTGCTTGACGGTGTACCAGGCGCCGAGGTCGTGCGGGATCGAGTCGAAGCCGCAGGCGTGCACCAGCCGCGCCCCGGTGCGCACCGCCTCGGCGTGGTGCCGGATGTACATCAGGTCGACGAACTCCGGCTCGCCGGTGATGTCCAGGTAGTCGGTGCCGGCGGCGGCGCAGGCCGCGACCAGCGGCTCCCCGTGGTGGATGTACGGGCCGACGGTGCTGGCCACCACCCGGGCGCTCGCGGCGACCGCGCGCAGCGAATCCGGATCGGTCACGTCGGCGGTCAGCAGCGGCAGCCCGGCCAGCTCCGGGTCGATCGCGGCGAGCCGGTCCCGCACCGCGGCCAGCTTCTCCGGGTTGCGGCCGGCCAGCGCCCAGCGCAGTCCGGCCGGGGCGTGCCGGGCCAGGTACTCGGCGGTGAGGGCGCCGGTGAAGCCGGTCGCGCCGAACAGGACGAGGTCGTACGGGCGGTCGTCAGGCATCTGCCGAGTGTGCCACCCGCGGGCGCGCGGATCACGGGGCGAATACCGCCCGGACGCAGCCGTCGGCCCGCTCACGGAACAGCGCGTAACCGTCGGCGCCCCGCTCCAGCGGCAGGCGGTGGGTGGCCAGGTGCTCGGTGCGCAGCTCGTCGCGGGCCATCCGGTCCAGCAGCATCGGGATCCAGCGCTGCCCGTGCTGCCGGGCGCTGCGGACGGTGAGCCCCTTGTTCATCACCGCGCCGAGCGGGAACGTGTCGACGAACCCGGTCCAGGTGCCGAGGACGACCACCGTGCCGCTCTTGCGGCAGGCGTGCACCGCCTCGCGGAGCGCCAACGGCCGGTCCGCCCTGCCGCCGAGCCGGCCGCCGAGCAGCCCCGGTGGCTCCGGTTCCATGCCGACCGCCTCCACGCACACGTCCGGGCCCCGACCGCCGCTGCGTTCCCGCAGCTCGGCCGGGACGTCGACGTACCGGTAGTTGAGCGGCTCCGCGCCGACGTGCCGGTCGACCATGCGCAGCCGTTCGTCGTACCGGTCGATGACGATCACCCGGTGCGCGCCGCGCAGCAGGGCGGCCCGGGCGGTGAGCTGCCCGACCGCCCCCGCTCCCCAGACCGCGACGACGTCACCCGGCCCGACCTCGCCCAACTCGGCGCCCATCCAGCCGGTCGGCGCGGCGTCCGAGGCGAACACCGCCCGGTCGTCGCTGACCGGGTCGGGCACGGTGAACGCGCCGACGTCGGCGTACGGCACCCGGACGTACTCGGCGTGGCTGCCGGCGAAGCCGCCCAGCGGGGCGGGGTGGCCGTAGCAGCCGCCGGTGGGCTGGCCCCAGGCCGACTCGGTCGCCGCCGCGCCGGCGCCGCCGTTGTCGCAGCAGGCGAAGAGGCCCTGCCGGCAGAACCAGCAGGCGCCGCAGGCGACCGCCGCGCAGACCACCACCCGGTCGTCGAGCCGGTGCCGGCGTACCTCCGGGCCGACCTCGACCACCTCGCCGAGGAACTCGTGGCCGAGCACGTCCCCGGCCGCGAGGAACGGGATCCGCCCGCCCAGCAGCGGCAGGTCCGCGCCGCAGGTGGCGCTGCGCCGGACCCGGACGATCATGTCGTGCGCGTTGCGCAGCTCCGGGTCGGGCACCTGCCGTACCGCCAGCGCGTCGACGCCCTCCCAGCACAGTGCCCTCACCCGGCGGCCCCCGGACGGTCCAGCCGCGAGCGGTCCGCGCGGAGCACCTCGCCGGTCTCGGCGAGCTGCTTGGCCTCCCGCAGCGCCTGCCGGATCAGCAGCCCGGGGTCGTCGCCGACCAGGTGGGCGGCGAGGCCGGGCAGCCGCGGCGAGCCGCCGAGCGGTCGGGCGGCCAGCTCGGTGCCGCGGCCGCCGGGCGCCGGGCGGGCGTGCAGCTCCACCGCGCCGTCGAGCCGGCGCAGCGGCTCCGGCCACCTGCCGCCGGGCAGCACCGCCTCTGGCGGGCCGCCGACGGTCACCACCTGCCACCGCGCGGGCCGCGGGTCGGCGCCGGCCACCCGCGGCCAGCTCCACCGCCCGGGTACGACCAGCGCCCGGACCGCCGTCGCCCCCGCCGCGGACACCGCGAGGGCGATCGTGCCCCGGGCCAGCCGTCCCATCCGTACCACCTGCCCCTCGCCTCGTCGCGGGTCGGCGGGCGGCCGGTCACGCGCGGCCGACCGCCCGCGGGTGTCCAGCATCCGGGGGGCCCGGGTGAAGCCGGCTCGCCCCGAAGGGGTGAACCGGCGCGGGCCGGGTAACCGCTCGCCGCACGACCGGGAGCGGACGCGACGGGGGAGGGGCCGCATGCCGGAGGACCGCGACGGCGTCGGGACCGCGGACGCGCCGCCGCTGCTGGCGTCGCGGCTTTCGCCCGCCGTCCTGCCGGAGCCGGTGCTGGTCCGGCCCCGGCTGCTGGACCGGCTGGACCAGGGGGTCGCCGGGCCGGTCACCCTGGTCCGCGCTCCGGCCGGCTGGGGCAAGACCACGCTGCTCGCCTCGTGGGCGCGGGCGTCCCGGGCCGAGCCGCCGCCCGCCTGGTTGGCGGTGGAGGCCGGGGATACCGGGGAGCGGCTCTGGTCGTACCTGGCGGCGGCGCTGCGGGGGGTCGTAGAGGGTACGCCGGACGACACACCCCGCCCCCCGGTGCCGGAGACCCCGCCCCGCCCCGACCAGCTCGAACTGCTCGCGGCGGCGCTCGCCGCCCGGGAGCGCCCGGTGCTGCTGGTCCTGGACGACCTGCACCGGGTCACCGATCCGGCCGCGCTGACCGGGCTGGAGTTCCTGCTGCGCCACGCCGAGCAGCGGCTGCGGCTGGTGGTCGGCGCCCGGACCGACCTGCCGCTGGCCCTGCACCGCTGGCGGCTGGCCGGAGAGCTGACCGAGCTCGGGCCGGACGAGCTGGCCTTCACCGGCGAGGAGGTGGCCGACCTGCTGGTCGCGCACGGGGTGCGGCTGCCGGCCGCCGCGCTGCCCCGGCTGGTCGAGCGCACCGGGGGCTGGCCGGCCGGGCTGCGCTTCGCCGCGCTGGCGCTGCGCGCCCAGCCGGACCCGGCCCGCTGGGTGGAGCGGTTCGGCGGCGACCAGCCGGACGTCGCCGGGTACCTGCGCGAGGAGGTGCTCGGCCCGCTCGCCCCGGACGCCCGGGACGTGCTGCGGCGCAGCGCGGTCGCCACCGCCGTCTGCGCCGACCTGGCCGACGCCGTCACCGGCCGGGCGGACTCGGGGCCGCTGCTGGCCGCCCTGGCCCGGGACGGCGGGTTCCTGCGGCAGGACGGCAGCAGCCCGCCCTGGTACCGCTGCCACCCCCTCCTGGCCGACCTGCTCCGCGACGAGCTGGGCCGGCTCCCCGCCGACGAGCTGCGCGACCTGCACGCCCGGGTGGCCGACTGGTACGCCGGGAACGGCCGCCCGGCGGAGGCGTTGCGGCACGCGCTGGCCGGGGGCGCCTGGGACCGGGCCACCGAGCTGCTCATCGGGCACTGGCCGGAGCTGGCGCCGTACGACCGGGACCTGCCAGCCGCTCCGCCGCCCGCCGACCCGCCCGCCGAGGCGCTCCGCCGGGACCCGGAGCTCGCGCTGGCCTGCGCGGCGGAACGGGCGCACGCCGGGGACGCGACCGCCGCCGCCGGGCACCTGCGGCGGGCCGTGGAGCACGCCCGCACGCTGCCCGCACCGCGCCGGGACCGGTTCCGGCGGCTGGCCACCGCGCTGGAACTCACCCTGGCCCGGCTGGCCGGCGACCACGAGGAGGTACGCCGGGTCGCCGCCCGGCTGCTCGCGACGCGCACCGCCCCCGGTCCGGGGGACGATCCGCGCGCCGGGGCCGGCGAGGACGCCGACGTCCGGGCCGTCGCCGGCACGGCGCTCGGCCTGGTCGAGCTGGCCGAGGGGGAGCCGCGCGCCGCCGGGGACCGGTTCGCCGATGCGCTGGCCGCGGCGCGGCAGGCCGGCCGGCCCCGGACCGAGCTGGTCTGCCTCAGCCGGTCGGCCCTGCTCGACGCGGTCCGGGGCGACCTGCAGTCGGCCGACCGGAGCGCGCGGGAGGCACTGGCCCTGCCGCCCTGCCAGGGGTGGTCCTGCCGGGTGGACTGCGGGCACGCGTACCTGGCGCTGGCGCTGGTGGCGTTGCACCGGGACGAGCCGGCGGAGGCGGCGGCGAACCTGTCCCTCGCGGCACCGGCCGCCGGGGACCCCGGCGTGGCCGCGCTGGCCGCGCTCTGCCGGGCGGAGCTGCTGGCCGAGAGCGGCGAGCCGGCCGCCGCCCTCCGCACGCTGGTCGAGGCCCGGCAGGGGCTGGCCGAGGCCCACGCGGGGCGGGTCGGCACCCGGGAGGGGCTGCCCGAGGACCGGGAGGTGCGGGTCGAGGACCGGGCCGGGCTGGTTGACGGCCGGCCCGCCGCCGCGGAGCTGACCGCCTGGTTGACCGCCGCGGAAGCCCAGCTGCGCGCCGCCGTCGGCGACCTCGACACCGCCCGTGGCCTGCTGGTCGAGGCGCTGCGCCGGGCGGACGCCGAGGCCGCCCGGGAGCCGGCCGGCGGCCGGCTCCCGGCCGGGCCGCCGGGTGTGCCGTCCGCCACCGGCGGGGCGCCGGGTGGTGGGGGCGCGTCGACGGGGTGGGACGACCGGACGCCGGACCGGGGGGACGACGCCCGGCGGTCGAGCGGCGAGGCGGCGGCGCTGTGGGTGGCGCTGGCGCGGGTGGAGCTGCGGGCCGGTGATCCCCGGGCCGCCGCGCACGCGGTACCGGACTGGTCGGCCCCGGAGGCGGAGTCCTGGCCGCTGCCGCTGCGCCTCGCCGCCGGCGTCCTCGACGCGGTCCTGGCCCGGGAGGGCGGCGACGACCGGCGGGCCGGTCGGCTCGTGGAGCGGGTGCTCGACCTGGCCGAGCCGGCGGGGTACCGCCGGGTCTTCACCCGCGCCGAGCCCGGGCTGCGCGACGTGCTCGCCGCCCACCTGGACTCCGGCACCGCGCACTGGCCGACGGTGAGCGACCTGGTCCGCGGCGCGGACGAGCGGCACGCGGACGAGTCGGCGGACCGGCCGGGCGGGCCGGAGCGGGCGTTGGACGAGCCGCTCACCGAGCGGGAGCTGACCATCCTGCGGTACCTGCAGAGCATCCTGTCCAACGTGGAGATCGCCAGCGAGCTGTCACTGTCGGTCAACACGGTGAAGACGCACGTGCGCAACATCTACCGCAAGCTCGACGCGACCCGCCGTCGCGAGGCGGTCCGGCGGGCCCGTGAGCTCCGGTTGATCTGACGGCCGCAGCCGTCCACCAGGGTTGATCTGACGGCGCAGCCGTGGGTCGGCGCTGGTCCGGTCGGGGTCAGGCGTTCGCGGCGGCGTCCACCGCGGCCAGCAGGTCCGCCAGGTCGTAGCCGCCGTCGTGGCGGACCTCGTTGACGAAGAGGGTCGGGGTGCCGTTGACGCCGCTGCGGATGCCGCCGACGAAGTCCCGCCGGACCCGGTCGGCGTACGCGTGCCCCTTCACCTCCGCGTCGACTTCCTCGGGCGGCAGCCCGAGCTGTTCGACGCCGAGCGACAGGTGCACCGGGTCGAGCTGGTCCTGGTGCTCGTAGAGCCAGTCGTGCATCTCCCAGAACCGTCCGCGCCGGCCGGCGGCCTCGGCCGCCTCCGCCGCGCTCTCCGCGTACGGGTGCACGTTGGCGATGGGGAAGTGCCGGTAGACCAGCCGGACCTGGTCCGCGCGCTGGCGCAGCACCTCGGCCAGGTTCGCGTACGCGGCGCCGCAGAACCGGCACTGGAAGTCGCCGTACTCGACGAGGGTCACCAGCGCCTCCACCGGCCCGCGGGCATGGTCGGTCTCGGTCACCGGGATCCGCAGCTTCGCGGTGGTGACCTGCAGTGGCGTCGTCATCCGGCCGTCACCCGCCGATTCGTCTCCAGCCGTTCGAGGGCGTCGAGGATGCCGTCCACACCGGGGTTGACGTCCGTCGGGGAGAGATGGCTCCAGGTGACCGCGCCCTGGCGGTCGATTACCGGGTGGCCGCGTAACTGCCCGGGGCCCACCTGTCGCCCGTCCGGGGTGCCCGGCAGCGTGAACCCGGGCGCGGGACGCCCGGGGCTGATCAGCCCGTTCGGATCAGTCATGGGTTCCACGCTCGCTCCGGACGGGGTGAGCCGGGATCACCCGGGCCGGGTGGTTCCCGCCGGCCACCCGGCCGGGCCGCTCAGCGGCCCACCGCGACGTGGTTGTGCACCTCGCGGATGCCGGGCGCCGACCAGACGACCCGTTCGATCTCCTCGCGCTCCGGCACCGAGTGCACCAGGCCCTCCAGCACGACGGTGTCGCCGTGCACCCGGACGCTGATCCCCTCGGCCTCGGTGGCGCCGTTGCGGGCCAACGCGTCCACGATCCGCTCGGCCAGGTCGCGACTGTCGGCCCGGACCGCCGGCCGGACGGTCATGCCGTTGCTCACCCCGCGTACGCCGGTCAGCCGGCCGACCGCGCGTTCGGCGGCGCGGCGCTGGTACTCCCACTCGACCTCGCCGTGCAGGGTGACCCAGCCGTCCGCCACGGTCACGTTGAGGGCCTCGATCGGCACGAACGCGTCCCATTCCAGGGCCCGGCTGGCCGCGGTGGCGATCTCCGGGTCGCTCTTCTCGGCCGCGGTGGAGATCCGGACGGCCAGGTCGTTGGCGACCGCCCGGACCCGGGACACCCGGTGGGCGGCCCGCTCGGCGGCCCACTTCTTGGCGTAGCTGTCCACCCAGCCGGTCAGCGTCACCACCCCGTCGGTGACGGTCACCCCGATCTCGTTGGGGCGTACCCGGGGTTCCCAGGTCAGCTCGTCGAGGACGTCGGTCTGGATGTCCTGGTCGGTCCGGGTGACGGTTGCGGTGGCCATCGATCACTCCTTCACGGATCGGATTCGCTGCGGTGCGCCCACCCGCCGGCACGGACGCCGCCAGCACCGATCCTGACCCCGCCCCGGGTGACCTGTCCTCACCCGACCCGGGTGACCCGCGCCCGCGACCTTGCGCTCGCTGCCCCGGCGAACGGGGCGAATCGCCCGCCCGGCGGCCCCCAACCGCAAGATCGCGGGGAGCGGGAGGTCAGGGCGTGGACCGGGGGTGGGTGGGTCGGGCACGATCGCGGGGGCGACGGGGGGCGGGCGATGAGTGGTGTGCGGGAGGCGGTCGCGGTCGGCGGGGTCGCGGTCCCGGGCCGGCGGGGCGGGGTCGTGCGGGGGCGGGGGTCGGGGCTCGTCGGGGCGGCCGGGCGGCTGGTCCGGCACGAGTGGACGGTCCTGGTGCTCGGCTCGCTGCTGCTGGCCGCGGCGATGACCTGGCCCACGCTGCGGGACGTCACCGGGACGCTGCCACAGGACACCGGTGACCCGACGTTGCAGGCGTGGCAGATCGCCTGGGGCGGGCACGCCCTGCGCACCGATCCGGTGCGGGTCTGGCACTCCAACACGTTCTTCCCCGAGCCCTACACCTACGCCTACTCGGACACACTGCTCGGCTTCGCCCCGGCCGGCCTGGTCGGCGCGGGACCGGTGGCCGCCGTCGCCCGCTACAACCTGGTCTACGTGCTGGTGCACGCGCTCGCCTTCGTCGGGGCGTACGCGCTGGCCCGGCAGCTCGGATCGGGGCGGGCCGGCGCGGCGGTGGCCGGCGCCTCCTTCGCGTACGCCCCGTGGAAGCTGGCCCAGGCCGGGCACCTGCATGTGCTCTGCGTGGGCGGGATCGCCCTGTCGCTGGCCATGCTGGCCCGGGGGCACGGCTGGTCGCTGCGCCGGGGCCGCCGTCCCCGACGGGTCCGCCCGGGCTGGGCGGCGGCGGGCTGGGCGGTCGCCGCCTGGCAGGTCACCCTCGGCTTCGGCATCGGCCTGCCCTTCGCGTACGCCCTCGGCCTGCTCTGCCTCGGCGCGGCCGGCGGGTACGGCTGGTCGTGGTGGCGGCGTCGGGCCCGGCCGGTCCTGCCGCGCGGGCTGCTCCTGGCCGACCTGGCCGGTGGGACCGCGTTCGCCGGGGTGACCCTGCTGATGGCCGCGCCGTACCTGGAGGTGGTGGCCCGGCACCCGGCCGGCCGGCGGACGGTCGCGCAGATCGCGATGTTCTCCCCGCCGCCACACGGGTTCCTGACCGCGCCGCCGGAGTCCTGGCTCTGGGGCGACGCGCACGGCGCGGCCCGGGCCACGCTGGGTTTCCCCACCGAGATGACCCTGCTGCCGGGGATGACGCTGCTGGGGCTCGCCGCCGCCGGGTTGTTCTTCTCCGGCTGGCGGATCCGGCACCGGCTGGCGCTGGGAATGGGGGTGCTGGTCAGCGCGGCGCTGGCCGCCGGCGCCACGCTGGGCGGGGACGGCGATCCCGGGTACGTCACGCTGGTCCGCCACCTGCCCGGCTGGGACGCCATCCGCACCCCGGGGCGGCTGGTGCTCTGGACCACGCTGCTGCTCGGGATGCTGGCCGCCGGGGCGCTGACCGTACGCCGCTCGGAGCTGCCGCCCGGCGTCGGGGGGTGGCGGCGGTGGGCGCGGTGGGTGCTCGTCCTGCCGGTGCTGCTGGTGCTGCTGGAGGGGGTCAACCGCACCCCGCACGTGCCGGTGCCCGCCGAGCCGGCGGCGCTGCGCGGGCTGACCGGCCCGGCCCTGGTGTTGCCCAGTGGTGGCACCCGCGAATTCCACGTGATGCTCTGGTCGACCGACGGCTTCCCCCGGATCGTCAACGGCCTGGCCTCGTTCACCCCGGCCAGCCAGGAGCGGATCCGGGCGGCGAGCGTCACCTTCCCGGACGCCGCGTCGGTGGCGTACCTGCGGGCGTCGGGGGTGCGCACGGTGGTGCTGCTGCCCGGTTACGCGGCCGGTACGCCGTGGCGGGAGGCGGCCGGGCGGCCGGTGGACGGCCTGGGGATCCGCCGGGAGCCGGTGGGCGACGGGCTGGTCTTCCACCTGGACTGACCGACCGTCCTAATCGGACAAAGCCCGTCCGGGTGGCTGTCTCCTCCGGGGCAGCCACCCCGGGCGGGCACGGCTGTCTCTCCTCGTCCGGCCCGGCGCCGCGCCTCATCGGGCCGGACGGCGAACGGCGGTGTCCCCGGGGTCGGGGACACCGCCGTGTCGTCGGTGCGTCGGGTCAGCCGTCCAGGCCGACGGGCGAGTTGGGCCGGTCCACGTCGACGAACTCGATCTCGTCGGCGTCCCGGCCCCGGCTGCCGGCGGCCCGGGCGGCGGTGCCGGCGGCCCAGCCGAGGGCCGCGCCGACCAGCGCGGCGCTGATCAGCAGGGTCCAGGGCAGCGCCGGACGGCGGCCGGCGAGCGCGTCGAAGGCGAGGGTGGCCCGGCGGCGGGCCTCCTCGGCGGCGGTGCCGACCAGGTCGGTGGCGTCGTCGGCCAGGCCCGAGCCGCCGCGCCGGGCGGACCGGGCGGTGTCCCGGACGCTGTCACCGGCGGAGCTGACGGACGAGACCAGGTGCTGCCACGCCTGGTCCGCGATCCGCTCGGGCTTGCTGCGGCGGTCCAGCAGAGTGGTTCCGAACATCGTGCTTACCTCCTCGGGGTGCCGAAGCCCGGGGGCCACTTCGGACTCCGGCGGCTGTCCGGCGCGTGACTGTTCGCTTACCCGCCAGTGCCCGTCCGGGCGTTGGCGCAAACCATCCGCCGGTCCGCTCAGCGGACCGAGACGGTCACCGGCCCGCGGGCGAAGTCGTCATCGTCGTCGTCATCGTCGTCGTCCCCGCCACCGAAGCCACAGGCCAGTACGAGAGCGAGCAGGGCGCCGACACCGGTCAGCCCGAGCAGTCTCCTGATCATCGATCATCCTCTCCGTCCGGGGCACTCCCGGCCGATGCTAAGCGGCGGGGTCAACCGAACGCGCCGATCGTCGGGGATACGCGCCCGGCGGGCGCGGGACCGCTACCCTGGTGCGGCGGATCGGCCGGCACCGGTCGATCGTTGGAGACAGCGAAACCCGGACGTCGGGAAAATAGGAACCAGAAGGTCCGGATTGGGCTGCCCAGGTGTGCCCGGTCCGCGAATTGCTCATCCCGAGGGGTGGCGACCGAGGCCGTCGGAGGAATACTCTCGGTCGCGGCCCGCGTACTGATGAGGCGCCCGTCATGGGCGAGTGGAGGTGCTCGCGTGAGCCTGTCGATCGTGAAGTCGATGCTGCCGGGTGGTGTCATCCAGATCGCCCCGCGAGGTGAAATCGACGTCGACACCGCCTACGAGGTCCGCGAGGCGATCGCGGAGGTGCTCGCGAAGGGCCGCCCGTCCCGGATCGAGCTGAACATGCGGTTGGTCACCTTCATCGACTCCGTGGGCATCAGCGCGATGGTCGCGGGCTTCCAGACCGCCGAGGTCAGCGGCGTGAAGCTGATCGTGACCGAGCCGAGCCGGTTCGTGCACCGGCAGCTCTGGGTCACCGGCCTGCTCGGCCTCTTCGGCGCACCCGAGCCCTACTTCGCCGGCACCGCGACCCGCGAGGTGCTCCCCGGCGCCTGAGGCCGCTCCGATCGATCACGACTCCCGCCGGCCGCCGGCCGGGGGTCGGTCCTCGGGTGCGCCGAGGCCGGAGAGGTCGACGTCGGAGACCTCCGTCACGGCCCGCACGGCGGTGACCGAGGCGTACCCGTCGGCGAGCAGGGCCAGGTCGGTGCCGGGCTGGACGGCCTGGCCGGGCTCCTCCAGCGAGGTGCGGACGAAGCCGTGTCCCGACTCGGCGACCGTCATCTGCACCTGACCGAAGCTGGCCAGGGTTCCCTTCCGGACCCCGCGCAGCCGGCCGTGCGGCAGGTCGGGCGCGTTGACGTTGAGCACGCTCTCCACCGGCCCGGCCAGCAGCCGGGGCAGCAGGTCGAGGGCGACCCGGGCGGCGGTGGACCAGTGCCGCTCCGCGTCGCGTACCCGGGCGGCGGCGGCCACCGCGGCGCCGCCGCTGGCCGCGGTGGCCTCCCCGACGGAGAGCACATCCAGGGAGACCGCCATCGCCCGGCAGCCGTTCGCAGCGGCGGTGAACGCGGCGCCCACGGTGCCCGAGTGCAGCACCGCGCGGCCGGCGTTCGCGCCCCGGTTGATCCCGGAGAGCACCACCGTCGGCGGCGGCCCGAACGCGCCGTGCACCGCGATCAGCGCGATGAAACCGGGTGAGCCGCCCACCCCGTACGCCGGCACGTCGGGCAGCTCCGGCAGCGGGTGCTCGCGGACCACCACGTGCCCCTCCCGCTCCACCGCGGTCATCGCGGCGCTGGCGCCGCTCGCCTCCTCCAGCGGCGCGGCGACCACCACGTCCAGCCCGCGGTCCACCGCGGCCCGGGCCAGCCAGCCGATGCCGGGCGCGGCGATGCCGTCGTCGTTGGTCACCAACACCCGCAGCGTCATCGTTCGGCCGCCCGCTCGGCCAGCTCGTCGGGGGTGGTCCGCTCCTGCGGCCGGGTGCCCGCCGGCACCAGCCGGACCCGCTCCACCAGCCCGGTGATCGAGTCCAGCCGCCCGGTGCCGGGCCCGTGCCGGGTCACGTTCAGGGCCCCGGCCGCGGCGCCGGTACGGATCGCGGTGCGCACGTCACCGCCGCTGGCCGTCACGGCGGCCACCCCGGCGGTCATCGAGTCGCCCGCGCCGCGTGGGTCGGTCGCCTGCAGGCGGGGCATCTCCACCTCGAAGACCTCCCCGTCGACCAGGGCCAGCGCCGGCTCCTCGGCGCGGCTCACCACGACGTTCTCGGCGCCGGTGGAGTGCAGGTCGTACATCGCCCGGGTGAGCTGCTCCTCGTCGTCGCCCTCGGCCCGCCCGTCGACGATCAGCTCCTCGTGGCTGACCTTGAGGAAGAAGACGCCGCTGGCCAGCACCGCGGTGAGATGCTCGCCGGCCAGGTCCACCACCACCCGGCTGCCGTTGGCGCCCAGGTCGGCGGCGACGCGCCGGTAGAGGTCGGCCGGGACCAGCGTCGGGTCGTTCGGGCCGCTGAGCACACTGACCGGGGCCCGCAACCCCTCGCCGAGGGCCAGGTTGTAGAGCTCGTCCAGCTCGTGCCGGCTGAGCGGGTGGCCCGGCACGTCGACGATCTCCTGCCGGGTGCCGCCCCGCCGATCGTGCACGTACCCGCCGCTGCCGCCCGAGTCGCGGACCACCGCCTTGAGGTCGACGCCCTCGCTGACCAGCAGCGGCTCCAGCACCTGGCCGATCTCGCCGCCGAGGCTGGCGCAGAGCACCACCTCCACCCCGAGCGACATGATCATCCGGGCCTGCCAGACCCCCTGCCCGCCGGGGTGCAGGTGCAGCTCGGGGTGGTCGGCCGGCTGGTCGACGGTCACGGTGAGCCGGGGCGTCGGCGCGAAGACCATCACGTGTCCGCTCATCCGCCGTACCCGTCCATCCGCGCCACCTCCTCGTCCCGCCGGGCGTCCGGATTCCCCGCCGGCCCCGCGTCATGCCGAGGCGTTGCCAGCCCGCCCGCCGTACGGGACGATCGGGCGGACCGCCGACGGCGAGGGGGACGGTGTGCTCAGCCGCGACACGTTCAGCTACACCGTGCAGGCCCGGTGTTCCCGGGCCGAGGCGGTCGCGCTCCTCGGCGACCTGACCCGCCAGGGCGAGCTGCACCCGCTGATCGTCGGCGTGCGCCGGCTGCCGCCCCGCCCGGGCGCGCTGGCCAGCTACGCGATCACCGACCGGCTGGCGGTCGGGCCGCTGCGCTTCCCGGTCACCTACCAGGCCGACGTGCTGATCGCCACCGAGGACGAGGTGGTGACGGTGGCCCGGCAGCGCCCGGCCACCACCGTGCGCAACCACACCCGGCTGCGGGACGAGCCGGGCGGCGTGACGCGGATCGACGTCGAGATCACCCTCGCCGCGCCGGCGCCCCTGTTCGGGTACGCCTTCCGGCAGGCCCGGGCGGCCCACCTCGGGCTCGCCAGCCGGCTCGGCGCGGTGCTGGACCGCGGTCCGGACGCGCCAGCCGCCAGCTGACCGGTGTCCGGTCAGGACCGGGGCGCGACGGCCACCGGGCGGCGGCGGGCCGGGGTGGCGGGGCGTAGCCGGCCCCACGGCTTGTACGTGGAGAGCACGGTGGCCACCAGCAGCAGCGTGCTGGAGATGGCCGGGGCGACGACCAGGTCCACCCGGTAGTGGGTGGAGGCGGCGGCGCCCAGCTCGCCGAGCTGCCGGATCCGGGGCGTCAGCAGCAGCAGGACCAGACCGAGCAGCACCGTGGTGAGCACGAACTTGACCAGCACCCAGCGCCAGCGCAGCAGCCCCCACGGGGTGAGCAGGGAACTCGCCACCCCGACCAGCCAGACCACCACGCTCAGCGGTGCGAAGAGGTACGTGACGACGAGCCCCGCGGTGGGGTAGACCACCGCGGGGTCGGCGCCGCGCAGCCCGGCGACGCCCAGGGTGAGCAGCACCAGGTCCGCGCCGAGCCAGCCCAGCGAGGTGACCAGGTGCAGGGTCAGCAGGGCCTTGCGGACGGCGGGGGAGAGTCGGCTCATGCCGTCGATGCTGGTCCGGCGGGCCGGTCGCGTCGTGGGGCCGGGGGCGACATTCCGCGTACGTCGACGGGCGTAGCGGGGGTGACCCGTCCGGCGACGGATCACCCCCTCGGCTCAGTAGACCGACAGGTGCACGTGGTTGGTGTGGTCGCTGGACGGGTCGCCGTTGCCGCCGCTGTACGACTTCCAGCCGCTGCTCGGCAGCCAGATCTGCTTGAACCAGATCACGTAGAGCACGGCCAGCGCGTCGGAGTTGCGGACGAAGTAGGCCGCCAGGTTGTTGCCGTACGTCCGGTCGCCGCCGCTGGCGACCCCGCCGAAGCCGTCGGACTGCGCGGCGAAGTCGCACGCCCGGCCCTTGGGGTGCTCGCCCGACCCGCTGGGTCGGTAACAGGAGACGTACCGGGTGAACCCGGCCGACTTGGCCTCGTTGAGCGCGTGCAGCGTGCGCGGGGTGATGCAGCCGTCGGCCGGGGTGGGGTCGTTGACGCTGCACGACTCGGGCGGCCAGGAGCCGTCGGCGTTGCGCGGTGCCGGGTCGGCGTTCGCGGTGGAGGTGCCCCGGACCGTGCCGCCACTGTCGCGGGCGCTCTCGGCGCGGTCGTTCGCCACCTCCAGCGCGCGTTCGGCCTGCTGCTTGCGCTTGGCCATCACCGCGACCTGCTTGCGCTGTTCCTGGATCTCGGCGTTCAGCGCCGTCCGGGTCGATGTCGCCCGGTCCCGGGTCTCGATCAGGTCGCGCAGCGCCCGGTCCTCGTGGGCGGCGACCTGGCCCAGCGCGGCGGCGCGGTCCATGAAGCCTTCCGGGCTGTCGCTGGCGAGCAGCGCCGCCGCGGTGCCGAGCCGTCCGGTCCGGTACGCGACCCCGGCGATCTCGCCGACCTTGGTGTCGCGGACGCTCAGCTCGGCGTTGATCGTGGTGAGCTGGTTGGTGAGCTGCTGCTGCCGACCGACCGAGCGGGCCAGCGCCGTCTTCGCCTCCAGCCAGCCCTTGCTGGCCGCGTCGAGCTGGGCGCGCAGGGCCGGGGTGCCGCCCTCGTCGTCGTCGCCGGGGGCGGCGGCGAGCAGGCCGGCCGGGGGCGCCGCCCCGGCGGGGCCGACCGGCGCGGTCGCGAGGCCGAGCGCGAGCGTCGCCACGAGCAGGGCCGCCAACCGGGCGGCCGTCCGTTTCACAGGTGCCACTGCTGGCATTCAGGGTTTCCTTCCGTCAGCCGCCGACCGGGTTAGCTGACGGGTTCGGGACGGAAGATCCCTACCGCTGGCGCGGATGCACCCCACGAACATGGTTCCCCGGTTCGCCGCAGGCGGCGATTAGGCGGCGGCCACCGCAGGCGCCGGAGGGCGCCGCCTGGCGGAGGCCGGGGCCGAGCCTACCGGTGGTGCCCCGGCCCGGCCCGGTGAGCTACGGGCACGAACGAGGGCAAAACCGGCACAGGTGCACAATACCCGCACTGATTTAAGTTTGCCCTAATTACCACTCGACTGCACCACAGGCCCCGGCTGACGCTCCGGGCTCGATCTGCAACGTGGCGTGATCGATCCGGAAGTCCTCGTGCAGGGCGGCCCGAGCGGCGGCCAGCACTTCGCCCACCTCGGCGCCCGGGCACATGGTCAGGTGCGCGGAGGCCACATCCATCCCCGAGGTCAGCGTCCAGACGTGCAGGTCGTGCACCTCCGCCACGCCGGGCACCGCGGCCAGCCGGTCGTGCACCGCGGTCACCTGGAGGTGCTCCGGGGCGGCCTGCACCAGGATGCGCACCGCGGCGCGCCCCAGCCGCCAGGTGCGGGGCAGGATGAACAGCCCGATCGCGACGGCGACGAGAGGGTCCGCCCACCACCAGTCGGTGAGCGCGATGACCAGCGCGGCGCCGATCACCCCGAGCGAGCCGAGCAGGTCGCCCAGCACCTCCAGGTACGCCCCGCGCAGGTTGATGCTCTCCTCCGCCCCGCTGCGCAGCAGGGCGAAGGCGGCGATGTTGGCCAGCAGGCCGAGCACCGCCACCGCGAGCATGGGACCGGCCAGCACCTCCGGCGGCTCGCCGAACCGGCGTACCGCCTCGACCAGCACGTAGACCGCGACCGCGCCGAGCAGCACCGCGTTGGCCAGGGCGGCCAGCACCTCCAGCCGGTAGAGCCCGAAGGTGCGCTGCGGGTCGGTGTCGGCGCGTCGGGTGGCGGTGATCGCGGCGAGGGCCATGCCGATGCCCAGCACGTCGGTGAACATGTGCCCGGCGTCCGAGAGCAGGGCCAGCGAGCCGGTGCCGAACGCGGTGACCGCCTCGACCAGCATCAGGGCGGCGAGCAGCCCGAACGCGGCCCAGAGTCGACCCCGGTGGCGGTAGGCGGCGTTGGTCACCGCCCCGCTGTGGTCATGACCTGCGCCCACGCCCACACCCTTTCGCCCTCGCCCCGGCCGGGCCCAATCTATGTTCACATCGCTATGTATGCAAGTGAAAGGCCGGCGTCCGCCCGCTCGCGGTCGAAGCCCTGCTCAGCCCAGCGCGTCGAGGGTGGTGAGCCGCTGCGTGGCCCGGGAGAGCGCCACGTAGAGGGTCCGTACGCCCGAGCCCGGATCCGCCCGGATCTCGCTCGGCGCGACCAGTACGACCCCGTCGTACTCCATGCCCTTGGCCTGCAGGCTCGTCACCACCTGGAGCCGGGAGCCGCCCAGGTCGCCGAGCCAGCCGGCCACCTCGTCCCGGCGCGGCACCGGGGTGATCACCCCGACCGTCCCCTCGACCTCGGCCAGCAGGATCCCGGCCGCCTCGACGGCGGCCGCCGCCAGCTCGGCGGCTGGCACGGTCCGCTCGACCGGCTCGATGCCGGTGGAGCGCACCGCGGTGGGCAGCGGCAGGTCCGGGTAGAGCCGGCGGATCTCCGCCGCCGCCACCGCGAAGATCTCCGCCGAGTTGCGGTAGTTGGTGGTCAGCGTGAACTGGTGCCGGCGGCGTCGCCCCAGCGCCTGGTCCCGGGCCCGGGTCAGCTCCTCCGGATCGCCGGTCCAGGCGGTCTGCGCCGGGTCGCCCACCACCGTCCAGGAGGCCAGCCGGCCGCGCCGACCGATCATGCGCCACTGCATCGGCGAGACGTCCTGCGCCTCGTCGACCACCACGTGCGCGTACTCCCGGTAGTCCTCCGGCCGTTCCCGGGCCGCGGCCCGGGCGGCCCGCTGCCGATCGGCGAAGGTGCTCAGCTCGCGGACCCCGCCGGCGAGCTGGAACGGGTCGCGCTTCGCCTTCGCCGGCCGCACCGGCTTGCCGAGCAGCGCGTCCAGCTCGTCCAGCAGCGCGATGTCCGCGATGGTCAGCCCCGCGGTGTCCAGGCTCCGGTACGCCTCCGTCAGCAGCCGGATCTCCGCCCCGGAGAGGATGCCGCCGGCGTACCGGCGCAGCCGCTCCGGACGGGCCAGCCAGCCGAGCACGTGCCGGGGATGCAGCCGCGGCCACCAGGCCTTAAGGAACTCCCGGAACTCCGGCCGGTCGATGATCTCGTCCTCGAACGCGCGCTGCTCCGGCAGCCGGCCGACCCGCAGCTGGCGGGCCTGGGCGTAGAGCGCCGCAAGGACGCCGTCGAAGCCGGCCCGGCGCACCTCGTTGCGGCGCGCGCCCCGCAGCAGCGCCCGCTCCTGGATGCCGTCCAGCTCCCGGCGCTCCAGCCGGAGCAGCTCGCCCCGGTAGAGCAGCCGCAGCTCGGCCGGCGAGTCCGGCGCCGTGTCCCGGACCGCGCGCTCTAGCACCCGGCGCATCCGCAGCGACCCCTTCACCGCCGCCACCTCGGGCGGGTCGGTCCGGGTCGCCGACATGCCCGGGAAGAGCGAGCCGAGCGAGTGCAGGGTGGCCGTCTCCTCGCCGAGCGAGGGCAGCACCGAGGCGATGTACGCCACGAAGACGCTCGACGGGCCGACGACCAGGATGCCGCCGCCGGCGTACCGGCTGCGGTCCGAGTAGAGCAGATAAGCCGCCCGGTGCAGCGCCACCGCCGTCTTGCCGGTGCCCGGGCCGCCGGAGACGATCGTGACGCCCGAGCCGGGGGAGCGGATCGCCTCGTCCTGCTCCCGCTGGATGGTCGCCACGATGTCCCGCATGCCCCGGCCGGTGGCCCGGGACAGGGTGGCGAGGAGCGCCCCGTCGCCGACCACCGCCAGGTCCGCCGGCGCCGAGGCCGGGTCGAGCAGGTCGTCCTCGATCCGGGTCACCTTCTCGGCCGAGGACTGGATGGTGCGTCGCCGCACCACGCCCATCGGCTCCGCCGGGGTGGCCTGGTAGAAAGCCGCGGCGGCGGGCGCCCGCCAGTCGACCACCAGGGTCTCGGCGTGTTCGCCGCGCACCCCTAGCCGCCCGACGTGCAGCACCTGGCGGGTCCGCAGGTCGAGCCGGCCGAAGACCAGCCCCTCGTGCTCGGCGTCCAGCGCGTGTCGGCGCCGCGCGGCGTGGAAGACCATCGCGTCCCGCTCGACCAGCGCCCCGAAGTTGCCCACCCGGGCCAGCCGGTAGCCCTCCCGCTCGGCGTCGGCGGCCGACCGGCGCAGCTCCGCCAGCCGGGCGTACACCCGGTCGAGATGCCGCTGTTCGGCGGCCATCTCCTGTTCCAGGGTGGTCTGGTCGGTCAACGCGGCAACTCCTGTGGTCAGGGCGGCGGGCACGGTGGCTGAATGAGGGTACGGGCCGGCGTTCCGGCCCGCGTCGGGGCCATGCCGGTCCGGGGCGCCGCCCGCCCGGGTTGCCCGTTATCCGACCGTTCCCACCCCGGCCGTCGGGCCGTCACCGGCGCGGCTCCCGGCCGGGGCGGGCAGCTCCAGCACCTGCCGGAGCACCGCGGCCAGCGCCGCGTTCACCTCGTCCGGCCGCTCCATCATCAGCATGTGCCCGGCGCCCGGGCAGACGGTCAGCTCGGTGGTCGCCAGCGCGGCGGCGATCGACTCCGCGCACGGCGGCGGGGTGAGCCGGTCCCGGTCGCCGACCAGCGCGGCGGCCGGCAGGTGGCCCAGCGCGGCCAGGGTGTCCAGCCGGTGCTGGGCGCCGATCGAGGCGCGGAACCCGCCGATCGAGCGCAGCGAGGCGTGCGCCACCGCGGAGGTGACCAGCCGGATGTCCGCCGGGTCGCAGCGGTCGCCGAAGAGCATCCAGCGGATGCTGGGGCGCAGCGCGCGCAGCAGCGCCCGGGGCGGCCGCCAGGACCCGCACCGGGCCAGCACCCCGGCGCCGGTGGTCTCGGCGAGCCGGATCAACCGGGCGATCCGGGGCGACAGGCCGTAGACGGTGTGCGTGTGCCCCTCGGCGGTGGTCGAGACGAAGACCAGGCCGGCGGTACGGGCGGCGAAGTGGCCGGGGTGGCGGTGCGCGTACTCCATCACCGTCATCCCGCCCATCGAGTGCCCCACCAGCACCACCTTCCCGGCCGGGGCGACCTCGTCCACCACCGCGGCCAGGTCGTCGCCGAGCTGGGCCAGGGTGGCCGTGCGCAGCGCCATGCAGCTGGACCGGCCGTGCCCCCGGGCGTCGTAGGTGACCACCCGGACCCGGTCACCGAACCGCTCGCGGATCTCGGCGACCTGGCGGTGCCAGCTACGGCCGTCGAGCGTCCAGCCGTGCAGCAGGATCGCGGTCACCTCGGCGTCGTCCGGCCCGGTCACCGCCACGTGGAGGCGTACGTCGTCGGGAAGCTGTACCTCCACGTGCTCCGGCATGGTTACCTCCCCCGGGCCGACCGGTGTCCGTCGCACCGGCTTAACCCGGCGGTAACACCGGCTACCCGTCATGACAACACGCCAACCGTGGTGGTGAGAAGATTCGCAACCGCCCCCGCGGGGTCGGATCGGTGACCAGGCTGGAGGGCATGCCGCCGCCGCGCCCGACCCCGGCCGCCGGAGCGGGCCGGAGCCCGCGTTCCGCCCTGGCCGAGCTGCTCGCCGGGAACCGCCGGTTCGTCAGCGGCCAGCCGGTGCACGGGCACGACGTCACCGCCGCGGCGGCGGTCGCCTCGGGTGACCAGCAGCCGTACGCCGTGGTGCTCGGCTGCATCGACTCGCGGGTCCCGCTGGAGGCGATCTTCGACCAGACGTTCGGGTCGATCTGCGTGATCCGCACCGGCGCGCACGTGCTCGACCGGGCGGTCCTGGGCTCGATCGAGTACGTGGTGGGCCAGCTCGGGGTGCCGCTGGTGATGGTGCTCGGGCACGAGCGTTGCGGGGCGGTCGGCTCGGCGGTGGAGACGCTGCGCACGGGGGAGCGGCCGGGCGGCTCGCTGGCGTACGTGGTGGACCAGATCGCCCCGGCGGTGGCCGAGGTGGGCCCGGACGACCCCCGGGCGCACCCGCTGGCGGTACGCCGGCACGTGCGACGCACGGTGGCCGCGCTGCGGGCCGACGACCTGCTCGCCGGCCCGGTCGCCGCCGGCCGGGTCGCCGTGGTCGGCGCCCTCTACGACCTGGCCACCGGCGATGTCGCGCTGCTGGCGGAGGGACCGGCCGGAGAGACGACGAACCGCCCGCCGGGGTGACCCGACGGGCGGTTCATGGTGACGCGGGTGAGGGACTCAGCCCTCGAAGACGCCGGCCTCGACGAGACGCTTCTCGGTGGCGTCCCAGCCGTGGCCCGGGTGAGCGGCGGCGAGGCCGTTGATCTCAGCCCGGATCTTGGCGGCGTGACCGGCGGCGGCCAGCACCCGGATCTCCTCGACGAAGGCCTCGGAGTCGGTGCGCAGGTGCGCCGTCTTGCCGTTGGTCAGGTTCCGCACGTAGGCGTGCTTGCCGCCGTTGAGCGGGATGACGTACTTGAACTCGCCCAGCACGCTGAGTGCGCCACCCTGGCCAGCCTGGCCGGCCCGGACTGACGCGCGCGCGGTCTTAGAGGTGTTGCTCGCCACGGAGGTACTCCTTGCAGACGTACGGGAGGACTTAAACGTCCGGGGGCTGTTGCGGGTGACGCACGGATGAGCCTCGGCCCGCGAAGATGTGCGGCGGCACAGAACCGCCCATGAAACTGTACACGACCGCGACACCTGGCTGGTCGTCGCGCCGTCATGGTGGTCAACCGGGTCACCCGGCCGGCTATTCCGACCCGATCCCGTCGCCGAATTTTCCGATTCGCTGGCGCACCACCCGTCACAGGGTCATCATGTGTTGCAGAGGCCACTCGGGTGGACGAGGTCGTAGGGGAAGACGCACCTCGCTCTCCGGGAGGTCACCGTGCCAACGCGTGGCGTCGTATACGTCCACTCGACCCCGCTCGCCGTGTGCTCACACGTCGAGTGGGCGATCGCGCGCGTCCTCGCCGCGCCGGTCAACCTGCAGTGGACGGCTCAGCCCGTCGACCCCGGCGCCCGGCGCGCCGAGTGCGGGTGGACCGGTAGCCCGGGGACGGGCGCCGAGCTGGCTGCTGCCCTCCGGCAGTGGCCCATGATCCGTTTCGAGGTCACCGAGGAGCCCAGCCCCGGCGCCGACGGCGAGCGGTTCATGTACGTCCCGGGGCGGGGCCTGTTCCGGGCCACCGTCGGCGCGGCCGGCGACATCCAGCTCGGCGAGGACCGGCTGCGCAGCATCATGGCGTCCGCCCGCGCCCCGGAGGCCCTCGCGCACGCCTTGGACAAGGCGCTCGGCACCGCCTGGGACGCCGAGCTGGAGCCCTACCGGTACGCCGGCGACGGCGCCCCGGTGACGCTGCTCACCCGGGTCGGTTGACCAAAGGTCAAGTTGCCCGATACGCGGTGGACTGGTGGGATGGGCCGCGTGTCGACCACCCCTCGACGTACCGTCGTCGCGCTCGTCGCACTGACCGCGCTGCTCGTCTCCGGGTGCGGGAAGGAGCCGGGACCGCGCCGCGCCGCGCCGCCGGGTCCCTCCTCGTCGGCCGCCCCGACCCCGACCCCGACCGCCGCCGACCCGGCCGCCCGGGCCGCGGCCCTGGTCCGCACGCTCGCCGACGAGGACCTGGTCGGCCAGGTGCTGATGCCGTACGCGTACGGCAGCTCCGCCACCAAGGTCTCGCCCGCGTCGGCCGCCGGCAACCGGGCCCTCGCCGGGGTCGACACCCCGGCGGAGATGGTGGCGAAGTACCGGCTGGGCGGGGTGATCCTGGTCGGGTTCAGCGCCGACGACCCCACCTCCGGCAACCAGGCCACCACCAACGTCGACAACCCGAAGCAGGTCCGGGAGTTGACCACCGGGCTGCGGGAGGCCGCCGGGAAGCTCCCCGCCGGGCCGGCCCCCTTCCTGATCGGCACCGACCAGGAGTACGGCGTGGTCACCCGGATCACCGACGGGGTGACCCTGCTGCCCAGCCCCCTCGCCGCCGGGGCGGCCGGGAAGCCGGCGCTGACCGAGGCGGCCTGGCGGGCCGCCGGCGCGGAGCTTGCCGCGATGGGGATCAACCTCGACTTCGCCCCGGTCGCCGACGTGCTGGCCACCCGGAGCACCGTGATCGGCTCCCGCTCCTTCGGCGCCGACCCGGCCAACGCCTCCGCCCAGGTCGCCGGCGCGGTGCGGGGCCTGCAGGCCGAGGGGGTGGCGGCCAGCGTCAAGCACTTCCCCGGGCACGGCCTGAGCGCCACCGACTCGCACAAGGACCTGCCGGTGATCGGCCAGTCCCGCGAGGTGCTCGACCGGACGGCGTTCCCGCCGTTCCGCGCCGGCATCGACGCCGGCGCCATGGCGGTCATGTCGGCCCACCTCGACGTGCGGGCCGTCGACCCGGGCACCCCGGCCACCTTCTCCCACAAGCTCCTCACCGACGTGCTGCGCGGCCAGCTCGGCTTCCAGGGCGTGGTGATCACCGACGGGATGAACATGCCGCCGGCGAAGCGCTGGTCGCCCGGCGAGGCGGCGGTGCGGGCCCTCACCGCGGGCAACGACCTCATCCTGATGACCCCGAACGTGGGTCAGGCGTACGACGGGCTGCTCGCCGCGCTCCGCGACGGCTCGCTGCCCCGGGCCCGGCTGCTGGAGGCGGCCACCCGGGTGCTGACCATGAAGTTCAAGCTGGCCGACCGGCCGACCCCGGAGCTCTCCGGGCTGAACGGCCCGGAGCACCGCAAGGCGGCGGCCGACCTGGCCGCCGCGGCGGTCACCGTGCTGCGCGGCCGGTGCGGCGGCCCGGTGGCCGGGCCGGTCACCGTCACCTCCTCCGGCGGGCGGGACCGGACCCGGGCGACGCTGACCGAGGCGCTCACGGCGGCCGGGGTGAAGGTGGTGCCGAGCGGCGGCACGGTCGTCCACCTCGTCGGGTACGGCGACGGCGCGGACGACCTGCGCGCCGACGCCGCGGTGACGGTGGCCATGGACACCCCGTACGTGCTGGCCGCCGCGAAGTCGCCGACGCTGCTGGCCACCTACTCGTCCAGCCCGGCGTCGATGACCGCGCTGGCCGGGGTGCTCGCCGGCAAGGCCCGACCGGGCGGCCGGTCGCCGGTCCCGGTGACCGGGCTGCCCGCCACCACCTGCGGCACCTGACCGGCGGCCGCCGCTCCCGCCCGCCGGGCCGCTGGTCGACCGCGACGGGCCGAGCGGAGGCGGCTCGACTGGTAGCGTTCGGGCCGTCCGCCACCACAGGAAACGGAGGGTCGAGCGCCGTGACGCGACCGGAGCCGGCACTCTCCGTGGTGGTGCCGATGTTCAACGAGGAGAGCGTCCTGCCGCTGCTGGTCGAGCGGTTGCGCGGCGTGCTCGACGGCCTCGGCGAGTCGTACGAGGTGGTGGCGGTCGACGACGGCAGCACCGACGGCACCCTCGCCGGGCTGGCCGCCCTGCGCGCCGGCTGGCCGGCGCTGCGGGTGCTGCGGCTGCGCCGCAACAGCGGCCACCAGGCGGCCCTGATCGCCGGGCTGCTCCGCGCCCGCGGCGGACACGTGGTCAGCATCGACGCCGACCTGCAGGATCCGCCCGAGGTGATCGTCGAGATGCTCCGCCGGGCGCGGGCCGACGAGCTGGACATCGTCTACGGCGTCCGGGCCGACCGGAGCCAGGACAGCGCCTTCAAGCGGTGGACCGCGGCCGGCTACTACCGGCTCATGCGGCGGCTGGTCGGCAAGCAGGTGCCCGCCCAGGCAGGTGACTTCCGGCTGCTCAGCCGGGCCGCCGTGGAGGCGCTGCGGGAGCTGCCCGAGCGCAGCCCCGTGCTCCGCCTGGTGGTGCCCTGGCTCGGCTTCCCCAGCGGGGAGGTCGGCTACGAGCGGCAGGAACGTGCTGCCGGACGGACCAAGTACCCGCTGTCCCGGATGGCCGGCCTGGCCGCGGAGAGCGTCACCAGCTTCTCCGCCGCGCCGCTGCGGGTGGCCACCTGGCTGGGGCTGGCCGGGGTGGCCGTCTGCGGGGTGCTGGTGGTGGTGGCGGTGCTCGCCTGGTTCGCCGGCGCGACGGTGACCGGCTGGCCGTCGCTCTACGTGGCGATCCTCTTCCTCGGCGCGGTGCAGCTGCTCTGTCTCGGCCTGCTCGGCGAGTACGTCGCCCGGATCTACACGGCGGTGCAGGGCCGGCCCGCGTACTTCGTGGCCAGCGACAGCGCCGCCGAGCCGGCGGTTCCCGGCCGGGACGTCGTCGAGCTGGCCGACACGCTGCGGTGACCACGCTCGCCACCGGGGACGCCGCCCCGCCGACCCTCGGTCCGCGCCGCCGTCAGGCCGCCGCCCGATTCGCCCCGGCCCTCGCCGGCTACGCGTTCGTCGCGGTCGTCCTGCTCAGCGCCGGCACGCCCGCGCCCGACCTGGCCCGCTGGACGGCGTACGCGCTGCTGGCCGTGCTGCTGCCCGGGACCCTGGTGTACCGGGCGCTGCGCCGCCGGCCGCACACCCTGGTCGAGGACCTGGCGATGGGCGCGGCCGTCGGGCTGGTGCTGGAGCTGGCCGCCTGGGCGGCGTTCACCGCCGTCGGGGCACCCGGCTGGCTGCGTCTCTGGCCGCTGGTGGTGCTGGCGCCGTTCGCCGCCGTGCCGCGGCTGCGCCGGCACTGGCGGGTCCGCTACGACACCGCCGCTCCCGCCGGTTGGGCCTGGGCGCTGACCGGGGTGGTCGCCGGCTTCACGCTCTACCTGTACGAGTCGTTCCTGGCCGTCAACCCGGTGCTCCCCACCGAGGAGGGGCAGGCGCAGTACATCGACCTGGCGTTCCAGCTCTCCCTCGCCGGGGCGGCCACCCACCAGGTGCCGCTGGAGGTGCCGCAGGTGGCCGGGGAGCCGCTGCACTACCACTGGTTCGGCTTCGCCCACCTGGCGGCGACCAGCCTGGTCAGCGGGGTCGACCTGCCGACGGTCCTCTTCCGGCTCGCCGTGCCGGCGCTCTGCGCGCTCGCCGCCGTGCTGGTCGCCGTGGTCGGCTGGCGGATCACCGGCCGGCCGTACGCCGGGGTGGTCGCCGCGGGGCTGATGTTCACCGTCGGCGAGTTCGGCTTCGAGAACGGGTGGCGGCAGCTCTTCGGCACCCAGGCCACCTTCATCGTCTGGGGCAGCCCGTCGATGACGTACAGCTGGGTGCTGCTGCTGCCGCTGATCGCGGCGCTCGGGGAGATCGTCGGGCGGGCGCGCGGGGTGGCCGTGCCCCCGCTCGGGCGCGGCGCCTGGGTGCTCGCGGCGCTCTTCCTGGCCGCCTCCACCGGCGCGAAGGCCAGCACGGTGCCGGTGGTGCTGGCCGCGCTCGCGTTCACCGCCGCGCTGCTGCTGGCGGTCCGCCGTCGGCTGCCCCGCGCGGTGCTCGTCGCCGCCGGGCTGGCCCTCGTGGCGCAGGTCTTCGCCACGGCCGTGCTCTTCGCCTTCGAGAGCCACGGGGTGATCGTCGACCCGTTCTCCGGGCTGCGGACGTACCTGCCCGAGGGGCGCTCCGCCGGGGTCACCGCGGTGCTCTGGGCGGCGGTCTTCCTGGCCTTCCTGCTCAGCCTCCAGCTCCGGCTGGCCGGCGTCCTGGCGCTGCTGCGGGTGCGCCGCGGGCGGCTGGAGCCGGTGCAGCTCCTCCTGCTCGGCGGCGCGCTCGCCGGGCCCGCCATCTACCTGCTGGTCGGCCACCCCGGTAGCAGCAACCAGTACTTCACCCGGACCGGCTTCGCCTTCGGGGTGCTGCTCTCCGCCTGGGGCTGGGTCGAGGTGGTCGACCGGGCCGCCCTGGCGGCGCGGGGACGGCTGCTGCTCGGGGTGGGCACCGCCGGGTTCGCGGTGCTGCTGACCGCGGTGCAGCTCGGCTCCGCGGCCAGCACGCCGGCGACCCCCGCGTACGCCCCGGTGCTGTCGCTGCTCTGCTGGGCCGCCGCCCTGACGGTGGTGGCGCTGCTGGTCGCCCTGTGCTGGCCGGCGCTGGTCGGGCGCTGGCCCGGGCTGGCCGGCCGGGGCGGGCTGCTGCTGCTCACCGCCGTGCTGGTCGCCGGCGCGCCCGGCCTGGTGATGGACGCGGCCGCCGCCCGGAAGCAGCCCAACGGCGGGGCGTACCCGGTGGTGCCGATGCCCGCCTCCCGGGTCGAGGCGGCCCGCTGGGTCCACGCGCACAGCGCCCCGGACGACGTGGTCGCCACCAACGTGCACTGCCGGGCCGTGGTGGACGGCTGGTGCGACGCCCGCACGTTCTGGCTGAGCGGCTACGCCGAGCGCGCGGTGCTGGTGGAGGGGTGGGCGTTCGCGCCCCGAATGGTCGGGCTGCCCGAGGGCCCGTACGCCCCGTTCTGGGACGCCGACCGGCTGCGCGCCAACGACGCCGCCTTCACCGCCCCGACGGCCGCCGGGCTGGCCGCCCTCCGCGACCGGTACGGGGTGCGCTGGCTGGTGGTCGACCGGGCCGTCGGACCGGAGTCGCCGACCCTGCGTACCCTGGCCGACCTGCGTTTCGAGAACTCCCGGACGGCCGTCTACCGGCTGCGCTGATCCCCGTTCGGCCCGCTCGTCTCACCCGCCGTGATCGGCGGTGGCGGGCGAAGGAGTCAGCCGGGGTTCCGGCTCAGCCCTCGGCCGGACGGTGGACGCGGAGCATCAGCGAGACGCCGGGGAGCGACCGCACCGGCAGGTACCGCTCGGCGGTGATGATCGTGCGCAGCCCGAGGTTGACCACCGGGTGCAGGTCGTCCAGGTCGCTGCCGGTGGACCGGCGCCGCCGCCAGGCGGCCACCGGGCGGAGCGCCACGTTCCAGCTCCACAGCTCGTCGACGACCAGGCCGGCCTTCTCCACCACGGCGCGCAGCGAGGCGCGGTCGTAGCGGCGGACGTGCCCGACCGCCACGTCGTGCGCGGACCAGAGCCGCATGTCGCACGGCACTGCGATCAGCGCCGTCCCGCCCGGGCGAAGGGTGCGCCGGATCTCGGCGGCGGCGAGGTGGTCCTCGTCGAAGTGCTCCAGGATGTCGTAGGCGACCACCAGGCCCAGGCTGGCCGAGGGGATCGGCAGGTGGCGGGCGTCGGCCCGGATCACGTCCAGGCCGCGTTCCCGGGCCACCCCGGCGCCCTCCGCGCTGTACTCCAGGGCCACCGGCCGCCAGCCGTGCGCCCGCAGCACCCGGGTGTTGCCGCCACCGGCCGCCCCGATGTCCAGCGCCCGCTCCGGTCGCGTCCCGGCCGTCGCCAGCCGGCGCAGCGCCCGTCCGAGCAGGGCGCGCCGCTCCCGGTACCACCAGTGGGTGTCCTCGAGCGCGGCGAGCTTGCGGATCTCGGTCGCTTCCACGCCGCAGACGTTAACAGGGCCCCTCCGTGCCGGAGGGGCCCTGTCCGCACGCCGTCGTTACAGCGGGATGTTGCCGTGCGCGCCCCGGGCGGCCGGCGCCGCGGCGAGCGCCTCGGCGATCCGGCGCCGGGTCTCCTCCGGCTTGATCACGTCGTCCACCACGCCGATCTCCAGCGCCCGGTTGACGCCACCGGCGACCCGGATCTGCTCCTCGATCAGCTGGGCGCGCAGCGTCTCCCGCTCGTCGGCGGGGGCGGCGGCCAGCTTCTTGCGGTGCAGGATGTTGACCGCCGCGCTGGCGCCCATGACCGCGACCTCCGCGTTCGGCCAGGCGAAGACCGCGGTGGCGCCGAGCGACCGGGAGTTCATCGCGATGTACGCGCCGCCGTACGCCTTGCGGGTCACCAGCGTCACCCGCGGCACCACCGCCTCGGCGAAGGCGTGCAGCAGCTTCGCGCCGCGCCGGACCACGCCGTCCCACTCCTGGCCCAGGCCGGGCAGGTAGCCGGGGACGTCGACCAGCACGATCAGCGGCACCCCGAGCGAGTCGCACATCCGCACGAACCGGGCCGCCTTCTCGGCGCTCGACGCGTCCAGGCAGCCACCCAGCCGCAGCGGGTTGTTGGCGATCACGCCGACCGTCCGGCCGGCGAACCGGCCGAGCGTGGTGACCACGTTCGGCGCCCACTTGGCGTGCAGCTCCACGCCCGGGGCGTCGAGCAGCGCCTTGACCACCGGCTTCACGTCGTACGCCCGGTTGGTCTCGACCGGCATCTTGGCGGTCAGGTCGTGCCCCTCGGTCGCGCCGGCCGGCACGTCGTCGGGGGAGAGCCGGCCCTGGTGACCCAGCAGCGCGGCGAGCTTGCGCGACTCGACCATCGCCGCCTCGTCGTCGGCGCAGGTCACGTGCACCACGCCGGAGCGCCGGCCGTGCGGCTCGGGGCCGCCCAGGCGCTCCATGTCGACCTGCTCGCCGGTGACGCTGCGGACCACCTCGGGGCCGGTGACGAAGATCCGGCCGGCGCCGCTCATCACCACGATGTCGGTCAGCGCCGGGCCGTACGCGGCGCCACCGGCGGCCGGGCCGAGCACCACGGAGATCTGCGGCACCCGGCCGGAGGCCCGGACCATGGCCGCGAAGACCTGCCCGACGGCGTCGAGCGCGACCACGCCCTCGGCCAGCCGGGCACCGCCGGAGTGCCAGAGGCCGAGCACCGGCACCCGCTCCCGGACGGCCGTGTCGATCGCGTCGACGATGTGCCGGCACCCGTCGGTGCCCATCGCGCCGCCCATCCTGGTGGCGTCGGTGGCGTACGCGATCGCCGGCGTCCCGTCGATCTCGCCCCGGGCCCAGAGCACGCCGGAGGTGTCCCGCGGCGCGAGCAGGCGCAGCGAGCCGCCGTCGAACAGGGCCCGGAGCCGGACCTCGGGATCGCGGTAGTCCACTGTCGAGCTGTCCGCGCTGACGGCGGTCGTGGTCACTTGTGCCTCCAAGGCTGTGGTCTCAGGCCCGCGTGAAGACGAGAGCCACGTTGTGACCGCCGAAGCCGAACGCGTTGTTCAGCGCGGCGGGGATCTCCAGGTGGCGCGCCTTGTGGGCGGCCACGTCCATGGTCAGGCCCTCGTCCGGATCGTCCAGGTTGATCGTCGGCGGGGCGACCCCGTCGCGGATGGCCAGGATGGTGGCGATCGACTCGAGCGCGCCGGCCGCGCCGAGCAGGTGCCCGGTCATCGACTTGGTGGCGGAGAGTACCGGGTGGTCGCCGAGCGCCTTGCGCAGCGCGCCGATCTCCAGCATGTCGCCCACCGGGGTCGAGGTGGCGTGCGCGTTGACGTGCGTGATGTCCGTCTTCGCGACGTCCGCGTCGGCGATCGCCTTCGCGATGGCCCGGATCGCGCCCTCGCCCTCGGCGTGCGGCTGCACGATGTCGTACGCGTCGGAGGTGATGCCGGCGCCGGCGAGGCGCGCGTACACCCGGGCGCCGCGCGCGGCCGCGTGGTCGGCGCGCTCCAGGACCACGACGCCCGCGCCCTCACCGAGCACGAAGCCGTCCCGGCCCTTGTCCCACGGACGGGAGGCCCTCTCCGGCTCGTCGTTGCGGGTCGACATGGCCCGCATCGAGGCGAAGCCGGCGATCGGCAGCGGGTGGATGACCGCCTCGGTGCCGCCGGCCACCACCACGTCGGCCCGGCCGGCGCGGATCAGGTCCAGGCCGAGCGAGATCGCCTCGGCGCCGGTCGCGCAGGCGCTGGCCACCGAGTGCACGCCGGCCTTGGCGCCCAACTCCAGCCCGACCCAGGCGGCCGGACCGTTCGGCATCAGCATCGGCACCGTGTGCGGGGAGACCCGCCGCGGCCCGGACGCCTCCAGGATGTCGTCCTGGGCGAGCAGGGTGGTGGCGCCGCCGATGCCGGAGCCGACGCTGACCGCCAGCCGCTCCGGGTCCAGCCCGGAGTCGGCCAGGCCGGCGTCGGCCCAGGCCTGCTGCGCCGCGATGATCGCGATCGCCTCGGACCGGTCCAGCCGGCGCAGCTTGACGCGGTCCAGCACCTCGGACGGGTCCACCGCGAGCTGGGCGGCGATCCGGACGGAAAGTTGCCCGGCCCACTCCTGGGTGAGCGCACTCACCCCGGAGCGGCCGGCGAGCATGGCGTCCCAGGTCGACGCGACGTCCCCGCCGAGCGGGGTCGTCGCGCCGAGCCCGGTGACGACGACGTCGGGGCGACTCATGATCAGGACTGCGCCGCGATGTAGCTGACGGCGTCCCCGACGGTCTTGAGGTTCTGCACCTCGTTGTCCGGGATCTTGACGCCGAACTTCTCCTCGGCCGCCACCACGACCTCCACCATCGAGAGGGAGTCGACGTCGAGGTCGTCGGTGAAGGACTTCCCCTCGGCCACGTCGTCCGGGTTCACGCCGGCAACCTCTTCGAGGATCTCGGCGAGGCCGGCGGTGATCTCGTCACGGGTCATTGCGGTTGGTTCCTTTCATCGGGGGGTTCACTCGACGGCCGGCGATGCCGGTCGTCACTCCTCGGCGCGTGCGCGCCCGAGGGGGTCTTCAGGGGCAGCGGACAACCTGACCGGCGTAGGTCAGGCCACCGCCGAAGCCGAACAGCAGCACCGGGGCGCCCGCGGGCACCTCCCGCCGCTCGACCAGCTTGGACAGGGCCAGCGGCACGCTCGCCGCCGAGGTGTTGCCGGACTCGACGATGTCCTTGGCGATGATCGCGTCCGGGATGTTCAGCCGCTTGGCGATGCCGTCGATGATTCGGGCGTTGGCCTGGTGCGGCACGAACGCGGCCAGCTCCGACGGCGCCACCCCGGCCTTCTCGCAGGCCTGCAGCGCCAGCGGGGCCAGCGAGGTGGTGGCCCAGCGGAAGACCGCCTGCCCCTCCTGCGCGATGTACGGGCGCCAGCCCTCGATGCGGACCGCGTCGCTCTTCTCCGGCACCGAGCCCCAGACCACCGGGCCGACCCCGGCCGGCTCGCCCTCGGCGGCGGCGGTCACCACGGCCGCGCCCGCGCCGTCGCCGAAGATGATGCAGGTGGAGCGGTCGGTCCAGTCGGTGAAGTCGGAGAGCTTCTCCGCGCCGATGACGATCGCGTTGCGCGCCGCTCCGGCCCGGATCGCGTGGTCGACGGTGCCGAGGGCGTACGCGAAGCCGGAGCAGGCGGTGTTGATGTCGTACGCGGCCGGGGCGGTGATGCCCAGCTTGGCGGCGACCCGGCAGGCCACGTTCGGGCTGCGGTCGACCGAGGTGCAGGTGGCCACCACGACGAGGTCGATGTCGGCGGCGGTGAGGCCCGAGTTGGCCAGCGCCTTCCCGGCGGCGGCGGTGGCCATGTCGGCCACCGTCTCGTCGCCGGCGATCCGCCGGGTGACGATGCCGACCCGGTCCCGGATCCACTCGTCGTTGGTGTCCACGAGCTGGGCGAGGTCGTCGTTGGTCACCACCCGGGACGGCTGGTAGTGCCCCATCGAGACGATCCGACTGCCTGCCATTAGTGCTGTCCTCCGATGCGGGCGAGCGGCTGGCCCGGGGCGACCGGGTCGTCGTGGTGGGCGAGCCACTCGGTGAGCAGCCCGCTGTCGTGCGCGGTCACCTCGACCGGCCCCTGCCGGGTGGCGACGTGACCGATGACCTGGCCGACGCGCAGGTCCGCACCCTCGGCCAGCTCGGCGGCCGGCTCGAAGGTGCCGGCGGCGGGGGCGACCACCACCCGGAACTGGATCACCGGCTCGTGGCCGCCCAGGCCGCTGTGCCGGGCAATCAGGTCCCGCGCGGCGGGCAGGTCGTCGGGGGTGTTCAGGGTGACGATCTCGGGGACGCCGGTGGCCTTCAGCTCCCGCTTGACCAGGCCGGCCAGGGTGCCGGCCGGGGGCAGCTCGATCACCCCGGTGACGCCGAGGTCGGCGAGGGTGCGCATGCACAGGTCCCAGCGGACCGGCGCGGTCACCTGCCGGACCAGCCGCTGCACCATCTCCCGGCCGTGGTTGACCGCCGAGCCGTCCAGGTTGGAGAGCAGGATCCGGGCCGGGTCGGTCGGAGTGATCCCGGCGGCGACGCCGGCCAGCGCGGCCTCGGCCGGGGCCATGTACGGCGTGTGGAAGGCGCCGGCCACCTGGAGCCGGATCACCCGGGTCTTCGCCGGCGGCTCGGCGGCCAGCTTCTCCAGCCCGTCCACCGCGCCGGCGGCGACGATCTGGCCGGCGCCGTTGCGGTTGGCCGGGTGCAGCCCGTGCGCCTCGATCGCGGCGAGTACCTCGTCCGGGTCGCCGCCGAGCACGGCGGCCATCCCGGTGGGCTCCAGCGCGCAGGCGGCGGCCATCTCCCGGCCGCGTACGCCGGCGAGGGTGATCGCCGCCTCGGCGGGCAGCACCCCGGCGAGCGCCGCGGCGCCCAGCTCACCGACGCTGTGCCCGGCGGTCACCGCGACGTCGTACATCGGCAGGTGCTCGGCGGCGAGCAGCGCGGCGGCGACGAGCAGCGGCTGGGTGCGGGCGGTGTCCTTGATCTCCTCGGCGTCGGCCTTCGTGCCGAGGTGGACCAGGTCGACGCCGGCCAGCGCGGACCACCAGCGCAGACGCGCCTCGGAGCCGGTCAGGTCGAGCCAAGGGGTCAGGAAGCCGGGTTTCTGGGAACCCTGGCCGGGCGAGAGTACGGCGAGCACGCTTATGACTCTGACTGATACTCGTGAGTCATGCTGTAACGAGCGACACCAAACCGCACTAGAACCTTTGGAGGGATCCTACAAAAATCGGCGGTGATCATCACCTGCCTGTGACGTTTTCCTGACGCCTGGGGCCATTGTCTGGGTCGGGACGGGTGCGACCCCCGGGACGACCGGGTCCAGCCGGCCCACGGTCAGCGCCACCTGGAGTGCGAACGCGTCGCGGGGCGCCAGCGGCGAGAAGCCGGTCACCTCCGCGATCCGCTTCAGCCGGTAGCGCACGGTGTTCGGGTGCACGAAGAGCGCCCGGGCGGCACTCTCCAGCGTGCCGCCGGCGGCGTGGAACGCGTCCAGCGTCTCCAGCAGCTCGCCACCGGCCCGGACCAGCGTGGCGTACACGTCGTGCCGGAGCCGGCGGCGGGCCTCCGCGTCGCCGGCCAGGGCCCGCTCGGGCAGCAGGTCGGCGGCGGGCACCGGGCGCGGCGCGGTCGGCCAGGCCGGGGCCGCGCGGAACCCGGCCAGCGCGGCCCGCGCCGAGTCCGTCGCCTCGTCCAGACTGGGTACGGCCGGGCCGACCACCACCGGCCCGTCGCCGAACGCCGTGAGCAGCTTCTCCGTCGCGGCCACCGGGTCGGGCGCCCCGCCGAGCACGATGACCAGCCGGTCGCCGTGCACGCCGCCGATCACCTCCACCCCGATCCGCCGGGCCTGCCGGTAGACGGTGTGCAGCACCGCGGCCACCTCGCCGCCGGGGGAGCGGCCCACCGCCACCGCCACCGGCGGCGCGTCCGTCCAGCCCAGCGCGGCCGCCCGGCTGGCCAGCACGTCCGGCGAGTCGCCGCGCAGCAGGGCGTCCACCAGCAGGGCCTGCAACCGCGCGTCCCACGAGCCCCGGGACTCGGCGGCCCGGGCGTAGACCCGGGCGGCGGCGAACGCGATCTCCCGGGAGAAGCGCAGCACCGCCTCGCGCAGCTGCTGCTCCTCGCCCTTGGCGGCGAGGTGCGACACCTGCTCCTCGACCACGTCGATGGTCACCTTGATCAGCGCCACCGTCTGCTGCAGGCTGATCGAGCGCGCCAGGGCCTGCGGCGCGGTGGCGAAGACCTCGTCGGAGACCTCCTGGGTGCTGTCCGCGGTGCCGCCGCCCTCGCGCAGCCACTGCACCAGCGACCGGGCGCCGGCCTGGGCGACCAGCATGACCCAGGAGCGCTGGTCCGCCGGGAGCTCCCGGAACCAGGGCAGGGTCTCGTCCATCCGAGAGACGCTGGCAGTGGCCAGCGCCCCAGCCGCCCGTTCGATCCGGCGCAGGGTGGCCGACAGGTCGGTACCGCCCGGCTCGCTCACCGGTCCAGCCTGACACGCCCTGACCAGGGACTGCACACCGAGGGGTCCGCCGGCCGGGACGCGCTCGACGCGGGGCGGGGGCTCCGCCAGAATGATCTTCCGTGACCGACCACGACCTCGCCGCGCTGGCCCGCGACATCGACGCGACCTCCCGACTCACCGGACGCTTCGTGCTCCGCTCCGGCCGCGTCGCCGACGAGTACTTCGACAAGTACCGGTTCGAGGCCGACCCCGCGCTGCTGGACCGGGTCGCCGCCGGGCTGGCCGGGCTGGTCCCGCCCGGCACGGAGGTGCTCGCCGGTCTCGAGATGGGTGGCATCCCCGTGGTCACCGCGCTGGCCCGGCAGGTGGGGCTGCCCTGCGCGTTCGTGCGCAAGACGGCGAAGGCGTACGGGACCGCCCGGCTGGCCGAGGGAGCCGACGTCGCCGGCCGGCGCGTGCTGGTGGTGGAGGACGTCGTCACCTCCGGCGGTCAGGTGGTGATCTCCACCGGTCAGCTCCGCGAGCTGGGCGCCCGGATCGACCACGCGCTCTGCGTGATCGACCGCGCCGAGGGCGGCACCGAGGCGCTCGCCGCCCACGGCGTCGCACTGCGCGCCCTGCTCACCCGCGCCGACCTCGACGCCCACCGCCCGGCCTGAGCCGTCGCCGGCGGTCCAGGCCGCCGGACGATCTCCACCATGCGCCGATCCGGTACGCGGCGCAAAGCGCGTCAGCCCCGGCCAGTACGGTGTCAGGGCACGTCGGGGCGACCTGCCCGGCGGGCGATGGCGAGCGTGAGGAGACCGGGATGGCGCACGGGGAGGCCGAGCACGGCTGCGCCCAGGGCGAGCCCTGCCGGCTGGGCCACCACGAACAGCCGGCGTCCCCCAAGCACCCCCGCCGGCTGAGCGGCGCGACGCATCCGGGGGAGCCGACGGCCGGGCGCGGGCCCGACCGCGTCGACGACGAGCCGCCCGCCCCGCGCCAGCGCGGGCCCGAGCCGGTCGAGCTGACCACGCCCGAGCCGGCCCCCGCCCAGGGCTGCCGCAGCGACCTGGCCGGCTGGGCCGGGGCGCACCGGCACGGCGCGGTCCGGCCCCGCAACCGGAGGCTCCGCCGGGAACGACCGCCACACCGCTGGTGCTGACCCCGCCGCCGCCCTGCGGCGGTTAGCGTGAGCAGGGTGAAGGCGATCGCGATCGACGCGTACGGCTCGGCGGACCAGCTCACCCTGCGGGACCTGCCGGAGCCGCCGGTCGGCCCGGACACCGTGCTGGTGCGGGTGCGCGCCGCCGGGGTGAACCCGGTCGACTGGAAGGTCCGCGAGGGCCACCTGGCCGGCGCCATGCCGCACCACTTCCCGCTGGTGCCCGGCTGGGACGCCGCCGGCGTGGTGGCCGCCGTCGGCCCGGCGGTGGCCGGCTTCGCCGTCGGGGACGAGGTCATCGGGTACGTCCGGCGCGACGACGTCCAGCACGGCACGTACGCCGAGCTGGTGCCCGCCCCGGAACGGACGCTGGCCGACAAACCGGTACAGGCGTCCTGGGCCGAGGCGGGTGGCCTGCCGCTGGCCGGGTTGACCGCGTACCAGGCGTTGCAGCTGGCCCGGACCGGCGCCGGGGACACCGTCCTGGTGCACGGCGCGTCGGGCGGGGTGGGACACCTGGCCGTGCAGGTGGCCCGGGCGCTCGGCGCCGACCGGGTGATCGGCACCGCGAGCGAGGCCAACCACGACTTCGTCCGCTCGCTGGCCGCCGAGCCGGTGGCCTACGGCGACGGCCTGCTGGACCGAATCCGCGCCGTCGCGCCCGACGGGGTGGACGTGGCGCTGGACCTCTTCGGCGGCGAGGCGCTGGACGTCTCCGCCGAGCTGCTGAACCGGCCCGCCCGACTGATCTCCACCGCCGACCCGGAGCACGTCACCCATCTCGGCGGCAGCTACCTCTTCGTCAAGCCGTCCACCGACGACCTGGGCGTGCTGGCCGGGCTGGTCGACGCCGGCCGGCTCACCGTGCAGGTGGCCCGGACGTTCCCGCTCGCCGAGGCTGCCGAGGCGCAGCGGCTGGTGGAGGCGGGGCACGTCCGGGGCAAGGTGGTGCTGGAGGTCTAGCGGGGGCCGGAGCCGCCGGCCGGTCGCCGGCCGGCCCGCTCAGCGGGTGCGGCGCCGGATCAGCAGCGCGATGCCGGCGAGGCCGGTCGTGATGACCAGCATCACCCCGACGTTGAGCAGCAGCAGCCGCTGGAGCTCATCCACCGCGTCGTCGATGTCCCGCGCCGGGTTCAGCGAGTCCTCCGGGATGACCCGCTCGCCGCCGCCCACGCCGCCGCTGACCGTGTCGAACTGCCGCTCCAGCGGCACCCCGACGCTGCGCAGCGTCTCGGACATGTTGAGCCGGCCGAAGAACCAGCCGGCCGAGATCTTGCTCAGGTCGGGCTGCTTGGCCGGCCGGTAGACCCGGGGGCCGCCCTTGGCCAGCGGGTAGAGGTCGTACGTCCGCGTCGGCCTACCCCCGGCGAGCACCACGACCGTGTACTTCGGACCGAGGTTCTTCGCCTCCGGTCCGCGCTGCCGGCCGGTACGGCCGAGCCAGCTCACCTGGTCGACGACGGCGGCGACCTCGATGGGTCGGGTGTCGGCGCGCAGCCGCAGCGGCTGGCCGAGCCGGTCGCCGGTGATGTCCACTCCGGCGGGTGCCGGCTTGGGCGCCGTCGCGTGGGCCGTGGCGGCGAGCGCCAGCGAGCAGGCCGTCGCTATCAGTGCACCCGTCACCGCGGCCAGCAGCCGCCTCACCTTCCGGACCATCGCCGCCTCCTCGCCCCGTTCGATGGATGGCTTTCGCTGCAGGTCACACGTTGATCGGCCGACGTGGTGGTCATGCCCACGGATCGGGTGCCCACCTCAAAGACTCCGCAGAACGTCGCTCGGTTGCAGCTGTTGGAAAAGTATTTGGAACTATCTGCGATCTGGGGCCGACTAACGAGCGGCCGTTGATCAGCGGGCGGATCGTACCTTTGCGGAGGGGTTCATGGGGGGCAGCGTGGCACGCGCGGCGCGTACCTGGCTAGCGGTTCTCGGCGTGGCGATCGGTATGTCGGTGCTGCTGCCGGCCACCCCCGCGGCGGCGCACAACTCGTTGACCGGCAGCGACCCGCGGAACGGGGCGCGGCTGGCGGCCGCGCCGAAACGGATCGAGCTCCGCTTCCTCGCCACCCCGGCCCCCGCTACGACGAAGATCACAGTCACCGGGCCGGAGAACGTGCCGGCGGCGGGCGGCGCGCCGACGTTCACCGGCAACCGGGTGAGCGTGCCGTTCAAGCCCGGCGCGGCCGGCCTCTACATCGTCGGCTACCGGGTCGGGTCGACCGACGGCCACCCGGTGACCGGCGAGATCCGCTTCACCGTCACCACCGGCACGCCGGCCGAGCCGCCGTCGGCGACTCCCACGGCCACCAGCGCCGCGTCGACCACTGCCCCGCCGACCGGTGCCCCGGGCAGCTCGGCCGCCGTCCCGGCGAGCCCGCCGGCCAGCCCCGCGCTCGCTGCCGACCGCCGCTCCGACGACGGCGGATCGGGCTGGCTCTGGGCGCTCGGCGCCGTTGCGCTGCTCGGCGGGGCGTTCCTGCTCCGCCGCCGCGCCGCGCGCGGCTGACCGCCACCCGGTGGGTGCGGGCCGTCCGGCCGTTGCCCGGATCGTCCCTGCCGAGTGGGGCGAGGTGTTCGACGGCGGGACCGACACTCCGCCGCGGCCCCTTTGCTCTGCTGCACTGGACGCAACACCGAGCGCCGCCCGGTGTTGCGTGGGCTGCAGCAGTGCAAAGCATGGACAGCGGTGTGCTGAGGGCGCGGGCCACGCCGTACGACGAAGGGCCCGCCGGACGACCGGCGGGCCCTTCGGAGGTCGGGGTCAGACCAGGCGGATCCGAGCGGCGCGCAGCCGGGTCAGGGCGCGCTCCCGGCCGAGCACCTCGAGGGACTCGAAGAGCGGCAGCCCGACGGTGCGGCCGGTGACCGCGACCCGGACCGGCGCCTGGGCCTTGCCGAGCTTCAGGCCACGCTCCGCGCCGACCGCCTCCAGGGTGGACTTGAGCGACTCCGCGTCCCAGGACTCCAGCGCGTCGAAGGCGGCGATCGCGGCGTCGAGCAGGTCGGCCGCGCCCTCCTTCATCGCCTTCGCCCAGGCCGCCTCGTCGATCAGCGGGTCGGCCAGGAAGAGGAAGTCGACGTTCGGCACGATCTCGCTGAGCACCGCGATCCGGGTCTGGGCCAGCGGCGCCACCGCGGCGAACGCGGCCGCGTCGAACTCCTCCGGCTGCCACGGCGGCGGGGCGATGGTGCCGGTGCCGGTGAGCCACGGCTGGCACGTGGCGATGAACTCCTCCACCGGCAGCGCCCGGATGTACTCGCCGTTGAAGGCGCGCAGCTTCTTCTCGTCGAAGAACGCGGGGGAGGGGTTCACCTCCTCCAGCCGGAACTCCTCCTCGATGACCGGCCAGGGCACGATCTCCCGGTCGCCGGAGGGGGCCCAGCCGAGCAGCATCAGGTAGTTGCGCATCGCGCCGGCGAGGTAGCCCTCGTCCCGGTACGCCTCCAGGGCGACCTTGTCGCGCCGCTTGGAGAGCTTCTGCCGCTTCTCGTTGACCACCACCGGCACGTGCGCCCAGACCGGCGGCTTGACCCCGAGCGCGTCCCAGAGGAGCTGCTGCTTCGGCGTGTTGGGCAGGTGCTCCTCGGCCCGGATCACGTGGGTGATCCCCATGGTCATGTCGTCGACCACGTTGGCGAGGAGGAAGACCGGCGAGCCGTCGCCGCGGGCAATCACGAAGTCCTCGATCAGCTTGTTCTCGAAGGTCGGCTCGCCGCGGATCAGGTCGACCACCACGGTCTCGCCCTGGTCCGGCGTACGGAAGCGCAGCGCCCGCCCCGGGCCGGGCTCCAGGCCCCGGTCCCGGCAGAAGCCGTCGTAGCCCTGGTACTGCGAGCCGGTCCGCGCCTGCACGTCCTCGCGGGTGCAGTCGCAGTAGTACGCCCGGCCGGCGTCGAAGAGCCGCTGGGCGGCGGCCCGGTGCTCCCCGGCGTACGACGACTGGAAGTACGGGCCCTCGTAGCTGCCCCGCTCGATGCCGATCCAGTCCAGCGCCGACAGGATGCCCTCGGTCCATTCGGGCTTGTTGCGGGCCGCGTCGGTGTCCTCGATGCGGAGCACGAACACCCCGCCCTGCTGCTTGGCGTAGATCCAGTTCTGCAGGGCCGAGCGGGCGCCGCCGACGTGGAACATACCGGTCGGGGAAGGGGCGAAGCGTACACGTACCGTCACGTCCCCCAGCCTACGGCCGGCCGCGACCGCTTTCCGCCAGGGGGCCGGTCAGGGCACCGAACGGATCTTGAGGACCAGGGCGCTGCCGAGCAGGGTGACCGCCGCGGTGGCCGCGTAGAGCGTCGGATAGCCGCCCAGGTGCACGACGATCGGGGCGGAGATGGCCGGCCCGAGCACCTGCGGCGCCGAGTTCGCGATGTTGATCACGCCGAGGTCCTTGGCCCGGTCGGTGGCCGCCGGCAGCACCTGGGTGATCAGCGCCGCGTCCACCGCCAGGTAGACGCCGTAGCCGGCGCCGAGCAGCAGCGCGGCGGCCACCGCCATCGGCCAGACCGGCGCCATGGCGAGCAGCAGCGCCGCCACCGCCATGATCACGCCGGAGGTGATCACGAAGACCTTGCGCCGGCCGGACCGGTCCGACAGCCGGCCGGCGACCACGGCGGTGAGCATCATGCCGAGCGTGTAGAGCAGGATCAGCACCAGCAGCGCGCCCTCGGGGTCGGGGTGGCGCACCCCGTCGGTGAGGAAGTACAGCAGGTAGAGGGTGCCCAGCGCGTTGCCGGTCTGCACCAGGAACCGGGTGAACCAGGCCCAGGCGAAGTCCGGGTGCCGGCGCGGGCTGATCCACATCGAGGCGAGCAGCGCGCGCAGCCGCAGCGCCGGCCGGTGCTCCCGGGGCAGCGGGTCGTCGGCGGTGAGCAGCGCGAACGGCAGCGACAGCAGCAGCATCGCCACGGCGATCGCGGCGTACCCGGCGGCGTTGCCGGTGACCAGCGCGGTGACCAGCACCGCCCCGACCACCAGGCCGAGCGCCTGCGGGATGCCCACCCAACCGGAGACGCCGCCGCGCTGGGCGACCGGCACCCGGTCCGGAATGGCGGCGGTCAGGCTGGCCAGCATCGCGTTGAAGCAGACCTGCGCGGCGACCCAGCCGAGCGCCACCCCGGCGATGGTGTCCTGCCGGGCCAGCAGCACCAGCGCGAGGGCGCCGAGCACCGCGCCGGAGGCGGTCCAGACGTGCCGGCGACCCAGGTGCCGGCTGGCCAGCCGGATCACCGTCCGGTCGGACAGCGCCCCGGCGAGCGGGTTGGCCAGCACCGCGGCGAGCGCGCCCAGCCCGGTGACGACCGCGAGCATCGCCTCCTTGTCACCCGGCGCGATCCGCTCCACCTGCTGCGGGAGCAGCACCTGGATGGGGGTGAAGAAGGCCATCCAGACGCCGAGGTTGGCCGTGAAGATCAGCGCGATCCAGCTCCGCCGGACCGGCACGGTCGGTTCGGCGAGCGCCGCCGGCAGCGAGGTCGGCGTCGGGTTCACCGTGGTCACGGCTTGATCACCTGATCACGCAGCCAGGCGTACGAGGACTTCGGGGTACGCGCCTGGCTGGCGTAGTCGACGTGCACCAGGCCGAACCGCTTGGTGAAGCCCTCCGCCCACTCCCAGTTGTCCAGCAGCGACCAGACGAAGTACCCGGTCACGTCGACGCCCTCGTCGATCGCGGCCCGCACGGCGCGCAGGTGCCCGTCCAGGTAGGCGATCCGCTCGGGGTCGTCGACCCGGCCGCCGGCGTCCGGCACATCGTCGTACGCGCAGCCGCTCTCGGTGATCTGGATCGGCGGCAGCGCGTCGCCGTACCGGTCCCGGAGGCCGACGAGCAGGTCGCGCAGCCCGTCCGGGACGACCGGCCAGTCGAAGGCGGTCCGGGGGTAGCCCTCCAGCGGGACGATCTCGAAGGGCAGGGGCGAGTCCTCCTCGGCCGCCCGGATCCCGGTCGGGTTGTAGTAGTTCACCCCGAGCACGTCGATCGGGGCGGCGATCACGGCCAGGTCCTCGTCGCGGACCAGGCCCGGGTCGAGGCCCGGCCCGTCGGGATAGCCGAGGCCGAGCAGCGGGTCGGTGAAGAGCCGGTTGTGCAGCGCGTCGTAGGCGGCCCCGGCGGCCCGGTCGGCGTCGGTGTCGCCGGCCGGCCGCACCGGCGAGTAGTTGTTGGCGATCGCCACCGGGCTGGTGCTGCGCGCCCGCAGCGCCGAGACCGCCAGGCCGTGCCCGAGCAGCTGGTGGTGGGCCACCGGGAAGGCGTCGAAGAGCAGCATCCGGCCCGGGGCGTGCACGCCCATGCCGTGCCCGAGGCTCATGTGGATGAACGGCTCGTTCAGGGTGATCCAGAGCTTCACCCGGTCGCCGAGGCGGGCGGCGACCAGGTCGGCGTACTCGGCGAAGCGGGCGGCGGTGTCCCGGTTGAGCCAGCCGCCGGCGTCCTCCAGAGCCTGCGGCAGGTCCCAGTGGAAGAGGGTGGCGACCGGGTCGACGCCGTGGCCGAGTAGTTCGTCCACCAGCCGTTCGTAGAAGTCCAGCCCCGCGGGGTTGGCCGCCCCGGCCCCGGTGGGCTGCACCCGGGGCCAGGCGATCGAGAACCGGTACGCGGAGACCCCGAGCCCGGCCAGCAGCGCGACGTCCCCGGCGTACCGGTGGTAGTGGTCGCAGGCCACGTCGCCGGTGCTGCCGTCGGAGATCTGCCCGGGGGAGTGGGCGAAGGTGTCCCAGATGGACGGTCCGCGGCCGTCGGCGTCGACCGCGCCCTCGATCTGGTAGGCGGAGGTGGAAACCCCCCAGCGGAACCCGGTGGGGAACTCCGGCATCGGCGCGCTCGTCATTCGCCCTCCCAGAAACGCGAAGCGTGTTCGGGACTCTAGGGCGCGAGCCGCCGATGCGCCATAGGCCGGAGAGCGCCGGCAGCGCAAGGGTTTTCGGCGTGTCTTTTCGGAACCCGTCCGAGTAAGTCCGAATTACCGCATACAGTCGGAATATCGCGGATGTGTCCTTAGTGGGGGAAAGACAGAAATGATCCTCGTGGAACGCAGTGCGCACGTGATGGCGCCGGTGGAAGCGGTCTGGGACGTCGTACAGCGGGCCGAGCAGTTGCCGGCCTGGCTGGCGGGGGTTCGCGCGGCGGAGGTCCTCTCGGGGGAGGGCTTCGGCCGGCGCCAACTGGTCCAGGCCGGGCGCGGCGCGGCGCACGAGGCCGAGGTGATCGCCTACCAGGAGCCGACCCTGATCGGGTGGCGCGAGCGGGCCAAGGGCGCCGGCGCCCGGGCCGAGGCGCGCACCGAGATCTACGTACAGCTGACCCCGGACGAGGAGGAGGGCGGGACGATCGTGCGGCTCATCGTCGTACGGTGGCCCGCCGGGCCGGTGAAGGCCGCCCTGCTCCGGCTCGGCCTGCGTCGGGTCGGCGCCGACCTGGAGGACTCGCTGGCCCGACTGACCGACCTGGCCGCCGTCGGCTGACGGGCCCCGTCCCGGCGTCGCCCGCGATGGTGATGGTCCGGCGTCCCCGCCAGGGACGCCGGACCATCCTGCCCTTTGTCGACCACCACAACTTCATGATCGACGGGGGAAGACGAAGGGCCCGGCGCGGGAGTGCGCCGGACCCTTCGGTGCGTACGACTCAGCTGTCGCCGCCGGTCTCGCCGACCGGGGCGGCGGTGACGTCCTCCAGCGCGTACTTCTTGGCGGCCTCGGCCGGGACGTTGGCCGGCACCGCGCCGCGGAGCGCGAGCTGCCGCAGCGTGGCGACCGTCACCGACTCGGCGTCGACGTGGAAGTGCCGGCGCAGCGCGTGCCGGGTGTCCGACATGCCGAAGCCGTCGGTGCCGAGCGAGGTGTAGTCGCCGGGCACCCAGCGGGCGATCAGATCCGGCACCGCGCGCATCCAGTCGCTGACGGCGACCTTCGGCCCGTCGGCGTCGGCCAGCTTCTGCTGGATGTACGGGACCCGCTGCTCGCCGCCCGGGTTGAGCAGGTTGTGCTCCTCGCACTCCACCGCGTCCCGGCGCAGCTCGGTCCAGGAGGTCACCGACCAGACGTCGGCGGCCACCCCCCAGTCCTCGGCGAGCACCTGCTGCGCCCTGAGCGCCCACTGCATGCCGGTGCCGGAGGCCAGGATGTTGGCCTTCGGCGCGTCCCCGCCCAGCTGCGGCGCGGGGGAGTAGCGGTAGATGCCCTTGAGGATGCCCTCGGCGTCCACGCCCTCCGGCTCGGCCGGCTGGAAGATCGGCTCGTTGTAGACGGTGAGGTAGTAGAAGATGTTCTCCTGCGCCTCGCCGTACATCCGGTGCAGGCCGTTCTCCATGATGTGCGCGATCTCGTACGCGAACGCCGGGTCGTACGCGACCACCGCCGGGTTGGTGGCGGCGAGCAGCAGAGAGTGGCCGTCCTCGTGCTGGAGGCCCTCACCGTTGAGGGTGGTCCGGCCGGCGGTGGCGCCGAGCAGGAAGCCGCGGGCCATCTGGTCGGCGGCCGCCCAGAGCCCGTCGCCGGTGCGCTGGAACCCGAACATCGAATAGAAGATGTACATCGGGATCATCGGCTCGCCGTGGGTGGCGTAGGAGCTGCCGGCCGCGGTGAACGTGGCGACCGAACCGGCCTCGTTGATCCCCTCGTGCAGGATCTGCCCGTCGGTGGCCTCCTTGTACGACAGGAACAGCTCCCGGTCCACCGAGGTGTACCGCTGGCCGTGCAGCGAGTAGATCTTCGCCGTCGGGAAGAGCGAGTCCATGCCGAAGGTACGGGCCTCGTCGGGGATGATCGGCACCCAGCGCTTGCCGAACTCCTTGTCCTTCATCACATCCTTGAGCAGGCGGACGAAGGCCATGGTGGTGGCCACCTTCTGCTTGCCCGAGCCGCGCTTGACGTCGGAGAACCGCTCGGTGCCCGGGATCTGCAGCCGCTTGCCGGTGGTCCGCCGGGACGGCAGGTACCCGCCGAGCTGCTGGCGCCGCTCCTTGAGGTACTGGATCTCGTCCGACTTCTCACCCGGGTTGTAGTACGGCGGCAGGTAGGGGTTCTCCTCCAGCTGCTTGTCCGGGATGTCCAGGTAGAGCCGGTCGCGGAAGAGCTTCAGGTCCTCCAGCGTCAGCTTCTTCATCTGGTGGGTGGCGTTGCGGGCCTCGAAGTGCGAGCCCAGCGTCCAACCCTTGATCGTCTTGGCCAGGATCACCGTCGGCTGACCGGTGTGCTCCATCGCCGCCTTGTAGGCCGCGTAGAGCTTGCGGTAGTCGTGCCCACCCCGCTTGAGGTTCCAGATCTCGTCGTCGCTCAGGTGCTCGACCATCTTGCGGGTCCGCGGGTCGCGGCCGAAGAAGTGCTCCCGGACGTACGCCCCGGACTCCGCCTTGTAGGTCTGGTAGTCACCGTCGGGCGTGGTGTTCATCAGGTTGACCAGCGCGCCGTCGGTGTCCGCCGCGAGCAGCGGGTCCCACTCCCGGCCCCAGACCACCTTGATCACGTTCCAGCCGGCGCCCCGGAAGAACGCCTCCAGCTCCTGCATGACCTTGCCGTTGCCGCGGACCGGGCCGTCCAGGCGCTGGAGGTTGCAGTTGATCACGAAGGTGAGGTTGTCCAGCTCCTCGCGGGCGGCCACCCCGATCGCGCCCAGCGACTCGACCTCGTCCATCTCGCCGTCGCCGAGGAACGCCCAGACGTGCTGCTGGGAGGTGTCCTTGATGCCCCGGTGCTGCAGGTACCGGTTGAACCGGGCCTGGTAGATCGCGTTGATCGGGCCGAGGCCCATCGAGACGGTCGGGAACTCCCAGAAGTCCGGCATCAGCCGCGGGTGCGGGTACGAGGGCAGTCCGCCGCCGGGGTGCGACAGCTCCTGCCGGAACCCGTCGAGCTGGTCCTCGCTGAGCCGCCCCTCCATGTAGGCCCGCGCGTACATGCCGGGGGAGGCGTGACCCTGGTAGAAGATGTGGTCGCCGCCGCCCGGGTGGTCCTTGCCCCGGAAGAAGTGGTTGAAGCCCACCTCGTAGAGCGACGCCGAGCTGGCGAAGGTCGAGATGTGCCCGCCGACGCTGATCTCCGGACGCTGCGCCCGGTGCACCAGCATGGCGGCGTTCCACCGGATGTACGCCCGGATCCGCCGCTCGATGTGCTCGTCACCCGGGAACCACGGCTCGCGCTCCGGGGGGATGGAGTTGATGTAGTCGGTGGTGGTCAGGGACGGCACCCCGACCTGGCGCTCGCGGGCCCGCTCCAGCAGGCGCAGCATGACGTACCGGGCGCGCTTGGTTCCGCGCTCGTCGATGACACCGTCGAGTGACTCGACCCATTCGCCGGTCTCTTCAGGGTCGATGTCCGGAAGCTGGCTCGGCAGACCAGCGGTGATCACCGGGCGCTTGCGTTCCGTAGCCACAGGCGTTCCCTCGGTTGTGTGTGGGATAGGTCTCTAGCGCCATCCTGCCCCCTGGTGGCGCTCGTCGTCACGTCTCCCTCCCCGAGACGCGACGCTCAACACAGGTACCCACCAGTAACTTTGCGCGATCGCCGAGTGCGCTAGGAACCTGCCGCTCGCCACCGGGGGCTACCCTGCCGGCATGCGGCGGCGACCGGTCCTGGTGGGCGGGGCGATGGCGGCCGTGGGCGTGGCCCTCCTGGCGGCCGCGGTAGCAGTCATGGCGCGCGGAGGCAGGGGAGTGCTCGACCCGCTCCGGCTTCCGTTGCTCGGCGTCGTCGTCGGCGGGCTGCTGGTGCTGCTGGGCGTGGGGCTGATCCGCGACGCGCGCCGGTTCCCGCCCGGTTACCGGGAGCACCAGGGCGACGGCGCGTACCTGCCGTACCTGCCGGCACCCGACGGCGGAGCGGGTGGGCAACAGTCGCCCGCCGACGGTGGTGGCGGGGGCGATTGGGGTGGCGGTGGCGGTGGCGACTGTGGCGGGAGCGGCGGCGGTTCCTGAGCCGCTGCGGCAGAATGCGCCGTATGCGCAGTGAGGTGATCACCGTCCAGACCGGGTCCCGGCCGACCGTCCGGGACATCACCGCCGAGGCCGAGCGGTTCGTCTCCGGTCAGGGCGACGGCCTGCTGCACGTCTTCGTGCCGCACGCCACCGCGGGGCTGGCGGTCATCGAGACCGGGTCCGGCTCCGACGACGACCTGCTGCGGGCGATCGACGACCTGCTCCCCGCCGACGACCGCTGGCGGCACCGGCACGGCTCACCCGGTCACGGGCGCGATCACGTGCTCCCGGCGTTCGTCCCCCCGTACGCGACCCTGCCGGTGGTCGACGGGCGGCTGGCGCTCGGCACCTGGCAGTCGATCTGCCTGGTCGACACCAACGGCGACAACCCCGGCCGGAAGGTCCGCTTCTCCTTCCTCCCGGGCTGACGGGCCTCCCGGGCTGACGGGCCCGGTACGGCAGGTCGGGGTGTCCGGTGCTCGGCACACCCCGACCTTTCCGCGGTGGTGTTGACCGGTCCGGTCGGGCCGGTCAGGGCCGTGCGGTCTCCGCCTCGACCGTGTCCCGGCCCGCGTCGCCGTCCGCCTCGGTGCTGAGCGAGCGGGCGGTCGGGGCCGGCGGGTGGTCGTACGTCTGGTGCAGGCCGGGCACCCGGTCCTCGATCACGAACGACGCCCGGGTGTACGCCGGAGCGTCCGGCCGGCTGACGTACGGCAGCACTACGAAGTCGGCGGCGAGTTGTTCCGGGGTGATCGTCGTGCGGACGTATCCGCGCAGGTTGTTCTGGAAGCGCAGGTGCGGGTTGATCTTCAGCCACGGGTGCGAGCCGGAGGCCGAGTCGGCGCCGTCGCCGCCCGAGGTGATCGAGGAGCAGACCAGCTCGCTGCCGACCGTGCGCGAGGTCGGGTCGGCGTAGTCCAGCTTGAGGTCGCTGGCCCAGTGCGCGTGCACGTCGCCGGTGAGCACCACCGGGTTGCGCACCCCGGCGGCCACCCAGCCCCGGGTGATCCGGTCCCCGGAGCCGACGTACCCGTCCCCAGGCGTCCATGCTGGTCACCGTCAGCGGGCCGGCGTTGTTGTCCCGCTGCGCGAAGAAGACCTGCTGGCCGAGGATGTCCCAGCGGGCCTCGGAGCGGCGGAAGCCGTCCAGCAGCCACGCCTCCTGCTCCGCCCCGATGATCGACCGGGCCGGGTCGGACGCCGCCGCGCAGTTGCGGTAGACGTCGCCGCAGGCCTGGTCGTCCCGGTACTGCCGGGTGTCGAGCATGTGGAAGGTGGCCAGCCGGCCCCAGCGGACCCGCCGGTAGAGCTGCATGTCGATGCCGCGCGGGATCGAGGTCCGCCGCAGCGGCATGTTCTCGTAGTACGCCTGGAACGCCGCCGCCCGCCGGGCGAGGAAGTCCGGGTCGGCTGCCTCGGGCACCTCGTCGGCCCAGTTGTTCTCCACCTCGTGGTCGTCGAAGACCACCACCCAGGGCGCGACCGCGTGCGCGGCCCGCAGGTCGGCGTCGGTCTTGTACTGGGCGTGGCGTTGCCGGTAGTTGGCCAGCGTCCGCTCCCACCCCACCCAGCCCGGTCGATCATGAAGTTGTTGTCGGCGACCGCGGCGTGTCGGAGCAACAACCTCATGATCAACGGACTGGCGGGCGGGGTGGGCGGGGTGAGGTGCGGGTCAGGGGGTGGTGGGGGCGAGAGTGGTTACGCGGATCTTGGTGACGAGGGCGCCGAGGAGCGCGCGGAGGAGGGTCTCCGTGGTCTCGTCCCTGGGGACGAACGCCCGACGCAATTGCGTGAGCTGCTCAATAGCAGAGCTAATCAACTATTGGATTGACAAGTAGCATGTGAGGCATGGCGCAACCCACCGTTCCCACCGCCGGCCCCGACGCGGGCGACCGCTCCGGCCCGGCCGGGGACGCGGTGCGCCGGATCATGCACATCGCCTCCGCGATCCGGCACTACCAGGACGAGGAGATCTCCGAGCTGGGTCTCACCCCGGCCGTCGCCCGGGCGCTGCACGAGCTGGACCCGGACCGGCCGCTGCCCGCCCGGGACCTCGCCGAGCAGCTGCGCTGCGACCGCTCCAACGTCACCGGCCTGGTCGACAAGCTGGAGCAGGCCGGCCTGGTGGAGCGGCGGGTCGACCCCGCCGACCGGCGGCAGAAGACGCTGGTGGTGACCGACGCCGGCCGACGGATGCGGGACCGGGTGCACCAGGTGATGTCCGATTCGCGACTGCTCGGCGGGCTCACCACCGGCGAGCTGGCCGCCCTTCGTGAGCTGGTCTGGAAGGTCTCCGACGGCGGCTGCCCGGAGCAGTGCGGCACTGAGTGACGCCCGGCGGGCGGATCGTGTCCGAGTGGGCGCGGCGCCCCTTCGTCGGTAATGCTGTCCGACGTGACCACCCCGCAAGATCTCGACGACCGGTTCCGGGAGGCCCTGGGCGCGCTCGGCGTGCCCGCCCGGCGACGTGACCTCGACGAGCCGCTCACCGAAGGCGCGCCACTGACCGGAGCGCAGGCGCTGGCGCTCCTCGACGCCCAGTTCACCAGTCGACTGCTGGACCTCGCCGGACGCTGGCTGCGCAGCTTCGGTGAGGGCTTCTACACCATCGGCTCCGCCGGTCACGAGGGCAACGCGGTGGTGGCCGCCGCCCTCCGGCCCACCGACCCCGCCCTCCTGCACTACCGCTCCGGCGCCTTCTACTGCGTCCGGGCCGCCCAGGCCGCCGGGACCTTCCCGGCCGGCGACGGCGCCGCCGACTCCTCAGGGACCGGTCCCGGCGGGCAGTCCGACGACGTCGGCCCGCTGGACCGGGTCGGGTCGCCCGCCGACGACGAGATCGGGTCGACCGCCGCCCGGCCGGCCCCGGAGACCGCGGAGCGGGACAAGCTCCCCGACCCGGACCGGCCCGGCGCGGCCGAGGCGGACGACCCGAACCGGCCCGGCGCGGCCGAGGCGGACGGCCCGGACGAGTCCGGCGCGGCCGAGACGGACGACTCCGACCGGGCCGGGGCCGACCCCGGGCGGTCGGCGGCGGCGGCCGTCGAGCCGCCGCCCGGGACCGCGGCACCGGACCATGGCCGGGACGCCGAGCCCGTCGAGGTGGCCGCCGTGCCGCTGGTCGCCGGGGTCGCGGTCGACGCCACCGGCGAGGCGGTGGTCGGCGCCCCTGCCACCGTCGGCGAGGACGCGTACGCCGAGGCGGCGCGGGACGTGCTGCGGGGGATGGTCGCGTCGGCCCGGGAGCCGATCGCCGGCGGCCGGCACAAGGTGTTCGGCCGGGCCGACCTGGCCGTCATCCCCACCACCTCCACCATCGCCTCGCACCTGCCCCGGGCCGTCGGCATGGGGCTGGCCCTGGAGCGGCAGCGCCGGGTCGGCGGCGGACGGCGGGTCGGGTCCGCGGCGTCGACGGGCGAGACGGTCGGCTCCCCGTGGCCGCCGGACGCGATCGTGGTCTGCTCGTTCGGCGACGCCTCGGTCAACCACGCCAGCGCCACCGCCGCGTTCAACACCGCCGGCTGGTACGACCACACCGGCCTGCGCATCCCGGTCCTCTTCGTCTGCGAGGACAACGGCCTCGGCATCAGCGTCCGCTCCCCACAGGGCTGGGTGGCGGCGACGCTGCGCGCGAAGCCGGGGATCCGTTACTTCGCCGCGGACGGCACCGACCCGGTCGAGGCGTACCGGGTGGCGGGGGAGGCGGCGGCCTGGGTGCGGCGGCACCGGCGGCCCGCCGTGCTGCACCTGACCACCGTACGGCTGATGGGGCACGCCGGGGCGGACGCGGAGACCGCGTACCGGAGCGCGGCGGAGATCGCCGCCGACGCGGAGCGGGACCCGCTGCTGGCCACCGCGCGGCTGCTGGTCGAGGGGGGTTTCGCCACCGGCGAGGAGCTGCTGGCCCGGTACGACGAGCGGGGCTGGCAGGTCCGCCGGCTGGCCGAGGAGGTGCTCGACGAGCCGAAGCTCGCCTCCCCGGCCGAGGTGGTGGCGGCGCTGGCCCCGCGCCGGCCGGTACGGATCTCCCGGGCCGTGGCCGAGGCAGGGGCCCGGGCGGCCGGCCCGAACGCGGGCGCGCGCGCCGAGGCGTTCGGCGGCAAGCCGCCGGAGCTTGCCGGCCCGCTCACCCTGGCGCAGAGCATCAACGCGGCGCTCGCCGACGGGATGCTGGACCACCCCGGAATGGCCGTCTTCGGCGAGGACGTCGCCGCCAAGGGCGGGGTGTACGGGGTGACGAAGGGGCTGCGGGACAGGTTCGGGGCGGCCCGGGTCTTCGACACGCTCCTCGACGAGACCTCGATCCTCGGACTCGGCCTGGGCGCCGGGATCGCCGGGATGCTGCCGGTGCCCGAGATCCAGTACCTGGCGTACCTGCACAACGCCGAGGACCAGCTGCGTGGCGAGGCGGCCACCATGCAGTTCTTCTCCGGCGGGGCGTTCCGCAACCCGATGGTGGTGCGGGTCGCCGGGCTGGCGTACCAGGAGGGGTTCGGCGGGCACTTCCACAACGACAACTCGGTGGCCGTACTGCGGGACGTGCCCGGCCTGGTGATCGCGGTGCCGGCGCGGCCGGACGACGCCGCGCCCATGCTGCGGACCTGCCTGGCCGCCGCGGCGGTGGACGGCAGCGTCTGCGTCTTCCTGGAGCCGATCGCGCTCTACCACACCCGGGACCTGTACACCGACGGCGACGGCGAGTGGCTGGGCGAGTACGCCGAACCGGGCGCCTGGGCGGCGGGCCACGTCCCGGTCGGCCGGGCCCGGGTGTACGGGGTCGGTTCCGCCGAGGACGTCACGATCATCACCTTCGGTAACGGGGTGCGGATGTCGCTGCGGGCGGCGGCCACCCTCGCCGACGAGGGGATCGGCAGCCGGGTGGTGGACCTGCGCTGGCTCGCGCCGCTGCCGGTGGCGGACATCATCCGGGAGGCCTCGGCGACCGGCCGGGTACTGGTCGTCGACGAGACCCGTCGGTCGGGCGGGGTGGGCGAGGGGGTGATCGCCGCGCTGGTCGACGCCGGCTACGTGGGCGCGGCGCGGCGGGTGGCGGGAGTCGACTCGTTTGTACCATTAGGTCCGCCGGCGCGTCAGGTTCTGGTCTCGGAGGAAGCCATTACCCAGGGTGCCCGTACGCTGCTGGCACGGTAAATTCCGTTCCACCCGGTGCGCCACTTGCGCGGGGAGCCACAACTGTGTGGACTTGGCTCGACGGTGTCGTACGACGCCGCGAGCAGGGATGAGATGAGGAGGCACGCGACAGTGAGCGCGACCGCTGGTCAGGCCGCCGACGGGGTACGCAGCCTGGCGGACCGGTTCGGGATCGAGCCGGGGATGGTCGTCATGGAGATGGGGTACGACGACGACGTCGACCAGGATCTCCGGGACGCCCTGACCGACCGCTGTGGAGAGCTGGTCGACGAGGACACCGACGAGGTGGTCGACTCGGTGCTCGTCTGGTACCGCGACGGCGACGGTGACCTCTTCGAGCTCCTCGTCGACGCCCTCGGGCCGCTGGCCGACAACGGGGTGGTGTGGCTCCTGACGCCCAAGGCCGGGCGGGACGGCCACGTCGAGCCGAGCGAGGTCGCGGAGAGCGCGCAGACCGCCGGCCTCCAGCAGACCTCCACCATCAACGCGGGCCGCGACTGGAGCGGCGCCCGCCTGGTGCTCCGGCGCGGGTCCAAGGCGAAGAAGTAGCCGACCCTGTACGCCCCGGCGGCCTGCGCCGCCGGGTGTGGCAGGCTGATCGTCTCCAGACTCGACCCCGAGGAGCTCGCATGACCATCGAGGTTGGCGCCGAGGCGCCGGACTTCGTGCTGAAGGACCAGAACAACCAGGAGGTGCGGCTCTCCGACTTCCGGGGCAAGCGCACCGTGCTGCTGGTCTTCTACCCGCTCGCCTTCACCGGCATCTGCCAGGGCGAGCTGTGCGAGGTGCGGGACAACCTCAACGAGTACGTCAACGACGACGTCCAGGTGCTGACCGTCAGTGTCGACTCGGTCTACGCCCACAAGATCTGGGCCGACCGGGAGGGCTACCAGTTCCCGCTGCTGGCCGACTTCTGGCCGCACGGCGCGGTGGCCCAGGCGTACGGCGTCTTCAACGACGTCGCGGGCATCGCCAACCGGGGCACCTTCGTGATCGACAAGGCCGGCGTGGTCCGGTTCGCCGAGATGAACATGCCGGGCGAGGCGCGCGACCAGGAGGGCTGGCGCAAGGCGCTCGCCGAGACCGCCGCCGCCTGATCCCAGAACCGGGCATACCGTTCGACCGGGCCGATGACCGGCAGGTAAGCTTGCCAGCCACCGGCCCGCCGTAACGGGCGTTCCGGGCGCGTAGCTCAGTGGGAGAGCACCCGCCTTACAAGCGGGGGGTCGCAGGTTCGAAACCTGCCGCGCCCACCAGCACCTGACCAGGCAAAACCCGCTTGAGCCCTATCCCGCCTGGGGAGGGCGGGTGACCGACATTCACGCCCTTGACCCTGGAGCCGCCTGGCTTGGCAGGATCTTGAGCTTGGGTTTGGCGACTGGCTGCACGCGATGCTCGCCGGTGCGGTGACTCAGTTCTATGCGGCCCTGCGCTGGCCGGGGTGGGCGACAGAGGTGGCCAGCGTCGCGCTCGATCAGGGGACCAGCGCGTGGCCGCCGCCGTGGACCAGGGAAGGCAAGGACCTCTCTGCAATGTCCCGGAAGGCCATCCCGTTGGCTGAGCTGGTGTCGGCCCAGCAGGATCTGGCGCGCCAGCTTGGCTTTCGCTAGGCGTGCTCGGCAGCGGTGGCCAGCGTCCCGACACGTACCGTCGCGGCCAGGACGACAATGACGGCGCGGTCCCGCGGTAAATCATGTTGCGGCGGCCGGGTGCGTTGAGTAGGTTTCCGGGGGCACGCCGTCGAGCTGGGAGGAGGTCAGAACAATGTCCGATGTTCTGCGCCCCTTCCGCGCTCCGGCGTCCGCGCGGATCTGACCCCGGGGCGCTCGCTTTCCGGAGGCTCAATCCATGACCGATCTGGTCATCCGTCCGCTCGTCGCGGGCGAGGAAGATCTGTTCGAGTCCATGCCCGATCCGCTGCCCCAACTGCGCCAGGTCGGTTACGCCGACGGGCTCGCCGGTGGCGGCTACCGGCCCGAGAACACCTGGGTCGCCATCCGCGCCGGCCGGGTGGTCGGCCGGGCGGCCTGGGTCCTCCCGCCGGGCGCCGCCGGTGCCCACTGGCTGGAGAGGTTCGACCTGGACGCCGAGCCGGAGGTGGGTGCCGCGCTGCTGCGCGCCGCCCACGAGGCGTTCGGCGGTCCCCGGTTGTACTACGCCGCAATGCCGGCGCACTGGCGGCGCCGGCCGGAGGTGCTGGCCGTGATCAGGGCGCCGATGGCGGCGGCCCGGCTCGCCGGGCTGGTCGAGCGCGGTGAGCGGCTGAGGTGCTCCTGGACGGGCACGCCGCTGCCGGCGTCCTCCGGGCGGTACACCTTCCGCCCGGCCGCCGACGCGACGGAGATCAACGCCCTGGTCGGCCGGATCGCCGAGCCGGACGTGCTGACCGGCATGGAGATGGCGCGGGCCGTCGGCGGCGTCGACCTGGCCACCGACCCGCTGGCCTGGCTGACCGGCCCGGCCGGGGACTGGCGCATCGCGTTGGACGCCGGGGAGCCGGTCGGCCTGGTCGGAACGGCCGGGCAGGCCTGCTACCCGCTCGTCGCCTACCTCGGCCTGCGCGACGCGGCCGTGCGGGGTGAGCTGCTGGCCGAGGCGGTCCGGGTGCTGGCCGCCGGCGGCGCCCGGGAGGTGATCGCCGACGTGGACGCCCACCGGGTGGCGGTGCTGGCGGAACTGGAACGGACCGGGTTCCGGCAGTTGCGTTCCCGGGTCGTCTTCGAACCGGCCGCAGGTCCGCCCTCCGACGCGGTGGCCGGGTCCGGAGCCGACCGGGCCGGCTAGGTCAGATCAGTGCGGTGCGCCCTGCCCTGCCAGGGCGCACCGCCCAGTCACGCAGAGCTTGCGAGCGAGGGTCGCAGATCCGGAACCCGCCGCGCCCCAACCGGCACCACCAGCCGACGCCGTCCGGAGGACCGACGCGACTCAGACCGAGTTCCGAGCGACGGCGAGGCCGCAGGTCGCCAGGATTCCGACTGCGACGAGTCCGATGCGGAGCCAGGGGACGTCCCGGGTGGGCTTGACGCCGATGGACACGGACAGGCCCGCGCAGGCGGCGACGACCAGGCAGATGACGACCGTCCAACCTGATCACACCGGACAGCCTACGTACCGACGGCGGCCGGGGTCTCCCCGCTGCGCGCCGCCTGGCACCCCGGGCCGGCGCCGGTTCCGGCGCCGAGCCCGGTGGCCGCGGACTGACCCAGCCGCGTACGCGCGATCGTGCCCGCCTCCCGGTCAGGGCGTGGTGGGTTCGCACTCTGCGGTGTACGTGTCGAAGGCGACGGTGACGGTGCCGTCGGCGTTGACGGTGGTGTGGTTGGTGATCCGGATCGAGGCGTCGTTGCCCGGCCCCGCCCCGGCGATCCGGAACACCAGCTGCTGGGTGGACGTGATCGGCAGCGACCCGGATCCCTGGTGGTAGACGAAGAGGTTGACCCGGGTGCTGACGTACCGGTCGCCGGTCGTGGCACCGGTGCCCTGCACGCTCGACTGGGTCTCGACGAGGTGGACGTGGAACCCACCGGCCTCGTCGACGGTCACGTGGTACAGCTCGGAGATCGTCCCGTCGAGGTCGACGACCTCGCCGAGGCCGCCGTTGGCGCAGGGCAGGAAGACGGAGAGCTCCAGCGGGGCCCGGAGGATCCGGGTGGTCGTCTCCGCGGCGTACGCCGGCGCGGGCCCGGCCACGAGGACGAGCGACGGCGCGAGCAGCGCCACCGCCGAGGCGAGCCGGGCCGTGCCGGTGGCTCTGATCTTGTTCATGGCGATCGTCCTTCCACGCGGACGTCCCGGCCGCGACCGACCGGGATCACTCCGGAATCTGCTCGCGGTGGGTAAGGGTGTCAATACCGTGCGCGTGTCGCGGCGGTCCGTCGGGGCCGGGCGGCCCACCGGCTCGCCGCCGCGGCTGACGGTGATGTTGACCACCCACGCGGTGCCCCCCGCGTAGGGGCAGGTCATCCGGCGTTTGCCGGCGGTTAAGGTGAGGGGGCGAAGTCGCTCCCTGACCGGGATGCGGCTTCGTAGTGCTTCACGGGATCCGTGCAGCCCAGCCGTTCCGACGTTCTCCGGGCCAACCGCTCCGGGACGGCTGCACCCCCTCGCCCGACCGGCACGTCCGGCGGGCCAACCCGGAACGGAGTAAGCCACGCCATGAGCGTGACTACGCAGGATCCTGCTGTCCCGGTCGAGCCGACGGAACCCGCCGAGCGCGGCCGTCTCGACCGCTTCTTCGAAATCACCCGGCGTGGCTCGACGATCAAGCGCGAGGTGCTCGCCGGGCTCACCACCTTCGCGACGATGGCCTACATCGTCGTGCTCAACCCGCTGATCATCGGCACCGCGCCGGACGCCGACGGCAACCTGCTCGGCATCGCGCCGGTCGCCGGGGTCACCGCCCTCGTCGCGGCGGTGATGACCATCCTGATGGGCATCGTCGGCCGGGTGCCGTTCGCGGTGGCGACCGGCCTGGGCCTGAACGCCTTCGTCGCGTACGCCGTCGCCTCCCAGATGACCTGGGCCGAGGCGATGGGCCTGGTCGTCATCGAGGGTGTGATCATCACCGTGCTGGTGCTGACCGGCTTCCGGAAGGCCGTGTTCCGCGCCATCCCCGGCGAGCTGAAGGCGGCCATCGCCGCCGGCATCGGTCTCTTCATCGCGCTGATCGGCTTCGTCGACGGCGGTCTGGTCCGGCGGGTGCCGGACGCCGCCGGCACGACCGTGCCGGTGCAGCTCGGCGGCGACGGCACGCTGCGCGGCTGGACCACCGTCGTCTTCCTGGTCGGCCTGCTGGTCACCGGCATCCTGGTCGCGCGCAAGGTGAAGGCCGGCATCCTGATCGGCATCGTGGCGACCACGGTCGTCGCCGTGATCGTCAACGCGCTGGCCAAGCCGGGCCCGGCGTTCGTGAACGGCAAGCCGAACCCGACCGGGTGGCAGCTCAACGTGCCGACCCTGCCGGACCCGCTGATCAAGGCGCCGGACCTGCACCTGGTCGGCAACGTGTCGTTCACGGCGTTCGCGCACGTCGGGGTGATGACCGCCCTGCTGCTGGTCTTCACCCTCGTCCTCGCCGACTTCTTCGACGTGATGGGCACGACCGTGGGCCTGGCCAAGCAGGCCGGCCTGGCGACCGCCGACGGCACCGACATGCCGCGGCTCGGCAAGGTGCTCTTCGTCGACGGTGTCGCCGCGGTCGCCGGTGGCGCGGGCAGCGCCTCCTCGGCCACCACGTACGTGGAGTCGTCGTCGGGCATCGCGGACGGCGGCCGTACCGGTCTGACCAGCGTGGTCACCGGTCTGCTCTTCCTCGGCGCGCTGCTGCTCACCCCGCTGGTGTCGCTGGTGCCCAGCGAGGCCGCCGGTCCGGCGCTGGTCGTCGTCGGCGCGCTGATGATCCGTCAGGTCAAGGACATCGACTTCACGGACGTCGGGGTGGCCGTCCCGGCGTTCCTGACCATGACGCTGATGCCGTTCACCTACTCGATCACCAACGGCATCGGCGCCGGCTTCGTCAGCTGGGTGGCGATCCGGGTGGCGCAGGGCAAGGCCCGGCAGATCCACCCGCTGATGTGGGCGGTCGCGGTCGCGTTCGTGTTCTACTTCGGCATCAACCTGGTCAAGGCCGTCACCGGCGTCAGCTGACCGGCACCGACGCGCCCCCGCTGCCTCCGGCCCGACGGCAGCGGGGGCGCGCCGTATCCGCCCTCGGCGGTAAGGTGCGGGGGCGCGGCACACGCGACCGACGTGGGCGCAGGGGAGATGAGGCCATGGATCGCCAGGAGCTGTCTCGCCATGCCCTTTTCCGGGTCGCCGTCCGCTGATCGCGCGACCCGGGTCGCTCCACGACCAGGAGAATCCGCGTGTCCGTTGAGAACCTTTCCCTCCGTACGTCCGACCTGATCACCGACCGGCTGGTCCTGCGCCCGTGGTCGGCCGACGAGGTCGCCGCCGTCGTCGCCGGCGACCGGCCGCCGCACTGGGCGGAGGGCTTCCCCGCCGAGGGTGACCGCATGATCGCCGGCCGCCTCGCCCGGCAACCCGACTCCCTGCACGAGTACGGCCACCGGCAGATCATCGAACGGGAGACCGGCCTGACCGTCGGCGCCATCGGCCTGTTCTGGCCGCCCACCGACGGCGCGGTCGAGTTCGGCTACGGAGTCGTCCCCTCCCGGCGCTGCCGGGGCTACACCACCGAGGCGGCCCGGGCCCTGGTGGCCTTCGCCCTCACCGCCCCCGGGGTGGACCGGGTGCAGGCCGACGTCGATCCCGGGAACCGGGCGTCGGTGCGGGTGCTGGAGAAGGCCGGCCTGCGCCGGTCCGACACCGACGCGCGGTCCGAGCGGGCCGAGGGCCGGCTGCACCGGTACGTCCGCACCGCCGCCGAGCTGCGATGATCCGGCCGGCCCGGCGGTGGGGAGTCCCCCGCCGCCGGGCCGGCGCGGTCAGCGGTCGGAGGTGTCCACCCTCTGACACATCGCCGGGCGTCCGCTCCAGCGCCGGTGAGCCTTCGGCGTCTTCGGCGTTACATCAGGTGTGCCCCGTGGACGGCGGTGGTCGCGCGACGGGTCGGCGAGTGATGGAGGAGCGAGGGTGAGTTACGCGGACGTCAACGGGGTGCGCCTCTGGTACGAGATCCACGGCACGGGCCGTCCGCTGGTGCTGGTGCACGGCGGCTACGGCGCGGTGGAGATGTTCGCCCCGATCCTCGCCGCCCTCGCCGAGCGCCGGCAGGTCATCCTGGTCGACCTCCAGGGCCACGGACGGACCGCCGACGTGGACCGGCCGCTGCGCTTCGAGTCGATGGCCGACGACATCGCGGCGCTGATCCGGCACCTCGACCTGCCCGAGGCGGACCTGCTCGGCTACTCCCTCGGCGGCGGGGTGGCGCTGCGGACCGCGATCCAGCATCCGGGCCTCGTACGCCGGCTGGCCCTGGTCTCCGCGCCCTGCAAGCGGCAGGGCTGGTATCCCGAGGTGCTGGCGGCGATGGCCACGCAGGACGAGGGGGTCGCCGAGCAGATGCGTGGCAGCCCGCCGCACGAGCTGTACACCCGCGTCGCCCCGCGCCCGGAGGACTGGCCGACCCTCTGGGTCAAGACCGGTGACCTGCTCCGTCAGGAGTACGACTGGTCGGCCGAGGTGGCGGCCCTCGCCATGCCGGTGCTGCTGGTCTTCGCCGACGCCGACTCGATCCCGGTCACCCACATGGCGGAGTTCTTCGGCCTGCTCGGCGGCGGCCACCGGGACGCCGGCTGGGACGGCGCGGACCGGCCGGCCGCGCGGCTGGCCGTGCTGCCCGGCCTGACCCACTACGACATCGTCACCTCACCGGCGCTGCCCGCCGCCGTCCTGCCCTTCCTCACCCACGAGGTCCGCCCGCCGGCCTGACCGCCCGGTCCGCGCCCGCCGTCCGGGCCGGCGGGGGTGGGGGCGATCGGCCCGCACCCCCGTCGCCGCGCGGTCCGCGGCTCAGCTGGCGAAGCCGCCGTCGACGTCGATGCTCGCGCCGGTGACGTAGCCGCCGTCGACGCCCGCGAGGTGGGCGACCATGCCGGCGATCTCGGCCGGCACGGCGTACCGGCCGAGGGCGGTGAGGCCGCTGATCGCCGCGGCGTTCGGCCCGTCCGCCGGGTTGGCGTCCGTGTCGGTCGGACCCGGGTTCACCAGGTTGACGGTGATGCCCCGCGGGCCCAGCTCCCGGCCGAGCCCCTTGGTGAGGCCGACCAGCGCCGTCTTGCTCATCGAGTAGAGGGCGAGGCCTGGAAACGGGGCCCGGCGGGCGACGTTGCTGCCGATGTTGATGATCCGGCCGCCGCCGGTCATGTGCCGGGCCGCTGCCTGCGCGGCCACGTACGGCGCCCGGACGTTGACCGCCAGCGTCCGTTCCAGCTCGTCGGGGCCGAGCTGCTCGACCGGGCCGACCAGGAACACGGCGGCATTGTTGACCAGGATGTCGAGTCGTCCCAGCTCCTCGACCGTCCGGTCCACGGCCGCCCGTACCGCGTCCGGGTCCGCGCTGTCGGCCCGCACGGCCAGCACCCGCCGGCCCAGCGCCTCGATCTGCTTCACCACCAACGCGGCCCGGTCGTCGTCCCGCTGGTAGGTCAGCGCCACGTCGGCGCCCTCGGTGGCCAGGCGCAGGGCGATCCCGGCGCCGATGCCCCGGCTGCCCCCGGTGACAAGTGCGACTTTTCCGTCCAGTGTGGTCGTCATGAGACGAGCATCGCCGCTGTGACGGCGCCGGTCCGGCGGAGATCGGACGTCTCGTTCGGCACCGGAGCTTCCCGCCGCCGCCCCGCCGGCGGTCAGCCCAGGCGCTCGGCGAGCCAGGGCAGCAGCGCCTCGCCCTGCGCGCGCTGGAACGCCCGGACCGTCGGGATGCCGGCCGGCGGCGGCTGCCGGGCGCTGTCGAGGAAGAAGCCGGCGAGACCGGCCAGTACCCCGGTCAGCGCGGCCGGCTCCACCCCGGCGGTGAGCGGCAGGTCGCGCAGCAGCGCCTCGGTGTCGTGGCCGCCGTGCAGCCGCACGTTGACCAACAGGAGCAGGGTGTCCAGCCAGGACGGCCCCCGACAGGCCCACGGCCAGTCCACCACGCTGACCGTGCCGTCCGCGCCGACCAGCAGGTTGTCGGCGCGGACGTCCAGATGGCACAGCGTGTGGCCGGCCAGCGCGGCGAGTCCCCGGTCCGCCGCGGCACACAGCTCGGGCAGGCGCGCACGGGCCCACGGCGGCAGGTCGGCTGCTGGGTCCGTCGCGATCCGCCGCCAGCCGGCGAAGTCGTACCCGAGCTGCTCGGCCGCGGTGGGCACCGCCGCGACCGGCGTCGGGGTCAGCGCGGCGGCCATGGCCGCCAGGGCGGTGAGCACGGCCGCCAGCTCGGTGGCGAGCCAGGGCGTGGCCGGGTGCCGGCCGGCGACGTCGGTGAAGACCAGGGCCACCCACTCGCCGTCGTCGTGGCTGCCCAGCAGCCGGGGCGTCGGCGCGTACGGCGGCAGCGCGGCCGCGATCCGCGCCTCGGCGCGGTGCAGGTGCGGGCTGCGGTCGTTCTGCGCCGGGCTGACCGCCTTGACGAAGGCTCGCCCGCCGCCGGCGGTGCGGACCCGGTCGGCGGTGCCGGGGGAGTAGCCCCCCGGCTGGGACACCGCCTCGACGACCCGGTCCCCGAGGATCTCCTCGATCGTGGCCCGGACCTGGGCGGGCAGGTCCGTCCAGCCGATCCTGGTCTTCGTCGCGCTCGTCATCCGTCCACGGTCGGTTCGAGCGCGCCGTCGGGCAAGCCGATTACCGGGTCGTCGCGGCGTGCTCACCACCTCGGTCGACGCCGGCTTCGACACCGCCCGGGCGGTTTCCGCCCTGGTGTCCCGCCCGGGCGGTGCGGCGGCCGGCTGACCACGCGCCGAGGTATGTCCACCGGCGCAGCGGGAACCCGGCCCGAACGCACCTGGGGAGGAGCGACGGATGACGGATGGCGCCGCACTGACGATCGGTTTGCTCGGTTCGTACGGAGGGCGCAACCTCGGCGACGAGGCGATCCTCAGCGGACTCCTGGCCGACCTGCGGCACCAGGAGCCGAACGCCCGGATCATCGTCTTCTCCCGCAACCCGGCGCACACCGCCCTGGCCCACCCGGACGTCGAGGCGGTGCCCTGGGAGGGCGTCAGCAGGGCCGACTCGTCGGTGACCCTGGGCGAGCTGGACCTGCTCATCCTGGGCGGCGGTGGCATCCTCTACGACCGGGAGGCCCGGCGCTACCTGCGGGTGGTCCGGGTCGCCCAGGAGCGCGGCCTGCCCCTGCTCACCTACGCGGTGGGGGTCGGCCCGCTCAGCGACGGGGTGGACACCGGCATGGTCCGGGAGACCCTGGCCGGGGCGACCGAGGTCACCGTGCGGGACCAGGAGTCCCGGATGGTGCTCGAGGAGGCCGGCCTGGTGAACCCGATCACCGTCACCGCCGACCCGGCGTTCCTGCTCGAACCGGAGGACTTCCCGACGAGCTGGCTCCGCGACGAGGGGGTCCCGGCGGGCAAGCGGCTCGTCGGGTTGAGCGTCCGCGAGCCGGGCCGGGCCGCGGAACGCCTCGACGTGGACGGCTACCACCGGCTGATGGCCCAGATCAGCGACTTCCTGGTGCACCGGATCGACGCGTACGTGCTGTTCGTGCCGATGGAACGCGACGACATCCGGCACTCGCACGGCGTGATGTCGCACATGGTCGCCGCCGAGCGGGGCCGGGTCCTGCACGGCGATTACTCGCCCCGGCAGGTCCTGGGGCTGATGAAGCACTTCGACCTCGCGGTCGGCATGCGGCTGCACTTCCTGATCTTCGCGGCCATGGTGGGCACGCCGTTCCTGCCGCTGCCGTACGCCGGAAAGGTCTTCGACCTGGCCCAGCGGCTCGGGGTGCCGGCGCTGCGCGGCGTGGAACGGGAGGTGGAGGGCCCGCTGCTGGCCGAGGTGGACCGGCTGTGGGACGAGCGGGAGGGGCGGGCGAAGGAGACCGCCCAGCGGGTGGCCGAGGTGTGCGAGCAGGCCCGGGGCACCTCCCAGGTCACCCGCGGGGTGCTGGAGAGCATCCGCTCCCGGCGCCTGACCCGGGTCAACGCCGCCTGAGCCGGCGCGGTACCCCCCGCCGGCCCGTCAGACCGCCGGCCCCCGCCAGGTGTAGATCCACGGCCGGCCCGCCCGGTCGTCCGACTCCAGCTCGTAGATCTGCGCCTCGGCCAGCCCCTCCTCGCCGAGGTGGTGGTGGGTCAGCGGCGGCCGGCCGTTGCCGTCCAGCTCGACGGTGACGGTCTCGCCGTCGGCCGTGCCGCCCACCAGGGGGATCTGCACCGTGGATGCCATGCGCCCATCCTGCCCCGGACACCGTCGGCCCGCAGCGGATAGCGGGGCAGCGGGCCGGCCGCCGCCGGGACTATCGTCCGGAGATGGCGGACACCACCATCGATCCCACGCTGGGTCCGGTCCTCGCCCGCACGGGTGACGAGCGGGCGGTCCTCGAATCCTTCCTCGACTTCCACCGGACCATCGTGCTGCGCAAGGCGCGCGGCCTCACCCACGCCGAGGCGAGCCGGCGCCTGGTGCCCTCCCTGACCACCCTCGCCGGCCTGCTCAAGCACCTGGCGCTGGTGGAGCGGAACTGGTTCCCCTGCCTGCTCGCACCGAAGCCGGGGGACGTCTACCTGACCACCGAGGAGGAGGCGAGGGCCAGCTTCACCCTCCAGGAGACGGACACCGTCGAGGAGCTGGCGGCGGCGTACGAGCGGGCCTGCGCCCGGTCCCGGGAGGTCGCCGCCCGCTTCGACCTGGACCACGTGGTGCCGCACCCGCAGCTCGGCGAGGTGTCGCTGCGCTGGATCCTGGTCCACCTGATCGAGGAGACCGCCCGGCACGCCGGGCACGCCGACATCCTGCGCGAGCTGACCGACGGCGAGACCGGCGCGCTCTGACCGGCCGCCGGCTCAGTCCCTGGGCAGCAGGCCGGGCGGGTACTCCATCCCGTCCTGGGTGCAGGCGGCGGCGGCGACCCGGGCGGCGTACCCGGCCGCGTCGGGCAGGGCGGCGCCGCGCAGCCGGGCGGCGATGACACCCGCGGCGAACGCGTCGCCCGCGCCGTTGGTGTCGACCACCGGGCCGGGCGGGGTGGTGGCGGGCACCGGCACCGGCGGGGCGTCCGGGGTGTGCAGGGTCGCACCCGCCTCCCCGCCGGTCACCAGCACCGTCCGGGGCGCCAGCTCCGCCGCGAGCTTCCCGGCGTGGTCGCCGAGGCGGACGCCGCTGACGAAGACCAGGTCCGCCGCGTCGGCGAAGGGGCGGTGGTACGGGTTCTCCCCGTCCCAGTCGTGCAGGTCGGTGGAGAGCCCCACGCCCTCGGCGAGCCCGGCGCGCAGGACCGGCAGCCCGTCGCGCGCCCAGTCCATGATCGACACGTGCACGTGCCTCGCGTCCCGGACCAGGGCGGTCAGCGCCTCCGGCGGGAACGGCGGCGGCCCCTGCCAGGGACGCGGGTCGTAGAGGGACATCCGGCGCCCGGCCGGGTCGACCAGGTTCACCGACCGCCGGGTGCCGGCCGGGGCCTCGGCCAGCACGGTGTGCACCGAGGTGCGGGCCAGCGCCGCCCGGACCACGTCGCCGGCCGGGTCGGCGCCCAGCACGTCCACCAGCGCCACCCGCAGGCCCAGCGCGTGCGCGGCCAGCGCCACCCCGGCGCCCGTGTTGCCGATCCGCAGGTCGATCGGGGGTACGGCCACGGAGTCGGCGGCCGGCAGCGGAAGCACGGGCACCTGGGTACGGATGTCGACGCCCAGGCCGCCGATCACCAGCAGATCGAACATGGCGCAGACAGTAGCCCGCCCGGGCCGCCTATCCTTGCCCCGGGCGTCGACGAGGGGGAGTGCGTGCAGGTCATCCACGGGGTGTGGCTGTCCGGCGTCGGGCTCGCCGTCTGGGCCGAGGACACCACGCTGCCGGCGCGGGCGCCGCGCCGGCCCGGCCGGGCCCCGCGCGAGCGGCCGCACCCGTTCGCCGCCGGCCACGCCACGCTGGCCGGGGCGCTCGGCGACCTCCCGGCCCGGGCCTCGTCCGTCCTGCTCTCGCTCCCCACCCGGGCCGGTTCGCCGCTCGACTCGCCGGAGCTGGTCCGGACCGCCGTCGCGGAACCGGTCCGCGGGTCGGTCACCCTCGCCGGCTGGCGGGTCCCCGCCCTGACGTACGCCCCGGACGCCGCGTTCGCCCTGCTCCGGGAGATCGACCTCGGCGCCGCCGTGCCCGGTGCGGACCTGCGCCACCTGGCCGAGCTCGCCGACTTCGCCGCCGATCTGGTCGCCCGCGGTCGGGTGCTGCCCGGCGTCGCGTCCCCGACCGGCGCCGCGCCGAGCGCCGTCGCCGACCCGGTCCGGCCCGGCCCGGCGGAGGACGCCGACGTGGTGACCGCTCGGGCCGTCTGGCGGCCCCTGCTGACCGGTACGGACGCCGGATGGGCCCGGTCCCTGGCCCTCGCCCTGCCCCCGGCCGCCCGCGCCGCCGCCGCTCCGCCCGCCCCGGCCGAGCCGGTTGCGCCGGTCGAGCCGCCCGCCCTCGACCCGGATGGGCTGGCCGAGCCGGGCGCGCTGGTCGCCGACGCGTTGGACGCGCTGACCGACGCCGCGGCCCGGGTTGCCCTCGCGGGGACCGTGCTCACCCGGGGTCTCCGGCCGGCCGGGCCGGTGCCGGCCTGGCTAGCGGCGCTCACCGGCGAGCGCCGCGAGTTCACCAGCGACCCGGCCGGGCTGGAGACCCTCCGCGCCGAGCTGGACGCCTGGCAGCGCGACGCCGCCGGCGGCCCGGTACGGGCCAGCTTCCGCCTGGTCGAGCCCGATCCCGACGAGATCGTCGAACCGCTGCTCGTGGTGCCGGCCGACCCCACTGCCGTGGTGACGCAGGGCGGCCGGTGGCGGGTGGAGTTCGGCCTGCAACCGGCCGACGAGCCGGGGCTGCTGGTCGAGGCGGGCCAGGTCTGGCGGTCGCCGGGGAACCTGTCCGCGCTCGGCGCCGTGGACGACCCGCAGGAGACCCTCCTCGCCGAGCTGGGCCGGGCCAGCCGGCTCTGGCCGGAGCTGGACGACGCGCTGCGTACCGCCACGCCGGAGGGGATGGAGCTGGACGCGGAGGGGGCGCACCGCTTCCTGCGGGAGGGCGCCCCGGTGCTGCACGCGGCCGGCTTCGGGGTGCTGCTGCCGTCCTGGTGGCGGCGGCCGTCGACCCGGCTGGGCGCCCGGCTGCGGGCCCGGAGCCGCACCGCCCCGGGTACCGTGGCCGCGGCCTCCGGCGGCCTGGGGCTGGACGCGCTGGTCGACTACCGGTGGGAGGTCGCGCTCGGCGACCAGCCGCTGACGGCCGAGGAGCTGGCCGCCCTCGCCGAGCTGAAGTCCCCGCTGGTCCGGCTGCGCGGGCGCTGGGTCGAGCTGGACCCGAAGCGGCTCGCCGCCGGCCTCCGGCTGCTCCGCTCGGCCGGGGAGCTGACCGTCGCCGACCTGCTCCGGCTGGGCCTCGCCGAGACCGACCGGCCCGACGAGCTGCCGGTGCTGGAGGTCACCGCCGACGGCGCGCTCGGCGAGCTGCTCGCCGGGGCGGCGGAGCGGCGACTCACCCCGGCCGACCCGCCGCCCGGGTTCCACGGCACGCTGCGGCCGTACCAGCGGCGGGGACTGGCCTGGTTGGCCTTCCTCCAGTCGCTCGGGCTGGGCGGGGTCCTCGCCGACGACATGGGGCTGGGCAAGACCGTGCAGCTGCTCGCCCTGCTGGCCGGGGACCCGCCGGAGGCGGCACCGACCCTGCTGGTCTGTCCGATGTCGCTGGTCGGCAACTGGCAGCGGGAGGCGGCCCGGTTCACGCCCGGGCTGCGCGTACACGTGCATCACGGTGCCGAGCGGGCGCGGGGGGCGGAATTCCGGGCGGCCGTGCACAACGCGGACCTGGTGCTGACCACCTACTCGGTGGCCGCGCGGGACGCGTTCGCGCTGGCCGGAATCGACTGGCACCGGGTGGTGGTGGACGAGGCGCAGGCGATCAAGAACGCCTCGACCCGGCAGGCCGAGGCGGTCCGGTCGCTGCCCGCGCGGCACCGGGTCGCGGTCACCGGTACGCCGGTGGAGAACCGGCTGGCCGACCTCTGGTCGATCATGCAGTTCGCGAACCCCGGCCTGCTCGGCCCGGCCGCCACCTTCCGGAAGAAGTTCGCCGAGCCGATCGAGCGGCACGGCGACGACGAGGTGGCCGGCCGGCTGCGCCGGATCACCGGCCCGTTCGTGCTGCGCCGGCTCAAGACCGACTCGTCGATCATCTCCGACCTGCCGGAGAAGCTGGAGATGGAGGTGCTCTGCAACCTCACCGCCGAGCAGGCCGCGCTCTACCGGGCGGTGGTCGACGACATGATGGCGAAGATCGAGTCCAGCGACGGGATCGAGCGCCGGGGGCTGGTGCTGGCCACCATGACCCGGCTCAAGCAGGTCTGCAACCACCCGGCGCAGCTGCTGCGCGACGGCTCGCCGCTGCCCGGCCGCTCCGGCAAGCTGGAGCGGCTGGAGGAGATCGTCGACGAGGTCCTCGCGGCGGGGGAGAAGGCTCTGCTCTTCACCCAGTACGCCGAGTTCGGCGGCATGCTGCGCGGGCACCTGTCGGCCCGGGCCGGCCGGGAGGTGCTCTTTCTGCACGGCGGCGTCGGCAAGGCCGACCGGGACGCCATGGTCACCCGGTTCCAGTCGCCGGACGGACCGCCGCTGTTCGTCCTGTCGCTCAAGGCCGGCGGCACCGGGCTCACCCTCACCGCGGCGAACCACGTGGTGCACGTCGACCGGTGGTGGAACCCGGCCGTCGAGGACCAGGCCACCGACCGGGCGTTCCGGATCGGCCAGCGCCGCCGCGTGCAGGTCCGCAAGTTCGTCTCCGCCGGGACCGTGGAGGAGAAGGTGGCCGCCATGATCGCCGACAAGCGGAGCCTGGCGGGGCGGGTGGTGGGCAGCGGCGAGCAGTGGGTCACCGAGCTCTCCACCGGCGCGCTGCGCGAGCTGTTCGCCCTGGAGTCCGGGGCGGTGGTGGAGTGAGCACGCCGGACGGAAACGGGGCCGGGCGGTTCGCCGAGTTCGGGCCGCCGCGGCGGGTGGCGGGCGGGCTGCGGGCGCGCAGCACCCGGGGCGCCATCGGACAGTCCTGGTGGTCCCGCCGGTTCCTGGAGGTGCTGGAGTCCTTCGCCCTCGGCACCCGGCTCACCCGGGGCCGGGCGTACGCGCGCCGCGGCCAGGTGCTCCGGCTGGACATCGCCCCCGGGGTGGTCACCGCCGCCGTGCAGGGTTCCCGGCCCGACCCGTACCCGGTCCGGATCGAGCTGGCGGCCCACCCGGCGCAGGTGTGGGCCCGCATCGAGGCGGAGCTCGCCGGGCAGGCGTTCTTCAGTGCCCGGCTGCTCGCCGGCGACCTCCCGGCCGAGCTGGAGGAGCTGTTCGCCAGGGCGGGCGCGCCGCTCTTCCCGTCCACCGTGGATGAGCTGGCCCAGCGCTGCGGCTGCCCCGACTTCGCGGTGCCGTGCAAGCACCTCGCGGCCACCTTCTACCTGCTCGCCGAGGCGTTCGACGCCGACCCGTTCCAGCTGCTGCACTGGCGGGGCCGTAGCCGCGCGGAGCTGCTCGACCGGCTGCGTACGCTGCGCGCCGCCGCCGGCGCGACCGCTACGCCCCCCGAGACGGTGGCCGGTGGGTCCGACGTGACCACGGCAGGCTCCGGTCCGGCCACCGAACCGGCGAACAGCCGGCCGGCTGGTCCGGCCGCGGCCGGTCCCGCGCCGGCTGGGCGGCCCACGGCGGCCGGCGCGGCGCGGGTGCTCGGCGCGCTGCCCGCGGCGTCGTCGGCCGACCCGGTCGACCGGTTCTGGGTGGCGCCGGTGCCGCTGCCCGACCGGCCACCGACCCTGGCGACCGCCCCGGACCTGCTGCTGCGCCAGCTCGGCCCGCCGGGGCCGGCCATCGGCGGCCCGGGGCTGGTCGAACGGCTGCGCCGGGCCTTCCGGGACCTCGGCCGGCCGCGCTCGGACCGGCCCACCACCGCCGGCCCTGTCGAGGCGACGCCCACGGAGCGGTAGCGGCCGGCGCGGTCAGAGCCAACGCCGTCGGAACCGCCACATGAGGCCGGCGTTCGCCAGCAGGACCACGGCGCAGATCGCGCCGGCCAGCCGCCCGGCCAGCACGGTCATCGCCGGCAGTGAGGCCCACAGCACGATCGTCAACAGCATGAGGTACCGGCCCCGGCGGGCGCGCGCCCGATGGTCGAGCCGGGCGAAGAACTGCGGATCGCTCTCCCGGAGCTGGCGGGTGATCTGCTCGAACCTGCGCTGATCCTCTTTGCTGAGCATGGCGGTGCCTTCCCCTCACGGCTTCAGCGGTTCGGCGGCATACCCGCAACGGAGGCGGGTCACGCGCTGCTCCAGCTGCCACTTTCGCCGGGCCGGCGAGGGCTCGCGGGCGGCTCGGCGCAGGCGGGCGGCCGTTCCGGTCGGACGAGCTCAGCGCAGGCTTATCCGCGCCTTAAGTCTGCCTGTGGCGTTGAACGACGGTAACAGCGCCACGGCGGGCGAAAACGTTACGTCCCGCCGTTCCGGGGCGATGTCGGCCCTGCTGGGGAGGCCGCCGCCCGGACGGTGCCGGACCGACCGTCCGGCCGGGCTCATGAGCACTGTCTTAAGTACCCTGCCGAGCGCTTCCCGCCCGCCTTGAGCGCCCGGGAACGCGTGGCTACTTTCCCGTAGCAACTCCTCCGGCAACCGTCGCCGCCCCTGATGTCCTCCCCGATCGCAGGCGTGCCGGCGCTCGAAGAAAACGGGATTGGTACATGGCCGACCAGAACGTGCCACCGCGTCGACCCCGGGACAACCGCGGGTGGGACGGACGACAGCACCCCACCTCGGACGGGTACCGCGACCTGGACCACGCGACGACGTACGGCCCCGCCGCCGGTTACGGCGGACCCGCCGGGTACCCCGGCGGCACCACGACCCTTTCCGGGCAGGGCTCGCGGTGGGTCGGCCCGGACGGCTTCGGCCGCCAGGGTTACCTCCCGGCGTCCGGCGCGGGACTGCCCAACCTGGACGATGACGACGAGCCCGGCCGCCGCACCGGCCGGCGGCGGGCCCTCGCCGCGCTCGGCGGCGCGGCGGTGGTCGCCGGCGGGGCCGCCCTCGCCATGACCCCCCAGGTGCGCGGGCTCTTCCGCGACGACCCGGTGGCCGGCGACGCCACCGGCACCGTGGTCACCGACGGCACCGCCGCCCGGCCCAGCGGGCAGCAGCCGAGCACGGTGCGCACCTACCCCGAGCAGAACGAGAGCTACATGGGCTCCCGGGCCGGTGCGGCGATGAGGCGGAACTCCCCGAGCGGTGGCCGGCTCTTCGACGGTCCGGCGGCCGCCGCCGCGGCGACCCGGGTCACCGTGCAGACCGTGCTGGCCAAGGACCCGGTCCGGCACCTGGCCAGCCGGGCCACCTTCGGCGCCACCCCGAAGGTGCTGGCCGACATCAAGCGGCTCGGCATCGACGGCTGGCTGCGCCGGCAGCTCGACCCGGAGAAGATCGCCCCGGCCAGGGCCGAGCTGAAGCTCGCCGAGCTGCCCACCCTGAAGCTGACCCCGCAGCAGCTGCGCGACCAGCGGGACCAGCTCAACGAGCGGGGCGCCCAGCCGGAGAAGGAGACGATCGACGCCACCATCGCCCGGCAGATCTGGTCCGACCGGCAGCTCTTCGAGGTGATGGTCGACTTCTGGAACGACTTCCTGCACGTCGCCGCCGACTTCGACGGCGGGGAGGTCTACCGCAACTCGTTCGACCGGGACGTCATCCGGGCCCACGCCCTGGGCAGCTACCCGGAGATGCTGATCGCCGCGAACAAGCACCCGGCACTGCTGCTCTACCTGAACCAGGTCGAATCCCGCAAGGACGCGGTCAACGAGAACCTGGCCCGGGAGAACCTGGAGCTGTACTCGGTCGGTGTCGACGGCGGGTACACCGAGAAGGACGTCCGGCAGGCCGCGATGCTGCAGACCGGCCGGGGCGTCGCCGACGGGAGGTACGTCTTCCATCCCGAGCGGCACTACGTCGGCAAGGTGAAGATCCTCGGCTTCAGCCACCCGAACGGCTCGGCCGACCCGAAGACCGCCGACCGGGTGATCGACCAGTACCTCACCTACATCGCGCTGCACTCGTCGACCGCCCGGTACGTGGCCCGCAGCCTCGCCACCCGGTTCGTCTCGGACACCCCGCCGAAGTCCCTGGTGGACCGTCTGGCCAAGACGTACGCGGCGAACAAGGGCCTGATCAAGCCGGTGCTGATGACGCTCTTCAGCTCGTCGGAGTTCTGGGCCGCGGTGGGCCAGAAGGTGCGCTGGCCGATGGAGTACCTGGCCGCCACCTACCGGACCCTCGGCGTCCGACCGGAGGCGTCGCCCGGCTTCCAGGGCGACAACCGGCGCACCCCGTACGCGCAGGGCCTGCGGCAGATCCAGGACAAGATGCGCGAGCTGGGCCAGTATCCGATGGGCAAGCCCACCCCGGACGGCTACGCGGACGTCTACGTCGCCTGGACCTCGGTCGGCACGATGGTCGACGGCTGGAACGAGGCCGGCGACCTGCTCGGCGGCTGGCGCAAGCAGTTCACGTACCCGGCGCCGGAGAAGCTGGTGGCGCGCCCGCCGGCCACCGCCGGGGCGTACGTGGACGAGCTGGCCGAGCGGCTGGTGCACCAGAAGCTGAGCGCCAAGGAGAAGGCGCTGGTCCTCGGCGTCGCCGGGGTCACGGCGACGGCGAAGGTCGACGCCACGTTCAACGGGGCCATCGCCGCCGTCGCGCGGACGATCCTCGCTTCCCCCCAGCACCACCTCCGGTGAGGCATTCGATGGAGAAGACTGTGTACTCGTACCCCCTGCACCCCGAATGCCTCGACCTGCGGCGGCTGGCCGGCAACCCGGCCGAGGCGCTGCTCCGCGCGGAGGCCGACGTCGTCGCGGCGGAGAACGCCGCCGAGGCGGACCGCTACCGGCGGCTGGCGGAGCTGGAGGAGGCCCAGCAGGACGGGCGCGGCGTCACCCGGCGCACCTTCGTCGCCGGCGCCGCCGCCACCGCCACCGCGCTGGCCACCGCCCAGTTCGTCACCACCTCGGCGTCCTTCGCGGCGACGAAGACCGGCACCCTGATCCACGTCTTCCTCTACGGCGGGCTGGACGGGCTGAGCCTGGTCGCCCCGGCCGACGACCCGATCCTCGGCAAGGCCCGGCCGGACCTGCTGCTCGGCGACGACTCGCTGGCCCTGGGCCGCGGCTTCAAGCTGACCAGCGCCTTCGCCCCGCTGGAGAAGTGGCTCAAGGCCGGCCAGCTCGGCTTCGTCCCGGCGGTCTCCGACCCCCGGTTGTCCCGCAGCCACTTCCAGGCCGCCGACGCCTGCAACCTGGGCGGCCTGCCGGGCGAGACCGGCGGCCGGGGCTGGCTGGACAGTCTGGTCGACGCGCTCGGCAAGGGCACCGCGTTCCGCAGCGTGGGCATCGGCAGCACGCTGCCCCGGTCGCTGGTCGGCGTCAACGGCGCGCTCTCCCTGAACAGCGTCGGCGAGCTGCGGCTCAACGGCGACGAGAAGTACCGGGCCGCCACCGAGAAGGCGATCCGCGGGCTGTTCACCGGGATCAACCACCCGGTGGAGGAGGCGGTCATCGAGGGGATGGGCGCGCTGGCCACCGCGCAGAAGCTCGCCGCGAAGCCGTACCGGACCGCGGCGGGGGTGAAGTACCAGGGCGTCGGGTTCGCCTTCCAGCAGCTCGCCCAGCTGATCAAGGGTGGGGCGAACGTGCGGGTCGCCACCGTCGGCATGGGTGGTTACGACACCCACGAGAACCAGGGCACCCGGGGCGGTGGGAACCTGTGGCGGCGGCTCAACGAGCTGGCCACCGCCATGGCGGCGTTCTTCACCGACCTCGGCGACCGGGCCGCCGACGTGACGATCATGGTGTCCAGCGAGTTCGGCCGCCGGGTCGCCTCCAACGGTGGCGGCACCGACCACGGGCACGGTGGGGTGGTTACCGTCCTGTCCGGGCGTAGGCTCGCCGGGTCGCTGCTCGGCACCTGGAACGGGTTGAACGATCTGGACTCGGGAGACGTACCCGAGTACAACAACATGTTCAACGTCTACGGGTCCGTGGCCCAGGGCCGGTTCGGGCTGACCACGGCGGAAGTGGACAAGGTCTTTCCCCGGCAGAAATACGTACCCATGAAGTTGTACGCGTGACATCTCAGGACACCTACGCCGCCGGCCGCCGTACCGGGACCTCGGTCCCGCACGGCGGCCGTTCGGCTGCCCCCGTACCCCCGCCGCCCCCGCCGGCGTTGCCCCGCCGCGGGCCCGGCGGCCGGCGGGCCCTGGCGACCGTGTTCTGGCTCGGTCTGGTGGCCGCGGTCCTGCCCTGGTGGCTGGACACCCCGGCCGGCTCGCTCGCCGACACCCCCGACCTCCTCACCGGGGCCGGGCGGATCACCGGCCTGGTCGCCGGCTACCTCCTGCTGGTCCAGGTGGCGATGATGAGCCGGCTCGGCGCGCTGGAACGCTGGGTCGGCGGGGAGCGACTGTCCCGCCTGCACCGGGACCTCGGCGCCACCCTGCTCGTCGCGGTGCTCGCCCACCTCTCGCTGATCGTGGTCGCGTACGCCGGCCTGGAGGAGAAGTCGATCCTCGGCGAGGTCGGCTCGCTGCTGCGCGACTACGAGGACATGGTCTCCGCGTTCGTGGCCGCCGGCATCATGGTGGCGGTCGGCTTCACCGGCATCCGGGCCATCCGCACCGTCCTGCCGTACGAGCTCTGGTACCACCTGCACCTGACCAGCTACGCCGCCCTGCTGCTCGGCTTCGGCCACCAGGTCAGCAACGGCGCCCAGCTCTTCGAGGCCGGCCCGGTCCGGACCGGTTGGATCGCCGCGTACCTGCTGGTCCTCGCCGCGCTGGCCTGGGGTCGGGTGATCGCCCCGCTGCACTTCAACCTGCGGCACCGGCTGCGGGTGGCGGACGTGGTGGCGGAGAGCCCCGACACCATCTCGATCTACCTGACCGGTCGCCGGCTCAACCAGATCGACGTGCTCGGCGGGCAGTACTTCCGCTGGCGTTTCCTCAACGTCGGCGGCTGGTGGCAGTCCCACCCGTTCTCGCTCTCCGCCGCGGCCAACGGCCGCTGGCTGCGGCTGACCGTGAAGGTGGTCGGCGCGCACACCGCCGACCTGCGCGACCTCCGGCCGGGCACCCGGGTCTGGGCGGAGGGCCCGTCGGGCACCTTCACCGCCGCCCACCGCACCCGGGAGCGGGCCCTGCTCATCGCCGGCGGCAGCGGCATCGCCCCGCTGCGGGCGATGCTGGAGGAGCTGCCGGCGGGCGCCGCGCTGATCTACCGCGCCCGCACCCCGGCCGACGTGCTGCTCCACCCGGAGCTGGACTGGCTGGCCCAGGCCCGGCGGACCTCCGTCTGGTACGTCATCGGCTCCCGCCACGATCCCGGCCCCCGGCAGGTGATGAGCCCGGAGGGGCTGCGCCGGCTGGTGCCCGACGTGACCCGCCGCGACGTCTACCTCTGCGGGCCCGCCGGGCTGGTCGACGAGGCGGTCCGGGTGCTCCGCCGGGCCGGCGTCCCCCGCCGGCAGATCCACCTCGCCACGTTCGAGCTGTAGAGAGGCACCCTGGAATGCGTCGCGCCGTCCTCGCGATCACCGGCTTGGCAGCCAGCACCACCGCGCTGGTGGTGCTCAAGGGTTCCCCGGGCACCAGTCAGGCCGGCCAGGACCTCCCCGCCGACCAGGCGTCCGTCGCGCCGGGCGCCTCCGGGCCCGGGGTGACCCCGGCTCCCGGCCCCGCCGGCTCCGGTCCGGCCCCGTCGACCCGGCCCAGCGCCGGAGCCAGCCGGACCCCGGACACGAAGCAGACCGGTGTCACCGCCAAGGCGACCACGGCCGCGCCCAGGACCACCACCACCGCGCCGAAGCCGAGCACGCGCACCGTGACCGGGCCGACCGTGACCTACCGGTACGGCTCGCTCCAGGTGCAGATCACCCTGAGCGGGACCCGGATCGTCAACGCCACCGGCCTCGGCATGCCACAGTCCGGGGGGTCGGGGCTGCGCAGCGACGACGTGCAGGCCCGCTACAGCGGCACCTCCGGCGAGGTGGTGGCGAAACAGAGCGCCAACCTGAACACCGTCTCCGGGGCCACCTACACCAGCAACGCGTACAAGCAGTCGCTCCAGGCCGCGATCGACAAGGCCTGAGACGGTGGTCGAGGTGACGGCGCCGCGCGCCCGTCCGGGCCTGCGCCGGGTCGAGCAGATCATGGGTACGGCGATCAGCCTGGACCTGGCCGACGACCTGCCCGCCGCGACCCTGCACGAGCTGGCCGAGGAGACGTTCGACTGGCTCCGAGAGGTCGACGCCCGGTTCAGCACCTACCGGGAGGAGAGCGAGGTGTGCCGGTTCGACCGGGGCGAGCTGCCGCTCGCCGAGGCGTCGGCGGACCTGCGGGCAGTCCTGGAACGCTGCGCCGACCTCTGGGGCGCGACCGACGGTTTCTTCACGGGCGAGCCGTGGCGGATCGGCATCCGGCACCCGTGGGACCCGTCGGCCACCTGCCTGGTGCTCAGCGGCACCGACCTGGCGGTGGCCACCTCGGGGGTGTACGAGCGCGGCCAGCACGTGCTGGACCCCCGCCGGGGCGCCCCGGCCCCGGGCCTGCGCTCGGTCACCGTGGTCGGCGCGGACCTCGGCGTCGCCGACGCGTACGCCACCGCCGCCGTGGCGATGGGCCCGTCCGGCATCGGCTGGCTCGACCGCCTCCCCGACCACCTGCACGCGGTGGTCACCGACGACGCCCGCCTGCTCCACTCCACCCGCCTCCCCCTGGCGGACTGACCCGGGGGCCCGGGAGATCAGCGGAGCGGACGGTGGGTGGTGGCGGGGCGGGAGCCGGGTGGGCGGGGGCGGCCGGGTCGGGTGCCCCACGGGCGGGTGCCGGCCCAGCCGTACGGGCGGCGCCGGTGCCGCGATGGCTCGGTGCCGCCGGTGTGGCGTGCCGCGTCGTCCCTGGACATGGTCTACCCCCGCTCATTGGCGTCGGTGCGCCGTCACCCGGTTCAACGAGGTCGACGCCGCCGGGGTCGCTGCCGGGCGGCGGTCGTTCACCCGGCCGGGCGGCGGCCGGTCACCAGCCGCGGCGGGGGAGCGGGAGCTGGCCGGGGTGCAGGTCGGAGGCGAGCGTCACCCCGGCCGCCCGTAGCGCGTCGATCAGCGCGTTCTGCACCAGGTAGGAGTCGGGTAGCTGCCAGCGGGCCTGTTCGGGGGCGACGGCCCAGCGGACGATGCCTTCGGGCAGCCGGGTCGGCGGCGCCGCGATCCAGGAGCCCGGGCCGTGCCGGACCACGTGGAAGCAGTGTTCCAGCTCGGGCCGGAGCGGGTCGCCGGGGCGGACCAGGAACATCCACCGGCCGGTGGGGGTGACCAGGACCGGCCCGCGCACCCCGAAGCCGGCGGGGTGGGTCGCGACGGCGTCCAGCACGTGCCGGCCGAGGTGGGCGGAGACCTCCAGCACGTCGAAGGCGCGCCCGGTGGGGAGCAGCACTCCGTGCGGCCGGCTGCGCCACCAGGTGGCCACCCGGGCCGGGTCGGCGCTCGCCGCCTGCTCCCAGTTCTCCAGGGCGGGGTGGCAGCCGACCGTGGGGCAGCCGGCCCGGCCGCAGACGAAGCGGCTGTTGGCGAGGCAGGCGCCGGGGGTCACCTCCCAGCCGTGCCCGGCGTAGCGGACCGCGACCCGGCGCAGCCGGACCCGCTCCAGGGGCGACAGGCGAGCGACGCGCGGTCCGACATTCCCCCACATGTGTGCCATCTCCTCTCGCCCTTCCCGGAATTTCCTCACGTCAGATGTCGAGCGCCGTCACTGCCGTAACCCGCGATCGTTGAGCTGACGAACGGCCGATGCAACTTGCACGAAAACTACGAGGACTGGCTGTACGGCTGACGTACAGACTGTGCGACCGGCGAAAACCTGAATAACCAACGGGTCGTGGACGGCAGCAGGGCCCCGAACGTCGGCCGGACGCGGGCAGGGGGAGGGATGGGAGATGGATGAGTTGCCGATAGGCCGTCGGGTGGCATACTGGCGGGGCCGGCGCAAGATGTCCCAGCAGGTCTTCGCCGACCGGCTGGGCAAGTCCAAGAGCTGGGTGGACAAGGTCGAGCGCGGCGTCCGGCGGCTGGACAAGTTCTCCGTCCTCTACGAGATCGCCGACATCCTCCAGGTCGACGTCCAACTGCTGCTCGGCAAGGACCCGGAGCGACGTACCGACGCGTTGAACTGCATCGACCAGGTCGAGGTCGAGGAGATCCGGGCCGCGCTGGAGCGGTACGACTCGATGAGCGCCTACTTCGACGCCGCGCCGTACCCGCCGCCGCTGGCCGACATGCGCAAGGCGGTCAACCACGCCTGGCTCACCTACCAGTACGGCCGGTACGGGATGCTCACCCGCGCCCTGCCGAAGCTGCTGCGCGACGCCCAGGCGGCGGACGCCGGCTACGGCGGCGACCAGGCCCGGGAGTCGGCCCACCTGCTCGGGCAGGTCTACCAGATCGCCTCCTCGGTGCTGCGCAAGCTCGGCGAGTGCGACCTGGCCTGGCTGGCCGCGGACCGCTCGATGGCGGTCGCCCAGCGGGCCGACGACCCGCTGCTGGCCGGCATCGCCACCACCCGGGTCTGCAACGCGCTGGTCGCCATGGGCCGGGCCCGGCCGGCGCTCGAACTCAACGTCAACATCGCCAACCGGCTCGCCCCGGGCGGCGGCAACGACGCCTCCCCGGGCCGCCTCTCCGTCTACGGCATGCTGCTGCTCCAGGGCGCGATGGCCGCCGCCCGGATCGGCGACTCCGCCACCGTGGACGACCTGCTCACCGGGGCGCAGGAGGCGGCGACGCTGCTCGGCGGCGACCAGAACCACTACTGGACCTCGTTCGGCCCGACCAACCTGGAGCTGCACCGGGCCGCCGCCGCCGTGGAGCTGGGCGACGGCGGGCGGGCGGTGGAGATCCACCACGCCATCGCCGAGCCGGCGTTCAACGCGCTGCTGCCGGAGCGGCGGGCGCACCACCTGCTCGACATCGCCCGGGGCTACGCGCAGATCGGCGACGTGGCGAACGCGGGCGAGATGCTGCTGCGCGGCGACCGGCTGGCGCCGTCCGAGATCCGCTGCCGGCCGATCGCCCACGAGGTGATGGCGGACGTGCTCCGTCGCACACGGGGTGCGCCGCCTCCGCCGATTGCGGAGTTGGCTGCGCACATGGGAGTCGGAGTATGAGCCTGGTGCCGGTCGGATGAACGGTCCGCGCATCAGTGACGCGCGCCGCGAGGTGCTCTACGTCATCGCCTGCGGTTCGCCGCTGGCTCGGCAGGTGGGCCGGCTGGTCGAGCTGGCCCAGCAGGACGGGTGGGACGTCTGTGTGATCACCACGCCGGACGGCGCGAAGTTCGTCGACCGGACCGCGCTGGCCCGGCAGACCGGCCATCCGGTCCGCACCCGGTACAAGAACCCGGGCGACCCCGACGTGCTGCCGCCGGCGGACGCGATGCTGGTCTGCCCGGCGACGGTCAACACGGTCAACAAGTGGGCGGTCGGGATCGCCGACACCCTGGCGCTCGGGCTGCTGATCGAGGGCCAGGGGCTCGGCCTGCCGATCGCCGCGGTGCCGTACACGAACACGGCGATGGCCGCGCACCCGGCGTTCCGGGCCAGCCTGGGCCGGCTGCGGGAGTGGGGGGTGGCGGTGGTCTTCGGCGACCACGTCGTCCCGCTGCACCCGCCGGGCACCGGCGAGCGCCACCAGGACGCCTTCCCGTGGGGGGTCGGCCTGGCGGCGCTGCGTGGCGTGCGGCGCCCGGTCGCCCCGGTCGCCTGAGCCGGGCCGGATGGCCGCGCGGTCGTCCGCCGGGGTCCGCCGGCGCGGCGCCGGGTCCTGCGCGGGGCGCGTCCCGGCGGTAGAGGGCGTATGTCACCGCCCGCGCCGGTAAGCTGGCCGGCCGTGAGCACAACCGGATCCGCGCCCACGGTGGCCGACGTGGTGGCCGTGCTGGACGGCCGCTACCCGCCCGCCTGGGCGGAGGAGTGGGACCGGGTCGGCCTGGTCCTCGGCGAGCCCGCCACCGGGGTACGCCGGGTCGCCTGCGTGGTGGACGTGGTGCCCGAGACGGTGGAGGAGGCGCTCGCCGCCGGGGCCGACATGATCGTCGCCCACCATCCGCTGCTGCTGCGCGGGGTCTCCTCGGTCGCCGCGACCACGTACAAGGGGCGGATCGTCCACCGGCTGATCAAGGCGGACGTGGCGCTGTACGTGGCGCACACCAACGCCGACGTGGCCGATCCCGGCGTCTCCGACGCCCTGGCGGCCCGGTTCGGGCTGACCGGGCTGCGCCCGCTGCACCGGCCGCGCCCCGGCTCCCCGGCCGACGGCCCGGGGCGGGGCATCGGTCGCATCGGTGAGCTGCCCGCCCCGATGACCCTCGCCGAGCTGACCCGGCACGCCGCCGCCGTGCTCCCCGTCACCGCCTGGGGAGTTCGCGCCGCCGGGGATCCCGGGCGTATGGTTCGTACCCTCGCCGTCAGCGGTGGCTCCGGGGACAGCTTCCTCGCCGAGGCGTCCGCCGCCGGGGTGGACGCGTTCCTCACCGCCGACCTGCGCCACCACCCCACCGGTGAGCACCTCGCCGCCGGCGGCCCCGCCCTGCTGGACGCCGCCCACTGGGCGACCGAACGACCCTGGTTGGACGATCTGGCCGCCCACCTGCGGGCCGCGCTGGGCGTCGAGACCGTGGTGTCCGACCTGGACACCGACCCGTGGACCGTGCACGCCGCCGCACCCCGTCCGGACGACAAGGAGCCCCGCCCGTGAAGGCTGACCCGAAGGTGCAGCGCCGCCTGCTCGACCTCCAGGCGATCGACACCGCCCTCGCCCAGCTCGCCCACCGCCGCCGGTCGCTGCCGGAGCGGGCCGAGCTGGAGGCCCTCGCGCGGGAGCTCTCCGCCCTGGAGGACGAGCGGGTCCGCGCCCAGGTGGCCGTCGACGACCTGGACCGGGACATCGCCCGGCTGGAGAAGGACGTCGAGCAGGTGCGGGCGCGCAAGAGCAAGGACGAGACCCGGCTCGCCGCCGGCAGCGGCCCGGCCCGGGAGCTGGAGGCGCTCCAGCACGAGCTGGTCTCGCTGAACCGCCGGCAGAGCGACCTGGAGGACGCCGAGCTGGAGCTGATGGAGCAGCGGGAGACCGCGCAGGGGGTGCTCGACGGCATCGAGCGGCGGATGGCCGAGGCCCGGGACCGGCGCGCCGCCACGGAGCAGCGCCGCGACGACAGCCTCGCCGAGATCGCCAAGGAGGAGGAGTTCAAGCGCTCCGCCCGCCAGCCGCTCGTCGGTGACCTCCCGGCCGACCTGATCGGCCTCTACGACAAGATCCGCGAGGACACCGGGCTGGGCGCGGCGCTGCTCACCGCGGGCCGCTGCGGCGGGTGCCGGCTGGAGCTCTCCGGCGCCGAATTGGCCCGGATCCGCAAGGCGGCCCCGGACGAGGTGGTCCGCTGCGAGGAGTGCCGGCGGATCATGGTGCGTACCAACGAGTCGGGCCTGTAGTCGCCGTGGCGGTGCGCGCGGTCGTCGTGGAGGCCGACGGCGGGTCCCGGGGCAACCCCGGTCCCGCCGGGTACGGCGCGGTGGTCCGTGACCCGGAGACCGGCGAGGTGCTCGCCGAGCGCTCCGAGTCGATCGGCACCGCCACCAACAACGTCGCGGAGTACCGCGGCCTGATCGCCGGGCTGGAGGCCGCCGCCGAGCTGGGCGCGGCCGAGGTCGAGGCGCGGATGGACTCCAAGCTGGTGGTCGAGCAGATGTGCGGCCGCTGGCAGATCAAGCACCCGGGCCTGCGACCGCTCGCCGCGCAGGCCGCCGGCCTCGTCGGCCGGTTCGCCAGCGTGCGGTTCAGCTGGGTTCCGCGGGAGCGCAACAAGCACGCCGACGCCCTCGCCAACGCCGCGATGGACGTCGCCGCCGGGAAGGCCCCGAGCCGGGCCGCCGTCGCGCCGCCCCGGATCGTGGAGCCGCCGCGCGAGGTGGCCGCCCCCGACTCGGCGGCCCGCGCGGCCGCCCGCGAGGTGGCCGCCCGGGCGGCCACCGACCGCGCCACCGGCACCGACCCGGCCACCATCCCCGCCTCCTGGGAGCCGCGCCCCACCGAGACGGCCACCCGGCTGGTCCTGGTCCGGCACGGCGAGACCGAGCGGACCGTGCAGAAGCGCTACTCGGGCCGCGGCGACGTGCCGCTGACCGACCGTGGCCGGGCCCAGGCCCGGGCCACGGCCGCCCGGGTGGCCGCGCTCGCCCCGTCCGTCGCGGCGGTGGTCAGCTCGCCGCTGTCCCGCTGTACGGCCACCGCCGAGGCGATCGCCGCGGTCGTCGGCAACCCGCCGGTACGCCCCGAGGACGACCTGATCGAGTGCGACTTCGGGGCCTGGGAGGGGTGCACCTTCGCCGAGGTGCGTGAGGGCTGGGCGGGCGAGCTGGACGCCTGGCTCGCCTCGACCCGGGTCGCCCCGCCGGAGGGGGAGTCGTTCGTCGCCGTCGCCGAGCGGACCAGCCGGGCGGTCGACCGGCTGCGCGCGGCGTACCCGGGGGAGACCGTGGTGGTGGTCTCGCACGTCTCGCCGATCAAGCTGGTGCTGCGTGACGCCCTCGCGGCCGGTGACGCCTTCCTGCACCGGCTGTACCTGGACACCGCCGGCATCTCGCTGCTCGACCTGTACCCGGACGGCGGCGTCGCGGTCCGTTCGGTCAACGACACCGCCCACCTCACCGGTTTCTGACGAGGGTCGCCGGGCGGTGACCGGCACCGCTCGGCGCAGCCGGAACGCCGTTCGGCGCATCGCCGTCGCACCGCTGATCGTGACTGCGCTCACCGGGTCGTAGCCTCCGGCCGTCACATGGCTAGTTACGACTTTCCCGGAGGTGTGTCACATGGCAGCACCCGAACCGGAGGCGCCGACCTCGGCGCGATCCAGGGCGAAGGACCACAGTCCCTGGAACTGGTTGCTTTTCATACCGATCGTGGTGCCGCTGATCCCGGCCTTCTTCAACGCCGACTCACCCCGGCTGTTCGGCTTCCCGCGGTTCTACTGGCTGCAGCTGGCCTGGATCATCCTCGGCGTGGCCACCACCACGCTGGTCTACCAGATGACCAAGAAGCGGGGTGACCGGTGATGCGCGACCACCTGACCGAGATCATCGTCTTCACGTTCCTCTTCCTGCTGGTCAGCGCGATGGGCTTCGTGGCCGCCCGCTGGCGGGCACCGCGGGACATGGCCCACCTCGACGAGTGGGGGCTGGGCGGCCGCAACTTCGGCGGCTGGATCACCTGGTTCCTGGTCGGCGGTGACCTCTACACCGCGTACACCTTCGTGGCGGTGCCGGCGCTGGTCTTCGGCGCGGGTGCGATGGGCTTCTTCGCCGTGCCGTACACGATCGTGATCTACCCGCTGGTGTTCCTGGTGCTCTGCCGGCTCTGGTCGGTGTCGCACCGGCACGGCTACGTCACCCCGGCGGACTTCGTCCGGAACCGGTTCGACTCGCCGATCCTGGCGCTGCTGGTCGCGATCACCGGCATCCTCGCGACCATGCCGTACATCGCGCTGCAGCTGGTCGGCATCGAGGCGGTGCTCAAGACGATGGGCGTCACCGGGGAGAGCACGATCGCCCGGCACCTGCCGATCATCATCGCGTTCGCGATCCTGGCCGCCTACACCTACCAGTCCGGGCTGCGCGCCCCGGCGCTGATCGCCTTCGTCAAGGACTCGCTGATCTACATCGTGATCCTGGTGGCGGTCATCTACCTGCCGTACAAGCTGGGTGGCTGGGGCGACATCTTCAACGCGGCGGACGCGAAGTTCAAGGCGTCACCCGCCCCCGGGGACGGAATCCTGCTCAACGCCAACAACCAGCTCCAGTACATCACCCTGGCGTTCGGCTCGGCGCTGGCGCTCTTCCTCTACCCGCACAGCATCACCGGCGTGCTGGCGAGCCGGAACCGCGACGTGATCAAGCGGAACATGTCCGCGCTGCCGGCGTACAGCCTGCTACTGGGCCTGATCGCGCTGCTCGGCTACATGGCGATCGCGGCCGGGGTGAAGCCGCTGCCGGGGGCGACCCAGGGCAGCGTGGACGGCAACACCGTGGTGCCGCTGCTGTTCGACCAGCAGTTCCCGGACTGGTTCGCCGGCGTCGCGTACGCGGCCATCGGCATCGGCGCGCTGGTGCCGGCGGCGATCATGTCGATCGCGGCGGCGAACCTGTTCACCCGCAACATCTACAGGGAGTACCTGAAGCGGGACGCCACCCCGGCGCAGGAGGCGAACGTCTCCAAGATCACTTCGCTGGTGGTGAAGGTCGGCGCGGTGGCCTGCATCGTCTTCCTGGACCCGCAGTTCTCCATCGACCTCCAGCTCATCGGCGGCGTGATCATCCTCCAGACGCTGCCGGCGGTGGCGCTGGGCCTCTACACCCGCTGGTTCCACCGCACCGCGTTGATCGCGGGCTGGGCGGCCGGCATGGCGATGGGCATGTGGATGCTCTACCAGGTCGCGAATCCGACGACCGGAAAGAAGCACTTCGCCGGCTCGGCCTTCCCGCTGTCCGAATTCGGCTTCGACACCAAGAAGACGATCTACGTGGGCATCGTGGCCGTGCTGGTCAACCTGGCGGTCGCCGCGCTGCTGACCCTGGTCCTGCGGGCCGCGAAGGTCGCCGACGGGGTGGACCACACCACGCCGGACGACTACTTCGCCGACGAGGGCGACCCTCGCGTCGTCCCCGGCGCCGAGCGGGACGCCGACTCCGCCCGGGAGCCGGTCGCCTGAGGTGAGCGAATGGGCCCCCGGCTGTTGAGCCGGGGGCCCCTTTGCACCCGTCAGCGGGGGCGGGAGCGGGATTCCAGGGCCTGGTTGAGCCGGTGCAGCAGCTCCGCGAGGCTGTCCCGGTCGTCGGGGGACCAGGCGGCGAGGATGTCGCCGTAGAGGCGGGTGCGGGCCGCCTGGACGGCGGCCATCCGCTGGAGGCCGGCGGGGGTGGGGGAGATCACCGTGCCGCGCCCGTCGGCCGGGTCCGGGGTACGGGCGATCAGGCCGTCCCGCTGCATCGCGGAGACCTGCCGGGTGACCGTCGAGCCGTCCAGGTTCAGCTTCGCGGCGAGCGCCGAGACGTTCTGCGGGCCCGCGCTGTCCAGGTGCCGCAGGATCACGTACGCCGCCCGGTCCAGCAGCCGGTGCTCCATGGTGCCGGTGCCCCGCCGGGTGGCCTCGCCGAGGCGCATCAGTAGCGCCACCTCGGTCTCGATCCGACCCAGGGTGACCTCGTCCGGACCCGTTCCCGTCGTGCGGTCGTTCCTCATAGCTGTATGATACAACGGAATTACCTGTACGATACAGCTATCTGTCTGGAGGCGCGGAGTGGATCGGCGATCCGAACCCAACCGCAGTGCCATCTACGCCACCACCCTGGTGGCCTTCCTCGCCATCGCCGGCATCGCCGTGGTGGACCCGATCCTGCCCGCCATCGGCGAGGCGATCGGGGTCACCGCCTGGCAGGTCGAGCTGCTCTTCACCGCGTACATCGCGGTGATGGCGGTCGGCATGATCCCGGCGACCCTGGCCAGCGGTCGCTTCGGCTTCAAACCCGTGCTGATCACCGGTGTCTCGGTGGTCGGCGCCGCCGCGATCCTCGCCTCGTTCAGCGACAACATCGTGCAGCTCTCCGTGCTGCGCGGCGTCTGGGGGCTGGGCAACGCGATGTTCTTCGCCACCGCGATGGTGGTGCTGGTCAACCTCGCCGTCGACCGGGAGTGGGTGGTCGGCCTCTTCGAGACCGCGCTCGGTCTCGGCTTCGCCGTCGGCCCGCTGATCGGCGGGCTGCTGGGCCACGTGAGCTGGCGGCTGCCGTTCTTCGTCTGCGGCGTCTTCATGGTCCTCGCGCTGGCCGTCGCGTCCCGCAAGCTGCGCGAGCCGACCAACCGGCAGGCGCCCGTCCGCGTCGGCCAGATCTTCGCCACCTACCGCAAGCCGGCGTTCGTCACGCTCTGCGTGATCACCGCCGCGTACAACTTCGTCTTCTTCGTGGTGCTCGGCTACACCCCGCTCTTCCTGCACCTCGACGTGGTGCCGCTGGGGCTGGCGTTCACCGCGTGGGGCCTCGGCCTGGCCGCCGGCATCCTGGTGATCGGGCACCCGCTCGCCCACCGGATCGGCGCGGTGCAGACCGTCGGCGTGGCCATCGCCGGCCTGCTGGTCTGCATGGCGCTCTTCGCCACCTCGGGCTCCACCACCGAGTCGCTGGTGGTGCTCGTGCTCGCCGGCCTCTGCATGGGCCTGGCCAACGCCAACCTCACCGACCTGGCGCTCGGCCTCGGCTCCAGCGACCGCCGGGTGGCCACCGGCGCGTTCAACCTGGTCCGCTGGGGCGCCGCCGCGCCCGCCCCGATCATCTCCGGCAAGCTCGCCGAGCACGGGCTGGCGCTGCCGTTCTGGGTCGGCTTCGGGGTGCTCGCCGTCGGCGTGCTGGTCTACCTGGCCTTCGCGCACGTGATGGCGGCCGGCTACGGCGAGCGGGTGCTCTGGTCCCGCTGGAACTCCGCCGCCCGCGACGCCGAGCACGCCCCCGAGGAGCCGGTCGGCGAGGCGTACTGAGCTTTCCCCTCCGCCCCTGGTCGAACCGCCCCGGCGCCGCGTCGCGTCGGGGCGGTTCGGCGTCCGGGGTCCGCCACACGGCGGGGTCTCAGCGCAGCGCGCGCCAGAGCAGGTAGAGGCCGATCGTCGTGCCGAAGACCACGATCATGGTCTTCAGCAACACCGGCGGCAGCCGGCGGACCAGCCGGGCGCCCGCGTACCCGCCGACCAGCGTCGCCGGCGCGACCACCGCGACGGCCGCCCAGTTGACCGGGCCGAAGAGCGCGAAGACGACCAGCGTGGTCAGCCCCACCACCGCGGAGAGCAGATTCTTGATCGCCGACACCCGGGCCAGCGTGGCGTCCAGCACCAGGGCCAGACCGGCGACCAGCATCACCCCGAGCGCCGCGCCGAAATAACCGCCGTACACGGTGCCCAGCGCGACCATCGCCTGCACCGTGACGGTACGGCGGCGCGGGCTGAGGTCGGCCGGGTGACCGACCAGCCGGCGCAGCGGATCCTGGAAGGCCAGCACGGCGGTCGCGCCCAGCACCAGGAACGGCACCACCAGCTCGAAGGCCCGCGCCGGGGTGGCCAGCAGCAGCACGCAGCCGACGACCGTGCCGAGCACGGCGGTGGGCAGCAGCGTCCACAACCTCCGCCCGGGCGGCAGGTCCGTCCGGCTGCCCGCGACGCTCGCGACGTACCCCGGGAAGACCGAGACCGAGTTGCTGACGTTCGCCGGCACCGGCGGCAGCCCGACCGCGATCAACGCCGGGAAGGTGATGAGGGAACCGCCCCCGGCCACCGCGTTCATCGTGCCCGCGGCGAGACCGGCGGCGAGCAGGAGCGCGGCGTCGGAGAGGTCCATGATCCCCAGAGGCTAGTACGCTCCCGTCCGCGCCGCCCGGGCGCGGGACTCAACCTTTCGCCACCCTGCCGCGTCGTTCCCGGCGACAGGGTCGACGAGGGGAGTGGGACGTGCGCGGTCACAACGGGGGGTCGACGGGTGGATGACCCGGAGTTCCGTGAGTTCGTCGAGGTCCGCTACCAGCCGCTGGCGCCGGATCGGTCTGCGGGAGCTGCTCACCTCGGCCGTCCCGGACCCGGCCGGGCCCGACACCACCGACGGCGTCGTCGTCCGGGACGAGCTGTTGACCGCGCTGGACCGGCTGCCGGTCCGGATGCGCACCGTGCTGGTGCTGCGCTACTGGGAGGACCTGCCGGAAGCCGAGGTGGCGGCGGTGATGGCGTGTTCGGTCGGGACGGTGAAGAGCCAGGCGGCGCGGGGCCTCGCCCGGCTGCGGAACGTGTTGGCGTCGGCGTCGGCGTCGACCGGCCGGTCGACGCCGACCGGCAGAGTGATCGGGGAACGGGCATGAGTGTGGACGAACTGCGTGCCGGTCTGGCCCGGGTCGCCGCGTCGGTGGTCCTGGACGACGACCCGTACGGACGGCTCATGAGGCACGCCCGCCGCCGTCGGCGGAACCGGTGGTCCGGGGCCGTTGCCCTGCTCGCCGGCCTGCTCGCCACCGTGGTCTTCGCCCCCGCCCTCGGCCTGAGGGCGGGCGGTCTCGGCGACCTGTTCCGCGACCCCGAGCGGGGGTCCGGCTATCCGGTCACCGACGACTGGGTGTGGCGGCTCATCGACTCGCCCACGAGGGGCAGCCTGGCCACCGACGGGCGGTTGGTCGACGAGCTGACCAGCGTCTTCGACCGGGACCGCGACGAGGCGGGCATGGGGTCCGCGCTGCCGACGGTCAAGGTGCTCTTCGCCGACGACTCGTTCGGGGCACGCCAGGTCGTGGTGGCCTACCACTCCGACACCTCCGCGGCCCTGGTGGCGACGACGGGTGCGGCCGGCTCCTCGCCCCGGGACCTGGTACGCACCGGCGGTATCAGCAACGTGCGGATCTCGCCGTTCACCGTGATCGGCGGCGCTGTCGAGGGGAAGGGGGACACGCCCCGGTGGCTGCTGGGTCTCGCGCCGGCCGGCTGCGCCGTCTCGTCCGCCGGATCGGCGACGGTGAGCCCGGAGGGTACGGTGCGCCGTACCTGGCGCCCCACCCCGACGCCCGGCTATCTGCTCCTCGACGGGCAACGGATCCGTGGCTGGTGGCGGGTCGAGTGCGACGGCAGGATCCGCGAGCAGGGCCCCGTGGGCTTCGGGACCGGTGAGATCAGCGGCCGAGACTCCGCCCCGGCGTCGGACCCGAGCGCGGGCGCCGGCGGACCGCTGACGGTCGGCGCCGAGATCAGGCAGGCCGAGGAGGCGGCCATGAGCTCCTGGGGGTTGCTGGTCGAGACCACCGGCCTGTCGGGCGATCCCGGGCCGGTGCGGCGTTGGCGCGGCCGCGTCCCCGGCGGGGACGGCACCGGGGCGGCGCTCGTCGGTCCGGCCTCGGGCACCGGCCCGGCCGTCCTGCAGGTCGGGGCGAGCTACGACGCCCTCGTGGCGCTGGCCGCGCCGGATGGCGCCCGACCCGACGACACGGAGACCCGAGCGGCCAGCCGGACCGACTGGGCGCTGGTGAGCACGGTCGTCGGCAGCTCTCCGGACCTGATCGCGGTCAGGGTGCCGACCCGGGTGGGCGGGCACGCGGCCCTCACCGACCAGCTTCTGGTCGTACCCGAGGAGGAGGATGCGGCGCGGGTGGAGGTGGTCGGACCCGGCACGGTGCGCTCCTCCGCGCCGGTGACCAACGGCGCGGCGGTGGTCGCCCTGCCGCTCGGGGAGCCCGCGGACGTGCGTGCGCTGGACGCCGCCGGCCGAGTCCTCGCGTCGATCCAGGTACGCGAGCCGGAACGGGGTGGGCGCCTCTTCGGCGAAGGGCTGGTATCGGACTGGTGATCCGGCGGCGGGGACGGGCGGGTCGCCGCCGTCCCCGCCGTCCACACGTGTCCGGGTCGGAAATGAGCGAGGCCGTCGCGTCGTTAGGATGAGAGCGCGACGGACGAGTCGACCGGGCGGTCGCGTCGACGGGCTCCGGCCCGTCGCCGAGGAACGTCCGGACTCCACAGGGCAGGGTGGTTGCTAACGGCAACCCGGGGTGACCCGCGGGACAGTGCCACAGAAAACAGACCGCCGGCCCTAAACGGGACGGTAAGGGTGAAACGGTGGGGTAAGAGCCCACCAGCATCCCGGGTGACCGGGATGGCTAGGTAAACCCCACCCGGAGCAAGGCCAAGAAAGGGTCGTCACCGCAAGATGACGGTCCGCGCAGACGCTTGAGGGCTGCCCGTCCGATGTCTGCGGGTAGGCCGCTGGAGCCTGCCGGCGACGGCAGGCCGAGATGGATGGCCGCCGCCGACGACGTCCTCCGGGACGGCGTCGGTCACAGAATCCGGCGTACAGGTCGACTCGTCCGTCGCCTACAAGGTCGCAGCCTCGATCAAGGCTGCGACCTCGTTGTATTCCAGGCTGTCTATGGGCATTAGTGCCGGTTATGCCGACATCCGCGTCATCACCGGGACGGCCGCCGCCATATTCATCGTCGGCGGAATCACCCTGGCTGCGGCGCTCGCAATCCGAGCACGGTCCAGCGCGGCCATCAGTCCAGCCCACCGGAAGGCTCCGGCTGCACAAAGGCATGGCCCCGAAGCGTCCGGTCGTGAAACCGGAGCAGGTGTGGCATATCGCCTGCCGCATGCCCGACCCGCGCGACGGCTACGGTCAGGCGCTCTACAGCCGGACGGCGTGACTCGCCGTTCCCGACGCTCCGGCGGCGATCTCGATGACGTACACCCATGGCGCGCCGCCGACGAGCGCACGTTCCGTTCACGAGGCCACGTTCTGCATGGCCCTGGCGAGTTGGGCGAGGTCGATCCCTGTCACGTGGTCGAGAAGGTGCCGGCGAACGGCGGCGAGGTTGGTCGGCCACGCAGCCTCAAGACGGGCGAAACCGGCATCGGTAAGGACGGCGTTGCAGCCCCGCGCGTCATGCGTGGATCTGACTCGCCGGATCAGCCCTTCGCTCTCCAGGCGTTGTGCCACGCGGGTCATGCCGCTGAAGGACATCTCGCAGGCGGCGGCGAGTTCGTTCATTCGCATCTGCCGGTCGGGGGCCTCGGACAGGTGCATCAGCGCCGTGTATTCGGTGAGGGAGAGCCGCTGCTCGCGGACCATGTCTGCGTCGATGGCACGGGGCAGCGCGTACATGGCGCGGGTGAGGCTCCGGACGAGTGCTTCTTCGTCCCGATTGAGGGTTTGTAGCCCTTCTGGGGCCGGTGTCCGGCCGGGTGTGACGATGGACATCCTCCCAGCATAGTTGCTTGACGAAGGAAGCATCGCAACCGATAGTTGCTTGACCAAGCAAGGATATCGACCGGGTGCCGTCAAGCAACAGGGAAACGCAATGACAAAAGATCAGGACCATCATCGGCAGCACTCGCGCGGGTTGGAACGGCTGCGCGGCGGCGCGCTGGGTACGCGGCATCGCCGTGCAGCGCACGGATACGGATTTCGAACTCTTCTGGAGGGAGGTCTCATGAGCGACGCCGTGACCACCGACGGCGCCGAACCGGTGCTGCCGGGTGACCTGATGACCGGCCGCCAGCGGGCGTGGCTGGTGCTCATGCTCGGTGCCTTCATCGCGATCGGTCCGTTGACCGTCGACATGTACCTGCCCGCGCTGCCCGCCGTGACGGCCGCACTCGCGACCACCCCGACGGCGGTGCAGCTCACGCTCACTGGGACGCTGCTCGGATTGGCCGTCGGGCAGCTGTTCGTCGGGCCGCTGTCCGATGCGGCAGGCCGCCGCCGCCCGCTGCTGGCCGGGCTGGTCCTGCACGTGGCCGCGTCGATACTGTGCGTGTTCGCGCCCACCATCGCCGTACTCGACGTGCTGCGCGTGCTGCAGGGGCTCGGCGTGGCGGCCGCCACGGTGATCGCCACTGCAGTCGTGCGGGACCTGTTCAGCGGATCCGCCTTCGCCCGCATTTTCTCGCGACTGATGCTCGTCACTGGCGCGGCACCGATTCTCGCACCGACCCTGGGCAGCGCGGTGCTGCGCTGGACCGACTGGCAGGGCGTGTTCGTGACGCTGACGGTGCTGGGCGTACTGCTGATCGCAGTTGCGCTCTTCGGCCTTCCGGAAACCCTCCCGCCGCGCCGCCGTCACCGAGGCGGTGCGGCGGCGACTGTGCACTGGTACCGCCGGCTGTTCCGCGACCGTGCCTTCGTCGCTCTGGTACTCGTCGTCGGGCTGTACTCCGCCGCCCAGTTCGCCTACGTGGCGGGCTCGTCCTTCGTCCTGCAACAGCAGTACGGTCTCGACGAGCAGGAGTTCGGCCTTGTTTTTGCGGCCAGTGTGGCCGGACTCATCGGCGCCATCCAGTTCAACGTGCTACTGCTGCGCCGGTACACGCCGCTGCAGATCCTGCGCGCCGCCCTGATCGCCGGCACCGCCGGCGGGTTCATCGTGCTGTTCTTCGCCGTGACCGGCCTCGGTGGCCTGGCCACACTGCTGGTGTCACTGTTCCTTGTGCTCGCCGCGATCGGGCTCGCCTTCCCCAACGCCCCGACCCTGGCAATGACCCGGCATGGCGAGGCGGCCGGGACCGCCGCGGCGCTGCTCGGCGCTGTCCAGTTCGGCGGGGGTGCGCTGGGCGCCCCCCTGGTCGGCGTGCTCGGCGGCAGCAGCGTCGCCATGGCGCTGGTGGTCGCCGGCGGGATGACCGCGGCGACCGCCGTGATGCTGCTCGTCGCGCCGCGCGTCGGCCTCGCCGGGGCCGAGCCGGGTTCGTAGGGGCTCGCCCCGCACTGACCGAACACGGCCGGCGCGCCGGGCGCACAGCAACCCCTCGATCCGCGCGGAGCAGCCCCTCTGCCCTCCGACCTCACGAACGACCGGATCAGGTCCAGACTTGAAAGGAAAGACAACTCCCATGAGCAAGATTGTCCGATTTCACGCCACCGGTGGCCCCGAGGTCCTGACCTTGGACGACGTCGAGGTCCGCGAACCCGGCCAGGGCGAGATCCGCATCCGCACCCGGGCTCTCGGGTTGAACCGAGCGGATGCCATGCTCCGCAGCGGCCACCTCATGGAGCTCCCCTCCGGTATCGGATGGGAGGCCTCCGGTGAGGTCGACGCCATCGGCCCAGGCGTCGAGGGTTTCACCGTCGGGGATGCCGTCAGCCTGATCCCCTGCTTCAGGGCCACCGACTACCCCATCCACGGCGAGCTGGCCATCGCGCCCGCCACCGGGGTGGTCAAGCACCCCGACACGCTGTCCTGGGAAGAGGCCGCAGCTCTGTGGGGGCAGTACCTGACCGCCTACGGCGCCCTGATCGAGACCGCGGGCCTGAAGGCCGGTGACACGCTGCTCGTCCCGGCTGCCTCCAGCAGCGTCGGGCTGGCCGCGATCCAGATCGCCCGCAGCGTGGGGGCCCGGCCTGTGGCCCTGACCCGCACCAGCGCCAAGCGTCAGCAGCTCCTGGACGCCGGCGCCGAGGGGGTCATCGCCACGACCGAGGAAGACGTTGTCGCCCGGGTGAACGAACTCACCGACGGGAAGGGCGCGCGGGTGATCTTCGACCCGGTGGGGGGACCGGCGCTGACGCGTCTGCTCGGCGCCGCCGCGCCCGGCGGGACCGTGATCGTCTACGGTGCGCTGAGCACCGAGGCCGCGACCGTGCCCGCGCTCGAGTTGATCAGCAAGAGCCTGACCATCCGCGGCTACAAAGTCTTCGAGCTCACCACTGACCTCGAACGCCGCAAGGTCGCCGTTGACTGGATTCTCGACGGTGTCGCCCGCGAGGTCCTGCGGCCGGTCATCGACACCACCTTCCCGCTGGAAGACATCGTCGAGGCCCACCGTCGTCTCGAGTCAGGATCCCAGGTCGGCAAGATCGTCGTGACCGTCCCCCGCTGACCCGACACACCTTACGGGTGCCAAGAACCGCGTCCACGCTTACCCAACGCAAGTTACTTGTCTTACTCGTCTTAGGGAGATGTCCACCCATGCGATACACCACCTTCGGGCGCAACAACGGCCTGCGCGTGTCCGAGTACGGCCTCGGCACCGCCAATTTCGGCACCGGCTGGCGTGCCGGTGGCGGTTGGGGCCCCGGTTCCGAGCCCGCCGAGGCCCGCAAGATCTTCGACCGGTTCGCCGAAGCCGGCGGCACGCTCATCGACACCGCCGAGAACTACCAGGCCGGCGAATCCGAGCAGCTGCTCGGCGAGTTCCTGGGCGCCGACCGGGACCAGTTCGTGCTGACGGGCAAGTACAGCATGAACGGCGTCGGACCGCAGACCGTCTCCAACACCGGCAACAGCCGCCGGTACATGTTCCAGGCCCTCGAGGCCACCCTGCGCCGCCTGAACACCGATCACCTGGACATGTACTGGGTGCACGCCCCTGACGGCCTGACCCCGATGGAGGAGATCCTGCGCGGCCTGGACGACCTGGTCAGCGCCGGAAAGATCCGCTATTTCGGGCTGTCGAACTTCCCGGCCTGGCGGGTGTCGCGCGCCGCGGCCATCGCCGAGCTGCGCGGCTGGTCCCCGGTCGCCGGTATCCAGGTCGAGTACAGCCTGGTCGAACGCACCGCCGAGCGGGAGCTGCTGCCAATGGCGCAGGCGCTTGGCCTGGGCGCGACGCTGTGGAGCCCGCTCGGCGGCGGTCTGCTGACCGGCAAGTACCGTCAGGGCGCCACCGGCCGGATCAGCGCCCTCAAGGCCGTCGGGTTCTTCGAGGAGACCGCGCAGAAGACCGCGATCGTCGACGCCGTCGTGGACGTCGCGGCCGAGCTCGGCGTGCCGGCCTCCCACGTCGCCATCGCCTGGATGCGGCAGCAGGGCGCGCGGACGGCCACAGCGTACGTGCCGATCATCGGCCCGCGCAGCGTCGCGCAGCTCGACGACTACCTGGGCGCGCTGGACGTGACGCTGACCCCGGCGCAGTTCGCCCGGCTCGACGAGGTGAGCGCGATCAGGCTCGGCACCCCGCACGAGCTGAACGCGTGGAGCGTGGGCCCCATCCGCGGCGGTGACGCAAGCGTGATCGACGAGCCCGCGATCCCGGTGGCGTGATCTCAGGCGGCGGACCGGCCGCTGCGCTACGAATGCGCACCGGCCGGTCGCTGTCGGAACTGGACGTCGGCCTCATCGCCGGGCCTGCCGCGTCCGAACCGTTCCGCGCCCGCCTGGCCGACACGGCCGCCGCCACGCAGCGCTGACAACCCAGCACGCCGCGCGGGCAGAGCAGGATCACGCTGTCCGATCAGGACATCCGCATGGGTCAGCTCGAGGCGCCTCCGTACGCGCGGCCAGCAGGCCGCTCCGTCGTGCGCGTCCCGGTCCAGGATGGCGTTGCCAACAGATGCTGCTGCGAAAATGTTCGTGTCGGCGTCGCCAGATCTGGAGGGCCGTGTGGCCGGGTCGCACGCGGGGCACCTTGGGTCGCGGCCGAGACGGCCGACTTACCGCGGCGGTGGGTTGGAGGAACTGCGGTCGCCCTTACTGAAGGGCTCAGGCTAGTGTGCTGCGCTAGAAATCCGCCTACAAAATCGTGCGAGTGATTCGAGAATCTCCTCGGCGGTCTTGGTCCAGGTGAAGGGCCTGGGGTTGGTGTTCCAGTCTGCGATCCAGGTGCGGATGTCGGCTTCCAGGCTGTGAACGCTCTTGTGGGCGCCGCGGCGGATCTTCTGCTCTGTGAGGTAGCCGAACCAGCGTTCGACCTGGTTGATCCAGGAGGAACCGGTCGGTGTGAAGTGCATGTGGAAGCGGGGATGGCGGGCCAGCCACGCCCGCACGGCGGGGGTCTTGTGGGTGCCGTAGTTGTCGCAGACCAGGTGCACGTCCAGATCGGCTGGCACGGCTTTGTCGATCGTGGCCAGGAACTTCTTGAACTCGGTCGCGCGGTGCTGGCGGTGCAGTTCGCCGATGACGGTGCCGTCGGCGATGTTGAACGCGGCGAACAGGCTGGTGATGCCGTTGCGGGCGTAGTCGTGGGTGCGGCGTTCGGGCATGCCGGGCATCATCGGCAGCACCGGCTGGGACCGGTCCAGGGCCTGGATCTGCGACTTCTCATCCACGCAGAGCACCACGGCCCGTTCGGGCGGGTTGTGGTAGAGCCCGACCACGTCGACGACCTTCTCGATGAACTGCGGATCCGTGGAGAGCTTGAACGTGTCGGCCAGATGCGGCTTGAGGCCGAAGTCCCGCCAGATCCGTCCGACGGTGGACTTCGACAGTCCGGACTTCTCCGCCATGGAGGTACGCGACCAGTGGGTGGCGTTACGTGGCGTCTGCTCCAAGGTGGCGACGACGACCTCTTCGACCCGGTCCAAACCGATGGACGGAGGACGACCCGGCCGCGGCTCGTCGATCAGTCCGTCCAGCCGCAGCTTCAAAAATCGGCGACGCCATTTCCCCACCGTGGACAGATGAACACCCAGTGCCGTTGCCACATCAGTGTTCGAGCCGCCATCGGCGCAGGCCAGAATGATCCGGGAGCGCATCGCGAGGACCTGCGCCGTCTTCGCCCGCCGCGACCATCGGGTCAATGTCGCACGTTCTTCATCGGTCAACGTCAGCGGCGGGGTGGGACGCCCAGTCCTCGGCATCCCACCACCATACCCACTTATCAGGCGAATTTCTGGCGCACCGCACTAGTGCCGTGTCCAAAAACGTTGGCCGGGTTGGTCGGGGTTGGGAAAATGTCGTACCGGTAGGGTTGGCTTCGGTTTGTGCCTCGTCGTCGGGATCCCGCCGCTGCGCGGGTCGTGCATCGCACCGCCCGCGTCGCGTTGCGGGTGACGCCGGGCCAGCGGCGCCGTTGTTTCGGGCTGCTGCGCTCGGCTGGTGACGTGTGGGCGTGCGTGTTGGAGGTCAACGCGTGGCGGCGGCGCCGCCGGGACGTACCCCTGTCCGGTTATCAGGAGTTGTGCCGGGTGTTGGCGGCATCCGGGCCGGGCACGTTCGCGGAACTGGACACCACGGGTGCGCGGTCGGTGTTGCGCCGGTTCTCCGATGCGTGGTTCGCGGCGGCGAAACGCCGCAAGGACGGTGACCTGTCGGCGCGGTATCCGCGTCGTCGGCGGGGGTTGGTGCCGGTGCGCTGGTATCACGGCACGTTCACCCTTGACAGACTTCGGGTGCGGATCCCGACCGCGAAAGGCACGTCGGCGTTGTGGGTGCGTCTGGCGCGGGAGGTGCCGTATCCAGTTGAGCAGGTCCGGTCGGTCACGCTGCTGTGTGAAGGTGGCCGCTTGTTCCTGGACGTGACCGCCGAGGTGCCGGTGGCGGTCTATCCGCCGGGCGAGGAGCCGGATCCGGGCAGGGTGGCCGGGGTGGATCTGGGGATCATCCACCCGTACGCGGTGGCCGGCCCCGGTGGGGAGGGACTGTTGGTGTCGGGGCGGGCGATCCGCGCCGAACACCGCATGCACCTGGCCGACACCAAGGCCCGCCGCCGTGCCGTCGCCCGCCGGGCGCCGAAGCCGGGCCAGAAGGGATCCCGGCGGTGGCGGCAGTACCGCCGCCGGGCACGCCTGGTTGAGGGCCGGCACCGGCGCAGGGTCCGCCAAGCCCAGCACGAAGCCGCCCGCAGCGTCGTCTCATGGGCGGTGGAGCAGCGGGTCGGTGTGCTGCACGTCGGTGACCCCCGCGGGGTGCTCGCTATTCCTGCTGGGCGGCGGCACAACCTGCGGCTGCGGCAGTGGCAGATCGGCCGGCTCCTGCAGATCCTCACCGACAAGGCCACCCCCGCCGGCATCACCGTCCGCCTGGTCGACGAACGCGGCACCTCCTCCACCTGCCCCGCCTGCCGCAGGCGGGTTCCCAAACCTCGTGGCCGGACCCTGTCCTGCCCGCACTGCGCATTCTCCGGGCACCGCGACCTGGTCGCGGCCGCCAGCATCGCCACCCGTGTTCCGGGCGGCGGATCCACCACCCCGACAGACGTTGTGCTGCCGGAGGTGGTCACGCACCGTCGAGCCGGCCGGCACCTGCCCGGTGCCGGCCGATCCCGACGTGACCCCCGCCGCCCACCCCGGGCGGCGCGAGGATCGGTTGGCCCGCGGAGGCCCGCCCCACCACCCGGTGGGGAGTCGCTCGCCTTCAAGGCGAGGATCCACAACACCCACCGCACACCCGGTGAACGTTAGTGGACACCGCACTAGTAGCCGATCGCGAGCCAGGTGCGGTGGGTACGCGGGTTCTCGAGTTCGTCGGCGAACGCGATCGCGTAGTCGGCCACTCCGAGCAGCGAGCGGCCCTCCTCGTTGGTGACCTGGGCGGTGCTGCTGGTGCGGTACGACCCGGTGCGGGTGCCGGGGTTGTAGGCGCCGAACTCCCCCGCCGGGATGAGGTAGAACCAGTCGACGTTCTCAGGTGCCGAGTTCAGGATGTCCAGCGCCTGCTGGTGGGCGTCGACGACCGGGGCGAATCGGGCGGGGAAGTCGGGGGTGTCCGCCTGGCGGGGACCGCCCGACACGGTGGGGATGATCGCGGCGCCGCCGACGACCCCGAGCCGCGCCTCGCTTTCCTGCGCAGCCCGGAGCAGGGCGGTGACGGCCGCGCCGAGGCTGCCTTCGGGGCTGAGGGCGGGCAGGGCGGCCACGATGGCATCCGCCCCGGCGGTTACCGAGCTGAGGAACGCGGGGTCGTGGACGCTCCCGGTGACGGCGGCGACCTGCGCCGGCAGGTCGGTTTTCCCGGATCGGGAGACGGCGGTGACCTCGTGCCCGCGGCCGGCGAGTTCGCTCACCAGGGCGCCGCCGACGTAACCGGTACCGAAGACGACGATCTTCATGGTGGTTGCTCCTGTTTGTTACGGTTCCTGGGATTACAGTTCCGGATGTTGCGGTTCCTGTTGTTATATTTCCTGCGGTTCGTGCTCGGTGGCGGTTCCCACCGTGGCCGTTGCTGCGGTTTGCGCTACGGACGCTACGGATTTCTCTCTGCACCCCCGACGGAGGTGCGTCAGCCGCGTTTTCCCTCGACGGCGGCGCGTAGTGCGGGCACGACCTCTTCGGCGAACTGCCGTATGGGGTCACGGTCGGACTGCCCAGGTTCAGCGGCCGTCGGGGCGCGATGCTCCGGCCCGCTCCCGCCGCTAGCCCGACTGGGTGAACTGCGCTCAGGCGCGGGCCGACTGCGCTGGGGCAGGGCATGCTGCGATCGTTGACGCTGGCGCGTGCGGAGTAGGCCGGGACGTGTGTGGACCACCGGCTGCGGGCGATGCATCCGTCGGGGCCTCCGCAGGAACCTCCCGACCTTGATGGCGGCGGAAGCGCCAAGCCGGGAGGGCGACGTACTGGCGGCCATCGCGCGGCGGGCCGGGCGTCCGGGAGCAGCAGGGCGGAGAGGAATTCCATATGGTCGACGGGGATGTGCCCGAGCGGATGCAGGCCGCGGCCTTCGACGAGTTCGGCGGTCCGGAGGTGATCACACCGCGTATCCTGCCTGTGCCGGAGATCGCCGACGACGAGGTGCTGCTCAAGGTGTGGAGCGCCGGCGTGGGGGTGTGGGACGCCCTTGAGCGGGAGGGCGCACTGGTGCCCGAGGGCGCCGCGTTTCCCATCGTGCCCGGCGCCGAAGGGGCGGGCACCGTCGCCGCGGTCGGCGGGCAGGTGACCGACGTCGCGGTGGGCGACCTGGTCTACGTGTATGGCCGCAGACGGCCGAAAGGCGGCTTCTACGCCGAGTACGCGGCGACGAAGGCGCAGTACGTCGCGAAGCTGCCGGCGGGTGTGCCGGTGGAGCATGCGGGAGCCATGCCGGCCAACGCGCTGACCGCGTTGTCGGGCCTGGACGTCCTCGGCCTGCCGGCCGGGGAGTGGGTCCTGATCTTCGGCGCGAGCGGCGGTCAGGGGCATCTGGCCGTTCAATTGGCCAAGCGGCAGGGGCTCAGCGTGATCGCTGTTGCCTCCGGGGCGGAGGGCGTGGCGCTGGTGACCCGGCTCGGTGCCGACCTGTCCGTCGACGGTCACGGCGACGTCGTGGAGGTGCTCGCCCGGATCCGGGATGTGGCGCCGGACGGCGTCGGCGGCATCCTGGCCATGGCCGGTGGGGAGACGCTGGACAGGCTCACCGAAGCGCTACGCGACGGTGGCGTGCTCGCGTACCCCAACGGCGTTCAACCGGTACCGCGCGAGCGACCCGGCGTGACGGTCCGGGCCTACAACGGCGAGACGGGTCCCGAGCGGTTGCAGCGCCTCAACGAGCTCATCGAGGCTGGACCGTTCGAGGTGCATGTTGCCGAGACGTTCCCGCTGGGGCGGGCGGCGGAGGCGCATCGACGTCTGCAGACTTCGTACCCGGGCAGGTTGCTGCTGACGGTGACGTGAGGCCCGTTTTCCGGGCCCCTGGCGGGCTGCACCCGCCCAGAGGACATCCGGGCCACGCCTCGGGCTGTCGTGGGCTGCGGGCCGAGAGCGTAGCCCGGCCAGGGCATGGGCCGCGCCGGGTCGAGGCGGGTCGGTCATCACCGGACTCGTCGAGAATGGCGGGAGCTCAGTCGTGCTCAGGTGCACCGGTCACCCGGTGGGATGCGGCGTGCATCACCTCGGTCACCAGCCGGCGCGCATGCCCGCCCCTGGCGCGGTAGAGGGCGCGACGGCCGTCCCGTCGCACGCTCACCAGCCCCGCCAACCGAAGCTTGCCGAGGTGCTGCGACACCGCCGGGCGCGCCATCCCGACCGCCGCCACGAGCGCCGTCACGTCGTACTCGCCCTCGCTGAGCAGCCACATCAGCCGCAGCCGCGTTCCGTCGGCCAGCATCCGCAGCATCTCGGTCGCCGCCTCCACCTCCTGCCCGCGAGGAAGGCGTTGTTGCAGGTCACTGGCATCTGCAACATTGTCGCGTGCGTACATGAGCACATATTATCGCCGCCGTCGGGGGGTACGGACCGTCCGTGCGACCGCACGACCTGGGGGAGCGGTGAACGACCACGACCACGACCACGGCCATGACCACGACCACGACCACGACCACTCGCACGACCACGAACACGAACACGGCCACCGTCACGACGGCCGGCTCGCCGCGTGGTGGCATCGGCTGGCCCACGCCGTCGTCCCGCACTCCCACGACTCGCGGGCGAAGATCGACCCCGCGTTGGAGTCCTCCCGCCACGGGCTACGCGCCCTGTGGATCTCCCTGGTCGGCCTCGGGATCACGGCCGTCGCCCAGGCGGTCATCGTGGTGTTCTCCGGTTCGGTCGCCCTGCTCGGGGACACCCTCCACAACGTCGCCGACGCCCTGACCGCCGTACCGCTGGGAGTCGCTTTTCTCCTCGGCCGCCGCGCGGCCACCCGCGCCTACACCTACGGCTACGGCCGCGCCGAAGACCTCGCGGGCATCATCATCGTCGCGGTCATCGCCGCGTCCGCCATCGCCGCCGCCTGGACCGCCGTCACCCGGCTGCTGCACCCCACCGACGTGACACACCTGCCCTGGGTGGCCGCCGCCGGCGTCGTCGGCTTCGTCGGCAACGAGCTCGTCGCCCAGTACCGCATCCGCGTCGGCCGACGCATCGGCTCCGCCGCCCTGGTCGCCGACGGCCTGCACGCCCGCACCGACGGGTACACCTCCCTCGCCGTCCTCGCCGCCGCCGGCGGCGCCGCACTCGGCTGGCGCTGGGCGGACCCCGTCATCGGCCTGGTCATCGCCGTCGCCATCACACTCGTGCTCAAGGACGCCGCTCGCGAGGTCTACCGACGCCTCATGGACGCCGTCGACCCCGCCCTGGTCGACCAGGCCGAAACCGCGCTGCGGGCCGTCGACGGCGTCCGCGACGTAGCCGCGGTGCGGCTCCGCTGGATCGGGCACCGGCTGCACGCCGAAGCGGAACTGGTCGTGGACGCCGACCTCACCCTCGTCGCCGCACACGAGATCGCCGCCGACGCCGAGCATCAGCTCACCCACGCCGTGCCCCGGCTGACCGGCGCCACCGTCCACACCGACCCGCACAGCCACCCCGGCGGACACCACCACCCTGACCTGTCCCACCGGCGCCGGCAGCCCCTCCGCTGATCGACCCCGAACGGCGCGAGCGGCGTCAGCGAAGCCGTGAACCACCCCTATGTAGAGTTCCGATACAGTGACGTCCATGCGGATGACGATCCCGGTGGCGAAGGTGCTCTCGGCGCTGCTCGCCGACCCGGAGGCCGAGCGGTACGGCCTCGACCTGATGAAGCTCACCGGCCTGCCCAGCGGCACCCTCTACCCGGTGCTGCACCGCCTCCAGGCGGCCGGTTGGCTCGTCGCCGACTGGGAGCAGGTCGACCCGACCGCCGCCCGCCGGCCCGCCCGCCGGTACTACCGGCTGACCGCCGAGGGGGTCCGCGCGGCCCGGCAGGCGCTCGCCGAGCTGCGGGCGCTCAGCCCCGATCCCCGGCCACGTCGGGGTGGCGCCGAGCCGACGGGTGCTCCCGCGTGGTGACCCGGCGGGTGGCCGAGTTCCTGCTCCGGACGGCGACCCGGCGCTGGCCGGCCGAGGTGCGCGACGAGCTGTCCCGCGAGTGGACCGCCGAGCTGCACGTCCTCGCCGAGCGGGGAGAAGGGCTACGGATGCTCCACTTCGCCGGCAGCCTGGCCGTCAGTCGGTCCGCCGGCCCGCTGGTCGACCGGTCGCGGCTGGACGGACGGATCCGCCGGACGGCGGCCACCCTCCTGCTCGCCCCGGTGGCGTGCCTGGCGATCCTGCTGGTTGCGGCAGTGGTGATGAACGTCGTGGTCAACCTGGTCCTCAGCATGCCGAGCTGGGCGAACGCCGCGCATGCGCCGGTGATGACCGCCCTCACCGTGGGTCTCGCGGTGCTGCTGGCCCGGGTGGCGCACCGCAGCGCCGCCCGCAGCGCCCTGCGCGGACCGACCCGCACCGCGCTCGGCATCGTGCTCCCCGTCGGCCTGACCGCCGTCGGTGCGGAATACGCCATGAACGAGACCACCGACGACCTGGTCCGCGTCGCGCCGGGCCTGCTGGTGTGGCTGGCCGGCCTGGCCCTGGTGCTGCACGGCGCCGGGGTGCTCGCCGGCCGCGGCCGGACCCGGGCCGCCTGGCTGGTCGGGGTGCTCGGCGCGCTCGTCGTCGCCGACCTCGCCGTCGTGCTCACAGTGGTCAACCACATCGCCGGCGGCCCGGAAACGGTCATCGACGGGGTGCCGCAGGGCGACACGATCGACCGGATCTCCGCGCCGCTGTGGCTCTTCGCAAGCTGGACGGACTGGTCGTTCGGGCTGCCCCGGCCGACGCCGTGGGAGATCTTCCTGATCGGCGACCTGATGGAGTTGCAGCCCTTCCTCTACCTGGCCTGCACCCCGTACGCGCTCGCGTACGCGATCCGGGCGGCGCGGCCGGCGGCGGCGCGGCCGGCGGACGCGCCGCCCCCCGAGCCGGCGCCGTCGCCCGCCTGAGCCCGCGGCGGTCCGTCCCGCGACGCCCGGGCGGACCGGTCAGCCCGACCAGCTCACCGCCCGACGGACCTGCTCGTACTCCCGGGCCAGTTCGGCGTCGATCCGGGCCCTCCGGGCCTCGGTCAACACCACCTTCGGGTCGCGCCAGGGCCGGCCCGCCAGCATCCGCCGCCGCAGCCCCGCCGGCGGGTGGGTGGCGAAGAGCGACGCCTCGTCGCGAATCGAGAGCTGCCGCAGCAGGGGCAGCCGGGTCGCCGCCGTCGCGCGGGACGCGGCGACCGCCTCCCGCCACCGCTGCGGCCCGTGCCCGGCCTGCGATTCCCGGCGTACGGCGAGGGCCACCGACTCGGTGGCGAGGAACGCGTCGAGCGCCCCGGTCGCCGCCGCCGACCCGGCCACCCGGGCGGACAACTCGTCGGCCAGGTACTCGGCGCGCTGGGTGTCCCGCAGCGCGACGCCGACCAGCAGCAGGTGCGCGCCGAAGCGCAGTCGGGCCAGCACCGACTGGACGGCGTACGCCAGCGCCGCGCCGAGCAGCTCCAGGACGCCGGCGCCGGTCACGGTCCGCACCGGACGCACCAGGTCGGCGGCGGTGCCGAGGGTGGTGAAGACGGGCTGGACGAGCAGCCCCCGGCGCGGGTCGCCGTTGACGAAGTGGCCCAGATCGTGGCCGAGCAGCGCCACCCGCTCCTGCGCCGGCAGCGATCCCCACAGCGGCAGCCCCAGGCAGAGCACCCGTCGCCGGCGCACCCCGACGATGCCGGCGTACGCGTTGATGTCGCCGTCCACCGCGACCACGTGCGGCACCGGCGCGCCGATCGCCGCGGCCACCTCGTCGACGAGGGCGAAGAGCTCCGGTGCCCGGTCCCGGGTGAGCACCTCCGCGTCCTCGTCGAGGCGGTCGAAGCGGGGCCGCAGCGCGCACGCCAGGCCGAGCAGGGCGACGCCGAGCACCACCGACGGGTTCGGGAAGCGGAACGCGACGATCAGCCACACCCCGGTTACCGCGAGGGCGAGCACCGCGCCGAGCAGCAGCACCGAGGCGACCGCGGTGACCACCCGAGCGGTGGCCGGTCCGGCGTCGTCCAACGGCCGCCCGACCAGCCGGTCGAACTGCCGCGCGGTCATCCGGTACGCCAACCGGTACGTCCACCGGTCCACCCAGGCCCAGCCGAACTCGCGCGGCCGTCGGTCCCGGTCGTACGCGTCGAGGTTCCACTCGCAGCCGGCGCACCACGGCGCCGCGCCCCGCAGCGACACGTGGTCGCCGCGCAGCGCGGGCAGGCGCCCGCCCCGGTCGTCGTGTCGATCATGACGACCGATCCTGCCGAGCGGGCGTGGCCGGCGGTACCCGCCGTTCGACCGACCTGGCCGGGCGTCGGCGGCCGGGGTCAGTCCGGGCAGGGCAGCCGCTCGAGCGGCGCCGGGGTGGCGGCGGGGCGTACCACCTGGGCGAAACACGCCCCGACGTTCGCCCGCTGCCAGCCGAAGACCGAGGCGGCGGTCTTCGCCACCCGGACCCGAAAGGCCAGCCGGACGCCCGGATCGGCGCTCTCCACCGTCAGCACCTCGACCCCGTCGACCGCGCCGGCGGCGTCCCGCAGCGCCGGCCCGGACGCGGACGGCGCGGCCAGCAGCGCGGCCCGGGTCCGCTGCGCGGTCGACGTCACCTCCCGGTCGGCGCGCCGGTCCAGCCGGTGCTGGGACCGGTCCCGCAGCAGCGGCACCGCCACCAGCACCCCGGTCGCGACGAGCGCCACGAGCACGGCGGCGGCCAGCAGGCGGCGTCGCCGCCGTGCCGATGTCCCTCCCCCGTACCGCACCCGGGGATTGTGCGTCACCGACCCGGTCCGCGGCTGCCCCGTTCTTCGCCGTTCCGGCATCCGGCGGCCGGCAGCACGTCTAATGTGGAGGACATCGGCGACTATTTGTGGCGATCCGGTGGCGGCCGGACGCTACGCGGTGCACAGTGATCTCATGAGCGACAGCGGAAGTGGTGCGCACTACTACTGGTGCACGCGACACCACCGGGTCGAGACCGATGCCGACGTGTGCCCTGCGAAGCACGTTCTCGGACCGTACGCCTCAGCCGCCGACGCGGAGAACGCCTTGCAGAAGGTGCAGGAGCGCAACGAAGCGTGGGAAGCCGAGGATGCCCGTTGGGCCGGGGAGGGCAGGTAGACGGCGCGGGACGGCCCGCGTCGAGGTACTCCGTGCTCCGCGAGGAGCCACGCGAGAGCACGTCCCCAAGGAGGGAACCGAGATGGCCGAAGCACAAAAGGCCACCACCCGCCCGGCCGCCAAACGTACGACCGCGAAGAAGACCGCCGCGACGCGGCGGTCCACGGGGGCCGCCACGGCCAGGACGGCGACGGTAACCAAGGCGTCTCCGAACGCCTCCGGCGCCGGCGCCGGTCGGGTGCCGGCGAAGCAGGCCGTCGCGAAGAAGGCCGCCGCCAAGAAGGTGGTGGCGGCGGCGCGGAAGGCGCCCGCGAAGAAGGCCCCGGCCACCAAGACCACGGCGAAGAAGGCGCCGGCCGCGAAGGCCGCCGCGAAAAAGGCGCCCGCGAAGAAGGCGCCCGCGAAGAAGACCACCGCGGCGGCGAAGAAGGCCGCCGCGAAGAAGGCGCCCGCGAAGAAGATCACCGCGGCGGCGAAGAAGGCGCCCGCGAAGAAGGCGCCCGCGGCCGCGAAGAAGGCGCCCGCGAAGAAGGCGCCCGCGGCGGCGAAGAAGGCTCCCGCGCGGAAGGCGGCGGCCAAGACCACGGCAGCGAAGAAGGCCCCCGCGAAGACCACGGCCGCCACCCGGAAGGTCACCTCCACCGGGAGGAAGGCCACCGCGGCGGTGAAGAAGGCCGGCCCCGCGGCGAAGAAGACCGCCGCGAAGAAGACCACGACCGCGGCGAAGAAGGCCCCGGCGAAGAAGACCACCGCCGCGAGGAAGACCACCTCGACCCGCCCGACCGGGGGCGCCCGCAAGGCGGCGGCGCAGAAGGCTCCGGCGAAGAAGGCCACCGCCGCCTCCTCGACCACCACGCGCAAGGCGGCGGCCAGGAAGGCGACCTCCGCGGCGTCGTTCGTAGAGCCCGTCGAGGCCATGACGAGCACCTCGACCGGCACCCACAAACGGCTCACCGCCGCCCGGAAGCCCGCCGGCACGAGGGTCGTCGCCGGCCGTTCGACGATCAAGCCGGCGAGCGCCCGGAAGGCGGCCGGCTGACGCCCGGGAACCGCCGCTGACCGACCGTACGTCGAGCCGGTCAGCGGATCACGCGCCGCGCTGTCAGGATTGACGCCGTGGTGATCCGACGCGTACTGGCGCCCCGCATCGACTTCGGCGCGCTGCGCCGCGAGCTGGGACTGCCCGAGGGCTTCCCGGCCGCGGCGCAGCGCGAGGCGGACGACGCGGCCGGCGCGCCGCTGCCGGCCGCCGCCGACCGCACCGACATCCCGTTCGTCACGGTCGACCCCGCGACCTCGCGCGACCTCGACCAGGCGATGCACCTCAGCCGCCGTCCCGGTGGCGGCTTCCGGGTCCGGTACGCGATCGCCGACGTCGCCACGCACGTACGCCCCGGCGGCCCGCTGGAGGAGGAGACCTGGCGGCGCGGCCAGACCGTCTACCTGCCCGACGGCAACGTGCCGCTGCACCCGCACACGCTCAGCGAGGGGGCGGCCAGCCTGCTGCCCGACGCCGACCGGGCGGCGGTGCTCTGGACCATCGACCTCGACGCCGACGGCGACACGGTCGCCGTCGCGCTGGAACGCGCCCGGGTGCGCAGCCGGGCCAAGCTCGACTACGTCGGCGTGCAGCTCGACGCCGACGCCGGGCGGCTGCCCGAGCCGATCGCCCTGCTGCCCGAGATCGGCGCGCTGCTCACCGCCCGGGGGCTGCGCCGGGGCGCGATCAACCTGCCCCTGCCCGAGCAGGACGTCGAACCGGACGGTGACGGCTGGCGGCTGGTGCTGCGTGGGCCGGGACCGATGGAGGACCACAACGCCCAGATCTCCCTGCTGACCGGGATGGCCGCCGCCGACATCATGCTCGCCGGCCGGATCGGCCTGCTGCGGACGATGCCGCCGCCGAAGCCGGAGGCGGTCGCCCGGCTGCGCCTCGCGGCCGCCCCGCTCGGGGTGGACTGGCCGGCGGACCGGAGCGTCGGCGAGGTGCTCGCCGGGCTGGACGCCTCCCGGCCGCGGGCGGCGGCCTTCATCGATCAGGCGGCCGAGCTGATGCGCGGCGCGGCGTACACGGCCTTCGACGGGGAGCCGCCGGAGCAGCCGGAGCACGGCGGGGTGGCCGCCGCGTACGCCCATGTCACCGCGCCGCTGCGTCGACTGGCCGACCGGTACGCGACGGAGGTCTGCCTGGCCCTGCACGAGGGCCGGGAGGTGCCCGACTGGGCGCGCGCCGCGCTGCCGAAGCTGCCGGAGGTGATGGCGACGACCGACCGGACGGCGTCGGCGGCCACCCGCGGCGCGATCGAGCTGGCCGAGGCGGTGCTGCTGGAGCACCGGGTGGGGGAGACCTTCTCCGCCGCGGTGCTGGACGTGGACGCGCCGCCGAACGGCAACTCGAAGCCCGGCCGGGAGCCCGGCGGCACGGTCGCCCTGGACGAGCCGCCGGTCCGCGCCCGCTGCACCGGCGACCTCCCGCTCGGCGAGCGGGTCCAGGTCCGCCTGGCCACCGCCGACCCGACCCAGCGCAAGGTCCTCTTCGACCGCGCCTGACCGCCGTCGACCGCGGCGGGCGGGGCGGGGTCAGCGGAAATTGTCACAGCGGCTCGCGCTGCTGCCGGGCGGGGCGGTTTGCGAGGATGACGGCATGGCTTACGACGCGACCACGCTGCCCGACGTCTCCGGGCTGACCGTCGGCATCATCGGTGGCACCGGCGACCAGGGGCGGGGCCTCGCCTACCGGTTCGCCCGGGCCGGACAGCGGGTGCTGATCGGTTCCCGTTCCGCCGAGCGCGCGGCGCAGTCCGCCGCCGAGATCGCCGCCCTGCCCGGCGTCCCGGCCGGCGCGGAGGTGGCCGGCGCCGACAACGACGAGGTCGCCCGCGACAGCGACGTGGTGATCATCGCGGTCCCGTGGGACGGGCACGCCGCCATCGTCGCCGCGCTGGCCGAGCCGCTCGCCGGCAAGATCGTGGTGGACTGCGTCAACCCACTCGGGTTCGACAAGCAGGGCCCGTACGCCCTCCGGGTCGACGAGGGCAGCGCCGTCCAGCAGGCCGCCCGGCTGCTGCCCGACTCCCGGGTCTGCGCGGCGTTCAACCACGTCAGCGCGCCGCTGCTGGCCGACCCCGAGGTCGACCGGATCGACCTCGACGTGCTGATCTGCACCGAGGACCGGGAACTGGTCGACGTGGTGGCCGCGCTCGCCGCCCGGATCCCCGGCATGCGTGGCATCTACGCCGGGCGGCTGCGCAACGCCCACCAGATCGAGGCGTTCACCGCCAACCTGATCGCCATCAACAAGCGCTACAAGGCGCACGCCGGCCTCCGGGTCACCGACCTCTGACCGACCTGCCGCCCCCGCACCGCACCGGAAGCGCACTGTCACACCATCAGGGCACCATCGACGGATGGAATGGCAACTGGTGATCGACTGTCGGGAGCCGTCGCGGCTCGTCGGGTTCTGGGCGGAGGCGCTGCGATACCGTCCGCAGCCGCCGCCGGAGGGGTACGCGACGTGGCGTGACTGGTACCTGTCGGTGGGCGCACCCTCGCCGAGTTCGTCGGCTGGGACGCGGCGGGCGCGGATCGACGCCGAGGTGGCCCGGCTGGTGAAGCTCGGGGCGCGGGTGCTGGGGGCGATGGACGACCCGGAGAGCAACTACCACTCGGTCCAGCTCGCCGACCCCGAGGACAACGAGTTCTGCGTGGGCTGACCGGAGCCGGCCGGCGTGGTTGCGGGGCGGTGCGGCCGGTCGACCGCACCGCCCGTCGTGCTCAGAACGTGTGCTCGGCGGCCGGGAACTCGCCGCCGCGGACCTCCTCGGCGAAGCGGCGGGTCGCGTCGGTCAGCGCGCCGGCCAGGTCGGCGTAGCGCTTGACGAAGCGCGGCGCCCTGCCGGTACGCAGACCGGCCATGTCCTGCCAGACCAACACCTGCGCGTCGGTGTCCGGCCCGGCGCCGATGCCGACGGTGGGGATCCGCAGCTCGGCGGTGATCCGCTTGGCCACCTCGCCGGGCACCATCTCCAGCACCACCGCGAACGCGCCCGCCTCGGCCACCGCCCGGGCGTCGGCGATCACCTCGTCGGCCGTGTCGCCGCGTCCCTGGACCCGGTAACCGCCCAGGGTGTGCTCGCTCTGCGGGGTGAAGCCGATGTGCGCCATCACCGGGATGCCGGCGCCGACGATCGCCGCGATCTGGTCGGCGCAGCGTCGCCCGCCCTCCAGCTTCACGGCGTGGCAGCCGCCCTCCTTCATGAACCGCACCGCCGTGCGCAGCGCCTGCGTCGGCCCCTCCTCGTACGAGCCGAAGGGCAGGTCGCCGACGATCAGCGAGTGCCGGGTCGCCCGTACCACCGCGCGGACCAGCGGCAGCAGCTCCTCGGCGGTCACCGGCAGGGTGGTCTCGTAGCCGAAGACGTTGTTCGCCGCCGAGTCGCCGACCAGCAGCACCGGGATCCCCGCCTGGTCGAAGATCGAGGCGGTGTACTGGTCGTACGAGGTGAGCATCGCCCAGCGCTCACCGCGCTCCTTGGCGGTGATCAGGTCGCGGGTACGGACCCGTCGGGTGGCCGGCCCGCCGTAGAGGGCGGTCACCTCGGTCGGGGTGGACTCCACCATGACTCTCTCCTTCCTCGAGGCCGCCTCCGCGGTCCCCGGGTTCCGCCGCGATCGTCGCACCGGACGGCCGGCTCACGGCAGGGCAGAGTGGAGGATTTCACTCCGGCCGGCCGGTTAGCCGGTCAGCCGTGCTCGCGCCAGCGGTTGGTGATGGGCAGCCGGCGGTCCCGCCCGAACGCCTTGATGGAGATCTTCGTGCCCGGGGCGGACTGCCGCCGCTTGTACTCGGCGGTATCCACCATCCGCAGCACCTTGTCCACGATCGCCGGGTCGTGCCCCGACTCGATCAGGCCGTCCCGGCCGAGGTCGCCGTCGACGTAGCCGATCAGGATCGGGTCGAGGACGTCGTAGTCCGGCAGGGTGTCGCTGTCGAGCTGACCCGGGCTCAGCTCGGCCGACGGCGGCTTGCCGATCGAGTTCTCCGGGATCGGGGTGGTCTCGCCCCGGCGGGCCGCGTCGGCGTTGCGCCACTTGGCCAGCCGCCAGATCAGCGTCTTCCAGACGTCCTTGACCGGGTTGTAGCCGCCGACCGAGTCGCCGTAGAGGGTGGAGTAGCCGACCGCCAGCTCGCTCTTGTTGCCGGTGGTGAGGACCAGGTGGCCCTCCTGGTTCGACAGCGCCATCAGGATCACGCCCCGGACCCGGGCCTGGAGGTTCTCCACGGCCACCCCGGAGAGCGACATGTTGGCCAGGTAGGCGTCCACCATGGGCTGGATGGGCTGGATCCGGTAGTCCAGGCCGGTCCGCTTGGCCAGCTCCTCGGCGTCCGCGCGGGAGTGTTCCGAGGAGTGCTGGCTGGGCAGCGACACCCCGACCACCCGCTCCGCGCCGAGCGCGTCCACCGCGATGGCCGCCGACACCGCGGAGTCGATGCCGCCGGAGAGGCCGAGCACGACGGAGGGGAAGCGGTTCTTGTTGACGTAGTCGCGCAGGCCGAGCACCAGCGCCTGCCACACCTCGGCCTCGTCGGCGACCGGCTCGATGATCCCGCCGACCGCGACGTTGTCGGTGTCGGCGGGCGGCAGGATGTCGCTGACCTTGACCCGGACCACCCGCATCCCGTCGGCCAGCTCCTCGCCGTGGTCGACCGGCTCCTTCGCCGGCGGCAGCTCCACGTCGTGCACCAGCAGGTGCTCGACGAACTGCGGCGCCCGGGTGAGCAGCGCGCCGTCCGGGCCGACGATCATCGAGTCGCCGTCGTAGACCAGCTCGTCCTGGCCGCCGACCATGTTCACGTACGCGATGGTGGCGCCGGCCTCCGCGGCCCGGCGGCGGACCAGTGGCAGCCGGATGTCGTCCTTGTTCAGCTCGTACGGCGAGCCGTTGATGTTGAGCACCAGCCCCACCCCGGCCTGTCGGGCCACCGCGAACGGCCCGCCGGCCTGCCAGAGGTCCTCGCAGATGGTCAGCGCGACGTCCACCCCGCCGATCCGCACCACGGTCAGCGTGTTGCCGGACACGAAGTAGCGGTCCTCGTCGAACACGCCGTAGTTGGGCAGGTGGTGCTTGAAGTAGGTGGCCACGACCGCCCCCCGGTGCAGCAGCGCGGCGGCGTTGCGGGCGCCCCGCCCCGGCTCGGCGTCGGCGCTGACCTGCGGCGGGCCGTCCGCGTCCAGGTAGCCGACCATGACCGGCAGCTCGCCGAGCCCGTCGGCGGCCAGATCCGCGGCGAGCTGGTGGAGCGCGGCCTTCGAGGCGGCGACGAAGGAGCGGCGGAAGACCAGGTCCTCGACCGGGTAACCGGTCAGCATCAGCTCCGGGAAGAGCGCGAGCTGGGCGCCGGCGTCGGCGGCCTTGCGGGTCCAGCGGCGGACCAGGTCGGCGTTGCCGGCGATGTCACCGACGGTCGGGTCGACCTGGCACAGGGCGAGACGCAGGGTGGGCATATCTTCATCTTGCCCCAGCGTCGCGGACCCTTCACGGCGGGACGCGGGAGACGCGGGCCACCCCGCCCGGCCCGGGCGGACGCCCCGGGCCCGCCCGCCGGGACACGGCGCGCCGCGCGCCGGATGGTCGCGTAACGTCTGCGTAACGAGGCGGGTGGAGACTGGGCGGTCAGGCCGGACCGGCCCGGACCGGTTGCCGGAGATCAGTGTCGCGAGGGGTGGAAGTGGACCGTCAGCAGGAGTTCGTCCTCCGTACGCTGGAAGAGCGGGACATCCGGTTCGTCCGGCTGTGGTTCACCGACGTGCTCGGGACGCTGAAGAGCGTGTCGGTGGCCCCCGCGGAGCTGGAGGCGGCCTTCGAGGAGGGCATCGGCTTCGACGGTTCGGCGATCGAGGGCTTCGCCCGGGTCTTCGAGTCCGACATGGTGGCCATGCCCGACCCGACCACCTTCCAGGTCTTCCCCTTCGAGGGCGGGGTCAGCGGCGAGAGCGCCCGGATGTTCTGCGACATCCTGCTGCCCGACGGCGGGCCCTCCTGGGCCGACCCGCGGCACGTGCTGCGCCGGATGCTCTCCAGGGCGGCCGAGAAGGGTTTCACCTTCTACACCCACCCCGAGATCGAGTTCTTCCTGCTGGAGAACGGCGCCCAGGACGGCTCGGTGCCCGTCCCGGTGGACACCGGCGGCTACTTCGAGCACACCACCCACGCCGTCGCCCGGGACTTCCGCCGCCAGGCCGTGCTGGCGCTGGAGCGGATCGGCATCTCGGTGGAGTTCAGCCACCACGAGGTGGCCCCCGGCCAGCAGGAGATCGACCTGCGGTACGCCGACGCGCTGACCACCGCCGACAACATCATGACCTTCCGGCACGTGGTCAAGGAGGTGGCGCTCTCCACCGGCGTGCAGGCCAGCTTCATGCCGAAGCCCTTCACCGACCAGCCCGGCAGCGGCATGCACACCCACCTGTCGCTCTTCGAGGGGGAGCGCAACGCGTTCCACGACGCCGGCGACCCGATGAAGCTCTCCAAGGTGGCGAAGTCGTTCATCGCCGGCCTGCTGATGCACGCGCGGGAGTACACCGCGGTCACCAACCAGTGGGTCAACTCGTACAAGCGGCTCTTCCCGCAGGCGCTGCCGGACCGGATCACCGAGAGCCCGGCGTACGTCTGCTGGGGTCACCTGAACCGCTCCGCGCTGGTCCGCGTGCCGGCGTACGGCAAGCCGAACTCGGCCCGGGTCGAGGTGCGCTCGCTGGACTCGGCGGCCAACCCGTACCTGGCCTTCGCGGTCATGCTCGGCGCCGGCCTGAAGGGCATCGAGGAGGGCTACGAGCTGCCCCCGGGCGCCGAGGACGACGTCTGGTCGCTGAGCAGCGCCGAGCGCCGCGCGATGGGCTACGAGGCGCTGCCGGAGAACCTGGCCGAGGCGATCGACGTGATGGCCGGCTCGGAGCTGGTCGCCGAGATCCTCGGCGAGCACGTCTTCGACTTCTTCCTGCGCAACAAGCGGGCCGAGTGGGAGCAGTACCGGCGCGAGGTCACCCCGTACGAGCGGCAGCGCTACCTGTCGCTCTAGATCACGGTGGCCCGGGCCCGCTATCGTCTCGATCACCGTGCCGGCACCCCCGCCGCGCGGCGGCGGGCGGGAGGCAGCCGGTGCTGGAGGATCTGCTCAGCGGGGCCTGGCAGAGCGTGGTGTTCGGGGTCGTCGGGGTGGCGCTGATGGCGGCCGGCTTCCTGCTGGTCGACCTGCTCACCCCGGGGCGGCTGCGGGAGCTGATCTGGGTGCGCCGCAACGGCAACGCGGCGCTGCTGCTGGCAGCCAACCAGCTCGGCATCGCCGGCATCGTCTTCACCGCGATCCTCACCAGTTACAGCTCCTTCGGCAAGGGGCTGGCCTCCACGGTGATCTTCGGGGTGGTCGGCCTGCTGGTGATGGCGCTGGCCTTCTTCGTGCTCGACCTGCTCACCCCGGGCCGGCTCGGGGAGATCATCTGCTCGGACGAGCCGCACCCGGCGGCCCGGGTCAGCGCCGCCACCCACTTCGGGGCCGCGCTGATCGTCTGCGCCTGCATCGCCTGAGCAGTGTCGTACCCGGGGCTTAGCTTCCGGGGGTGAACCGGACCGACCGTCTCTACGCCCTGGTGGAGGAGCTGCGGGCGGTGTCGCCGCGCCCGCGCAGCGCCCGCTGGCTGGCCCGGCGCTTCGAGGTCAGCGTACGGACCATCGAGCGCGACATCGGCGCGTTGCAGGCCTCCGGCGTGCCGATCTGGGCCGAGCCCGGCCGCACCGGCGGCTATGTGGTGGACCGCGCGCACACCCTGCCGCCGGTCAACCTGACCGCCGGCGAGGCCGTGGCGATGGCCGTGGCCCTGCACCGGCTCGGCGGCACGCCGTTCGCGTCGGCCGCCGGCGCCGCGCTGCGCAAGCTGGTCGCGGTGATGCCGGCCGCCGACGTGGCCGAGGCGCACCGGCTGGCCGGCCGGGTGCACCTGATCGGCGACGGGCCGACCACGCCCGTCCCGGCCGTCGTCGCCGACGCGGTCACCGCACGCCGGGTGCTCCGCCTGCGGTACGCGGACCGGTCCGGTACGGATTCCGTCCGCGACGTCGAACCGCTGGGCTACCTCGGCAACCCCCGGCACTGGTACCTGCTGGCCTGGTGCCGGCTCCGCGACGGGCTGCGCTGCTTCCGCACCGACCGGATCGTGTCGGTGACGGCGCTGTCGGAGCGGGTGGACCGCGAGCTGCGCCTGGGCGACCTGGACATCCCCCACGGGCGGGTCCGCGCGCTGAGCCTGGTCTGAAACCCGACAGCGCCGGTCCGCCGGACGCGGGATGCTGGCCGGTCCGCCGTCCCCGGACATGACCGCGTGCTCGAGACGCTCCGCATTCCGGAAGGTCCACCGGAAACACCGACAGGACGGTGTCGCGGGCGGGGGCGAGGCTGCTTCCTGACGACGCCGGCCGACCGGCCGGCGCAACGACAGGAGGCAGCATGTCCAGCACGCCCATCACCTGGTTCGAGATCGGCTCCGACCGGCCGGAGGAGGCCGAGAAGTTCTACGCCGAGCTGTTCGGCTGGAGCTTCGAGGAGCAGGGCGGGCCGGGTGCGTCGTACCGGCAGACGACGGCCGGCGGGGAGCGGGGGATCGGGGGCGCGATTCGGGCCACCGGCGGGCAGTCGCCGAACTACGCGATCTTCTACGCCGAGGTGGCCGACGTGGCGGAGACCTGCCGGCAGGCCGAGGCGGCCGGCGGCAAGGTGCTCGTCCCGGCGAAGACGACGCCGAGCGGGCTCACCTTCGCCCATTTGCTCGACCCCTCCGGCAACCACCTCGGCGTCTTCACACCGCCCGCCACGGCGTGACCCGGTGGTCGGTGCGCTCGTGCCCGGGCGGGCGTGCTCAGCCTGCCCGGCAAGCCCGCGCCCGGGAAGATCGGGACGGACGAGCCGTACCGGCGCTGACCCGGCCGGGTCCGCCCCGGCAACGCCGCCGGGGCGGACCCGGAGCCGGCCCCGCACGGTGGCGGGGCCGAGCGCCGGCCGAGAGGGGTGGCCCCGCCGCGGAGACGGTCCGGCCGGGAGGAAGAGAACGGCCGGTGAGGAGCGGGGCCACCGGGTCACTTGTCGGTCGTACCCTCCGGGCCGTGGTGGCCCCGGCCGCCCGGGCCCGGGAAGACGCCGGCCTCGGCGGCCTTGGTGATCGCGTCCGCCTGCTCCTGGGTGAGCTTGCCGTCCTTCACCGCCTGGTCCAGCCGCTCCTTCAGCATCGCCTGCCGGTCCTCGATGGACGGGCGCTCCGGCCGGTCGGCCTTGCGCTGCTCACGCAGCTTCTCCAGCGCGGCGGTGACCTTGTCGGTCGGGACGCCCAGCTCCTTCGCGAGCGCCGCGGCGAAGTCGGCCTCCCGGTCGGCCCGCTGCTGCTGCCGATCGGTGCCCTGATCGGTGCTGGTGCTGGTGCTGGCGCTCGGGCTCGGGGTGGCCGTGCTGTCCCCGGCGAACGCCACCGTGGGGGCGGCGATCCCCACGCCGAGCACTCCGGCGGCGGCCAGGCCGGCCAGCAGGTGCTTCTTCGACATCGTGCGGGACATCAGTCCTCCAGTTGATCGGTGGTGGTGCGATGACCTCACAGACAGTGACCGGCGGAGCTGGGGGCAACCCGTGGCGACCCTGTGCGCGAGCTGGCAATCGCCGGGCGACCGGACGAACGGGGCCCTGCCGGCGCGCGACCGACCGGAACCGGTCAGCGGACCGCCGGGGCGACCGTCAGGGTGCCCGCGTCGGCGTCCAGGACGGCCCGGGTGCCGACCGGGACGGTGAGCTGGCCCACGCCGTGGCCGATCGGGAGGCCACCGAGGACCGGCACCCCGAGGTCGCCCAGCCGCTCGCCGAGCACGTCCGCGACGGTCGTCTCCCAGCCGTCGGCGCAGTCGGTGAACTGGCCCACCGCCACCCCGGCCACCCCGTCCAGGGCGCCGCAGCGGCGCAGCTGGGTGAGCATCCGGTCGACCTTGTACGGCGGCTCCTGCACCTCCTCGACCAGCAGCACCGCCCCGGTCAGGTCCGGCATGTCCGGGGTGCCGATCGACGCGGTGATCAGGCAGAGGTTGCCGCCGAGCAGCGGGCCGACCGCCCGGCCGGGCACCCGCACGCCGAAGGTCTCCTCCGCGGCCGCGGCGGCCACGGTCACCGGCTCGGTGGTCATCAGCGCGGCGTGCAGCGACTCCGCCGAGTGGAGCGGGGTCCGCTCGTCCAGCCAGGCCGCGCCCGGGCCGTGCACGCTGGCCAGCCGGGCCCCCCGCCAGAGCGCGAACTGCAGGGCCGTGATGTCCGAGAAGCCGGCCACGACCTTCGGGTCCCGCCGGACCGCCGCCATGTCGATCAGGTCCACCACCCGCTGCGCGCCGTAGCCGCCCCGGGTGCAGAGCACCCCGCGTACCTCCGGGTCGGCGAAGGCGGTGTTCAGGTCCGCCGCGCGCAGCTCGTCGCCGCCGGCCAGGTAGCCCCGCCGGGCGTACGCGTTCGGTGCCAGCACCGGGCGCAGCCCCCAGCCGGTGACCAGCTCGACGCCCCGGGCCACCCGCTCCGGCCGGGTCGGGCCGGCCGGGGACACCAGCATCACCGTGTCGCCGGGGCGCAGGACCGGTGGGCGCAGGCAGTCGTCGGTTAGCACAGCGGGAGCTTAGTGCGCGCCGGGCTGAGCCGTTCCGGGCGTTCGCCGCCGCACCAGCTAGCCTCGACACGTGGCGACCGCGCTGGTGATCGAGAACGACCCGACCGACGACCTCCGCCGACTGGGGGAGTGGCTGACCGAGGGGGGCCTCCAGCTGCGGGTGCTCCGCCCGCACGCGGGCGAGGAGCTCCCCGCCGACCTGGCGGGGTACGCCGCGCTGGTGGTGCTCGGCGGCGAGCAGCAGGCGTACCCGCTGCCCGACGGCACCCCCGGCGCGCCCTGGTTCCCGGCGCTGGAGGGGCTGCTGCGCAAGGCGGTGCGGTACCGCGTCCCGACCCTCGGCGTCTGCCTCGGTGGCCAACTGCTGGCCACCGCGCACGCCGGCCTGGTCGAGCGGAGCCCGTCCGGCCCGGAGGTCGGCCCGGGCGTGGTCGGCAAGCGGGACGCCGCCGACGCCGACCCGCTCTTCCGGTACGTGCCGCTGATCCCGGACGTGCTCCAGTGGCACTCCGACGAGATCACCGAGCTGCCCCGGGGCGCGACCCTGCTCGCCGCCTCCACCCGCTATCCGCACCAGGCGTTCCGCCTCGGCGACCGGGCCTGGGGGCTCCAGTTCCACATCGAGTGCGACACCGCGATGATCGCCGACTGGGCCCGCGACTCGGAGCTGCTGGCCGAGCTGGGGTACGACGAGGAGCTGGTGGTGACCGCCTGTGACCGGGTGATGGCCGACGTCGAGGAGGTCTGGCAGCCGTTCGCCATCCGGTTCGCCGCCCTCGCCCTCGGTGAGCTGGACGACGACACCACCCGCCGCAGCCTGCCGCTGCTCGGGCACTGAGATGACCCGACCGGCCCGGGGCCGCCTCGCCCGGTACGGCTTCGCTGAGGGCGACGGTCGGGCGCGCGCCGCCGACCTGCTCGGGCCCGACGGGCTGGGGCTGTGGCGGCCGGACGCCCAGGAGCCGGCCGGCGAGCGGGCCGTCGAGCTGCTGGCCGCCCTCTCCCGGGCCGCCGACCCGGATCTGGCGCTGCGCCAGCTGCACCGCCTCGTCGAGGCGGAACGCCGCGCCGCGGGGGCCGGGCGGGCGGTCGCGGCCAACGGCGGCGCCGCGCCGACCGGCGAGAGGACCGGGTCCGCGCTGCTCGACGCGCTGCACGACGACCCGGGGCTGCGCCGCCGGCTGGTCGCTGTGCTCGGGGCGTCCTCGGCCCTCGGCGACCACCTGGTGGCCAACCCCGACCAGTGGTCGGTGCTGGCCACCGCCCCGGACGGGCTCGCCCCGACCGCCGACGGCCGGCTCGACCTGGCCGCCGCGGCGCGGCTCACCCCGTCCACCCAGCCGGTCGCGGTGCTGCGGCAGGCGTACCGGCTGGCGCTGCTGCGGATCGCGGCGGCCGACCTGACCGGCGGGCGCGGCCTGGAGCAGACCATGGCGGCGCTCTCCGCGCTGGCCGACGCCACCCTCTCGGCCGCGTACGAGATCGCCGTCGGGGAACTGCCGGAGGGGACGCCACGCCCCCGACTGGCCGTGGTGGCGATGGGCAAGTGCGGCGGGGACGAGCTGAACTACGTCTCCGACGTGGACGTCATCTTCGTCGCCGCAGACGACGACGACCTGACCGCGGCGACCCTGGTCGCCACCCGGCTGATCCACGTCTGCGGGCTGGTCGCCTGGCCGGTGGACGCCGCGCTGCGGCCGGAGGGCAGCCGGGGGCCGCTGGTGCGTACCCTCGCCAGCCACCTGGCCTACTACCGGCGCTGGGCCCGCACCTGGGAGTTCCAGGCGCTGCTCAAGGCCCGGCCGGCGGCCGGCGACCTGGACCTCGCGCGGGAGTGGATCGACCAGCTCGCGCCGCTGGTCTGGTCGGCCGCCGAGCGCCCGGAGGCGGTCGAGGACGTCCGGGCGATGCGCCGCAGGATCATCGACAGCATTCCGCCGAAGGAGCTGGAGCGGGAGATCAAGCGCGGCTCGGGCGGGCTGCGCGACATAGAGTTCGCCGTCCAGCTGCTCCAGCTGGTGCACGGCCGGGTCGACGAGTCGCTGCGGGCGCCGGGGACGATCCCGGCGCTGCGCGCGCTGGTCGCCGGCGGCTACGTCGGCCGGGCCGACGGCGAGGCGCTGCTGCGCGGCTACCGCTTCCTGCGCGGCGTCGAGCACCGCCTCCAGCTCCAGGGCCTGCGCCGCACCCACACCGTGCCGACCGAGCCGGCCGCGCTGCGCTGGCTGGCCGCCGCGCTGGGCTACACGGCCACCCCGGGCCGCAGCGCCGTCGAGGAGTTCCGGGCCGAGTGGGTCACCCACGCCACCGAGGTACGCCGGCTGCACGCCAAGCTGCTCTACCGGCCACTGCTGGAGTCGGTGGCCCGGGTCCCCGCCGACGGGCTGCGGCTGACCCCGGAGGCGGCCCGGCGCCGGCTGGAGATCCTCGGCTTCGCCGACCCGGCCGGGGCGCTGCGGCACCTGCAGGCCCTTACCGGCGGGGTGAGCCGGACCGCCGCGATCCAGCGCACCCTGCTGCCGGTGCTGCTCAGCGAGTTCGCCGACGCGCCGGAGCCGGACCGGGGGCTGCTCAACTACCGGCAGGTCTCCGACAAGCTCGGCAGCACCCCCTGGTACCTGCGGCTGCTCCGCGACGAGGGCCCGGTGGCCCGCCGGCTGGCCCGGGTGCTCTCCTCCTCCCGGTACGCCGCCGACCTGCTGGCCCGGGAGCCGGAGGCGCTGCGGATGCTCGCCGAGGACAGCGAACTGACCCCCCGCCCCCGCCAGGTGCTCGGCGAGGGCTTCGCCGCCGCGGCGGCCCGGCACGCCGACCCGGAGCAGGCCACCCGGGCGGTCCGCGCGCTGCGCCGCCGGGAGCTGGTCCGGCTGGCCTGCGCCGACGTGCTCAGTCGGGCCGGCGCGCTCGCCCCGCTCACCCCGCGCCCCGCCGACCCCGGCGTACGGGCCGAGCGGGTGCCGACGCTCGCCGACGTCGGCGCGGTCGGCACTGCCCTCTCCGACGTCACCGACGCCACCCTGGCCGCCGCGCTGCGGACCGCCCGGGCCGTCCGGCCGGAGCTGCCCGGGCTGCGGTTCGCGGTGATCGGGATGGGCCGGCTCGGCGGGTACGAGTCCAACTACCTCTCCGACGCCGACGTGCTCTTCGTCTACGACCCGCCCGCCGGGGCGAACGAGAGCGCGGCCAGCGCCACCGCGCACACCATCGCCGAGGAGCTGCGCCGGCTGCTCGGCGTGCCCGCCCCCGACCCGCCGCTGGGTGTCGACGCCGACCTGCGCCCGGAGGGGCGGCAGGGCCCGCTGGTCCGCAGCCTCGCCGCGTACGCGCAGTACTACGCGCGCTGGTCGAAGGTGTGGGAGGCGCAGGCGCTGCTGCGCGCCCGGTTCGTCTGCGGGGACGCCGACCTCGGCGCCGAGTTCGAGGCGATGGTCGATCCGGTCCGCTACCCGGCCGACGGGCTGACCCGCGAGCAGGTCGTGGAGATCCGCCGGATCAAGGCCCGGGTGGAGAACGAGCGGCTGCCCCGGGGCGCCGACCCGGCCACCCACACCAAGCTGGGCCGGGGCGGTCTGGCCGACGTGGAGTGGGCGGTGCAGCTGCTCCAGCTCCGGCACGCGGGCCGGGTGCCGGCGCTGCGCGGCACGCGTACCCTCGACGCGCTCGCCGCCGCCCGGGACGCCGGCCTGGTCGACGCGGACGACGCCGCGGCGATGGCCGCCGGCTGGACCCTCGCGGCGCAGGTCCGCAACGCGCTCATGCTGGTCCGCGGCCGGGCCGGCGACCAGCTGCCCCGGCACGGGGTGGAGCTGGCCGGCGTGGTCCGGCTGCTCGGCCGGGACGACCCCGGCGAGTTCCTCGACGAGTACCTGCGCACCGGCCGTCGCTCCCGGGCGGCGATGGAGCGGGTCCTGGACGCCCCCGCCTGACCGCCCGCATGCCCGGCTGGCCGTGGGCGGGTCGGGGCAGCACCGGCTGCGGTTTCGCCCTGCCGGGCACCCTGGTGTTTGGTCCCTGTGAAGCTGATGACGTAAACGATTGACCGCGCGGTGCCGACCATGTCGCCGCCGGGTCCGGCGGGTCGCCTTCGGTCTGTGGCCCCGCGTCGCCTCACCCGCCGGCCCGGTCCGCTCGGTGATTCATCTACGACATCAGCTTCATAGGGCGTGAAGAGAGGTGTCCGGCCCCGGCCGGGCCGGGTGCGGCGGCCGGGACGGGCCGCGACGGCCGGGACGGGCCGCGGCGGGTCAGCCGCCCAGGGTGTACGTGCCGGCCCGCGGCACGGTCACCGCCGTCCACTCGCCGTCGGCGGCGGTCGTCGCGCCGCCGGAGACGGCCAGCCAGCGGTCGTGCCGCACCCGGACCGGCACGGTCCCCGCCGATGAGGTGCGGAAGGTGACCGACGCGCCGTCCTGACGGACCAGCTCACCGGGGGCGCCGACCAGCGGGGTCGGATCGGTGACGGCGTACAGCCGCCAGTGCCGATCCGACCAGACCTCGGTGAGGTACGGCAGGCCGGCGGCGACCAGCTCGGCCTCGGCCCGGCCGACCCAGGAGAGCTCGGTGTCCGGCACGGCGACGTACTGCACCGCGTTGTCGGCCAGCCAGGCCCGGTAGGACCCGGCGGTGAGCGGCACGCCGGTGCCGGTCGCGCCGGGCACGGTGGTGAAGAAGAGCGGGTTGCGGGCGATGTCCGCCTGCCGCAGCCAACCCCGCGCCAGCGGCACCTCGCCGAGGTGCGCGGCCTCCCAGTAATTGCGGGTCGGCGGCACCTCCACCCGACCGGCGAGCCCGCGGCGGGTCAACTCGGCGCGGAGCGGGTCGAAGAACGCCCGGTCGCTGGTCTGGTCGCCCGCGCTGCGCAGGTCGGCCGCCACCACCGGCGGCTGCCACCAGCACACCACGCCCAACAGCACCGTCAGGGCGAGCGCACCGACCGAACGCCGACGCCGTGCGCCGACCCACCGGGGCAGCCGGGCGGCGGCGGCCAGCACCGGCAGCGCGAACATCACCACCAGGCGGGTGGCGTTCAACCCGACCGGGGTGTGCACCAGCGCCGCGGCCAGCACCCCGGCCGCCGACAGCAGCGCCCCCACCCGCACCGGGCGGTACGCCACCAGGGCGGCCACCAGCAGGCTGGTCAGCACCGCGCGCAGGGTGTCGGTGCGGCTGATGTTCATCCAGCCGCCCTCGCCGAAGAGCAGCCCGGTCACCCCCAGCGGCAGCGCGGCGGCGGCGCCGAGCAGCAGACCGTCGGCGTACCGGCGGGTGAGCAGCAGCGCGACGCCGGCCAGGCCGACGAAGAGACCCGCCACCGGGCTGGTCGCCGAGGCCAGCAGGGCGCCGGCCACGACCAGCGCGGCGCGCGGCCAGCGGCGCCCCGGCGGGGCGTGCGCCGGCAGGGTCAGGGCGAGCAGCGCGGCCAGGCCGAAGGCCACCCCGAGGGCGTACGTCACCCGGCCGGAGACCAGGTTGCCGGCGATCGTGAGCAGCCCGACCAGGCTGCCCAGCAGCGGCCGGGGCACCCCGGCGCGCACCAGCAGGGCCGCGAACGCGGTCGCCGCGGCGAGCAGCGCGAGCGCGCCGGTGAGGCGTACCCCGAGCAGGGCCATCAGCGGCGGCGAGACCAGGCTGTAGCCCCACGGGTGGACGCCGCCGTACCAGCGCAGGTCCACCGGGGCCGTCCCGTGGGCGGCGAAGAAGTCGGCGCGGGCCACCTGGGCGGAGAGGTCCGAGCCGGTCGCCGGCAGGGCCAGGTACAGCACGCCGAGGGCGAGCGCGGACGCGGCGGAGACCACCACCACCCGACTGCCCCGCATGCCCACCTCCCGACCGCGACCACCGTACTGGCAGCATGTCCCGCGTGCCTCACCACCTCTCGCGCTGGACCGGCCTGGCGGGCTCGGTGCTGCTCGCGGTGGCCGCCTTCCTCGGCGGCGCGCTGCCCCACGGAGACCTGCGACCCACCCCGGTCAGCATCTGGCAGGGCCGGAACGGCCCGCTGATCATCGCGCTCTGGCTGGTCGGTACCGGGTTGCTGGCCTGGGCTTGGTGGTCGCTGCGCGACCGGGTGCCGTCGACCCGCTGGGCGCTGGTCACGATCGCGCTCTGGCTGCTGCCGATGCTGGTCACCCCGCCGCTCGGCAGCCGGGACGTGTACGCGTACGCCTGCCAGGGGGCCAGCTACGGCGGCGGGATCAACCCGTACGAACAGGGGGTGTCCGCCCTGCCCTGCCCGTGGCTGGACACCATCTCGTACATCTGGCGGGACACGGCGGCGCCGTACGGGCCGCTCTTCGTGGTGCTCGCCGGGGCGGTCGTCGCGGCGACCGGGTCGCTGGTCGGCAGCATCGTGCTCTTCCGGCTGGCCGCGGTGGCCGGGGTGGCGCTGACCGCGTGGTGCCTGCCGGTGCTGGCCCGCCGCTGCGGGGTACCGCCGCAACGGGCGCTCTGGCTGGCGCTGGCCTGCCCGCTGGTGCCGGTACACCTGGTCTCCGGCGCGCACAACGACGCGCTGATGGTGGGCCTGCTCATCGCCGGGCTGGCGGTGGTGGCCTCCCGGCCGGGTCGCCCGCTGCCGCTGCTGGGCGGCGGGCTGCTGCTGGGGCTGGCCGCCGGGCTCAAGGTCACCGCGCTGGTCGTGGTGCCCTTCGCCGCGCTGGCCGCGATCGCCGGGCCGTTCCGGTTCCGCGCGCTGCTCCGCGACGGCACGTGGGTGGTCGGGGCGGCGGTGGCCACGGTGGTCGGGGTGACCCTCGCCGCCGGGCTGGACTTCGGCTGGATCACCGGTCTGGAGCAGGGCAACCTGGTCATCGCCTGGACCTCGCCGTCGACCGCGGTCGGGCAGACCGTCGGCTACGTCGCGGCGCTCTTCGGCGCGCACGTCGACGCGCTGCCGGTGACCCGGGCGATCGGGGTGCTGGTGCTCGTCGTGCTGCTGGTCTGGCTCTGGTGGCGGGCCCGCCACCGGGACCCGCTCTGGCACGCCGGCCTGGCGCTGGCCGCCACGGTGGCGCTCTCCCCGCTCTTCCACCCCTGGTACTGGATGTGGCCGCTGGCGGTGCTCGCGGCGACCGCCCGGCGCACCGGCTGGTTCACGGTCGTCGCGCTGGTGTCGTCGTTCCTGGTCCTGGCGGACGGCACCGGCCTGCCCCGGTTCACCAAGATGCCCGGCGCACCCCTGATGACGCTGTTGGTGATCGTGGTGGTCGTCCGGTTGGTACGGTCGGCTCGGGCGGCCCGCCAGCCGGCCCCCGCCGACTGAGGAGAGGTGCCGGTGGCCGATCCGGACGCGGCCGACCGGCCCGGACGAGCCCGGTCCGCGCGGTACGCCGGCCTGGTCGGGGCGACCCTGCTGACCGTCGCCGGCTGGCTCGGCGGGGCGCTGCCCGACGCCCCCGCCACCACCCCGGTCGGCATCTGGCGCGGCCCGCACGGGCCGCTGGTCCTCGGCTGCTGGCTGGTCGGCACGGTCCTGCTGGTGGGCGCCTGGTGGGCGCTGCGGCGGGGCGCGCCGTCGACCCGGTGGGCGTACCTGACCGCCGGGCTCTGGCTGCTGCCGCTGCTGGCCGCGCCGCCGCTGGGCAGCCGCGACGTCTACTCGTACGTCTGCCAGGGCTGGTCGTGGACGCACGGCGCCGATCCGTACCGGGTCGGGGTGGCGGCGGCCGGCTGCCCGTGGACGGACGCGGTGCCGCCGCTCTGGCGGGACACCCCGGCGCCGTACGGGCCGTTCTTCGTGCTGCTGGCCGGGCTGGCGGTCGCGCTCGGCGGTGGTCTGGTCGGGGCGGTCGTGCTGCTGCGGGTCCTCGCGGTGGCGGGGCTGCTGCTGGCCGCGCTCTGCCTGCCCGGGCTGGCCCGGGCCGTCGGCGTGCCGACCCGGCGGGCGGCCTGGCTGGCGCTGGCCTGCCCGCTGGTCGGCGTGCATCTGGTCGCCGGCGCGCACAACGACGCGCTGCTGCTCGGCCTGCTCCTGTTCGGCCTGCTGGTGCTGGTCCGCCGGCCCGGCGGGCCGCGGGCGCTGCTGGTGGCCGGGGTGCTGCTCGGGCTGGCGGTGGCGGTGAAGGCGGTCGCGGTGGTGGTGCTCCCGTTCGCGGCGCTCGCCGCGGTGCTGGGCCACTACACGCCGCGCGCGCTGCTGCGGGCCGCGGCCTGGCTGGCCGGGGGAGTGGTCGGCGCACTGCTGGTCACCTCCCTGGTCACCGGGCTCGGCGTCGGCTGGGTGGGTGGGCTGGCCCGCAGCGGCGACTCGGAGCAGTGGACCTCGCCGCCGACCGCGGTGGGCTTCGTCGTCGACTACGCCGGTGCGCTGGTCGGTCGGGAGCCGCACGCGGTGCCGGTGGCCCGCCTGGTCGCGCTGCTGGTGCTGACGGTGCTGCTCGTCGCGCTCTGGTGGTGGGCCTGGTCGGCGCTGCGACGGCTGAACGACGTACGGCAGCGGGTGGCCTGGCTGGCCGCCGCCCGGCCCCGGGTGGCCCTGACCGGGGCGGGCCTGGCGTTGGCCGCCACCGTGCTGCTCGCCCCGGTCTTCCACCCCTGGTACGCCACCTGGCCGCTGGCCGTGCTGTCGGTGGCCACGGTTCCGGTGGCGCGGACGACCTGGTTCGTGCTGCCCTGCGCGGTGGTCTGCTTCCTCGCCCTGCCGGACGGCACCAACCTGGCCCGGTTCACCAAGGCCCCGGGCGCGATCGCGATGACCGCCCTGGTGGTGGCGCTCGGGGTGTGGGCGGTCCGGGTGGCGCTGGCCCGACGCGCGCGCCCGGCCTGATCGGGGCGAAGTGCTTGACGGCGGGCCCCGATCGGCATACGTTTAACGCATCCGTTAATTAACGAGGTGGTTACGAAAGTGGCAGACGATCGGCTCAGCGTCATCTTCGCGGCGCTGGCGGACCCCACCCGCCGGGCGATCCTGGCCCGGCTGGCCGAGGGCGACGCCACCGTCACGGAGCTCGCCGAGCCGTTCGCGATCAGCCTCCCGGCCATCTCGCGGCACCTCAAGGTGCTGGAGAACGCCGGGTTGATCACCCGGGCCCGCAGCGCCCAGTGGCGCTCCAGCAGTCTCAACCCCGAGCCGCTTCGCGAGGCGACGGCCTGGATGGAGCGCTACCGGCAGTTCTGGGACACGAACTTCGACCGGCTCGACGCACACCTCAAGCGGATGCAGGCACAGGCCGAGCAGCACGAGCAGTGACAGAGAGGACAGCACCATGAGCGAGACCACGGCGGCCCAGGAGCTCGTCATCACCCGCGTCTTCGACGCCCCGCGCGAGCTGGTCTACCGCGCGTTCACCGACCCGGACCAGCTCGCCCAGTGGTTCGGCCCGGTCGGCTGGTCGGTGCCCCGGGACACCGTCGACATCGACGCCCGGGTCGGTGGACACCAGCGCTTCACCATGGTCAATGACGCCGACCCGAGCATGACGTCCCCGGCCGACGGCACCTTCAGCGAGGTGGTCGAGAACGAGCTGCTGGTCGGCTACGAGGAGGTCAAGGGCGTCCCCGGGTTCCCCGACGGCACGCGGCTGACCGTGCGGCTGGAGTTCCACGAGGAGCCCGGCGGCAAGACCCGGCTGGTGCTGCGGCAGGGCCCGTTCGACCCGGCCGTCCGGGCGGACGCCGAGGAGGGCTGGGGCAGCTCCTTCACCAAGCTGGACGCGCTGCTCGCCCGCTGACGGGAGCACGAAATGGCCGGGCCGGCCCCGCTGTCGCGGAGCCGGCCCGGCCGGGTGCTGGTGGAGCTGGTCAGCAGTCGAAGTACATGGCGAACTCGTGCGGGGTCGGGCGCAGGCGCACCGGGTCGACCTCGTTGGCCCGCTTCCAACCCACCCAGGTCGAGATGAGGTCCGGGGTGAACACACCGCCGTCGAGCAGGTAGTCGTGGTCGGCCTCGAGCGCGGTGAGCACCTCGGGCAGCGAGCCCGGGACCTGCTTGACGTCGCCCCACTCCTCCGGCGGCAGGTCGTACAGGTCCTTGTCGATCGGCGCCGGCGGCTCGATCTTGTTCTTGATGCCGTCCAGGCCGGCCATCATCATCGCCGAGAAGGCGAGGTACGGGTTGCTGGACGGGTCCGGCACCCGGAACTCGACCCGCTTGGCCTTCGGGTTGCTGCCGGTGACCGGGATGCGGGTGCAGGCGGACCGGTTGCGCTGCGAGTAGACCAGGTTGACCGGCGCCTCGAAGCCCGGCACCAGGCGGCGGTACGAGTTGACCGTCGGGTTGGTGAAGGCGAGCAGCGACGGCGCGTGGTGCAGCAGGCCGCCGATGTACCAGCGGGCGGTGTCCGACAGGCCAGCGTAGCCGGTCTCGTCGTAGAACAGCGGCTCGCCGTTCAGCCAGAGGCTCTGGTGGGTGTGCATGCCGGAGCCGTTGTCGCCAAAGAGCGGCTTCGGCATGAACGTCGCGGTCTTGCCGTTGGCCCACGCCTCGTTCTTCACGATGTACTTGAAGAGCTGGAGCTGGTCGGCGGAGTGCAGCAGGGTGGAGAACTTGTAGTTGATCTCCGACTGGCCGGCGGTGCCCACCTCGTGGTGCGAGCGCTCCACGGTGAACCCGGTGTCGACCAGGCGCCGCACGATCGAGTCACGCAGGTCGGCGTAGTGGTCCACCGGCGGCACCGGGAAGTAGCCGCCCTTGTACGCGGTCTTGTAGCCGCGGTTGCCGCCCTCCTCCTCCCGGCCGGAGTTCCAGGCGCCCTCGATCGAGTCGATGTAGTAGAACGACTGGTGCGCGGAGGTCTCGTGGCGGATCGAGTCGAAGATGTAGAACTCCGCCTCGGCGCCGAAGTACGCGGTGTCGGCGATGCCGCTCGCCGCCAGGTAGGCCTCGGCCTTCTTCGCCACGTTCCGCGGGTCCCGGGAGTACGCCTCGCGGGTGAACGGGTCGTGGATGAAGAAGTTCAGCGCGAGGGTCTTCTGCGCGCGGAACGGGTCGATGAAGGCGGTCGCGACGTCCGGGAGCAGGAGCATGTCCGACTCGTGGATCGCCTGGAAGCCACGGATCGACGAGCCGTCGAACGCGAGGCCGTCGGTGAAGAGTGCGTCGTCGACGGACTCGACCGGCAGATTGAAGTGCTGCATCACGCCGGGCAGGTCACAGAAACGTACGTCGACGAACTTCACGTCCTCGTTCTTGAGGTATCGCAGGAGTTCCTCGGGATTGGCGAACACACGTCCTCCTGGCACGTCCACGGGGTGGCTAGGCTCCTGGCGACGCTATGACCGTGCGGTTGCCCGGCGGTGTCTCCCCTGTTTCCGCCGTGTTACGTCCCTCGCGGAGCGTCATCCCGGCCGCTCAGTCACCTCTGGTTCTCCGTTCGGACCATACCGGCTGTAAGGGGTGTCGCGCCAATTGACACCCTTGGTCCGATTTGACGGGGAGAGCGCATCCGGACCCGCCCCCGCCGCTGGCTACCCTTGACCGCTGTGACCAACCCGAATGCCCCGGCGCCGGCGCCGCCCGCCACAGACCCCGACTTCACCCCGCCGAGCCTCGGTCGCCGCTTCGGCGCGCTGGTCATCGACTGGGTGCTCTGCCTGCTGGCGTCCAGGTTCTTCGCCGACCCGGTCCGCGACGGCTGGGCCCCGGTGCTGGTCCTCGTCCTGGAGTACGGCTTCTTCCTCGGCCTCTTCGCCCAGACCCCCGGGATGTACATCACCCGGATCCGCTGCGTCGCCTGGTCCGACGGCGGCCGGATCGGCCTGGTCCGCGCCCTGTTCCGCGGCCTCCTGCTCGCCCTGGTCGTCCCCGCCCTGATCATGGACGAACACCGCCGCGGCCTCCACGACCGCCTCACCAACTCCGTCATCACCCCCGCCCCCCGCCCCTGACCCCCCTTCACCCCCGCGATCTTGCACTTGCGGCCCGGACCAAAGGCGCGAAACGGGACAGAGTCCGGGCCCCAACCGCAAGATCGACGGGGAGAGGGTGCGGGGGCGCGGGACGAGAAGAGCCGGGCCCGTCAGGGCCCGGCTCTTTCGCGCGTAAGACGGGGGGTTAGCGGCCCCGGGTCTGGCGGAAGGCGCCGCGTGGGGGGCGCATGTTCTTGGGGATCGCGCCCTTGGGCATTTGCGGGCGGGCGGTGAGCGCCTTGAGTCGCTTGTCCAGGGCGTTGACGTCCTTGGGGGCCAGCGAGCGGGGCAGCCGCATCAGGGTCATCCGCAGCTTGCGGATCGGCAGCTCACCCTCGCCCTGGCCGATCACGTAGTCGTGCAGCGGGGCGGAGCCGATCACCTTGGCCAGCCGGCGCTTCTCCTGGCCCAGCAGGCCGCGCACCCGCTGCGGGTTTCCCTCCGCCAGCAGGATCACGCCGGGGCGGCCGATCACCAGGTGCACCATGTCCATCTGGGTGGTGGAGCTGACCGCCGGCGTCACCCGCCAGTCGCCGCGCATGCTCTCCATGATCTGCGCCGCCGCGCCCGGCTGGCCCTCGGCGGCGTTCATCATCGCCTTGTTGGACCGCAGGTTCAGCACGATCAGCACGGCGAGCAGGATGAACAGGATGCCGATCGGCAGCCAGATCCAGCCCCAGAGGATCACCGCGACCACGGTGAGCGCGAGCGGGATCAGCACCGCCGCGGCGGTCAGCGGCGCGAACCACCGGTCCTGCTTGGCGGTGAACTGGAACACCATCCCGATCTGCTTCAGCCGCTGGCCGAACGAGACCTTCTCCTGGGGCTTTGCCATGCCGAAGAGTCTAGTGGTCCGCGCCCGCCCCGTTGATCCGCGGCCGGCCCCTCCGCCCGGCGGGCTGAGTACCTTACGTCGCCACCCGGCCGCTGAGGCCCCTCGGTAAGGAGGGGGAGGGGGTGAAGATCAGGCGGCGGACCCATGCCCCGGGGCCACCTTCGCGCGGAAAGTGAATCTCGACAGCGAAACGACACCGCACGACAGGGGAACCGAGATGTTCGGCAACGACGCAGACTTCCTGCTCACCATCCACCGTACGCACGCCTCCGAGCTGCAGGCCGACGCGGCAGCGGACCGGCTCGCCCGGGCGCTGCCCCGCCGCCACCCGCGCGGCTGGCTGAGCCGGCGCACCCACACCGCCCGCGCCGTCGACACCCGCCGGTGACCGCCACCGCGCTGCCGACGCCGGCCGCCGGCGGGGGCGCCCCCGCGCCGGGGGCGCCCACCGGCCCCGGCCCGACGAGGCCGGGCGGCTCGGCGGCGGTCGACCGGAACGCCCGACCGGCCGCCACGGGGGCGGCCGGTCCGGGCCCGGCGAACGCCGACGGCCCGCCGCCCCGGCCGGCCTCCACCGTCGACCGGTCGCCGGCCGGCCCGGCGCCCGCCGGCACCGGCGAACGGCCCGGGGACCGGCCGGTCGGCGGGGCCGCCGCGGGCGGCGGTCATGGCATGCTCGGTGTCGTGACCGCACGCGCCGCCAGCACCGTCCTCGTCGGCCGCCAGCCGGAGCTGGCGGCGCTGCGCGACGCGCTCGTCCGGGCCCGCGCCGGCGAACCCACCACCGTCCTGGTCGGCGGCGAGGCCGGCGTCGGCAAGACCCGGCTGCTGGAGGAGTTCGGCGGCCTGGCCAGCACCGCCGGGGCACGCGTCCTGGTCGGCCAGTGCCTGGAGCTGGGTGAGGCCGGCCTGCCCTTCGCGCCGTTCGCCGCGGCGCTGCGGGAGGTGCTGCGCCGCGACGGCGCGGACGTCTTCTCCGGGTACGAGCCGGAGTTCGCCCGGCTGCTGCCGGAGCTGGCCCGGGTGCCGGCCGGGGTCGCCGCGCCGACCGGCCTGCCCGTCTCGGACACCCCGCGCGGCTACCTCTTCGACCTGGTCGCTGACCTCTTCCAGCGGCTCGCCACCGGGCAGCCTCTGGTCCTGGTGATCGAGGACCTGCACTGGGCCGACCGGTCCACCCGGGACCTGATCGCTTTCCTGGTCCGGGCGGCCCGGACCGCGCGGCTGCTGCTGATCTGCACCTACCGCACCGACGAGCTGCACCGCGGCCACCCGCTGCGGCCCTTCCTCGCCGAGCTGGACCGCGCCCGCGGCGTCGAACGCGTCGAGCTGGGCCGGCTCGACCGGGACGGCACCGGCGCCATCCTGGCCGACCTGCTCGGCGCCGAGCCCGCTCCCCGGGCCGTCGACGACGTGCACGACCGGACCCAGGGCAACCCCTTCTTCATCGAGGAGCTGGCCGCCGCGGGCGACCCGGTGGGCTGCGCCGCGCTGCCGGAGACCCTGCGTGACCTGCTGCTCGCCCGGGTCGACCGGCTGCCCGACCCGGCCCAGCGGGTGCTGCGCATCGCCGCTGCCGGCGGCACCCGCTTCGCCCACCAGCTCCTCGCCGAGGTCGCCGGGCTGCCCGAGTCCGAGCTGGAGGACGCGCTGCGCGCCGCGGTGGCCGCCCAGCTCGTGGTGGCCGACCCCGACGGCGACTACGAGTTCCGCCACGCGCTGGTCCGCGAGGCCGTCCACGACGAGCTGCTCCCCGGCGAGCACGCCCGGCTGCACGCCCGCTACGCCGCCGCGATCGAGGCGCAGCCGCACCTGGTGGCCGCCGGTCGCGCCCCGGCCGAGATCGCCCACCACTGGTACGCCGCGCACGACCACCCCCGCGCCCTGGTCGCCGCCCGCGCCGCGGCTTGCGCCGCCGCCGACCGGTACGCGTACGCGGAGCAGAGCCGGCTGCTGGAACGGGTGCTGGAGCTGTGGGAGCTGGTGCCCGACGCCGCCGACCGGCTCGGCATGGACCACCTCCGGGTGCTCGAGGAGACCCTGTCCGCCGCCACCACCGCCGGCGACTCCAGCCGCGCCGTCACCCTCACCCGGGCCGCGCTGGCCGAGGTGGACACCGCCGCCGAGCCGCTGCGCGCCGCCCGCCTGCTCGACCGGCGGGGGCGGCTGCTGGCGCTGCTCGGCAAGAGCGACGGCACCGCCGAGCTGCGCGAGGCGCACCGGCTGGCGGCCGGGGTGCCGGACGGCCCGGAGCGGGTCGGACTGCTCGCCGACATCGCCGCCCACCTGGCGAAGATCGATCCGGCGCAGGCCGCCTCGGTGGCCGCCGAGGCGATGGCCGCGGCCGAGCGGATCGGCGTGGACGTCGCGCTGCTGCCCACCCGGATCGCCCTGCTCTGCCGCACCGACAAGGCCCCCGACCTGGGACTGGCCGAGCTGCGCCGGGCGGAGGCCGCGGCCCGGGCCACCGGCAACGCCGCCGTCCTGGTCAGCGCCCTGGTCCACCTCTCCGACGTGCTCTTCGAGCTGGGCTGCTACTCCGAGTCGGAGCAGGCCGCCGCCGCCGGAGTGAGCGAGGCCCGCCGGGTCGGGATCAGCCGCTCCACCGGGGCGTACCTGCTGTCGAACCGGGCCGAGGCGCTGATCGCCCTGGGCCGCTGGGACGAGGCCGACGCGGCCTGCGCCGAGGCGGCCCGGATCGACCCGCCCGGCGTGTCCGGCCTGCACTGGCTCCAGCTCCGCGCCGGGCTGCGGCTGGCCCGGGCACACCCGGCCGCGGACGAGCTGGTCGGCCGCGCGCTCGCCTTCCTCGCCCGGCCGTACCTCTGGCCCAACCACCGGCTGCCGCTGCACGAGCTGCGCGTCGAGGCCGCGCTCGCCGCGGACGACAAGCTGGCGGCGGTGAAGGCGGCGCGTATCGCGCTGGCCGACGAGCGCCTGCCCGACCTGCCCCGGGAGGGGTGGCCGGTGCTCAGCGCCGTTGCCCGCGCCGCCGCCCTGGCCGGGGACGCCGACCTCGCCGCCGACGTGTCCACGATGGCCGCCGCCCTGCCCGCCCGCTATCCGGCGGAGCGGGCGCACGCCGCCCAGGTCACCGCGATCCTGGCGACCGGCGACGCGGCGCCGCCGGCCTGGCGGGCGGCGGTCGAGGCGTGGCGGGCGGCCGGGCAGCCGTACCCGCTGGGCCGGGCGCTGCTCGGGCTGGCCGAGGCGGCCGCCGCGGCCGGGGAGCGGGACGCGGTGGCCGCGGCGGTGCCGGAGGCCGCCGACCTCGCCGCCCGGCTCGGCGCGACGCCGCTGGCCGAGCAGGCCGCCGTCCTGGCCCGCCGGGTCGGGCTGCGCGGCGGTGGCCGTCCCGGCCCCGACCTGCTGACCAGCCGGGAGCAGGAGGTGCTGCGGCTGGTCGCCGAGGGGCACAGCAACAGCCGGATCGCCGAGCGGCTCTTCATCTCGCCGAAGACGGCCAGCGTGCACGTCTCCCGGATCATCGCGAAGCTGGACGTCACCAACCGGGTCGAGGCCGCCGCGCTGGCGTACCGCCTCGGCCTGCTGGACCGTCCCACCGTGACCGTCCCGCCACCGCGCGCCCGGTAGCCACCCGTCCCGGCCGCCCGCCTTGCGCCGGCGGTCAGCCACCGGGAGGCCAGCCGCGCGTGAAGGCATCCGCGCGGCAGGTCAGCCGCGCGCAGGCGGTCAGCCGCGGGGGAGGTAGACCCGCCAGCCCTGGACCGTGACCACGTCCAGCTCGCCGGGGTCCGGGCCGAGCCGCTGGTCGAGCCGGGCGGCCAGTGGCGAGCCGTCCGACGCCACCCAGGCCGCCCGGGGGTCGGCCTCCACCGCCCGCCGGTACGCGGGGTACCGGTCGAAGCCGGGGCGCAGTTCGTCGTCGACCACCGCGCAGACCACGTCCTCGCCGCTGGCGAAGGTGAGCCGGTTGCAGGTCCAGTAGCCGGCCCGCGCGTGCCGTACCCCCAGCCCGTCGAGGGTGTCGACCAGCGCGCGGTGCCGGTCGGCCTCGGCGTGGGTGGCCGGTACGGCCCCGGTGGCGGTGGCGGTGGCGAATGCCGCCGTGCCGAGCATGGCGGCCAGCACGGCGGCCGCCGTGCCCCGGGCGGCGGCCCGGCGGCCGGCCCGCGTGGCGGCCCGGAGTGGCCAGAGCAGGGCCGGGGTGGCGATCGCCAGGCAGGAGAGGTAGCGGGCGCTCTCCACCGGGGTCCGCCCGGCGGCACTGCTCGCCACGTACGCCCCGAGCACCGCCACCGCCCCCACCAGCAGCGCCAGCCGCACCGCCGCCGCGGCCCGCCGCCCGACGGCAGGATGCGCCGACGCCGACGCCGACGCCGACGCCGACGCCGACGCCGACGCCGACGCCGACGGCGGGAGTGGGTGGGGCGGTGACGAGGTGGCGGCCGGTGCGGGCGCGTGGAGGGCGCGCCAGGCGGAGAGCCCGGCGAGCAGCAGCAGGACGGGGAGCGCGACGGCCCACCAGAGCTGCCAGGTGGCACAGTGGCCCGGCGAACAGAAGCCCATGCCGAGCGGCGGTCCCAGCACGAGCCCGCCGTGCAGCCGCTCGCCCCAGCCGGCCGCCGCGTCCCCGCCGCTCGCCGAGAGAACGGCGGCGAAGGGGTTCCGCCCGTGCCGGAGGCTGTCGAGCAGCATCGGCGCCGCGCCGAGCAGGGTCGCCGCCAGCGCCACGACGCCGGCCCGGCCGGCCAGCTCCCGCCGCCGCCACGCCACGAGCACCGCGCCGGTGCCGCCGATGTACGGCAGCAGCAGCGGATCGACCCAGAGCATCAGCCCGGAGATCAGCCCCCACGCCGCCCACCGGGGCAGCCGGGCGCCCGGCCGGCCGGCGCAGAGGTCCAGGGTGAGCAGGGCCAGCGCGACGCCGGCCGGGTTCAGCTCGGGGTAGCCGCCGCCGGCGATCAACTGGTTCTTGACGATCCGGTCGGAGCCGAGCGCGAGGAGGCCGACGACCAGCAGGGCGAACCAGCGGTCCCCGCCGAGCCGCCGGGTCAGCCGCCAGACGAGGAGGAGGAAGAGCGCGTAGAGCGCGAGGGTGGGCAGCCGCAGCGCGAGCACCGACGGCCCGGTCAGTGCGAGCAGCGGCGCGGCCAGGTACGCCTCCAGCGTGCCCATGTACGCCTGCCCGTAGAACCAGACCGGGAAGTCCTGCCCGCGGGCGATGTGCAGGGCGGCGAGCCCCATCGTCGCCTCGTCGCTGTTGGTCGGCGGCGCGTCGGCCAGCAGCAGGGCGAGCCGGTAGCCGACCCCGGCGACGCCGACGAGCAGGGCGAGCAGCACCGGCAGCCGGGGACGCCGGGGCGTACGCGGGCGGACTGCCCCACGCGGCTCCTGGCGTACCCCGGCGGTCATACCTGTGATCATGGCATCCGGGCACGGGCGGACGGCCGGTGACGCGGCATCTCCCCGGCCTCAGCCGGCGGCCACGACCCCCTCGCGGGCCTCCAGCGCCTGCTTGTAGAGCCGCCCGGCCCGGTACGACGAGCGGACCAGCGGGCCGCTCATCACGCCGGCGAAGCCGATCTCCTCGGCCTCCTCGCGCAGCTCGACGAACTCCTCCGGCTTGACCCAGCGGGTCACCGGGTGGTGCCGGGGGGACGGGCGCAGGTACTGCGTGATGGTGATCAGCTCGCAGCCGGCGTCGTGCAGGTCGCGCAGCGCCTGCGACACCTCTTCCCGCTCCTCGCCCATGCCCAGGATCAGGTTGCTCTTGGTGACCAGGCCGTCGGCGCGGGCCTGCCGGATCACGTCGAGGGACCGCTCGTAGCGGAACGCCGGCCGGATCCGCTTGAAGATCCGCGGCACGGTCTCGACGTTGTGCGCCAGCACCTCGGGACGGGAGCTGAACACCTCGGCGAGCTGCTCGGGGACCGCGTTGAAGTCGGGGATCAGCAGCTCCACGCCGCAGCCGGACTGCAGGGCGTGGATCTGCCGGACCGTCTCGGCGTAGAGCCAGGCGCCGCCGTCGGGCAGGTCGTCGCGGGCGACGCCGGTGATGGTGGCGTAGCGCAGCCCCATCGCGGCGACCGACTCGGCGACCCGGCGCGGCTCGTCGGCGTCGAACTCGGCCGGCTTGCCGGTGTCGATCTGGCAGAAGTCGCAGCGCCGGGTGCACTGGTCGCCACCGATGAGGAAGGTGGCCTCCCGGTCCTCCCAGCATTCGTAGATGTTGGGGCAGCCGGCCTCCTGGCACACGGTGTGCAGCCCCTCGCGCGAGACCAGCCCGCGCAGTTGGGTGTACTCCGGCCCCATCTTGGCCTTGACCTTGATCCACGGCGGCTTGCGCTCGATCGGCGTCTCGGCGTTGCGCGCCTCGATCCGCAGCATGCGCCGCCCCTCGGGGGCGACCGTCGCGGTGCGCGCAGCCTGCTCAGTCGTCGGCGCGGAGTGCTCGATGGTCACAAAAACGAGCCTACGCCCGACGGCGGCCGTCGATGAACGTCGGGCGACCGCCGTCACGCCGCAGATGTTGTGACACCGGACACCGAGGGCCGAAAAATCGTCGTCACACCCGCCCGGTCCGGTGCTAGCCTGCCCGGCAAAGCTGTGACGGAGCCGAGTAACGCACCGACCCGCCAGCGCAGAGAGCCGCCGGTTGCTGGAAGGCGGTCTGGCGCCGGGGCGCGAAGACCCTCCCGAGCTGCGGGAAGAACGGCGCGCCCGCGCGCCCAGTAGAGCCCGCCCGGCTGGCCCCGGTCATCAGGCGACGAACGAGGCTCCCGCCCAGGCGGGGGCGAAGGTGTGGTGGCACCGCGAGGTTCCCGCTCGCCCACACCTCCCGGGGCTGAGGCGATGCTTCGCCGCCCGAGGGCGGCGAAGGCGTTGCGATCGACCGAGGAGCAGCCCACCGTGCAACGCATCCTTTCCACCCAGCTCACCACCCATGTCGGCGAGACCGTGCGGATCGCCGGCTGGGTGCACCGCCGCCGGCTGCTCAAGTCGGTGGCCTTCCTGATCGTCCGGGACGCCGCCGGGCTGGCCCAGGTGGTCGTCACCGACCCGGCCGTCCGCGCCGAGCTCGAGCAGCTCACCGAGGAAACCGTCGTCGAGGTCACCGGCACGGTGGTCGCGAACGACACCGCGCCCGCCGGGGTCGAGCTGACCGACCCGGCGGTACGACCGCTCAGCCCGCCCGCCGTGCCGCCCCCGTTCGACCTGTACCGGCCGGCGCTCACCGCCACCCTGCCCACCCAGCTCGACAACGCCCCGACCGCGCTGCGGCACCCGTCCAGGTCGGCGGCGCTGCGGATCTCGGCGGCGGCGGTGGCCGGCTTCCGGGCGGCCCTGGACGCCCGCGACTTCGTCGAGATCCACACCCCGAAGGTGGTGGCCTCGTCCACCGAGAGCGGGGCGAACGTCTTCGCGCTGGACTGGTTCGGCCGGCCCGCGTACCTGGCCCAGTCGCCGCAGTTCTACAAGCAGCTCATGGTCGGCGTCTTCGAGCGGGTCTACGAGGTCGGGCCGGTGTTCCGGGCCGAGCCGCACGACACCGTCCGCCACCTGGCCCAGTACACCTCGCTCGACGCCGAGCTGGGCTTCGTCGCCGACCATCGGGACGTGATGCGGGTGCTCCGGCACACCCTCGCCGGGATGCTCGGCGCGGTGACCGAGCGGGCCGGCGGCGCGCTGGCCACGCTGGGGATCGAGGCGCCGGAGGTGCCGGCCGAGATCCCCGCCGTGCACTTCACCGAGGCGCTGAAGATCGCCGGGGCGCCGGCCGACGAGCCGGACCTCGCCCCGGCCCACGAGCGGGCGCTGGGGGAGTGGGCCCGGCGGGAGCACGGCTCCGAGTTCCTCTTCGTCACCGGGTACCCGATGGCGAAGCGGCCCTTCTACACCCACCCGGACCCGGCTCGGCCGGCGTACTCCAACGGGTTCGACCTGCTCTTCCGCGGCCTGGAGCTGGTCACCGGCGGGCAGCGGCTGCACCGGTACGACGACTACCTCGCCGCCCTCGCCGCGCGCGGCGAGCCGGTCGAGCCGTACGCCGGCTACGTGGACGCCTTCCGGCACGGCATGCCGCCGCACGGCGGCTTCGCCATCGGCCTGGAACGCTTCGTCGCCCGCCTCACCGGCGCGGCCAACGTCCGCGAGGTCACCGCCTTCCCCCGCGACCTGCACCGGCTGACGCCGTGACCCGGCCGGCGGTCCGCCCGCACCCGGGCGGGCCGCCGCGCCGTCAGGCGGGGCCGAGGAGGTCCCAGGGGTTGCCGGTGAGGTCGCGGAAGACCGCCACTCGGCCGTACGGCTCGGTGCGCGGGGGCTTCACGAACTCGACGTTCGCCTCCCGCATCCGACGGTAGGTGGCCTCGAAGTCGTCGACCCGGAGGAAGAAGCCGACCCGGCCGGCCGTCTGGTCGCCGACCGCCGCCTCCTGCCGCTCGCCGTCGGCGCGGGCCAGCAGCAGCCCCGTCCCGCCGCCCGGCGGGCGGACCACCACCCAGCGCTTCGGCCGCCCGTCGTTGGTCAGCGACGGCTTGTCCTCGACCAGCTCGAAGCCGAGCACCTCGGTGAAGAAGTCGATGGCCGAGTCGTAGTCGGCGACGACGAGGGTGACCAGATCGATGCGCACCCGGTCAGCCTTCGAGCGTGACGAGGGTGGGCAGGTGGCGCTCGACGACCGGGAGCACGTCGGCGACGGTGACCGGGCGGCCCAGCTCGGCGGTGAGCGAGGTGGTGCCCGCGTCCCGGATGCCGCACGGGACGATCCGGTCGTAGTACGACAGGTCGCAGTCGCAGTTGATCGAGAAGCCGTGCTGGGTGACCCCGCGGGCCACCCGGATGCCGATGGCGGCGACCTTGCGGGCCGGGCCGCGGTCGTCCTCCGGCACCCAGACGCCGCTGCGCCCCTCGACCCGGCCGGCGGTCAGCCCGAACTCGGCGCAGACGTCGATCAGCAGCTGCTCGGTGCGGCGCACGTAGGCGACCACGTCCACCGGGTCGGGCAGCTTGACGATCGGGTAGCCGACGAGCTGCCCCGGCCCGTGCCAGGTGATCTTGCCGCCGCGGTCCACGTCGACCACCGGGGTGCCGTCCATCGGGCGGTCCCACGGCTCGGTCCGCTTGCCGGCGGTGTAGACGCTGGGGTGCTCCAGCAGCAGTACGGTGTCGCCCTGCTCGCCGGCCACCACGGCCTCGTGCAGCCGGCGCTGCTCGTCCCAGGCGGCCTGGTAGTCGAGGAGCCCGGCCCGAACAGCGGTCACACCGGAAGTCGTCACGCTCACCCGTCCACCCTAGCCCCGCCGACCGCCGGCGGGCTGCGTGAGCCTCGTCGCGTCAGGCCGGCGGGACCTTCCAGAGCCAGACGTCGTCGACGCGCTGCGGGGGGCCCAGCAGGGCGGTGGCGGTGCGGCGGAGGGCCTCCTCGTCGATGTCGTACTTCGCGCCGTGCACCCGGTCGGGCAGCACCACCACCTCGACGTGCCAGTAGCGCAGGTCGGCCAGGGACTCCCTGATGCTGCCGTCGGTGATGATCGGGACGAGGCCGGTCCGCCCGGCCTGGTCCATCAGCGAGTCGAAGGTGCGCGGCACCGGCCCGATCCGGCCGCGGCCGTCCGGGCCGCCGGGGCCGAGGAAGAAGCCGGCCGGGATGCGGAACTCACCCTGCCGGTGGGCCAGCGCGTACGCCTGCCAGCGCTGGCCGTCCGGCGTCACGTCGACGGTCAGCGGCAGCGGGGTCAGCACCCCGCCGGGGGAGACGTGCTGCTTCCAGGTGCCGGCGGTGATGAACGCCGGGATCGGCTCGCGCACGCTGGTCAGCAGCGGGGTGGGCAGCAGCGGCAGCAGCGCGGCGGCGAAGCCGATCGCCCAGGCCAGCTCGGTGGAGCGGTGCCGGGGCGGCGCGGCGCGCAGCCGGTCGACGGTGTACGCCAGCAGCAGCCCGATCACCGGCGCCACGACCAGCGCCAGCCGGGAGGGCAGCGCCGCGTTGACCACCGGCAGGTTGTCCAGCACCCCGAACGGCAGCAGCTGGTCGGTGCGCCGGCCGTTCCACTTGGCCGTCGGCCCCCAGGAGAGCACCGCGAAGACGATCGCGGTGACGGCCAGCGCCCAGAGGGTGGCCCGGAACGCCCGGTCGGCGCGCCGCCGGAGCAGGACGAAGCAGGCGACGGCGAGCAGCAGCAGCGGGATGCCGAAGAACGAGTTCTCCTCGGTCGGGTTGGGCGCCAGCGAGGTGCCCAGCCCGGCCCACCCGGCCAGCGACCGGCGCGGGTACGACCCGTACGCGGCGATGTCCTCGGCGTGGATGAGCGGGTCGAAGCCGGTGCCGTGGAAGCGCTGCGGCCCGGCGAAGTGCAGCCAGAGCGGGTACGCCAGCAGCACCCCGGCGACCAGCGCGGTGACCCCGAGCCCGCGCAGGAAGTGCGGCAGCGCGGCGCGCACCTCGGCCCGGCGGGACGGCTGCGCCGCCCAGACGGCGAGGAACGAGGCGAGCGCGAGGGCGGTGAAGAAGAGCCCCTCGGCGGCGATCGAGAAGGCGACCGCCACCAGCACACCGAGCAGCACCCCGCCGCGGACCGCGTTGCCGGGACGGCGCAGCGCGAACACGCCCCAGATCAGCAGCGGCACCAGCCAGCCGGCGGTCCAGTTCAGATGGGCGTTGGCGTGCGACACCATGGCCGGGCAGTAGCCGATGAAGAGCCCGCCGACCGCGGCGGCCAGCCGGCTGCGCACCAGGTGCCGGCTGAGCAGCCAGTACCAGGCCAGCGCGGTGGCGGCCAGGTTGAGGGTGAGGATCACCAGGAAGGTCGCGGGCGGCCCGATCAGGTACGTCAGCGGCGCGAAGACCCACGCGTACACGGTGATCGAGGTGTTGACCGCGAGGTTCACCCCGTCCGGGACGTTGATCAGGTGGGTGAAGAGCGGGTTCTCCCCGTGAGTGAGCGAGTGCCCGCCGAAGGCCAGCAGCCACTCGAAGAGCGCCTGGTCGCTGGAGTTGACGGTGATCGCCCGGGTGCTCGGGTCGCGCCACATGCCGCTGGTCACCCAGAACGCCAGGGCCAGCGCGGCCAGCGCCACGATCAGGTCGGCGCGGCGGTCCCGGGTGACGGGCACGGAGCCGGGCGACGGGTCCGTGGCCAGGGACGGGGAGATCGGCACGCAGCGGACGTTACCAACCTGACCCGGACCCACCGGTCAGACACGAAACCTCACTTCGCCACGTCTGCTCCGGCCATATCCCGGCATCGACAAATGTGGTTGCCTCGGCCATGTCGGCGAGGTGAAACACCGACGTAACGTCTCGGCAACTCGGGGGTGACTCAGTTCACAATCCGCCACCAGGAGGTCGCCGTGCGCCGCTCCTCATCCCTCCGCACCCGGCTCGCCGGGGCGGCCACCGCGGTCGTGCTGGCCGCGGCCGCCGCGCTCGCCGCCGCCGTCCCCGCCCAGGCCGCCACCCTCACCCAGGTGACCGGCTTCGGCTCCAACCCCGGCAACCTGAGCATGTACGCCTACCGCCCGGACGGCCTGCCGGCCAACGCGCCGGCCGTGGTGCTGCTGCACGGCTGCACCCAGAACGCCGCCGGCTACTTCGCCAACTCCGGCTGGCAGAAGTACGCCGACCTGTGGAAGTTCGCCCTGATCGTGCCCCAGCAGTCGTCGGCCAACCAGTCGCTGAGCTGCTTCAACTGGTTCACCGAGGGGGACATCAACCGAGGCCAGGGCGAGGCGCTGTCGATCAGGCAGATGGTCGACTACGCGAAGTCCAACTACGGCCTGGACGGCAACCGGATCCACATCAGCGGACTCTCCGCGGGCGGCGCGATGACCTCGGTCATGCTCGCCACCTACCCCGACGTCTTCGCCGCCGGCTCGGTCATCGCCGGGCTGCCCTACCGCTGCTCGCCGCCGGCGTCGACCAGCACCTGCCAGTACAGCGGGGTGGACAAGACCCCGGCGGCCTGGGGCGACCTGGTCCGCAACGCGCACTCCGGCTACACCGGCCGGCGTCCCCGGGTCGCCATCTGGCACGGCACCTCCGACACCACCGTCGTGCCGCTGAACGCCACCGAGTCGCGCGACCAGTGGACCAACGTGCTCGGCGTCTCGCAGACCCCGACCAGCACGGCCTCGCTGCCCGCCGGCACCAGCCTGGAGGTGTACGGCAACGACGCGGTCCGCCTCTACCGGGTCTCCGGGATGGGGCACGGCACCCCGGTCGACCCGGGCTCGGCGACCGACCAGTGCGGCACCGCCGCGTCGTACTTCCTGGACACCATCTGCTCGACGTACCGGGACGCGCTCTTCTTCGGCCTGAACGGCGGGGTCACGCCGACCCCGACCGCGACCGCCAGCCCCAGCCCGACGGCGTCCCCGACGCCGACGGCCTCCCCGGTCTGCGTCACCGCCAGCAACTACGCGCACGTGACCGCCGGCCGCGCCTACCAGTCCGGCGGCTACGCCTACGCCCTCGGCAGCAACCAGAACATGGGCCTGTACAACACCTTCTACACCAGCACCCTCAAGCAGACCGGCCCCAGCTACTGGGTCATCGGCTGCTGATTCCGGCTGTGCGCTCACTCCGTCAACGCGGCGTGCAGGGCGGAGCGGAGGTCCGGGTGGCGGTACTTGAAGCCGGCCTTGGTGAGGACGCCGGGGAGGACGCGGGTGCTGGTGAGGATGTCCTGGGCGAAGCCGCCGAGGGCCACCTTCAGGGCCAGCGCGGGGACCGGGATGATCGCCGGGCGGTGCAGCTGGCGGGCCAGCTCCCGGGTGAAGTCGGCGTTGGTGGCCGGGTCCGGGCCGACCCCGTTGACCGGGCCGGCGATGTAGTCCCCGTCCAGCAGGAACGCCGCCGCGTCCAGCCAGTCGCGCAGCGAGATCCAGGACCACCACTGCCGACCGCTGCCCAGCCGCCCGCCGAGGCCCAGCTTGATCGGGCGCAGCTGCGGCTGGAGCATCCCGCCGTCGCGGTGCAGCGGCAGCCCGGTGCGCAGCCGCACCACGCGTACCCCGGCGTCCTCGGCCGGCCGGGTGGCGGCCTCCCAGACCCGGGAGACGTCGGCGAGGAAGCCCTCGCCCGCCGGGGCGTCCTCCTCGACCGTCCGGTCGCCGGTGTCGCCGTACCAGCCGATGGCGGAGGAGTTGAGCAGTACCGAGGGCCGGTCCGCGGCGGGCAGCCCGGCGATGGTGATGGCCAGCGTGGTGGTGGTGTCCACCCGGCTGGACCGGATCAGCTTCTTGTAGTCGTCGCTCCAACGCTTGTCGCCGACCCCGGCGCCGGCCAGGTTGACCACCGCGTCGGCCTCGGCGACCACCGCCGGGTCGAGCTGCGCGGCGGACGGGGTCCACTGCCGCTCGTCGGGGGTCCGCGCCGGCCGTCGGACCAGTCGGGTGACCTGGTGCCCGTCCGAGGTGAGCCGGTCGACCAGCCGGGTGCCGAGGAAGCCGGACGAACCGGCCATGAGGATCCGCATGACCATATCTTCGGCCACCGACCCCGGCTTGGATGCGTTGCACCGAAACCGGCCGCCGCGCTTTCGCCGCCGACCGCCGGCGAGAAGATGCCTGCTCGTGCGCTATGAAGCTGATGACGTGGATGAATCAGCGCCTCACTCGCCGGTCTGGCCGTCGATCGCCTCCCGGATGATGTCGGCGTGGCCGAGGTGCCGGGCGTACTCGTCGATCATGTGGTTGAGCACCCAGCGCAGTGAGTGCTCCCGGCCGGCGTCGAAGGATTGGCCGACAGCCTCCAGCGGACGGTCGGCGGCGATCCGCCGGGACGCCTCGACCTCAGCCCGCCAGATCGCGAAGGTTTCCTCGCCGGTGGCGTGGTCGACGTCGTTGAAGTCCTCGTCCCGATCGTCGGTGCGGGTGAACAGGCTGCCGGGGAAGTTCCCGTCGATCACCGCCTGGAAGTACCACCGCTCGACCGTGGCCAGGTGCCGGACCAGGCCGAGCAGGGAGAGGTTGGACGACGGCACCGCCCGCTGGCGAAGCTGCTCGTCGGTCAGCCCGGCGCACTTCCGCACCAGCGCCTGGCGCTGGTAGTCGAGGAAGGTGTCCAGCAGCGTGCGTTCGTCCGCCGTGGGCGGCAGCTCGAACCGTTCATCGATCATTTGTGCGATCGTAGGCGAGTCCCGGGTCGTGGACAGCCCCGCGCGGCGACCGGCGAGGGACCGCCCAGCCGAGGAAGCGGTCGAAGAGCTGTCCCGGCTCCGGGCCGTCGTGCGGGCTCAGCCTGGGTAGCTGGCCGGCCGCGTCGTGCAGCATCCCGCCCAGGTAGACCAGCAGCGTCACCCGGTCGTCGGCGTACTCCCGGAGCAGCGTGAGGCGGGCGGTCGCGCACGGCCAGGGGGCGGCGCAGGCCCGGCAGAGCCAGAGCGGGCGCAGCGCCACGTGCGGCGGCCCGCTCACCAGCGGCCGCCGTTGGCCCGCCAGGTCTGCGCCGGGGTGAGCCGGCCGACCCGGCCGACCTGCGGGTTCGCCCGGGTCGCCTCGTCCCACGAGCGGGTGTTCGCCGGCGGGGCGGGCGGCTCGGTCGGTACCGGGGCATGCCGGTCGGGGCAGGCGGCCCAGCGCAGGCCGCACGAGCACCAGCGCCGCCCGCCCCGCCAGGTCCGCCGGTGGCGGGGCGCGAGCGGCACCGGCTTCGCGTTCCGTCGCGGCCACATCATCGCCGCCGATCCGGTACGCGCGCCTGCTGGTCGCCGCGCGCCACCAGCTCGTCAACCACCTCGTCGGGAAGGCCGCGCGACCGCAGCACCCGCCGCCCCCAACGGTGCAGCAGGCAGGGGTACGGGGTCCGGTCGCTGCGGCACAGCGGACCGGTCGGCCAGGCTTCTGGGGCGTGCACCACCACCGCCCGGACGGCGAGCCGGACGTCCTCCGCCGTGACGAACCACGGCACCGGCAACTCGCCGAGCACCTTCTCCACCGCGTCCACCGGTTGGTCGACCACAGGCTGCACGCTGCTCCGCCTCTCTCGTCGGGCGGCGCCGAGACGGGCGGGGTCGGCAATGTGCTGCCGGAGCCCGGCACCCGCCCCGGGCCTGCTCACGGGCCCGCCGACACCAGGTCACGGGCAGGGGGTGGCACCCGGCCGACTACCGGGGGAGTGGCCGGCCGGGTGGTTTCACAGGGCGACCAGCTCCGGGTTTGCAGACCAGGGAGCCGGTCAGGTCGAACTTTGTCAGACAAGACTAGTAAAGTCAACGAACTGGTCCTTACTTGTCTCGTAAAGTGTGTTGTGATCGAATGGCGGTGCAGACCAGGGAGTCAACATGCCCGCCAAAGCCAAGTGGGCGCAGCTTGCGGATCACATCCGCGAACAGATTGCGTCCGGACAACTCGCACCCGGCGACAAGCTGCCGTCAACGGCCCAGCTCAAGGATGAGCACGGTGTGTCAGCCGGTGTCGTGCGTCAGGCCATCCTCGTGCTCCAGATGCAGGGCGTTGTCGAGGGTGTGCACGGCGTCGGGGTGTTCGTCGCCGAGCGGCCGGACGGGCAGCACCAGTCCTGAGAGCGATATGCCTGTCAGTGATAAATATGCCTGACAGTCATATCGCTCGCTGGCACAACCGGGTGCGCGCCGGGTCAGGTCAGCGCCGCCAGGCGGGGGAGCAGCGGGGCCAGCGCGTCGACGGCGTCGGCGCGTACCACGAAGCGGGTGATGCCCCAGCGGCGCCGGTGTGCCGCGACCGCCGCGACGATCTCCTCCGCCGTACCGATCAGGACGAACGGGGTGGCCAGCAGCTCGGCGACGGTCAGGCCGGTGTCGGCGGCCGTCTTCGCGGCGGCGGCCTCGGCGTCGTCGGTCACCGCCACCTGCTGGACCAGGGCCTCCAGCGCGGGCGGCTCGGCCCGGCCGGCGGCTCCGGCCGCCACGTGCGCGAGCTGCGCGTCGATCTGGTCGGCCCGCCACCGCACGTCGTGCGCGTGCCCGTCGGCGAGGGTCCGGCCGAAGCCGGTCAGGCCGACCACGTCGGCGTGCGCGCCGGCCCAGCGCAGCAGCGTCGAGTTCGCCGTACCCATGGTCAGCGGGACCCGGCCCTGGACGGGCCGCAGCCCGCCCAGCTTGGCCGCGTGGGCGACCAGTTCCGGGGTGTCCACGGTGACCTCCGCGCCGGCCAGCAGGTCCCGGACGGCCTCCGCGACGGCCACGCAGCGGCGTACCCGGGCGGCGACGTCGGGCCGCTCGCGGCCGACTGCCCGCCACTCGGCGGGGGTGTGGCCCGCGCCGAGCCCGAGCCGGGCCCGGCCGCCGGAGACCACGTCCAGGGTGGCCACGTCGGTGGCGAGCAGGATCGGCTCGCGGACGCCGGCGTTGGAGACGTACGAGCCGAGGCCGAGCGTGGAGGTCACCGCCGCCGCGGCGGCCAGCGAGACGAACGGCGACGCGCCGTGGCCGGGGTGGTCCGAGGCCAGCAGGGCGTCGAAGCCGGCGGCCTCGGCCCGGCGAGCCAGGTCGAGCCAGCTCGCCGCGTCGGCGGGACGGGCCTGGACGGAGAAGATCACCATCGGCCCAGCATCCGGCGTTGACGGCACGGCGGCCAGCCCGGACCCACCGATTCTGCTGACCGGCGAATCCCGAGCCGCGACCCACCGGGCGCCCGCCCGCGTCCTGCGGCGGAAGTCGTCCTGCCCGGGCCGCCGGGGCCGCCCGACGGCCGGGAGGGGCCGCCGGGCACCCGACGCCGAGGCCTAACCGGCGGACCGGTGCACGGCCTCCAGACGGGCCAGGTCGTCGGGGGAGAGGCGCAGCGCGCCGGCCGCCACGTTCTGCGCCTGGTGCTCCGGGTCGCCGGTGCCCGGGATGGCCAGCACGTTCGGGCCCCGGTGCAGCGTCCAGGCCAGCCGGACCTGGGCCGGGGTCACCCCGTGCTCCCGGGCGACGGCCCGCACCTCGTCGTGCTCGGCGCCGCTGGCCCCGGCCTCGCGCCCGCTGGTGGCGAGCGAGAAGAACGGCACGAACGCGATGCCCTCCGCCGCGCACTCGCGGAGCAGCTGGTCGTTGCCGGCGCGGTAGCCCAGGCCGTACGAGTTCTGCACGCAGACCACCGGCGCGACGGCCTGCGCCTCGGCGAGCTGGTGCGGGCGGATGGCGGAGACGCCGAGGTGGCGGATCAATCCGGCGTCGCGCAGCTCGGCGAGCGCGCCGAAGTGCTCGGCGAGGGGCTCCGGGCCGTACACCCGGAGGTTGACCACGTCCAGGTGGTCGCGGCCGAGCTGACGGAGATTCTCCTCGACCTGGCCGCGGAGCTGGTCCGGCCGGGCCATCGGCAGCCATTCGCCGGACGGGTCCCTGCCCGGCCCGACCTTGGTGACGATCACCAGATCGTCCGGGTACGGCGCCAGCGCCCGGTTGATCAGCTCGTTGGCCGACCGCAGCGGCGAGAAGTAGAACGCCGCCGTGTCGATGTGGTTGACGCCCAGCTCGACCGCCCGGCGCAGGACGGCGATCGCCCGGTCCCGGTCGCTCGGGCCGCCGTCGGCCCTGCTGGTCAGCCGCATCGCGCCGAAGCCGATCCGGTTGACCGTCAGGTCGCCCAGGCGCCAGGTGCCCGCCGCCGCGGCGGTGATCGTGTCGGTGGTCATCGTCTCCCCGTCCCCCTCGGATCCATGGTCGGCGCCCCCTCGTCGGGCAGCGGGACGCCGAGCAGTTCCACGGTGTCGCCCGCCTCCCGGTTCACCGCGTTGAGCGCGGCGACCAGTTTCTTCTCCTCGTAGCTGAAGTGCGACTCCAGCAGCGCGGCGAGGCCGTCCAGCTCGGCGCGGACCTCCCGGCCGGCGGTCGGGTCGGCCGTCAGCTCCTCGATCCGGCGCAGGATGCCCGCCACCACCTGGTGGTCCTCCGCCAGCTCGGCGAGGACCGGGCGCAGCGCCGGCTCCCGTTCGGCGAGGACCCGGAACGCGCCGCCGTCCTCGCCGCCGTGGTGGCGGGTGAGTGCGGCGCAGAAGCCCAGGCAGTGGGCGCGCAGGTCCGGGGACGACCGGAGGTCGGCGCCGGGGGAGTCGAGGCTCGTCCGGAGCCGGGCCAGCTCCTCGCGGAGCCAGAGGTGGATCTCGATCAACTGGTTGCCGAGGGCGGTCAGCCGCCCGTTCGGCTCGTGGGATGGGTGCACATGGTCCCCTGCTGTCCCGCGCCTCCATGCCCACGGCGGTCTTCGTGCCGGGCGCACCGCGACGCTGGCGGCGAGTTTACGCGTCCCGCCCCGGGCCGGCTGCCCCCCGCCGCGCCCGCACCACCGCCATGGTGGCCATGGCGGGCGGCTCCGGGTCACGTCGAAGGCTCGTCGGACTCCCGCTCGTGCCAGCGGGCCCGAAAGGCCGCCTCGCGCGCCTCGTGGGTGGTCCGTTCCTGGGCGACGACCGCGTGCAGCGCGTCCCGGCTCTCGCCCATGGTCAGCACCTCCAGCGCCACCAGCCCGACGCAGATGACGGTCAGCAGGGTGAGGGCGGCCAGCCCCGGCAGGCGTTGGCCGACCGGAATGCACGCCCCGAGCAGCAGCACCGTGCCCACCCGGAGCCAGGTGACCGTGTGCAGGGTGCGGAGCTGGAACAGCATGTTGCCGCAGAGATAGCAGATCACCCCACCGAAGAGCAGCGCCACGCCGGGACCGTCCGCGCGTTGTTCCAGCGGAACGTGCGGATCGGCGATCTCGTGCACGATCCGCTCGGCGCCCAGGGCGAACAGGATGATCCCGGCGATCATCGGCAGGTAGAAGTAGGCGTACGCGTCCCGGGCCATCGCCACCCGGGGGCGTCCCTCGGCGGCGTGGAGGGCGATCCGGGCGGCCGGCCCCACCCAGTCGTAGTGCACCCACCACAGGGCGGCGGTGAAGACGATGCCGAGGACGGCGGCGGCGACGGCCGGCCAGGTCGGCGGCTGACCGAGCAGGTTGCTGCCGACGCCGACCGAGATGACCGACTCGCCCAGGGCGATGATCAGGATGAGGTCGTACCGCTCGGTCCAGTGCTCGGCGGACGTGACGTTCCAGCCCCAGGTGCCCGCGATGAGCCCGGTGGAGTACTGCAGCAGCACCACCGTCGCCCAGAGCCCGTCGCGGACCAGGGCGGCCCGGCCCGGTTCCTGGATCTGCGCCGGGATCAGGGCGGCGAGGAGCAGCAGGAAGGTGCTCAGCACCAGCTCCGGGGCGAAGCGGCGCAACTGCCGGCGCTCGTTCGGGCTGTCCCGCACGACGTGCAGGTAGAGGGCCAGGTGCACGGCGCGGATGACCACGTAGCTGCCCGCCGCCACCATCGGCCCGGCCGCGTTCTCCCCGGGGTCCCGGAAGGCCTGCGGCAGCGCCAGCGCGAAGGTGAAGAGCGCGGCCATCCCGGCCACCATCAGCACCGGAACGAAGCCTTCGCCCAGCCGGACCCGGGTGGCGACCAGGCTGTGCACCACCCACGACCACCAGAGCACGGCGAGGACCAGCAGGGCGTGCAGCAGGTTGGTGCCGTTGATGTCCAGGGCGGTGGCCCGGGTGATGATGAAGAACGAGAAGACGAAGACCAGGTCGAAGAAGACCTCGAAGCGGTCCACCCGCGCGCCGGGGGCGATGGCGACGGCCGGCCCCAACCCTCCGCGCCGCCGTTTGCCGCTCACTGGTCGAGTCTCCCAGCGCCCGGACGGCTCCGGCTTGAAACCGCTCAGCCGGTGGCGTGGCGCCGCAGGCCGTCCATCAGCAGGTCGAGCAGGCGGCCGGCCTGCTCGCGCTGGTCGGGCTCGCCGGCGACCAGGGAGACCCCGCTGAGGCCGGCCAGCACATCAGTGGGCGCGACGTCGGCCCGGACGGTGCCCGCCGCGCCGCCCGCCTCCAGCAGCAGGCCGAGCGCGGCGATCAGCCGGTCCCGGCTCTGCGCGTACGGGTTGGCGCCGGAGGCGATGACCAGCCTCAGGGCGTCCGCCATGCCCCGCTTCGTGGAGAGATAGTCGATGAAACGGTCCATCCAGGCGCGTACCGCCTGGTCCGGCGGCAGGCTGGCCAGCAGCTCCGGCGCGGCGTCGCAGAGCTTGGCCAGCTCGTTGCGGTAGGCCGCCTCGACCAGGGCCTCCCGAGTGGGGAAATGCCGGTAGAGGGTGCCGATGCCGACCCCGGCCTCCCGGGCGATCGAGTCGAGTGTTACCTCCGGCCCGGCGTGGGAAAACGCGCGTACCGCGGCGTCCAGCAGCCGCTGCCGGTTGCGCAGCGCGTCGGCGCGCAGCGGTCGGGGGCTGGTGTCGGGCACGTCTCCTCCTCCGGGCGACCGGCCGAGGCGCGGTCGGGTTGGCAAGCGGAGAAGCCTCCGGTTAGTCTCGAGACGTAACGGAGGATCCTCCGATTCTCATCGTAGCGGCCGGACCGGGCGTCCGCGTCGCCACCGACAAGGATGGATCATGACCACCAGCACACCCGTCAGCACGCCGTACTCCCGGGAGACCACCGCCATTGAGGTGGTGCGCGGCATCGACCTCACCGGGCGCCGGGCCGTCGTCACCGGCGGCGCGTCCGGGATCGGCGTGGAGACCGCCCGCGCGCTCGCCGCCGCCGGGGCCGACGTCACGCTCGCCGTACGCAACGTCGACGCCGGTCAGCAGGCCGCCACCGACATCACCGGCACCACCGGCAACGACCGGATCCTGGTGGCCCCGCTGGACCTCGCCGACCTGGCCTCGGTGGCCGCCTTCGTCCGGACCTGGGACGGGCCACTGCACATGCTGGTCAACAACGCCGGCATCATGGCCTCGCCCGAGATGCGCACCCCGCAGGGCTGGGAGATGCAGTTCGCCACCAACCACCTGGGCCACTTCGCCCTGGCCACCGGGCTGCGCCCGGCCCTCGCGGCGGCCGACGGGGCCCGGATCGTCTCGGTCAGCTCGTCGGCGCACCTGCGCTCACCCGTGATGTTCGAGGACATCCACTTCCAACAGCGGCCGTACGAGCCCTGGGCGGCGTACGGGCAGTCCAAGACGGCGAACGTGCTCTTCGCCGTCGAGGTCAGCCGGCGCTGGGCGGACGACGGCATCCTCAGCAACGCCCTGATGCCGGGCGCGATCCGGACCAACCTCCAGCGCTACGTCAGCGAGGAGGACCTCGCCCGGCTGCGCGCCGAGAGCGGGGGCGGGACGACGCCCAGTTGGAAGAACACCGAACAGGGCGCCGCGACCTCGGTGCTGGTCGCCGCGTCCCCGCTGCTCGACGGCGTCGGCGGGCGGTACTTCGAGGACGTCCAGGAGGCCGGGCCGAACCAGCCCGGCACCCGCACCGGGTACGCCCCGTACGCCCGGGACCCGGAGGCCGCCGAGCGGCTCTGGCAGGTCTCCGAGGAGCACCTGCGCGGCTGACCGGCCCGGAAACGGCGAAAGGGCGCCCCGGTCGAGATGACCGGGGCGCCCTCTTTCGCGCGGGTGTTACAGGCCCAGCTCGGCCTCGAAGTTGCCGGCCTCCAGCCGCTCCTTGACCGCGACCAGGAAGCGGGCGGCGTCCGCGCCGTCGATCAGCCGGTGGTCGTAGGACAGGGCCAGGTAGACCATCTGCCGGACCGCGATGACCTCGCCCAGCTCCGGGTCGTTGACCACGACCGGACGCTTCACCACGGCACCCGTGCCGAGCATCGCCGACTGCGGTGACGGCACGATCGGGGTGTCGAAGAGGGCGCCCCGGCTGCCGGTGTTGGTCAGCGTGAAGGTCGCCCCGGCGATCTCGTCCGGGCTGATCTTGTTGGTCCGGGTGCGCTCGGCCAGATCGGCGACCCGCTTGGCGATGCCGCCCAGGTTGAGGTCGCCGGCGTTGTGGATGACCGGCACCAGGAGCCCCCGCTCGGTGTCCACGGCGATGCCGAGGTGCTCCGAGTCCGGGTAGGTGATCGTCCCCGCCGCCAGGTCCATCCGGGCGTTGACGATCGGATGCGTCTGCAGCGCCTCGACGGTGGCGAGGGCGAAGAACGGCAGGAAGGACAGCTTCACCCCGTGCCGCTGCTGGAAGGAGTCCTTCGCCTGCGCCCGCAGCTTGGCGATCTTGGTGACGTCCACCTCGATCACCGTGGTGAGCTGCGCCATCTCGTGCAGCGACTCCTGCATCCGCTTGGCGATGGCCCCGCGGATCCGGGTCAGCTTCTCGGTGGTGCCCCGCTTGCTGCTCGGCTGCGGCTTGGCGGCCGGCTTGGCCGGGGCCGCCGGAGCGGCAGCGGCGGCCGGCTGCGCGGCCGGCGCGGCCTTGGCCGCCTTGGCCTTCTCGGCCGCCTCCAGCACGTCCTGCTTGCGGATCCGCCCGCCGACGCCGGTGCCGTTGACCGAGGAGAGGTCCACGCCGTGCTCGCTGGCGAGCTTGCGCACCAGCGGGGTCACGTAGCCGGCCGCCTCCTCGCCGGCGCCCTGCGCCGGGGCGGAGGGGCGCTGCGGGGTCGGGGTCGGCGCGGCCGGCTGGGCCGCCTGCTCGGCCTGCACCGGCTGCGCGGCGGTCTCCGCCTCGGCCGCCGGCTGGTTGTACGACATGCCCGGGGTCGGCTCCTCGACCTTCGGCTCCGGGGCGGCCTCGGCCTTCGGCTCCGGCTTCGGCTCGGGCTTCGCCTCGGCCTTCGGCTCCGGCTTGGGCTCCGCCTTCGGCTTGGCCGGCGCGGCGCCGGCCGCGCCGATGATCGCCAGGTCGGCGCCGACCTCGGCGGTCTCGTCCTCGGCGACCTTGATCTCCAGCACGGTGCCGGCGACCGGCGAGGGGATCTCGGTGTCGACCTTGTCGGTGGAGACCTCCAGCAGCGGCTCGTCCACCTCGACGGTCTCGCCGACCTGCTTGAGCCAGCGGGTGACCGTACCCTCGGTGACGCTCTCACCCAGGGCCGGCATCTTCACCGGGGTGCCCTCGCCCGACGGCGCCGGGGCGGCCTGGGCCGCCGGCTCCTCGACGGCCGGCTGTTCCGCCTCAACCTGCGGCTCCGCGGCGGCCTCCGCGGCCGGGGCCTCCTGCGGCTCCGGGGCGGCCGCGCCGGCCGCCTCGCCCTCGCCCGCGATGACGGCCAGCTCGCTGCCGACCTCGGCGGTCTCGTCCTCACCGACCACGATGCGGCTCAGCACCCCCGCCGCGGGCGACGGGATCTCGGTGTCGACCTTGTCGGTCGAGACCTCGAGGAGCGGCTCGTCGACCTCGACGGTGTCGCCCTCCTGCTTGAGCCAGCGCGTGACGGTGCCCTCGGTGACGCTCTCGCCGAGCCGGGGCATGGTGACCGATACCGGCATGTTCTCCAGACTCCTTCATTCCCCTGGTGGGATCATCGCCCGTCGCCGGACGCCGCGGTTGTCGTGATCAGGCGTGCGCGTGCAGCGGCTTGCCGGCGAGGGCCAGGTGCGCCTCGCCCAGGGCCTCGGTCTGCGTGGGGTGGGCGTGCACGAGCTGCGCGACCTCGGCCGGGTACGCCTCCCAGTTGTAGATGAGCTGCGCCTCCCCGACCAGCTCGCCGACCCGGGCGCCGACCATGTGCACGCCGACCACCGGACCGTCCTCGATCCGGACCAGCTTCACGAAGCCAGCCGTCTTGAGGATCTGGCTCTTGCCGTTGCCACCGAGGTTGTAGTTGTAGGTCTTGACCTTGTCGCCGTACTGCTCCTTGGCCTTCGCCTCGGTCAGGCCGACCGACGCCAGCTCCGGGTCGGAGTAGGTGACCCGCGGGATGCCGGCCTCGTCGATCACGGCCGGGTTCTGGCCGGCGATCTCCTCGGCGACGAAGATGCCCTGCTGGAAGCCGCGGTGGGCGAGCTGCAGGCCGGGCACGATGTCGCCGACCGCGTACACGTTCGGCACGCTGGTGCGCAGCCGCTCGTCGGTCAGCACGTAGCCGCGGTCCATCTTGACGCCCTGCTCCTCGTACCCGAGGTTGGCGGTGTTCGGGCCGCGACCGACGGCCACCAGCAGCAGCTCGGCCTCGACGGTCTCGCCGCCCTGAATGGTCAGCTTGACGCCGCTCTCGGTCTTCTCGACCTTCTCGAACGGCTTGCCGACCTTGAAGTTGATCTTCCGCTTGCGGAACGCCCGCTCCAGCGCCTTCGACGACTCCTCGTCCTCGGCGGCGACCAGGCGGGGCAGCGCCTCGACGATGGTCACGTCCACGCCGAAGGACTTCCAGACGCTGGCGAACTCGACGCCGATCACGCCGCCGCCGAGCACGATCACCGACGAGGGGACCCGGTCCAGGGTCAGCGCGTGGTCGCTGGTGATGATCCGCTCGCCGTCGATCTCCAGGCCGGGCAGGCTCTTCGCGTACGAGCCGGAGGCCAGGATGACGTTGCGGCCGGTGTAGCGCTTGCCGTCCACCTCGACGACGTTCCTGCCGACCAGCTTGCCGGCGCCCGCCACCAAGGTGATGTTCTTGGCGCCGCCGACCAGGCCCTGCAGGCCCTTGTACAGCCGGGAGATCACGCCGTCCTTGTACGAGTTGACCGCCGCCATGTCGATGCCGACCAGCTCGGCCTTGACGCCGAACTGCTCCGACTCACGGGTCTGGTCGGCGATCTCGGCCGCGTGCAGCAGCGCCTTGGTCGGAATGCAGCCGTTGTGCAGGCAGGTCCCGCCGAGCTTGCCCTTCTCGATCAGCGCGACGGAGAGGTCCAGCTGGGCGGCACGCAGCGCCGCCGCGTAGCCGCCGCTGCCACCTCCGAGAATGACGATGTCGAAGGTCGCTTCGTTCGGCTCGCTCACGTCCAACTCCCAGGTCGCGTCGCTGCATCGGGGGGTCATGGCGGGGTGACACGGACAGACCCCACCTCGGTCATCTTGTCACTCCGAGCGCGAGGGCGCGTAGTGAGGTGCCCAACGACACGTCGTGGACACGTACTCTTGGCACCGTCTTCGATGGTGCACGGGGGAGGAGAGGGTCCGGTGGGGTTGTTCCGTCGACGGAAGCGGACGAGCGTGGCGAGCCGGGACCGGGTTGCCGACCGCGCCGACCTGGACCATCTGGAAAACTTCGCCCGGACCCGGCGGGGGGTCGAGGCGTACATCGAGCCGCGGACGACGGTCACCGAGACCACGGTCATGCTGATCGCCGACGACGGCGAATGGACCCGGCGGCGGATCGACGGCCCGGAGGGCGCGCGCCGCTTCGCCCACCGGCTGGCCATCCCGATCTACGACGTCCGCCTGATGGGCTACCCGCAACGGATGCGCGACTACAACGAACGCCGCAAGCGCCGCCCCGAGCTGTTCTGAGGCCGGGAACGCGGACGGGGCGCCCCCGCGCAGGGGGCGCCCCGTCGTGCTGTCCGGTACCCGTCAGCCGTTGGCGGCGACGTCCTCGACCAGGTGCACCAGGGTGCGGACCGGGACGCCGGTGCCGCCCTTGGTCCAGTAGCCGGTGGCCTCGCCCGAGTGGTAGCCCGGCCCGGCGATGTCGATGTGCGCCCAGGCGACCTCGTCGGTGACGAACTCGCGCAGGAAGACGCCGCCCTGGAGCATGTGACCCGCCCGGTCCATCCCGGCGTTGACCTGCGAGATGTCCGCGACGTCGGAGTCCATGCCCTTGCGGACGTCGTCCGGCAGCGGCATCGGCCAGGCCGGCTCGCCGGTCGCCTCGCCGGCGGCCTTCACCCGCTCGCAGAGCTCCGGGGTGCCCATCACGCCGGCGATCTTCTTGCCCAGCGCGATGACCTGGCCGCCGGTGAGGGTGGAGGTCTCGAAGAGGTAGTCCGCGCCGTCCTCGCAGGCCCGCGCGATGCCGTCGGCGAGGATCATCCGGCCCTCGGCGTCGGTGTTGAGCACCTCGACCTTCTTGCCGCTGTACATGGTGATCACGTCGCCCGGCCGGTACGACGTGCCCGACGGCATGTTCTCCGCCATCGGCAGGTACCCGGTCACCGCCACGGAGGGCTTGAGCGCCGCGATCGCCAGCATGGCCGCGCCGACCGCCGCCGCGCCGGCCATGTCGGACTTCATCTCCCACATGCCCTGCGCCGGCTTGATCGAGATGCCGCCGGTGTCGAAGGTGATGCCCTTGCCGACCAGCGCCACCCGCTTGCCGGAGCCACCGCCCGCCGGGGTGTAGGTCAGCTTGACCAGCCGCGGCGGGGCCTCCGAGCCCTGCCCGACCGCGAGGATGCCGCCGTACCCGCCGGCCTTCAGGGCCGCCTCGTCCAGCACCTCGACGCCGAGGCCGGCGTCCCGGGCGGCGCTCGCCACCGCGTCGGCGAACGACGGCGGGCGCAGCTCGTTCGGGGCGGTGTTCACCCAGTCGCGGCTGAGCCGGACCGCGTCGGCCACCGTCTGCGCCCGGGTGATCTCCGCCTGGGCGGTCGCGTCGCCGGCGTCCGGCACCGCGACCAGCACCTCGGTCACCGGCTCCCGCCGGGCCGGCTGCGGCTTGGTCTTGTAGCCGGCGAACCGGTACCCGCCGAGCAGCGCGCCCTCGGCGACCGCGCGCAGCGCGGCCGGGGCGTCGGCGTCGTCCGGCAGCGGCAGCGTCAGCGCCACCCGGGGCGCGCCGGCGAGGGCCCGCACCGCCGCGCCGGCGGCCCGGCGCAGGGTCTCCGGGGCCGGGGCGGCGCCGGTCGGCTCCGGGCCGAGGCCGACGGCGGCGACCAGCGGGGCGGTGACGGTGCCCAGCGTGGCCAGCTTGATCACCTCGCCGGGGCCGCCGGTAGCGCCGAGCAGCGCCAGCGTCTCGGTCAGCTTGCCGTCGAACGCGGCGGCGATGCTCTCCGCGCCGCTGGCCAGCAGCAGGTTGCCGGCGGGTCCGCTGGTGGCGTCCTGCCCTCCGGTCTGGCTGTGCACGCCGATCACGATGGCGTCGACGGCGAGTTCGGCGGGGTCGGTGTCGACCAGGCTCAGGGTGGTGCTGGGCGATGTCACTGAAGCTACTCCGGGCGGGCCGGGCCGGTCGCGGGGTCGCGTACCGGCGATGAAGGTCTCCGGCGGCAACCTACCCGCCGGACGTCGGGTGCGTCCCGCCGATCGTCCTGACGGGTCCCGCCGATGCTAACGAGCCGTTCAGGCCCCGGTAAGTTGCCACCCATGACCGACGTGACCTCCGACGCCGCCGCGACCCGGCTGCGCCGTTCCCCGCTGCACGAGCGGCACACCGCTCTCGGTGCCAAGTTCGCCCCGTTCGGGGGCTGGGAGATGCCGCTGGAGTACGCCGGTGGCGGCGTGCTCAAGGAGCACACGGCGGTCCGTACCGGCGTGGGCGTCTTCGACGTCTCGCACCTGGGTAAGGCGCGGATCACCGGGCCGGGCGCCGCGGACTTCGTCAACGCCTGCCTCAGCAACGACCTCGGCCGGATCGGCCCCGGCCAGGCGCAGTACACGCTCTGCTGCGACGACGCCACCGGCGGCGTGGTGGACGACATCATCGCCTACCTGCACGCCGACGACCACGTCTTCCTGATCCCGAACGCGGCGAACACCGCCGAGGTGGTCCGCCGGCTGCGCGCGGCCGCGCCGACCGGGATCGAGGTCAGCGACGAGCACGAGGCGTACGCGGTGCTGGCGGTGCAGGGGCCGCGCTCGGCGGAGCTGCTCGGCGCGCTGGGGCTGCCCACCGAGCACGGCTACATGAGCTTCTCCACCGCCACCCTGGACGGGGTGGGGCTGACGGTGTGCCGCACCGGCTACACCGGCGAGCTGGGCTACGAGCTGGTCGTGCCGGCGGAGCACGCGGTCGCCGTCTGGGACGCGCTCTTCGCCGCCGGGGCGGCGTACGAGCTGCGGGCCTGCGGCCTGGCCGCCCGGGACACCCTGCGCACCGAGATGGGTTACCCGCTGCACGGGCAGGACCTGTCGCTGGAGATCACCCCGGTGCAGGGCCGCTCCGGCTGGGCGGTCGGCTGGGACAAGCCGGCCTTCTGGGGCCGGGACGTGCTGCTCGCCGAGAAGGCCGCCGGCCCCCGCCGTACGCTGCGCGGCCTGGTGGCGGTCGACCGGGCCATCCCGCGCCCCGGCATGGCGGTCTACGCCGGTGACACCCGGGTCGGCACCATCACCAGCGGCACCTTCTCCCCGACCCGCAAGCAGGGCATCGCCCTGGCCCTGCTGGACACCGACCCGAAGCTGGCCGACGGCGACCTCGTCGAGGTCGACATCCGCGGCCGCCGCGCCCAGATGACCGTCACCCGCCCCCCCTTCGTCACCCCCTCGGTCAAGTAACCGTTTCCTTTCATGATGCGTAGGTGAGCTCATGATCGGATGTCCTACCTTGCGGTGGGACGGTCCCGGTGTTACCCGCTTTGGCGGTGCCGGGTTGACGTTTCACGGCCACCAGCCCCGCGAGCGGGGTCTTACGGTCGGCTCCACGTCCGTTTCGCGTCTCCGAGCCACTCCCGGCGACGGCGGCCGCCAGCGCGGCCAGGTTCCGTGCGGCGTTGACGTCCCGGTCCAGGACGAGGCCGCACGTGGTGCAGGTGTAGGTGCGCTCGGACAGGGCGAGTTTGGTTTTCACCGCGCCGCAGCCCGAGCAGGTCTTCGAGGATGGATACCACCGGTCGGCCACCACCAGCCGCCCGCCATTCCACCCCGCCTTGTAGGCCAGGTGCCGCCGCAGCTCGGCGAACCCGGCATCAGCGATACGCCGCGCCAGCCGCCGGTTGGCGAGCATCCCCGCCACGTTGAGGTCTTCCACCACGATGGTGCCGTACTCGCGGGCGAGCCGGGTGGTCAGCTTGTGCAGACCGTCACGGCGCAGATGAGCGACCCGGGCATGCGCCCGGCCGAGCCGGGCGCGCGCCCGTTCCCACCGCTTCGACGCCCGTCGGCCGGTGCGCCGGTCAGGGCCGACCCGGCGACAGACGCGCCGGGCCAGCCGCCGCATCCGGCGGGCGGCGGCGTCCAGGTAGCGCGGGTTGGGCTCCAGCTCACCGGTGGACAGCACCGCCAGATGCTTGACGCCCAGGTCTACGCCGACCACCAGTTGTGGCTGGTGTGGAGTGCGTGCGGCGCGGTCGACGTCGACGCAGAACGCCACGTACCAGCGGCCACCGTCGCGGCGCACCGTCGCCGACACGATCCGGGCGGTGCCCGCCTCCAGCCGGCGGGCGAGCTTACGAGCGGACTCGTGCAGCTTCAACCGGCCCAGCCGGGGCAACACCACATGCCTACGGTCCGGCTCGACGCGGATGGCCCCGGTGGTGAACCGCACCGACGGTGTCGAGCGGCGCCGGGACTTGAAACGCGGGAACCCCACCCGCCGCCCGGCACGCTTACCGGTGCGGGAGTCCGACCAGTTCTTCAACCCCCGGGCCAGGGCGTCCAGGCCCGTGTTGAACGCCTCCTTCGAACACTCGGCCCACCACGGCGCCACATCGGACTTCGCCTGATTCCACGCTCTACGCAGCGCGGGCAGCGACCAGCCCTGCGTCGGGGTCAGGTCCACCTCGTCGATGCCATAAGTGCGTTCGGCGGCCCGCTGATCCATCACCGCCTTCACCCGGGCCAGCGCCCAGTTGTGCGCCACCCGCGCCGCCCCAGCGTGAGCCAACACCGCCCGCTCCTGTCGGGGCGTCAGGTCCAACGCGAACCGGTACGCCTGCACCACACCCAACCGCTCCCGGTGCGCCACGCCCAGCACCGTAACCACCCGGTATGACATAAACCCGCAACCACAAACGCCACACCCCCACGGCACCGAGCCGCCGACCGCCTGATCCCCGGCCTTCCGGAGACGCAAACCTCTTGATCAACCTGGTTCAGCGGGTGGAGGTGACCTCGGTGGGGGTGTAATGGCGCATCTCTTCGATGTGGTTGACGTAGGGGCGGATCTCGGCGAAGAAGGCGGGAAAGTTCGGGCCGGTGCGGAAGTCGCGCAGGTGCGCCTCGGCCGAGGTCCAGACGATGCGGAGGATGTGGCTGGACGAGTCGTCCACGCACCGGCTCAGGTCGTAGCCGACGCACTCGGGCGCGGCGTCGAGGGCCTTCGCCGCCCGCGCGTACGCCGGGACGAAGTCAGCCTGCCGCTCGGGCGGGATGCGGTACCTGATGTACTCGACGAGCATGTCGATCAGCCCACCACCGGCGCGCTGCGTGCTCAAGTACGCACTTTCCGGTAAGTGGGTCGGCGAGGGGAGCGCGGGATGGCCCGGCGGTACCACTGCGCCGTGGAGCTGGCTGTCGACGTGATCGGCGGGAAGTGGCGGCCGGTGATCCTCGCCCACCTCAAGGAGGGCGTGCACCGCTACGGCGAGCTGCGCCGCCGGATGCCGGACGTCAGCGAGAAGATGCTCGTCCAGCGCCTGCGCGAGCTGGAGGCCGACGGCCTGGTCGCCCGCCACGACCTGGGCAACCCGAAGTCCCCGCACGTCGAGTACCACCTGACGGCCGAGGGCCGCACCCTCATCCCCGTCCTGGACTCCCTGCACACCTGGGGCCTCGCCCGCGCCGCCCGCACCCACACCCCCTCGACCCCCCACCCGCCGACCCCGCGAGTTGATCAAGAAGTTTGCGTCCCGCGGCCCGTGATTCCTGACGCAACCTCTTGATCAACAGGGCGAGTCGGGGCAGGGCCGGGGCGGGTTACTCCGGGGTGGGGCGTTCGCCGGCGTCGAGGACGGCCTGGGTCCAGCCGCCCTCGATGACGCCGGTGCCGTCGAGCAGGGCCCAGTCGACGACGTCGGTCGCCTCGACCACCACCGGGGCGCCGATCCGCACCGTCGCGTCGGTGGCGGCGTCGCTGGCGCTGACCCCGACGATCCGCTCCGGGCTGTCCCAGGAGGTCACTCCGGCCCAGACGAACTCGGGGCCCTCGTCGCCGGGGAGGCCGTACTTGACCACGAGCTGGGTCTCGGCGGGGAGCTGACCGGCCAGGAAGCGGGCCCGGATGTCGCCGAGCCCGGCCCGCGCGGTGGCGATCGCCCTGCTCATCGCGTCGCCGGGGCGGGCGTACCGGACGTCCGGCTGGATGCCGGCGAAGAGCGTGGCGCAGGCGGCGGCGAAGTACCGCCCGGCCGGGCCCGGGTGGCCGGGCGGCGGTCGCAGGCTGAGGAACGAGTCGGCGTCCGGGTCCGTCGCCGGGTCCAGCTCCAGCCGGAGCAGTACCGGCGCGGTCGCCCCGTGCTGCTCCGGATTGCCGTACGCCACCGCGATGTCGTGGCCGGTCACCGTGGCCAGCACCGGGAGTTGCACGAACGCCGGCACCTCCTCGCCGGCCAGCCCGTCGGTCCAGTCCCGCAGCAGCCGCCGGGCCGCGCCGGTCATCACCGCGCCCCAGGCCCGGGTGAGGTGGTCCGGCACCCCCTGGGCCTGCAGCTCCAGCAGCCCGAACCGGCGCAGCCCCTTGGTGGTGAACCAGAGCCCGTCGGCGTCCGAGGAGTAGGGCACCAGCACCCAGTCGACCAGCCGGATCCGGCCCTCGGCGTCCGGCAGCGAGCGCAGCGCCGTCGCCGGGTCGAGGAACTGCAGGCCGAAGACGTCCACCACGTCGCTGCCGACGGTCTCGGCCACCGCGGCGGCCACCGCGCGGGCCGCCCACTCGTGCGCGGGCGGCCAGCCCGGCCGGTACTCCGCCTGGACCACCACCAGGTGCGTCGCGGCGGCCAGCCGGGCCAGCTGGGCCTCGGTGGCGCCGAACGCGGTGAGCAGGTCCGGCGGCAGCTCCGGGAACTCGCGGATCGGCCGGGTGTCCACGGTCATCAGCGGGCTGTCGAGCATCTGCTTCGCCAGGCCGTACACCGGCTCGGCGAGCCGTCCCTCGAGGGCCTTCACCGCCGTTTTCGGGCTGACCTTGGGCAGCCCGGCGATGGGCACCAGGTAGGTCGCGTCGAGCGACTCCGGCACGGGTACGGGCAGGAAGTCGTCCGTGATGAGCATGCCGTCCCCCATCGACCGCGCCGGTGCTGTCGTTCAAGAACGCTACCTGGCCGGGCGTGCCGCGCTCAGCCGGACAGCACCAGTCCCAGGTAGACCAGCGTGGTGACGATCTCCACGGTGGCGCCGAGCACGTCCCCGGTGACGCCGCCGAGCCGGCGTACCGCGTGCCCGAGGAGCCCGACCGCGACGGCGAGGGCGGCCACGACGGCGAGCGGCCCCTGCCACGGGCGGCCCGGCGCCGCCGGGACCGCCAGCAGCGCGACGGCGACCGTGCCGACGACCAGTGCGACCGGGCCCACCGTGCCGGCCACGAGCGCGCCCAGCCCCTCCGGCCGGGCGGCCGGGACGCCGCGCCGGCAGGCCACCGCGACGCCGAGCCGGCCCGCCGCGGCCGCGGCGACCACGCCCGCGAGCGCCGCCGGCCAGGACCGCCCGGCCAGCTCCGCGAGCGCCGCCGTCTGCAGCAGGAGTACGACCACCAGCGCGACCACCCCGAACGGCCCCACGTCCGGCTTCTTCATGATCTCCAGCGCCGCCGCCCCGCGCCGGTACGACCCCAGCGCGTCCACGGTGTCGGCCAGCCCGTCCAGGTGCAGGCCCCGGGTGAGCAGCGCGCCGAGGCCGACGGTGACCCCGGCGGCGACCAGCGGGGGAGCGAGCGCGGCGGTCAGCAGCAGCACCCCGCCGAGCAGCGCGCCGAGCAGCGCGCCCACCGCCGGGGCGAGCGCCATCGCCCGGCCCGCCGCGGCCCGGTCGATCCGGCCGGTGCGCAGCGGCAGCGTGGTGAAGGTGGTGACCGCCAGTCGGACGCCGTCGGCGAGCCGCGACTCAGTCGGCACGCCGACCGGGGGAGTCCGGCACGGCGACTCGGTCGTCCGGCTCGACGGTGGTGGGTCCCGGCCCGGCCGGCTCGGGCTCGGCGAACTCGGGCTCGGTGGTGGTCGGCCCCGGTCCGGCCGGCTCGGGCTCGGCGAACTCGGGCTCGGGCTCGGGCTCGGGCTCGGTGGTGGTCGGCCCGGGCCCGGCCGGCTCCGGCTCGACGAAGTCCTCCTCCTCCGGGTCGCCACCGAGCGACGGGTGCACCGGGAGGGTGGCGGCCAGCGCCAGCACCGAGCGCAGCAGCGGCAGCGTGGCCAGCGCGGTGGCCCCCTCGCCGAGGTCGAGCCGCAGGTCGAGCAGCGGGGTCAGGCCGAGCACGTCGGCGGCGAGCCGGACCCCCGGCTGCCCGCCGTGGTCGGGCAGCAGGCACCAGTGCCGGGCCTGCCCGGCCAGGTCCCGGCTGACCATGCCGGCGGCCACCCCGACCGGCCCGTCGAGCAGCACCGGCACCCGCCGGGCGGTCGCGCCGAGCAGCACCCCGGTCGCCACCGCGATGTCGCCGCCGCCCAGCTCGGCCAGCACGTCCTTGGCGTCCCGCGGCGAGCGCCGGGTGCGGTGCAGCGCGTCGCGGACCGCCGCGCAGCGGGTCATCCAGGCCGCGTCGTCGATCTCGCCGGACTCGGTGACCACCCGACCGAGCACGGCCGGCGGTTCCGCGCCGGCCGTCGCCGCGAGCACCGCCGCGGCGGCGGCCTCGGTGCCGGCGCCGCACGCCGCCAGCACCAGCAGCTGTACGCCCGCGTCGGCGGCCTGCTCGGCCAGCCGCCAGCCGTACCGCAGGGCCGACTCGACCTCGTCGGCGGTGAGCGCCGGCCCGTCCTCCATCGGTGCCGAGGCCGGCGCCTCGACCACCTGGAGCCCGGCGCTGCTCTCGGCGGCCAGCCGGGCCAGCGCGCCCCGGCCGGCGCGGGCCTGCCGGGCGCGGCGGGCGGACTCGCCCGGCACGGTGCCCGCGGCGGCCCCGCCGGCGTGGTCGCCGTGCAGCAGCAGCACCCGCACCGAGGCCCAGGGCGCCGGGGTGGCGGTGCCCTGGGTGGCGGCGGCGAAGCCGACCACCCGCTCCAGCACCCCTAGGCCGGCGCCGGGCACGTCCAGGGTGGCGAGCCGGTCCACGGCCTGCGGGCCGGCGTAGTCGTCGGGCATCGGGAGTTCCATGCCGGGCTGGATGACCAGGCCGGTGGCGACCATCGGCAGGGCCATGGTCGGCGCGGCCCAGGCCGCGCTCTCCTCGGCCGGCGCGGGGGCCGGCGCGGGCGGCGCGGTCGGGGTGAGCACCTCCGGCAGCGCGGCCTCCGGCGCCCGGGTGGCGGGGGTCGGCGCGGGCTGTTCGGGCGCCCCGGCCTGACCGGGGCCGGCCTGCGCGGGCACCGCGGCGGCCCGCGGCGCGGCGGCCGGCTTCAACCAGCTCGGCTGCCCGGCGATGACCAGCACCACGGCGTCGCAGGCGTCGGCGACCGCGCGGTTGGTCGCGCCCAGCGCGTCGGTGAACGCCCGACCGAGCGGGGTGGTCGGCACCAGGGAGAGCCCGACCTCCGGGCTGACCAGCACGACCCGCGCGGCGCTCGCCCGGAGCGCCGCCGCCAGCTCCTCGACGGTCGCGGTGTCGTCGGCCGGTTGGTGCGCCGGGTCGAGCAGGACCGTCACCCAGCCGCCGAGGTCGTCGACGAGCAGCGTCTCGTTCGACCCGGCGGCGGCGATGACGTCGGCCAGTCGGCGCGGGTCGTCCGCCGTCTCCTCGGTCGTCCAACTGCCCGGCCGCCGGGCCCGGTGGGTCGCCAGGCGGGTCGCCCACTCGGTGTCCTCCGGGTCCCCCGCCGCGGCGGTGGCCACGTAGCGGACCGTCGGCGCGTCGGCGACCAGCGATTCCGCGAACTCGGACTTGCCGGACCGGATACCGCCGAGCACCAGGAGCGTGTTCCACCCGTCAACGGACATGCCCGTACCTTAAAGCCGTCCGGCGGGTCGCCGCCCGCCGCCCCGTACGCCGCCCGGCCGGCGGACGGCGGGTCGACCCGGTCCGACCGGGCCGGGCTCAGCCGCAGTGCTCGAACGCGCTGCCGTAGCTGGCCCCGGCCACCGCGCCGCCCCACCTCACGCAGGCCCCCGCGGCGCCCGCCCGGACCGGGCCGGCGTAGTACTCGAACGCGCCGCTGTCGGTGCTGCGGGTCTTACCCTGCACCTCCAGGTACGCCGAGACGGTGGTGGCCCGACCGACGTCGGTGTCCTTGAGGGTGACCACGCAGTTGGCCCCGCTGGCGGCGTTGTAGAGCAGGTAGACCCGGGCCCGGCGGGACCCGTCCACGGTCAGCGCCGCCGAGTCGATCACCTGGTAGCCGCTGCCGCACACCTGCCCGGCCGTGTACGGGTTGGGCTGCTCCGGCCCGCTCGTCGTGCCGGACGGCTTCGGCGACCCGGTCGTGCCGCCGGCCGGACGGGTCGCCGACGGGCCGGTCGTCGGGGCGGTCACCGGGTCCGTCGAGCGGGTCGGCGCGGCCGACGGGGACCGGATGGCCCGGCCGGTGCGGCTCGGCGTCGCCCCCGGCGTGTCCCCGGTGCCCGCTCCCGACGGCTGCCCCGACGCGGCGAGCGCCGATTCCCCGGTCAGCGCGGCCCGGCGTTCCGGCGACTCGGACCCGCCGGGCGGGCGCAGCGCCGCCACCGCAACCAGGGTCACCAGCGCGACCAGCACGACGCCCGCCGCGCCCGCCAGGGCCAGCTTCCGCCGCCGGGGGCCACTCGCCGGCTCCTCCCGCGTCGGCGGTACGCCGGAACCGGCGTGCCGGTCCTGCTGGGGGCCGTACCCGCCGGGCCGCGCGGCGGCCGGCCATCCCGGGCCGGGCGAGGCGGGGCCGTGCGGGCCCGGCGCGCCGGGCTGACCGGGGGCCGGCAGGTGCGGGGCGGCCGGCGGGCACCCGCCGGGCTGACCCGGCGGCGGCCCGGCGGGTGCTCCCGTGGGGTGGGCGGTCGACGCCGGTCCGGCCGGTCCTCCCGCGGGGTGACCGGCCGACGGCGGCCCGGCCGGTGCTCCTGCTGGTTGGCCGGCCGACGGCGGTCCGGTCGGCGTCGCCGGGGCGGGGGTCGGCAGCGCGGCGGGGCCGGCGACGGCGGGGCCCGGCACCGCCCACGGCGGGCGGGGCGGCACCGGGACGCTGGCCAGCGTCGCGTCCCGGGCGTCCTCGGCGGCCTCGGCCATGGCGGCCGCCCCCGGATACCGGTCGGCGGGGCTCTTGGCCAGCGCCCGGCGTACCACCTCCAGCACCGCCGGGGGCGTGTCCGGCGGGAGCGGGGCCGGCTCGTCCTGGACGTGCCGCAGCGCCACCTGGAGCGGGTTCTCGCCCTCGAAGGGCGGGCGGCCGGCGAGGCAGTAGTAGGCGACCGCACCGAGCGCGTACACGTCGGTGACCGGCGAGACCGGCTGGCCGGCCGCCTGCTCCGGCGACATGTAGGAGGCGGTGCCGAGCACCATGTGGGCGGCGGTGATCCCGGCCATGGTGGTGGACCGGGCGATGCCGAAGTCCACCAGCACCACGCTGCCGTCCCGCTTGACCAGCAGGTTGCCCGGTTTCACGTCCCGGTGGACGATCCCGGCGAGGTGGGCGGCGTGCAGCGCGTGGGCGGCCTGCGCCACCACCGACATGGTGGAGGCCGGGTCGAGCCGACCGGCCCGGCGGACCCAGGTCACCAGCGGCTCGCCGTCGACGTACTCCATCACCAGGTAGCTGACCTGGCTGCCGTCGGCGAGCGTCGCCGAGCCGAAGTCGTGGACCTGCACGATGCCGGGATGCCGCAGCGCGGCCATCATCCGCGCCTCGGCGTGGAAGCGGGTGGTGAACTCCGGGTCGGCGACCAGCGACGGCAGCAGCGCCTTCACCGCGACCTCGCGGCCGAGCAGGGTGTCGGTGCACCGCCAGACGGCTCCCATGCCACCGGTCGCGATGCGTTCGCTCAGCAGATAGCGGTCGCTGAGCACCACTCCTTGAGTCAGCACCGCGTCACCGTACCGGCCGACGCGAAGTTCGTTGATCCACCGGGTGTTCCGGCGGGAGACGGTGGGCGGGACCGTTCCACGCCCGGCCGACTACGCTTGCACGGGTTCCCAGGGGGACGACGACGGCGAGGGGAGACGCGGCATGGCGTGGAGCTGGCGGTACGAGGGCACGGACGGCAAGTCGGTGGACGGGCCGGCGGAGTCGTTCGCGAGCCAGGCGGACGCCGAGTCGTGGATCGGCCAGGCCTGGCGAGAGCTCGCGGCGTCCGGCGTCACCTCCGTCGCGCTCGTCGAGGACGACCGGGTGGAGTACCGGATGAGCCTGCTGCCCACGGCCGAATGATGGGCTACGACCGCCCGGGCGAGCCGCTGGTGCTCGGGGTGCCCCGGGCGGCGTTCCGGCCCAGCCCGGTCTTCCTCGCCCTGGTCGCGCTCTTCGTGACCAGCGGGGTGCTGGCCTGGCAGCGGTACGGCAACATCCGGCTCGACGTCTTCCTCTTCGTGGTCTCGGGCTGGCTGGTCTCGCTCTGCCTGCACGAGTACGCCCACGCGGTGGTCGCGTACCGGGCCGGGGACCGGGACATCGCCCATCGGGGCTACCTGACGCTCAACCCGTTCAAGTACACCCACCCGCTGCTGTCGATCGTGCTGCCGGTGATCGTGGTGCTGCTCGGCGGCATCGGCCTGCCCGGCGGGGCGGTCTGGGTGGACCGGCACGCCATCCCCGGCCGGCTGCGGCACACCCTGGTCAGCCTCGCCGGCCCGGCCACCAACGTGCTGTTCACCCTGGTGCTGGTGGCGGCCCTGCGGATCGGCTTCGGCAGCGGCGGCTCGGTGGAGTTCTGGGCCGGGGTGGGGCTGCTGGCGTTCCTCCAGCTCACCGCCAGCGTGCTCAACCTGCTGCCGGTGCCCGGCCTGGACGGCGGCAACATGATCCAGCCATGGCTGAGCCCGCAGTACCGCCGGACGTACGACCTGTTCGCCCCGTACGGCTTCATCCTGCTCTTCGCGCTGCTGTGGAGCCCGCGGATCGGCGGCTGGTTCTTCGGCGCGGTCTTCGGGATCGCCGACGTGCTGGGCCTGCCGCCGGCCTTCTACTCGATCGGTTTCGAACTGATCCGCTTCTGGCAGGGCTGAGCGGCCCGGTCCGGCCGGCGCGACCGCGCCGGCCGGACCGGACGGCGCTCACGGCCGCTGAGCGGGAGACTCGGTCTTCGCCGCGTCGCGCTCGGTGACCGGCTCGACGATCTCGTCGATCGCCTTGAGCAGGTCGGCGTCGAGCTTCACGCCGGCCGCCTTGACGTTGTCGTACACCTGCTCGGGACGGGACGCCCCGACGATCGCCGAGGAGACGTTCGGGTTCTGCAGCACCCAGGCGATGGCGAGCTGCGGCATGCTCAGCCCGGCCTGCTCGGCCAGCGGCTTGAGCCGCTGCACCCGGGTGAGCACCTCGTCGGTCAGCCAGGCGGCGATGAAGCCCGCGCCGGACTTCTCGTCGGTGGCCCGGGAGCCGGCCGGCGGCGGCTGGCCCGGCAGGTACTTGCCGGAGAGCACGCCCTGGGCCATCGGCGACCAGACGATCTGACCGACGCCCAGCTCCTCGCTGGTGGGGATGACCTCGGTCTCGATGACCCGCCAGAGCATCGAGTACTGCGGCTGGTTGGAGACCAGCGGGATGCGCAGCTCCCGAGCCAGCTTGTGGGCCTCGCGGATCTGCGACGCCTTCCACTCCGAGACACCGATGTAGTGCGCCTTGCCGGAGTGCACGACGTCGGCGAAGGCCTCCATCGTCTCCTCCAGCGGGGTGCTGTAGTCGTACCGGTGGGCCTGGTAGAGGTCCACGTAGTCGGTCTGCAGCCGACGCAGCGAGCCGTCGATCGACTCCATGATGTGCTTGCGGGACAGGCCGCGGTCGTTGCGGCCCGGGCCGGTCGGCCAGTAGACCTTGGTGAAGACCTCCAGCCCCTCGCGCCGCTCGCCCTTGAGCGCCCGCCCGAGGACCGCCTCGGCCTTGGTGCCGGCGTACACGTCGGCGGTGTCGAAGGTGGTGATGCCGGAGTCCAGGGCGGCCCGCACGCAGGCGGTCGCCGCGTCCTCCTCCACCTGGGAGCCGTGGGTGATCCAGTTGCCGTACGAGATCTCGCTGACCATCAGGCCGGAACGGCCTAGGTGTCGGAATTCCATGCCCCGACCCTAGCCCCGTCGGTTGACGGTCACCGCCGCCCGCGCCGCCGGTGGTGGCGTGGCACACCGCCGCCCGGGCGGCTCACAGCACCGGGCTGGTGTCCGCGAGCAGCCGGTCGATCTCCGCGACCACCTCGGCGCGGCTCGGCTGCACCGGGTCGATCAGCGGCTCACCGTTCCGGTCGAGCGCGCCCCAGCGGCCGGTGCCGTCGCCGACCAGGAAGGCGACCGGGTGGATCACCAGTACCCGGTACGCCGGCTCGACGATCACGCGGCCGGTGCGGTCCACCACGCCCCGGCGGCCGGCCAGCTCCACCACGGCCAGGCCCTCCTCGGTGAAGCCGTCCACGTACCGGCCGTCGGGCAGGGCGGTGGGGAAGCCGTGGTACCGGGTCGGCACGACGAGCTGACCGGTCCGGTCGACCGCGCCCCAGCCGCCCCGGCGGACCGCCGCCAGGCCGCCCCGGAACGGGCGTACGTCCTCGAAGCCCGGCGGGATCTTCACGATGTTGGTCGGGTCGACCGCCATCCAGTTGCCCTTGCCGTCCATCGACACCCAGGCCAGGCCGCCGGAGAAGGAGCCCGCCCCCCGGTAGCCGTTGTTCGCCTCGATCAGGGCGGCCCCGGAGGTGTCGATCAGCGCCCACCGGGAGGCCTCCGGGCGGCGTACCCAGGCCTTGCCCTCGTGGAACGGCTGCACCTCGGCGTACCGGTGCTCGATCACCAGGTTGCCCTCCGCGTCGGCGTAGCCCCAGAGCTCCAGCTCCTCGTCGAAGGTGGGCGATGGGGACCGCTCGCTGCGCAGCATCGCCTCGCGGTCGCGCGGCCACGGGCCGAACCCGCCTGCCGCGGCCCGCTCCCGGACCGCGTCCAGCGCCACCCCGGTACGCGCTGCCAGCTCCGGGTCGGCACCCTGGCGCAGGTCCAGCGCCCGCTCGAAGTGGTGGCACGCCTCGATCAGCCGGCCCTGGTCCAAGCAGGACCGGCCGGCGTGCTCGTGCAGCGCCGCGCGCAGCCGGTCGGGCAGCTCCGGGGAGTTCGCCTCGGCGAAGAGCCGGTCCGCCTCCGCGTGCTCACCCCGCCAGCGCAGCACCTGGGCGAGCCGGGCACGCGCCAGCGCGGTCCGCCGCAACTCGCCGGTGGCCTCGGCGTACGTGACCGCGAGCCGACCGTCGGCGAGCGCGTCGTCCAGGTCGCCGAGGATCCGCGAGGCCACCGAGCGGAGGCTCAGCAGCCGGGCCCGGCTCCGGTTGTCGAGCGCGGTGCCCAGCTTGGCGGTGAGGCCGTCGCGGACGACCCGCAGCTCCTCCGGATCGGTCGCCTCCTCGCGCAGCGTCTCCGGGTCCAGCCGCCACCGGAAGGCGGCCAGCGCCTGCTCCGGGTCGGTGGGTGGCGCCGGCTGCTCCGGTTCGGTCTCCGTGGTGGTGTCGGGCTCCGGTTGCGGAGCCGCCGACAGCGGCCCGGCGGGCGGCCCGGACACCGGCTCCGCGGGCGGCCCGGACACCGGCCCGGCGGGCGGCCCCGACACCGGCCCGGCGGAGGACTCGGACAGCGGCTCCGTGGGGGCCCCGGACAGCGGCCGGGTCGATCCGGCCGCCGGGTCCGCCGGCCCGGACCCGGGCTGTGCGGACGTGCGGCCCTGGGCGGGTGGTCCGGAGACAGGCTGCGCGGGCGCGGACGCCGGTGCGGGTGGCGCGGAGACGGGCGGCCCGAAGACCTGGGCGGGCGGCCCGGAGACCGGCCGGGTGGATTCCACCAGCGGCGGTGGGACCGGCCCGGACGCGGGCGGCGCGGAGACCGGCCGGGCGGGTGCCGTCCCGGCCGACCGGGCCGGGGACGCGCCGACCTGCCCGGCGGGGGGCGCGGAGACGGGGCGGTACGCCGGTGGAGCCGACCCGGGCACTCCGGTGTGGTCCGGCTCGGTCCGCGGCGCGCGCACGGATTCCTCCGCGGCGACCGTCGGTGTGGCCGAGCGGGCCGGCGGCGTCGGCTGGCTCGACCGGAACCACGCCTCCCTCTCCTCGACGGTGCGGCCGGACGGCGGTGTCTGCGCCGGAGTGTCGACCGGCGGAGCCGACGGGGCCGACGGTGCCGCCTCGGGAACCGGTGGCGCGGGGGGCGCGGACACCGGAGCCGACGCGGCGGGGGCCGCCGTAGGCGCCGACTCCGGGACCGGTCGCGCGGCCGGCGGTGCGGACGTCGGAACCGGCGGCCCGGACACCTGGACCGGTGGCGTGGACGCCGGGATCGGCGGTGCGGAGACCGGCCGTGGCTCGGCGCTCCTGCCGTCCTCGGCCCTGGTGCCCCGCTCGTCCCGCCGGGATCCGGCCGGGCCGGGGTACGCGGGCGGCGCCGGCCGGGCCGGCGCGTCGGCGCCGGGGTGCCTCTCGCCGTGCCGGGGGGCCGCCGTCGGGTGCGCGGCCGTCCGGTCGTCGTCGGCGTCCGGACCGGCGGGACGCCGCTCGGGCGCCGGCCCGGGGAGGAACTCCGGGCGCGGCCCGGCGGCCGGCGGCGCGGAGGTCGGTCTCGGCTCCTCCGGCGGGGCCGGTCGCGGGGACCGGTCGTGGGGGTGCGGCTGGTCGGCCGGCGGAACCGGGTACCCGGGCCGGCCCGGACCCGGCGCGCCCGAGGTGGGCGCCACCGGCCGGTCGTCGGGCCGGGTGCGGGCGGCGGGCTCGACGGGCGGGCGTCGGCCGTCGTCGTGCCGGCTGGGCGGGGGCTCGACCGGCCGGCTCGGCGACTCGTCGGGCCGGGTACGGCCAGCCGGCTCCGTCGGGGGACGCCAGCCGTCGGCCGGGCGGGCGGTGCCCCGGTCGGCCGGGTGGCCCGGCCGCTCCTCGGGGCGGCGGAACGCGGGTCGGTCCTCCGGTCGGTACCGGTCGTCGGGCCGGGCGGCGGCCGGCTCGGGTCGCCGGCCGTCGTACCGGGGAGCGGCCTCCTCGGCCGGGTGGCGCTGCCAGCCGTCCGGGTGCGACCCGGCGGGGCGCCGCTCATCCCGCCCCGGCGGCGCGGGATCGACCGGGCGTGCCGCCCGACCGTCCGGGCCGGGCCGGTCGATCGGTGCGGCCTGGGGACGCGGTCGCTCGTCCGGCCGGTACCGGGCCGGCTCGGTCCGGGCCCGCTGCTCGGCGGCGGGCCACTCCTCGGGACGGCGTCGAGGTTCGCCCTGGGGGCGGTGGGCGTCCGGCCGCTCGTCGGGAATGACGGCGTCGGGGCGCGGTCGGGGGTCACCCTGGGGGCGGTGGGTCTCCCGCCGCTCGTCGGGGGTGAAGGCGGCGGGCCGGCCGACGGGTCGGGGGTCGCCGTGCTGCCCGGGCAGCCGGTCGGGCGCCGGGCGATGCGGGTCCCCGGTCGGCCAGCGCAGGCCGTCGCGCTCGGGCGCCGGAGGCGCGTCCCGGTAGGTCTCGGCCCGCGCCGCGGCCTCCCGGCGCGGGTCGCGCTCCCGGGGCGGCGGGCCGTCGAAGCCCTGGTCCCGCCGGTCCCTGCGCGGGGCGGTGGTGGGCCGCCCGTCGGCCGCCGGCGTGCCCCACTGGCGCTCCGACCGGGCCGGCGCGTCCGGGCGTCGGTCGGCGGAATGCGGTCGGTGCGGGAACTCGTCGGGCTCGGGCAGCCAGCCGGGCTCCGGGGCGGGGGAGACCGGCCGGTGGGGGGCGGGGTCCGGCGGCGACGTCCGCCGGCCGGATTCCGGGCGGCCCCAGGGCTGGTCGGGCCGGTCGCCGTGCCAGCCGGCGGCGCGGTCGCGGTCCACCGTCCACTCCGGCGTGCGCCGGTCGTGCCGGCCGGATCCGTGGTCGGCGGGCTGCGCCGGGCCGCGCCGGTGGAGGTCGTCGCCGGCCCGGCCGTCCTCGACCCGCCCGTCCGTCCGGGGCCGCCGGTCGCGGGCCTCCACCTCGCCGCGCCGGTCCGACCAGGCCGGACGCTCGCGGCCGTCGGGCGTGGCGCGCGCGTCGTCCCGGCCGCGTCCGCCCGCCGCGTCGCGCCGCGCGCCCGGACCGGGGATCACCGGGTACGCGCCGCGCCGGTCACCGCCGGCGGGCACGACGGGGTATGACCCGCGCCGCTCGCCGGGGGCGGGGCTGACCGGGTGGGTACCGCGCTGGTCACCGTCAGGAACGACCGGGTGGGACCCGCGCCGCTCGCCGGGGGCCGGGCTGACCGGGTGGGACCCGCGCCGCTCGCCGGGGGCCGGGCTGACCGGGTGGGACCCGCGCCGCTCGCCGGGGGCCGGGCTGACCGGGTGGGACCCGCGCCGCTCGCCGGGGGCCGGGCTGACCGGGTGGGACCCGCGCCGCTCGCCGGGGGCCGGGCTGACGGGGTGGGCGTTGTCGCGCGGGTCGCCGGGGGCGGGGCTGACCGGCTGCACCTCGGCGCGCCCGACGACGGCGGAGCGCCCGCGCGGGGCGGGCGGGGTCAGGTAATCGATGCCGATGTCGCCCGGGTAGCGCTGGCCCGGGAACTGGGGGCGCCACTCGGTGGTCGGTTCGGCGACCCAGGCCGGCTCCGCCGGGTCGCGCCAGCGGTCGTATCCGCCACTCATCGGGGCACCCGGTCGCCGCCCGCGCGGCGCGGCCTCGGGGCCGGCTCGCGTCGCTCGCTCACGGCGATGTCACCTCGTTGGAAATTGTCGCGCCGGGCAACCCACGTGCCGGTAGAGTCGCCCGGTCCAGCACGTCATGGCTGCGGAAGGAGGGTAGCGGCGTGGGCTCTGTCACCGCCACTGTGGCACCGCCCACGGACTCAAACGTTACCCGATGGTTTCGGACATTTGGCGCGATGGTCCTGTCCGGCTTCCGGCGCCACGCCACCTACCGGCAGGCCGCCGTCGCCGGGGTGGTCACCAACACGGTCTTCGGGTTCCTGCGCTGCTACATCTTCCTCGCCGTGGTCGGCGCGGCCGGCACCGTCGCCGGGTACGATCGGGCGCAGCTCGCCACCTTCGTCTGGGCCGGGCAGGGCCTGCTGGCGGTGATCCTGCTCTGGGGCTGGACCGACCTGGCGGACCGGATCCGGACCGGGGAGATCGCCAGCGACCTGCTCCGTCCGGTGCACCCGGTGACCAGCTACCTCGCCACCGACCTGGGCCGCGCGGGGTTCGCCTCGCTCTCCCGGCTGCTGCCGCCGGTGCTGATCGGCCCGCTCCTCTTCGACGTGTACCTGCCCCGGCGCTGGGCCACCGTGCCGCTCTTCGCGCTCTCCGTGCTGGTCGCCGTGGTGCTCTGCTTCGGCTGCCGGTTCCTGGTCAACGCCACCGCGTACTGGCTGCAGGACGTGCGGGGCGCGATGATCCTCTGGACGCTCAGCTCCGGGGTGCTCGCCGGGCTCTACTTCCCGCTGCGCTTCCTGCCCGAGTGGTTCCAGCTCGCGCTCTGGTACGCCACCCCGTTCCCGAGCCTGCTGCAGACCCCGCTCGACGTGCTGGTCGAGCGGGACCCGGCCCCGGCGCAGTTCGGGCTGGTGGGGCTCCAGGTCGCCTGGGCGGTGCTGATCCTCGCCGCCTGCCGGCTGGTCCAGCGCCGGGCCGAACGCCGGCTGGTGGTGCAGGGTGGCTGAGCGACTGGCCGCGTACCGGGCGTTGCTCGGGGCGCAGGCCCGGTCGCAGACCGCGTACCGGACCTCGTTCGTGGTGGACCTGGTCGGCAACGTCGGGGCGACCGTCTTCGACGTGGTCACCGTGCTGGTGCTCTTCGGGGTGACCAGGGAGCTGGGCGGGTTCACGCTGCGCGAGGCGCTGGTCATCGTCGGCATCTCGTCGTTCGCGTTCGCCACCGCCGACCTGCTGGTCGGCAACATCGAGCGGCTGCCCCGGTACGTCCGGACCGGCCTCTTCGACGCCGTGCTGGTCCGCCCGCTGGGTGCGCTGCCCCAACTGCTGCTGATGGACCTGCCGCTGCGCAAGGTGTCCCGCGCGCTCTTCGGCCTGGCCGTGCTGGTGGTGGCGGTGACCTCGGCCGGGATCGACTGGACGCCGGGCCGGTTGGCGCTGGTCCTGGTGGCCCCGGTCGCCGCGGTGGTCTTCTTCGGCGCGGTCTTCGTGACCACCGCGACGGTGTCGTTCTACTGGATCGACTCCGGCGAGCTGGCCAACTCGGTCACCTACGGCGGGCGCGACTTCACGTCGTACCCGATCACCGTCTACGGCGGCTGGTTCCGGGCGGTCTTCGCGTACGGGATGGGCTTCGCCTTCGTCAGTTACCACCCGGCGCTGGCGCTGCTCGGCCGGGCCGACCCGCTCGGCCTGCCGGCCTGGGTCGGTTGGACCGCGCCCGGCGTCGCGCTCGTCGCCGCCGCGGTCGCGGCCGTGTCCTGGCGCGTCGGGGTCCGTCACTACCGGAGTACGGGATCATGAGCCAGGTCATCATCGTGCAGTGCGAGGAGTGAGCTTGCGAGCCCCGCAGTCACAAGCAGCGGTCATTCATGCGCGCGGGCTGCGCAAGGAGTTCACCGTCCGGGTGAAGGCCGGTCGGCTGCGCCGGGAGAAGCGGGTGGTCACCGCCGTCGACGGGGTCGACCTGCGGGTGGAGCGCGGCGAGATGCTCGGCTACATCGGCCCCAACGGCGCCGGCAAGTCGACCACCCTGAAGATGCTCACCGGCGTGCTGATGCCGTCGGCGGGCGAGGTCCGGGTCTGCGGCCTGCGGCCGGTGGCCGAGCGGACCCGGCTGGCGCTGCGCATCGGGGTGGTCTTCGGCCAGCGCTCGCAGCTCTGGTGGGACCTGCCGCTGCGCGACTCGTTCGACCTGCTGCGGCACGTCTACCGGGTGCCGGCGGCCGAGCACGCGGCCCGGCTGCGCCGCTGTCGCGACCTGCTCGACCTCGACGAGTTCCTGGACACCCCGGTCCGGCAGCTCTCCCTGGGCCAGCGGATGCGGGGCGAGCTGACCGCCGCCCTGCTGCACGGCCCGGAGGTGCTCTTCCTCGACGAGCCGACCATCGGGCTGGACGTGGTGAGCAAGCAGGCCGTCCGGGGCTTCCTGGGGGAGCTGGGCCGGGCCGGCGACACCACCCTGGTGCTCACCACCCACGACCTGGCCGACATCGAGCGGCTCTGCCGTCGCCTCGTGGTGATCGACCACGGCCGGGTGGTGCACGACGGCTCCATCGCCGCCCTGCACAGCCGGTACGGCTCCCGCCGGCTGGTCGTGGCCGAGCTGGACACCGCCCTCGCCGCGCCGCCGACGCTGCCGGGCGCCCCGCTGCACCGGGTGGAGGCGGACGGCCACCGGCTGGTCTTCGCCCTGGAGTCGGCGGGCGTCGCCGAGGTGGTTGCCGGGCTCGCCGGCCTGGCCACGCTCCGCGACATCTCGATCGTCGAGCCGGACATCGAGGAGGTCGTCGCCCGCCTCTACCGCGCTCCGGTGGTCACGGGCTGAGCCGACGTCCGGCGGCGGGGCGGCCGGCTCACGGGTGCTCCGCGACCAGGACCGCGAAGGTGCCCGGTGCCAGCGCCTCGTACCGGTGCGGCGCGTCGCCGGGGAAGGTGGCGTAGTCGCCCGGGCCGAGGTCGGTGGCGCTGAAGTCGGCGTGCTCCGAGCGCACCCGCGGGCCCTCGCCGGCCCGGATGACCCGGACCGCGGCCGGCACCACCGCGCTGCTGCTCCTGGCCGGGGTGGCATGACGAGGCCCCTCCCCGCGGCGGGCGGGAAGGGGCCGGTCGGAGCGGGTCCGGGTCAGATCTTGTCGCCGATGTTGACCTGCGGCGCGGGGGCGCGCATCCGGCGGAAGGTGATCGACCGCATGATCGCGTACAGGTAGAGCGAGCCGAGCTTCTGGTCGCTCTTCGGGAACCGCTCCCGCATCAGCTTATTGATCTTGCGGGAGATCAGGACGGAGTCGACCACCACGCCGAGCGCCAGCGCGCCCCACAGCACGTTGGAGATCAACCGGACGATCGGCGGCATGGCCTGGTTGGAGCCGACCAGCACGATCAGCGCGCCGCCGAAGAACCAGGTGCCGACCGTACGCCGGGAGTCGACCACGTTGCGGGCGAGCAGCTTCTCGGGCCCCCGGTCGCGGGGGCCGCCCTCGCGACGGAACTCGGTGGCCGCCTCGGCGCGGGCCGCCCGGCGCTGCTCCCGGGCCTCCTCCTTGGTCAGCGGCCGGCTCGGCGCGCTGAGCCGCCGGCCGGCGACCGGCCGCTTCGGCGTGACCTGGCCCAGCTCCTTCTTGCTCGGGGTGTAGCCCCGGGGGCGGGCGGCGGCGGACGCCTCGTCGGTCGTCACCGAGGTGACGGACTCATCGACGAGGTCGGCGGGCTTGCGGCGAAACAGCGACGGCACGTGGTGAAGAGTAGCCAAACAGCCGCGCCCGGTGCACATCGCGGGTGCACCGGGCGCGGAAGGAGCGGTGTGACGTTACGGACGCTCGACGTGCGCGCCCAGGTCGGCGAGCTTCTTCTCGAAGTCCTCGTAGCCCCGGTTGATCAGGTCGACGCCGTACACCCGGGAGGTGCCCTCGGCGGCGAGCGCCGCGATCAGGTGGCTGAAACCGGCGCGCAGGTCCGGGATGACCAGGTCGGCGGCGTGCAGCTTGCTCGGCCCGGCGATCACCGCCGAGTGCTTGAAGTTGCGCCGGCCGAAGCGGCACGGGGTGCCGCCCAGGCAGTCCCGGTAGACCTGGATGTTGGCGCCCATCGTGTTCAGCGCCTCGGTGTAGCCCAACCGCTGCTCGTAGACCGTCTCGTGGACGATCGACAGGCCCCGGGCCTGGGTCAGCGCCACCACGAGGGGCTGCTGCCAGTCGGTCATGAAGCCGGGGTGCACGTCGGTCTCCAGCGCCACGGCGTTCAGCTCGCCGCCCGGGTGCCAGAACCGGATGCCGCCCTCCTGGCCCGGGTCGCCCAGCTTCGGCGGGCGGGCGTCGGTGACCTCGTACTCGCCGCCGACCGAGCGGAAGACGTTCAGGAAGGTCATCATGTCGGCCTGCTGCGCGCCCAGCACCTCGACGTCCCCGCGGGTGGCCAGCGCGGCCGCCGCCCAGCTCGCCGCCTCGATCCGGTCCGGGATCGGCCGGTGGGTGTAGCCGTGCAGCTTCTTGACGCCCTGGATCTCGATCACCCGGTCGGTGTGCACCTTGATGATCGCGCCCATCTTCTGCAGGATGCAGATCAGGTCGATGATCTCCGGCTCCACCGCCGCGTTGCGCAGCTCGGTGACGCCCTCGGCCATCACCGCGGTCAGCAGCACCTGCTCGGTGGCGCCCACGCTCGGGTACGGCAGGGCGAACTTCGTGCCGTGCAGGCCGTTCGGCGCCGACAGGTGCAGCCCCTCCGGGGTCTTGTCGACCGTCGCGCCGAACTCGCGCAGCGCCTGGAGGTGGAAGTCGATCGGGCGCGGCCCGATGTGGCAGCCACCCAGGTCCGGGATGAAGGCGTGCCCGAGCCGGTGCAGCAGTGGGCCGCAGAACAGGATCGGGATGCGGCTGGAGCCGGCGTGCACGTTGATCTGGTCGGTGCTGGCGCTCTCGACGTTGGACGGGTCGAAGACCAGCTCTCCGTCCTCCGCGCCGTCGGTCACCTTCACCCCGTGCAGGCCGAGCAGCCCGCGGACCACCTCGACGTCGCGGATCCGCGGCACGTCGAACAGCCGGCTGGGCGAGTCACCCAGCAGCGCGGCGACCATGGCCTTGGAGACGAGGTTCTTCGCGCCGCGCACGCGGATCCGCCCTTCGAGCGGAGTGCCTCCGTGTACGACCAGGACGTCGTCGGTCAACGCAACCTCCAGCGCGTTGGTGCTGCCGTGTAAATGGTTGGGGTCCACGATCTGCATCGCTACCCGCAGGGCGGCCAGGTGAAAACGGCCGGCATGTGTTGTCGCCCCGGCAGCATAGCCCTCCGTGACGAAAATGGAATCGGTCACATCGCCAGCCAGGGCACGAACCGGGGTTTCCGGTGCGTTTCCGTACCAACCATGTGACCGAGCGTGATCAAACGGCGGTGGGCGGCGGGGTGTCCGCCCCGGGAAGGGCGAGCATCTGGTCGAGGGCCACCCGGGCGTGGTGCGCGGTGTCCGGGTCCACGGTGATCTGGTTGACCACCCGACCGGCGACCAGCTCCTCCAGCGCCCAGACCAGGTGCGGCAGGTCGATCCGGTTCATCGTCGAGCAGTAGCAGACCGCCTTGTCCAGGAACATGATCTGCTTGTCCGGGTGGGCCAGCGCCAGCCGGCGGACCAGGTTCAGCTCGGTGCCGACCGCCCAGGCCGAGCCGGCCGGGGCCGCCTCGATGGTCTTGATGATGTACTCCGTGGAGCCCACGTGGTCGGCGGCGGTGACCACCTCGTGCCGGCACTCCGGGTGGACCAGCACGTTCACCCCCGGCACCCGCTCCCGGACGTCGTTGACGCTCTCCAGGGTGAAGCGGCCGTGCACCGAGCAGTGCCCGCGCCACAGGATCATCTTCGCGTCGCGCAGCTGCTCCGGGGTGAGCCCGCCGTTCGGCTTGTGCGGGTCGTAGAGCACGCAGTCGTCCAGCGAGAAGCCCATCTCCAGCACCGCCGTGTTGCGGCCGAGGTGCTGGTCGGGCAGGAAGAACACCTTCGACCCCTGCTCGAACGCCCAGTCCAGCGCCCGCTTGGCATTCGACGAGGTGCAGACCACGCCGCCGTTGCGCCCGACGAAGCCCTTGATGTCGGCCGAGGAGTTCATGTAGGTCACCGGGACGGTGTCCTCGGCGATGCCCAGCTCGGTCAGCACGTCCCAGGCGGTCTCGACCTGCGACAGCACCGCCATGTCGGCCATCGAACAACCGGCGGCCAGGTCCGGCAGGATCACCTGCTGCGCGTCCGAGGTGAGGATGTCCGCGCTCTCGGCCATGAAGTGCACGCCGCAGAAGACGATGTACTCCGCGTCGGGCCGGGCCGCCGCCTCGCGGGCCAGCTTGAACGAGTCACCGGTCACGTCGGCGAACTGGATCACCTCGTCCCGCTGGTAGTGGTGACCCAGCACGAACACCTTCGTGCCGAGCGCGGCCTTGGCCGCCGCCGCCCGGGCCACCAGGTCCGGGTCGCTCGGCGCGGGGAGGTCACCCGGACACTCCACGCCACGCTCGGTGGCGGGGTCGCTGCCGCGGCCGAGGAGCAGCAGCGCAGTGGCGGTGTTGGAGGGCTCAACCCAGGTCGAAGTCACGCCCCCCATGGTCCCACAGCGTGGCCGCCGCGCAGCCGTCCCAGGTGTGGGCTGCCACACTGCTGGGCATGCGCGTGCTGCTCTGCCCGGACAAGTTCGCCGGCACGCTGCCGGCCCAGGAGGTGGCCACCGCGGTGGCCGAGGGCTGGCGGGAGGTGGCCGCCGGCGACGACCTGCTGATCCGGCCCCTCGCCGACGGCGGGCCCGGCTTCGTCGCCGTCCTCGCCGAGGCGCTCGGCGGGCGGCGGCTGCCGGTGCCGACCGTGGACCCGCTCGGCCGGCCCGCCGCCGGTGAGATCCTGCTCACCGACGACGGCGTGGCCTACCTGGAGAGCGCCCAGGCGTGCGGGCTGCACCTGCTCACCGCCGCCGAGCGCGACCCGAAGGCCACCACCTCGTACGGGCTGGGGCTGCTGGTGGCCGCCGCCGTCGAGGCCGGCGCCCGGACCGTGGTGGTCGGCCTGGGTGGCTCCGCCACCAACGACGGGGGCGCCGGCATGCTGACCGCGCTCGGCGTCACCCCCCTCGACCAGGCCGGCCACGCCCTGCCGTACGGGGGAGCGGCACTCGCCGCGGTGGCCGCGCTGGACGGCGCGCCCCGGCTGCGCGCGGTCGACCTGGTCGCCGCCACCGACGTGGACAACCCGCTGCTGGGGCTGCATGGCGCCAGCAACGTCTACGGCCCGCAGAAGGGCGCCACCAGGGCCGACGTGCTGCTCCTCGACGCCGCCCTGGAACGCTGGGCGGCCGTGCTGGAACGCGAGCTGCCCGGCTGCCCGGCCGGCTTCGGCGCGCTGCCCGGCGCCGGCGCGGCCGGTGGGCTGGGCGCGGCCATCCTGGCGCTGGGCGGCCGGTGCGAGTCCGGCATCGGCCTGGTCACCCGGGCCATCGGGCTGGACGCCGCGCTCGACCGCGCCGACCTGGTGATCACCGGGGAGGGCTCCTTCGACCACCAGTCGCTGCGCGGCAAGGTGGTGGCCGGGGTGGCCGGGGCCGCCCGGGACCGCGGCGTGCCCTGCGTGGTGCTGGCGGGGCGGGTGAGCACCGGCCGCCGGGAGGCCGCCGCGGCCGGGGTCACCGAGGCGTACAGCCTGGTGGAGCACTTCGGCGGGGAGGAACGCGGCGGGCTGGAGGCGGCGATGGGGCGGCCCGCCGAGGGGCTGCGCGCGCTCGGCGCCCGGCTGGCCCGGCAGTGGAGCCGTTGAGCGGGGCGTTGGCCTGCGGCGCGGCTCACGCGAGCCGGACCACGCCACCGGAGGTGACTCCCCCCGGCGCGGCGTAGGATCGGATCTGGACCACACCGGGAATCACTGGGCGACGCGCGACGTTGGCCAGTGCGTCCGGACCCATACCGCGCAGGGAGATTTCCACGTGACCACGCCAGCGCAGACCGAGTCGACCGAGGCCAAGGCCCCTACTTCCGTCGTCCTCACCGACGTCGCGGCGCAGAAGGTCAAGGCCCTGATCGAGCAGGAGGGCCGCGACGACCTGCGGCTCCGGGTCGCGGTGCAGCCGGGCGGCTGCTCCGGCCTGCGGTACCAGCTCTTCTTCGACGAGCGGTCGCTCGACGGTGACGTCGTCACCGACTTCGGCGGTGTCGAGGTCGTCGTCGACCGGATGAGCGCCCCCTACCTGGCCGGCGCGACGATCGACTTCGCCGACCGGATCGACGCCCAGGGCTTCACCATCGACAACCCGAACGCCGGCAGCTCCTGCGCCTGCGGCGACTCGTTCAGCTGAGTCGACCTCGCGCCGAGCCGGCCGGCCCGTACCGGGCCGGCGGGTGATGTGACGAAAACGGCGGGACCACCCTCCCCGGGTGGTTCCGCCGTTTCTTCGTGCCTCCGGGTGTCCGGGCGGTGACGTCCGGGTATGCGTGGGTCGACCGGTTCTCGACCGACCCGCGACAGACGTGCCGACCGGGCCGGTAGGCTGACCGGCGCCGTGCTGCCGACCCCGAGGGCTGACATGAAGATCGCCGTGACCGGCTCGATCGCGACCGACCACCTGATGAGCTTCCCCGGTCGCTTCGCCGACCAGCTCATCGCCGACCAGCTGGACAAGGTCTCGCTGTCCTTCCTCGTCGACGAGCTGGTGCTCCGGCGCGGCGGCACCGCCGCCAACATCGCGTTCGGCATGGCCCAGCTCGGGCTGAGCCCGGTGCTGCTCGGCGCGGTCGGCGCGGACTTCGCCGACTACCGCTCCTGGCTGGAGCGGCACGGGGTCGACTGCGACTCGGTGCACGTCAGCGAGGTGGCCCACACCGCCCGCTTCGTCTGCACCACGGACACCGCCATGTGCCAGATCGCCTCCTTCTACGCGGGGGCGATGAGCGAGGCGCGCAACATCGAGCTGGCCCCGGTGGCGGCCCGGCTCGGCGGCCTCGACCTGGTCCTGGTCAGCGCCAACGACCCGGCCGCGATGATCCGGCACTCGGGGGAGTGCCGGGAGCGCGGCTACGCCTTCGTCGCGGACCCGTCCCAGCAGCTCGCCCGGATGGACGGCGCGGACGTCATCGGCCTGATCGACGGCGCCGACTACCTGATGACCAACGAGTACGAGAAGTCGCTGCTGCAGAGCAAGGCCGGGCTGACCGACGAGCAGCTGCTGGAGCGGGTCAAGGTCCGGGTCACCACGCTGGGCAAGCAGGGTGTCGAGATCGCCGGGCGCGACTTCGCCCCGCTCCACGTGCCGATCGCCCGGGAGATCCAGGCGGTCGACCCGACCGGCGTCGGCGACGGCTTCCGGGCCGGCTTCTTCGCCGCCCTCAACTGGGGGGTCAGCCTGGAGCGGGCGGCCCAGGTCGGCTGCCTGCTCGCCACCCTGGTGCTCGAGAACTTCGGCGGCCAGGAGTACGAGGTCCGCCGCGACCTGTTCGTGAAGCGCCTCGCCGAGTCGTACGGTGACGCGGCCGCCGAGGACATCCGGCCGCACCTGCTCCCGTGACCTCCGCGGTACCCGGCCCCGACCACCCCGGCGTCTCCGGCGGAGTGGATCCGGGTGCCGTCCGCCCCGGCGCGGCCGCCGCCGCCGGCCCGGTGCTGGTGGCGTTCGCCGGTCTGCCCGGGGTGGGCAAGAGCAACCTGGCCGTCCGGGTCGGCGCGGCGCTGCGCGCCCCGGTCCTGCCGGTGGACCCGGTCGAGCGGGCCATGGCCCGCTACGGCCTGGTCGGCGACGTGCCCGGGATGGCCGCGTACGGCGCGGTCGCCGGTCTCGCCGAGGTGCAGCTCGGGCTGGGGTTGAGCGTGGTGATCGACGCGGTCAACCCGGTGGCCAGCGCCCGGGGCCTCTGGCACGACCTGGCCGAGCGGGCCGGGGTGCCGCTGCGGGTGATCGAGGTGCACTGCGGCGACGAGGCGGAGCACCGCCGCCGGGTCGAGGCGCGGCTGCCCGCCGAGCCGGACCGACACCTGCCCACCTGGGAGCAGACCCTGGTCCGCCGCGCCGAGTACGAGCCGATCATCGGCCCCCGCCTGGTGGTCGACACCACGGTCGACATCGACCCCCTCCCCGCCATCCTCAGCTATCTCGCATGACCCGTCACCGGCTCCGCCGGACGTCGTAGCTGGACCCGCCCGTTACGGCGCCGAGGAACTCCTGCCCCCGCATGCGGCACCAGGCGGGGATGTCGACCGCCGCGGCGGGGTCGTCGGCGAGGACGCGGAGCACCGCGCCGACCGGCAGCTCGGGCAGGCGGCGGGCCAGGGCGATCACCGGCAGCGGGCAGCGCTGGCCCCGGCAGTCGAGGACCTCGTCCGGCTCACTCACAGCCCCATCACCCCGGCCTCGGCGCGCAGGTCGGCGACGATGCCGGGCAGCTCGGTGAGGAACCGCTCGACGTCCGCCTCGGTGGTCTCCCGGTGCAGCGACACCCGGACGTTGCCGTGCGAGAGCACCCCCATCGCCGCCAGCACGTGCGACGGCCGCAGCGTCGACGAGGTGCACGACGAGCCGGAGGAGACCGCGAAGCCACGCCGGTCCAGCGCGTGCAGCAGCGCCTCGCCGTCCACGTACAGGCAGGAGAAGGTGACCAGGTGCGGGAGCCGGTCGACCGGGTCGCCGACCACCTCGACGTCCGGTACCTCGGCCGCCACCCGGGTCCGGATCCGGTCCACCAGCGGCGCCAGCCGGGTCGCCTCGGCCGCCGCGTCGGCCGCCGCCGCGCGCAGGCTCGCCGCCGCCGCCACCACCGCGGGCAGGTTCAGCACTCCGGGGGTACGCCCCGACTCCCGCTCGTCGGCCGGGAACGGCGACTCCCACCGGGTGCCCTTGCGGACCACCAGGAGCCCGACGCCCGGCGGCCCGCCCCACTTGTGCGCGCTGGCGCTGAGCACCGACCAGCCGGCCGGCACCGGCGCCCGGCCGATCAACTGCGCGGCGTCGACGTAGAGCGGCACCCCGGCGTCGGCGCACTCGGCGGCCGCCGTCGGCACCGGCTGGACGGTGCCCACCTCGTGGCTGGCGCCGATCAGCGCGGCGAGCGCCACCCCGGGCGCCCGGACCGCCGCCGACCAGGCGTCCAGGTCGAGCCGACCCGCCCGGTCAACCGGTACCGGCACGGCCGTCCCGCCGGCCCCGACGTGCCGCTCGGCGGCGTGCAGCACGGCCGAGTGCTCGATCGCGGAGTGCACCAGGGCCGCCCCGACCCGGCGCCGGCCGATCAGCCCGCCGAGCACGGCGGCGTGCGCCGCGGCCGTACCGCTGGGGGTGAAGGAGAGCTCGTCGGCGCGGACGCCGAGCGTCTGCGCGGTGGCCTCGCGGGCGGCGTCGAGCAGCTGGCGGGCCCGGCGGGCCTGGCTGTACAGCTTGCCGGGGTCGGCCCAGCCGTCCTCCAACGCCGCCAGCAACGCCTGCCGGGCGACCGGGTGCAGCGGCGCGGCGGTGGCCGCGTCCAGGTAGACCGGGGATGCGCTCACAAACGTCCACGCTATCGCGTCGGTATGCCCAAGATCCCCCGATGGGGGCGGACAGTGACCCCAAGACGGTCAGGCCCGTCATGGTCGAGTAATCTGCGACCGTCGGTGACGCCTTTGCCGTCGGTGTTGAGGAAACAACCACCGCGGCGCGCTAGGGAGGCAGGACCAGGTGGTCGCAAGGAGTTCGGAGGTACGGCCGACGGCCGTACGGCACAGCGCTTCCCCAGGAGCCGGTGGGCGCCGGCGGCGTGGTGCTGGTCGGCTCGCCGGGCTCGGTCTCGGCGGAGCGGCGCTGCTGGTTCTGCTCACCGGCTGCGACGTCGGCAAGACGTTCGGCGGCTTCGGCTGGCCGGAGGGTGGCATCTCCCCCGAGTCGCACCGGATGTACGACCTGTGGATCGCGTCCTGCATCGCGGCGCTCGCGGTCGGCGTCTTCGTGTGGGGCCTCATCTTCTGGTGCGTGATCCGCTACCGGAAGCGCGGCAACGAGCTGCCGGTGCAGACCCGCTACAACATGCCGATGGAGTTCCTCTACACCATCGCGCCGATCCTGATCGTCTCCGTGCTCTTCTACTACACGGCGATCGTGCAGACCGACGTGGACCGGACGACGAAGAACCCCGACGTCACCGTCGAGGTCGTCGCCTTCAAGTGGAACTGGCAGTTCAACTACCGCGACGGCCAGGGCCGCGACGCCAACACCGTCGCCTCGGTCCTCGGCACCAGCGAGGTCATCCCGGTGCTGGTCCTGCCGAGCGGCAAGTCGATCCGGTTCGAGGAGCAGAGCCGCGACGTCATCCACTCCTTCTGGGTGCCGGAGCTGCTGTTCAAGCGGGACGTCATGCCGGGCAACATCCGCAACGTCTTCCAGGTCTCCAGCCTCGACCAGGAGGGCGCGTACGTCGGCCGCTGCGCCGAGCTGTGCGGCAGCTACCACGCCTTCATGAACTTCGAACTGCGGGTCGTCTCGCCGGAGAAGTACGAGCAGTTCCTGGCGGCCAAGAAGGCCGGCAAGTCGACCCAGGAGGCGCTCAAGGCGATCGGCGAGCCCGAGTTCGCCACGAAGACCGAGCCGTTCAACACCCGGCGCGACAAGAACAACTTCAACCCGGACAGCGCTCCGGTCGGCGCGGGAAGCTGAGGGATCCGGCATGAAGACCGAGTGGAAAATCTTCCTGGTCATCGCGACCTTCCTCTTCGGCGTCGCGATCCTCTACGCCAGCTGGACGTACGGCGAGGGCGGCCGGGTCGAGTGGATCGGCACGGTGGCGCTGCTGCTGTCCTTCATGCTCTGCTCGATGTGCGGCGGCTTCTTCTGGTTCGTCTCCCGCCGCATCGACCTGCGCCCCGAGGACCGGCCGGACGCCGAGATCGCTGACGGCGCGGGCGAGATCGGCTTCTTCAGCCCGGGCAGCTATTGGCCGTTCGGGCTGGCGCTGGCCGCCGCGATCGCCGGTCTGGGGCTGGTCTTCTGGCAGTTCTGGCTGCTGGGCCTGGGCCTGGTGACGGTGATCTTCGCCGCCTGCGGCCTGCTCTTCGAGTACTACACCGGCACCCGCCGCACCGCCGAGCACTGAGCTGACGGCTTCCCCGAATGGCCCGCGTCCTCCGGACGCGGGCCATTCGCCTTTCCAGTCCACCCGCCCCCGGCGACGTCGGTCTGCCTCGCCCCAGCTCCGCGACGTGGCGGCCTCGGGCAACTCCGTACACCGCCAGGTCGGCGATGTGGTGGGCGAGCCAGGGCCGGCGGGGCGTGGGTCAGGCCGCGCGGCGGTAGGTCGAGACCCGGCGGCGGCTGTCCAGGCGCGGGGCGCGGAAGGTGAACGTGGCGATCAGCACGGCCGCGCCGCAGCCGGTGCAGGCCCGCTCGGGGCAGTCGACGCCGTGGCCGTCGACGCAGGGCGGGGCCTCGAACGGCTGAACGCCCTCGCAGGTGTCGCAGTAGAGCTCGCGGTCCGACACGGGCGTCTCCTCTCGCTCCGGCGCCCGCCGAGGGACAGGGCCGCCATCGGCGGAAAACGGAAAATTACTCCCGTGTAGTTTGGCACGCGGGTCCGACACTTCCGTTTCGGACCCCGGCCGACGACACGTCCGTTCCGGACCCGGCCGGCCCGCCCCGGACAGAGCGCTGGTCGCGCGCCTCCCGGGTGGCGCCGATCCCCGACGGCGCGGGGCGGCGGGAGTCAGAGCGCGCGGGCGACCTCGAGCCAGCGGTCGAGCGCGCCGGCGGCGGCGCCGGAGTCGATGGACTCGGCGGCCGTGGCCATCCCGGCCCGCAGCGCCTCGATCAGGTCCCCGTCCAGCGGCCCCTGGGTGGCCAGCGCCGCCGCGGCGTTCACCAGCACGGCGTCGCGGACCGGGCCGGTCTCGCCAGCGAGCAGCCGCCGGGCAACCCCGGCGTTGTACGCCGCGTCCCCGCCCCGCAGATCCGCCAGGGTGGCCCGGGGTACCCCGAGGTCGGCGGCGTCCAGCAGCGCCTCTCTCACGGTGCCCCGCTGGGCCACCCAGACCCGGGTGGGCGCGGCGGTGGTGAACTCGTCCAGCCCGTCCTCGCCGCGCATCACGATCACGGAGTCGCCCCGCTCGGCGAAGACGGCCGCCATCACCGGCGCCATCCGCAGGTCGAAGCAGCCGACCGCGCCGGCCCGGGGGCGGGCCGGGTTGGTCAGCGGGCCGAGGAAGTTGAACGCGGTGGGCACGCCGATCTCCCGGCGGACCGGGCCGGCGTGCCGCATCCCGGGGTGGAACCGGGCCGCGAAGCAGAAGCCGATGCCCGCCTCGTCGACGCACCGGGCGACCTGCTCGGGGCTCAGGTCCAGCGGGACGCCGAGGTACTCCAGCAGGTCGGCGGTGCCGCAGGAGGACGAGGCGGCGCGGTTGCCGTGCTTGACCACGCGGACGCCGGCGCCGGCCACCACGAGCGCGGTCATGGTGGAGATGTTGACCGTGTGCGCGAGGTCACCGCCGGTGCCGACCACGTCCAGGGCGGTCCGGCGCAGCTCCTCGGGGAGCACCACCTCGACGGAGCGGCCGAGCATCGCCTCCACCAGGCCGGCCAGCTCGGCCGGGGTCTCGCCCTTCGCCCGCAGCGCCACGGCGAAGCCGGCGACCTGGGCCGGGCTGGCCGCACCCGTCATGATCTCGTCCATCGCCCAGGCGGTGTCGGCGGTGGTGAGCTCCTCGCCGCGCAGCAGCGCGTTGAGCAGCAGCGGCCAGGTCCGTTCGCCCATGGCGGGCCTCCCGAGCGGGCATGGAGATGCGGGTGAGGAACGACGTCGGCGCCACGGCCGCGATGCCGTGGCGCCGAGGGGGTGACTCAGGCCGCGGCGGGCGTACGCCGCAGCAGCTCGGCGACGGTGGTGCCGGTGGTCACCGGGTCGAGCGGGTGCACCAGCGTCGCGTCGACCTCGGCGTACGCGGCGAGCCAGCGGTCGGCCGCCCGGGCGATCACCACGCAGGTCGGCGGGGCGTCGTCCCGGTCGTCCTTGATCTGCCGGGCGATGCCGATGCCGCCGCCCGGAGTGGCCTCGCCGTCGAGCAGGAGCAGGTCGATCTCGTACTCGTCGACCAGCCGGACGCACCCGGCGTAGTCGGCGGCCTCGACGAACTCGATCTGGAGCCCCGGCGCGGGCCGGGTGCCGACGGCCAGCCGCATCCGGTCGCGGACCTCGGGGTCGTCGCTGTAGAGCAGGACGGTGCAAAGACGATCGCTCATCGCTGGCTTGGCTCCCACCTCGTAGCTGCCCGCTGATGGTAGCGGGCGTCACATCGGGCCGGACGGCCCGCCCTGGCGGGCCGGTGGGCGTACCCGCCCGCGACGGTCAGGCGGGCGACTCCGCGGCGCGTTGCAGGGCCTCCTGGCGGTCCAGCTCGCGGTCCACCCGGCGGGCCTCCCGCTCGGACTGCTTCACCCACTGCACGACCAGCACGGCCAGCACGGTGATGCTGACGAGCTCGCCGCCGGCCCAGAGCACGCCGCCGGCCACCACCTGGTCGTTCCACGGGTTCGACCAGCTCAGGTGCAGCGACGGGTACCAGTCGCCGCCGAAGAGGGTGGTGCTCTGCATGATGGTGAGCCCGAGCACGGTGTGGAACGGCACGGAGAGCAGCATCAGCAGCGCCCGGGCCGGGTACGGCCACCGCCCGGGCAGCGGGTCCAGGCCGAGCAGCGGCCAGAAGAACACGCAGCCGGTCATGATGAAGTGCGCGTGCACCAGCTCGTGCGCCCACGCGTGCTGCAGGGTGTAGCGGTACAGGTCGGTGAAGTAGAGCACGAACGGGTTCGCCACGAAGATGGCGAACGCCACCAGCGGGAAGGTGTAGACCCGGGCGATCCGGCTGTGCACGATCGCGAGCAGGCGCTTGCGCGGGCGGAGCGACAGGGTGCGCAGGGCGAGCGTCACCGGCGCGCCGAGGGCCAGGAAGATCGGCGCCACCATCGACAGCACCATGTGCTGGACCATGTGCACCGACAGCAGCGCGGTGTCGTACGCGTGCAGCCCGCTGACCGTCACCGAGGCGATGCCGCCCAACCCGGGGCCGAGGAAGCAGACCGTGCGGACGACCGGCCAGTGGACGCCGCGCAGCCGCAGCCGGTACACGCCGTAGAGGTAGAGCCCGGCGGCGAGGACCAGCCCGAGGGCGAGCCAGCTGTCCAGCCGGGCCTCGGTGAAGACCCGGGCGACGGTGAAGGGTGGTGGGACGGCTTCGCCCCCCGCCGCGAGGGTCGACGGGGCGACCGAGGTGGCGGCGAAGATCGGATCGACGTGCAGCACGCTTTTCAGGGTAGGTCAGGCGAACCGGACCACCCCGATCGGGCCACGGATGGCGCAGGTTTGCCACCCCGCTGATCGCCGGTCCCGGTCAAGGGCAATAATGACCGCGTGACTGCGGCCCCAGCCATTGACAAGAGCCGGATCCACTCCCTGACCCGACCCAACATGGTCAGCGTCGGGACGATCGTGTGGCTCTCCAGTGAACTCATGTTCTTCGCGGCGCTGTTCGCGATGTACTTCTCCATCCGCGCGGCAGCGCCGGAGCAGTGGGAGAAGCACACCGAGATCCTCAACATCCCCTACGCGACCACCTTCACGGTGATCCTGGTGTTGTCCTCGGTGACCTGCCAGCTCGGTGTCTTCGCCGCGGAGAAGGGTGACGTCCACGCGCTGCGGCGCTGGTTCACGATCACCTTCGTGATGGGTCTGATCTTCGTGCTCGGCCAGGCGAACGAGTACCGCAACCTGGTCCACGAGGGCGTGAAGATCAACGTAGACGGTTACGGGTCGATGTTCTACCTGACCACCGGCTTCCACGGTCTGCACGTGACCGGCGGTCTGATCGCCTTCATCATCTTCATGATCCGCACCACCATGGGCCGGTTCACCCCGGCGCAGGCCACGTCGGCGATCGTCGTGTCGTACTACTGGCACTTCGTCGACGTCGTGTGGATCGGCCTCTACGCCATGATCTACTGGCTCCAGTGATCTTGGCGCGTCACGAACCGCGCCGCTGCTCCGTCCCCTGAGACAAGGTCCAACCGGTTAAGGACACAGGTCATGACTTCTGACAACGACCGCCGACGCGGTCTGCTCGCGCGCCTGCGCGGGCGGCCCGCAGCGCGCAGCAGGGGCCGCCGCCGGCTGGGCGCCGCGGTCCGGCTGATCGCCGCGCTGACGCTGGCCGGCGGCGCCTACACCGTCTTCGCCCCCGGCGTGCAGGCGCAGGAAAACCCGCCGCTGAGCGCCGCCGCCGGCGAGGGCAAGGCGCTGTTCGACGTGAGCTGTGTGACCTGCCACGGTCGCAACGCCCAGGGTGTCCAGGGACGCGGGCCGAGCCTGATCGGAGTCGGCTCGGCCTCGGTCGAGTTCCAGGTCGGCAGCGGTCGGATGCCGATGGCCCGGCAGGAAGCCCAGGCCATGCGGAAGCCCCCGCAGTTCACCGACGAGCAGGTGCGCCAGCTCGGCCAGTACATCCAGGAGCTCGGCGGCGGCCCGCAGGTCCCCGCGGGCAACAACCTCCACGAGGGCGCCAACCTGGCGACCGGTGGTGAGCTGTTCCGGATCAACTGCTCGCAGTGCCACGCCTTCGGCGGTGGCGGCGGCGCCCTCTCCTCGGGCAAGTACGCCCCGAGCCTGAAGCCCGCCAGCGACCGGCAGATCTACGCCGCCATGCTGAGCGGCCCGCAGAACATGCCGGTCTTCGGCGACAACCAGCTGCGGCCGGAGCAGAAGGCGGACATCATCGCCTACATCCAGGGGACCCTGAAGCACGACCAGGACCAGGGTGGCTTCGGCCTCGGCCGGTACGGGCCGTCCACCGAGGGCCTGGCGGCCTTCCTGGTCGGCATCGTCGCGCTGGTCTTCGCGAGCCTGTGGATTGCGGGCAAGTCGTGACCGAGCGGATCATTGGTTTCAGTGCTGCGGTGCCGGCCCCCGGCACCGCCCGGAGCGAGGTGACGGCATGAGCACCCACACCGAGCACCAGGCCCCGCAGGGCCGGGAGCCGCTCGACGTGAACGACCCCCGGCTCTCCCGATTCGACATCGTCGAGGAGGGCGCCCGGCGGGACGACATCGAGATCGTCCACTACGAGCCGCAGGTCATCCCCGGCACCAAGGCCGAGCGCCGGCTGACCCGGCTGGTCGCCGGGATGTTCCTGCTGACCGGCCTGGCCGCGACCGCCTTCCTGATCATCTACATCTGGTGGCCGTGGAAGTACGAGGCCGGCCGCGGCGGGGACAAGTACTACACCCCGCTGCTCGGCCTCACCCTCGGCGTCGCGCTCCTGGCCGTCGGCTTCGGCATCCTCACCTGGGGCAAGAAGCTGCTGCCCAAGGAGGTCTCGATCCAGGACCGGCACGACCAGCCGAGCTCGCCGGAGGACCGCCGGATCACCGGCGAGACCATGCTCTACATGGCCGACGAGATGGGTGTCCGGCGGCGGCCGCTGCTCGGCATCTCGCTGCTGGCCGGCCTCGCGCCGGTCGGTGCGGTCATCGCGGCCCCGCTGGTCGGTGGCCTGATCTCCGACCCGCACAAGAACAACCAGATGTTCACCACCGGCTTCGCGCCGGCCGAGGGCGGCAAGCGGATCCGGCTGGTCACCCAGGACGGCCGGCCGATCCGCCCGGCGGACATCAGTGCGGGCGGCCAGATCACCGCCTTCCCCGGCATCGAGCACGGCGTGAGCAACAAGCACGCCGACTCGCCGACCCTGCTGATCCACATGCGGGAGGAAGACGCGCAGCAGTCCCGGGCGAACAACGCCCGCATCGGCCACGGCGCCTACATGTGGGGCAACTACGCGGCGTTCTCGAAGGTCTGCACGCACGCGGGCTGCCCGGCCAGCCTCTACGAGCAGCAGACCAACCGCCTGCTCTGCCCGTGCCACCAGTCGCAGTTCCTCATCACCGACAACGCCCGGCCCATCTTCGGCCCGGCGAGCCGGCGGCTGCCGCAGCTGCCGATCGAGGTGGACGAGGAGGGCTTCTTCGTGGCGAAGTCCGACTACACCGAAACCATCGGCCCCGACTTCTGGGAGCGGCCATGAAGCGCCGAAAGTTTGACGTAGCAGCGGTGCCGGCCAAGACCGCCGGTGCCCTGGACGACCGCTTCCAGGCGGCCACCCCGCTGCGGAAGCTGCTCAACAAGGTCTTCCCGGACCACTGGTCCTTCCTGCTCGGCGAGATCGCGCTGTTCTCGTTCATCGTGCTGCTGCTGACCGGTGTCTTCCTGACCTTCTTCTACGAGCCGGCGATGACCGAGGTGGTCTACAACGGCAGTTACGCCCCGCTGCGGGGCACGCCGATGTCGGCCGCGTACGCCTCCAGCCTGGACCTGTCGTTCGACGTCCGGGGTGGTCTGGTCATGCGGCAGATGCACCACTGGGCGGCCCTGCTGTTCATGGCCTCGATCGTCGTGCACATGCTGCGGGTCTTCTTCACCGGCGCGTTCCGCAAGCCGCGTGAGACCAACTGGATCATCGGCTCGCTGCTGTTCTGGGTCGGCTTCCTGGCCGGCTTCACCGGCTACGGCCTGCCGGACGACGGGCTCTCCGGCACCGGTCTGCGGATCGCCACCGGCATCATGCTGTCCATCCCGGTGATCGGCACCTGGGTCACCTCGTCGATCTTCGGCGGAGAGTTCCCGGGCGAGATGATCGTCAGCCGGATGTTCATCGCCCACGTGCTGCTCATCCCGGGTCTGCTGGTGGCCCTGATCAGCGTCCACCTGGGCCTGGTCTTCAAGCAGAAGCACACCCAGTGGCCCGGCCCCGGCCGGACCAACGAGAACGTGGTCGGCGAGCGGATGTTCCCGCGCTACGCGCTCAAGCAGGGCGGCTTCTTCATGCTCGTCTTCGGCGTGATCGCGCTGATGGGTGGCCTCTTCCAGATCAACCCGATCTGGTACTTCGGCCCGTACGAGGCGTGGGTGGTCTCGGCCGCCAGCCAGCCCGACTGGTACGTCATGTTCCTCGACGGCTCGACCCGGCTCATGCCGGCCTGGGAGATCAACATCCCGATCGGCGACGGGTACGTCATCCCGCCGATCTTCTGGCCGACGGTGGTGCTGCCCGGCATCCTGGTCGGGATCTCCCTGCTCTACCCGTTCCTGGAGGCGCGGCACCTCAAGGACTACAAGCACCACAACCTGCTCCAGCGCCCCCGGGACGTGCCGGCCCGGACCGCCGCGGGCTCGATGGCCGTGGCATTCTGGCTGGTGCTGACCCTCTCCGGCGCCAACGACGTCATCGCGGACAAGTTCCACATCAGCCTGAACGCGATGACCTGGGCGGGCCGGGTCGGTCTGCTGATCGTCCCGCCGCTGGCCTATTACGTCGCGTACCGGCTCTGCCTGGGTCTGCAGCAGCATGACCGGGAGGTGCTGGCCCACGGCGTGGAGACCGGCATCATCAAGCGGCTGCCGGACGGCCGGTTCGTCGAGGTCCACCAGCCGCTCACCGCGGTCGACGGCCACGACGGGCACGGCGAGCTGGACTACGTCGGCTGGGTCGTGCCGAAGAAGATGAACCGGCTCGGTGCCCTCGGCCCGGCGATCCGGGGCTTCTTCTACCCGATCGAGAAGCCGGCCGAGGCGCCGGTCTCGCCGGGGCACCCGCCGGTCGAGTCCCGACCGGAGCGGGCGGAGATCGGCAGCGGCGAGAGCCGTCGCTGACCCGCCCGACACACCCGACCGTGGCGCCCGCCGGATCTCCGGCGGGCGCCACGTCCGTCTCCGGGCACCGGAGACCGCAGTGCCCGATCCGTCCCCCCTACGCGCCGTTCGTGACAGGCGCTCCGCCTTCGGCGGACGTCCGTCCCCGCCACGGACGGGTGGAATCGCAGGAATAACCCCGGTCAGCCGGGTAACCGTGCGGTCCAACGAAAAAGGGGGGGAAAACATGTTGGGTATCAAACGCCTCGGACTGCTGGCCGCCCTGGTGGTGGTCGGGCTGACGCCGGCGACGGCGGCGCATGCCGCAGCACAGCCGTCCACGCAGGACACCCAGTACCTGCAGGCGTTGCACCAGGTGAACCTGGCGGAGATCGTCATGGGGAACATGGCGCAGCAGAAGGGCAAGAACCAGCAGGTCAAGGACCTCGGCAAGCAGTTCGTGACGGACCACACCCAGCTGGACCAGACGGTGCAGAGCACCGCGCAGCAGCTGAACGTGCAGTTGCCCAGCGAGCCCACCGCGGACGAGCAGAAGGTGATCGACCGGCTCAACAACCTCAGCGGCGCCGAGTTCGACAAGGCGTGGGTGACCGCCGAGCTGGCCGGCCACATCCAGGCCATCCAGGCCACCCAGACCGAGATCTCGCAGGGTTCCGAGCAGTCGGTGGTCCAACTCGCCCAGGACGCCCTGCCGGTCCTCCAGGCGCACGTCGACGCGCTGACGGCCCTGGCCCAGACCCTGGGCGTTCCGGTCCCGCAGACCAGCGCCAGCGGCACGCCCAGCCCGGGCGGCACCGGGACGCCGGGTCCGGGTGGCACCGAGTCCCCGACTCCGGGCGGCACGACCACCGAGTCGCCGGGCCCGGGCACCACTGAGACGCCGGCTCCGAGCATCAGCTGACGTCGTACGGCCGATGGTGGCCGGTCCGCCCTCCGGGGCGGGCCGGCCGCCGCGCGTTCAGTCGGCGCTGGCCAGCCCGATCGCGAACGCCTCCTCCAGGTCGTGCTGCGAGTACGCCCGGAACGCGATGTGCGACTCGGTGTTGAGCACCCCGGGGACCTTGGAGATGCTGCCGGCGATCACCTGGGCGATCTGCTCGAACTCGCGGACCCGGACCATGGCGATCAGGTCGACGTGACCCGCCACCGAGTAGACCTCGCTGACGCCGGGGAGGTTGGCCAGGGTCTCGGCCACCTCGGGGATGGAGTCGGTGGCGCAGTCGATCAGCACGATCGCGGTGATCACGGGACATTTCTCCGTTCGTCGACGTCGTCGCCCATGCTAGAGGCTCGCCTTGCCGCGGCGTCCCGGGCTGGTGGATCCGGCTACCGCCGCGCCGCCGGCACCGTCAGGTCGAGGGCCGCCCGGATCGCGTCGGTGAGCTGCTCGTCCGCGCCGACCGTGGCGCCGGGCCACACCACGGCCCGGGTGGCGGTGCCGAGGACGACCGCCCCCGCGCCGACCACGGCCCGGTCCACCCGGCCGGTCACCGTCGCGGTCGGGTGGACCAAGCTCCCGCCCCCGGCGGCGTGCAGGTTGGCCGCGACGTAGTCGGCCGGGGTGCCGGTGTCGTAGAAGGTGCCCTGGTACGGCACCACCGTCAGCGCGCCGGCCGCCTCCGCCGGCCGCCAGACCGCCCGGACCAGGTCGCCGAAGCTGGGCGGGAGGTCGCGGACCAGCCGCCAGGGCAGCAGCGAGAAACCGACGAACCGGTGGCCGCTGAAGGTCCCGAGCGCCGCCGGGTCGTCGGCCGGCCGACCGAGCAGCCGTACGCTCCGCCCGTCCCAGCCGTCCAGCAGCGCGGCGATGTCCGGCCCGGGTGGGGCCTGCGGGTCGGCCAGGTACGCGTCGGCGTTGCCGACCAGGACGCCCCGGCCGGCGACCCAGTCCCGCAGGTTACCCAGCGCGCCGGCGGTGCCGAGCGGGTCGCCCGGCTCGACCGACAGGTGCGCCCGCGCCCCGACGTGCTCGACCACCTGGCCGCCCAGGTAGCAGGCGTTCACCGCGACGCGTTCCGGGCCGGCGAGGCCGAGCCCGGCCAGCCGGGCGAGGGCCCGGTCCAGCAGCGGCACGTTCCCGACCGGGCAGAGCGCCTTGGGCAGCCGCTCGGTCAGCGGTCGCAGCCGGGTGCCCTCGCCCGCGGCGAGCACCACCGCGCAGACCTCGACCGCCGCCCGCCACCCGGGACCCGACCCGCCCGGGCCGGCCGGTCCGGGCCGTCCCGGGGTGCCGGACGGGTGGGTGCGGTCGATCGGGGCGGGACCGTCGGCCGGTCCGGCGCCGGTCACGCCCCCGGCGGGGCGGCGGGCGGGACCTGTCCCGCCCGGGGCCCGATGCCGTAGTAGCCGAGCAGGTTGGCGGTGGCCCGGCTCAGCCGGGGCAGGTCGTCCAGCGGATGCCAGGCCGCCTCGAAGACCTCGGCGCCGTCCACCACCAGCTCCGCGGTCGACGCCGGGACATCCAGCTCGAAGACCACGTCCACCCAGCCCTTGGCGTGCACCACGGCGTTCGGCACGGCCGGGCGGAGCCGGTCCGGGGTGACCCGGATGCCGGACTCCTCGAACAGTTCCCGGGCCGCGCCGACCACCGGCGCCTCGCCGCGCTGCAGCAGCCCCGCCGGGAGCGTCCAGCTGTGACCCGGGGGCTGGCGCAGCAGCAGCAGCCGGCCCGACCCCTCCGCGTCGGCGTCCCGGACCAGGGTGACCGCGCCGACGATGTACTTCGGCACGGCGAGCCGGACCAGCCGGCGGCGCAGCGGGACGGGGAGCCGGTAGAAGACCTGATAGCCGAGGGCCCGTCCGGTGGCACGCGCGCGGGGGATCATGCCTCCAGGCTAGTGGCCGCCCCGTCGGGCCGTGCGAGGGGCGTTCGGCTACTGGCGGTGGTCGACCAGGTCGATGAGTTGCCGCACCACCGCGTCCGGCTCGACCGCCCGGTCGAAGACCGCCACCAGCAGGGTCTCCAGGTCCGGGTAGCCCAGCTCCTCCGACAGTCGCAGCAGCGGCAGGTCGCTGGCCAGCCCCCGGTCGTGCTTGCGCAGCGCCAGGCCGATGGTGGCGCGGCCGAGGCGTACCTTGTCGGCGATCGAGATGCCCGGCTCGGTGTGCTCGGCGAACCAGCGGTTGATCTGCATCTGGGCCTGCGGCGACTTGACGAAGCCGAGCCACTCCCGGCGCGGCCCCCGGGGCGCGGCGTCGGCCTCGAAGCCGCTCTCCGCGTCGGACTCGGTGAAGATCTCCGCCACGTCGCCCTCCTTCAGTTCGGAGGAGAGCGGCGCCAGCCGGCCGTTGATGCGCGCCGCCAGGCAGTGGTCGCCCCGCTCGGTGCCCAGCTCGTACGCCAGGTCCACCGGGGTCGCGCCGGCGGGGAGCACGACCTGCCGGCCGTCGGCGACCACCTGGATCTGCGCCTCGGCCAGGTCGCAGCGCAGCGACTCGAGGAACTGCGCCGGGTCGACGGCCTCCTGCTCCCAGTCCAGCACCCGGCGCAGCCAGGCCAGCTCGTTCGCCCGGTCGGCCGCCCGCCCGGTGGCGCGCGGGAAGCGGTAGTGGGCGGCGATGCCGTACTCGGCGGCGCGGTGCATCTCCTCGGTCCGGATCAGCACCTCTACCGTGCGGTCCTGCGGGCCCCGGATGCTGGTGTGCAGCGACCGGTAGAGGTTGTTCTTCGGCGAGGCGATGAAGTCCTTGAAGCGGCCGGGCGCCGGGCGCCACAGCCCGTGCACCGCGCCGAGCGCGGCGTAGCAGTCGGTGGCCGGGCCCGCCACCACGATCGAGATGCGGGGCAGGTCGAAGGGAGCGGCGTAGCCGCCGGCCACGGTGTCCTTCCAGATCGAGTAGAGGTGCCGAGGGCGCGGGGCTACCTCGGCGTCCACCCGGCTGCGGCGCAGCGCCACCCGCGTCTTCGTCACCACGTCGTCGAGGTACGCGTCCCAGCCCGGCCGGTCGTGCACGTGCCGGGCGATCCGGGCGTGCTCGTCGGGCTCCAGGTGCAGCAGCACCACGTCGTCCAGCTCTCGCTTGAGGGTCTGGATGCCCAGCCGGTCGCAGAGCGGGATCAGCACCTCCTGGGTCTTGCGGGCGATCCGCTCCCGGGAAGCGGCGGACCGGACGCCGAGCGTGCGCATGTTGTGCAGCCGGTCGGCGAGCTTGATGATCAGCACGCGGACGTCCTTGCCGGCCGCGATGATCATCTTGCGGACGGTCTCCGCCTCGGCGGCCTTGCCGTAGAACGCCTTGTCGAACTTGGTCACCCCGTCGACCAGGTGGGCCACCTCCCGGCCGAAGTCCTCCGCCAGGGCCTGGAGCGTGTAGCGGGTGTCCTCCACGGTGTCGTGCAGCAGCGCGGCGACCAGGGTGATGGTGTCCATCCCCAGGTCGGCGCAGATCTGGGCGACCGCGAGGGGGTGGGTGATGTACGGCTCGCCGCTCTTGCGGAACTGGCCGCGGTGCATGTTCTCCGCGATGGTGTAGGCGCGGCGCAGCACCGAGGAGTCGGCGCTGGCGTGGATGTTCCGGTGGGCGCGGATCAGCGCGCTGACCGGGTCGGTGTCGTTGGTGGGCCAGGTGAGCAGAGAGCGCAGCCGGCGGGTGAGGGGCAGCTCACCGGGCTGGGTCGGAAGGGCGCCGCCCAGGGCGGCGCCGTGTCCGGCGTCGACGTCCACCTGGGACACCTCCTCACCGCGGCCCCACGGTCGCCGTCACCGGCGATCGGGAGCAGGCCCGCGAAACGGGCAGGACTGCACTTCTCTAACAGCCTAAGCGAGTTGACGTAGTCCGATCGGTCACTTGGTCATGAGCGTTCGGTCGAGAGTTGGTGGGACCCGCCGTTCTCCGCCTTGGCCAGCAGGTCCCGGAAGCGGCCCGCGCCGGTGATCGGCGAGGCCCAGCCGGAGGAGATCTCCACCAGTCGGGTCTCCGCTCGCTCCAACCAGGACAGGATGCGCTCGGTCTCCTCGGCGGAGGCCCGCGGGACCGGGCCGTGGCCGGGCAGCACCGTCTCGGCGGTCGCCCGGATCGCCTCCAGGGTCGGTCGCGGGTGGACACCCGGCGGGGACACCCCGGCGCCGGCCAGCCGGCCGTGCCGGACCAGGGCCAGCTCCCAGCCGCCGTGCGCGGCCCGCCGGGCGGCGGCCAGCTCGGCGATCCCGGTCAGCCCGACCAGCCGCTGCATCCGGACCGTGGCGCGCAGCACCGCCGCCAGCCGGGACCGCACCACCGCCGCCTCCTCGTAGCGCTGGTCGCGGGCGAGCACCTCGATCCGGGCGAGCAGGGCGTCCACCACCACCTGCGGGTCGCTGGTGGTCGCCGTCCGGAACGGCGCGGCGGCGCGGTCGTCGTACTCCTCGGGGGTGATCCGGTGCTCGCAGGGCGCCGGGCAGCGACCCAGCTCGGCCAGCGCGCAGGCCGGCATGGTCGTGCGCCGCGACAGCCGGTGCGTGCACTGGCGCAGCGGCACGGCGTCGTGGAAGCCCGCGGCGGCCAGCTCGGCGGCCTGCTTGGAGCGGAACGGACCCAGGTACGCGGTGTCGGTGGGGGCGAGGTTCCGCACCACCGACAACCGGGGGTACGCCTCGTCGGTGAGCTTGAGCCAGACCATCCGCTCCGGGTACTTGGAGCGCCGGTTGTACGGCGGCGCGTGCGCGGCGATCAGCCGCAGCTCGCGGACCTCCGCCTCCAGGGAGTGCGCGCACTCGACCGCCTCGACCCGCTCGGCGGCGGCGAGCATCTCGGAGATCCGGGCCCGCTTCTCCCCGGCGGTGAAGTAGCTGCGCACCCGGGTGGCGATGTCGCCGGAGGTGCCGACGTAGAGCGGCCGGTCGTCGGCGGCCCGGAAGATGTACACCCCGGGCACCTTCGGCAGCCCCTCCGCCAGGTGCCGCTTGCGGCGCTGGGTCGGGGTGACCGCCCGGGCGAACTCGATCGCGTCACCGACGGTGTCCACCCGGTGGCCGCCCAGCCGGGCGATCAGCCCGTGCAGCACGTCCACGGTGGCCTTGGCGTCGTCGAGCGCCCGGTGGTTCGGCTGGGTGGCGGTGCGGAAGTAGGCGGCCAGGGTGCCCAGCTTGCGGTTGGGCACCTCGTCCCGGGTGAGCACCCGGCGGGCCAGCGCCGCGGTGTCCAGCACCCGCGGGTTGGGCCAGCGGTAGCCGTGCTTCGCGCAGGCCGCCTTGAGGAACCCCACGTCGTAGGGGGCGTTGTGGGCGACCAGCACGGCGTCGTCGATGAACTCCAGGAAGCTCGGCAGCACCTGCTCGATGGGCGGCGCCGGGACGAGCATCGCCTGGGTGATCCCGGTCAGCACGGTGATGAACGGCGGGATCGGCACCCCCGGGTTGACCAGGGTGGCGAGCACCCCCAGCTCCTCGCCGCCGCGCACCTTCACCGCGCCGATCTCGGTGATCCCGCCGCCGTCCGGCGCGCCGCCGGTGGTCTCCAGGTCGACCACCACGAAGGTGGTCGCGTACAACGGCAGCGCCGGGTCCACCCCCGCGCCCGCCGTCCGGTCCAGGCCGGCCAGCGCCTCCTGGACGTACTCCGCTCGTGCCACCCGGGGCACGCTAGCGGCCGGGTCCGACACTCCCGTCTCAGCCGTCCCAGGAGCTACCACGGGACTAGGATGAGAGATCGGCTCACTCACTGGGCGCTGGGCCCGTTCGCGGTGGGAGACTTGCCACATGCCCCTCACCGAGCCGCACGACGACCACCTCCCCGAGGCGGCGCCGGTGGCCGCCGGGCGGGAGGTCGGTGGGGGCGACGCGGACGACCTCGCGGCCGGCGCCGAGCAGCCCCGGCCGGGGGAGACCGAGCCCACCACGCCGGAGCCCGAACCCGGCAGGCCGGAGCCCGAGCCGGTCCTGCCCGAGCCGGTCCGGCAACGGATCGTGGCGCTCACCGCCGCGGTGCTGCCGGCGATGCCCACCGACGAGGTGCCCGTCCCGCTGCGCCGGGTGGCCAAGTTCGCCCCCAACCGTCGCGCCCGACTGGGCGCGCCGGCGATCGCCGCCCAGCTCACCGGCGACCCGCTGTTCCGGCAGCGGGTGACCGCGCGGGTGCTCGCCGACGCCGGTGACCTGGGCACCGCCGTGGTCGAGGGGACCGCCCCGGCCGCCGCCGACCCGGTGGAGGTGGCCGCCCTGGCGTACCTCGCCCGGCCGCGCGGCTGGCGGGAGCTGATCGAGGCGAGCGGCGCCGCGGTACGGGCCGAGGCGGACAGCGCGGTCGTGGCCGAGCTGGTCCGCGAGGCCGAGCAACGGGCCACCCGCGCCGAGCACGACCGGGCGGTGGCCCGGGTCGAGGCCGAGAAGCTCCGCGACGAGCTGGCCCGGGTCCGGGAGGAGCTGGGCCAGCTCCGCGAGGAGTCCCGGCAGCTCAGCCGTACGCTGCGCGAGACCCAGGCCCGGGAGCGGCGGGCCAACGAGCTGCTCGCCACCGAGCGCGGCAGGGCCGCCCGGGCCGCCGCGGACACCGAGGCGGAGCTGCGCCGGGCCCGCGCCCGGCTGGCCGAGGCGGAGTCGGCGGCCGGGGTCGCCCGGGCCAGCGCCAAGGAGTCGCGCTCGGTCGACGACGCCCGGCTCTGGCTGCTGCTGGAGACCATTGGCCAGGCGGCCGTCGGGCTGCGTCGCGAGTTGGCCCTGGAGCCGGTCGAGAAGCTGCCGGCCGACTTCATCGCCGACGCCTTCGCCGACCAGTCGGCGGCCACCCCGGCCGGCGCCGCCGCCCGCGCCCGGGACACCGACGACCCGGCCCGGCTGGACCAGCTGCTCGCCCTGCCCCGGGCCCACCTGGTCGTCGACGGCTACAACGTGACCAAGCGCGGCTTCGGCGAGATGTCCCTGGAGCAGCAGCGCAAGCGGCTGATCACCGGCCTGGGCGGGATCGCCGCGCAGACCGGCGACGAGGTCACCGTGGTCTTCGACGGGGCCGAGCGGATGCACGGTCTCCCGCCCACGCCGCGGGGGGTACGGGTGCTCTTCTCCCGCAAGGGGGAGACCGCCGACGAGCTGATCCGCCGGCTGGTCCGCGCCGAGCCCACCGGCCGGCCGGTCGTGGTGATCTCCTCCGACCGCGAGGTCGCCGACGGGGTACGCCGGCACGGCGCGTACCCGCTCGGCGCGGACTCGCTGCTGCGCCGGCTGGCCCGCTCCTGACGTCGCTTGATCGGATTCGGGGTGGCTGCGACCTCGTTGTCCGTTTCTGTCACACCCCTCGCCTAGCGTCGACATGACCGACGGTGGTCGGGCGGCCACGACGGCGTCCGCCCGCCGCCGCCGTGACGCGTCAGGAGGCGTTGATGCTCATCGACTGCGACAGCTGCGGGATCCGGGGGGCGGGCTGTTCCGGCTGCCTGGTGACCGCGCTGCTCGACACCGGCTCGCCGACCGCCGACCTCGGCGCCGCCGAGCACCGGGCGATCGAGGTGTTCGCCCGCGCCGGCTTCGAGGTGGAGGTGGTGTCGCCTGAGCCGCGCACCCGGCGCCGCGCCACCCGCCGTCGCGTTGCCTAGGGTGCGTCCTGTTGCTCGGCGTCGGGTCCCGGCGCGGCATCGCGGCGGGCGGGAGACTCCGCTGCGCTCGCGGCTGCCCGCACTGTCGTCCCGGTCGTTCTTCGTCGCAACCGTCGGCGCGGTGTCCGCCGCGACGGTGCGCCGGTACACCGACACCCAGTACGAGAGGCCGTGGCGCAAGGAGGGTCATCGCAGTGGACCCCCGCAACACCTCCCGCACCTGCCCGCGATGCGGGCACTGTGCGAAGGAGAACCGCGACCCAAGCCGACTTCCGGTGTGTGCGCTGCGGGTATGCCGCGCACGCGGACCTGGTGGGCGCCAGAACGTTCTCCGGGCGGGGCTCGCCCGTCAGGCCGCGACTGCGGTCTGAGAGGCTGACGCTCTCAGTCGTCAGAGGAGTCACAGGATGAGCGCTCTCGGACGGGACGGGAGGAGGCGCGATATGGCAGGGGTACGACGTGACGGCGGCGCGCGCCCCGTGCCCCCGGCATGCCCCTGGCGCGCCCCCGGCACGGCGGCCGCCACCGGCACCGGGGCGGCGCGGTGACGCCGCGCGGGTGGGCCGTGCTCACGCTCGCCGGGCTGGCCGTCGCGCTGGTCGTCGCCGGAGCGTTGCTGATCCCGTGGAGCCGGCCTCCGGCGCCCCGCGCCGACCAGCTGGCCGCGTTGCGGGCGCTCCCGGTCGACCAGGTGGCCCGCGGGCGGGCGTTCCACGGCGCGCTGCGCCCCGCCGGCTGGTCTGCGCTCGTGGTCGGCCTGGTGGTGGCGCTGGTGCTCGGGCTCACCCCGCTCGGCGGCCGCCTCGTCGAGCTGGCCGGCCGGCCGCTCGGCGGCCACTGGGCGGCCCGGGCGGTGCTCGGCGGGCTGGCCGTGATGCTCCTCGCCGACCTGCTCACCCTGCCCTTCGCCGCCTGGCGGCAGACCGTGCTGGTCCGCTACGGGCTGAGCACCCAGGGCTGGAGCGGCTGGGCCGTCGACCTGCTCAAGTCGTACGCGGTCAGCGCGGTGATCGGCGGGCTCGCGCTGCTCGGCTTCTACACCGTGGTCCGGCTCGCGCCGCGCTGGTGGTGGGCGTTCGGGGCGGCCGGCGCGGCCGGGCTGGTGGTGCTGCTGTCGTTCGTGCTCCCGGTGCTGGTCGAGCCGGTCTTCAACCGGTTCACCCCGATGGAGCAGGGCCCGCTGCGCAGCGAGCTGATCACGCTGGCCGCCCGGGACGGCGTGCCGGTGCGCGACGTGCTGGTCGCCGACGCGTCCCGGCGGACGAAGGCGGTCAACGCGTACGTCTCTGGGCTGGGGCCGACCCGGCGGGTGGTGGTCTACGACACCCTGCTGCGCGAGGCGACCCCGGCCGAGGTGACCAGTGTGGTCGCCCACGAGCTGGGGCACGCGAAGGACCGGGACGTCTGGGTCGGCACGCTGACCGGGGCGCTGGGCGCCGCCGCCGCGGTCGTCGCGCTCTACCTGATCGGCTCCTGGGCGCCGCTGCTGCGGCTGGCCGGGGTCGACTCGGTGGCCGAGCCGCGCGCCTTCCCGCTGCTGATCGCGCTGGTCACGGTGGTCGGGCTGGTCGCCGCGCCGGTCCAGGCGATGGTCTCCCGACGGGTGGAGGCCCGGGCCGACGCGCACGCGCTCGCCCTGACCGGCGATCCCGCGACCTTCGAGGCGATGCAGCGCCGGTTGGCCGGGGTGAACCTGGCCGATCCCGACCCGCCCCGGTGGGAGTACCTCTGGTCGGCCTCGCATCCGTCCACCGTGGAGCGGATGGCCGCCGCCCGCGCCTACGCCAGGGAGAGCGGCCGATGAGCCGGACGTTGCTGGTCACCAACGACTTCCCGCCCCGCCCCGGCGGCATCCAGTCCTTCGTGCACCACCTCGCCGTGCGCCAGCCCGCCGGCTCGGTGGTGGTGTACGCGTCGAGCTGGCGGGGCGCCGAGAAGTTCGACGCCGACCAGCCCTTCGAGGTGGTCCGGGAACGCACCCGCGTGCTGCTGCCCACCCCGCTGATCGCCCGGCGGGCGGCGAAGCTGGCCCGCGCGTACGACTGCGACACGGTGTGGTTCGGCGCGGCGGCCCCGCTGGGGCTGCTCGCGGCGGGGCTGCGCCGGCGGGCCGGGATCCGGCGGGCGGTGGCCCTGACCCACGGTCACGAGGTCGGCTGGGCGGCGCTGCCCGGCGCCCGCGCCGCGCTGCGCCGGATCGGCCGGGGCGTTGACGTCACCACGTACCTGGGGGAGTACACCCGGGTGCGGCTGGCCCGGGTGCTGGACGGGGTGACCGACCTGCGCCGGCTGGCGCCGGGGGTGGACGTGGAGACGTACCACCCGTCCGTGGACGGGGAGCCGGTGCGGGTGCGGCTGGGCCTGGCCGACCGGCCGGTGGTGGTCTGCGTCTCCCGGCTGGTGCCGCGCAAGGGCCAGGACATGCTGATCCGGGCGATGCCGGAGATCCGCCGGCGGGTGCCCGACGCCGCGCTGCTGATCGTCGGCGGGGGTCCCTACCGGGCGACCCTGGAGAAGCTGGCCCGGCAGACCGGTGTGGAGCGGGAGGTGGTCTTCACCGGCTCGGTGCCGTCGGCGGAGCTGCCGGCGCACTACGCGGCCGGCGACGTGTACGCGATGCCGTGCCGCACCCGGAACCGCGGCCTGGACGTCGAGGGCCTGGGGATCGTCTACCTGGAGGCCAGCGCGACCGGGCTGCCGGTGGTGGCCGGCGACTCCGGCGGCGCGCCGGACGCGGTCCGGGAGGGGGAGACCGGGTACGTGGTCCGGGGTCGGGACGTCGCCCAGCTCGCAGACCGGGTGGCGACGCTGCTCGCCGACCGGGACCTGGCCCGCCAGCTTGGCGCGGCCGGTCGGGCCTGGGTGGAGCGCGAGTGGCGCTGGGAGACCCAGGCGCAGCGGATGGCCGCCCTGCTCGCCGGCTGACCCGCGCCCGCCCGCGCGGCGTGTCCCGTCGCACCTCAGGCAGGAGCGGGAACCGCGACACGGTGAGGTGCGCCCGGGGAAGGCGCGCGATGCTCAGGCCAGGTGGGCGAGGAACTGGTCGGCGGGGGCCGGGCGGCCGAAGTGCCAACCCTGGCCGGCGTCGCAGCCGATCGCCCGCAGCCGGTCGGCCTGGTCGGCGGTCTCCACGCCCTCGGCGGTGACGGTCAGGTCCAGGGCGTGCGCCAGGGACACCAGCGAGGCGAGGATCCGCTCGTCGGTACGGCTGCCCGGGTCGGTGGCCGGGGCGCGCAGGCCGGCCACGAACTCGCCGGCCACCTTCAGCTCGGTCACCGGCAGGTCCCGCAGGTAGGCGAGGTTGCAGTAGCCGGTGCCGAAGTCGTCGATGGCGATCCGCACCCCCAGGTCGGCCAGCACCCGCAGGGCTCGTACCGGCTCCTCGGCCGTGCTCATCATGGTGCTCTCGGTGATCTCCAGCTGGAGCCGTTCCGGGGGCAGGCCGGTCTGCCGGAGCACGCCCCGCACCTCCTGCACCAGGCCGGGGCGGTGCACCTGGCGGACGGCGAGGTTGACGCTGACGAACGGCCGGTCGTCGTGCCCCGCCGACCAGCGCTCCGCCTCCCGGCAGGCCTCGGCCAGCACCCAACCGCCGAGCCGGACGATCAACCCGGTCTCCTCGGCCAGCCCGATGAAGCTGTCCGGCCGGAGCACGCCCAGCTCGGGGTGGCGCCAGCGGACCAGCGCCTCCATGCCGAGCACCCGCCCGTCCCGCAGGGAGGTCAGGGGTTGGTAGTCCAGAAAGAACTCACCCCCGTCGAGGGCGGTGGGGATGGCCGCCGAGAGGGCGTAGCGGGCGAGCTCGCGACGGTTGCGGTCGGCGTCGAACAGGGCCCAGCGGGCGCCGCCGGCCGCCTTGGCCCAGTGCAGCGTGCTGTCGGCGGCCCGCATCAGCTCACCCGGCGAGGTGCCGGCCACCTGCCGTTCGACGATGCCGATGCTGGCCGACACGGTCAGCTCGTGGCCGTCCACCAGCGCCGGTTCGCTCACCGTCGCCAGGGCCGCCTCGGCGACCTTGACCGCGTCCTCGGTGCAGGCGGTCCGTTCGACCAGGATCACGAACTCGTCCCCGCCGAGCCGGGCCACCAGGTGCTCACCGAGGGCCCGGCGCAGCCGCTGCGCCACCGACACCAGCAGCGAGTCGCCGACCTGGTGGCCGAGGGAGTCGTTGACCACTTTGAACCGGTCCAGGTCCAGGAAGCAGACCCCCACCCGGTCGGCGCCCCGGCCGGGCTCGCCGATCGCGGCGGAGAGCCGTTCGGTGAACAGGGTGCGGTTGGGCAGATCGGTGAGCGGATCGTGGGTGGCCTGGTGTCGGAACCGGGCCTCGCTGTCCCGCAGCGCCCGTTCGGCCTGCGCCCGGGCCACCATCGCGGCCCGCCGGATGGACTCCTGTTCGTCCAGCGTCCGGTCGCGCAGGGCGCGGGCGTACCCGGTGGCCACGGTGGCCAGCAGCCGGGCCATCCGGTCCTCGACCTCGTCGGCGACCAGCCCGAGGTCGCGGACCAGGCGGAGCTGGATGACCTCGATGGTCCGGCCGAGACCCTCGGCGGAGGCGATGTGCGCCGACACCAGCTCGGCGCCGACCTGCTGGCCGATCCGCAGGTCGAACGGCTCAGCCTGGATCGCCATGGCCAGCCGCTCGGTGAGCCGTTGCAGCAGGGACTCCAGCTGGGCCTGGGTCATCGGCAGGTAGCTCGTCCCGGAGACTGCCTTGGCCCAGGCCCGGGCGAAGGCGCCGGGGCAGGTGCGGGCCCCGGCGGCCCCGTCACCCACCGAGACGCCCGACGCCGCCCATGAACACCGCCTGCTCCGCGTTTTCCGCCTGCTCCGGGGACTCCGGACGCCACTGCGGCACCCAGACCACGCCCGGGTCGACCAGCTCGAAGCCGTCGAAGAGCGCGGTCAGCTCGGCCCGGCTGCGGATCGAGAGCTGGTTGTCGGTGCGGCGGTAGACCCGCTCCGCCTCCGCCCGCTCACCGGTCTCGGCGCGACCGTCGTCGCTGGCCTGCGACATCACCAGGTAGCTCCCGGGCGCCAGGGCCGCCCGCACCGTCCGCAGGATCTCCTCCGGCCGGTCCTCGGACGGGATGAAGTGCAGCACCGCCACGATCATCACCGCGACCGGCTGGGAGAAGTCCAGCAGCTTGGTGACCTCCGGATGACCCAGGATCGCCTCCGGCCGGCGCAGGTCCTCCTGGATGACGGTGGCCCGGTCGTTGCCGTTGAGGATCTCCCGGCTGTGCGCCACCGCCACCGGGTCGACGTCGACGTAGATCACCCGCGACTCCGGGTCGATCCGCTGGGCGATCTCGTGCACGTTGCCGACGGTGGGGATGCCGGAGCCGATGTCGAGGAACTGGCGTACCCCGGCGTCCGCCAGGAACTGCACCGCGCGGCGCAGGAATGCCCGGTTGGCCTGGGCCATCAGCGGGGCCTCCGGCACCGCCTCCACCATGGCCCGGGCCGCCGCCCGGTCGGCGGCGAAGTTGTGCGAGCCGCCGAGGTAGTAGTCGTACATGCGGGCCACGCTGGGGCGCTCGATGTCGATCGTGTCGGGTGCCCAGTCCGGCCGCTGCATGCCCTTGCCCCTTTTTGTCAACAGCGCGTGAGTTCCACGGCCCCGTGGGCCACCCGGTATTCTGCCCGCCCGTTGTCGCGGTGCAAAGACCGCGGTCTCTGCGAGGTCGGGTCCTCACCGTACGCAGCCGCACCGGAATGCCGGAGAGGCCCGGTCCGGAACGGACGCGGGCCTCTGCCGTGAGCTGTCGGAGCCCCTAGAACTTGGGGGCGTCCGGGGCCTCCAGCAGCCCGAGCCGCAGCGCGGTCATCAGCGCCTGGGCCCGGTTGGCGGCGCCCAGCTTCTCGTAGAGCTTCGAGATGTGCGTCTTGGCGGTCGACTCGCTGACGAAGAGCTGCTTGGCGATGCCCGCCACGCTCATGCCGTCGGCGAGCAGCCGCAGCACCTGCCCCTCGCGCGGGGAGAGCTGCGGGCCGGACGGGGCCAGCCGGCGCTTCATCGCCTCGGCCAGGTCGGCCGCGGTGAAGGCGCTGGGGGAGGAGGCGGCGTGCCGGGCGGCGGCCACCACCTCGTCGGCCGGGGCGGTCTTCGGCACGAACGCGCTCGCCCCCGCCTCCAGGGCGCCGAAGAGCTGGTCGTCGCCGGCGTACATGGTGAGCACGACGATGCCCATCGACGCGCTGGACTTGCGGAGCGCCCGGGTGGCCTCCAGCCCGCTGCCGTCGGGCAGCCGCAGGTCCATGATCACCACGTCCGGCTGGAGCGCACCGGCCTGGCGTACGCCCTCCGCAGCCGTCGCGGCCTCGCCGACGACCTCGAACTGGCGGTCCCGCTCGAAGGCGTGCCGCAGACCCTTGCGGATCAGGTCGTGATCGTCGACAAGGAGGACCTTGGTACGGGTGGCCGGTGTCGGACTTGTGGTCATCCTCGGGTTACTCCCCTTCTGCTGCTGTGCTGCCGCGCACCTTATCGCGCCGGGGCGAGGAGCCGAGTACCACCGCCACGGTAGTGCCGCTGGGTCGCCGCGGCCTGATCTCCAACCGGCCCCGGATACGTTCCGCCCTCTCGGCCATGATCGCAAGACCGTAGTGCCCGTCGGGGCGCTGGTCACCGATGCCGTGACCGTCATCCGACACTTCGATCTGAGCGTACGGGGGATCCACCTCACAGGTAACCCACAGATTTGCCGCCCCGGCGTGCTTGCGCGCGTTGGTGACCGCCTCCTGGGCGATCCGCAGCAGCTCGGCCTCGGTGGCGGCGGGCAACCGGGCGGTGGACTCGTCCAGCGACAGGTGCACCCGCAGGCCGCCCGACGCGCCCACGGTCCGGGCGTACTCGGCGATCGCGGCGGCCAGGCCGCCGTGCCGGTCCACCTCGCTGCGCAGCTCGAACAGGCTCAGCCGCAGCTCGGTGATCACCCGGGTCACCTCCTGGCGCAGGGTCCGCAGCGACTCGGCGGTCTCCTCCGCGTCCTCGTGCACCGTGGCCAGCGCGTTGTCGATGCCGTAGCCGACCATCACCAGCTCCTGGGCGACGCCGTCGTGGATCTCCCGGGCCAGCCGCTGCCGCTCCTCGTTGGTGGCCAGCGACCGCACCTCGTCGAAGAGCAGCGCGGCCTCCAGCCGCAGGGCCGCTGGCCCGGTCAGCGCGGTCACCCGGGCCACCACCGGCGGCGGGTAGGCGTGGCCGGCGTCCGCCTCGAGGACCACCAGGCCGACCGTCCGGACCCCGGCGACCAGCGGCACGATCAGCGCCGAGACCTCCCCGCCGCGGTGCGAGCGGGACTGGGAGCGGGCCGAGGTCTGCGCCTGCTGGCTGGCCCACGCGTCCGCGATCGCCGAGTCCGCGTCGAGCGTGGTCTCCCAGTCGACCCGGTCCACGCCGACCTGGGCGAGCACCACCAGCCGGCCGCCGCCGCTGGCGGAGAGCACCGCGCCGCGGTCGGTCTTCGCCACCACCCGCAGCTCCTCCAGCAGGTGCTCGGAGATGCCGCCCGGGTCGAGGGTGGCCCCGGGCAGCTGGCGCGCGACCGTCCGGAGCTGGGTCAGCAACCGGGTGGCCTCCGCGTACGGCTGGGGCTTGCCCTCGCCGCGGACCCGCATCACCCGCTGCAGGGTGCGGGCGGTGAACAGGCCGAGCCCGGCGAGGATCAGCCACTGCGCGCAGACCGCGAGGTAGCCGGGCTCGGTGAGCTGCCGACGCCCGTCGACCTCGGTGAACGCGGCGGCGACCAGCAGGGTGGCCGCGGCGACCGCGAGCAGCGCCGCACCCTCGGCGAACCGGCGGCGCAGCGCCGTCACGGTCACCGGCACGGCGAGGTACGCCAGCACCGCCGAGGCGCCCAGCCCGCCGGTCACGCCGTTGAGGTGGGTGTCGGCGGCGACCTGGCTGGCGGCCAGCCCGAGGACGGCCACCTCGGCGAACCGGCTGAGCGGGCCGAGCAGCCGATGCTGGGGGGCGAGGACGGCCGGCAGCCCGGCGACGCCCAGCAGGGCTATCCACCAGAGCTGGGCGACGTCGCGGGTGGCGAAGAGGGTGAGGACGGCGACCAGCGCGAGCAGGACCCCGCGCGCGGCCGCGGCGAGTGGCTGGGTCTGGGGCTGGCTGGGTGTGGAGGCGGGCACGTGACGGATCGTAGTCAGCCTCGGTAGATGTCCGCGATCTCCGCCGCGTACGTCTTGTGCACGACCTGCCGCTTGACCTTCAGCGACGGGGTCAGCTCGCCGGTGGTTTCGGTGAAGTCCTGCGGCAGGATCCGGAAGACCTTGATCGCCTCGGCCTTGGAGACCGCCTGGTTGGCCTGATCGACCGCGCTCTGCACCTCGACCCGCAGGGCCTCGTCCTCCCGCAGCTCGGCGACGCTGATCGTCTCCGGCCGGTCGTGCGCGGCGAGCCACTTCGGCAGCGCCTCCTCGTCGATGGTGACCAGCGCCGCGATGAACGGCTGCCGGTCGCCGACCACCACGCACTGGCTGATCAGCGGGTGCGCGCGGACCTGGTCCTCCAGGACGGCCGGGGCGACGTTCTTGCCGCCGGCGGTCACGATGATCTCCTTCTTGCGGCCGGTGATGCTCAGGTAGCCGTCCTCGTCGAGCCGGCCCAGGTCGCCGGTGCGGAACCAGCCGTCGCTGGTCAGCGCCTCGGCGGTGGCCGCCTCGTTGTGCCAGTAGCCCTGGAAGATCAGGTCGCCGGAGATCAGGATCTCGCCGTCGTCGTCGATCCGGACCGCGACGCCGGGCAGCGGCCGGCCGACGGTGCCGATCTTCGTGCCGGTGGGCAGGTTCGCGGCGGCGGCGGGGGAGGTCTCGGTGAGGCCGTAGCCCTCGCAGATGGTCACCCCGATGCCGCGGAAGAAGTGCCCGAGCCGCGCGCCGAGCGGGGCGCCGCCGGAGATCGCGTCGTGGCAGCGGCCGCCGAGGGCGGCCCGCAGCTTGCGGTAGACCAGCTTGTCGAAGACCGCGTGCTGGGCGCGCAGGGCCAGGCCGGGCCCCTCGGCGGTCTCCAGCGCCTCGCTGTACGCGATGGCGACCTTCTCGGCCCGGTCGAAGATCCTGCCCTTGCCCTCCGCCTCGGCCTTCTGCCGGGCGCCGTTGTAGACCTTCTCGAAGACCCGGGGCACCGAGAGCACGAAGGTCGGCCTGAACTCCTGCAGCTCGCCGACCAGGTTCTTGGTGTCGGCGCAGTGCGCCATGGTGGCCCGGGCCTGCACCACGCCGATCTGGATGAGCCGGGCGAAGGCGTGCGCGAGCGGCAGGAAGAGCAGGGTGGAGGCGCCCGGCCGGAACAGGTTCGGCAGCACCGGCACCGCGTTGGCGATGTCGGCGTACATGTTGCGGTGGGTGAGCACGCAGCCCTTGGGGCGGCCGGTGGTGCCGCTGGTGTAGATGATCGTCGCGATGTCGCCGGCCTTGACCGTCTTGCGGCGTACCTCGATCTCGGCCGCGTCGACCGACTCGCCGGCGGCGACCAGCTCGTCCACCGCACCCAGCTCGATCTGCCAGACCTGGCGCAGCTCCGGCAGGCGGTCCCGGACCCCGGCGACCAGGGTGGCGTGCGCGGTGGACTCCACCACCGCGGCGACCGCGCCGGAGTCGGCGAGGATCCAGGCGGCCTGCTCGGCGCTGGAGGTCTCGTAGATCGGCACGGTGACCGCGCCGGCCGCCCAGATGGCGTAGTCGAGGAGCGTCCACTCGTACCGGGTGCGGCTCATCAGGGCGACCCGGTCACCGGGGGAGATGCCGGCGGCGACCAGGCCACGGGCCACCGCGACGACCTCGTCGCGGAACTGGCGGCAGGTCACGTCCACCCGGGCCCGGCCCTCGGCGCCGGCTGGCGCCGGCCGGACGAACTGCACGGCGTCCGGGGCGACCTCGGCGTTGTCCCAGACCGGATCGGTCAGGTTTGCCGCGTCGCCGACGGTGACGATGGGCGGAACGGAGAACTCGCGCACCTGCACTCCCTCGTGCTCGCACTGGCCGGGCCGGCCCTGGGTCGGCTCTGTCGAAACCTACCCGTCCACTCGAATGGGTGAGGTGGGGAGGCGGCCCGCCCGCCTGGTGGGACGCCGGGCCCGCGCCGCCGACGTCGGCGGCGCGGGGGTGGAGCGACGCGGCCGGGCCCGCCGCCGGGTAGCCTCCCCCCATGGCGGACTCCTCCACCCAGTCGATCATCATCGGCGCGCCACCGGACCAGGTGGCGGCGGTCATCTGCGACTTCCCCAGCTACCCCGAGTGGACCGAAGCGGTGCGGCGGGCGGAGGTGGTCGAGGAGTACGAGGACGGGTACGCCAGCCAGGTCCGGTTCACCATCGACGCCGGCGTGCTGGCCGACGAGTACGTGCTGGCCTACGAGTACGCCGAGGACCTCTCCCGGATCGAGTGGCACCTGGTCGAGCCCTCGAAGATGCAGAAGGCCCAGCGCGGCTCGTACGACCTGGTCGGCAACCCGGACGGCACCACGACGGTGACCTACACGCTCGAGGTCGAGCTCTCCGTGGGCATGCTCGGCATGTTTCGGCGCAAGGCCGAGAAAATGATCATGGATACCGCGTTGAAGCAGCTCAAGCGCCGGGTAGAAGCACCCGGTGCGGCCCACTGACCCGACCGGCGACCCGGTCTGCACGGTAAAGGAGCCGACCATGGGGAGTACGGATCCGGGTTCGGCCCGGGAAGAGGCGGAACGTCTGGTCGCCATGGTGCTGGCGACCGCCCGGCTGGCCGGTTCCAGCCCCGGGGCCGGGCCCTGGGGTCCGCTCGGTGGGATCTTGTCGGGTGTCCTCGGTCACAGTGCCGGCTCCGGCCGGACCGCCGGCGGGGACGGCGCGACGTCCGGCGCCGGCTCCGGGCCCGTCGGTTTTTCCACCGGCTCGGCCGAATGCTGCATCTGCCCGGTCTGCCGGGGTATCGCCGCGTTGCGGGATCCGAGTCCCGAATTCGCCGAGCGGCTGGCCACCGGAGCCGGAGACCTGGCCGCGGGAGTGGCCAGTCTGCTGCGCGCCTTCGCCCCGGCCGAGCCCGCCCGCCCGGCCTCTCCGGCCAGCGCCGGTGGGTCCGCCGGACCGGCCGCCGGAGCCGGGGCGGGGGACCACGTGTGGCGCGAGGCCACCCGTACCGGGCATGATTCTCAGCCGGCACCCGAGCAGGACGTGTGGTCCGCCGCCACCCGGGGGGAGGGCGCGGCCGATCCGGGTGCCGTCGTGCCGCCCGCCGATGGTGCCGGGCCGGACGCGCCGGTGACGATCCGGCCGCCGGCCGGCCGTCCCGTGGTGCCCGCCTCGCGGGCGTCCGGTGAGGTGGGCGAGGACGCACCAGGCGACGGGGCCTGACCACCCGACATCCCGACCTTGCACGGCGGTTCGGGCAGCACAGCAGAGGGGAGTGGCAGCGGTGACGCTGACCATCGGAGTCGACGTCGGTGGCACGAAGGTGGCCGGCGGTGTCGTTGACGACACCGGCAAGGTTCTCGTGCAGGCCCGACGGGACACCCCCGCCGACGACGTGGCCAAGACCCGGGACGTCATCATCGAGCTGGTCGCCGAGCTGGCCGTGGGGCGCAACATCGCGGCCGTCGGCATCGGCGCGGCCGGCTGGATCGACGCCTCCCGCTCCACCGTGCTCTTCGCCCCCAACCTGGCCTGGCGGGACGAGCCGCTGCGGGAGTACGTCAGCAACGCCACCGGCCTGCCGGTGATCGTGGAGAACGACGCCAACGTCGCCGCCTGGGCGGAGTTCCGCTACGGCGCGGCGCGGGAAGCTGACGACTCGATGGTCATGTTCACCATCGGCACCGGCGTGGGCGGCGGCATCGTGCTCGGCGGCGAGCTGCTCCGCGGCGCCCACGGCATCGCCGCCGAGCTGGGGCACATGCTCACCGTGCCGGACGGCCACCAGTGCGGCTGCGGCCGCCTGGGCTGCATCGAGCAGTACGCCAGCGGCAGCGCCCTGGTCCGCTTCGCCCGCGCCGCCGCCCGCCAGGAGCCGCACCGGGCCACCGCCCTGCTGGAGCTGGCCGGCGGCGAGGCCGAGGCGATCACCGGTCCGATGGTGACTGCCGCCGCGAAGGGCGGCGACCCCGTCTCCGCCGAGGCGTTCGCCCAGGTCGGACGTTGGCTCGGCACCAGCCTCGCGGACATGGCCCAGATCCTCGACCCGCAGGTGCTCGTCGTCGGCGGTGGCGTGATCGACGCCGGTGACCTGCTGATGGGCCCGACCCGCCGGTCGTTCACCGAGGCCCTCGCGCAGCGCAGCCGGCTTCCGGTGGCCGAGATCCGCCCAGCCGAGCTGGGTAACAGCGCCGGCGTCATCGGTGCCGCCGACCTCGCCCGTCGCCGGTGAGCGCGAGGAACGCAACGGAGCGGAGTCCCGCGGTCGCGAGCGGAAGGTCGGCCCGGTGACCGAAGCGCCCGGCGGGGTGCCGCTGCGGGTGGTGTCGTACAACATCCACAGCCAGCGCGACGACACGGCCGCGCTGGCCGCGGTGGTGCGGGCGGCCGCGCCGGACGTGGTGATCGTGCAGGAGGCGCCGCGGCGGTTCCGGTGGCGGCAGAAGTCGGCCACGCTGGCCGAGTCGTTCGGGCTGGTGGTCGCCGCCGGCGGCCTGCCGTCGCTGGGCAACCTGCTGCTGACCAGCCTCCGGGTCCGGGTGCGCGGCACCCGCTGCCAGCGCTACCCGCTGACCCCGGGCCGGCACCTGCGCGGCGCCGCGTACGCGGAGTGCCAGGTCGGCGCGGCGCGGTTCCTGCTGGCCGGCTCGCACCTCTCCACCGACCCGGCGGAGCGGCCGGCCCAGGCGGCGGCGTTCAAGCGGGAGTTGGCCGCCGCCACGCTGCCGGTGATCGCCGGCGCCGACCTCAACGAGGGGCCGGACGGGCCCGCCTGGCGGACCGTCGCGGCGGGACTGACCGACGCCGCGGTCGCCGCCGACCGGGCGGACCGGCACACCTACCCGTGCGCCGCCCCGCGCCGCCGGATCGACGCCCTCTTCGTCGACCCGCGGGTGACCGTGGTCGACTACGACGTGGTGGACACGCCGCAGACCCGCCGGGCCAGCGACCACTTCCCGGTCCTGGTGGACCTGCTGCTGCCCGCCGTCGACTGAGCCCGCCCCCCCGGCCGGCGGGGCGGGGCTGGACAACGGCCGGAGTTGTCGGCAGGATTTCGCAGCGACCCGGCACACCGTGCCGCACATAAGGAGATTCCCCGGTGTCCTCCTCCACCGACCTCGGCCGCCCCGATCCGGGGACGACGACGCTCGCCCTGACCCGGGACGGCCGCCCGGTCTCGGACCGGGGTGACACGGTCTGCGTCATCGGGGCCGGGGCCAGCGGCCTCGCCGCGGTGAAGAACCTCGCCGAGCACGGCTTCGGCGTGGACTGCTACGAGCGGGAGACCGGCGTCGGCGGGGCCTGGAACTGGCGGCACGACCGCAGCCCGGTCTACGCCAGCACCCACCTCATCTCGTCCCGGCCGTTCACCCAGTTCCCCGACTTCCCGATGCCGGACGACTGGCCGGACTACCCGCACCACAGCCAGCTGCTCTCCTATTTCGAGCGGTACGCCGACCACTTCGACCTGCGCCGGCACATCTGGTTCGGCACCGAGGTGGTCCGGGTGGAGCCGGTCGAGGGGGACCGCTGGGACGTCACCACCCGCAGCACCGGCGGGTACGGCCCGGAGCGCACCTCCCGGTACGCGGCGGTGGTCGTCGCCAACGGGCACAACTGGTCGCCCAAGCTGCCCCGCTACGAGGGGCTGGAGGGGTTCCGCGGCGAGGTGATGCACGCCTCGTCCTACAAGGACCCCGCGCAGCTGCGCGGCAAGCGGGTGCTGGTGGTCGGCGCCGGCAACACCGGCTGCGACATCGCGGTCGAGGCCGCCCAGCAGGCGTCCCGCTGCTGGCACTCCACCCGCCGCGGCTACTGGTACGCCCCGAAGTACGTCCTGGGCCGCCCCGCCGACCAGGTCAACGACACCCTGCTCGCATTGCGGGTGCCGCTGCGGGTCCGCCAGTGGCTCTACCACTGGACGCTGCGGCTCACCGTCGGCGACCTCACCCGGTTCGGGCTGCCCAAGCCGGACCACCGGGTCTACGAGACCCACCCGATCGCGAACAGCCAGCTCGTCTACTACGTCGGCCACGGCGAGATCACCCCGGTGCCGGAGCTGGCCCGCTTCCACGACCGGTCGGTCGAGCTGACCGACGGCCGGGAGATCGATCCCGAGCTGGTCATCTTCGCCACCGGCTACCTGCCGCGCTTCGAGTTCCTCGAGGCGAAGGTGCTCGGCGACGACGAGGGCGTCGGCCGGCCCCGGCTCTGGCTGAACGAGTTCACCGCCGGGCATCCGACCCTGGCGGTGGTCGGCCTGGTGCAGCCGGACTCCGGCATCTTCACCATCTCGCACTGGCAGAGCGTGCTCTTCGCGCGGCTGCTGCGGCTGCGCGCCGGCCGACCGGACCGGGCCGCCGCGTTCGACCGGAAGGTCGCCGCGGGCATCGGCGAGCGCTACTCCGGCGCGGTCAAGGACAGCACCCGGCACTGGTTCGAGGTGCGCCACGCCGACTACCTGCGCGCGCTCCAGCGCGCCCTCGACGAGCTGGAGGCGAAGTGACCGGCGAGCGGCTGCGGATCGTGCGGGCCCGGGAGTGGGCCCGGCCGGAGCGCCCGGCCCGTCGCGAGGTGCTCAGCGCCGTGCCGCAGCTGGAGCAGGGGCGGCCGCCGCTGCTCTTCGTGCCCGGGTTCGGGCACGGGGCGTGGGCGTTCGCCGAGCACTGGCTGGAGCACGCCGCGTCCCGCGGTTTCCCGGCGTACGCGCTCAGCCTGCGCGGGCACGGCGGCAGCGAGCCGGCGCCGGCGGCGACGCTGCGGTCGTACACCCATGACGTGACCCAGGTGGCGGCGAGCCTGCCGCGGCGCGCGGTGCTGGTGGGGCACGGCGCCGGGGCCCGGGTGGTCGCGCACGCGCTGGCCCGCTACCCGGCCCGGGCGGCGGTGCTGGTGGCGCCGGTGCTCGGTGACTGGGGGACGCTCGGCGCCGCGCTGCGGCGCAACCCCGGCGGGACCCTGCCGGCGGTCTTCGGCGGCGGCCTGCGGCTGAGCCGCCGGCAGCTGTTCAGCCGGGAGCTGCCGGACGGCGAGGCCCGCCGGTACGTCGCCCGGCTGGGCCGGGCCGGCCGGCGCGCGCAGTGGCAGCTGCTGACCGGGCGGGAGCCCGAGCCGGCGGTGGGCCGCCCGCCGGTGCTGGTGCTGGGCAGCCCCGACGACCGGGTGGTGCCGGCCGCCGCGCTGACCCGGGCCGCCCGCCGGTACGCCTCGGCCCCGCTGCTCTTCCCCGGCATGGGTCACGACCTGATGCTGGACGCCCGTTGGCGGGAGCCGATCGACGCGATCCTCGACTGGCTGGAGAAGGACCCGGCGCCGGCGACCGGCTGAGCGACGGCCTTCGGCGCCGGGCCCTGGTCAGTCGGTCCCGCCGAGCCGGGTGAGCAGGGAGCCGCTCTTGTCCAGGGCGCTGAGGTAGGACCGGGCCCAGGCGTGGATGTCGTTGCGGTGCAGGTGCTCCCGCATCGCCCGCATCCGGGCGGCCACGTCGGCCGGCGCCGCCCGCAGGGCGGCGAGCAGCTTCTGCTTGAGCCCCTCCAGGTCGTGCGGGTTCACCAGGAACGCCTGGGACAGCTCGGTGGCCGCCCCGGCGAACTCGCTGAGCAGCAGCGCGCCGGTGTCGTCCACCCGGGCGGCGACGTACTCCTTGGCGACCAGGTTCATCCCGTCCCGCAGCGGGGTCACCGCCATCACGTCGGCGACCCGGTAGAGGGCGGCCAGTTCGGCCCGGTCGAAGGTCTGGGTGAGGTAGTGGATCGCCGGCTCACCGACCCGGCCGAACTCGCCGTTGATCCGTCCGACCTCGCGTTCCACCCGCTCCCGGAGGATCTGGTACTGGCCGACCCGCTCCCGGCTCGGCACCGCCACCTGGACCAGCACCGTGTCGCGGACCTTGACGTGGCCGCTGGCCAGCAGCTCGCTGTACGCCTTGAGCCGCTGCTCGATGCCCTTGGTGTAGTCCATCCGGTCGACGCTGAGGATGACGTGCTCGGGGTCGCCGAGGTCGCGGCGCAGCCGGCGGGCGCGGTCGGTGACCTCCGGTCGGGCGGCGAGCGCGGCCATCTCGGCGGTGTCGATCGAGACCGGGAACGCGCCGACCCGGACCACCCGGTCGCCGACGCCGATCCGCCGGTCCGTGGCGGGCAGGTCGAGCACCTTGGCGACCAGCTGCGCGAAGTTGTGCGCCGCCTGGGGCCGCTGGAAGCCGATCAGGTCGGCGCCGAGCATCCCGCGCAGCAGCTCGGCCCGGCGGGGGAGCTGCATGAACAGCTCCGGCGGCGGGAACGGCACGTGCAGGAAGAAGCCGATCCGCAGGTCGGGGCGGAGCGCCCGGAGCAGGCCGGGGACCAGTTGCAGGTGGTAGTCCTGCACCCAGACCAGCGCGTCCGGCTCGGCGACCCCGGCGGCGGCCTCGGCGAACCGCTGGTTGACCCGCTGGTACGCCTCCCACCAGCGGCGGTGGTATTCGGGCTGCTCGACGGCGTCGTGGTAGAGCGGCCAGAGGGTCGCGTTGGCGAAGCCCTCGTAGTGGTCGCGGAGGTCCTCGGTGGTCAGCGGCACGGTGTGCATGCGGACGCCGTCCACCTCCGGCAGGTGGGGCGCCGGGCCGGTGCCGCCCGCCCAGCCGATCCAGGTGGCCGGGGTGTGTCGCAGCAGGGGGTGCAGGGCGCTCACCAGGCCGCCGGGGCTGCGGCGCCATTCGCAGGCGCCGTCCGGCGCCACACTGTCGTCGATGGGGAGGCGGTTGGCCACCACCACGAGGGGGCTCTGTCGCATCTCGGGCATTCCGATCAGCAGAAGGCTGACCGCCACGAGCGGGGAGGAACCAGGCAGTCAGGAGGGAAGTGACGTACAGCGATATTCCTACTGACCGTAAGTTACACCACTGTTACGCCGGCGGCGGGGAGCCGTCGGCGTCCCGATATGCGGGCGACCACCGGGAAGGTTCAGACGACCGCGCCGTCGTCCGGGTCGTGGTCGTCGGTGTCGCCGGGACGCAGCCGCCAGACCAGGGTCACGAAGCCGGCCAGGATGCCGGTGAAGCCGAACAGCGTCACCACCGAGGGGTCGACCGGGAGCACCGTGGGGGAGAGGAAGAGCACGAACCCGATGACGATGGCCAGCACGCCGACCACCGCGTACTTCGAGAAGCGGGGCAGCGGGGGTGGCGGTGGTGGGGTGTAGTGCTCCTCGTCGGCGTTCGCCGGCAGGTCGGCGCCGAAGGTGTCCAGGCCGTCCAGGAGCGAGGGCTCGTCCTGCCGGCCCCGGCTCACCGAGATCCCGGAGATGTCGGCCGCGTACGGCAGGCGCCGGACGTCGGTGGCGGTCGGGCCGCCGGACTCCTCGGCGCCGGCGCGCGGGGCCGCCCCGCCGGCGGGCTCGGCCGGGTCGACCGGGTCGTCCACGTTCTCCACGGCGGGCCACGGGCGGCTCCCGGGGGCCGGCCCGGTGTCGAAGCCGGCGACGATCCGCGCCCACTCGGCCTCGATGTCCGGCTCGTCGTCCCGGGCCGGCTCGGGGGCGCCCTCGTCGGAGAGTTGGGTGAGGTAGTCCCGGGCGGTGGTCAGGTGGGAGCGGTCGACGTAGAGCCGGTCGACCGGTCGGGACGGCACGGTGGTGGTGCGGGTCACCGGGTTGAGGTCGGCGGAGGGCTGGAGGTACGCGGCGATGCCACCGGCGGCGAGCACGTCGAGCAGATGCTCGCCGACGCGCGGATCCACATCGCCCGCGACGGCGTACTCGCTCGCGTCGAGCCCGTTGTCCCGCCGTCCCCGGCGGGGCCCACCCGCTGACACCGGACACCCTCCTCGTCGCACCTGGCGGTGCGGTCGCCGCGACGCGCCCTACGCCGTGCCCTGAATCGTGACACGTCAGGACCCGCTTCCGGGAGTGCGTTGTGGCGTGCCGCTCCCGGTTCGTAGGCTCATCCCCGACAGTCCCGCTCGCCGACGGCGCCCCGGGCGCGGTCCCGGGCGGGTGCCGGTGGCCCGGCCGGGCTCCCGGCGACGGGCGTCGCCACCCCCGCTGGAAGGACACTGGTGCTGTACTGGCTGATGAAGTACATCATCCTCGGGCCGCTGCTGAGGCTGATCTTCCGCCCGCAGGTGGAAGGGCTCGAGAACGTCCCGGAGACCGGCCCGGTGATCCTGGCCAGCAACCACCTCTCCTTCTCGGACTCGATCTTCACCCCGCTCATCGTCAAGCGAAAAGTCACATTCATCGCCAAAGCGGAATACTTCCTCGGTAAGGGCATCAAGGGCTGGCTGACCAAGATGTTCTTCGTCGGCGCCGGCACCATCCCGGTCGACCGCTCCGGCGGCCGCGCCGCCCGCGCCGCGCTGGACACCCAGCTCAAGGTGTTGCGGTCCGGCGGCATCGCCGGCATCTACCCGGAGGGCACCCGGTCGCCGGACGGCCGGCTCTACCGGGGCAAGACCGGGGTGGCCCGGCTGGCGTTGGAGAGCGGTGCCCAGGTGGTCCCGATGGCGATGCTCAACGCCGACGAGATCCAGCCCCCCGGCCAGCTGATCCCCAACGTCAAGCGGGTGCGGATCCGCTTCGGCGCGCCGCTGGACTTCTCCCGCTACGCCGGCATGGCCGGCGACCGGTTCGTCGAGCGCGCGGTCACCGACGAGATCATGTACGAGCTGATGGAGCTCTCCGGCCGCGAGTACGTCGACATGTACGCGCAGAAGGCGAAGAGCCAGCCGGCCGTGCCGAGCGAGCCCGTCCCCGTCTGAGCGGGCCTCAGCAGGCCACCGCGGGCCCGGTGTCCGGAACCGGACGCCGGGCCAGGGCGAGCAGGCCGGGCGCCTCGTTGCGCAGCGCGAAGGCACGCACCTCGGCCAGCGGCACCCCGGCCGCCGCCCGGTCATCGGCCCGGTCCAGCTCCGCGACGGCCAGGGCGAGCGCCAGCATCCGGTCGGTGACGTCCGGGATCCGCGCGTAGATCTCGGCGCCGGCCACGTGCAGCTCGCCGGCGCGCCGGTGGTCGCCGTCGGCCGCGGCGAGGGCCCCGGTGACCGTCCGCAGCGCCGCCTCCGACCACGGCGTGCGGTGCCCCAGCCGGTCCAGCATCGCGCGGACCCGCACCGCCGCGTCCCGGCCGGCCAGGGCCGCCGCGTACGCCGCCGCGGCGATCCACTCGCCGCTGGCCAGCGCCGGCACCGCCGACCATGAGTCGGCCAGCTCGTCGACGAGCGCCGCGGCCTCGTCGGCCCGCCCCTGCAGGGCCCGACAGAGCGCCGCCATGCCGAGCATCGTCCAGTGCGGCCGGTGGAAGCCGCTGCGGCGGGCGGTGTCCAGCGCGGCGGCCACGTCGTCCCGGTGCCGCGCCGGCGACGCGTCGGCGCCCGCCGCCGCGTCCCGCTGCCGGGGCGCCGGCGGGACCGGCTGGCCGCGCAGCACCAGCAGGCAGGAGCGCAGGCCGCGGACCTGCATGTCCCAGCCGCCCGTCGGGGTGTCCACGAACGCGTCCGCGGCGGCGAGCAGGCGGGGGAAGTCCCCGTCGAAGTACGCCCGCATCGCCTCGCCCGAGTAGCTGGTGGTCAGCGTCTGCCCGCTGGCCGTACGCGCCGGCGCGGCCGACAGCAGGGCGTCCGAGCGCAGCCAGTCGCCCTCCTCGCGGACCGCGTAGGCGAGGTTCTGCATCGCCCGGGGCAGGCCCAGCAGCTGCTGGGCCCGGCTGAACTCCACGATCGCGTGCAGCTCGTCCAGGCCGACCCGGTCGCCGGCCTGGTACCGGGCGGTGGCCGCGGTGATCCGGGCGTTGGTGCGGGTCTCCGCCAGCCCCAGCCGCTCGCCGATCTCCGCCGCCGTCTCGGCCGCCGCGACCGCCGCGTCCCGCTCGTAGTTGAGCATGTGCAGCCGGCCCAGCTCGGCGTGCGCGTCCGCCTTCTGGGCGCTGTCCGGCAGCGGCTCGAACAGCGCCACCGCCCGGTCCAGGCAGGCCACCGCCGCGGCCCGGTCGGCACGCAGCCAGGCCGCCTGGCCGAGCAGCGTCCAGGCCCGGGCGGCGCAGGCGTCGTCGCCGTGGGCGAGCAGCCGGTCGGCGAGGGTGTGCAGCTGCTCCGGCCCGCCGCCGGAGAGGAAGGTGTTGCCGTCCCGGTAGAAGGAGATCTCGGTGCTGAGCAGCTCCAGCTGCAGCCGGCCGACCGGGTCGCCGTCGTCGGCCAGGCCGAGCGCGCGGCCCGCGTGGCCGGCGGCCGCGTCCAGGCCGTGCAGCGCGTACGCCCGGCGGGCCGCCCGGTGCAGCGCCGTGCGGGCCGGGCCGGCGTACCGGTGGGTGTCCATGCCCAGCGTCCGGGCGATCTCGTGCGCCGCCCACCGGTGGTGCGCGAGGACCTCCGCCAGGTCGGTGTCCCGGCTCTGCGACAGCGCGTCCAGCCAGTCCGCCGTCCGCTCGTGCCGGGCCACCCGTTCGGTGCGCGGCAGCCGCTGGTAGCAGACGTCCCGGACCAGCACGTGCCGGAACCGGAACTCCGGCTGCCCGGCCATCGTGGACGCCGCCTGCTCGTGCACGAAGTCGCGCTGTTCCAGCCGGCGCAGCGCCCGCTCCACTGACTCCACCGCCAGCCCCAGGGCGGCGGCCACCGCGCCCGGCCAGAACTGGACCCCCACCACCGAGGCGGCCAGCAGCACCGCCCGGTCCTTGGCGTCGAGCAGGTCCACCCGGTTGGCGATGACCGCGTGCACGCTCTCCGGCATCGGCAGGTCGAGATGCTTCTCCAGCGACCAGCCGCGCCCGGACTGGCGCAGCGCGCCCTGCTCGATCAGCATCCGGACGTACTCGTGGGCGTAGAGCGGGTTGCCGCCGGCCACCTCGACCAGCGGGCTGAGCATGTCGGCGGAGAAGGCCGCCTGGCCGAACATGTGCGCGTAGAGCGAGGCGATGCCGGTGTCCCGCAGCGGCGGCAGGGTGATGGTGACCGAGCCGGTGATCGTCCCGGCCCAGCTCGGGTCCCGATCGACCAGCTCCGGCCGGGCCGTGCAGAGCAGCAGCAGCGGCACGTCCCGGGCGGCCGCGCCGAGCAGCTCGACGAAGCGCAGCATCGCGTCGTCGGCCCAGTGCAGGTCCTCGAAGACCAGCACGGTGGGTCGGCGGGCCGCCAGTGCCAGCAGGAACCGCCGCCACGCCGACTCGGCCTCCTCCGCCGGCAGCGCGGTGCCGGCCAGCCCGACCAGCGGGCGCAGGGCGTCGACGATCCGGTCCCGCTCCCCGGGGCCGACCAGCTCGGTCACCGCCGAGGCCAGCCGCTGCGCTGCGGTCGACGCGGGATCGGTGTCCAGGATGCCCGCCTCGGTCTTCACCACGTCGGCCAGCGCGGCGAACGTGACGTTCTCGCCGAACGGCGGGCACCGCCCGATACGCCAGCTCAGCGGCTCGTCGACCAGCCGCCCGACGTGCCGGTACAGCTCGCGGACCAGCCGGCTCTTGCCGATGCCGGCCCGCCCGAAGACGGTCACCACCTGCGGGACGTGGTCCCGCAGCGACCGGTGCAGGGCGTTGACCAGCAGCCCCAGCTCGTGCTCGCGGTCGATCAGCGGAGTGGTGTCCGGCTCCCGGTCGGTCGGCTGGCGGCGGACCGGGGAGAGGGCCAGCCAGACCTCGGTCGGCGAGGAGCGCCCGCGCAGGGTGACCGGCGGCTGCTCGGAGTAGCGGATGGCGTCCTTGGTCAGCGCGTGGGTGGTGCCGCAGACCAGCACCCCGCCGGGCGGCGCCACCGACTGCATCCGGGACGCGGTGTTGACCACGTCCCCGGCCACGATGGCCTGCCCGCCGTCCCGGGCGGCGGCCACGTCGACCAGCGCCTCGCCGGTCGCCACGCCCACCCGGAACCGCAGCTCGTCGGCGCCGGTCGGGGCGAACCGGGTCAGCACCCGCTGCAGCTCCAGCCCGGCCCGCACGCAGCGCAGCGCGTCGGTCTCGGTGGCCACCGGGGCCCCGAAGAGCGCCATCACCGCGTCGCCGATGTACTTCTCGACCACGCCGCCGTACTGGCCGACCACCCGCTTCGCGGTCGAGAAGAAGCCGGTCTGCATGCCGCGGACCTGCTCCGGGTCGGCCCGCTCGACGTACGGCGTGAAGTCGATCAGGTCGACGAAGAGCACGCTGACCCGGCGGCGGTCCTCCTGCGGCGCCGCGGCGGGGCGCTGCGCCCCGGTCCGGGGCGCCCCGCACGAGGTGCAGAACGCCACGTCGGCGGAGAGCGGGCGCAGGCAGTGCGGGCAGACGGCGCCCAGCTCCGCGCCGCAGCCACCGCAGAAGCGGTCGCCGTCGGCGGCGGTACGTCCACATCGGTCACACTGCGCGGAGATGACACCCTCCACTGGCGGATCTGCCGGCCGGCCCGCGGCCGGGCGCCGCGCCCCCCGCGGCGTCCACCGTGAGTATCGCCGCTGACGACGGTGTCAGGTACCGGGCTGTTGGCTTCTGGACAGTCCTTCGGACGGCGTCAACAGCTACATTCAGGCGGCCGGATGCCGACCGCGATCAAGGGGGATACGCCATGGTGTACGTGAAGCTGGAGAGTGACTGGACCGACGCCGACGGCGTCAACCACTCGGCGGGCGAGTCGGTCGACGTGGACGCCGCCACGCTCGCCGCGCTGCAGGCCGAGGGGATCGTCAGCGAGGGGTCCAGCGGCAAGGACACCACCGACTGGGCCGGCCCGGGCAGCACCACCGCCTGGGCGGGGCCGGGCAGCGCCGGCGTCTGAGGCCGGCGGCGACGAGGGGCCGGGGTGGCGATGCCACCCCGGCCCCTCGTGTACGTCCCGTCGCCGTCGCCGTGGCGGCTCAGCGGTCGTTCATGCCGGCGCGGCGGCGCAGCGCGGCCACGTCGGTCACCACGATCCGGCGTCCCTCGGTACGCAGCCAGCCGCGGCTGGCGAACGAGCCGATAGCCTGGTTGACGCTCTGCCGGGAACCGCCGGCCATCTCGGCGAGCTGGCTCTGGTTGAGCTCGATCGTGATCATCGGGGCCTGGCTCTCGCCGGCCAGCCGGACCAGCGTCTTGGCCACCCGACCGGGCAGGTCGAGGAAGACGTGGTCGGCGTTCTGCTCGGTGAGCCGGCGGATCAGCGCGCCGAGCGAGCGCATCACCGCGTCGAGGATCCGCGGGTTGGAGTGCACCAGCTCCATGAAGGCCGGGCGGGACAGCGCGAGCGCGGTGCAGTCCTCGATGGCCTCGGCGGAGGCGGACCGGGTGGAGGCGTCGAGCAGGGAGACCTCGCCCAGCACGTCCGGCGGACGGATCACCGACAGCACGGCCCGCTCACCGGTCGGCGCGGTGCGGAAGACGGCCACGGCGCCTCGGCGCAACACGATCAGCGACTCGCCGGGATCGCTCTCCACGAAGAGCAGCTGACCCTTGCGGTAGGTGCGCGGCACCGCCGCGGCGATGACCCGTTGCCGTACCTCCGGCTCGAGTCCGGCGAACATCTCCACGCCCGTGAGCGCGTCACCCGGCTCCGGCAGGCGAACCTCCACGGCCCAACCCCTCCCCGGTCAAGGACCACAACTCGCAGCCGGGTGAACCTGACAGCCCCCGGTACGAGGTTCTGAACCGGTTCGGCGTCCGGTAGCGGTACACATCAGATCATGACGGCCCGGTCGCTTGCTGTACACCCCTGGAAACACTTCCGTGACCCTGCCGAGCTGCGGCGCAGGGCCGGCGGCCGGCCCGTCAGGTGCCCCGCCGGCCGGCGTCCGGCGGTCGTGGGCGAGGATGGCGGGGATGGTCTACCGCTACTTCTACGACTGCGAATTCATCGAGGACGGCCGGATCGTCGACCTCGTGTCGATCGGCGTCGTCGACGAGTACGGCCGCGAGTTCTACGCGGTCTCCACCGAGTTCGACGACTCCCGGGCCGTGCCCTGGGTGCGCCGCAACGTCCTCGACAAGCTCCCCTCGCCGGCCGACCGGGCCTGGCGCTCGCGGGAGCGGATCCGCGACGAGCTGTACGACTTCCTGATGGAGCCCATCCGGGACCGGCCGGGCGAGCAGCTCGAACTCTGGGCCTGGTACGCCGCGTACGACCACCTGGTGCTGGCCCAGCTCTGGGGCGCGATGCCGGCGCTGCCCCGGGAGATCCCCCGGTTCACCAAGGAGCTGCGCCAGCTCTGGGACGACCGGGGCCGCCCGACGCTGCCGGACGCCGAGGCGGGCCGGCACGATGCCCTGGTCGACGCCCGGCACAACCTGGCCCGGTGGCGGGCGATGATCCGGCGGTGATCTGTCCGGAACGCGACGTCCCGCAGGTTTGACCGGTTCTGTCCCGGGCACGGTTCGACATTGATCCGATGCGAGGGAGTGCTGCCATGAGCAAGGAGCCGACCACCTCCGCGGAGGCCCGGGGGCGGGTCACCGAGTTGATCAGGGACGCCCGGATCTGCCTGCTGACCACGACCGCCGTGGACGGCCGGCTGGTCAGCCGGCCGATGGGCCTGCAGGCCGCGGAGTTCGACGGGGACCTCTGGTTCTTCGCCTACGCCGACTCCGCCAAGGTCCGCCAGATCCGGGTCAACCCGCAGGTCAACGTCGGTTTCTCCGACCAGCGCCACCACGCCTGGGTCTCGGTGGCGGGCACCGCGCAGGAGGGTTGGGACCGGGCCCGCGCCGAGGAGCTGTGGAACCCGCTGCTCAGGGCCTGGTTCCCGGACGGGCTGGACACTCCGGGGATCACGCTGATCAAGGTGCACGCCAGCTCGGCCGAGTACTGGGACTCGCCGAGCAGCACCGTGGTGAACCTGCTCGGTTTCGCCAAGGCGACGGTGACCGGGCAGCCGCCGATGGCGGGGGAGAACCACGAGGTCAGCTACTGAGGGGTAGCTCGTCCGGCGGGCGGGCGGGACCGGCCCGGGGCGCGGTGTCGGCGGACCCCCACGGCGACTACAGTGCGCACTGACGGCCCGCCCCGGGCCGGCAACGGCGCCGATGGTCTGATCTGACGCATATCCTGGGGCTTATCCGGGCTTCACCTGATGCTCCAGGAGGATGAGCAGATCATGCGTATCGGCGTGCTCACCGGCGGCGGCGACTGCCCAGGTCTCAACGCGGTCATTCGGGCGGTGGTCCGCAAGGGCGTCGCCACCTACAGTCACGAGTTCGTGGGCTTCAAGGACGGCTGGAAGGGTCCGCTGGAGGGCCTGTCCAGGCCGCTGGGCATCGCGGAGGTGCGCGGCATCCTGCCTCGCGGCGGCACCATCCTCGGCTCCTCCCGGACCAACCCGTTCAAGATCGAGAACGGCGTGGAGCGGATCAAGGACAACCTGGCCGCGCAGGGCGTGGACGCGCTGATCGCGATCGGCGGCGAGGACACCCTCGGCGTCGCCACCAAGCTGCACGAGCTGGGCGTCAACGTCGTCGGCGTGCCGAAGACCATCGACAACGACCTCGGCGCCACCGACTACACCTTCGGCTTCGACACCGCGGTCAACATCGCCATGGAGGCGATCGACCGGCTGCACACCACGGCGGAGAGCCACCACCGCACCCTGGTCGTCGAGGTGATGGGCCGGCACGCCGGCTGGATCGCCCTGCACGCCGGCCTCGCCGGCGGCGCCAACGTGATCCTCCTGCCCGAGCGGCAGTTCGACGTCGACCAGGTCGCCGGCTACGTCGAGAAGCGCTTCCAGCACCAGTACGCCCCGATCGTCGTGGTCGCCGAGGGCGCGCAGCCGCTGGACGGCCAGATGGTCCTGCACAACAAGGAGCTCGACTCGTTCGGCCACGTCCGCCTCGGCGGCATCGGCCAGTGGCTCGCCGAGCAGCTGGAGGCGAAGACCGGCAAGGAGGCCCGCACGGTCGTGCTCGGCCACATCCAGCGCGGCGGCACCCCGACCGCGTTCGACCGGGTGCTCGCCACCCGGCTCGGGCTCCAGGCCATCGACGCGGTGCACGAGGGCGACTGGGGCAAGATGGTCGCGATGCAGAGCACGGACATCGTCCGGGTCCCCCTCGCAGAGGCCACCCGCGAGCTGAAGACCGTGCCGCTGGAGCGGTACGCCGAGGCCGAGGTCTTCTTCGGCAGCTGATCGACGGCCGGCGGCGCGGCGGTCCCGCGGGGGACCGCCGCGCCGCGGCTCCGACCGAGAGGGGTACGGCGCGATGGCACCCGGGGTGCACACGGTCGCGGTGATCGGCGCGGGCAAGATCGGCGAGCTGATGCTCTCCGGCCTGCTCCGCTCGGGCTGGCCGGTGGAGCGGCTGCTCGCCACGGCCCGGCGGCCCAGCCGCGCCGAGGAGCTGACCGCCCGGTACGGCGTCCGGGTGGTGGACAACCTCACCGCGGTGGACGAGGCGGCGGTGCTGGCCATCTCGGTCAAGCCGCAGGACGCCGCGGCGCTGCTCGACGAGATCGGTCCCAAGGTCCCGGCCGACAAGCTGGTGATCTCGCTCTGCGCCGGCCTGCCCACCACCTTCTTCAGCCGCCGGCTGCCCGACGGCACCCCGGTGGTCCGGGTGATGACCAACACCCCGGCCCTGGTCGACGAGGCGATGAGCGCCATCTCGGCCGGCGCCCACGCCACCGGTGCGCACCTGGCGCTCGCCGAGGAGATGTTCAAGCCGCTCGGTGCGACCCTGCGGGTCCCCGAGTCCCAGCAGGACGCCGTGACCGCCCTCTCCGGCTCCGGCCCGGCCTACTTCTACCTCCTGGTCGAGGCCATGATCGACGCGGGCATCCTGCTCGGCCTGCCCCGGCAGGTGGCGCACGAGCTGATCGTGCAGACCGCGATCGGCTCGGCGGTGATGCTGCGCGACTCCGGCGAACACCCGGTCAAGCTCCGCGAGGCGGTCACCTCACCGGCCGGTACCACCATCTCCGCTATCCGGGAGCTGGAGAACCACGGCGTCCGCGCGGCCATGCTGGCGGCGTTGGAGGCCGCCCGCGACCGCGCCCGCGAGCTGGCCGCCCAGGCGGAGTGAGCCGCCCTGCCCCGCCTGGTTCCGCGCGGGTTGATCGACCTCAGGTCGGGGAGCTGGAGTTGATCGAGCGTGGTTCGCCCCATCCGACGGCGGGGGCGAGCGGCGGCCCGCCGTGCCGCATACTGGCCGCGTGTTCACTCTCGCCCAGGCGCGCCATCTGGTGGCCACCCTGCGGCCGCGCGTCGACGAGCTGATCCGGCTCCGGGCCGACCTGACCGAGCTGCGGGTCGACCTGGCCGATCACGGGGCCAGCGTGCTCGGCGGGCTCGCCGAGGTCAAGGCCCTCGAAGCCCGGCTGCACGCCATCGTGGACGAATTCCACACCCACGAGATCCAGGTCAAGGGAATCGCCCCGGTGCTGCTGGACTTCCCCGGCGAGCGGGACGGCCGCCAGGTGCTCTGGTGCTGGCTGGAGGGCGACACCGACGTGCGCTGGTACCACCGGCTGGAGTGCGGCTTCGCCGGCCGCCGCCCGGTCTGACCGGCCACCGCCCGGCCCGGGCCGGAGTGCGGTCAGCCGAGGGTGGCGAGGCGGGACGGGGCGACGTTGCCGCCGCTGAGGACCAGGACGGTCCGGTCGCCGGGGGCCACCTCGACCAGGCCCGCGCGCAGCGCCGCCAGGGTCACCGCGGCGGCCGGCTCGATCAGCAGCTTCGTCGCGTCCAGCAGGTCCGACCAGGCGGGAAGGATCGACTCCTCCGGCACCTCCACCAGGTCGTCGACCAGCGCCCGGACGTGGGCCAGGGTGTGCCGCCCGGCGAACGGGGCGGCCAGACCGTCGGCGACCGAGGCCGGTCGTACCGGCGGGGTGGGCGTGCCGGTGCGCAGGGCGTACGACATCGCGTTCGCGCCGTCCGGCTCGACTCCGACGATCCGGGTGGTGGGGGAGGCCTCCTTCACCGCCGCCGCGATGCCGCTGATCAGGCCCCCACCGCCGACCGGCACCAGCACCAGGGCCGGGGCCGGGCCGTCGGCCAGCAGCTCCCGGCCGATGGTGGCCTGGCCGGCGATCACGTCGGGATCGTCGAAGGGCGGCAGCAGGTGGTAGCCGCGTTCGGCCGCGAGGCCCTGCGCGGTGTCCAGCAGGTCGTGGGTGAGGACCACCTCGGCGCCGAGCCGGCGGACCGCGTCCAGCTTGGTGGGCACCGCGCCCGGCGGCATGCAGACCACGGTGGGCAGGGCGAAGGCGCGGCCGACGAAGGCCACCGCGATCGCGTGGTTGCCGGCGGAGAAGGCCACCAGCCCGGCCGGCATGCCCTCGCGTTCGGCGCGGGCGAGCAGCGCGTTCATCGCGCCCCGGGCCTTGAAGCTGCCGGTGTGCTGGAGGTTCTCCGCCTTCACCGAGATGCGGAGGCCCAGCTCCGCGCTGAGCGCGGGCGCCGCCAGCAGCGGGGTCCGGACCACCCGCCCGTCGAGGCGCTTCTCGGCCGCCGTGATGTCGTCGCCCGTCACCAGCCGCATTCGCAGGAGCCTAGCCCGCCGGAACGCGCGGCGGCGCCCGGAACGCCGGGTCAGCCGGCCGCGGAGCTGGGCAGCAGGTCGGCCGGGGAGTCGGCGACCGCGAAGACCACCACGTTGTCGCGGTAGTGGCCGCGCCGTCGGTCGAAGTCGCCGCCGCAGGTGACCAGGCGCAGCTCCGGCCCGGGGGTCGGGCCGTACACCCGGGCGGTGGGGAAGCGGTCCTTGGCGACGCGCAGCGACCCGGTGACCCGGAACGGCAGCCACCGGTCGCCCCGGCGCACCTCGATCCGGTCGCCGGTGCGCAGCTCGTCGAGGCGGGCGAAGACGGCCGGGCCGGCGCGCGAGTCGAGGTGGCCGGCGAGCACCGCCGGTCCGGGGTCGCCGGGGGCCGGTCCGCGGCCGTACCAGCCGGCCCGGGCGAAGTCGGCCGGGGGGACGAGGGCGCCGGTCCGGTCCAGCCCGAGCACGGTCAGCGGCGAGTCGACGCCGATCCGGGGCACGCGTACCCGGACGGGTGCGCCCGGGGGCCGTGCCGCGACGGGGGCCGGGCAGTCGGCGGCGCAGCCGGACTGCCAGGTGGCGGCCGGTGGCGGGCCGGCCGTGCCGGCCAGGCCGACGCCGGTGCCGGCGGCCAGGCAGAGCGCCACGCCGGCCGCGCCGAGCGCGGCCCGCGGCGCCCGGCGGCCGTGGTGCCGTCGGATCGCGGGGCCCGGCCCGCTGGTCACCAGGTGGCGCGCTGGCGGCGCAGCGCCACCCCGACCAGCACGGCGCCCGCGAGCAGGCCGCCGGCGATCATCGCGTACGTCCCCGAGGCCGGGCCGGTCAGCCCACCCGCGCCGGTGTCGACGCCCCCGGCGGGGGCCACCGTGCCACCGCTGGCGTCCTGGCGGAGCTCGGCGGTGAGGCCGCCGCTCTTCGCGTCCAGCACGAGCAGCGAGTAGACGGCTCCACCGTGGAGCCTGACCTCGGTGTCCGTGCTCGGCCCGGTGGCGCCGCCCAGCCGCAGGCGCCAGCGGCCCGGCTGGACCTCGCGGTAGTCCGTGGTGGTGGCGAAGCGGACCGCGTCGGCGATGGTCGGTCCGTTGGCGGCGGCGACGTCCAGCACGGGCGCGCGTACCGAGGCCTGCACCACCCGCACCTTGGCCTGCCCGCCGGCGGGGGCGCTCAGGTCGTCGGTGAGGACCCGCAGCCCCAGGTCGGCGTGCCGGCCCACCCCGGCCACCGTGTACGCCGCCCCGGGCGTGACCGCGACCTCGGTGGTGAGCACCGGCGGCTGGTCAGCCGGGGCGCCCGCCCCGCGCATCGCCACCGCGTACCGCCCGGGCGGCAGCGGCAGGTACGCCGACACCACCCCGTACCCGACGCCGGGGAAGACCCGCGGCTCGGCGGCGCCCGGCGCGGAGAGGTAGACGTCCACGGCCGGGGTGTCGGGGGAGAGGTGCGCGAGGCGCACGTACCCGACGGCCTCCTGCCGGGTGGCGGCGCTGGCGGGCGCGGCGGGCGCGGTGAGCGCGGCGCCGAGCAGCAGGGCGCCCGCGGCGGCCAGCAGCCGGCGCGGCGCGGTACGGAGCAGGTGCATGTCGCCTCCGGGAGCGGTCCGGCCGGTGTGGCCCGGCCTACAGGGTCCCGTCCACGGGACCCGGCCGCAAGTCGGCCGTCCGGGCGAACGGACCCGCCGTCCGTCGCCCAGAGTGGACCGTGCCGACGACCGCCCAGCGCGCCTCGGTACGGTGCCGTCGTGATCGATGCACGCCGCGGGACCGCCGACGACGCCGCCGAGCTGGTCCGACTGCGCGGGCTGATGCTCGCGGCGTTGGCCGGTACGGCCCCGGCGCCCGGTCCGTGGCAGGACGCCGCGCGGGAGACCCTGCGGGAAGGGCTGGCCGAGCCGGCGGAGCTGATGGCCGCCTTCGTCGTGGACGCGCCGGACCGGCCGGGCGCGTTGGCCGCCTGCGCCGTCGGCACCATCGAGCGTCGGTTGAGTGGACCGGCCAACCCGAGCGGCCTGGTCGGATACGTCTTCAACGTCTGCACCGACCCGCGGCACCGCCGGCGCGGTTACTCCCGCGCCTGCATGACCGGGTTGCTGGACTGGTACCGCCGGCGCGGGGTGCGCACCGTCGACCTGCGCACCTCCGAGCCGGCCCAGCCCCTCAACCGTTCGCTCGGCTTTCAGCTCACCCGCGACCCGGCGATGCGGCTGGCGCTCCCGGCCGAGCCGCTGGACTGACCGCTGGCACGGGAAGCGCCCGGCGGGCCGGGGAGCGGATCCCGCTCCCCGGCCCGGCTGGTCAGCTGTCGGCGTACCGGCGGGCGGCGGCGAGGGCGGCGCGCAGCCGTTCCGCGTCGACCGGCGCCGGCCGCTCCCAGTCGTTGGCCGGATCGGCCGAGTAGAGCGCGGCGTACGCGGTGGTGTCGCGCTGGAAGCGCCATCCCTCGGCGAGCGCGCCGACGTCGATCGCGTCGTACCCGAGCGAGTCGAGGAACGCGGTGACGGTGGCCTTGGCGGCCGCGTCGTCGCCGGCGATGGGCAGGGCGGTCCGGTCGGCCGCGCCGGCCGGCCGGGCCAGGGCGAGCAGGTGCTTGAAGTAGATGTTGTTGAAGCCCTTGACCACCCGTGACTGCGGTAGGTGCCGCTGGAGCAGCTCGCTGGTGGTGGTGGACTCGTCGTCCAGCTCCGGGAACCGCTCGTCCCGCTCGGGGTAGTAGTTGTTCGTGTCGATGACGATTTTGCCGGCGAGCGGCTCGGCGGGCACCGCGCGGTAGTTCCGCAGCGGGATGGTGACCACCACCAGGTCACCGGCCGCCGCCGCCTCGGCGGGGGTGGCCGCGCGGGCCCGGGGGCCCAGCTCGTCCACCAGCTCCTTGAGGGTCTCGGGTCCGCGTGAGTTGCTGAGCACCACGTCGTGACCGGCGGCGACCGCCAGTCGGGCGACGGTGCCGCCGATGTTGCCGCTGCCGATCAGTCCCACAGTTGTCATGTCCGTTGCCAACCCGACGCCCGGCGGCGGCATTCCCGACCACGGCGCTTGGTTATTCGGCGATGCGTCGCCGAGGGGGCCTGATGACGAAATCCTTCACGTCACAGCATACGGACTGGCAATGATTTATATCAATTGATCTCTATGGGCTTCCCGCGCGAATCTACGGGCTTCCGCCGGGTGTAGATCTATTGATATCTATCTCGCACCACCACTTCCCACCCCCAGGAGTGCCACGTGCGGAGATCCCGTCTCGTCACCCTCGCCCTCAGTCTGGCGGCGTCCCTCGGCGCCACGCTCGCCCTGGCCGTCCCGGCCCAGGCCGCCGCCACCGACCGGTACGTCGCTCTCGGCGACTCGTACGCCTCCGGCGTGGGCGCCGGCAGCTACACCACCGAGAGTGGCTCCTGTCAGCGCAGCACCAACGCCTACCCCGCCCTCTACAACACCAACGTCCAGCCGGCCTCGTACCGCTCGGTGGCCTGCTCGGGTGCGCGCACCACGGACGTGGTCAACAGTCAGCTCGCCGCCCTCGGCTCAACCACCACGCTGGTCAGCGTCACGGTCGGCGGCAACGACGTCGGGTTCGCCAACATCATGACCACCTGCGTGCTCTACGGCACCACCGAGTGCGTCGCCGCCGTCCAGGTCGCCGAGGACAAGGCGCGCGCCGACCTGGCCGGTCTGCTGGCCACCGTCTACAACGGAATCAAGAGCCGGGCCCCCTCGGCCCGGGTGGTGGTCGTCGGGTACCCGGTCTTCTACCAGCTCAACACTCTCTGCGTGGGCCTGAGCGACACCTCTCGCGCGAAGATCAACGAGGGCATCAACCTGGTCGACGACATCACCCGCAGCGCCGCCCTCGCCGCCGGCTTCACATTCGCCGACGTCCGGTCGATCTTCGTCGGCCACCAGCTCTGCAGCTACGGCGAGAAGTGGCTGCACGCGTTGAACTACACCAACCTCGGCATCTCCTACCACCCGACCGCCGCCGGGCAGGCGGGCGGCTACTACCCGGTCTTCCGCGGCGCGGCCGGCTGACCGAGCTCCGTCCGGGACGGGCCGGTCCCGTCCCGGACGCGAGCGCGCTGTCGGATCCCGCGATCAGTGCGTCAGGCGGGGAGGACCTTCTCGACGGCGGTTCGCAGCTCGGGGGAGTCCGGGGTCACCGTCGGGGCGAACCGGGCCGCCACCGTGCCGTCCGGGGCGACCAGGAACTTCTCGAAGTTCCACCGGAGGTCGCCGGTGTGCCCCTCGGCGTCCGGGGTGGCGACCAGCTCGGCGTAGAGCGGGTGCCGGTCCGGCCCGTTGACGTCGACCTTCTCCGTGAGCGGGAACGTCACGCCGTAGTTGACCTGGCAGAACTCGTCGATCTCGGCGGCCGTGCCGGGCTCCTGACCGGCGAACTGGTTGCACGGCACCCCGAGCACCGTCAGCCCCCGGTCGGCGTACTCGTCGGCGAGGGCCTGCAGGCCGGAGTACTGGGGGGTCAGCCCGCACCGCGAGGCCACGTTGACCACCAGCAGGGCGCGGCCCCGGTACCGCGCGAGGTCGGCGGGGCCGCCGGTGAGGGCGTCGATCTGGACGTCGAAAACGGTCATGCCGCCGAGGCTACGCGCTCCCCGGAGGGGCGTGGGCGAGGCCCGAAGAAATCGATGTATGCACATCTTGACGAAGTGATGACGGCGTGAGTAGCGTCTCAGCATCCAATCTGGAAAGTTTCCTAACTGTTTGGGGAGACGCCACATGAAGAGATCGCTCCGCCGGTCCCTCTGGGCCGGTGCCGTGGTCGCGCTGGCGGTCGCGGCGGTGCCGATGGCCACCGCCTCCGCCGCCGGCAGCGTGACCGCCACGTTCGCCAAGGTGCAGGACTGGGGGACCGGTCACGAGACGAAGGTGACCGTCACCAACGGCACCAGCGCCAGCGTCGACACCTGGCGCATCGAGTTCGACCTGCCGTCGGGCACCACGATCAGCACCTTCTGGGACGCCGACGTCACCAGCAGCGGCAACCACTACGTCGCGGTCAAGAAGAGCTGGGCCGGCCCGCTCGCCCCGGGGGCCAGCTTCAGCTGGGGCTACAACGGCACCGGCCCGTACGCCGCGCCGCTGAACTGCACCGTCAACGGCGGGTCCTGCTCGGGTGGCGGCACCCCGACCACCACCCCGCCCTCGCCGACCAGCTCGCCGACGGCCTCCCCGACCGCCTCACCCACGGCGTCGCCGACGACCTCACCGACCACCCCGCCCACCGCGCCGCCGCCCACCGGGGACAAGAAGGTGGTCGGCTACTTCGCCGAGTGGGGCGTCTACGCCCGCAACTACCACGTCAAGAACATCCACACCAGCGGGTCCGCCGCCAAGCTCACCCACATCCTGTACGCCTTCGGCAACACCACCGGCGGCCGGTGCGCCATCGGTGACAGCTACGCCGACTACGACAAGGCGTACACCGCGGCGGACAGTGTGGACGGTGTCGCCGACACCTGGGACCAGCCGCTGCGCGGCAGCTTCAACCAGCTCCGCAAGCTGAAGAAGATGTACCCGCACCTGAAGGTGATCTGGTCCTTCGGCGGCTGGACCTGGTCGGGCGGCTTCACCCAGGCCGCGCAGAACCCGGCCGCGTTCGCCGACTCCTGCTACAGCCTGGTCGAGGACCCGCGCTGGGCGGACGTCTTCGACGGCATCGACATCGACTGGGAGTACCCCAACGCCTGCGGCCTCCAGTGCGACAGCAGCGGCCCGAACGCGTTCAAGAACGTGATCAGCGCCCTGCGCACCCGGTTCGGCTCGTCGGCGCTGGTCACCGCGGCGATCACCGCCGACGGCAGCACCGGTGGCAAGATCGACGCCACCGACTACGCCGGCGCGGCACCGAACCTGAACTGGCTGATGCCGATGACGTACGACTACTTCGGCGCCTTCAACCCGCAGGGCCCCACCGCCCCGCACTCGCCGCTCACCTCGTACGCAGGCATCCCGCAGCAGGGCTTCAACTCGGACGCCGCGATCCAGAAGCTCAAGAGCAAGGGCGTACCGGCGAACAAGCTGCTGCTCGGCATCGGCTTCTACGGTCGGGGCTGGACCGGGGTGACGCAGTCGGCCCCGGGCGGCACCGCCACCGGTCCCGCCCCGGGCACCTACGAGCAGGGCATCGAGGACTACAAGGTGCTGAAGAACACCTGCCCGGCCACCGGCACCGTCGGCGGCACCGCGTACGCGAAGTGCGGCAGCAACTGGTGGGGCTACGACACCCCGTCCACCATCGGCGGCAAGATGACCTACGCGAAGAACCAGGGCCTCGGTGGCGCGTTCTTCTGGGAGCTCTCCGGCGACACCGGCAACGGCGAGCTGATCGGCGCCATCAAGGGCGGTCTCGGCTGAGCCGAGCGCCGACGCACCACCCCACACGGCGGGGAGGGACCACGCACCGGTCCCTCCCCGCCCGCGTGCGGTCAGCCCCGTCCGGCCCGCTCGCGGTGTTCCCGGGGCGAGAGCCCGTACGCGGCCCGGAACGCCCGGCTGAAGTGGGCCGGATCCCGGAAGCCGCAGCGGGCGGCGACCTGCCGCACCGTCAGGTGCCGCAGTCGCGGGTCGGCCAGGTCGCGGTAGCAGCAATCCAGCCGGCCGGTACGGATCAGCGCGGCGACGGTCGTGCCGCTGCCCTCGAAGAGCCGGTGCAGCGACCGGAGTGACAGGTGGTGCGCCTCGGCCACGGCGGCCGGGGTCAGCTCCGGATCGGTCAGGTGCCGCCGCGTGCCCGCTGCTGATCCGGGCCGGCACCGACTCGCGGGCGACCGGTTCCCGCCAGAAGTCGAAGCGCTCCGCCGCGGGCAGCCCTGCGGTGTCGACCGACGCCACGGCCAGGACGACCGGCCACCTCCAGGAGCGGCGAAGCGGGCGGACGCCGTCCCCAGCAGCGTAACCAGCCCACCCCCGTGCCCCGCCCGCGCGTCCGGCTCCTGGGCGGTCCGCGGCGCGGCCGGCCCGCGCCGCGGACGCGCCCCGACCCCGCCGGTGGGGTGTGGGCGTGCCGCGTCCGGTGGAACACCATGGGTGTCACCGGGGTGCTGTGGCACCCATGGCGTTCCACTCGCCGAACACAGTCCCCGCCGCGGTGGCTCAGGCGGCGAGCCAGAGGGCGGGCACGTTCGGCGGTTCCCAGCCGGTGAGCGAGGTGTGCGCCTGCCGGCACTGCCAGGTGCGGCCGGCGTAGCTGACCAGCGCGCCCAGGGCGTACGGCGTGTTGGGCTGCCAGGCCGGGGCCCCGGCCGTCGGCGTGCCCGACGGCGGCGCGGTCGTGGTGGGGGGCGGCGTGGTGGGCGAGGGGGAGGTCGTCGGCGGGGGAGTGGTGGTGGGCGGGGCGGTGGTCGGGGTGACCTGGCCGAACGTGACGTCGGAGCAGGTGTAGAAGGCCTCCGGGCTGTCCGAGCGCTGCCAGATCGAGTAGACCAGGTGCCGCCCGGCGCGGTGCGGCAGCCGGGCGGTCATCCGGTACGCCCCGTCGGTCAGCGCCGGGTCGGTGGCGGTGTGGAACAGCTCCAGGTCCGCCCAGCGCAGCGGACGGGTGGGGTCGTAACCGTCCCGGGTGACGTACAGCTCGAAGGTGCCGCGGTGCGGGGCGGTGGCCCGGTAGGCGAAGGTCCAGGTGTCGCCGGAGGGGAGCGCGGTGGCCGGCCAGTCCGCGCGGGCCAGGTCGAAGCCGCGGTACTTGTCCCGGTTGGCGCTGCACAGGTGGCCGTCCGGGATGAGCTGGCGGTGCCGCCCGGCCGCGTCGGCGATGTTGACCTCGTTCCAGTCGTAGAGCGCCTGGGTACCGCCGGCCGCCACCGCCGCCCGGCAGGCGTCGGTGTCCGGCGACTCCGGGCCCTCCAGAAAGCAGGCGTACGTCCGGCTGACCGGAGACTGCATGCTGCCGTGCGCGCCGGCCTGGCTGACCAGGGCCAGGCAGGCGAGGATGGGGATGCCGCCGATCGCCGCGACGGTCAGGGCCCTGCGTCGTCGGTTCATGGGTCCTCCCTATTCGTAAGGAAAGTTAACTAAAAGTTTCGGGCATGCCGGGCGTGACATGCAAGGGCGTCGATGTGACAGACTCGCCGCTCGGCATGTCCCGATGTCCGCGCCGATGGAAGGGGACCGATGGGCCTGACGCACCCGAGGGTGGCGAGCGCCGTAGCCCTGCTCGCGCTCCTGCCGCTCACCCTGGCCGGCTGCGGCCTCGGCGGGGACGACGACACCCAGGCCCCGGCCACCCAGGCGCAGCGCGCGCCGGCCGAGGAGGCCGCCGCCAAGTCCCGGGAACGGGTGCAGGCGTACCTCGACGCGATGGCGGCCAAGGACGTCGACGCCGGCCGCAGCCAGCTCTGCGTCCCCATGCAGAAGCCCTTCGACGCCGCCGCCACCGGCCCGAACGGCGACTTCGCCGACCACTTCACCGTCCCGCAGGCGACCATCACCGACGTCCGGTCCAGCCCGCGCGGGCAGGTGGTCAGCACCGCGGTCACCGTCGCCGTCGGTAGCCGCAAGGCCACCCGGCCGCTGCTCTTCACCGTCACCCGCAGCGGCGCCGACTGGTGCATCTCCGCCGAGGCCCAGGGCGGCAACACCCCCGAGCCGGCCACCACCCCCTGACCGGTAACCGGCGCTGACCTGCCGGTGTCGGTGATCTCTCATCTGCCGGAACCGTCCCCCTCGGCGGCGGGCAGCCCCGACTGTCGCCGTACGCTTTCTGTCATGCGCCATGAGTGGCATCAGCTGAGTCACCCCGCGGTGGGCAGCCCGGGCCTGCAGACCAGTCGTCCGACCGTCGACTCCGCCGAGGACGCGGCCCTCGGCCTCGACCGCTGGCGGGAGCTGCCCCGGGCGCAGACCCCGCCCTGGCCGGACGAGGCCAAGGTCGCGGAGGTCTGCAAGGTGCTCGACACCGTGCCGTCGGTCGTCGCGCCCTACGAGGTCGACCAGCTCCGGCAGCGGCTCGCGCTGGTCTGCGAGGGCAAGGCGTTCCTGCTCCAGGGCGGCGACTGCGCCGAGACCTTCGCCGACAACACCGAGAGCCACCTGCTGGCCAACGCCCGCACGCTGCTCCAGATGGCGATCGTGCTGACCTACGGCGCGTCGCTGCCGGTGGTCAAGGTGGCCCGGGTCGCCGGCCAGTACACCAAGCCCCGGTCGCTGCCGACCGACGCGCGCGGCCTGTCCGCCTACCGCGGCGACATGATCAACTCGCTGGAGACGACGCCGGAGGCGCGGGTCGCCGACCCGCAGCGGATGATCCGGGCGTACGCCAACTCGGCCGCCGCGATGAACATGCTCCGGGCGTACCTGGCCGGCGGCCTCGCCGACCTGCACGCCGTGCACGACTGGAACAAGGGCTTCGTCAAGAACTCCCCGGCCGGCGAGCGCTACGAGGCGATCGCCCGGGAGATCGACCGGGCGCTGGCCTTCATCCGGGCCTGCGGGATGACCGACGACGAGGCGCTGCGCACGGTCACCCTCTACTGCTCGCACGAGGCCCTCGCCCTGGAGTACGACCGGGCGCTCACCCGGGTCTCCGGCGAGCGGGCGTACGGGCTCTCCGGGCACTTCCTCTGGATCGGCGAGCGGACCCGGCAGATCGACGGGGCGCACATCGACTTCATCTCCCGGATCGCCAACCCGATCGGGGTGAAGCTCGGCCCGACCACCACCCCGGACGAGGCGATCGAGCTCTGCGAGAAGCTCAACCCGGACAACATCCCCGGTCGGCTCACCCTGATCAGCCGGATGGGCAACCACCGGGTCCGGGACGCCCTGCCGCCGATCGTCGCCAAGGTCACCGCGGCCGGCGCCAAGGTGGTCTGGCAGTGCGACCCGATGCACGGCAACACCCATGAGTCCTCGAACGGCTACAAGACCCGGCACTTCGACCGGATCGTCGACGAGGTGCTCGGCTACTTCGAGGTGCACCGCGGCCTGGAGACCCACCCGGGCGGCCTGCACGTCGAACTGACCGGCGAGGACGTCACCGAGTGCCTCGGCGGCGCCCAGGGCATCGAGGACCTCGACCTGCCCGACCGGTACGAAACCGCCTGCGACCCGCGACTGAACACCCAGCAGTCGCTGGAGCTGGCCTTCCTGGTTGCGGAGATGCTGCGTGGCTGATCTTGTTGATCTTCGGTCCGACACGGTGACCCGGCCCACCGCCGGGATGCGCGAGGCGATGGCGACCGCCGAGGTCGGCGACGACGTCTACGGCGAGGACCCGACCGTCGCCGCGCTCGAGGCCGAGGTCGCCGCGCTCTTCGGGCACGAGGCGGCGCTCTTCGCCCCGACCGGCTCGATGGCCAACCAGATCGCCCTCCAGCTCGTCGTGCCTCCCGGCGACGAGCTGCTCTGCGACGCCGACGCGCACGTCGTCACCTACGAGATCGGGGCGGCGGCCGCGTACGGCGGAATCTCGTCGCGGACCTGGCCGGCGGTCGGCGCGGAGATCGACCCGGACCTGGTCGCCGGGATGATCCGGCCCGACGGCTACTTCGCCGTCCCCACCCGGGCGATCGCCGTCGAGCAGACCCACAACCGGGGCGGCGGCGGGGTGATCCCCCTTGCCAGCCTGCGCGAGCTGCGCCGGGTCGCCGACGACAACGGCCTCGCCCTGCACTGCGACGGCGCCCGGATCTGGCACGCGCACGTCGCCGACGGCGTGCCGCTGGCCGAGTACGGCGCGCTCTTCGACACCATCTCGGTCTGCCTCTCCAAGGGCCTCGGCGCACCGGTCGGCTCGCTCGTCGTCGGCAGCGCCGAGAAGATCGCCCGGGCCCGGTTCGTCCGCAAGCGGATGGGCGGCGGCATGCGGCAGGTCGGCATCCTCGCCGCCGCCGGCCGGTACGCCCTGGCCCACCACGTCGACCGGCTCGCCGACGACCATGCCAAGGCGGCCCGACTGGCCGAGGCGATCGCCCCGTTCGGTGTGCTCGCCGCTCCGGTCCGGACGAACATCGTCCCGCTGGACCTGACCAAGCACCCGCTGGACGCGAAGACCCTCGCCGCCGCGGCCCGGGCGGAGGGCGTGCTGATCTCGGTGCTCGGCCCGCGCACCGCCCGCCTGGTCACCCACATGGACGTCGACGACGCCGCCATCGACCGCGCGGCCACCGCCCTCACCCACCTCCTCCGCGCCTGACCCCCCCGGGCGCTCAGGCCCGCCCTCGACGTGTTGATCAAGAAGTTTGCGCCTGGTTCCGGCTCCGGGCCGACGCAAACTTCTTGATCGACAAGGCCGCGCATGGCGGCGGGCAGGGCCTTCGGTGGGTCAGGGGTGGAGGCGCTTGAGGGTGGCGATGTCGGCGGCGTGGCCGACGTGCTTCTCTGAGGGGGTCTCCACCACGATCGGGATTCCCGCGGTGGCGGGGTGGCGCATCAGCTCGGCGAACGCCGGCTCCCCGATGCTGCCCTTGCCGATGTTCTCGTGCCGGTCCCGGGTCGAGCCGACGAGGTCCTTCGAGTCGTTGGCGTGCACCAGCTTCAGCCGGCCCGGCCCGACGGTGGCCACCAGGGCGTCCAGCGTCGCGGTCATGCCGCCCTCGGCGGCCAGGTCGTGCCCGGCCGCCCAGGCGTGGCAGGTGTCGAAGCAGACCCCCAGCCCGGGGTGCCGGTCCACCGCGTCCAGGTAGGGGCCGAGCTGCTCCACCCGGGAGGCGAGCGACCGGCCGCCGCCCGCGCTCGGCTCGACCAGCAGCATCGGGCCGCCCGTCGCCGCCGCCTCGTCCAGCAGCGGCAGCAGCGCCTCGCGGACCTGCCGCATCGCCGCCTCCGCGTGCCCGGCGTCGACCGCGCTGCCCGCGTGGAACACCACGCCCCGGGCGCCGATCGCCGCCCCCCGGCGCAGCGCGTGCGCCAGGGTCAGCGCCGACTTCTCCACCGTCGCCGGGGTCGGGGAGCCGAGGTTCACCAGCAGCGACGCGTGGATGAAGACCGGCACCTCACGCTCGGCGCAGCCGTCCCGGAACAGCGCGTCCTGGGCCGGATCCCCCGCCGGCAGCGCCCAGCCGCGCGAGTTGGAGACGTAGACCTGCACCACCTCGGAGCCGGTCGCCTCGACGTACGGCAGGGCCGCCTTCGCCAGGCCACCGGAGGTGGGAGTGTGTGAGCCGACCGGCCGGTGCGCGTTCACAGGCAGGTGATCGTGACCGGGGTGCCCGGGGGCACCTGCGAGTTCTCGCCCGGGTTCTGGAAGCGGGCCACGCCGTTCGGGTTGAGCTGGATGCTGGTCGGGAAGCCCTGGCTCTCCAGCACCTGCTTCGCCTGCTGACAGGGCAGGTCGATCACCCGGGGGACGACGACCGCCGCGGGGCCCTTGCTGATCTGCAGCTTGACCTGGGCGCCCTTCTCCACGCCGGTGCCGTCCGCCGGGCTCTGACCGAGGACCTCGTCCTTCGGCTTGTCCGAGTCCTTGTACGTCTCCACCGGGGTCAACCCGAGCTGCGCCAGCGTCGCCCGGGCTTCGTTGACGTTCTTGCCGACCAGGTTCGGCACCGAGATCGGGGCCTTGCCCTTGCTCAGCACGACGGTGACCTTGCTGCCCGGCTTGACCACGGTGCCCACCTTCGGGTCGGTGGCCACCACCACCCCGGCGGGCAGGTTGTCGTCGTACCGGGCGGTGCCCTTGGCCACCACCAGCTTGGCGTCGGTCAGCTCCGCCTGGGCCAGCTCGAAGTCCTTGCCCAGCACGTCGGGCACCGGCAGCCGCTCCGGCCCGAGCGACAAGGTGAGGGTGATCGTGCCGCCCTTGACGATCCGGGCCGCGGAGACCGGGTCTTGGCCGAGCACGCTGTCCTTGGGCGCCTTCTCGTCGTACCGCGGCTCGGCGTAGGCGAGGGGGAAGCCGGCCCGGGCGGCCCGCGCCTCCGCGTCGGCCTTGCTCAGGCTCACCAGCTGCGGGGCGACCGTGTACCGCCCCACCCCGAACCACCAGCCGCCGACCGCGGCCACCAGGCCGAGGACCACGGCCGCCGCGGCGATCGCCAGCCGGCCGCGGGGCGAGCCCAGCACGCGGGTACGCAGCCCGGTCAGCCGGGCGCCCAGGTCGCCGCTCTCCGGCGCGGCCCGGCGGCGGTGCGGGCGCTGCCCGCCGCCCTCGGGCAGCCGGGCCCAGGCGGGCCGCTCGGCGGGGCGGACGGCGGCCACCGCCATGGTCGGCTGGGACATCGGTGTGGTGTCGTCGCCGAGCCGGCGCAGCACCGTGGTGTGCGAGTTCGCGTTGCCCAGGTCGTCCCGGGCCACCTGCACCTCGGCCAGCAGCGCGCCGGCGTCGGCCGGGCGGGCCCCCGGATCGCGCCGGGTGGCCCGGGCGACCAGGTCGTCGAGTGCCCGGGGCAGGCCGGGCACCAGCGTCGAGGGGACCGGCACGTCCCGGTCGACGTGCTGCCAGGCCACGTCCACCGGCCGGTCGCCGTCGTACGGGACCCGGCCGGTGAGCATCTCGAACAGCACGATCCCGGCCGAGTAGACGTCGGTGCGGGTGTCCGCGCGCCCCTCGGTGACCAGCTCCGGGGCGACGTACGCCACGGTGGCCATCAGCTGGTTGCCGTTCTCCTCCTCGGCGCTCGCCTCGACCGCCCGGGCCAGCCCGAAGTCCGCGACCTTGACGACGCTGTCCACCAGGTTGGCCGGGCCGCCGGCGGGCGCCTCCGCGACCAGGACGTTCTCCGGCTTGACGTCGCGGTGCACCAGGCCGGCCCGGTGGGCGGCGGCGATCGCGGCGAGCATCTGCTCGGCGATCGCGAGGGCCTCGTCCGGGTTGAGCCGGCGCCGCTCGGCGAGGACGTCGCGCAGGGTGCGCCCGCGGACGTACTCCATCACCAGGTAGGGGAGGCCGCCGTGGGTGCCCTGGTCGTAGACCGCGACCACGTTCGGGTGGGTCAGCCGGGCGATGGTCTTCGCCTCGTCGGTGAACCGTGCCACGAAGCCCGCCATCCGGGCCCGGGCCTCGGGGGCCTGGGTCGGATGAATGATCTTGACCGCCACGGTGCGCTCGAGGCGCTCGTCGGTGGCGGTGTACACGGTCGCCATGCCGCCACGGGCCACGCGACCGCGAATGCGGTAGCGCCCGTCGATCAGCGAGCCCAGCAACGTGTCGGCGACCTGTGTGTCCATCGGCAGGCAGTCTATGTGTCGGAAGGGTGAAGGTTGAACAGGATGCTACAGCCGGCGCCCGACCTGCTGCGTCCCGCCGCGCTCGCCCCGCCGCCGGGCTCCCGGCCGCCGCGTCCGACGGGGGTGCCGTTGCCGGGTCCGTACCGGGCACGTGGCAGGGTGGTCGGGTGACCGATTCCGTACCCGCCGACCAGGCCGCCACCGGCGCGGACCTGCCCGGACCGACCGACCCGGCCGCCTGGCTGACCCTGCCGGACGTCGCCGAACGGCTCGACCTGTCGATCAGCAAGGTCCACCAGATGATCCGGGACCGCGAGCTCATCGCGGTACGCCGCGACGGCGTCCGCCGGATCCCCGCCGACCTGGTGGCCAACCGCACCGTGCAGAAGCACCTGCCCGGCGTGCTCAACCTGCTCGCCGACGCCGGCTACGACGACGACGCGGCGCTGCGCTGGCTCTACGAGGAGGATCCCACCCTCCCCGGCACCCCCGCCGTCGCCCTCGGCGGCGACCTGGCCCGCGAGGTCAAGCGCCGCGCCCAAGCCCTCGGCTTCTGACCCCACCCCGCCCGCCCTTCGGTGCGGTGATCATGAAGTTGTTGCCCGTGACACCGGCGTGTCGTGACAACAACTTCATGATCACCGGGGCCGGCGGGCCGGCCGGGCCGGGCCGGCGGGCGGGCGGGCGGGCCGGGGCCGGGGTTGGGTCAGTCGGTGCGGCGGGTGGCGGCGATGGCCAGGTCGACGAGGGCCTGGCGGGCCTCGGTGTCCAGGTCGACCGTGGTGAGGGCGGCCAGGGCGCTCTCGGTCAGCGCGCCGATCCGCTGTTCGGCGCGGGCCAGCGCGCCGCTGTCGATGATCAACTGGCGCAGCCGGGCCACCCCGGCGCCGTCGAGCCCGGGGTCGCCGAGGCCGCCGAGCAGCAGCTCCCGGCCGGTGTCGTCGAGCGCCTCCAGGGCCGCCGCCACCAGGTAGGTCCGCTTACCCTCGCGCAGGTCGTCACCGGCCGGCTTGCCGGTCTGCGCCGGATCCCCGAAGACCCCCAGCACGTCGTCGCGGAGCTGGAACGCCTCGCCCAGCGGCAGCCCGTACGCCGAGTACGCCGACCGCACCTCGGCCGGCGCGTCGGCCAGCGCGGCGCCGAGCAGCAACGGCCGCTCGACGGTGTACTTCGCCGACTTGTAGCGGGCGACCTTGCCGGCCCGCTCCAGCGAGGTGTCCCCGGTCGCCTGGGTCAGCACGTCGAGGTACTGCCCGACGGTGACCTCGGTGCGCATCTCGTCGAAGACCGGCCGGGCCCGGGCCACCGTGCGCGGGTCGAGGCCGGCGGAGTGCAGCAGCTCGTCCGACCAGACCAGGCAGAGGTCGCCGAGGAGGATCGCGGCGGCGTCGCCGAACCCGTCCGGGTCCCCGCCCCAGCCGGCCGAGCGGTGCCGGGCGGCGAACCGCCGGTGTACCGCCGGCTCGCCGCGCCGGGTGTCCGAGCGGTCCATCAGGTCGTCGTGGATCAGGGCGCTGGCCTGCACGAACTCCAGCGCGGCGAGGGTGGTCACCACCTGGTCGGAGTCGACGCCGCCGGCGCCCCGGTAGCCCCAGTAGGCGAAGGCCGGCCGGAGTCGCTTTCCACCGCCCAGCACGAACGCCTCGATCGCCTCGGCGACCGGTGCGAGGGCGTCGTCGACACCGGTCATCCAGCCGCGTTGGCCGGCGAGGAACTCGGTCAGGGCCTTGTCGATCCGCTGACGCAGGCCGGCGCGGTCGACGGGGGAGACGGGAGCAGCGTGGGTCACGCCAGAACGCTAGCCGGTCCCCGCTGGTCGCGTCGTATCGCCGGGTCGGCGCGCCGCGCGGAGCGTCGACCGGGGTGGCCGGACGCGGGCCGGTCCGGGTGCGGCCGCCGCCCCGACCGGCAGGTACGGGCGGGCCGCCGCGAGGAGCGCGGCGTAGCGCCGTACCGCCGGCTCGTCGCGGTGCGCGGCGAGCCGTCGGCGTACGTCGGTGAGCTGGCCGACCGCTCGGGGCGAGCCCGACCGGACGGCGTCCAGCAGCGCGTCGCCGGCCACCGCGCAGGCCTGCTCCACCTCGCCGAGCTGCAGGTGGCCCCGGGCCAGCCAGGCGCCGTAGACCGCCGCGCGGCGCGGGCGGCCCCGACCGTGCACGGCGGGGCGCAGCAGCGGTGCGGCGGGTCCGGGGCGGCCCAGCGCGACGAGGGTGCGCCCGGTCATCGCCGCCAGCTCCGCGTCGTCGAGCCAGTAGAGCCAGGGCGGTTCGCGGCCCGGCTCCGGTCCGGTCAGCCGGCCAGCCGCCGCGAGGGCCTGCCGGGCGGCCCGCTGCCGCCCACCGAGCGCGGCGGCCAGCGCCACCCGGTGCAGCAGCAGGGCCCGCAGCCCGGGCGAGGCGGCGCCGCGGGCCCCGGCGTACCCGGTACGGGCCAGGGTCAGCGCACCCGCCGCGTCCCCGGCGCCGGCGAGCAGGTGGCTGGCCGACCCGAGCACGTGCCCGGCGAAGGCGGGATCACCGGCGGCGATCGCGGCGCGCAGTGCCAACCGGTAGGCGTCCAGGCCACCGGTCAGGTCGCCCGTGTCGGCGGCGAGCCAACCGGAGAGCTGGGCCGCCTCGGCGAGGACCGGCAGCAGCCGGCGGCGCGTTCCCGGGCCGGCGCCGGAGAGCGTCCGGGCCGCCCGGCGGAGTCGGCGGGCCGCGTGACCGGCCAGGTCCGCCCCGCCGAGCAGGTCGTCCCACCGGCGCAGCTCGGCCAGGTCGTCGGCGCCCGACCGGACCCCGCCCGGCCCGTTCCCGCCCGGCCCGACGCGCAGGCCCGGCCCGGCCGCCTCCGGGCCCGTCCCCGCCGGCCCGGGGTCGGCCACGCCGGGCGCGGCGGCCGGCCCGGTGCGGGCGTGGCCGGCCAGCCGGCCGAGCGCCGGGCCGCCGAGCGCGGAGCCGGCCGGATCGGCCAGCCAGCGCTGCGCGAGGGCCAGCAGCGCCGCCCGTGACCGGGCGCCGCCCCGGGCGGTCGCCGACGCGTCGCCGGGGTGGCGGCTGCGCGCCGCGGCCTCGGCGAGCAGCTCGCCCGGCACGTCGAGGACGACGGCGAGCCAGCCCAGCCAGAAGCCGCCGGGGAGCCGGAGCTGCCGTTCCCAGCGGGAGACCTCGTGCCTGGTGAGGGTGGGCACGCCGGAGGCGGCGCAGAGCTCGGCGGCGATCCGCTGCTGACTCCAGCGGCGGGCCAGCCGCAGCTCGGCCAGGAGCGGCCCGAGCAGGCGCGGGCCGGGTGGCGGGAACGGGGTCATCGGTCCTCCAGTGGGCGTCGGCGCGGTCAGGCGGCGCGGACACCCGGCCAGACCTGGACCGGACCCTCCGCGTCGCGGATCGTGCTGACCCCCGCGCGGCCCCCCGGGGACCGGCCACCGGCCGGCCCCACCGCGCTGCCCCGGTTTTACCCCCCGGGTACGACGCTCCCGGCGGCCGCCGTCCGCCCGCTGGGAAGCTCATGGGTGCCTCGAGCGCGGACCGCTAGAGTCGGTGCGTGGCGCTCGGTCTCCCCTCGGTCCTCCCGAATCCCCAGCCGGCGATCGGGGAGCTGATCCGTGCTGGCCAGCCGACCTTCTCCTTCGAGTTCTTCCCGCCCAAGACGGAGCAGGGGGAGCGGCTGCTCTGGCAGGCGATCCGCGAGCTGGAGTCGCTGCGTCCCTCGTTCGTCTCGATCACCTACGGCGCGGGCGGGTCGACCCGGGACACCACGGTCGCGGTGACCGAGCGGATCGCCACCGAGACCACCCTGCTGCCGATGGCGCACCTGACCGCGGTCAACCACTCGGTCGCCGAGCTTCGGCACGTCATCGGCCGGCTGGCCGGTGTCGGGGTGCGCAACGTGCTCGCCGTGCGGGGCGACCCGCCGGGCAACCCGGGCGGCGAGTGGGTGCCCCACCCGCAGGGCGTGCAGTACGCCGAGGACCTGGTCCGGCTGGTCCGCGACGCCGGTGACTTCAGCGTCGGGGTGGCCGCCTTCCCGTACAAGCACCCGCGCTCGCCCGACGTGGCCAGCGACACCGCGCACTTCGTCCGCAAGTGCCGGGCGGGGGCGGAGTTCGCCATCACCCAGATGTTCTTCGACGCCGACGACTACCTGCGGCTGCGGGACCGGGTCGCCGCGGCCGGCTGCGACACCCCGATCCTGGCCGGGGTGATGCCGGTGACCCAGATCGGCACCATCGAGCGGTCGGTGCAGCTCTCCGGGGCGCCGTTCCCGCCCGCGCTGGCGGAGCGGTTCCAGCGGGTCGCCGACGACCCGGATGCGGTCCGCCGGCTCGGCATCGAGCAGGCCAGCGAGATGTGCGCGAAGCTGCTCGACGAGGGCGTGCCGGGGATCCACTTCATCACCCTCAACCGGTCCACCGCGACCCGCGAGGTCTGGCAGCACCTCCAGGCCGGCACGCGGGTGTGACCATCCGTCCCGCCGACACCGGCAGCGTCCTTCTACGGTTGATCCCGTGGTGGGCACACAGCTGAACTGGGACCAGTACGCGACGGCGTGGGCGCGGCTGCACGGCGGGTTCGACCCCCGGGTGGCGGCGCCAGTGGTCCGCGCCTGGCTGCGCTTCGCCTACCACGTCGGGTACGTGCTGGGCCGGCTGCGGGTCGGCCCGACCGCGGTCACCGTGGTCGGGGTGCTGCTCTGCCTCTGCGTGCCGCTGTTCGTCGGCCGCACCGGGGACGGGCCGCTGCTCGGGGCGCTGTTCGTGCTGCTCGCCGCGGTGGCGGACAGCGTCGACGGCGCGGTGGCGGTGGCGACCAACCGGACCACCCGGCTCGGCTACGTCTACGACTCGGTCGCCGACCGGTTGGGCGAGGCCGCCTGGCTGACCGCGTTCTGGCTGCTCGGCGCGCCGGGCGCGCTGGTCGCCGCCGCCGGTGGCCTCTCCTGGCTGCACGAGTACGTCCGGGCCCGGGCGGTCTCCGCGGGCATGCGGGAGATCGGCGCGGTGACCGTGGGGGAGCGCCCCACCCGGGTCTGCGTGGCCCTGGTCGGGCTGCTGGTCGCCGGGCTGACCGGGCTGATCGACGTGGATCTCCCCGCCGGCACGATCACGATGGCCACCACGGTGTGGGTGCTGCTGGCCGGATTCGGCCTGGGGCAGCTTCTCTCCGCCGTCCGCCGGGCGCTGATCGACGCCGGCTGACTCGCCCCCACGCGCACCACGGACGGGGCGGTGCTACCAGGCCGGGCCGATCTCCTCGGCGACGATCTGGGCCGACATGGTGACCATCAGCAGGCCGCCGCCGGGGTGGCTGGAGCCGCCGACCAGCCAGAGCCCGTGGGCCGGACCCCGGTTGGCCGGGCGGAGCAGCCCGCCCGCGGTGCCGTAGATCGTCCCGCCCGGCGCGCCGGTCGCGGCGTCCAGGTCGGCCGGGGTACGGATCTCCCGGAACACCAGCCGGTCCCGCACGTCCACGCCCCGCTCGGCGAGCACGTCGAGGATCCGGTCGGCGTACGACTCCGCGAGCCCCGGGCGACGCCAGTCGACCGCGCCCGGGGCGGTGCCGTGCCGGGCGGCGTTGACCAGTACGAACCACGCCTCGTGCCCGTCCGGGCGGACCATCGGGTCGTCGGCGACGGTGACGAAGACGGTCGGGTCGACCGCCGGCCGGGCCCGGATGCCGCGCCCCGGGTCGCCGAAGACCGCGTCGAACTCGGCGTCGTGGTCGCGGGGGAAGAAGACGTTGTGGTGGGCCAGCCCGGAGTCGCCGCGGACCCCGAGCAGCAGCACGAAGCCGGCCAGGCTGCGGTCGGTCAGCCCGGCCAGCCGGCGGGGGCTGGGCAGCAGGTCCCGGTAGACGGTGAGCGCGTCGACGTTGGCCACCACCACGTCGGCGGGGACGGGCGCGGCGACGCCGGCGAGGCGTACGCCGTGGACCCGGCCGCCCACGGCGTCGATCCGGGTGACCGTGGCGCCGGTCTGCACGACCACGCCGAGGTCCAGGCAGCGGGAGAGCAGCGCGTCCGCGAGGGTGCCCAGCCCGCCGCGCAGGTACCAGCCGCCGAAGGCCAGCTCGGCGTAGGGGACGGCGACCAGCGCGGCCGGGGCCCGGCGCGGGTCGGCGCCGGTGTAGGTGGCGTACCGGTCGAGCAGCATCCGCAGCCGGGGGTCGGACAGGTGCTTGCGGCCCAGCCCGCGCAGGCTGCGGCCGGGCCCGATGGCGGCCAGGTCGCCCAGCCGCCAGGCCAGCCCGGCCAGGTCGCGGGGGGAGTCGATGGCGCGGCGCAGGATGTCCCGGTGCGACGCCTCCCAGACCCGGGCGGCGCGCCGCCAGAGCCGCTGCCAGTCGGCGGCGGCCCGGTCGCCGAGGGCCGCGCCGATCCGCGCGGCGAACTCGGCCGGGTCGGCGCACGAGTCCAGGGCGGGCCCGTCGCCGGGAAAGACGTGCCGGACGATCGGGTCCAGCGGGGTCAGGTCGAGGTACTCGTCGAGCTTGGCCCCGGTCGCCTCGAACAGATCGTGGAAGACCTGGGGCAGGGTGAGCAGGCTCGGCCCGGTGTCGAAGTGGAACGACCCCGCCGGGGTGTCGTGGGCGTACCGGCCGAGCTTGCCGCCCACGGTGTCGGCCCGCTCGAAGACGGTGACCTCGTGCCCGGTGACGGCCAGCCGGGCCGCGGTGGCCAGGCCACCCACGCCGGCGCCGATGACCACGATCCGCGCCATGCCGTGTCCTCCTAGCTGACCGGGCGGCCCCGCCAGGACAGCCGGCGCCGCTTCCGCAGATGGTACGACCGGAATGTCAGCCAACCGAGGACCACGACCGACACGGGGTGTGCCAGCGCGTCGGGCCAGGCCCGCCCGCCGGTGGCCCGGGCGCTGAGCGCCCGTCCGGCGACGCCCAGCGCGTAGGTGGCCAGGGCGAGCGCCGCCACCACCGGCGCGCCGGCCGCCAGCGCCGCGACCGCGACCAGCGGGGGAGCCGTGTAGAGCAGGAGCAGCAGCGTCACCACGACCGCCGCCGCCGCCGGGTGGCCGAAGGAGGCCCAGAGCGACTTGGTGTAGCCGTCGCGCAGCTGCGGCCAGGTCTCGTACATCCGGCAGGCGGCCAGCTTCGAGCCGTCGGCGAGGGCGATCCGGCCGCCGGAGCACTTCACCGCCCGGGCCAGCTCGATGTCCTCCAGCACCTTGTCGGCGACCGCCGCGTGCCCGCCGGCCCGCAGGTAGCCGGCCCGGTCGACGACGAGGAACTGCCCGCCGGCCGCCGCCAGGGACGGCCGCGGCGAGCGCTCCATCGCGCGCAGCGGCAGGAAGGTCAGCCACAGCCACTGCAGCAGCGGCTGCACCAGCCGGTCGGCCCCGCCGCGCACCAGGATCCGGGGGTACGGCGACAGCAGCGCCGCCCGGGCCGCGCGCAGCTCGGTCACCGCCGCCGCGACGGCGTACGGGGTGAGCACCACGTCGGCGTCGACGAAGGCCAGCACGGTGGCGCCCGGGTCGGTGCGGGTGGCGAGCTGCCAGCAGGCGTGCGGCTTGCCCAGCCAGCCCGGCGGCGGGGCGACCCCGGTGAGCAGGGTGAGCCGCGGGTCGTCGCCGGCCACCGCGCGCACCACGTCGGCCGTGCCGTCGGTGGATCCGTCGTCGAGCACCACGATCCGCAGCCCGGGCACGCCCCGCTGGGCGAGCAGCGCGCGCAGGCACGGCTCCACCCGGTCGGCCTCGTCGCGCAGCGGCAGCAGCACCGCCACCGGTTCGGTCACCTCGACCGGACCGGCGTCGGGGCGGCGCAGCCAGCGGGTGGCGTTGACCCAGGTGTGCGCGGTGAGCGCGGCGACCGCGACGAGGGCGAGGACGGCGGTCATGCCGCCGCGTCGACGCCGGGGCGTGGCGCCCGGTGCGGCTCCCGCCGGTCGGTGCCGTCGCGCCGGGCGCGGAGCAGCGTCCCGGCCAGGGGCAGGGCGGTCACCGCCATGCCGGCCGCGCCCCAGACCGACGAGGCGGGCAGGCGGAGGAAGACCGCGTGCGCCAGCACGCTGGAGAAGTACGTCCACAGGTAGAGCCCGAACATCGGCGCGTCCCGCCCGTCGGTGCGGTCGGCGGTGGCCCCGGCGAGGGGGCGCAGCGCGCTCATCAGCAGCACCGCGAAGAGCAGCCAGCCGAGGTAGTTGCTGACCGGGATGCCGGGCAGCCCGGGCAGCGCCGGGGTGGCGTCCCGCCACACCCAGTACCCCTCGGCCACCATCTGCGGGTCGAGGAAGAGGTCCCAGGCGGCCAGCCCGACGGCGGCCAGCGCGATCCGCCCGGGTCGGGACGAGGTGAGCCGGACCGCGGCCAGCCAGGCCGGCCAGGCCATCCAGGTCCAGGCGAGCGGGATGATCAGCGGCACCCCGGCCAGCTTCGGTCCCAGCTCACCGGAGTAGTCGTAGCTGCCGAACGGGACGCCGGTGGCCACCCCGACCGCCTCGATCGCGAACCCGCCGCCGGTGGCCACCGCGACCAGCGCCCCCGCCGTGCGCGCACCCCGGCTGAGCAGTGCGTGGCCGACCGAGAGCAGGTACCCGAGGACGACGGTGGCCACGGTCAGCCCGGCCCGGGTCGCGCCGTCGGTGAGCGGGTAGCAGATCTGGGCGAGGACCAGGACGGCCAGCAGCGCCCAGGGCAGCCGCCGCGGGATCACGGCGCGGCGGGGCCGGGGGCGGTGGCCGGCGCGGGCAGCGGCAGGTCCCGGCCGAGCACGCCGAACGGCCGCTCGTCGCCGGGGAAGTGGAAGTGGCGCAGGATGTCGGCGAAGCCGAACCGGCGGTACAGCCGCCACGCCCGGGACTTCTGCTCGTCGGCCTCCGGCGTGGAGAGCAGGGTCGTCGTCCCCTCCGCCATGCTGAGCAGCGCGCGCAGCTGGCCGGCGCCCAGGCCGTGCCCCTGCGCGGGCGGCCGGACGTGCAACTCCACCACCTCGAAGCAGTGGGTCAGCCACCGTCGCCGGGCGTCGCCGTCGAGCGCCCGGTACACCTGGTCGTGCCACCACTGGCCGGCGGCGCCGAGGTAGCCGTACCCGAAGCCGGCCAGGTGGCCCTCGGTGGTGAGGCTGGCGACGGCCCGGAAGCCGGGGCGGCGGACGTGGGTGCCGATGTAGCCGCGCCGGGCATCCAGCAGGTCGGCGCGGTAGCCCATCGCCTCGCCGTAGACGGCCACCACGTCGTCCAGCCGCCGGACCAGATCGTCCGGCGTCCACCGCACCAACCTCATGCGCGTCCTCTCGCCGTTTCCGGACCGCCCTCGGCGACCCAACCGAGCACCGTCCGGTCGCCCGCCACGTCGCGCACCTCGAACCGCGCGAAGAGCTCCTCCGCGTACCACCCCTCGGTGGGGGTGCGGGTGATCGCGGCGCGGTGCTCCGGGTGACGGTACGCGAACGCCACCAGGTCCGCCGGATCGCGCCACACGCTCACCGTGCCCTGCCAGCCGAGCGGGGCCTCGCCGACGCCGAACCGGGCGAGCAGCCCGGGCGCGGCGTGCAGGGCGGCGGCGACCGGCGGGATCGCCCGCCAGAAGGTGACCGCCCGGCGGGCCCGCAGCCGGGCCCGGGTCAGCGCCAGCACCGGCCCGTCGACCCGGCCGCCGGGCGGGTCGCCGAAGGGGCGGACGCCGGACCACTCGCCGCGGCTGGTGAGCGGGCGCAGGTCGACCCGTACCGACGAGCGGGCGATGCGAGCCCAGGAACGGCCCACGGGCGAGGCGTCGAAGCCGGCGGCCGCGGTCGCGGAATCCCAGGCCACCAGCGCCGCCCACCGGGTCAAATCGGCGTCGCCGGGACCGAAACCGGTGCCGGTCCCGGTGCCGAGCAGCTTGCCGAACCGTACGCCGCGGGTCAGGCGCAGCCGCAGCGGATGCGTAGCCATTCGGGCCAGCGCCCCGGGGACGGCCGTCCGGGGGATCCGCCACACGTGCAGGGTGACCAGCTCCGGGCTGGTGTCGCGGGCGGTGGCCGGCCGGCGCTCGCCGGTGAATCGCGACATCGGGGCGTGGTCCTCGCCCGTCGACTCGCTCACGCCACGTCGGCCGGCGTCCCGGCGGTGATCCGCAGCAGCTCGGCGTACGTCGTCGGGAAGACCGCCTGCGGCACCCCGCCCGCGGCCCACACCTCGTCGTACTCCTGCAGGGCGGTGTCGACCAGGGTGCGCAGCGGCCGCGGGTGGCCGACCGGGGCGACCCCGCCGATCACCTGACCGGTGTGCTCCTTGACGAACTCCGGGGTCGCCCGGCGCAGCCGGGTGACCCCGATGGACGCGGCCAGGCCGGCGGCGTCCACCCGGTGCGCGCCGCAGGTGAGCACCAGCAGGGGCGCGTCGTCCGCGTCGAAGATCAGCGAGTTGGCGATGGCGCCCACGCCGACGCCGAGCGCCTCGGCCGCCGCCGCGGCGGTGTGCACCGCCTCGGGCAGCAGACGAACCTGGCTGGCGTCGCCGGCGCCGTCCCGCGCGCCCGCGTCGTCGAGCGCCCGCTGCACCGCCTGCACGTTCGGATGTGGCTGCATGCCGGTCATTCTTCCCGGTCCACCGTCCCCGGTTCACCCGACCACGCCGCAACTCCCACCCGGCGGGGGGTCAGGGGTGGCGGGTCCGGATGAGGAGGTCGACGCCGTCGAGGATGCGGGCCAGTCCGAAGTCGAGGGCCTGGTCCTGGGCGGCGTGCGCGGCCGCCGACCCGACCGCGGCGATCAGCGCCGGAAAGCGCTCCTCCTGGCCCCGGAGCAGGGCCGCCAGGCCGGATTCCAGCGCCTGCTCGGGCGTGCCGGTGTCCATCGCCGCCACCTGCTGGGCCAGGTTGCGGGCGTGCCCGAGCAGGAGCACCGCGACGTCCAGCATCTCGCCGCCGTTCAGGCCGGTGCCGGTGAGGGCGGCGAGGGCCCGGTCCAGCCAGCCGAGCTCGTTCGGGCCCATCACCCGGGCGCCGACGGTGGCCGCCAGGGCCCAGGGGTGCCGCCGGAAGCGGTCGAACAGCTGCCGGGCCCAGTCGTCGAGCTGGTCGCGCCAGCCGGCGCCCTCCGGTGGCGCGGGGGGTTCGCCCACCGCCGTCTCGATCATGAGGGCGACCAGTTCCGCCTTGCCGGGGACGTACCGGTACAGCGCCATCTTGGTCACGTCCAGGGACTCGGCGACCCGCTGCATGGTCAGGCCGTCGAGCCCGTCGGCGTCGGCGATCGCGATGCCGGCCCGGGCGATCGCCGTCAGGGTCAGCGTGGGGCGGGGCCCACGCCGTGGCGGGCTCGGCGTCCCCCACAGCAGCTCGTAGAGCGTGCGCTTGTCCGGCGCGCCACCGGCACCCGCCCGGTCCATGGGCCTCCCTCGATCGGTCTTGTCGGGAACCAAAACTGTGTCTAGAGTACTCTGTATCCAACGGACACAGTTCCGATTCAATGGGGGAAACCGATGTCTCACACCCTTCCGCTGCGCGGCCGGCGCGTCCTGGTCTCCGGGGCCGGGGTCGCCGGGCCGGCGCTGGCCTGGTGGCTGGCCCGCTACGGCGCCGAGGTCACCGTGGTCGAGTTGGCCCCGGCGCTGCGCGCCAGCGGCTTCGCGGTCGACTTCCGCGGACCCACCCACCTCGGCGTGCTGGCCGCCATGGGGGTGCTCGACGAGCTGCGCGCCCGGCAGACCCACGCCGGGGCGATCAGCAGCGTGGACGAGCACGACCGGGAGATCTTCCGGCTGCCGGCCGAGTTCGCCGGGGGCGAGCTGGAGGTCTACCGCCGGGACCTCTCCCGGATCCTGTACGAGCACGGCGCCGACCGGGTGGAGTACCTCTTCGGGGACGTGATCACCGCCCTCGCCGAGACCACCGACGGGGTACGCGTCGACTTCGCCCGCGCCGCGTCGCGCACCGTCGACCTGGTGGTCGGCGCGGACGGGCTGCACTCGGGCGTCCGGCGGCTGGTCCTCGGTCCGGAGTCGGCGTACGTGCGGCACCTCGGCTACCACCTGGCCGGCTGGGACCTCCCCAACGAGCTGGGGGTGAGCACCGTCCCCCGGCAGTACAACGTCCCCGGGCGGATGGCCAGCGTCGCCGCCGACCAGCGCGACCCGGACCGGGCCGGCGCCCTCGTCGTCTTCGCCGCCCCCCGGCTCGACTTCGACTGGCGCGACCTCGACCAGCAGAAGAAGCTCATCGCGGACGCCTTCGCCGGGCTGGGGTGGCACGTGCCGCACCTGCTGGCCGGCCTGCGCGACGCGCCGGAGCTGTACTTCGACTCGATCAGCCGGGTGCGCGTGCCCCGCTGGCACACCGGCCGGACGGTGCTGCTCGGCGACGCGGCCTGGGGCGTCACGCTCGGCGGGATGGGCGTCGGCACCGGCGTCGTCGGCGCGTACGTGCTCGCCGGCGAGCTGGCCCTGGCCGGCGGCGACCACCGGGTCGCCTTCGCCGCGTACGAGAGGCGGCTGCGCGCCTACGCGATGCGCTGGCAGCGGGGCGCGAGCCCGGGCCGGTTCCTCGCCCCCGCCACCGGATGGGGGCTGTGGCTGCGCAACCGGCTGCTGGCCACCCGGCCGGTCCAGTCGATGCTCCTGCGCAGCACCGGTTCGCTGGCCACCGATCTCGACCTGCCCGACTACCCGGCGCGGGTCTGAGCCGCCGGCCGGGTTCCGGGCCAGTTCGGGGTGGCCCGGACCCGCCCGGCGGCGTCCACCAGCAGGCCGGCGTACCCGTCGAGGGTGGCCAGCCAGTCGAGCGCGTCCGCGCCCCGGGCGACGGCCGCGGTCGCGTACACGTCGGCCCAGAGCAGGTCGGGGCCGACCACGGTGACCGACCGGACGGCCTCGGCGGGCCGGCCGGCGCGCGGGTCCACGATGTGCGCGCCGCGCCGCGAGGTTCCCGACGTGGCGACCGCGCCGCGCTCCCGCTCCAGCACGTCGAGCAGCCGCCCGGGGCGCCCGGGGTCCTCCACCCCGACCCGCCAGGCGGGCCGGCCCGGCGCGGTCCAGAGCAGCACGTCCCCGCCGGCGTTGAGGCAGAGGTCGTGGTCGGGCAGGTCGGCCAGCCACCGCGCGGCCCGCTCCACCGCCCAGCCCTTGACCAGGCCGGACGGGTCGAAGCCGGTGCCGCCGGCGGGCAGCGGCAGGCGGTCGGCGTCGAACCATCCGTCGGTCCGCAGCCGGGCCAGCTCGCAGAGCTCCACCACCTCGCGCACCACCGGCGCGGCGGTGGCCGGGTCGGGCCGCCGGCCGCCGAGCCGGCCCAGCACGCTCTCCGGCCGGTACGTGCTGAACACCGCGTCGATCTCGCGCAGCTCGGCGAAGACCCGCTCCACCCGCTCCGCCACCGCGTCGGTACGGACCTCCGGCCCGCGCAGGTGCACGCTGACCGGCAGCCCCATCACCTGCACCACCCAGGCCCGCCGGTCGAGCTCCGCCGCCAGGTTCATGGTCGTCACCCCGCTCACTTCAGGTGCGCCGCGTCGATGGCGGACTGGAGGGACTCGCGGTAGCCGTCGCTGGTGACGGTGGCCCCGGAGACGGTGTCGATCTGCGCGCTCTGCGCGGCGAGGGCCTGCTGCCGCAGGATCGGCACCGCGTAGTCGTTGATCTCCTGGTCCCGGCGGTTGCCGTCCGGCACCTGCAGGGCGGTGACGTCGGTGATCTTCCCGCCGGAGACGGTGATCCGGACCTGCACCGGCCCCCACCGGGTCTGCGCCACCGACCCGGTGGCCTTCCCACTGGCCGAGGAGCCGTTGGACGACGAGCCGCCCGACGAGTCCGAGCCGGTCGGGTCCGAGCCGGTCGGGTCCGAGCCGGTCGGGTCCGAGCCGGTCGGGTCCGAGCCGTCCGAGTCGGTCGCGGTCCAGGAGCCCGCGGCCGAGCCGTCGGAGCCGGCGGCGATCGCGCTGCTCTCCCCGCCGGGGCCCATCGTGCTGGTCTTGTAGCTGAACAGCAGCACCAGGGCGGCCACGGTGGAGAGCAGCCAGACGGTGATCCGTCGCATGGATCCTCCTTTCGCGCCTGTCACCAGGCGAAGCGTTCGTGATGGGTGTGCGCGTCGGGCACCCCCGCCGCCCGGGTCGCGGCGCGGGCCGCGTCCACCCAGCCGTCCGGTCCGCAGAGGAAGACGTCGTGACCGGCGATGCCGGGGGAGAGCCGGCGCAGGGCCTCCGCGTCGGGCCTGCCCTCGGCGTACGCCGGCAGCCACGCGGGCCGCCGGGCCCGGGGGCCGACCAGCGGGTGCACCACCACCCCACGCTCCGCCGCGAGCCGGTCCAGCTCCGCCCGGAAGGCCAGCTCCTCGGGGGTACGCGCGCGGTAGAGCAGCACCGCCTCGCCCGGGGCGTACGGCAGCTCCCAGAGCAGCGCCAGCATCGGGGTGATCCCGACGCCGCAGGCGAGCATGGTGACCCCGCCGCCGCGCCAGTGATCCCCGGTCAGCCGCCCGTACGGCCCCTCCAGCAGCACCCGGGTGCCGGGGCGCAGGGTGCCCACCCGGGAGCTGTCGTCCCCGAGGTCCTTGACCGTGATCCGCATCAGGTCCCCGGACGGGGGCGCCGACAGCGAGTACGGGTGCGCCCGGGACCAGCCGGGGCCGTCCAGGAACCGCCAGAGGAAGAACTGCCCGGCCCGGGCGGGCAGCCGGTGCAGGTCGCGCCCGCGCAGCCAGACCGAGGTGATGCCGGGGGCCTCGGGGACCACCGCGGCCACCTCGACCCGGTGCCGCAGCGAGCGCCAGGCCGGCAGGCCGAGCCGGAAGACCAGCACGCTGGCCAGCGCCAGCAGGTACACCGTCCACCAGTAGGCGCGGGCGGCCGCCGAGTCGACGAAGTCGGACCCGGTCCAGAGCTGGTGCGGCAGCGCCAGGGCGATGCCGAGGTACGCGTACAGGTGCAGCAGGTGCCAGGACTCGTAGCGCAGCCGGCGCCGGGCCGCCCGGACCGAGGTCACCACCACCAGCACCAGCAGGGCCAGCGCCGCGGTGGCCAGCAGCATCCCCGGGTACGTCGTGACCAGCTCCCAGGTCTCGACCAGCACGTTGCGCCGGGCGGTCCCGGCGTACCCGAGGGTGGTCAGCAGCACGTGGGCGAGGAGCAGGTGGAACGAGGTGAAGCTGGCGAGCCGGTGCCAGCGGGCGATCCGGTCCTGGCCGAAGCGCCGCTCGATCAGCGGCACCCGGGCCATCAGCACCACCTGGATGAGCATCAGGTCGGCGCTGACCAGGCCGGTGAGCCGGCCGAGCGAGGTGAGGCCGGTGGCGAGGCCGCCGAACAGCTCCTGCACCCCCCGGTCCGCGGTCCAGAGCGCGGTGACGACCAGCAGGCTGAGCACGGCCGCGCTGCCCGCGACGTCGGCCCACCAGCCGGGGACCGCCGGGAGGGCGCGACGCGTGGCTCGCCGGTCGGCGACGGCGGCGGTCACCGGACGGTCGTTTCGGTGCGGCTGACGTTCATGTGTCAACCCTGCGATGACCACCTCCGAGCGGCCTTTGCCGTTGCTGTGCGCGGCCTGAGAGGGCTACAACGAGCTGTCCTCCCCCACGCCGTGACGGCGACCCGGACGGTCCCGGCACTCTCGCGCGTCACACGTTGCATTTTCGTCGGAGGGGAGGTGTACTGTCAGGGCAGTTAGAACGAGTGTTCGATTCGGTCGTACGCCCGTTCCAACACCCGGGAGAGGTGTTTCGCGGCTCCGGATCCCGGGAGGTGCGGTTCCGCGGACCGCACCGGGTTCCGGGCAGTCGCGAGTCCGGTCCCGTCAGGCAGGATCGTCGCCCGCCGCCCACGACCCCCGGGCGGCGGGCGACGGACCCGCCGGTACGCCGGCCGGGTGTGGTGTGGGGAAGCGTCCACACCCGGCCGGCCCCCACCACGGTGCGTCTTCCTCCGCACCACCCGCTCCGGGCGCCCGCTCGGCGGATCCGATCCGTCACGCGACGCGCCCGCCCCGGTCACGCGGAGGAGACACCATGCCGACCAGTCCGGCTCAGGCACCGACGGTGCCGGCGCACGTGCTGCCGCACCGCACCCCCGCCCAGCTGCTCGCGGTGGCCCGCCACGGGCTGGCCGAGGCCGCCCGGACCCGTCCCGACGGTCTCCGGTACGCCGCCGCCCACCTCGCGGCGCTGCGCGCCGCCGCCGCCCTGCTCGCGGCCCGGGCCCGCCCCGCGCCCACCCGTCGCAACCGGATCACCAGCGTCTGGGTCCTGCTCTCCGGCGTCGCCCCCGAGCTCGACGAGTGGGCCCGCTACTTCGCCGCCGGCGCCGGCAAGCGGGCCGCCGCCGAGGCCGGCATCCCGCGGGTGGTCACCGCCCGGGAGGCCGACGACCTGCTCCGCGCCGCCGAGCAGTTCGTGACGGTGGTGGAGATCGCGCTCGGCCTGGCGCACCAACCGGCGCTCGACGGGCTCGCCGCCTGAGTCGTGGTGTCCGGCCACCACCGGCGGGACCCCGGGTGGCCGGACGCCACCCGGCGCGTGTCCCGCCCGGCGCGGCAGCCGCCGCTCTTTCTGATCCAGCAGCACACGACGGGGTAGGTCCCCGCGCGACACGACGGGGGGTTGGTCCGATGGCGGGCCGCATGGTGGTCGGTTCCGCCGCACTGGCCGGTCTGGTGCGTCCGGCGAGCGCACCCGACCCGGCCGGCGGCCACCGGGTGCTCCCGGTCCGGCCGGAGCTGACCGGGCTGCTGCCCAATCGTGGGCTGCGCCGCGGCAGCACCATCGCCATCGGCTCCGGGCAGCCCCGGCGCAGCGGTGCGACCTCACTGATCCTGGCGCTGCTCGCCGAGGCGTCCCGGGCCGGCTCGTGGTGCGCCGTGGTCGGGGTCCCCACCTTCGGGGCGGGCGCGGCGGCCGAGGCCGGGATCGCCCTGGACCGGCTGGCCCTGGTGCCGAACCCCGGGCCGGAGTGGCCCACCGTCATCGCCGCGCTCATCGACGGGGTGGACGTGGTGGTCACCGCCGTGCCGACCACGGTCTCCGCCTCGGTCGCCAACCGGCTGGCCGCCCGCGCCCGGCAGCGCGGCAGCGTGCTCGTCCCGTACGGCCGCTGGGACGGCGCGGACGTCACGTTGCAGGTGGTCCGGGGCGTCTGGGAGGGGCTCGGGCCGGGCCGGGGGCGGCTGCGACGCCGGGAGGTGACCGTCTCGGCGCGCGGGCGCGGCGCGGCCGCCCGCCCGAAGGAGATCAAGGTCTGGCTGCCCGGCGACGAACTCACCCGGGTCATCCCCCGGGCGACCGGGGTGGCCGGGCCGGGCGCCGGGCGGCTCCGCCCGGTGACGCCGGCCGCCTCGGCTGCCCTCGCCATCCCGTCCCGCCGCGGCGCGCTCACCCTCGTCGGTCCGGCATGACCGCCGGTGTGAGCGGTGTGCCGTGCGTCCGCCGGAGAGGGCCGGCGTGACTGCCGCGCCGGTGCGGACGCTGCTGCTCTGGTGCCCGGACTGGCCGGTCCTCGCCGCGGAGATCGTCGACGGGGTGCCCGCCACCGACCCGGTCGCGGTGCTGCACGCCAACCGGGTGGTCGCCTGCTCCGAGCGGGCCCGCGCCGAGGGGGTGCGCCGGGGGCTGCGCCGGCGCGAGGCGCAGGGGCGCTGTCCGCAGCTCACCGTCGTCGAGTACGACCCCGGCCGGGACGCCCGGGCGTTCGAGCCGGTGGTCGCCGCCGTCGAGGAGGTGGCCGCCGGGGTCGAGGTGGTCCGCCCCGGGGCCTGCGCGCTGGCGGCCCGGGGCCCGAGCCGTTACCTCGGCGGTGAGGAGGCGGCGGCCGAGCGGATCATCGAGCACGTCGCCCAGTCCTGCGCGGTGGAGAGCCAGGTCGGCATCGCCGACGGGGTCTTCGCCGCCGGGCTGGCCGCCCGGGACGGGCGGATCGTGCCGCCCGGCGGGACGCCGGAGTTCCTGGCCGCCCTGCCGGTCGAGGCGCTCGGCCGCCCCGCCCTGGCCGACCTGCTGCGCCGGCTGGGGGTGCGTACCCTCGGCGACTTCGCCGCCCTGCCCGCCGGCGACGTGCTGGCCCGGTTCGGCTTCGACGGGGCGCTGGTCCACCGGCTCGCCGCCGGGCAGGACCACCGGCCGCTCGCCGTCCGGCAACCCCCGGCCGACCTGACCGTCACCGCCGAACACGACGAGCCGATCGACCGGGTCGACGCCGCGGCGTTCGCCGCCCGGACGCTGGCCGAGCAGCTGCACGAGCGGCTCGCCGCGTACGGGCTGGCCTGCACCCGGCTCGGCATCGAGGCGGTCACCGCGCACGGTCAGGAGCTGCACCGGGTCTGGCGGCACGACGGCCTGCTGACCGCCGCGGCCATCGCCGACCGGGTGCGCTGGCAGTTGGACGGCTGGCTCTCCGGCAGCACCGGCCGGGGCGGCGCCCGTCCGACCCGGCCGACCGCCGGGATCATCCGGCTGCGGCTGGTGCCGGACGGGGTGCTCGCCCAGGCCGGCCTGCAACCCGGGCTGTGGGGGGAGACCGGCGAGGAGCGGGAGCGGGCGCACCGCGCGTTGAGCCGGGTGCAGGGCATCCTCGGCCCCGAGGCGGTGGTCACCGCCGTGCTCGGCGGCGGCCGGTCCCCGGCCGACCAGACGCGGCTGGTGCCGTGGGGCGATGAACGGCTCCCGGCCCGTCCCGGCCCGCCGGCGCTGCCGGACGAGCCGGCCGCCGGTGGCGCCGCCGGCACCGACCGGGCTGCCGGTCGGGGTGGTGGTGGCACCCCGCCCTGGCCCGGCCGGCTCCCGCCGCCCGCACCGGCCGTGGTGCTGCCCAGTCCGCTCGCCGCCACCGTGCACGACGCCGCCGGCGAGCCGGTCGTGGTCAGCGCGCGACTGGCGGTGAGCGCCGCGCCGGCCCGGCTCACCGTGGGTACGGGTCGCCCGGCGGAGATCGTCGGCTGGGCCGGTCCGTGGCCGGTGGACGAGCGCTGGTGGGCGCCGGCCGAGGCGCGGCGGCGGGCCCGGTTCCAGGTCTGCCTCGCCGACGGCGCCGCTCTGCTGCTGGCCGTCGAGGCCGGCCAGTGGCTGGTGGAGGCGATCTATGACTGAGCCGGTCCGGCCCGGTACTAGTGCGCGGGTCCGGCTGGCCCGCTCCACGCGGGGAGCGGGTGTGCCGGTGAGCGATATACCTGTCAGGCATATTTATGACTCACAGGTATATCGCTCACCGGTCCTTCCGTCGTCGGCGGAGCTGCGGCGGGTCAGCCGAGAGCGGGAGTGCGGGAACGGGTGCCCGCCGCCGTCCGCCGTCGCTCCATCCGGAGCGGCGGGATGAGCTTCCACAATCCCCAGCTGCCCTGGTCGGAGCTGGAACGCGTGCTCTCCGGCCGGTCCGGCGACGGTCGGCGGCCACGCGGCGGACGGTCGCGGGACGGGCGGTCTCGGGACGAGCGGGTGCGGGACGAGCGGCACCTGCACGTGGTGGATCCCCTCGCCGTGGACGCCGACGGCGGGGACTCCCCGGCCTGGAGCCGCAAGCGGCAGCACTACGAGGCCCCCGAGCTGCCCCGCCCGGACGGCACGGTGCCCTACGCCGAGCTGCACGCGCACACCAACTTCAGCTTCCTCGACGGCGCCAGCCACCCGGAGGAGCTGGCCGAGGAGGCCGCCCGGCTGGGGCTCACCGCGCTCGCCGTCACCGACCACGACGGCTTCTACGGGGTGGTCCGTTTCGCCGAGGCGGCCCGCGCGCTGCACCTGCCGACCATCTTCGGCGCCGAGCTCTCCCTCGGGCTGCCCGGCCCGCAGAACGGCGAACCCGACCCGCTCGGCCGGCACCTGCTGGTGCTCGCCCACGGCCACGAGGGGTACGCCCGGCTGGCCGCCACCATCTCCCGCGCTCAGCTGCGCGGCGGCGAGAAGGGCCGCCCGGTCTACGGCGAGCTGGAGGAGGTCGCCGCCGAGCTGCGCGACCACGTGCTGGTGCTGACCGGCTGCCGCAAGGGGCACGTGCCGGGCGCGCTGCTCACCGAGGGCGTCGACGCGGCGGCCCGGGAGCTGGACCGGCTCACCGCGCTCTTCGGCGCGGAGACGGTGGCGGTGGAGCTGACCGATCACGGCCACCCGGTCGACGCCGACCGCAACGACGCCCTCGCCGAGCTGGCCGCCGCCGCCGGGCTGCCCACGGTGGCCACCAACAACGTGCACTACGCCACCCCGGGCCGGCGGCGGCTGGCCACCACCGTGGCCGCGGTCCGGGCCCGGCGCAGCCTGGACGAGATCGACGGCTGGCTGCCCGCCGCGGCCACCGCCCACCTGCGCAGCGGCGCGGAGATGGCGGCGCGGTTCGACGCGTACCCGGGGGCGGTGGCGCGGGCCGCCGAGTTCGGCGCGGAACTCGCCTTCGACCTGCAACTGGTGGCGCCGCGGCTGCCGGCGTACCCGGTGCCGCCAGGGCACACCGAGATGAGCTGGCTGCGACACCTGACCGAGCAGGGGGCCCGGGAGCGGTACGGCCCGCGCGAGGCGCACCCCGAGGCGTACGCGCAGCTGGAGCACGAGCTGCGGATGATCGACGAGCTGGGCTTCCCCGGCTACTTCCTGGTGGTCTACGACATCGTCGCGTTCTGCCGCGCGCAGGACATCTACTGCCAGGGTCGGGGCTCGGCGGCGAACTCGGCGGTCTGCTACGCGCTGCGGATCACCAACGTGGACGCGGTCCGGCACCGGCTGCTCTTCGAGCGCTTCCTCGCCCCGGAGCGGGACGGGCCGCCCGACATCGACGTGGACATCGAGTCCGACCGCCGGGAGGAGGTGATCCAGCACGTCTACGCCCGGTACGGCCGGGAGCACACCGCCCAGGTCGCCAACGTCATCTCCTACCGCCCCCGGTCGGCGGTGCGGGACGTGGCCAAGGCGTTCGGCTTCTCGCCCGGCCAGCAGGACGCCTGGAGCAAGCAGATCGACCGCTGGGGCTCGGTCGCCTCGGTTGACGTGGAGGACATCCCCGAGCAGGTGGTCGCGTACGCCAACGAGTTGCAGACCTTCCCCCGGCACCTGGGCATCCACTCCGGCGGCATGGTGATCTGCGACCGGCCGGTGATCGAGGTCTGTCCGGTGGAGTGGGGCCGGATGCCCGGGCGCAGCGTGCTCCAGTGGGACAAGGACGACTGCGCCGCGGTCGGGCTGGTCAAGTTCGACCTGCTCGGCCTCGGCATGCTCTCCGCGCTGCACTACGGCTACGACATGATCGGGACGACCCTCGACCTGGGCGACATGACCCTGGACGACCCCGAGGTCTACGACATGCTCTGCCGGGCCGACTCGGTCGGGGTGTTCCAGGTGGAGAGCCGCGCCCAGATGGCCACCCTGCCCCGGCTCAAGCCCCGCTGCTTCTACGACCTGGTGGTCGAGGTGGCGTTGATCCGCCCCGGCCCGATCCAGGGCGGCTCGGTGCACCCGTACATCCGGCGCAAGAACGGCCAGGAGCCGGTGACGTACGCGCACCCGCTGATGCGCAACGCGCTGGAGAAGACCCTCGGCGTGCCGCTGTTCCAGGAGCAGCTGATGCAGCTCGCCATCGACCTGGCCGGCTTCGACGCGGCCGGCGCCGACCAGCTGCGCCGGGCGATGGGGGCGAAGCGGTCGGTGGAGCGGATGGCGCAGATCGCCGACCGGCTCTACGCCGGGATGGCCGAGCGGGGCATCACCGGCGAGCTGGCCGACGACGTCTACCGCAAGCTCACCGCGTTCGCCAGCTACGGCTTCCCGGAGAGCCACGCCATGAGCTTCGCCTACCTGGTCTACGCCAGCTCCTGGCTCAAGCGCTACCACCCGGCGCCGTTCCTGGCCGCGCTGCTCAACGCCCAGCCGATGGGCTTCTACTCGCCGCAGACCCTGGTCGACGACGCCCGCCGGCACGGCGTCGAGGTGCGCCGCCCGGACATCAACGCCAGCGGTGCCCTGGCGGTGCTGGAGTCCACCCCGACCACCCGGTGGGGGAGCGCGCCGGGGGAGCCGCCGCACCAGTGGGGGCTGGGCGGTCCGGCGGTCCGGCTCGGGCTGGGCGGCGTGCGTACCCTCGGCGCGGACGTGGCCGAGCGGATCGAGGCGGAGCGGACGGCCAACGGGCCGTACCGGGACATGCCGGACCTGGCCCGGCGGATCGGTCTCACCGCCGCGCAGCTGGAGGCGCTGGCCACCGCGGACGCCTTCGCCTGTTTCGGGCTGACCCGGCGGCAGGCGCTCTGGGCCGCCGGCGCGGCGGCCCAGGACCGGCCGGGCCGGCTGCCCGGCACGGTGACCGGCGCGGCCGCGCCCACCCTGCCCGGGATGGAGGCGGTGGACCGCCTCGTCGCCGACGTCTGGGCCACCGGGCTGTCGCCGGAGAGCCACCCGGCCCGGTTCATCCGCGACCGGCTCGACGCCCTGGGCGCGGTGCCGATCGCCCGGCTCGGCCGGGTGGAGCCCGGCCAGCGGATCCGGGTCGGCGGGATCGTCACCCACCGGCAGCGCCCGGCGACCGCGGGCGGGGTCACCTTCCTCAACCTGGAGGACGAGACCGGAATGCTCAATGTCACTTGCTCCCCGGGCCTCTGGCAGCGCTACCGTCGAGTCGCCCGCACCAGCGCGGCACTGGTGGTGCGGGGCCGGTTGCAGCGGCACGAGGGGGTCACCAGCCTCACCGCGGACCGGCTGGACGCGATCGAGCCTCCCGTGGCTCCGGCATCCCGGGATTTCCGCTGAGCGGAGTGATCCACATTACGGTTTCCGGGGCCGGTAGGCGGGAGACTTCCGGCACGCGCGGGCAGAGTGGCCCGCCCGGCATGGGGGAAGAACGATGACCCTGAACAGCACGCACATCGGTGGAGTGGCGAACGCCCGGCGCACCCGGCTGGCCGCCGGCTGGTCGCCGGCTTCGGACCCGGAGGCCCGCGAGTACCAGGTGACCGACGGGCCGGTGGCCAACGCCCGCCGCTCCCGCGCGGAGGAGCAGGACCCCGCGGGCGGCGGCGAGTCCTGACCCGGAGCGCCACCACCGGCCTGCGGGAGTCGGGTGGCGCGGGTGACTAGGCTCGACCGGGTGGAGCAGACTCGAACGCTGACCCCCCGTACCGCCGTCATCTGGTCGGTGCTCCGGGGCGAGCTGGAGCGCCGTGCCGGTAAGCGGCTCACCGTGCTCGATGTCGGCGGCGGGACCGGCGGATTCGCCGTTCCGCTCGCCGAGGCCGGTCACTGGGTCACCGTGGTCGACGCCAGCCCCGACGCGCTCGCCGCGCTGACCCGCCGGGCCGCCGAGGCCGGGGTCGCCGACCGGGTACGCGCGGTGCAGGGCGACGGCGACGCGCTCGCCGGGCTGGTCGAGCCGGCCAGCGTCGACCTGGTGCTCTGCCACTCCGTCCTGGAGGTGGTCGACGAGCCGGCGTCGGTGGTGTCGGCGCTGGTCGGCGCGCTGCGCCACGGCGGCGCGGCCAGCGTGCTGGTGGCCGGCCGGGCCGCGGCCGTGCTCGGCCGGGCGATGAACGGTCACCTCGACGTGGCCGCCGCGCTCGCCGCCGACGCGCACGGCAACGCCGGGCCGCGGGACACCCTCCGGCGGCGGTACGACGTCGACGGCGCCGCCGCGCTGCTGACCGACGGCGGGCTCACGGTCGAGGAGATCCACGGGGTACGCGTCCTCGCCGACCTGCTCCCCGCCGCGGTGGCGGACGGCCAGCCGGCCGCCCTGGTCGAGCTGGAGCGGGCCCTGGCGGCCCGGTCGCCGTACCGGGACCTCGCCGCCCAGCTGCACCTCTTCGCCCGCCGCCCGGCATGACCGGCCCGTCGCCCGCCTCGGCCGGGCGACCCGGTCCGCTCGACCCGGTCGCCCCGCGCTATGGCGGCGGCAACCTCGCCGACGTGCTGCCCAGCGCCCTGGCGGTGCTCGGCGTCCCCGGCGCGGTCGACCTGCTCGGTCTGGGTCCCCAACTGGCCGGGGTACGCCGGATCGCCGTGCTGCTGGTGGACGGGCTCGGCTGGTACCAGATCCCGACCGCCGCCCCGTACGCGCCGACCCTCGCCGGCCTCGCCGCCACCGTCGGCACCCCGCTCACCTCCGGCTTCCCCTCCACCACCCCGACCAGCCTGGTCAGCCTGGGCACCGGCGTCGCCTCCGGCGCCCACGGCGTGCTCGGGTTCAAGGTCCGGGTGCCCGACACCGACCGGGTACTCAGCCACATCGAGTGGGCCGGCGACCCGGATCCGCTGGCCTGGCAGCCGGTGCCCACCCAGTACGAGCGGGCCCGCGCCGCCGGCGTCGCGGTCACCGTGGTCAGCCGCCCCGAGTACGGCGGCAGCGGCCTCACCCTCGCCGCCAACCGGGGCGGCGACTACCGGGGCGCCTCCGAGGTCGACGGGCTCGCCCGGCAGATGCTCACCGCCCTCGCGGCCGGCGCCGGCCCGACCCTGGTCTCCGGCTACCACCCCGACCTGGACCGGCACGGCCACCTCACCGGGGTCGACTCGGCGCCCTGGCGGCTCGCCGCCGCCGACGTGGACCGGCTGCTCGTCCGGCTGGTCGACGGGCTGCCGCCGGACGCCGCGCTGCTCGTCACCGCCGACCACGGCCAGCTCAACGTGCCGCAGGGCCGGCGCGTCGACTTCGACACCGACCCCCGGCTGCGGGCCGGGGTGCGGGTGATCGCCGGCGAGCCCCGGGTCCGCTACCTGCACGTCGAGCCGGGCGCGGTCGCCGATGTGACGACCGCCTGGTCGGCGGTGCTGGGCGACGCCGCGCGGGTGACGACCCGCGACGAGGCGGTGGCCACCGGCTGGTTCGGGCCGGTGCCCGAGGAGCACCTGCGCCGGATCGGCGACGTGGTGGTGGTCTGCCGTGACACGTGGGCGGTGGTCGCCACCCGGTCGGAGAAGCCGATGGAGTCGCGCCTGGTGGCGTACCACGGCGCGGACACCGCGGCCGAGATGACCATCCCGCTGCTGGTCGTCCGGGGCTGACCGGCCGGCCGCCGGGTGGTCGGACCGTTCAGTTGTCGGACCCGGCGGCTAGCCTGCGGGGATGGGCCGCAGCCAGTCGTTGCCCCGGGGCGGCGATCCGCGCTTCGGGCCGGACGCCGACGACACCGGCTGCTCGATCCTGCACGTGGACATGGACGCGTTCTTCGCCTCGGTCGAGGTGCGCCGCCGCCCCGAGCTGCGCGGCCGGCCCGTCGTGGTCGGCGGGATCGGGCCGCGCGGCGTGGTGAGCTCCGCCAGCTACGAGGCCCGCCGGTACGGCGTCCGCAGCGCGATGCCCACCGCGCGGGCCCGGGCGCTCTGCCCGCACGCCGTCTACCTGCCGCCCGACTTCACGCAGTACACGGCGGCCTCCCGGGCGGTGATGCGGATCTTCCGGGACGTCACCCCGCTGGTCGAGCCGCTCTCCCTGGACGAGGCATTCCTCGAGGTGGCCGGCGCCCGCCGGCTCTTCGGCCCGCCGGTGGAGATCGCCCGGCTGATCCGCCGCCGGGTCGCCGAGGAGCAGCGGCTGAGCTGCTCGGTCGGGGTGGCGCCGAGCAAGTTCGTGGCCAAGCTCGGCTCCACCCGGGCCAAGCCGGACGGCCTGCTCGTGGTGCCGGCGGCCCAGGTGCTCGACTTCCTGCACCCGCTGCCGGTGTCGGCGCTGTGGGGGGTGGGGGAGCGGTCCGCCGAGGCGCTGCGCCGCCTCGGCCTGAATACCGTCGGCGACCTCGCCGAGGCGCCCCTCGGCCTGCTCCGCCGGGCGGTCGGCGAGGCCTCCGCCACGCACCTGCGCGAGCTGGCCTGGGGGCGGGACCCGCGCCGGGTCAGCCCGGAGCACGTGGAGAAGTCGATCGGCGCGGAGGTGACCTTCGACGTCGACGTCGTCGACCCGACGGAGATCCGCCGGGCGCTGCTCGCCCTCGCCGAGAAGGTCGGCGCCCGGCTGCGCGGCGCCGGGCAGGTGGGGCGGACGGTGTCGCTGAAGGTCCGGCTGGCCGACTTCCGCACGGTCAACCGGTCCCGCACCCTGGGCGTGCCGACCGACACCGCCCGGGAGATGTTCGACACCGCCTGGGCGCTGTGGACCGCCCTCGACCCGGGGGAGCCGATCCGCCTGGTCGGCGTACGGGTGGAGGGGCTGGCCGCCGCCGGTGAGACGCCGCGCCAGCTCACCCTGGGTGCGCCGGAGCGCGGCTGGCGGGAGGCGGAGGCGGCGGCCGACGCCGCGGCTGCCCGATTCGGGCGGTCCGTCATAGGTCCGGCCAGTCTTCTCGGCAAGCGTCATCCGGGTCGAGACGAAAATCCGACCCGGCCATAGGTCGTCCCGCTTTCCGACGCGCGAGCCCCCTCGTAGACTTGCGGGTAAGCAGCCGGTTGGCTGCCACGGTCTGTCGGCCCGAGCGGGCCGACCAACGTGACCGGGGAGGAGTGCCGTGCCGCTCTCGGAGCACGAGCAGCGGCTGTTCGAGCAGATCGAGCGGTCGCTTGCCGAGGACCCCAAATTCGCCTCGGCCGTGCGCGCCAGCGACCCGCGTTTCCACACGCGGCGTCGCCTGCTCGTCGCTGCCGGTGTGGTCATCGCTGGCCTGGCCCTGTTGGTCTACGGCGTGATGACGACCCCGCTGCTGTCAGTGGCGGGCTTCGTCGTGATGTTGGCCGCGCTGGGCTACGCGGTGCAGTCGCACCGCCGGGCGCAGTCGCCCGACCTGCACGTGGTGGGCGGCACGACCAGTCGTCGTCGTCCCCGTGGTGGTCGTACCGGCCGGCGGGGCTCGTTCCTCGACCGGATGGAGGACCGTTGGCGGCAGCGCCCGGAGGGGCATCGCTGACCGCGTCGCGCCGCTGACCACGTCGCACCGCTGAGGCGGGGTGACGCGACGGCGTGTCGTCGGATTCGTCCGGCGAGCGTGGTCGCCCCTTCGCGCCCTGCTGCCTCCCCCACGAGCGGGGCGAACCGCCCTCCCCGGCGATCCTGGACCCGGCGCTCCTTGAACCCCGGCGCTCCTTGGACCCCTCGGGCCGGCTTGACCGGCTGTCCGATCTTCCCCATCCCGCGCGTCCCGGCACGGCACGGCCGCCAGCTCGTCGCGCGCCCGCAGGTCCACTCTTGACTCGCCGGGAGCAGGTCCATTGATCCACTCCGGGCCGCCGATGTGGCGGGGTCCGGGGTGTCGGGATGCCACCATGTCGCGGACCTGGAGTGGGGATCAGCCGGCGCGGCCGCCGCGACGTGGATCACCCGGCGCGGCCCGGCGTCGCGGGTCGCGGGCGGTGTCCCGTCCGCCGGCGGGGGAGCGCCGGCGGACGGGACCCGGTCAGCGGGCCAGGCGGCCGGCCAGCAGGCGACGCGGACTCCATCGCACCACGAAATGCCGCACCTGACCGGCCGCGGCGACCAGCCGGGTGGAGGCGTCCGAGATGGCCCGCTGCCAGCGCAGCAGCACCGACGGCGGCAGCACGGCCGCCAGCAGGCGGGTACGTCGGTCCGCCCGCGCGGCGAGCGCCCCGCGTACGCTGCGCAGCGCCGGGTGCAGCGCCTCGCCGGTGAGCGGATCGCGCGCGTACCGGGCCCGCTCCTCGGCGCGGCCGAGCAGCCGGGCCGCGGTGGCCGCCGAGGCGTCCCCGGTGAGCGTGTCCCGGACCAGCCGGTCGGCGGTCGCCCGGGGCGTCTCCGTCCGGTCGACCGGCACCCGGAAGTCCACCAGTGTGTCCAGCAGCTCGTCCCAGGCGGCGTGGGCGTCCGCGCGGGCCCGGTCGGCGTCCGCACCGACCATCACTTCGCGCGCCCCACCCGGGCTGCCGGCGCCGGCGTCCAGCACGGTGGCCGTCGCCCCGTGCGCCCGGACGCGCCGGCGTCGGCGCAGCGCCCTGCGCAGCAGCGCCGGCGCGGCGAGCAGCGCCAGCAGGGCGAGCGCGCCGGCCGTCCACCACGGCCAGACCGGGGCCTGCCGGGTCGGGCCGCCACCGTTCACGGCGAGGCCCTCGTCAATCTCCTTGTCGGTGCGGTCCGGCCCGTTCGGACCGGCCGAGGGGTCGGCCGCGCCCGGGGCGGCCGTGCTGCCCGTCGTCGGGTTGGTCTCCTCCGGAGCGTCGGTGTCCGGGGCCCAGGGCGACCGGATCGAGCCCTGGATGCTCGCCGCCGGGGTGGCGTCGAACGGCACCCAACCGATGCCGCCGAAGAAGACCTCCGTCCAGGCGTGCAGGTTTCGGTTGGTCAGCACGTACCCGCCGCCGCCGGAGTTGCTGCCGTTGGCGAAGCCGAACGCCACCCGGGCCGGGATGCCGGCCCGGCGGACCAGCCACGCCAGCGCGGCGGCGTACTGCTGGCAGAAGCCGACCTTGGTGGCGAGGAAGTCGGTGATGTCGTCGCCGCTCGTGCCGCCCTTGGTGGCGAGCGAGTAGGTGAAGCCGTTCTCGACCGAGAAGTAGTCGTAGATGGCCCGCACCTTGTCGTAGTCGTTCTGCCTGCCCTTGACGAGCTGGTCGACCAGCTTGTCGACCTCCCGTACCACCGGGGCCACGGTCTGCTGGCGCAGCACCGGGTCGTCGGCGGAGAGCGACGGCGCCGCGCGCAGCGCCGAGGGGCTGTACGTCGAGCGGACGTAGTCGAATGAGTAGCGCTTGCTCCGGGAGTTCTCCCGGTTGGAGAAGAGGATCTGCAGGCTCGGGTCGTAGAGCCAGCTGCCGCTGAGGTCGTCGGTCTTCACCGGCTCCGCGTACACCGGCAGCAGGGGCATGGTGAGGTTCTTGGTCACCTCGACGGTCGCCCGGTAGCGCTGCCGCTCGACGCCCCGGCCGGTCCGCTCGGTCGGGTCGGGCAGGCGCCGGTTGGCCGGCTGGCCGGTCGGGACCCGCACCCGGAAGCCGTCCGGGCGCAGCTCGTCGGCCACCCCGAAGCGCAGGTAGAACGGGGACGCCTCGGTGGTGGTGACCTTGACCAGGTCGGTCACCTCGGACTGGTTGAGCTGGCCGCTCAGCGCGGCGAAGAGGTCGATCCGGCCCGGGCTGCCGCCCTGCCCCGGCCGCCCGGTGCCGTTGCCCGTCCCGGAGCCGACCGCGTTCATCAGGCCACCGGTCATCCCCGGCACGGCCAGCGGCAGCGCCACGGCCAGCGCGACGCCGACCACGGCGAGCCGGCGACCGGCGGCGGCCAGCGGCGACGCCTCCCACACGTCGACGTCCCGGCCCTCGCCGGTGAACCGGCGGCCGAACCGGCGCACCCGGTCGACGTTGTCGGTGACCAGGAGCCAGAGGTACCCGCAGGCGCCCACCACGAACGGGGTCGCGGGGACGCTGTCCACGTAGACCGCCACCGGCACCGAGTAGATCGCCAGCATCGGCAGGCCGGCCAGCGCCGGCCGGCGCAGCCCCACGGTCAGCACGTCGACCACGATCGCGACCCCGCCGATGCCGAGCACCGCGAGGAACAGCAGCGAGTCGACGTCGGGCACCTGCACGCCGTATGACCGCATGTCCTGCACCGACGCGCCGAGCAGCTCGCCGAAGTGGCCGAAGGTGCCCGGGGTGGGCAGGAACGCGAGCACCTCGGTGCCGCCCGGGAAGATCCAGGTCAGGCCGAGCAGCAGGCCGGCGAGCATGGCCAGCACCTGGCCCCAGAGCGGGGCCCGGACCAGCCGGCTCAGCGCGGCCGCCCCGGCCACCACCGCCACCACGATGGCCGCCTGGATCAGCCACGTCCAGCGCTCGAAGATGGCCGACAGCGGCGCCGCGGCCAGCAGGGTCGCCGCGGCGGCGACGAAGCCGAGGTTCCGGGTCGCGGTCACGAGGTCGTCCTTCCGGTCATCGCACGCCCCCGGCGACCGTCTCGGCGAGCGCCGCGCGCAGCGCGAAGCCCTGTGAGCCGCGGGCCGCCTGCGGCCACAGCACCGGTAGCCGGCCGCCGTGGTCCACGCCGATCACCCGCCACCCGCTCTGCAGCAGGGCGAGCGCCGCGGCGCCGTGCGCGTGCTCCGCCTCGGCGCGGGCCTTCGGCGGGAGGTTGAGCCAGGTGGAGCTGTCCAGCACGAAGCCGACGCAGGTGGCGCCGTTGCCCCGCAGCCCGCCGAGCAGCTCCGCCTCGGCCGTGCTCAGCGAGCCGAACAGGCCGATGATCAGCCCGCCGTCGGCCCGCTGCCGGACCCGGTGCACCAGCGTGGCGATCTCGCCCCGCTTGTCCAGCCGGACCTCGGCGAGGTGGTCGAGAAGCAGCCCCTCGCCGGCCCCCTCGGTCGCATCCACGTCGGCGTCCGAGCCGGTGACCAGGCGCAGCTTGTAGCCGGCCTGACGCAGGTGCACCGCGATGCTGGCCGCGGCGGAGACCGCCCACTCGAAACTCGCCGTCGGGCCGTCGCCCCGGTGGCCGAAGGCGCGGGTGTCCAGCACGACCGTGGCCCGGCTCTCCCAGGGCTGCTCCTCGCGGCGCACCATCAGCTCGCCGGTGCGGGCGGTCGACTTCCAGTGCACCCGGCGCAGGTCGTCGCCCATCCGGTACTCCCGGGTGGCCGCGTCGTCCTCGCCGTGCACCGCCACCGAGCGGGCCCGGCTGTCGCCGCTGCCGGCGTACTCGCCGGGGAGGCGGACCGAGGGGAGCGGGGTGACCTGCGGGATCACGGTGAGGTGGTCGGTGCTGGGGAAGGCGCGGGTGAGCTCACACAACCCGAACGGGTCGGTGAGCCGGACCACCAGCGGGCCCACCTCGTACCGGCCACGCACGTCGGCGCGGACCGTGTACGCCACCGAGCTGGCCTGGTGCGCGCCGAGCCGCTCCAGCACCACCCGGGGTCGACTGCCCAGGGCGTACGGCAGCCGGTCCTCCAGCAGCAGGGTGCCGGTGGGCAGCCGGGACAGGTTCTGCAGCCGCAGCACCACCCGGGAGCTGGCCCCGACCGGCACCCGGTGCGGCTCCAGCGACCGGTTGCAGGCGAGCTTGTAGCGGCTGCGCCCGACGTACGCCGCCGCGAGCAGCGGCAGAACGGCGAGCAGGACGGCCACCCGCAGCAGGTCCTTCTCGCCGAGGATGCCGGCGGAGACCGCGGCGGCCACCGCGGCCGCCAGGAACGAGCGGCCCCGGGTGGTCAGTCCGCGCAGGCCGTCGCGCACCTCACGGCCTCCGCGGCTCGTACGGACCGCGGCCGTTGCCGGTGGCGGGCCGGGTGTCGTACGGCGAGCGCTTGCGGTCGTGCGGCAACGGCAGCCGGTGCACCAGCTCCGCGACGATCGCGTCGGTGGTGCGGCGGGCCAGCTGCGCGTCGGCGGTCGGGATGATGCGGTGCGCCAGCACCGGCACGGCGAGCGCCTGCAGGTCGTCGGGGAGGACGTAGTCGCGCCCCTCCAGGGCGGCCACCGCGCGGGCGGTGCGCAGCAGCTGGAGGGTGGCCCGGGGGGAGGCGCCGAGGCGCAGGTCCGGGGCCTCGCGGGTGGCGGTGACCAGGTCGATCGCGTACTGCTTGACGGCGTCGGCGACGTGCACCTGCCGGACGGTGGCGATGAGCTGGCGCACGGTGGCCGCGTCGGAGACCGGGCGCAGCTCGTTCAGCGGGTCGGTGGCACCGTGACCGTCCAGCATGGCCAGCTCGGCGCCGACGTCCGGGTAGCCCATCGCGATCCGGGCGGTGAACCGGTCGCGCTGCGCCTCCGGCAGCGGGTACGTCCCCTCCATCTCGATCGGGTTCTGCGTCGCGATCACCATGAACGGGGTCTGCAGCTGGTAGGTGACCCCGTCGACCGTGACCTGCCGCTCCTCCATGCACTCCAGCAGGGCGGACTGGGTCTTCGGCGAGGCCCGGTTGATCTCGTCGCCGACCACCAGGTTGGCGAAGACCGCGCCGGGGCGGAACTCGAAGTCGTGGTTCTCCTGGTTGTAGACGCTGACCCCGGTGACGTCGCTGGGCAGCAGGTCGGGGGTGAACTGGATCCGGCGCACCGAGCAGTCGATCGAGCGGGCGAGCGCCTTGGCCAGCTTGGTCTTGCCGACGCCGGGGACGTCCTCGATGAGCAGGTGGCCCTCGGCGAGCAGCACGGCCAGGGCGAGCCGGACCGTGGCGGTCTTGCCCTCGATCACCTGCTCGATGTTGGCCACGATGGCCTCGCTGGCGGCGCGGAACTCGTCGTGCGGCAGCAGACCGCCCACCTCGTCCCAGGTCTGTTGTGTCACGGGCCTCCTCCTCGTCGCCGGACGGCAGCTCTGTATAGAGCACCTGGACCCGCCGTTAGGTTCGCGACGTGCGAGCCTCGTCTGCCGCAAAAATCTCACTGGTTCTCAGGCTAACCATGTTTACCGCTGTCGCCGACCCCCGCAGCCGGTCGGTCGGTTACGCCCGGAATATTCGTCAGGTCGGGGGAATCGGGCGGTCACGGCCCGTCGTCGCCGGGGCGGTCCGGGGGCCGGTCCGGCCGGGCGCGCGTCCCGACCAGCGGTAGCGGTCGGCGTGGACGGCCGCGGGGCGGGTAGACTCCCGGTCATGGCCGGAGTCTTCCTGCTTCTTACCGGGCCGTGCTGATGCGCTGACGCGCGACAGCACGGCGGCCCCTCCTGCGCGAGGGGCTTTTTTGTGCCCTGAGCAGAGCTCCCCACATCCGACATGAAGCGCCGAGGAGACGCCATGAGCGAGGCAGCCGCACCGGCGACCGACATCCCCCCGTTCCGGTACACCGCGACCCTGGCCGGCGACATCGAGCACCGGTGGCAGGAGACCTGGGCGCGGGAGGGCACCTTCCACGCGCCGAACCCGACCGGGCCGCTGGCCGACCCGGACCACCCGCGGGCGGGCGCGGAGAAGCTGTACGTGCTGGACATGTTCCCCTATCCCTCCGGCGCCGGCCTGCACGTCGGCCACCCGCTGGGCTACATCGGCACCGACTGCTTCGCCCGCTACCAGCGGATGGCCGGGCGGAACGTGCTGCACGCGATGGGCTTCGACGCGTTCGGCCTGCCCGCCGAGCAGTACGCGGTGCAGACCGGCACCCACCCGCGGACCACCACGGTGGCGAACATCGAGCGGTACAAGGAGCAGCTGCGCCGGCTGGGCCTGGCCCACGACGAGCGCCGCACGGTGGCGACCATCGACACCGACTTCTACCGCTGGACCCAGTGGATCTTCCTGCAGATCTTCAACTCCTGGTACGACGCGGACGCGAAGAAGGCCCGCCCGGTCGCCGAGCTGATCGCCGAGTTCGAGGGGGGCACCCGGCCGACCCCGGACGGTCGCCCCTGGGCCGAGCTGACCGTGGCCGAGCGGCGGGCGATCGTCGACGACCACCGGCTGGCGTACGTCTCCCAGGCGCCGGTGAACTGGTGCCCGGGGCTGGGCACCGTGCTGGCCAACGAGGAGGTCACCGCCGACGGCCGCTCCGAGCGGGGCAACTTCCCGGTCTTCAAGCGCAACCTGAAGCAGTGGATGATGCGGATCACCGCGTACGGCGATCGGCTGCTGGACGATCTGGACACCCTGGACTGGCCCGAGCCGATCAAGCTGCAGCAGCGCAACTGGATCGGCCGGTCGCAAGGGGCGCACATCGACTTTCCCACCACCCTGGAGCCGATTCGGGCTTTCACGACCCGGCCGGACACCGTCTTCGGCGCCACCTACATGGTGCTGGCCCCCGAGCACGAGCTGGTCGATCTGCTGGTGCCGGCGAGCTGGCCGGCGGGGACGAAGGACGCCTGGACCGGTGGGCACGCCAGCCCGCGGGCGGCCGTCGAGGCGTACCGGAAGGCCGCCGCGGCCAAGACGGACGTGGAGCGGCAGGCCGACACCCGGGAGAAGACCGGCGTCTTCGTCGGCGCGTACGCGACCAACCCGGTCACCGGCGGGCGCATCCCGATCTTCATCGCTGACTACGTGCTGGCCGGCTACGGCACCGGCGCGATCATGGCGGTGCCCGGGCAGGACGAGCGGGACTGGGCGTTCGCCGAGGTCTTCGACCTGCCGATCGTGCGTACCGTGCAGCCGGCCGACGGCTTCGACGGCAAGGCGTACACCGGGGACGGTCCGGCGATCAACAGCGCCGCGCCCGACCGCGGCGTGGACCTGAACGGCCTGGGGGTCGCCGACGCCAAGGCGACGATCATCGCCTGGCTGGAGGCGAACGGGTACGGCGCCGGCGCGGTGACCTACCGGCTGCGCGACTGGCTGTTCTCCCGGCAGCGCTACTGGGGCGAGCCGTTCCCGATCGTGTACGACGAGACCGGTGCCGCCATCGCGCTGCCCGAGTCGATGCTGCCGGTCGAGCTGCCCGAGGTGGACGACTTCTCGCCGAAGACGTTCGACCCGGAGGATGCCGGCAGCAACCCGGAGACCCCGCTGTCGCGGCGGCGCGACTGGGTGGAGGTGGAGCTGGACCTGGGCGACGGGCCGAAGCGCTACACCCGGGAGACCAACGTGATGCCGCAGTGGGCCGGCTCCTGCTGGTACGAGCTGCGCTACCTGGACCCGACGAACTCGGAGCGGTTCGCCGACCCGGCGAACGAGGCGTACTGGATGGGGCCGCGCGGGGCGGGTGACTGCGGGGGCACCGACCTGTACGTCGGCGGCGCCGAGCACGCCGTGCTGCACCTGCTGTACGCCCGGTTCTGGCACAAGGTGCTGTTCGACCTGGGGCACGTCTCGTCGTTCGAGCCGTTCCGCAAGCTGTTCAACCAGGGCATGATCCAGGCGTACGCGTTCCGGGACTCCCGCGAGGCCGTGGTGCCGGCGGAGGAGGTCGTCGAGGTCGACGGCCGCTTCTTCCACGGCGAGGCCGAGGTGCGTCGCGAGTACGGCAAGATGGGCAAGTCGCTGAAGAACGTGGTCACCCCGGACGAGATGTGCGCGGCGTACGGCGCGGACACCTTCCGGGTGTACGAGATGTCGATGGGCCCGCTGGAGGTGTCCCGCCCCTGGGACACCCGGGCGGTCGTCGGGTCGTACCGGTTCCTGCAGCGGGTCTGGCGGGCGATCGTCGACGAGCAGACCGGCGACCCGCGGGTCACCGACGTGCCGGCGGACGAGGCCACCCGGCGGCTGCTGCACCAGGTGGTCGACGGGGTCCGCGGCGACATGGAGGGGATCCGGTTCAATACCGCGATCGCCAAGCTGATCGAGCTGACCAACGCGCTGACCCGGCTGTCCGCCACGCCGCGGGAGGTGGCCGAGCCGCTGGTGCTGATGCTGGCGCCGTTCGCCCCGCACATCGCCGAGGAGCTGTGGCGGCGGCTGGGCCACGACAGCTCGCTGGCGTACGCGGACTTCCCGACCGCCGACCCGGCGATGCTGGTCGCCGAGACGGTGACCTACCCGGTGCAGATCAACGGCAAGGTCCGCGGCCGGATCGAGGTCCCCGCCGACGCGCCGGAGGACGAGGTGCGCGGGGCGGCGCTGGCGGCGGTCGCCGGTCCGCTGGCCGGCAAGGAGCCCCGCAAGGTCATCGTCGTGAAGGGCCGGATGGTCTCGATCGTCGCCTGACGCTCGCCGACCCGGAGGCGCGCCCCACCTCGGGGCGCGCCTCCGGCATGTCCTGGGTCAGGGCTCGCGGTGGTGGGCGGCGGTCACCGCGACCAGCGCGGCCACGACGGGCCAGACCGCGAAGACCAGCCAGGAACCGCGGACGGTCGGAGGACAGCCGGCCAGGTTCGGGCCTCGGTCGGCACCTGGGGTGGCGCGCGGGGTGCGGCCGCGACCGGTGCTCGCGTTCCGGCGGCTTGCCTGCCGTCCGCCGGGAGGCTGATGCGGTCGCGAGCGACATGACGCTGGGGCACATTCATGACTGTCAGGTAATCGCTCGCGGGCAGCCCAGCTTCGGGGATCGGCCGGCACCGGCGCGACCGGCTGCCCGTACAGCGCAGGCGTCACGTGGCGCGGCCGACGTCGGTGCCGAGGTAGGGAGGCGCCAGGCCGACGCCGGCCCGGTCCAGGTGCCGCAGCAGCGCGGCGACGAAGCCGGCGTTCGCCGGGGGCGTGCGGCGGACGGTGTCGCCGACCCGGACCACCTCGGCGATGAACCCGCCGGGCAGCGGCTCCTCGGCGGGCATCAGCCCGGGACCGCCCGGCGCTGCCGTTCGGCGCGCCACCAGCGGTGGATCAGCACCACGCTGGCGATCAGGCCGAGGCTGGCCGGCGCGGCGGCATACCAGTTGACGTGGCCCGGCGAGCTGATTGCCGCGCCGACGGCGGCGTAGCCGAAGGCGGTCGGGGCGGAGGCGATCAGGCTGCCGGCCAGGAACGGCAGCACCCGGGCACCGGTCGTGCCGTAGCCGTAGCTGACCAGCCCGAAGCCGGCGATCGGCAGCAGCCGGACGGTGACGACGCCCAGGACGCTCTGCCGGGCGAACCAGCCGTCGAGCCGGGCCAGCCGGCCGCGCACCCGTTCGGCGACGAAGTCCCGGCCGAGCAGGCGGCCGACGGTGAAGCCGATCGCCGCCGCCAGCAGCGCGGCGCCGAGGGCGTACGCGGCACCCTCCAGGGGGCCGAAGATCGCCCCGGCGGCGAGCGTGACGAAGGTCCGCGGGACCAGCGCCACCAGCAGCAGCGCCCCGCCGACGATCGCGGCTATCGGGGCATACCCGTCGAGGCAACCGGCCAGCCGCGGGAGCTGGGCCGGGTCCGGCCGGGGCACCAGGAACAGCAGGACGCCGAAGCCGGCGAGCAGCGCCAGGAGCAGGGCGAACCGGCGCGCCGACGGCTGTCGGAGCAGCCGCCGGACGGCCGGGATCACGCCCGGGCGGCGGCCGCCACCGCGGCGCGGCGTTCCGAGCGGAGCCGCTCGGCCCAGGTGTCGTCGAGCGCGGGGAGCTGGTGGATGCCGGTGGCCCAGCGCAGCAGCAGGTCGGCCAGGGCCGGGTTGCGGGCCAGGGCGGGCCCGTGCGAGTACGTGCCGAGCAGCTTGCCCCGCCACGCGCCCTCGGTGCTGCCGTCGTTGCCGACCCCGGCGGTGACCCGGGCCAGCGGCGACACGCCCGGCCCGAGGTGGGTGCGGCCGCCGTGGTTCTCGAAGCCGGTCAGCGCGGGGACGCCCAGCCGCGGGTCGACCTCGCCGGCCAGCTCGCCGACGGCCCGGGTGGGGCCGCGGTCGGAGGAGAAGTCGAGCAGCTCCAGCCCGGCGCACTTGGTGCCCTTGGCGAAGAACGAGGTGCCGAGAAGCTGGTAGCCGGCGCAGACGCCCAAGACCACCGAGCCCTGGGCGACCGCCCGGTGCAGGCCGCCGTCGGCGAGCAGCCGCTGGGCGCCGAGCGCCTGCGGGCCGTCCTCGCCGCCGCCGATCAGGTAGATGTCGGCGGTGGCGGGCAGCCGCTGGTCGGATCGGACCTCCAGCACCTCGACCGGCATGCCGCGCAGCTGGGCCCGGCGGGCCAGGATCAGCATGTTGCCCCGGTCGCCGTAGGTGGAGAGCAGGTCGGGGTAGATCCAGACGATGCGCAGGCTCTCAGTTGACACGGTCCAGCTCCGCTCGGATGTCCTGGAAGGCGGTGTAGTTGGCGATGACCTCCAGGCGGCCCGGTGGCACCGCCCGGATCGCGTCGTCGAAGGTCCGGACGTGCTGGAACGGCACGCCGTTGACGTCCAGCCGGACGGCCAGGTCGTACGCCCGGTCGCCGGTGATCAGGACCTGCCGGCCGCGGAGCGGGGCGAAGTCGACGTCGAAGAGCCAGGAGGTGTCCAGCCCGTCGGGGTCGCGGGCGTTGATGGAGAGCAGGGTGGGTGCCTCGTCGGCCATGTCGAACGCCTCCAGCCAGCTGGCCGGGTTCTTGGCCAGCAGCAGCCGGATGTTGCGCCCGTCCCGGTCCACCTGGGCGTAGCGGCCGGCGACCGAGGTGACCGTGCCGAGCCGGGAGACCGCGTCCACCGGGCGGACGCCGAACTCGGCGGCGACGGCGAGGGCGGTCGCCGCGTTGCCCAGGTTGACCTTGCCGGGGAGCTGGAGCTGGACCTTGTGCCAGGCGCCGCTCGGGTCGAGCACGCCGTCGTCCTCGACGGTCCACTGCGGCTCGGGGCGGCGCAGCGGGCAGCCCGTGCACCACCACTGCTCGCCTGAGCGCTGGATCGTGGAGCCGCACTCGGGGCACACCCACGAGTCGTCGTGCCAGCGCTGGCCGGCGCTGAACCAGCTGACGTGCGGCGGGATGTGGCCGCGGGCCGGGTCGGCCGGCGGGGTGGCGGCCCAGACCACCATCGGGTCGTCGGCGTTGGCGACCACCCGCACGTCGGGGTGCTGGACCAGCGCGGCGCGCCAGAGCTGCGCCATCATGGCGACCTCCTTGGCCCGGTCGAGCTGGTCGCGGGAGAGGTTGAGCAGCGCCACGACGTGCGGCTCGGTGGCCTCCAGGACCTGGGCGAGGTAGTGCTCGTCGACCTCGAGCACCGCGTACGGGGTGCTGCCGGCCTTCGCCAGCGCCGAGGTGTGCCCGGTGGGCATGTTGGCGCCGAAGGAGTTGGTGGCGACCCGGCCGAGCACGCCGACGGCGGCGGTGGTGAGCCGGGTGGTGGTGGTCTTGCCGTTGGTGCCGGAGACCAGGGCGATCGCGCGCCCCGCCGCCAGGTGCACGAGCAGATCCGGGTCGATCTTGAGGCCGATCCAGCCGCCGATCACCGAGCCGTCGCCCCGGCCGGCGGCCCGCGACAGCGCCGCGGCGGTCCGCGACACGGAGCTGGCCACCTTTGCCCGCAGGGGCATCTTCGCGTCCGTCACCCGAGCGAGGTTACCGGACCCGTGGCACTGCCAGATCGCCGCGGACGGCGATCCGTTCGGCCGGGGTGGCGCGGCGGACGGCCGGTCGGCGTTCGGCCGGATGGAGTCGATCAATGTCGGGTAGTGGACGCCGCCCGCGGGCGGCTCTGGCCCTCCACTCCGCTCCACCCCTTCTGACGTGCTCTTTTGCGCTCGGAAACGCCGCGCCACGCGGGCGTTTCTGGTTGCGGGTGGAGGGAAGTGGAGTAGAGTGGGGCGCAATGGTGAGGCCGGGAGGGCCGCACCGGCCCGGGGGGTCAGCGGCGCCGCGAACGCCGCTCAGGGCAAGGGGGTTGGGCCGATGTTCCTCGGCACCCACACTCCGCGCCTGGACGACAAAGGCCGGTTGATCCTTCCGGCGAAGTTCCGGGATGAGCTGGCGGGGGGTGTCGTGATCACCAAAGGGCAGGAGCGCTGCCTCTACGTCTTCCCGATGCCCGAGTTCCAGCGGATCGCGGAGCAGTTGCGCGCGCAGCCGATGACGCACAAGGCGGCCCGGGCCTACAGCCGGGTCTTCTTCGCCAGCGCGCACGACGAGGTCCCGGACAAGCAGGGCCGGGTGACCATCCCGGGGCACCTGCGCTCGTACGCCGCCCTCGACCGCGATCTGGTCGTGATCGGCGCGAGCACCCGGGTGGAGATCTGGGACAGGGCGGCCTGGGAGGCCTACCTCGCGGAGAGCGAAGACGACTTCGCCGACATCGAGGAGGGGGTGCTGCCCGGCGGTCTGTAGGGCGTGGCGACGCCCGGCGTACTGCGAGATCTCCAGCCGCTTTCGAGTTCCTGGCACCCCTTCCCCGGTGCCAGGCGCACGATCCGTAACGGGGGCCGCGGCCTCCGGCGGGCGGGAGCGGATGGGGATCTGGCGGTATGGCGAGGCGTCGTGGCGACGACAGGACGCGACAGGACGAAGCGGGTTTCAACCAGTGGGGGTCGACATGGGGGAGCTACGTGGCACGCACGTGCCGGTGCTGCTCGAGCGGTGTCTCGAGTTGCTGGCCCCCGCGCTGGGTCGGAACGGACGCACCGTCCACGTCGACGCGACGCTCGGGCTCGGCGGGCACGCCGAGGCGGTCCTGGAGGCGCACCCGAACACGGTGCTGATCGGCCTGGACCGGGACACCGAGGCCCTCGCCCACGCGCGGGTCCGGCTGGCCCGGTTCGCCGACCGGATCCACCTGGAGCACGCCGTCTACGACGAGCTGCCCGAGGTGCTCGACCGGCTCGGCTACCCGGCGATCGACGGGATCCTGTTCGACCTCGGCGTCTCGTCCCTGCAACTGGACGCGCCCGACCGCGGGTTCGCGTACGCGCAGGACGCGCCGCTGGACATGCGGATGGACCAGACCCGGGGGGTGACCGCCGAGGAGGTGGTCAACACGTACGGCCACCCGGAGCTGGCCCGGGTGCTGCGGGTGTACGGCGAGGAGAAGTTCGCCGGGCGGATCGCCTCGGCGATCATCCGGGAGCGGGAGCGGGCCCGGATCACGTCGTCGGCGCGGCTGGCCGAGCTGGTCAGGGAGAGCATTCCGGCACCAGCCCGACGAACCGGTGGACACCCGGCAAAGAGAACGTTTCAGGCTTTACGGATCGAGGTAAACAAGGAGCTGGCAGCGCTGGAGACGGCGCTGCCGGCCGCTCTCGACAAGCTCACCGTGGGCGGCCGCATGGTGGTCCTGTCCTACCACTCGCTGGAGGACCGGCTCACCAAGCAGGCGCTCGCCGACCGGGTCCGCAGCAAGGGCCCGGTCGACCTCCCGGTCGAACTGCCCGGGTCGGGCCCGACGTTCCGGCTGCTCAGCCGGGGCGCCGAGGTCGCCGGGGAGGCGGAAGTGGCCGCGAACCCGCGGGCCGCCTCGGTGCGGCTGCGGGCCGCGGAGCGGCTCGACCCGGAGGCGACCCAGCAGGGGCGTACCGACCGCGAACGGTACCGCCGCCGGGTCAAGGCGATGCACCAACCGGGGACGGGGTCACCGGGATCCGCGATGGATTCCCGGTCGACCCGCGGGGACGGCAGTGGGACGGACGAAGAGGGGGAGGGGACATGAACGTCAACAGGCGCGACGGCCGGGACACCGGCATCAAGGAGCGCGCACCGCGGTCGGGGGGCCGGACCGCGGCGCAGCGCACCACGCGAGGGGCGACCGCGACGGCGGGGGCCGACCGGCTCGACCGCCGGGAGGAGACCCGCGCCCGGGGGGCGCGCGAGTTCCCCACCCAGGGCAGCGCCGCGCTGCGGCCGGCCGAGCGGACGAAGGCCACCGCGGCGGGGTCGCCGCGGCTGCGGGTCGCCCCGCCGCCGCCGGTCTCCGTGCCGCGGGCCCCGTTCGTCGGGCTGATCCTGGTGCTGGTGGTCGGCGGGGTGCTCGGCATCCTGCTGGTCAACACGAAGATCAACGAGAACGCCTTCAAGCTGGAGAAGCTCCAGCAGCAGCAGGCCAAGCTCGACGTCGACCAGCAGCAGCTGGAGAAGGAGATCGCCGAGCAGAAGGCGCCGGGCAACCTGACCGCCAACGCCCGCAAGCTCGGCCTGGTCGAGTCCGGCGAGCCCGCGTACATCCGGCTGCCGGACGGGAAGACGATCGGCGTTCCGCACCCGGCCGAGGGCGCGCCGGCCATCACCAGCCAGCAGGGCAACGGGGGGTAGTCAGGTGCCCCCGAGATCGGAGGAACCGCGCCGGGACCCCACGGGCTCCCGGCGCGGCTCGTCCCGGGGCGGTCGGGGCGCCGACCCGCGCTCCGGCGAGCCCGGCGTCGGCGGGATCTCCGACGCCCGGGCGTACACGCCCCGGGGGCGCACCATCCGCGAGGGCGGCGGGGTCGCCCGCTCCGCGCCCACCGGGGGCGCGGAGCAGCGGCGTACCCCGCGCAGCAGCCGCTCCGGCGACCCGTTCCGCCCGGCGTTGCAGGTGCTCGACGGCGGTCGCGCCGGCGCCGGCCGCACCGGCCGGCGGGAGACCGCCGCGGGCGGCCGGGCCGGCGTGGTGCGGACCGTCTCGCCGCGCCCGGCGCGGGAGCCGTTCGACGACGACGAGGCGCCGGCGCCGCGCCGCCGGCCGGGCCCGCGCCGGCCGGACCGGCCCGCCGCCCGGCGGCCGTCGCGCAAGCCGCGCCGCCCGCCGAAGCTCGCCGACCCGCGCCGCCGGCTGCGGCTCGGCACGCTGCTCGCCCTGACGCTCTTCGCCGCGATCGGCATCCGGCTGGTCTTCCTGCAGACCGTCGACACCCCGGCGTACGCCGACGGCGGTGTCACCGACCGGCTCGCCGTGGTCGACCTGCCCGCGCCGCGCGGCGCGATCCTGGACCGGACCGGCGCCCGGCTGGCGCACAGCGTCGAGGCGCGGTACGTCTTCGCCGACCCGACCCGGGTCAAGGACCGGTTCGCCACCGCCCGGCTGCTCTCCCCGCTGCTCGGCGTGCCCGCCTCGGACCTGGCCGGGAAGATGAAGCCCCGCAAGCTCCCGACGGGCAATCCGTCGCAGTTCGAGTACCTGGCCCGCGGGGTCGAGATCGGCAAGGCGAAGCAGATCATGGCGCTGGACCTGGCCGGCATCGGCGTGCACCGGGACGAGCGGCGCGAGGTGCCCGGCGGTGACCTGGGCGCCAACCTGATCGGCTTCGTCAGCCAGGACATGGTCGGCCTGGAGGGGCTGGAGGCGAAGTACGACGACCTGCTCCAGGGGCAGGCCGGCAAGAAGACCTACGAGGTCGGGCAGGGCGACCTGGCCGCGCCGATCCCGGGCGGCTACAGCCAGACCACCCAGCCCAAGCCGGGCAGCTCGCTGGAGCTGACCATCGACCGGGACCTCCAGTTCCAGACGCAGCGGATCCTCACCGCCCAGATGGCGCAGACCAGGGGCAGCGTCGGCGCCGCCGTGATCATCGACGTGGCCACCGGCGAGGTGCTGGCGCAGGCCAGCAACCCCACCTACGACGCGGTGGACCCGGAGGGCAGCAGGCCGACGGACCGGGAGGACGCGGCGACCAGCTTCGTGGTCGACCCGGGCTCGATCCACAAGGCGATCACCTACGGCGCCGCCCTCCAGGAGGGCGTGATCACCCCGGACACCACGTTCCCGGTCGCCAACACGATCACCAAGGGCGACACCACCTTCCGGGACACCCACCCGGCCAACGGGCAGAAGATGAGCATCCCCGGCATGCTGGCCTTCTCGTCCAACGTCGGGACCATCGAGATCGCCGACAAGCTGGGTCGGGACCGGCTCATCGACTACCAGAAGCGGTTCGGGCTCGGCCAGCCCACCGGCGAGGGCATGCCGGGGGAGGCGTCCGGGCGGCTGCTCCCCGCCGACCAGTGGAGCCTCTCGTCGGAAGGGTCGGTGCCGATCGGGCACAGCGTGGACGCCACCCCGCTGCAGATGGCCGCCGCGTACGCCGCCATCGCCAACAACGGGACGTACGTCCAGCCGCACCTGATCAAGGAGGTGATCGGACCGGACGGCAAGAAGAGCCCCGGCCCCGTCCCGATCACCCGCTCGGTGCTCAGCCCGCAGAACGCCGCCGCGCTGCGCACCATGCTGGAGGCGGTCACCACGGTCGACGGGCCCGATGGGCGGGCCACCGGCCTGGCCGCCGCCGTCCCCGGCTACCGGGTGGCCGGCAAGACCGGCACCGGGCTGCGGTACTCCGACGGCAGGCTGCAGCCCGGCGAGGTCGGCTCGTTCATCGGCATGGCCCCGGCCGAGCATCCCCGGTACGTGGTGGCGGTCTTCGTCTGGAGCCCCGGCGGCGAGGGCGGCGCGGTCGCCGCGCCGGCCTTTCGGGAGATGATGGGCTACACCCTGCGGCACTACCGGGTGCCCCCGTCGGCGACCAGCAGGTCCCCCAAGTTCGAGGTCTTTCCGCGCTGAACGGGGCGGACGGGACATCATCGGTGAGTGGCGACGAACCACCGGGGCAGCTGTGCGGTCGGAACCCGGGCGACCGGGTAGGGTCTGACGCCGTGCCCGGCAATCCACGTCCCCGTACCGTGAATCCCGTCCGGCTCGGCGACCTCGCCGCGCGGCTCGCCGTCGTGCCGCCCGAGGGCGCCGTCGAGGTGGCCGTGACCGGGGTGACCCACGCCAGCCAGGAGGTCCGCCTCGGGGACCTGTACGCGGCGCTGCCCGGCGCCCGCCGGCACGGCGCGGAGTTCGCCGCGGGGGCGGCCGAGGCCGGCGCGGTGGCCCTGCTGACCGACCCGGCCGGCGCCGAACTGGCCGCCGCGGCGGGCCTGCCGACGCTGGTGGTCGACGACCCCCGGGCGATCCTCGGCGACGTCGCCGCCGCCGTCTACGGCGACCCGACCGCCGGGCTGACCGTGATCGGGGTGACCGGCACCGCCGGCAAGACCTCCACCAGCTACCTGATCGAGTCGGGGCTGCGCGCCGCCGGCCACACCACCGGCCTGATCGGCACCGTGGAGACCCGGCTGGGCGACCTGGTGATCGACAGCGTCCGGACCACCCCGGAGGCCACCGACCTGCACGCCATGCTCGCCGTCGCCCGGGAGCGCGGGGTGAGCGCGGTGGTCATGGAGGTCTCCAGCCACGCCCTGGCCATGGGGCGGGTCGGCGGGGTCCGCTTCACCGTGGGCGGCTACACCAACTTCGGCTCCGACCACCTGGACTTCCACGCCGACGCGGCGGACTACTTCGCCGCCAAGGCGAAGCTCTTCGACGGGCGCTGCCGGGTCGAGGTGCTCAACCACGACGACCCGGCGCTGCGGCCGTTGTCCAAGCCGGCCACGGTCAGCTACTCGGCGGCCGGCGACCCGACCGCCACCTGGTGGGCCGACGGGATCGACGGCGAGGGGTACGCCCAGCGCTTCACCGTGCACGGCCCGGACGGGCTGGCCCTGCCCGCCGTGGTGGCGCTGCCGGGCCGGCACAACGTGGCGAACGCGCTGCTGGCCGTCGCCACCCTGGTCGCCGCCGGGGTGGACGCGGGCACCGCGGTCGCCGGGGTCTCCGCCTGCGGCGGGGTGCCGGGGCGGCTGGAGTTGGTCAGCGGCGACGCGCCGGTGCGCGGGGTGGTGGACTACGCGCACAAGGCGAACGCGATCGAGGCCGTCCTGGTCGCGCTGCGTGAGCTGAGCAGCGGGCGGTTGATCTGCGTGATCGGCGCGGGTGGCGACCGGGACCGGGGCAAGCGGCCGGTGATGGGCGCCGCCGCGGCGGAGGGAGCCGACGTGGTGCTGGTGACCGACGACAACCCGCGCACCGAGGACCCGGCCGCGATCCGGGCCGAGGTGCTCGCCGGGGCGTACGCGGCGAACGCGCCGGCCCGGATCATCGAGGCGCCCGGCCGGCGGGCCGCCATCGCCGAGGCGGTGCGGCTGGCCGAACCGGGCGACGTGGTGGCGCTGCTCGGCAAGGGGCAGGAGCGCGGCCAGGAGATCGCCGGCGAGGTGCTCCCGTTCGACGACCGGGTCGAGCTGGCCGAGGCGTTGCGCACCCGCTTCGGGGACCTGGCGGGTCGACGGTGATCCCGCTGACCCTGGCCGAGGTCGCCTCGGCCGTCGACGGGCGGCTGCTCGCCGCCGACCCGGCGGCCCGGGTGACCGGGTCGGTCGAGTTCGACTCCCGCAAGGTCGCCCCCGGCGGGCTCTTCGTGGCGTTCCCCGGGGAGAAGGTGGACGGGCACGACTACGCCGCCGGCGCGGTCTCGGCCGGCGCGGTGGCGGTGCTCGGTACCCGGGAGGTCCCCGGCGTGCCGATGGTGCTGGTCGACGACGCGCTCGCGGCGATGGGGCGGCTGGCCCGCACGGTGGTCGACCGGCTGCCCGGGCTCACCGTGATCGGGCTGACCGGCTCCTCCGGCAAGACCACCACCAAGGACCTGATCGCCCAGCTGACCGTGCGGCTCGGCCCGACCGTGGCGCCGCCCGGCTCGTTCAACAACGAGCTGGGCCACCCGTACACGGCGCTGCAGGCCGGGCCGGAGACCCGCTACCTGGTGATGGAGAAGGGCGCCCGCGGGGTGGGGCACGTCCGATACCTCTGCGACGTGGTGCCGCCGCGGATCTCCGTTGTGCTCAACGTCGGGGTGGCGCACATCGGCGAGTTCGGCTCGGTGGAGACCATCGCCCTGGCCAAGGGGGAGCTGGTCGAGGCGCTGCCCGCCGACGGGCTGGCCGTGCTCAACGCCGACGACCCGCTGGTCGACGCGATGACCACCCGGACCCGGGCCCGGGTGGTCCGGTACGGCGAGGCGGCGCACGCCGACGTGCGGGCGGTGGAGGTGACGCTGGACGGGCGGGGGCGGCCGTCGTACACCCTGGTGACCCCGGAGGGCAGCGCGCCGGTGCGGCTCGGGCTGACCGGGCGGCACCAGGTCTCCAACTCCCTCGCCGCCGCCGCGGTGGCCCGCGAGCTGGGGATGCCCCTGGCCGAGGTGGCCGTCGCCCTGGGCGAGCTGGGGCTGGTCTCGACCCGGCGGATGGACGTCTTCGAGCGTTCCGACGGGGTCACCGTGATCGACGACTCGTACAACGCCAACCCGGGCTCGATGGCGGTCGCGCTGCGGGCGCTGGCCGGCCTGCGCGGGCAGGGGCGTACCGTCGCGGTGCTCGGCTACATGGCCGAGCTGGGGACGTTCGAGCGGGAGGGGCATCAGCAGGTCGGCCGGCTCGCGGCCGAGCTGGGCGTCGACCGGTTGCTCGTGGTGGGCGAGCCGGCGGCGCCGATCCAGGAAGGCGCGACAGCGGTAAGTGACTGGGGAGGAGAGTCGGTGCTGCTCACCGATCAGGCGGCGGCCGTCGAGGTGCTGCGGGGCGAGCTACGTCCGGGGGACGTGGTCCTGGTGAAGGGCTCGCGGTACCGCACCTGGGAGGTGGCCGACGCGCTGCGCGAGGCCACCGGGGAGGGGGTCACCTCATGAGGGCGGTCATCGTCGCCATCGGGGTCGCCTTCCTGATCTCGCTGCTCTGCACCCCGATCGCGATCAAGGTGTTCACCCGGCTGAAGGCCGGCCAGCCGATCCGGGCCGAGGGCCCGGCCATGCACCAGGGCAAGAAGGGCACGCCGACGATGGGCGGCGTGGTCTTCATCCTGGCCACGGTGATCGCGTACGTCGCCGGTCATCTCGCGCTGACCACCCTGCCGGACGCGCAGATCGCCCAGGTGGAGCCGACCATGACCGCGCTGGTCCTGCTCGGCCTGATGGTCTTCTCCGGCGCGGTCGGCTTCATCGACGACTTCCTGAAGGTCCGCAAGCGGCACAGCGGCGGCCTGAACAAGCGCGGCAAGCTGGCCGGCCAGATCCTGGTCGGGGCGATCTTCGGCGTCGTGGCGCTCTACTTCCCGAGCAGGATGTACGACGCCACCGGCACCCGGACGAACGCCGAGACGGTCGGCAGCACCACGCTCAGCTTCATCCGGGACATCCCGGCGCTGGAGATCGGCAAGGTCGCCTCGATCATCGTGATCATCCTGGTGGTGATGGCGGCGACCAACGGCGTCAACCTCACCGACGGCCTGGACGGCCTGGCCACCGGCGCCTCGGTGATGGTGCTCGCCGCGTACGCGCTGATCGCCTTCTGGCAGTACCGGCACTGGTGCGCGGACCCGAACTACACCGAGGCGTACTGCTACACGGTCCGGGACCCGCTGGAGATCGCGCTGATCGCCGGGGCGGCGGCCGGTGCCTGTGTCGGCTTCCTGTGGTGGAACACCTCGCCGGCCCGGATCTTCATGGGCGACACCGGGGCGCTCGGCCTGGGTGGCCTGATCGCCGGCATGGCGATGTCCACCCGGACCATCCTGCTGCTGCCGATCATCGGCGGGCTCTTCGTGATCATCACGATGTCCGTGGTGATCCAGATCATCTCCTTCCGGACCACCGGCAAGCGGGTGTTCCGGATGTCGCCGTTGCAGCACCACTTCGAGCTCGCCGGCTGGAGCGAGGTCAACATCGTGGTCCGGTTCTGGATCATCGCCGGGATCGGCGTGGCCATCGCGCTGGGCCTGTTCTACAGCGAGTTCCTCGCCGCGGTCACCTGAGCCGGCACACCGACGGTGCGAAGGAGGGGCCCTGGTGGCCCCTCCTTCGCGTTTCGACACGCCGACCGGCCGGTTGGGCCACGAGCGGGCCGGCGCAGCCGCGATGATGGGCGGGTGGGGGAGGAACGAGACACCGAGGGCACGACCGAGACGCAGACCCGCCGACCGCCCGCGGCGGCGCGGCCGGCGGAGCCGCCGGGCGCGCTGTTCGGGCTGGACGCGGCCGGTGGGCTGGCCGCGCTGCGCGGCCTGCTGGCCCGCCCGTTGGCCTCCTACTACCTGCTGCTCTCCAGCGCCGGGCTGCTGCTGCTGATCGGCCTGACCATGGTCTTCTCGGCGACCAGCGTGAAGGACTACGCCGAGGACGGCGACGCCACGGCCTCCCTGGTCAAGCAGACGATCTTCGCGGTGATCGGCATCGTGGCGTTCTGGGCCTGCCAGCGGCTGCCCGCCCGCACCTTCCGGGCGCTGGGCCGGCCCGCGCTCGGCGTGGCCGTGGCGTTGCTGCTCATCCTCAATGTGCTGGTCGCGCTGGAGTCGCTGTTCCGGGTCAAATCGGTCGGCCCGCTGCACGCCGAGCTGCTCTGGCTCTACCTCGGGCCGATCCAGGTCCAGCCCGCCGAGCTGGCCAAGTTCGCGCTGGCGCTGTGGGGCGCGCACGTGCTGGTCCGCAAGGGGGCCGTGCTGGGCTGGTGGAAGGAGCTGGCCGCCCCGCTCTTCCCGGTGGTCGGCCTGCTCTTCGTGCTGGTCGGCTACAACGACCTCGGCAGCATGCTCTGCCTGCTGGCCCTGGTCGTCGGGCTGCTCTGGGCGGCCGGCGTTCGGCTGCAGGTCTTCGCTGCGCTCTCCGCGGTCGGCCTGGCCGGCGTCGGCCTGCTGGTCGCCGCCGCGTCCCTGGGCGCCGGCTCCGGCTCCCGGGACGCCGACAACTACCGGCTGGCCCGGCTCACCTCGTTCCTCGACCCGGCCAACTGCTCCCGGGACGACTGCTACCAGATCATGCAGGCGCGCAACGCGATCGAGCACGGCGGCTGGTTCGGGGTCGGGCTCGGCAAGAGCAGCTTCAAGTGGGACTGGCTGCCCGAGGCGCACAACGACTTCATCTTCGCGATCATCGCGGAGGAGCTGGGCGTGGTCGGCTGCACCGTGGTGCTGGTGCTCTTCGCCGTGCTGGCGTACACCGGGCTGCGGATCGCCCGGCGGGTGGAGGACCCGTTCCGCCGGCTCGCCGCCGCCGGCGTCACCGCCTGGCTGGTCGGCCAGGCGGTGATCAACATCGGTGGGGTCACCGGCCTGCTGCCGCTGACCGGCGTGCCGCTGCCGTTCATCTCCGACGGCGGCAGCGCCCTGGTGGTCACCCTGGCGGCGATCGGGATGCTCGCCTCGTTCGCCCGCGCGGAGCCCGACGCGGCCCGAGCCCTGCATGCCCGTCCGCCGGCCCGGTGGGTCCGACTAGTCTGGGCCCCGTTGCCGCCGCTTCCCGGCCGGCGACGCCGCCCGGCGTCGCCACCGGGCGACCGTGGGTCCGTACCCCGGTCCCGGGCGCGGCGGGAGGACGACCAGGCCGCGACCCGCGGCGCCCGGCCGAGCCGGACGCGCGCCGGCACGGCGAGCGAGAGGAGGCGCTGATGGGTCCGCTGCGTTCGGTGGTGCTCTGCGGAGGAGGCACGGGTGGGCACATCTACCCGTTGCTCGCCTTCGCCGACTGCCTGCGCCGACACGACCCGGGCGTCCGGATCACCTGCCTCGGCACCCCGAAGGGACTGGAGAACGAGCTGATCCCGCCGGCCGGCTACGACCTGCGGCAGATCCCGGCCTACCAGCTGCCCCGCTCGGTGAACATGAGCCTGGTCCGCACCCCCGACCGGATGTGGAAGGCGGCCCGCGCGGCGGGCAAGGTGATCGACGAGGTGCAGGCCGACGCCGTGGTCGGTTTTGGCGGGTACGTCTCCGTCCCCGGCTACCTCGCCGCCTGGCGGCGCGAGCTGCCGATCGTCATCCACGAGGTGAACGTGCCGCCGGGCGTGGCCAACCGGCTCGGGATGAAGTTCACCAAGAACGTCGCCGTGGGCTTCCCGCACCAGCCGGCGCAGGCCGAGTCGCTGCGCGACGCCCGGGTGGTCGGCGTGCCCCTGCGTCCGGGGATCGCCGGGCTGGACCGGGCGGCCATGCGGAACGCCGCGCGGGCCCACTTCGGGCTCCGCCCGGACCTGCCGGTGCTCTTCGTCGCCGGCGGCTCGCAGGGCGCCCGCTCGATCAACCTGGCGGTCTCCGGGGCGGCCAAGGAGCTGGCCCGCCACGGCGTGCAGGTGCTGCACGTCATCGGCGCCCGCAACGAGCCCGTCTCGGTCCCCACCGACCTGCCGGTGCCGTACGTGACGCTGCCCTACCTGTCCGAGATGGAGCTGGGCTACGCCGCCGCCGACCTGATGCTGGCCCGGGGCGGGGCGATGACCTGCGCCGAGGTGGCCGCGATCGGGCTGCCCGCCATCTACGTGCCGTACCCGCACAGCAACCAGGAGCAGAAGCGCAACGCGCTGCCCGTGGTGGAGGCCGGGGGCGGGCTGCTCGTCGACGACGCCGAGCTGACCCCGGACTGGCTGGAGCGGACGGTCATCCCGCTCATCCGGGACCCGCAGCGGCTCGCCGCGATGGGCGCCGCCGCGGCCGCGTACGGCCGACGGGACGGCGACGTCGCGCTGCTGAACTTCGTCTACGAGGCGGTGGCCCGCTGATGCGGACCGTCGCGACGGGAAGGTACTTCTCATGAACACCGCGCAGTTCACCCCCGCCGGCACGCTGACCGCGGAGGACCTGGGCCGGATCCACCTGATCGGGGTCGGCGGGGTCGGCATGAGCGGCCTGGCCCGGCTCTTCCTCACCCGGGGGCTGCCGGTCTCCGGCAGCGAGCTGCGGGAGTGGCCGTCCCTGGCCGGCCTGCGGGCGCTCGGCGGCACGATCCACATGAGCCACGAGGTGTCCAACCTCGACGGCGTGGACACCGTGGTCTACTCCTCCGCCATCCCCCAGGACCACCTGGAGATGGTCGAGGCGCGCCGACGCGGGCTGCGGGTGCTGCACCGCTCCGAGGCCCTGGCCGCGGCGATGACCGGCCGCCGGACGGTGGCGGTCGCCGGCACCCACGGCAAGACCACCACCACCTCGATGGTGACCATGGTGCTCCAGCAGGCCGGCGCCGACCCGTCCTTCGTGATCGGCGGGGAGATCTCCGAGGTGGGCTCCGGCGCGCACCACGGCACCGGCGAGTACTTCGTGGTCGAGGCGGACGAGAGCGACCGCTCCTTCCTGATCTACCGGCCGTACGTCTCGATCATCACCAACATCGAGGCGGACCACCTCAACACGTACGGCGACCTGGCGAACCTGGAGGCGACGTTCGCCGAGTTCGCCCGGCTCACCGACCCGGACGGGTTCATCATCACCTGCGCCGACGACGCGGGCGGCCGGCGGCTGGCCGAGACGCTGCGCGCCGACGGCCGCCGGGTGTGGACGTATGGCGAGTCGCCCGACGCCGACCTGCGGCTGAGCGAGATGATCTCCTCCGCGCAGGGGGTGCGCTACCTGGCCGAGATCGACGGCCGCTCGCTGGGCGAGATCCGGCTGCCGATCCCGGGCCGGCACATGGGGCTCAACAGCGCCTCCGCGGTGCTCGCCGCGTACCTGCTGGGGCTGCCGGTCGAGGCGGCGGAGGCCGCGCTGGGCGCGTTCCCCGGCGTCCGGCGGCGCTTCGAGCGCAAGGGCGTCGCGGACGGCGTGCTGGTCTACGACGAGTACGCGTACCACCCGACCTCGATGACGCTGGCCCTGCAGACGCTGCGCGAGGTGGCGGGCGAGGGCCGGTTGATCGTGGTCTTCCAGCCGTACCGGCTGTACCGCACCCGGGACCTGCAGGCCGAGATCGCCGCGGCGCTCGGCATCGCCGACGAGCTGGTGCTGCTGGAGGTCTTCGGCCCCGGTGAGCTGCGGCAGCCCGGCGAGGGCTCGGCCGCGCTGATCGAGGCCGTGCCGCTGCCGGCCGACCGCAAGGTCTTCGTCGACTCGTGGGACGAGGTGCCGGCCGAGGTGGCCCGTAGGGCCCGACCGGGCGACGTCGTGGTGACCATGGGCGCGCCGCCCATCTCGTTGATGGGCGACCAGCTGGTCGACGCGCTGCTGGCCCGTACCGGCGGCCCGACGGCCGTGGGCGCCGCCGTCGACACGGACGGCGCGGCCGCCACGGCCGGATGAGTCCCGGCCCGGCCCGGGGCCGGACACCCGGCCCGGACGGCGGCGCCGGCCGGCGCGGACCGGTGCGGCGCTGGCAGCTGGTCCGGGCCGGCACCGACGCGGTCCCGCCGTCCACCCGCCGGTTCATGGCCCGGGCGCGGCAGCGCCGGATGCGGGCCGCCCTGCCCTGGGCGGTCGCGGTCGGGGTGCTCGCGCTGGCCGGGCTGGTCGCCTGGACCGTGCTGGGCACCGGCCTGTTCGGCGTCCGCGAGGTCCGGGTGGTCGGCGCGAAGCTGGTCACCCCCGTCGAGGTGCGGGACGCGGCGGCGGTCCCGGACAACCAGCCCCTCGCCCGGGTGGACCTGACGGCGACCGCCCGGCGGGTCGGCGCGCTGGCGCCGGTGGAGCGCGCGTCGGTGTCCCGGGACTGGCCTGGCACGCTGGTGATCCGGGTGGTGGAGCGGACGGCCGTGGCGGCGGTGCCGCAGGGGGAGCAGTTCGCCCTGATCGACCGCGCCGGCGTGGTCTTCCGGACCGTGCCCCGGGCCCCGGACGCGCTGCCGCTGGTCCAGGTCGGCAGGCCGGGGCCGGACGACCCGGGCACCCGGGCGGGGCTGGCGGTGCTCGCCGTGCTCAGCCCGCAGCTCCGCGCCGAGCTGGTCTCGGTGGACGTGGCCGGGCTGGCCCGGATCACGCTGCGGCTGCGGCACGACCGGGCGGTGGTCTGGGGGGACGCCACCCGGGGGGCGGACAAGTCGCGGGTGGCGACCGCGCTGCTCGGTCGGCAGGCCGACACCATCGACGTGAGCGCGCCGGACGTGGTCACCTTCCAGTGATCCGCCGGTCAGCGGGGGTGTCCGGTGGCGGGCGGGACGTGACTCGTCCCGCTATGGGCGGCGACACGCCGGGCGGGTCCTTGGCTCTCGGCGTGGAGGCGCTTACGTTGCCCCGAAGAGGATCAGTGGTTGACATAACTGTAAGCCTCTAGTACAGGGTGAGGGTTTCGACCCGCGCCCTCGCTGGGAACTGCGTCGACCGCTGGTCTGGCCAAGCCGTGTGGGGTCGGCCCATGCCAATCTCGAAGGGAAAGGACCGGAGATGACACCTCCGCACAACTACCTGGCGGTCATCAAGGTCGTCGGCATCGGGGGTGGCGGCGTCAACGCCGTCAACCGGATGATCGAGGTTGGGCTCAAGGGCGTCGAGTTCATCGCGATCAACACCGACGCGCAGGCGCTGCTGATGAGCGACGCCGACGTCAAGCTCGACGTGGGCCGGGAGCTGACCCGGGGGCTCGGCGCCGGGGCGAACCCGGACGTCGGCAAGAACGCCGCCGAGGACCACCGCGACGAGATCGAGGAGGTGCTCAAGGGCGCCGACATGGTCTTCGTGACCTGCGGCGAGGGCGGCGGCACCGGCACCGGCGGCGCGCCGGTGGTGGCGAACATCGCCCGCAAGCTCGGCGCGCTGACCATCGGCGTGGTGACGCGGCCGTTCTCGTTCGAGGGCAAGCGCCGCCAGGTGCAGGCCGAGTCCGGCATCGACGAGCTGCGCAACCAGTGCGACACGCTGATCGTCATCCCGAACGACCGGCTGCTCGCGCTCGGCGACCGTAACATCTCCATGATGGATGCCTTCCGGACCGCCGACCAGGTGCTCCTCTCCGGTGTCCAGGGCATCACCGACCTGATCACCACCCCGGGTCTGATCAACCTGGACTTCGCCGACGTCAAGAGCGTGATGAGCGGCGCCGGCAGCGCGCTGATGGGCATCGGCAGCGCCCGCGGCGAGAACCGCGCGGTCGAGGCGGCCGAGGCGGCCATCTCCAGCCCGCTGCTGGAGCAGAGCATGGACGGCGCCCGCGGCGTGCTGCTCTCCATCGCCGGCGGGTCCGACCTGGGCCTGTTCGAGATCAACGACGCCGCGCAGCTGGTCACCGACGCGGCTCACCCGGAAGCCAACATCATCTTCGGCGCGGTCATCGACGACGCGCTCGGCGACGAGGTCCGGGTCACCGTGATCGCGGCCGGCTTCGACGGGGGCACGCCCGCGTACAAGGCGGCCGAGCCGACCCGCAAGCCGAACCAGAACCAGCCGGCGCAGCCCGGCACGCCGGTCGCGCCGCCGGCCACCATGCCGGCGCCGCAGCAGTCGCCGCGCCGGGTGCTCTTCGACGACGTGGACGTGCCGGACTTCCTCAAGAACGGTTCCTGAGCCGCGCCGATGACGGAGACACCAGCCACGGTACGACCGGACCGGCGTGCCGAGCTCGCGGCCGGGCTCGCCCGGGTGCGGGCCCGGATCGCCGACGCCTGCGCCGCCGCCGGCCGGGACCGCGCCGAGGTCACCATGATCGCGGTGACCAAGACCTACCCGGCCGGCGACGTGGTGGCCCTGGCGGGGCTCGGCGTCGCCGACATGGGGGAGAACCGCGACCAGGAGGCGGCCGCCAAGGCCGCCGAGGTGGCGGCGGCCGGGGTGACGCCGCGCTGGCACTTCATCGGCCAGCTGCAGCGCAACAAGTGCCGCTCGGTGGTCCGGTACGCCGACGTCGTGCAGTCGGTCGACAGCGTTCGGCTGGCCGGGGCGCTGGACGCCGCGGCGGCGGCCAGCCCGGACCGGGACCGGCCGCTGGACGTGCTGGTCCAGGTCAGCATCGACGGGGACCCGGCCCGGGGCGGGGCGCTGCCGGACTCGACCGACCCGGACCGCGGCCTCGGCCCGGTGGCGGAGGCGGTGGCCGGCGCGGGGGCGCTGCGGCTGGGCGGCCTGATGGCGGTGGCGCCGCTGGGCTGGGAGCCGGAGCGGGCGTTCGCCCGGTTGGCCGAGGTGGCGGAGTGGTTCCGTCGGCGGCATCCGGCGGCGACCATGCTGTCGGCCGGAATGAGCGGGGATCTGGAAATCGCGATCGGATACGGCGCGACACATGTCCGCGTCGGCAGCGCGTTGCTCGGAATGCGCCGCACGCTGCGGTAGCCTGACCGCGAAAGAAGCAAATTACATCAGTGTTGTTAGGAACGGCATCCCCGTTGTCGGGGGCCATGGCGGGCGGACCGCGAATCGCGCGCCAGGGGATTGCCGATCCGGTCCGGTGGGCATCGTTGTCCACTAGTGATCAAGCGACACGGCACGGGGGCGCGTGCCGCACGGCGGACGGAAGGGCGCGGGATGGGTGCACTGCGCAAGGCGGGGGTCTGGCTCGGTCTGGTCGAAGAGGACGACGAGCGGGCTTACGAGGACGGTGGCTACGACAAGGGTGGCTACCGTGACTCGCGCTACCGGTCGAGTCGTTACTCGGAGGAGTTCGCCGACGAGGAGGACGACGAGTCCGAGGAGCCGCCGGCGACGCGGTCCCGGGTCGGCGACCGGAGTCGGCTGACCGAGCGCGCCGCACGCGCGGCGGAGGCCGACCGCGCCGACGGTGAGCGGCCGGAGCGGGTCGAGCGGTCGAGCGTCCGGTCGATCACCCGGTCGGGGGCCGGGGAGACGTCGGGCGCGCTGACGTACCACACCCGGGACAACCTCGCCCTGGCGCCGCAGGTCCAGCCCCGCGAGCGGGCCGTGGTGGCGGAGGAGGAGCAGCGCTACCAGATCACCACGCTGCACCCCACCACCTACCGCGAGGCGCGGACCATCGGCGAGCACTTCCGTGACGGCGTGCCCGTGATCATCAACCTCACCGAGATGGACGAGGCGGACGCCCGCCGACTGGTCGACTTCGCCGCCGGGTTGGCGTTCGGACTGCGCGGTACGATCGAGCGCGTGACCAACCGGGTGTTCCTGCTCTCACCGGCCAATGTCCAGGTCACCGCGGAGGACAAGGCCAAGATTGCTGAGGGCGGCTTTTTCAGCCTGAGCTAGCCCGCCCGACCGAGGGACGTCGCCTGCCGTGTTGTCGATCCTGTTCCAGGTGCTGTACCTGCTCACCTATTTCTTCCTGCTTGTGCTTCTGGCCCGATTTGTCCTTGGGGCCGTCCTCGCGTACGGTCGCCGCTGGCAACCGGGCCGTGGAGCATCGGCGGGACTGGAATTGGTGTGGAGCGTCACTGATCCGCCTCTCCGGACGTTGAGGCGTGTGATCCCTCCGCTGCGAATTGGTACCGTGAGCATCGACCTGGCCTCCCTTGTGCTCCTGGTTATCCTGTTCGTGCTGATGGAGTTCGTGTTAGACCGGCTGATCAGGAACTTCTCCTGACCAGCGCGCGCTTTCGCGGCCGCAACTGACCCGAGGAGTTTCGATGCCGCTGACCCCGGCCGACGTCCACAACGTCGCCTTCAAAAAGCCGCCGATCGGCAAGCGGGGGTATGACGAGGAGGAGGTCGACGCCTTCCTGGACGAGGTCGAGCGCGAGCTCGCCCGTCTGATCGAGGAGAACAACGAGCTGCGCGCCCAGGTGGAGCGCGGCGGTCGCGGCCCCGCCCCCGCCGGTCCCGGCGGCGACGCCCGTCTCGCGGCCGAGCTCAACGACGTCAAGGCCCAGCTGGACCGGGTGCAGCGCGACAAGGCGGCCGCCGAGCAGGCGGCCCGGGCGATGCAGGCCGAGCTGGAGCAGGTCCGCGTCCAGGGCGGCCCGGCCGCCGGCGCTGACGGCGAGCAGCAGGCGCTGCGGGTGCTGATGATGGCCCAGCGCACCGCCGACGACCACGTGTCGGACGCCCGCCGCGAGGCCGACCAGCTGCTCTCCGAGGCCCGTTCCAAGGCCGAGGAGGTCACCCGCGAGGCCCGCGCCAAGGCCGACGCGCTGGAGCGCGACGCCCGCCAGCGGCACCAGGAGGCCATGGGCGGCCTGGACGCCAAGCGCACCGCGCTGCAGAAGCACATCGAGGAGCTCAAGCAGTTCGAGCGGGAGTACCGTACCCGCCTCAAGGCGTACCTGGAGAGCCAGCTGCGGGACCTCGACGGCCGGGCCCAGGGCCTGGAGGCCGAGGTCAACCGCACCGAGGGCAATCGCTCCGGCGGTGGCAGCAACGGCCTCGCCGCCGCCAGCCTCGCCAGCTCGTACGGTGGCGGTCGCTCGGGCTCGCTGGAGTCCGGCCGCTGATGCCGCCGTCGGCGGCCGTCCCCGCGATGGACGCCGACCGCTCGCAGACCGACCCGATGCGGCGGGGGTGAGCCGTGATAGTCGCCAGCATCCTGCTCATCCTCGTCGCCGCCGTGCTCCTGGTGGCCGGGTTGGCCGGCGGGTCGAGCCCGCTGCTGATCACCTCCATCGCGGCCAGCCTGCTGGCCGCCGTCACCCTCGTCGTGGGTGCCCGCCAGGCAGCCGCCACCCGGGCGGCGACCGGCCGGACGCGTCCGGCCGGGCCGGCAGGGCCGCGCATGGCGTACGGCGCGGGCGTCGGGGAGCCGGAGATTCCGCTGCAGCACGTCCCTCCGACGGTTGGCACCGGGTGGCGGCAACCGCCCGGTGCGCCGTCGGGCTCCGACCTGCGGCCACGGCCGGCGCCGGGGCCCGGCACCGACGAGCCGTTCGACGAACCGGACGCCCAGCAGGTCCGGCCCGACGACGAGGCGCTCGTCGCCCAACTGGCCACCCCGGTCCACGTGGTGCAGGGCCGACCGCGGTACCACCTCGCCAGTTGCCCGCACCTGCTCGACCGGGTGCCGTCCCGGATCCCGGTGGCCGAGGCGGTCGAGCTGGGCTTCACCCCATGCGCCCGGTGCGCCCCGGCCACCGCGCTGCTCGCCGACTCGCGACCGAGCTGAGTGCCGGTTCCCATGGACGACACGCTCACCGTCGCGGTACGGGTCAAGCCCGGCGCCTCCCGGGCCCGGGTCGGCGGCCGCTTCGACGGCCCGCACGGGCCGGCCCTGGTGATCGCCGTGAACGCCCCGGCGGTCGACGGCCGGGCCACCGAGGCGGCCCGCCGCGCCCTCGCGGACGCGCTCGGCGTCCGGGCGGCGGCGGTCTCGCTGCGCACCGGCGCGGCCAGCCGCGACAAGCTCTTCCTGGTCGAGCGCCCGCCGTCGGAGCTGCCCGGGGTGCTGCGCCGGCTGCGCGACGGATCGGCCGAGTGAGGGCCGCCCGGGCCGGCCGCGGATGACCCCCGGGCTGGATCTCGCGCTGCTGCTCGGCGCGGCCGTCCTGCTGGTGGCGGTGGGCGCGGTGCGCTTCTCCACCCGGCTCGGGGTGCCCAGTCTCCTGGTCTACCTCGCGCTCGGGGTGGCGATCGGCGAGGCGGGCCTGGGGATCCGCTTCGACGACGTCGAACTAACCCGGGTGCTCGGGTTCTGCGCGCTCATCGTGATCATCGCCGAGGGCGGGCTGAGCGCCCGGTGGAGCACCCTGCGGCCGGTGCTCGGGCTGGCCGCCGCGCTCTCCACGGTCGGCGTGGTGGTCAGCATCGTGGTCGTCGGGCTGGTGGTGCACCTGCTGCTCGGCCTGGACTGGCGGCTGGCGCTGCTCTACGGCGCGGTGCTCTCCTCCACCGACGCGGCGGCCGTCTTCGCCACCCTGCGCCGGCTGCGCCTGCCGCCCCGGCTGGTCGCCACCCTGGAGGCCGAGTCGGGCATGAACGACGCCCCGGTGGTGATCCTGGTGGTGCTGCTGTCCCGGGCGGCCCCCGCCGCCCACCCCTGGTGGTACGAGGTCCTCCTGGTCGGGTACGAGCTGGGCGCCGGCGTGGCGGTCGGGGTGGCGGCCGGGATCGCCGGTCGGTGGGTGCTGCGCCGGGCCGCGCTGCCCTCGGCGGGCCTCTACCCGATCGCGGTGGTCGGCTTCACCGTGCTCGCGTACGCCGCCGGAGCGGTGCTGCACGCCTCCGGTTTCCTCGCCGTGTACGTCGCCGGGGTGCTGCTCGGCAACGCCCGGCTGCCGCACCGCCAGGCCATCCTGGGCTTCGCCGACGGGCTGGCCTGGCTGGCCCAGATCGGCCTCTTCGTGCTGCTCGGCCTGCTGGTGTCGCCGGGCCGGCTGGACGCCGCGGTGCTGCCGGCGGTGGTGGCCGGCCTGGCCCTGGTGCTGGCCGCCCGGCCGCTGTCGGTGGCGGTCTCCGCGCTGCCGTTCCGGTTCAACCTGCGCGAGCAGGCGTTCCTGTCCTGGGCCGGGCTGCGCGGCGCGGTGCCGATCGTGCTGGCCACCATCCCGCTCTCCGAGCGGGTCCCGGGGGCGGAGCAGCTCTTCGACGCGGTCTTCGTGCTGGTGGTGATCTTCACGCTGGTGCAGGCCGGGACCCTCGCCCCGGCGGCGCGCCGGCTCCGGGTGACCGCCCCGGCCGAGGCGGCCGAGATCCGGGTCGAGACGGCCCCGCTGGAGCGGATGCGGGCGGACCTGCTCCAGCTGGAGGTGCCGCCGGGCTCCCGGCTCGGCGGGGTGCACGTGGACGAGCTGCGGCTCCCGGTGGGCGCCTCGGTGACCCTGGTGCTGCGCGACGGGTCGGGTTTCGTGCCCGGGCCGGACACCCGGTTGAAGGTCGGCGACAGTCTGCTCATCGTCGCCACCGCCGAGGTCCGGGACGAGGTGGAGCGGCGGTTGCGGGCGGTCAGCCGCCGGGGCCGGCTGGCCCGGTGGTTTGGCGAGTACGGCGAGGACCGGGACGAATAATCTGCTAGCGTTCCCTTTGCCCTAATTGGTGGCTGTTCGGGGCTGAATCGCGGAGCAACGGTGCGGCACGTTGTCGGACGCCTGTACGTTCCGTATCCTTGCCACCCTCCGGAGTGCGCGGCCCTGGTCGCCGTGCGCCCGTTTCGTACATGGGGGACGCCCAGGCCGGTCGCCCCTGCCCAGGCACCGCACCGCCGACCGCCGCGCATCCGCGGCCGAGGGAGCTGACGATGGCGAAGCCAGCCGATACCAGGACCGCCGGCCGCAAGCCGGTGGCGAAGGCCACCCGCAGCGCGGCGGAGACCGAGAAGATCCGGGCGGCCCTGGCGGCCCGGCGGGACGAGCTGCGAGCCGAGTACGATCAGACGCTGAGCGAGATCACCGAGCTGCAGCGCGACCGGCTGACCGACTCGGCCGGGGACGACCAGGCCGACACGGGCACCAAGACGTTCGAGCGCGAGCAGGAGATCTCACTCGCCAACAGCATTCTGGAACGGATCACGCAGGTCGAGCGGGCCCTCGAGCGGCTCGACGAGGGTGGTTACGGCTGGTGCGAGCGGTGCGGCAACCCCATCCCGGTGGAGCGGCTCGCCGCCTTCCCGTCGGCCACCCTCTGCGTGACCTGCAAGCAGCTGGAGGAGCGGCGCTAGGCCCGCTCCCCGGCGGCGGAGTGGAGACGGTGAGCGATCACCGCCGAGAGCGTCGATGGGGAGCAGATGACCGCAGCACCGCCCGCCGGAGCCGGCACCGCTGAGTCGGGCGGCGGCACGCCCCGACGTCGGGCGGTCGGGGTCCTCCTCGGCGTCGCCCTGGTCGCGCTCCTGGCCGACCTGGTCACCAAGCAGCTCGCGCTCAGCGCGCTCACCGGCCAAGGGCCGGTGTCGCTGCTCGGTGGTGCCGTCTACCTGACGCTGACCCGCAACAGCGGGGCGGCGTGGAGCATCGGCTCCGACCACACCTGGGTCTTCCCGCTGATCACCATCGGGGTGATCGGCTGGATCGCCTGGATGGCCGTACGGCTGCGGTCGGTGCCGTGGGCGGTCTCCCTCGGCCTGGTGCTGGGCGGGGCGCTCGGCAACCTCACCGACCGGATCTTCCGCGCGCCCGGCCACTTCATCGGGCACGTGGTCGACATGATCAGCCTCTTCGACCCGTACGGGCAGGTCTGGCCGGTGTTCAACCTGGCCGACAGCTCGCTGGTCTGCGGCGTGCTCCTCGCCGTGCTGCTGGAGCTGACCGGCCGGCAGCGCGACGGCCGCCGGGCCGGCGACGAGCCGGCCGCCGCGGCGGAGTCCGGCGACGGGGCGGCCGCCGCCACCGAGCAGCGGGGGCGGGCATGACCTCGGCCTTCGCCGCCGGTGGCGACCACCGCTCCCTGCCCGTGCCGGACGGCCTCGACGGCATGCGGCTGGACCAGGCCGTGTCCCGGCTCTTCGGGCTCTCCCGGACGGCCGCCGCGGCGCTGGTCGACGCCGGGGACGCGCTGGTCGACGGCACCGTCCGGGCCAACTCGCACAAGGTCAAGGCCGGCTCCTGGCTGGAGGTGACCCTGCCCGCCCCGGTCGCCCCGCCGACCGTGGTCCCGCAGGCCGTGCCCGGCCTGACCGTGGTCTACGCCGACGACGACATCGTGGTGGTGGACAAGCCGGTCGGCGTCGCCGCCCATCCCAGCCCCGGCTGGACCGGCCCGACGGTGATCGGCGCCCTCGCCGCCATCGGCCACCGGATCTCCACCAGCGGCGCCGCCGAGCGGCAGGGCGTGGTGCACCGGCTCGACGTGGGCACCACCGGGATCATGGCGGTGGCCAAGAGCGAGCAGGCGTACACCGCGTTGAAGCGGGCCTTCAAGTACCGCGAGGTGGAGAAGCGCTACCACGCCGTGGTGCAGGGCCACCCGGACCCGCTGCGCGGCACCATCGACGCCCCGATCGACCGGCACCCGCACCACGACTACCGCTGGGCGGTGGTCACCGGGGGCAAGCCGAGCATCACCCACTACGACACCCTGGAGGCGTTCCCGGCGGCGAGCCTGCTCGACGTCCGCCTGGAGACGGGGCGCACCCACCAGATCCGGGTGCACTTCTCGACCCTGCGCCACCCGTGCGTCGGCGACATCACGTACGGCGCCGACCCGACCCTCTCCGCCCGGCTCGGGCTGAGCCGGCAGTGGCTGCACGCCCGCTCGCTGAGCTTCGCGCACCCGCGTACCGGCGACGAGGTGACCTTCGTCAGCGAATACCCGGAGGACCTGGCGCGCGCGCTGGAGATCCTGCGCGACTGACCCCGCCGCGCCGACCCACCGACCGCCCGACGAGGGGATGACCCGTGCCCGCCGAATCGCCGCGCCCGCGCCGCGGGCTGTCGACGGCGCGGGTGCTGACCTGGGTGGCGCTGCTCTGCGCGGTGGCGGTGCTGCTCGCCGCCGCCCGGGCCGGGCAGCGCGAGCCGGTGGGTGACCGCACCGTCGGCGAGGTCACCCGGGTCGGCGTGGCGGCCGGCGACCCGGTGCCGGCGTACCTGCGCGCCGCCGCCGACGAGCTGGCCCGGCTGACCGACCCCACCGGACCGGCGCCCGGCACGTACGCGCTGGTCTCCTTCTCGGCGTACCTGACCCCGCAGCGGGTCGCGGCGACGCTCGGCCCGACGCCGGTCTCGGCGGTGGTGGCCCGGGTGCCGCTGCCCGGCCGGCAGACCGAGATCGTCCGGATCGCCGCGCTGCGCGTACCGCAGGACGTGGTCGCCGGGATGGCCGAGGTGGCCGCGCGCAAGGACGGGGAGGCCGCCGACTACCGGGCGCGCGCCGCCGCCCCGGCCGCGTCCGCCGACGCCGAGCTGCACCGGCTGTACGACACTGGCGCGCGGGTCGCGGCCGAGGAGGCGGCGGCGTACCGGTCGGCGTGCGCCTGCGTGTACGCGGCGGTGATCCGCGCCACGTCGGTCGCGCTGCGTGGCCTGGCCGTCCGGCCCGGGGTGCGGGCCGTCGACCCGGCCCCGGAGGTGAGCCGGCTGGACCGGACGGTCTTCACCCCGCCGCTGCCCGAGCAGCGTGACGTCGCCCGGCCGCCGGCCGACGCGGCGCTGGCGCCCGCCACGCCGGCCGGGAAGGCCCCGGCGGTGGGCGATTCGTCGGAAGCCGCACGGACGGTGAGCGCCTCCTCACCGGGCTCCGGCGGGTCCGCGCCGGGCGGAACGCCGCCCAGCACCGCCCCGACCTCCCCGGACGCGGCCGGCGGGGGCTGACCGGGGCCTTGCCGGTGAGCATGCCCACCGGGGGATGTGCGCGGACAGGTGTGGTCCGAATAGGGTTTCGTTCGTAGCCTGTCAGGCGGAGATCGATGTGGCTGGGGAGGGCGAGCCTTGGACGGCAGCGAAACCGGCTGGGGTCGGCAGGCTGAGCCGGCACCGCGGTGGCGGGCGCTGCTCGACCGGGCCCGGCTCGGCCGCGGCGCGGAGCAGGCCGAGGCCGACCGCCGCGCCGAGGAGCCGGCCGCGCCGACTCCCGAGGCGATGCCCCGGCGCGGCGAGGGCAACGGCTGGTCCGGGCGGGCGCCGGCGATCGGGCACCCCGCCGAACTGTCGTACGGCGCCGAGCCGGCCTACCGGGTCGAGGCGACCTACCGGGTCGAGCCGGCCTACCGGGTGGACCCCGGGTACCAGGCCGAGCCGCGCTACCGGGCGGAGCCGGCCTACGGCGCGGAGCCGGCCTATCCGGCCGAGCCCGGCTATGCCGCGGAGCCGGCCTACCGGGCCGAGCCGCCGTACCGGGCGGAGCCCGAACCGAGCCACCCCGACCGGGAGCCGCACCGGGGGTCCGCCTCCGTCGAGTCCCGGTACTCGGTCCTGGACAACGGCTACCGGCACGAGCCCCCGCCGGTCGAGTCCCGGTACGCGCTGCTGGACAACGGCGGCTACCGGCCGGAGACGTACCAGCAGCCCGAGCCCGCCTACCAGCCGCCGGAGCCGGTGGCCCCGGCGCCGGCCGGTTACCAGCAGCCGGCGATCGCCGACTCCTACCCGGCCCGGATCGAGCCGGCCCGGGTCGAGTGGCGGGCCCCCGCCCCGGAGAGCGACCTGGACCGGGCCGCCGGGGTGCTCCGCCGTGAGCTGGGCACCCCCCGGGTGCTCGCCTTCGCCAACCCGAAGGGCGGGGTGCACAAGACCACCGCCACCGTGCTCGCCGCCGCCACGGTGGGCAGCGTCCGCGGTCGCGGGGTGCTCGCCTGGGACGACAACGAGCTGCGCGGCACCCTCGGCCTGCGCGCCGGCAGCGCCCGGCACGCCCGGACCATCCGGCACCTGGTCCACGACCTCGCCCAGATCGAGATCCTGGAGGGCGAGACCCTGCTGGCGCACCTCGACGACTACCTGCGGCACGCCTCCGACGGCTCGTACGACGTGCTGGCCGGGGAGGAGAGCCCCCGGTTCGCCCAGCGGCTGGACCAGTTCACCGTCAAGCGGGTGCTGGAGCTGCTGCGGCGCACCCACGACGTGGTCTGCGTGGACACCGGCAACAACGTGGAGAGCTCGAACTGGCGGACCGTGATGCAGGCCGCCGACCAGCTCGTGGTGACCACCGTGCCGCGCGAGGACGCTGCGTTCAGCGCGGACTGGATGCTCGACCTGCTGCACGAGGTGGGGATGGGGGAGTTGGCCGACAACGCGGTCACCCTGATCTCCTGCCCGACGCCGGGCCGCTCGTCGCTCCAGGACGACCTGGAGCGGCACTTCGCCACCCGGACCCGGGCGGTCGCCGTGGTGCCGTACGACCCGGCGCTGGAGACCGGCTCCTCGATCGAGTACCACCAGCTTCAGCCGGAGACCCGGCAGGCCTGGCTCAGGGCCGCCGCGGTGATGCTGGAGCCGTTCGCCCGCTGACCGCTACCGCCGCCCCATGACGGACCGACGCCTGAGAGGATCATCGGGTGAGTTCGGACACCCCTGATCCCGAGCGGGCCGCGCACCGGCCCGGCGAGCCCGGTCGCGCCGGTGCCGGTCCCGAGCCCGGGCAACCGGCCGGATACCCACCCGCCGGCCTGCCGGTGCCGGCCGGCACCCCGGCCGGCGCGCCCGGCGCCGACCCGTTCGCCTGGGCCGGCCCGGGAGCCGAGCACCGCCCGGCGACGGTCGCCGGGCCCGGCGGGCCCGCCGTGACCGCCCGACCCGCCCGCGGGGTCCGCCGGGCGGTCGGGCTGACGCTGGGGGTGGCGCTCCTGCTGACCGTCCTGGGCGCCCCGCTGGGGCTGCTCTGGGCGGCCGTCGCGCCGGACATCCCGGTGATGAAGACCGCCGAGGGGGCGATCTACGCCACGCCCCAGCCGGAGCAGCCGGTCGCCGCCGACGGCTGGTTCAGCCTGCTCGGACTCGGCTTCGGCGTACTCGCCGCGATCGCCCTGTGGTTCCTGCTGCGCCGCCGTCGGGGCCCGGTCGGGCTGCTCGCCGGCACGCTGGGCGGCCTCGGCGCGGCGGTGGTGGCCTGGCAGGTCGGCCGCCGGATCGGGCTGTCGACCTACCAGCACCTGCTGGAGACCGCCCCGGACGGCCAGGCCTTCACCAAGCCGGCCGACCTGCGGGCCGGCGGAGTGGACTGGTTCGTCGTCCCCCACGGCAACCTGCTGCTGCCCGCGTTCGGCGCGGCCGTGACGTACACCCTGCTGGCCGGCTGGTCGCGCTGGCCGTCGCTGCGCCCGGAGCCGGAGCCCTACGGGGCCTGGCCGCCACCGGCGGCGGGGGCCGGCGGCTGGGGCGTCGGCCCGGCGGAGGGGCTCAGTTCGGCGCCGGCGGACCGGCCAGCTCGCTCAGCGGCACCGGAACCGCCCGGACCTGACGCAGCAGAGCCGCCTCGCGGTTGAGCAGCCGCAGCTCGGCGCGGAGCCGGCCGGCGGTGTCGTCGATGGCGAGCAGCCGCTGGCGGTCGGCGACGGTCAGCGCGGCGGTGGCCGCGACCAGGTGCGACAGCACGGTCGGGTCCTCCGGCAGCTGCTCGGAGATCTCCTCCGGGTCCGGCCGGATCAGCCCCAGGTACTGCCGGAAGACCGAGATCACCCGGGCGGCGAGCAGGTCGGCGACCTCGTCCGTGCCGGTCGGCTCGGGCAGCCACTCCACCTCGGCGGTGAGGTACGGCGCCGAGCGGTCGTCGACGTCGGCGATCCGGAACCGCCGCCGGCCGACGGTGACGATGTCGAAACCGCCGTCGGCCAGCTCGGTGACCTGCCGCAGCTCGGCGGTGCAGCCCACCTCGTGCAGCGTCACGTCCCCGCCGCCGGGCGTCGGCCGCCCGGGCGGCCCGGCCGGGGCGACCTCCCAGCCGGCCCGGATCGCCACCACGCCGAACTCGCGCGGCGCCCCCTCGGGCAGCCCGACCAGGTGGCGCACCAGCTCCCGGTAGCGCTCCTCGAATATGTGCAGCGGCAGCACCAGCCCCGGGAAGAGCACCGTTCCGAGCGGAAACACCGGCAGCCGCGCAGTCACGCGTCGAGCGTAGTGCGGTTTCCACTGACTTTCACCGGGTGTCCGGTGGGTGTTGTGGATCCTCGCCCGCAGTCAACATCCCCGTACGACGCTTTGCCAACGGCGGGCAACGCGGCGGCGTTCATCGGCATCGCATCAGTTCGATCGAGACCCGTCAGCGTGTCCCGGCTCACCGTCCCGGCGTACGGGCGGCGCGGGTCGGCTCCGGACGGGCCGCCTAGACTCGCAAGGGTGTTGAATCGGATCGACCTGCGCGGCGGGGTCCGTGACCCACGCCGCCTGCTGCCCCGTGCCCAGCTCGACGTGTCGGTGGCCGTCGAGCGGATCCGCCCGCTGGTGGAGGCGGTCGGGGAGCATGGTTACCCGGCGATCCGGGAGGCGAGCGAGCGGTTCGACGGCATCTCGCCGGAGCGCCTGCGGGTGCACGCCGAGGCGATCAAGGAGGCCGAGGGGACCCTCGACCCGCGGGTCCGCGCCGCGCTGCTGGAGTCGATCACCCGGGCCCGCAAGGTCCACGCCGACCAGCGGCGCACCGACCACACCACCCAGGTGGTGCCCGGCGGCACGGTGACCGAGCGCTGGGTGCCGGTCGACCGGGTCGGCCTGTACGTCCCCGGCGGCCTGGCGATGTACCCGTCGACCGTGGTGATGAACGTGGTCCCCGCCCAGGCGGCCGGGGTCCGCTCCCTGGTGGTGGTCAGCCCGCCGCAGCGGGACAACGGCGGCCTGCCCGACCAGCGGGTCCTCGCGGCCTGCGCGCTGCTCGGCGTCGACGAGGTCTACGCCGTCGGGGGCGCCCAGGCGGTGGCGATGCTCGCCTACGGCGCGACCGTGGACCCGGACGGCGCGGAGCGCTGCGAGCCGGTCGACATGATCACCGGCCCGGGCAACATCTGGGTGACCGCCGCGAAGCGGCTGCTGCGGGGCGTGGTCGGCATCGACGCCGAGGCCGGCCCGACCGAGATCGCCATCCTCGCCGACGACACCGCCGACCCGGCGCACGTCGCCACCGACCTGATCAGCCAGGCCGAGCACGACCCCCTGGCCGCCAGCGTGCTGGTCACCCCGTCGGTCGCCCTCGCCGACGCGGTCGAGCGGGAGCTGGCCCGGCAGGTGCCGGCCACCAAGCACGTCGAGCGGGTCACCACGGCGCTCACCGGCGAGCAGAGCGGCGTCGTCCTGGTCGACGACCTGGCGGACGGGCTGCGGGTGGTCGACGCGTACGCGGCCGAGCACCTGGAGATCCAGACCGAGAACGCCCGGGAGTGGGCGCTGCGGGTGCGCAACGCCGGGGCGATCTTCGTCGGCGCCTGGTCGCCGGTGTCGCTCGGCGACTACTGCGCCGGCTCCAACCACGTGCTGCCCACCGGCGGCTGCGCCCGGCACTCCTCCGGCCTTTCGGTGCAGTCCTTCCTGCGCGGCGTCCACCTGGTGGAGTACACCCGGGACGCGCTGCGCGACGTCGCCCCGCACGTGGTCACCCTGGCGACCGTGGAGGACCTGCCGGCGCACGGCCAGGCGGTCAGCGCCCGCTTCGCCGAGGAGGGCTCGTGACGACGCTGGACGACCTGCCGCTCCGCGACGACCTGCGCGGGCTGAAGCCGTACGGGGCGCCGCAGCTCGACGTGCCGGTGCGGCTGAACACCAACGAGAACTCCTACCCGGTGCCCGAGCCGGTGGTGGACGCGATCGGCAAGGCCCTCGCGGCCGAGCTGCGCGACCTCAACCGCTACCCGGACCGGGACGCCGTGGCGCTCCGCGCCGACCTGGCCTGCTACCTGGGCCACGGGCTCACCGTCGACCAGGTCTGGGCGGCCAACGGGTCCAACGAGATCCAGCAGCAGCTGCTCCAGGCGTTCGGCGGCCCCGGGCGGACCGCGCTCGGCTTCACCCCGGCGTACTCGATGCACCCGCTGCTGGCGCTCGGCACCGGCACCGGCTGGATCCCGGCCGCGCGCGGCGCCGACTTCGGGTTGACCGCCGCCGACGCGGTGGCCCAGGTCCGCGAGCACCGCCCGGATGTGGTCTTCCTCTGCTCGCCGAACAACCCGACCGGCACCGCCCTCGACCCGGCGGTGGTCGCGGCGGTGCTCGACGAGGCGCCCGGCATGGTGGTGGTGGACGAGGCGTACGCCGAGTTCGCCCGCCCCGGCACGGTCAGCGCCCTGGCGGTGCTGTCCGGCCACCCCCGGCTGGTGGTGGCCCGGACGATGAGCAAGGCGTTCGGCTTCGCCGGCGGGCGGCTGGGCTACCTGGCCGCCGACCCGGCCGTGGTGCAGGCGGTGCAGCTCGTCCGGCTGCCGTACCACCTCTCCGCGCTCACCCAGGCCGCGGCCCGGGCGGCGCTGGCGAACCGGGACGCCCTGCTCGGCACGGTCGCCGCGATCATGGCGCAGCGCGACCGGATCGTCGGCGAGCTGCGCGCCCGGGGCCACCGGGTCGCCGACAGCGACGCCAACTTCGTGCTCTTCGAGGTGGGCGGCGACCAGGCCGCCGCCTGGTGCACCCTGCTCGACGCCGGCGTGCTGGTCCGCGACGTCGGCCTGCCCGGCTGGCTGCGGGTCACCGCCGGCACCCCCGCCGAGACCGACGCCTTCCTTTCCGCGATGGAGAAGGTCCGTGGGCGCGAGGAGTGAGCCGCTCTTGCGAGCCCCGCAGTCGCGAACGAAAGGTTGCCCAGCATGAGTCGCACCGCCCGGATCGAGCGGATCACCAAGGAGACCAAGGTCCTCGTCGAGATCGACCTCGACGGCACCGGCCAGGCCGAGATCAGCACCGGCGTCGGCTTCTACGACCACATGCTGAACCAGATCGCCCGGCACGGAGGCTTCGACCTGACCGTGCGCACCGTCGGCGACCTGGAGATCGACGCCCACCACACCATGGAGGACACCGCGCTAGCCCTGGGCGCCGCGTTCGACCAGGCGCTGGGCGACAAGGCCGGCATCCGGCGGTACGGCTCGGCCACCGTCCCGATGGACGAGGTCCTGGTCCGGGCCGCCGTCGACCTCTCCGGCCGGCCGTACGTGCTGCACGACGAGCCGGCGCTCGCGCCGTACATCGGGCCGGTCTACCCGACCAGCATGACCCGGCACATCTGGGAGTCGTTCGGCCAGGCGGCCCGGATCACCCTGCACGTGGACGTGCTGCGGGCGGCCCGGCCCGGCGGCCACCCGGACGCCCACCACGTGGTCGAGGCCCAGTTCAAGGCGGTCTCCCGGGCGCTGCGCGAGGCCACCGCGATCGACCCGCGCAACGCCGGGGCGATCCCCAGCACCAAGGGCGCGCTCTGATGGGGACCGTGCTGTTGATTCTGGCCGGCGTGCTGGTCGGCGGGACCTGGTCGTTGCACAAGCAGGGCGCGGCGCGGGCCGCGGTGGTGGTCACCGGGGTGCTGGCCGCGCTGGCCACCGTCGGCGGGCTGCTCTGGCTGCTGCCCGGGGAGGGTTGATGAGCAAGCGGATCGTGGTGCTCGACTACGGCTCGGGCAACCTGCGCTCGGCCGAGCGCGCCCTGGAGCGGGCCGGCGCGGACGTCACGGTGACCGACGACCTGGCCGCCGCCGCCGAGGCGGAGGGCCTGGTGGTGCCGGGGGTGGGCGCGTTCGCCGCGTGCATGGCGGGGATCGAGGCGCTCGGCGCCGGTCCGGTGATCGCCGAGCGGGTGGGAGCCGGCCGGCCGGTGCTCGGCATCTGCGTGGGGATGCAGGTGCTCTTCGAGCACGGTGACGAGCACGGCGTGGTGACCAAGGGGCTCGGGCTGCTGCCCGGCGGGGTGACGAAGCTGCCCGCCGAGCGGCTGCCGCACATGGGCTGGAACACGGTGCGCGCGCCGGAGGGCTCGGTGCTGTTCGCCGGTCTGCCCGCGGACAGCCGGTTCTACTTCGTCCACTCGTACGGGGTGAACGACGTGGCCGGGCTGGCCGCCGCGGGCGCGAAGGTCACCACCGCGCACCACGGCACCGACTTCGTGGCGGCCGTGGAGCGGGGCCCGTTGTCGGCCGCCCAGTTCCACCCGGAGAAGTCGGCCGACACCGGCGCCGCGCTGCTGCGCAACTGGCTCGCCACCCTGTGAGCGCGAGGAGTGAGCCGGGTCTGCGAGCCCCGCAGTCGCGAACCATGGTGGCTCCGGTGAGCGCGAGGAGTGAGCCGGGTCTGCGAGCCCCGCAGTCGCGAACCATGGTGGCTCCGGTGAGCGCGAGGAGTGAGCCGGGTCTGCGAGCCCCGCAGTCGCGAACGATGGTGGGCCGGTGAGCAAGGAGCGGGCCCGCCGCCGGGCGGCCCGCCAGGCCGAGGTGGAGGCCGAACGCGCCGTCCGCCGCCGCCGGGTAGCCCGCCGGGAGCGCCGTCGCGCCGTCGTACGCCGGCTGACGCCGAAGGTGCGGCGGGGCCGCACCGGCCGGCTGGCCCGGCACACCCGGGGCGAGCGGGCCGCGATCGTGCTGCTCACCGGGGCGGCGCTGGGCGGGATCTGGTATTTCGTCGACGACCTGGCGCTGCGGCTGGCGTTGGTCGTGTTGTTGCTGCTGGTCCTGCCGGCGATCGTGGTGATCGCTTTGGACCGTCGTACCTGATGCGAGGAGAAGAGCGTTGAGCCTCATCCTGTTGCCCGCCGTGGACGTCGCCGACGGCCAGGCCGTCCGGCTCGTGCAGGGCGCCGCCGGCAGCGAGACCACCTACGGGGACCCGCTGGAGGCCGCGCTGGCCTGGCAGTCCGACGGCGCGGAGTGGATCCACCTGGTCGACCTGGACGCCGCGTTCGGCCGGGGCACCAACGCGCACCTGCTCGCCGAGGTGGTCCGGCAGCTCGACGTGAAGGTCGAGCTCTCCGGCGGGATCCGGGACGACGAGTCGCTGCACGCGGCGCTGGGCACCGGCGCGGCCCGGGTCAACATCGGCACCGCAGCGCTGGAGGACCCGGAGTGGTGCGACCGGGTCTGCGGCGAGTACGGCGACCGGGTGGCGATCGGGCTGGACGTGCGGGGTCGTACCCTCTCGGCGCGGGGCTGGACCCGCGACGGCGGTGACCTGTACGAGGTGCTGGAGCGGCTCGACAAGGCCGGCGCCTCCCGGTACGTGGTTACCGACATCACCAAGGACGGCACGATGCGCGGGCCGAACCTGGACCTGCTCCGCGGGGTCTGCTCCCGCACCGACGCCCCGGTGATCGCATCCGGCGGCGTCTCCACCCTCGACGACCTGCGTGCCCTGGCCGGCCTGGAGCCCGTCGGGGTGGAGGGCGTGATCACCGGCAAGGCGATCTACTCCGGCGCGTTCACGGTCGGCGAGGCGCTGGAGACGTTGCGGGCGGCCGGGTGACCGCCGTCGCGGGGGACGGCGCGGCCGTCACCCGGCTGGGCTCGGGCGGACCGTGGGAGGCCGTCTTCGGCTACTCGCGGGTGGTCCGGGCCGGGAACCTGGCCTGGACGGCGGGCTGCACCTCGACGGTCGACGGGCGGGTGGCGCACGTCGGGGACGCCGCGGCGCAGACTGCCCAGGCGTTGCGGATCGGCCTGGACGCGCTGGCCGAGGTGGGCGCGGAGCTGGCTGACGTGGTCCGGACCCGGATGTACGTGACCGACCGGAGCTACGCCGACGAGGTGGGCCGGGCGCACAACGCGGTCTTCGGGGCGGTCCGCCCGGCCGCGACGATGGTGGTGGTGGCCGGGCTGATCGACCCGGAGCACCTGGTGGAGGTCGAGCTGGAGGCCTGGCTCGGCGACCGCTGACCCCCGCCGACCCGTCCGGGACGCGGGTGGGCGCGGTCACACCGCATCCAGATCAGTTGTGCACAACTTGATTGGACACTACGGTATTGGACGTGACCGATGATCTGGTGCTGCGCCGGCAGGTGTGCTTCGCCCTCTACGCGGCGTCGCGCGCCCTCACCGACGTCTACCGGCCCATCCTCGACGAGCACGGGCTGACCTACCCGCAGTACCTGGTGCTGCTGGTGCTCTGGGAGCGCGGCGACGAGGCCCCCACGGTCTCCGAGCTCGGCGCCCAGCTCCGGCTCGACTCCGGCACCCTCTCCCCGCTGCTCAAGCGCCTGGAGGCGGCGGGCCTGGTGGTCCGCAACCGCTCGGCGCGCGACGAGCGCCGGGTGGAGGTGGGCCTCACCGAGCGGGGCCGGGAGCTGCGGCAGCGGATGGCGGACGTGCCGATGCGGATCGCCTGCGCCACCGGGCTCACCGAGGCCGAGCTGATCGGGCTGCGCGACACCCTCACCCGGGTCACCGAGACGATCCACCGACAGAAGGAGCAGTGACATGCAGGTGCTCTACACCGCCTCCGCCCGCGCCACCGGTGACGGCCGGGACGGCCACGTCCGCACCTCGGACGGCACGCTCGAGCTGGACCTGGCGATCCCGAAGGAGATGGGCGGCGCCGGTGGCGCGGCCAACCCCGAGCAGCTCTTCGCCGCCGGCTACGCGGCCTGCTTCCACTCCGCGCTGCGGCTGGTCGCCCGCCGTGCCAAGGCCGACGTCAACGGCTCGGTCGTCGAGGCCGAGGTCGGCATCGGCCCGAACGGCAGCGGTGGCTTCGGCCTGACCGTCGCCCTCGTGGTCGACCTCCCCGCCGTCGAGCGCGCCGCCGCCGAGCAGCTGGTCGAGGCCGCCCACCAGGTCTGCCCGTACTCGAACGCGACCCGTGGCAACATCGAGGTCGCCCTCACCGTCCGCGAGGCCGCGTCGGCCTGAGCGCCGGCGACAGCCCCGACCCCTCGCGTACGAAAGGACGAACTCCGATGAGCGCCAACCGTGAGATCCACCTGGCCTCCCGCCCCCAGGGCTGGCCGACGGCCGAGAACTTCCGCCTCGTCACCACCGAGGTGCCCACCCCGGGCCCGGGCCAGATCGTGGTCCGCAACCAGTTCATGTCGGTCGACCCGTACATGCGGGGCCGGATGAACGACGTCAAGTCGTACGTGCCGCCGTTCCAGCTCGACGCCCCGCTCGACGGCGGCGCGATCGGCGAGGTGGTGGCCAGCGAGGTCGAGGGGATCAAGCCCGGCGACACCGTCCTGCACGGCCTGGGCTGGCGGGAGTACGCGCTGCTCGACGCGAAGGCGGCCCGCAAGGTCGACCCGAGCCTGGCGCCGGTGAGCGCGTACCTGAGCGTGCTCGGCATGACCGGCCTGACCGCGTACGCCGGTCTGCTGGACGTGGCCGCGATGAAGCCCGGCGAGACCGTCTTCGTCTCCGGCGCGGCCGGCGCGGTGGGCAGCATGGTCGGCCAGATCGCCAAGCTCCGGGGCGCGTCCCGGGTGATCGGCAGCGCCGGCTCGGCGGCCAAGGTCGAGCGGCTCAGGGCGCTCGGCTTCGACGCCGCCTTCGACTATCACGACGGTCCGGTGCGCGACGCGCTGAAGGCCGCCGCCCCGGACGGCATCGACGTGTACTTCGACAACGTCGGCTCCGAGCACCTGGAGGCCGCGATCGGCGCGCTGAACCTGCACGGCCGGGTCGCCGTCTGCGGCATGATCGCGCAGTACAACTCCAGCGAGCCGCCGGCCGCGCCGCGCAACCTGGCGCTGGTGATCGGCAAGCGGCTCACCCTGCGCGGCTTCCTGGTCAGCGACCACGGCCACCTGCGCGACCAGTTCGTCCAGGAGATGTCCGGTTGGCTGCGCGACGGCAGGATCTCGTACGACGAGACGGTCGTCGACGGCATCGAGAACGCCCCGGAGGCGTTCCTCGGCGTGCTGCGCGGCGAGAACCTGGGCAAGATGCTCGTCCGGGTGTGACCCGGAACTCGTTCACGGCGGTCGGCCCGGTCGGGCCGGCCGCCGTGCCGTTCGCGTTGGATAGGCTCGCGGCATGACGGTGGCGGTACGGGTGATCCCGTGTCTGGACGTGGACGCCGGCCGGGTGGTCAAGGGGGTCAACTTCCTCGACCTGCGCGACGCCGGCGACCCGGTGGAGCTCGCGGCGGCGTACGACCGGGCCGGCGCGGACGAGTTGACCTTCCTCGACGTCACCGCCTCCGCCAGCGATCGGGGGACCATGCTCGACGTGGTCCGCCGCACCGCCGAGTCGGTGTTCATCCCGCTGACCGTCGGCGGCGGCGTACGCCAGGTCGCCGACGTCGACACGCTGCTGCGCGCCGGCGCCGACAAGGTCGGCGTGAACACCGCCGCGATCGCCCGACCGGAGCTGATCGCCGAGATCGCCGACCGGTTCGGCCGCCAGGTGCTGGTGCTCTCGCTCGACGTCCGACGCGCGCCGGCCGGCACCACGCCGAGCGGCTTCGAGGTGACCACCCACGGCGGTCGCCGGGGCACCGGGATCGACGCCGTCGAGTGGGCGCGCCGCGGCGCGGAGCTGGGCGCGGGGGAGATCCTGCTGAACTCGATGGACGCCGACGGCACCAAGACCGGCTTCGACCTGGCGCTGATCCAGGCGGTCCGCGCGGTGGTCGACGTGCCGGTGATCGCCAGCGGCGGCGCCGGCGAGGTGGCGCACTTCCCGCCGGCGATCGGCGCGGGCGCCGACGCCGTGCTGGCGGCCAGCGTCTTCCACTTCGGCGAGCTGACCGTCGGCGAGGTCAAGGACGCCCTGCGCGGAGCCGGCCACCCGGTCCGCTGACCACCGCCCCCTGACCCGCCGAGCCCGCGCGCTGTCCCGATCAGCCGCGGCCGGAGTGGCCCTCGGGGGAGCGGCGCGGGGCGGGGATCGAGCGGACCGCGTACTCCTGGACGGCGGCGGCGTGGTCGTCCTCGGCGAGGTTCCATTCGGCGGTGCCCGGGGTGTGCCGACGGCTCAGCACCCCCTGCACGGTCTCCACCGTGGTCGCCACCCCGGCGCTGGGCCGGGTGCGCCAGAGCCGTTCCCCGTCCGGCGTGAGCCGGAACCAGCCGTCCGAGACGCTGACCAGCCCGGCGCCGGCCAGCCGGCGGACCGCGCCCTCCACCTCGTGGCGTTCGGGGATGGACTGGTTGAGGTGGTCGGCGGTGGAGAGCATGTCAGCCAGGCGCACGCCCTCGGGCCGCCGCGTCGAGGCCGACCGGCGGTGTCGGCCGGCGCCGCTCGCGATGACCAGTGAGACGAAGATCCAGGCGTCGGTCCAGCGCCATCCGTTCTCCCCCATGCACGAATGATGCCCGGCGCCGACGGCGGAGAAAACACCCGGTTTTCCACTGGCGCATCACCGCAGCTCACCGCGGGTCCGGGCGATCCCATTCAGTGGCGGTCGGCGGGCCGCCGGTGACCCTGCGTGTCCGGGCACCGCCGGGACGCGACGGGGTCGCCGGGCCGGGGGAGCGGTCAGGCCGCCTCGGTGGCCGGACCGGTCGCGCAGACCGCCGGGTCCGGGGTGGACCGCGCCGGCTCCGGCCGGGGGGCCACCGCGAAGAGCGGGATGAACACCTGGGCCAGCGGGCCGATGGCGAGCGCGTAGGCGACGGTGCCGACTCCGACGGTGCCGCCGAGCAGCCAGCCCAGCGCCAGCACCGTCACCTCGATGACCGTGCGGACCAGTCGGACGGACCGGCCCGGGCGGCGGGCGACGTACCCGGTCATCAGGCCGTCGCGCGGGCCCGGGCCGAGCTGCGCGCCGAGGTAGAGGCCGGTGGCGGCGCCGTTGGCCACGATGCCGACGACCAGCAGGCCGATCCGGACCGGCAGCGGTCCGCCGGGCGGCAGTACCGCGAGGGTGGCGTCCACCACCAGGCCGATCACCACGACGTTGCTGACCGTGCCCAGGCCGGGGCGCTGCCGCAGCGGGATCCAGAGCAGCAGGACGAGGGCGCCGACCGCGATGGTGACTGTGCCGAAGGAGAGCCCGGTCTGCCCGGCGAGCCCCTGGTGGAACACGTCCCAGGGGTCGAGGCCCAGTCCGGACCGGATCATCAGCGCCATGCTGACCCCGTAGAGGGCGAGCCCGACGTAGAGCTGGCTCAGCCGCCGGGTCGGCCGGTACCGGAGATTGCCAATCGCTGCCATGCATGCCACCCTAGGGGCCAATCTCGGCACTTCAAGGAGCCAATTTGGGAGGGGTGGCCATGACGAGTCAGGTGCGTGGCACCCAATTGGCCCGGCTGCTCGGTCAGTGGCACGCGCTGCCCGGCCGGCGGCGCAGCCCCGACTACGCCGCGCTCGCCGCCGCGGTCCGCGGCCTGCTCGCCGACGGCCGGCTCCCCCTGGGGGTACGCCTGCCGGCCGAGCGGGAGCTGGCCGAGGCGCTGCGGATCAGCCGGACCACGGTCACCGCCGCGTACCGGGAGCTGCGGGAGACCGGCCATCTGGCCAGCCGCCGGGGCGCTGGCAGCTGGACCATGCTCCCGGGCACCCACCGGGTGGCCAGCACCGGCCTCTGGACCCCGCTGGACGACCGGGACATGATCGACCTCGGCGTCGCCGCGCTCGCCGCGCCGGCCCAGCTCGTCCCGGCCGCCCGGGCCGCCGCCGAGGACCTGCCGCGCTACCTGAGCGGTGCCGGCTACCACCCGACCGGGATCATCGAGCTGCGCGAGGCGGTCGCCCGGTCGTACACCGAGCGGGGCCTGCCCACCAGCCCCGAGCAGATCATGGTCACCAGCGGCACGCAGCACGCGCTGGACCTGGTGCTGCGGCTGGCGCTGTCGCCCGGCGGCGGGGTGCTGGTCGAGTCCCCGACCTATCCCAACGCCCTCGCGGCGCTCGCCGCCCGCCGGGCCCGGATCACCACCCACGGGCTCGCCGCCGACGGCGCGGGCTGGGACGCCGACCTGCTGCTCGGCAGCATCCGGCAGACCCGGCCGAAGCTGGCGTACCTGATCCCGGAGTTCCAGAACCCGACCGGCCACCTGATGGCGGCCGAGCTGCGTGAGCGGGTGGTCGGCGCCGCCCATGCCGCCGGCACCGACCTGGTCATCGACGAGTCCTTCGTGGACCTGCCGCTGGACGGCACCGAGCTCCCCCCGCCGACCGCCACCTTCGACCGGCACTCCCGGGTCATCTCCATCGGCGGAATGAGCAAGCCCTACTGGGGTGGCCTGCGGATCGGCTGGGTCCGCGCCTCCGCCCCGCAGGTGCAGCGGCTGGCCGCCGCCCGGGTCGGGGTCGACATGGCCAGCCCGGTGCTCGACCAGCTCGTCGCGGTGCACCTGCTGGCCGACGCCCCGGCCATCGTGGCCGCCCGCCAGGCCCAGCTCACCACCCAGCGCGACGCGCTGATCGGCGCGATGGCCGAGCGGCTGCCCGACTGGCGGGTCACCGTCCCGCGCGGCGGCGTGACGCTCTGGGCCGAGCTCGACGGCCCGATCTCCAGCGCCCTGGCCCGGGCCGCCGAGGAGGTCGGCGTACGACTGGCGCCCGGCCCCCGGTTCGGCCTGGACGGCACCCTCGAACGGTTCCTGCGGCTGCCCTTCACGCTGCCGGCCGCCGACCTGGTGGAGGCGGTGGGCCGGCTTGCCGCGGTCCGCTACGACCTGGACCGCGCCGGCCGCCCACAGTGGCGGGAGCCCTCCGTCATCGCGTGAGGCCGGCCGCGCCCCGACGGCGCGCCGGACCTTCGGGGACACCGGTGGTACGGGCCGGCTGCGAGACTGGGACGACAGCCACCATCGGCTGACCGGCCCGCTGCCCGGCCTGGGCGGCGCGGGTGCGCCGCCCGGCCGCAAGGCCCCGGGGGCAGCGCCGCCCCGCCGTCGCGCTGGCTGCCCGCGCTGACCGCCGGGGCCAACCATCGGTGGCGCCAGCACTTCTGAGCTGCCCGGATCGGCCTCGTGCCGGCGGCCGGGCTGGGAGACTGCGCAGGTGGGGAACGGCGGCGGTACCCGGTCGCGCGTGGTCCGCCCCGGCGCGCCCGGGTCCCGGACGACCCGGGTGGAGCTCTTCTACGACCTGGTCTTCGTCTTCGCGTTCCTCAACGTCACCAGCCTGACCGCGAGCCATCCCACCCCGGTCAACCTGTTCCGGTGCCTGCTGGTGCTGGCGCTGCTTTGGTGGTGCTGGACCGGCTTCGCCGGGGTGGGCAACCTGGTCCGCGCCGACCAGGGCGTGCTGCCGGTGGTCGGCTTCGTCACCGTGGCCGCCACCTTCCTGCTGGCGCTGAGCATGCCGGGGGCGTTCGTCGACCGCCCCGGCGGGCTGAACGGCCCGCTCGTCTTCGCCGCCTGCTACTTCGTGGTCCGCGCCGCGCAACTCGCGGTCTTCGTCTGGGTGGCCCGCGCGGACGCGGACCGGCGCCGGCGCTGGCTGCTGCTGGCCGTCCTGCCGGCGCTCGCCTCGGCCCTGCTGCTCGCCGCCGGGCTGGCGCCGCAGCGGCTCGCCGACCGGCCCGCGGCCATCGGGCTCCAGCTCGCGCTCTGGACGGCGGCGCTGGTCGTGGAGTACGCCGCCGGGGCGGCGCTGGGCGGTAGGTACTGGCTGGTGGTCTCCGCCGGGCACTGGGCGGAACGGCACGCCCTGATCATCCTGGTGGCGCTCGGCGAGTCGATCATCGCGTTGGGGATCGGCCCCAAGTTCATCAGCGGCCTGCCGCTGAGCGGACCGGTGGTGGTCGCCGCCGCGCTCGGCATCGCGGTCGTGGCGACGCTCTGGTGGGCGTACTTCGACACTCTGGCCTTCGCGGTCGAGCAGGCGCTGCACCACACCCGGGAGCCGGTCCCGCGCGCCCGGCTGGCCCGGGACGTCTACACCTTCCTGCACCTGCCGATGGTCGCCGGGATCATCTTCTTCGCCCTCGGCCTCAAGGACCTGCTCGAGGAGGCCGCGGAGCCCGACACGCCGCGCTGGGGGGTGCCGCTGGGCGGCTTCTGGATCACGGTGCTGTACGGCGGGGTCGGCCTCTACCTGCTCAGCCTCGCCGCCTGCGCCCGGCGGGCGCTGCGGGCCGTGCACTGGCCGCTGCTGGTGGCGGTGGCGGTGCTCGCCCTGGTCGCCCCGGTGGCCGCCCGGCTGCCGGAGCTGGTGGCGCTGGCGCTGCTGGCGTTGCTCTGCCTCGCCACCACGGTTGCCGAGACCGTCAGCGAGGACGGGCGGCGGCGGCAGATCCGCCAGCTCGCGCTGGAGGAGCAGATCGCCGCCGAGGTGGAGCAGAGCCGGTGGCGGCAGCGCCACCTGTGACCGTCCGACGAACCGGCGGCCGTGCCCCGGGACGGAGGGGCACGGCCGCCGGCCGGTACGGGTGGGTCAGAGCTCGGCGAGGGTGCCGGCGTACATCTTGTCGATCTCGGCGGCGAAGTTGCTCTCCACGCCCCGGCGCTTGATCTTCAGCGACGGGGTGATCTCGCCGTGCTCGATCGTCAGGTCGCGGGGGAGGATGGCGACCTTCTTGATCGTCTCCCACCGGTTGAGCTTGGCGTTCAGCTCGGCCACGTACCCGTCGACCATCGCCTGCGCCTCCGGGGACGCGACGATCTCCGCGTACTCCTTGCCCTCCAGCGGGCCGCCGGCCACCCAGCCGCGGATCGCGTCCGGGTCGAGGGTGACCAGCATGGTGCAGTAGTTGCGGGCCTGCCCGATCACCACGGCCTGCGAGGTGTACGGGCAGATCGCCTTGAACATGCCCTCGATGTGCGACGGCGCGATGTACTTCCCGCCGGAGGTCTTGACCAGGTCCTTCTTCCGGTCCGTGATCCGCAGGTAGCCGTCGTCGTCAAGGCTGCCGATGTCACCGGTACGGAAGAAGCCGTCCTCGGTGAACGCCGCGGCGGTCTCCTCCGGGAGGTTGTGGTAACCGCGCATCACCGGCCTGCCGCGCACCAGGATCTCGCCGTCGGTGTCGATCCGGCACTCCAGGTCGCCCATCGACCGGCCGACGGTGCCGATCCGCAGCCCGTCCGGCGGGTTCACGAAGTTGCCCGCGCTGGTCTCGGTGAGGCCGTACCCCTCGGAGATCGGCAGGTTGGCGGCGGCGAAGAAGGTGGCGATCTCCGGGCTCAGCGGGGCCGCGCCGGAGACGAGCACCCGCATCCGGCCGCCGAGCCGGGCCTGGAGCTTGCTGAACACCAGCTTCTCGGCCAGCGCGTACTTCAGCTTCAGTCCCGCCGAGACCGGCTTGCCGGCCTGCTCCAGGGCGACCTTCTCCTTGCCGGTACGCACTCCCCAGGCGAAGATCTTCGCCTTCGCGCCGCCGGCGCCCTGGGCCGTGGTGACCGCCTTGTTGTAGACCTTCTCGAAGACCCGGGGCGCGCCGCACATCAGCGTCGGCTTGACCACGGCGAGCAGGTCGACCAGCTTGTCCACCCGGCCGTCGACATAGGTCGGCATGCCGACGTGGGTGGCGCCGCAGAGCAGGGTCTTGCCGAACGAGTGGGACAGCGGTAGCCAGAGGTACTGCAGGTCGTCGTCGCGGAGCAGCCCCATCTCGGCCTGCGCCACGCCCTCCCAGCACCAACCGCCATGCAGCAGTTCGACCCCCTTGGGCCGTCCGGTGGTACCCGAGGTGTAGATCAGGGTGGCCAGGTGCTCCGGGCCGATGCCGGCGACCAGCATGTCGATCAGGTCCGGCTCGGCCTCGAGGGTCCGCGCCCCGCGCTCCTCCAGCTCGGCCAGGGTGAGCTGGGGGACGGCGGCGGCCGGGTCGGGGTCGCCGTCGAAGAGCACCACGTGGGTCAGCGCCGGCAGCTCGGCGCCGGCGATCTTCGCGGCCTGGGCCGGGTTCTCGGCGAAGAGCACCCGGGACCCGGAGTCGGCGATGATGTAGGTCGCGTCCTCGGGCTCGGTGGTCGGGTAGACGGTGGTGGTCGCGCCGCCGGCGCACATGATGCCGAAGTCGGCGATCACCCAGTCCAGCCGGGTGTTCGCCAGGATCGCCACCGGATCCTCCAGGCCGACGCCGAGCCCGTGCAGCCCGGCGGCGACCGCCCTGGCGCGCCGACCGACCTGCTCCCAGCTCAGCCAGACCGGTCCCGAGTCGTCGGGAGCGGGATGGGCGAAGGCGCGGCGGTCGGGGGTCGCCGCCACGCGCTTGAGGAACATGTCGGGGATGGAACGGTACGGTACATCGAGAGCCATCGCTGTAGCCGCCTTCAGAGGGTGGAGAGACGTGACGGGGGTCACGCCATTCTGCGGTTACCGAAGAGTATTGCCTGCACCGGGGCGGCGGCTAGCCCTCTGATCCCGCGTCGGCCGGCGTCCCGGGACGTGGAACGCCGGATCAGGCATACCGGGAGACGGCGAGCGACCAGTCGTAGGTGGCCCGGATCCAGTTCCGGCGGGTGACCAGGAAGGCCCGGACCGACTCGTCCCCGGCGCCCGTCAGCGCGGCCTCCCGCTCGGCGTACGCGGCCAGCCCCTCGTTGAACCGGGCCGCCGCAGCCCGCAGCGCCGCCTCCTCCCCCTGCCCGCTCTCCCCGGCGATCGTGGTCACCAGGTTGTGCACGTCCGGCGCGCTGCTCAGCTCCTTGCCGTAGGAGAAGAGGTCGTTGCACCAGCAGACCAGGTCCGCGGCGAGGTCGTCCAGCGCGGCCAGCGCCGGGTCGGCTTGCCGGGCCGCGGCGGGCAGACCGTCGTGCGCCAGGTCGGTGAGGGTGAAGCTGGGCCGGGCCCCGCCGGTGTGCCGGCGCATCTGCACGTACTCGGCCACCCCGGGCACCCGGCGGTGCTCCCGGTTCGCCGCCTCCCAGAGCAGCGCCAGCAGGTACTCCCGGAGCTGGCTGATCAGCCGCAGGAGCGTCGGCCGGTGCAGGGCGCGGACCCGCCGGCAGAGGTCGTCCAGCCCGACGCCGAGCGGCCCGGCCGCCACCGGCCGCGGCGCCGCCGGATCACCGTGCCCGTCCAGCACCTCCAGCAGTTCCGCCACGGTGGGCGCGAGCCGGGTGGGGCTGGCACCGAGCCCGTCCTCGTCGCAGGCGTCGTCCATCACGAACAACCAGGAGATCAGGTCGGTCAGCAGCCGCAACCGGTCGACCGGCGCGTCCGGGCAGGCCCGGCCGGCCAGCTCCGCCGCACCGGCCCCGCGCAACCGGCGCAGACCGGCCGCCGTGGCCACCAGGCCGAGGTCGCGCGCCCACCCGGTGCTCTCCCCGGCGACCAGCTCGACGGCCGCGTGCCGGCGTGCCGGGAAGGGAGGTTCGCGCAGTGCCGAGACCGCGAAGCTCCGCATCCGTACCCCCTGCCCGCCACCCTGGTTCGAGGCGGCGGGCAGCAGCGTACGGGAGCACGGATCGGCCCCGGTCGCTGGGTCGAGATCGGTTCACGTTGACCGGTGACCGTTTCCGCACACTCGGTCAGAAGCCCAGGCTGGCCGCCCGCAGCCGGTCGGCCGGGATGGCCGGCCCGTCGATCTGCACCCGGGACACCCGCTGCCGGCCCGAGAGGAAGAGCGCCAGCTCTCCCGGCGCGCCCACCAGCCGCAGCCGCTCCCCGCCCCGGCCGACGGTGAGCTCGCCGAACCCGGGCGCCTGGACGAGCAGGTCGGCGGGGAACCGGCGCAACGCCACCCGGGCCAGCATGGTGGCCCGCTTCCAGAGCACCGCCGACAGGCCGGCCGGCAGGTCCCGGGGCAGCCAGCCCGGGCGGGCCCGCCGTACGTCCTCGTGGTGGATGAAGAACTCCATCGTGTTCACCAGCTCGTCGGTGAGCGGGTTGCTCACCGGGCTCCAGGCCGGCGGGCGGCGTACCTGCGCCACCAGCTCCGGGTACGGGCGGGCGGCGACCCGGCGGCGGACCGCCTCGGCGTACCGGCGCAGCGGCGGCAGCAGGATGCCCGCGGCGGCGTCCGGCCGGCGCTCCCGGACGATCAGGTGCGCGGCGAGATCCCGCGTGCCCCACCCCTCGTTGACCGTCGGCGCGTCCGGTCCCAGGTCCAGCAGCAGGTCGGCGAGCGCCTCGCGCTCCGATCGGGCGTACCGCGGCATGGCCCGATCGTAGGGCCCCGGCGGCGTCCCGGCGCGCCCGGCGCGGGCCCGGCGCCGCCGCGGCCGGGCCGGCGGCTATCCACCGCGGCGCCAACCGCCCTGGTCGGCGCCCTGCCAGCGGGGGAGTGACGCTGGACATATGCCGTCCGGGTCGGCGGAGCTGGCACGGACCGGTAAGGATGAGGGAGATAATTGCGGCTTACGGCGGGGGAGAGCGTGGCGAGCGGGACAAGTCGGGACGTCCTCGGCAGAGGGCTGTGGGTCCTCGGCCGGGCCATCCGGGAACAGCCGCGGATCTTCACGGTCGCGGTGACCGGGAGCGTGCTCTTCGGCCTCATGGTGATCGCCAGCGCGTTCGTGGTCGGCCGGGTGGTCGGCGACGTCGTGGTGCCCGCGATCGCCCGCGGCTCGGTCGGCGCGGGGGTGCTCGCCCTGGCCGCCGCGTCGCTGTTCGGGATCAGCCTGCTGCGGGTGGTCGGGATCTTCGGCCGCCGGCTCGGCGCCGGCTACATGCAGTTCCGGCTCCAGGCCGCCTACCGCCGCCGGGTCACCCGGCGCTACCTGGACCTGCCGCTGTCCTGGCACCACCGCAACGCCACCGGCACGCTGCTCTCCAACGCGAACTCCGACGTGGAGGCGGCGTGGTACCCCATCGCGCCGCTGCCGTTCGCGGTCGGCACCCTGGTCATGCTGGTCGGCGCCATCGTCTCGCTCTTCCTGACCGACTGGGCGCTCGCCCTGGTCGGCCTCGCCGTCTTCCCCGCGCTCTTCGCGCTCAACGTGGTCTACTCCCGGCGGATGGCGCCCCGCCAGGCCCGGGCCCAGCGGCTGCGCGCCGAGGTCAGCGGCATCGCCCACGAGAGCTTCGACGGCGCCCTGGTGGTCAAGACGATGGGCCGGGAGGCGCAGGAGACGGCGCGTTTCGCGTCCCGCGCCGGCGAGCTGCGCGACGCGCTGATCTCCGTCGGCCGGCTGCGCGGCATCTTCGACCCGATGCTGGAGACCCTGCCCAGCCTCGGCACCCTCGCCGTGCTGGTGGTCGGCGCGGTCCGGCTCCGGCAGGGCGCGATCAGCGTCGCCGAGCTGGTCAGCGTCGCCTTCCTCTTCACCGTGCTGGCCTTCCCGGTCCGGGCCATCGGCTGGGTGCTGGCCGAGCTGCCGCGCAGCGTCGCCGGCTGGGACCGGGTGCGCCGGGTCCTCGACGCCACCGGTGAGATGCCGTACGGCGACAGCGTCCTCGACCCGGCCGCTCCGACGCCGGCCACGCTCGCCTTCCACGACGTGCACTTCGGCTACGAGCCGGCGGAGGCGCACCGGCCCGGCGCCGAGGTGCTCGGCGCGGTGAGCTTCACCGTGCCGGCCGGGAAGACCGTCGCCCTGGTCGGGCCGACCGGCGCCGGCAAGTCGACCATCGCGTCCCTCGCGGTCCGGTTGGTCGACCCGCGCGCCGGCACCGTCACGCTGGACGGCGTCGACGTCCGTGACCTCACCGCCGCCTCGCTCGCCTCGACGATCGCCCTGGTCGCCCAGGTGCCGTTCGTCTTCGACGACACGGTCCGGGCCAACATCACCCTCGACCGGCCCGGCATCGGCGACGACGAGGTGTGGGCGGCCCTGCGGCTGGCCGAGGCCGACGGGTTCGTCGCCGCCCTGCCCGACGGGCTGGACACCATGGTCGGCGAGCGGGGCACCTCGCTCTCCGGCGGCCAGCGGCAGCGGCTCACCCTGGCCCGCGCGCTCGCCGGCCGGCCCCGGCTGCTGGTGCTCGACGACGCCACCAGCGCGGTCGACCCGCGGGTCGAGGCGGCCATCCTGGCCGGCCTGCGCGCTCCGACCGGCGGCTCGGGCGCCGCCGCGTCGATCCTGGTGGTCGCGTACCGGCGGGCCACCATCGCCCTGGCCGACGAGGTGATCTACCTGGAGCAGGGGCGAGTCCTGGCCCGGGGCACCCACCTCGAGCTGCTGGCCACCGTCCCCGGCTACGCCGACCTGGTCACCGCGTACGAGCAGGCGGAGCACGACCGCGAGCAGCCCCGGACGTACGACGAGGTCACACCGTTGACCTCCGGCCTGGAAATCGAGGTTGACCGGTGAGTACCACCACCAAGGAGCCGGAGCAGGAGGCCGAGTCGACCTGGCGGACGCTGCGGCGGGGGCTGGCGCTCTCCCCGGAGCTGAAGACCGGGCTGGCCGGCACCGTGGCGCTGGCGCTGGCCTACATGATCGGGCGGGTCGCCGTCCCGGTCGCCGTCCAGCGCGGCATCGACCACGGCATCGTCGGCGGCCTGGACCTCGGCGTGGTGTGGCGGGTGGTCGCCGTCACCGCGGCCGTGCTGGTGATCACCACCACCTGCGGCTACCTGATGATGCGGCGGCTCTTCACGGTCAGCGAGACCGCCCTGGCCGGGGTGCGGACCCGGGCGTTCCGGCACGTGCACGACCTGTCCATGCTGCACCAGCAGTCCGAGCGGCGGGGCTCGCTGGTGTCCCGGGTGACCAGCGACGTCGACCAGATCACCACGTTCCTCCAGTGGGGCGGCGTGATCCTGATCGTCAACCTCGGTCAGCTGGTGGTCACCACGATCGTCATGCTGGCGTACTCCTGGCAGCTCACCCTGGTGGTGCTCGTCGCCTTCGCCCCGGCGGTGCTGGTGATCCGGCTGCTGCAGCGCCGCCTCGCCGGCGCGTACGGCCTGGTCCGGCAGCGGATGGGCACGCTGCTCGGCACCATCGCGGAGAGCGTCGTGGGGGCTCCGGTGATCCGGGCGTACGGGATCGCCGGGCGGACGGCCCGGCGGCTGGACGCGGCGATCGAGGGGCAGCGGCAGGCCCAGCAGCGGGCCATCCGGATCAGCATCCTGGGCAGCTCGGTGGGGGAGCTGGCGGCCGGCCTGGCGCTGGCCGGCGTGGTCGTCGTCGGGGTGACCCTGGGCGTCGACCGCACCCTGTCGATCGGTCAGCTGACCGCGTTCCTGTTCCTGGTGACGCTCTTCATCCAGCCGGTGCAGATCGCCACCGAGGTGCTCAACGAGGCGCAGAACGCGATCGCCGGCTGGCGCCGGGTGCTGGACGTGCTGGACGTCGCCCCGGACGTGGCCGACCCGGGCACGCAGGGGCGGGAGCTGCCGCCCGGCCCGCTGGACATCCGCTTCGCCGGGGTGACCTTCGCCTACCCGGGCGGCCCGCCGGTGCTGCACGACGTCCGCCTGGAGATCCCGGCGAAGAGCCGGGTGGCCGTGGTCGGCGAGACCGGCAGCGGCAAGACCACCTTCGCCAAGCTGCTCACCCGGCTGATGGACCCGACCGCCGGCGAGGTGCTGCTCTCCGGGGTGCCGCTGCGGCAGGTCCGGTTCGACTCGCTGCGCTCGCGGGTGGTGATGGTGCCGCAGGACGGCTTTCTCTTCGACGCCACCGTCGGGGAGAACGTCCGCTTCGTCCGGCCCGAGCTGGCCGACGAGCAGCTCACCGCCGCCTTCACCGAGCTGGGCCTGGCCGACTGGCTGGACGGGCTGCCGGCGGGGCTGGACACCCCGGTCGGCGAGCGCGGCGAGGCGCTCAGCGTGGGGGAGCGGCAGCTCGTCGCGCTCGCCCGGGCGTACGTCGCCGACCCCGACCTGCTGGTGCTCGACGAGGCGACCAGCGCGGTCGACCCGGCCACCGAGGTACGCCTCCAGCGCACCCTGGACGCGGTCACCCGCGGCCGGACCACGCTGGCCATCGCCCACCGGCTCTCCACCGCGCAGGCCGCCGACGAGGTGATCGTGGTGGACCGGGGCCGCGTCGTGCAGCGCGGCCCACACGACGAGCTGGTCCGGGACCCCGAGTCGATCTACGGGCTGCTCTACGCATCCTGGCTGGAGCAGACCCGGTAGGAGACGCGTCCCGGCAGCGCCGGCCCGCCTCCGGCGCCGTCGCATCGCTCGCGGTTGCGATCCTCGGCGGGCGGCGCTGGCGGCGCTGCCGGCATGTCCCCACCTGCGCCGGCGGCTGTATGCCCGGTGAGCGATATACCTGACAGGCATAAATATGACAGAGAGGCATATCGCTCACCGGCACGTTCGCCGCCGGTGCGGTCACCGTGGGTGACGTCAGCCATCAGCCGCCAGCCGCGAGCCATCAGCCGCCAGCCGTCAGCCGGTCAGGCGGAGACGTCGCCGGTGAGGTAGCGCTGCACGGTCGGGCCGATCGCGGCGGCCAGGGTCTCCGGGTCGGCGGAGGCGACCGGCTCCAGTCGGACGACGTACCGGGTCATCGCCAGGCCGAGCATCTGGGTGGCCACCAGCGAGCCGCGCAGCGGCAGCTCGGCCGGGTCGATGTCGAGGTGGTCCAGCACCCGGCGGAGCACCTGGGTGACCAGGAACTCGCGCATCAGCCGGGCGGTCCACTCGTTGTTGACCGCCGAGCGGAGCAGGGCGACCGCCGGGGTGCCGGCGGGGGAGTCCCAGACGTCGAGGAAGGTCCGGACCAGCCGTTCCCCGACCCCCTCCCGACCTCCGGCCAGCACGCCGGGCAGCAGCTGCGCCGGATCGATCGGCACCTCCATGGTGGCCCGGAACAGCTCCTCCTTGGTGCCGAAGTAGTGGTGCACCAGGGCGGGGTCGACCCCCGCGGCGGTGGCGATGCCACGGATCGAGGCGGCGTCGAAGCCGCGCTCCGCGAACGCCGTCCGGGCCGCCGCGAGGATCGCCTGCCGGGTGTTCGGGTTGCCGGGCCGGCGGCCGGTCCGCCGGGCCATCATCCGCTGCGCCGCCGCAGGGTGGCCGCGGCGAGCACCAGCGCCAGGACCGCCGCGCCGGCCACCACCGCCAGGTCCCGCCACATGGTGGCGGTCGGGTCGACGTGCCGGCCGACCTCCTGCAAGGCCTCGACCGAGTACGACAGGGGGAGCACGTCGCTGACCGCCTGGAGCCAGCCGGCCATCTCGCCGCGGGGCACGAACAGCCCGCAGAGCAGCAGCTGCGGCACCGCCACGACCGGCAGGAACTGCACCGCCTGGAACTCGGTGCGGGCGAAGGCGCTGCAGAACAGTCCCAGGGCCACCGCCAGCACGGCGTTGACGACCGAGATCAGCACCACCAGCCCGATGCTGCCGGCGGTGTCCAGGTCGAACACCCAGTACGCGACCGACGAGGCGATGGTCGCCTGGACCGCGCCGGCGAGCCCGAACGCGATGCCGTAGCCGAAGAGCAGGTCGAGCTTGCCCAGCGGGGTGGTGAGCAGCCGCTCCAGGGTGCCGGTGGTGCGCTCCCGCAACATGGCGATGCTGGTCACCAGGAACATGATGATGAACGGGAAGAAGCCCAGCATGATCAGCGCCACCCGGTCGAAGACCGCGGGCTGCCCCGGCGGGGTCGGCTGGTCGACGTACATGAAGTAGACCAGGGTGAGCAGCACGGTCGGCAGCACCACCAGCAGGGCGACGGTGCGCCGGTCGTGCCTGAGCTGGCGCAGGATGCGGCCGGTCGTCGCGGCCAGGATTCGGGGACTCACGATGCCTCCCGTCCGGCGTGCCGCTGGCCCGCCTCGCTCGCCCTGATCAGTCGCAGGAAAGCCTCTTCCAGGTCGTTGACGCCGGTGGCGGCGCGGACCGCGTCCGGGGTGTCGTCGGCGATCAGCCGGCCCTCCCGGATGAGCAGCAGCCGGTCGCAGCGGGCCGCCTCGTCCATCACGTGGCTCGACACCAGCAGCGTCGTCCCGGCCGCGGCCATTTCGTGGAACCGGGCCCACAGGTCGGCCCGGAGCACCGGGTCCTGGCCGACGGTCGGCTCGTCGAGGACGACCAGCTCGGGATCGCCGACCAGGGCGCAGGCCAGCGAGGCCCGGCTGCGCTGACCGCCGGAGAGGGTGCCGACGAGTTGCCCGGCGGCGTCGGCCAGCCCGACGTCGGCGACCGCCCGGTCGGCCTCGGCGTGGCCGCGGCCGTGCAGGGCGGCGAAGTAGCGGGCGTTCTCCCGCACGGTCAGGTCGGCGTAGATGCTGGACGCCTGGGTCAGGTAGCCGACCCGGCGGCGCAGCTCCGGCGCACCTGCCGGCCGGCCGAGCACGGTGACCGTGCCCGACCTGACGGTCTGCACCCCGACCAGTGCCCGCATCAGCGTGGTCTTGCCGCTGCCGCTCGGCCCGAGCAGCCCGGTGACCGCGCCGCGGGGCACCGCGCAGCTGATGCCCTGGAGCACCCGCCTGCGTCCCCGGTCGACGACCAGGTCACGGACCACCACCGCGTCCTCCATCGCCCGCCTCCAAAACTCATCATCCGTTGAACTCAACGGTAGATGAATTGTCCCCCCGCGCGCAACGGTTGACTTCGAGTGCGCTCCAACTGGGAGCCTGGGGGGCGTGGACATCAGCACGCGGGAAATGAGCCTCACCGTCGGTGAGGCGGCGGAACGGGTCGGCCTGACCACCTACACGCTGCGCTGGTACGAGCAGGAGGGGCTGGTCGCCCCGGTCGGCCGGGACTCCGCCGGCCGGCGGCGCTACACCGAGGGCGACGTCAACTGGTTGCTCCTGCTCACCCGGCTGCGCCGGACCGGGATGCCGGTCCGGGACATGCGCCGGTACGCCGAGCTGGCCCGCCAGGGCGATCGGACGCTCGGCGCCCGGCGGGCGCTCTTCGAGGCGCACCGGGCCCGGGTGCTGGCCCGGATGGCCGAACTGGAGGAGGACCTGAAGGTGCTCGACTACAAGATCGACGCGTACCGCAGGGCGGAGGAGGAGAGCGCATGATCCGGCGACGAGTGGGTGCCACGGGGCCTGAGGTCTCGGCGATCGGCCTGGGCTGCATGGGGATGAGCTTCGCGTACGGCCCGGGGGACGACGCCGAGTCGACGCGGACCCTGCACCGCGCCCTCGACCTCGGCGTCAACCACCTGGACACCGCCGACATGTACGGCTTCGGCGCGAACGAGCGGCTGCTCGCCCCGGTGGTGCGGTCCCGCCGGGACGAGGTCTTCCTGGCCACCAAGTTCGGCAACCGCACCACCGGCGACAGCTTCGGCGGCACCGGCACCCCGGGCGCCTTCGTGGACAGCAGCGCCGCCTGGACCCGGGAGGCCTGCGATGCGTCGCTGAGCCGGCTCGGGGTGGAGAGCATCGACCTGTACTACCTGCACCGGCGCAACCCGGAAACCCCGATCGAGGAGACCGTCGGGGCGATGGCCGACCTCGTGGCGGCCGGCAAGGTCCGGCTGATCGGGCTCTCCGAGGTCAGCCCGGCGACCCTGCGGGCCGCGCACGCGGTGCACCCGATCTCCGCGGTGCAGATGGAGTACTCGCTGTTCAGCCGGGACGTCGAGGGCGAGATGCTGGCGACCTGCCGGGAGCTGGGCGTGTCGCTGGTGGCGTACTCGCCGGTGGGGCGGGGGCTGCTCACCGGGGCGATCACCGGTCGCGACCAGCTGGCCGAGGACGACTGGCGGAGGAACGTGCCGCGGTTCGCCGACGGCAACCTCGACGCCAACCTGCGCCTGGTCGAGGCGGTCCGGGCGGTGGCTGGAGAGATCGGCTGCACGCCGGCCCAGGCGGCGCTCGCCTGGCTGCTGGCCCAGGGCGAGGACATCCTGCCGATCCCGGGCACCAAGCGGGTTCGCTACCTGGAGGAGAACGCGGCGGCGGCCGACATCAAGCTCGCTCCGGAGCAGCAGGCCCGGCTCCGCGACGCGGTGCCGGCCGGGGCGGTGGTCGGGGAAAGGTACACCGCGGCAGGAATGCGAACCGTCGGGCACTAGCCCTGCCACCGGACACCAGCCAGCCGTCGCGCCCGCCGCGCCCGACGGTCGGGACGCGGCGCCGGTCCCGGCACCGCGTGCGGGACAATGGGTCACTGTGCCCGCCACTGACGCGCCGCTGACCGGCGCCCACGCCACGTCCGGCGAACCCGCGGCCCCCGGCCCGGTCCGCTCGTCCCGGCTCGACCCGGCCATCGCCGCCCGGTTGCGCCGCACCCCCGACGGCCTGGTGGCCGCGGTGGTGCGCCAACACGACACGGGCGAGGTGCTGATGGTCGCCTGGATGAACGACGAGGCGCTGCACCGCACCCTCACCACCGGCCGGGCCACCTACTGGTCGCGCAGCCGGCAGGAGTACTGGGTCAAGGGCGCCACCTCCGGCCACCACCAGCACGTCCGCTCGGTCGCGCTGGACTGCGACGGCGACGCCCTGCTGGTGAGCGTCGACCAGGTCGGCGCGGCCTGCCACACCGGGCACCGGACCTGCTTCTTCACCGAGTTGCCGGTGACCGCCCCGGAGGCGACCTCATGACCGACGGCGCGGTCAGCCCGGACGAGGCGACCTTCACCGACCTGGCGGCCCGCTGGCGGGTCGTCCCGGTCACCCGGCGGCTGCTCGCCGACGCGGAGACCCCGGTCGGGGTCTACCGCAAGCTCGCCGGCGGCCCCGGCACCTTCCTGCTCGAGTCGGCCGAGCAGGGCGTCGGCTCGGCCGGGATGGCCTGGTCCCGGTACTCCTTCATCGGCGTCCGCAGCAGCGCCACGCTGACCGAACGGGACGGCGCCGCGGTCTGGACCGGCGAGCCCCCGGCCGGCCTGCCCGTCGACGGGGACCCGGTCCGGGTGCTGCGGGAGACCGTCGCGGCCCTCGCCGGGCCGGCCTGGGACCCGGCCAGCGGCATGCCGCCGCTGACCGGCGGCATGGTGGGCTATCTCGGGTACGACCTGGTCCGCCGCTTCGAGCGGCTGCCCGAGCTGACCGAGGACGACCTCGGCGTGCCCGAGCTGGGCATGATGCTCGCCACCGACCTGGTGGTGCTCGACCACTACGACGGCTCGGCGATCCTGGTCGCCAACGCGATCCTGCCGCCGGCGGACGCGCCGGACCGGGCGCCGCTGGTCGCGGCGGCGTACCACCACGCGGTGGGGCGGCTCGACGCGATGACCACCGCGCTGTCCCGACCGATTCCGCCCATGATCTCGACGGTCGACCGGCCGCCCGCGGGCGAGGTGGTCAGCCGCACCCCGGACGGCGGGTACCCGAAGGCGGTGGAGGCGGCGAAGGAGGCGATCCGGGCCGGCGAGTGCTTCCAGATCGTGCTCGCCCAGCGCTTCGAGCGGGAGACCCACGCCGACCCGCTGGACGTCTACCGGGTGCTGCGCACCACCAACCCCAGCCCGTACATGTACCTGCTGCGCTTCGACGGCTTCGACATCGTCGGCTCCTCGCCCGAGGCGCACCTGAAGGTCAGCACCGGCGCGGACGGCCGGCGGCGGGCGCTGCTGCATCCGATCGCCGGTACCCGACCGCGCGGCGGCACCCCGGAGGCCGACGCCCGGCTCGCCGCCGAGCTGCTCGCCGACCCGAAGGAACGCTCCGAGCACGTGATGCTGGTCGACCTGGGCCGCAACGACCTGGGCCGGGTCTGCCGGCCCGGCACCGTCGAGGTGCCGGAGTTCGCCACCATCGAGCGGTACAGCCACGTCATGCACATCGTCTCCACCGTGGTGGGGGAGCTGCGGGAGGACCGGACGGCCTTCGACGCGCTCGCCGCGACCTTCCCGGCCGGCACCCTCTCCGGCGCGCCGAAGGTGCGGGCCATGGAGATCATCGAGGAGCTGGAGCCGGTGCGGCGGGGCCTCTACGGCGGCACGGTCGGCTACTTCGGCTTCGGCGGCGACCTGGACATGGCGATCGCCATCCGCACCGCGCTGATCCGCGACGGGCGGGCGTACGTCCAGGCCGGGGCGGGCGTGGTGGCCGATTCCGATCCCGCCGCCGAGGACCAGGAGACCCGGAACAAGGCCGCCGCGGTGCTCGCCGCGATCGCCGCCGCCGAGACCCTCCGGCCGGCCCGATGAGCGCCGCGCCCGAACCCGCCGCCAACCACCCGTCGGCCACCGCTCCGGCCGGCAGGCCGGTCGCGCGGCGGCGGCGCGAGCTGACGTACGCGGTGCTGCTCTGCCTGGCCGGCGCGGGCCTGGCCTGCTGGGCGGCGACCCGGACCTGGTCGGTCGAGCTGACCCCCCGCGGGTCGCTGCCGCCGGCCCGGCACGCCCGCACCGGCGGGGACCTGCTGCCCTGGCTCTCCGCGCTGGCGCTGGTCGCGCTGGCCGGCGGTGGCGCGGTGCTCGCCACCCGGGGCCGGGTCCGGCGCCTGCTGGGCGGGCTGCTGACCCTGCTCGGTCTGGCCGTGGCGGCCGGCGGCGGGTACGGCCTGACGGCCGCCTTCGACGGCGGGGTCAGCCGGCAGTGGCCGGCGCTCTGCCTGGTCGGCGGGTTGATCGCCGCGGCCGGCGGCCTGGTCACCGCGCTGCGCGGTGGCGACTGGCCGGCGATGGGGGCCCGCTACGAGCGGCCGGTCCGCGCGGCGGAGCAGCCGGCGACGGACGGCCCGGCGGTCGGGCGGGGCACCCGGGACGCCTGGGACGCGCTGGACCGGGGTGAGGACCCGACGGTCAGTTGACCGACTGCGGCTGGCGCACCTCGCGGCGCTCCCGCGCGGCGGCCCGGGCGGCGGCCAGCTCGGCGACCAGGCGGTCCAGCTCCCGGCGTTGCTCGGCGCGGGCCCGGTCGGCGCAGACCGCCTCCCAGGCGTTGCCGCGCGCGGTCCGCATCCGGCCGTCGCCGACCACCGCCCGTTCGAGGGTGTGCACCACGCCGACGGCGAGCGAGGCGACGGTCCGGGAGATGGTGGTCAGTCCGATGGTCGGGCTCGGCCCGTTGGTGCTCATGGTCACCCCGCACGAGATCGTTGGCGAAGGTTGGCGGACGCCTCATCGAGTCTGCCCGAGGAAGATGCTGCCCGGCTCACGTTTCGCGGCCGTGAAGGCCAGGTCAACTGTGCCTTCGAGGGGACGACCTGGACAGGGCCGTTCGTCCTTGAGCTTGGTCACAACATCGACCGGCATCGTCGTTATGCGCCCCGGGTCCGGCCATGGTGAGATGGAGCATGGGCGGCGATCTATGGGCGGTCGACGAGGGCCCGGGACGGAGGTGACGCCGGTCGATGGGCATCGTGGCGCTACGTGACACTCCGTTCACCGGAAGTCCGGCATCATGCCACAGCCCATTTCGTGAGGAGCGCCATACCCCCGGGCACTCGTGGCCAGGTGGCGCCCCCTAGCATCGGCCCATGACACCCGGAGAGGGGAGTCCGTTGGTGACTGCTGAGCATGCGCACGCGGAGGGGGACGAGGCCGGTTCGGCGGCGTCCGTAAGCGTGCTCGACGAGATCCTGGCCGGCGTCCGGGAGGACGTGGCCCGACGGCAGGAGCAGGTTCCGCTGGAGCGGATCCGGGAGCTCGCCGCGGCCGCGCCGCCGCCGCTGGACGCGTACGCGGCCCTGCGCCGGCCCGGGGTGGCCGTGATCGCCGAGGTGAAGCGCTCGTCGCCGTCCAAGGGGCGGCTGGCGGAGATCGCCGACCCGGCCGACCTGGCCGGCGACTACGCCGCCGGTGGCGCCCGGGCGATCAGCGTACTGACCGAGGGCCGCTGGTTCGGCGGGTCGCTCGACGACCTGGCCGCCGTGCGGGCCGCGGTGAACGTCCCGGTGCTCCGCAAGGACTTCGTGGTCTCCAGCTACCAGGTGCACGAGGCGCGGGCCCACGGCGCCGACCTGGTGCTGCTGATCGTCGCCGCGCTGGAGCAGAACGCCCTCGTCGGGCTGCTGGAGCGGATCGAGTCGCTCGGGATGACCGCGCTGGTCGAGGTGCACACCGAGGAGGAGGCCGACCGGGCCCTGGAGGCCGGCGCGCAGGTGATCGGGGTCAACGCCCGTGACCTGCGTACCCTGGAGGTCGACCGCTCGGTGTTCGAGCGGATCGCGCCCGGCCTGCCCAGCAGCGTCGTCAAGATCGCCGAGTCCGGCGTGCGCGGCCCGCACGACCTCATCCGGTACGCCTCGGCGGGCGCCGACGCGGTCCTGGTCGGCGAGGGCCTGGTTACCCAGAAGAGCCCCCGCGAGGCGGTCGCCGAGCTGGTCAACGCCGGCAACCACCCGGCCACGCCCCGCCCGGTGCGCTGACCCGCGCCGGGGAGAGTCCGCAGCGAGAGGACACCGCGATGAGCGTCAACGCGTCCGCCCCGGCCGGCCAGGTCCCCGACGCCGCCGGCCACTTCGGTCGGTTCGGCGGCCGGTTCGTCCCGGAGGCGCTGGTCGCGGCCCTTGACGAGCTCGACGCGGCGTACCGGAAGGCGATGACCGACGAGGCGTTCCTCGCCGAGTTCGACGCCCTGCTGCGCGACTACGCCGGCACCCCCTCGCTGCTCTACTCCGCCGAGCGGTTCTCCGCCAAGGCGGGCGCGCGGATCCTGCTCAAGCGGGAGGACCTGAACCACACCGGCGCGCACAAGGTCCGCAACGTGCTCGGTCAGGCCCTGCTCACCAGGCGGATGGGCAAGAAGCGGGTGATCGCGGAGACCGGCGCCGGCCAGCACGGCGTGGCCACCGCCACCGCCGCGGCCCTGTTCGACCTCGACTGCGTGGTCTACATGGGTGAGGTGGACACCCAGCGGCAGGCGCTCAACGTGGCCCGGATGCGGATGCTCGGCGCCACCGTCGTCCCGGTCACCACCGGCTCGCGGACCCTCAAGGACGCGATGAACGAGGCGATGCGGGACTGGGTCGCCAACGTCGACGACACCCACTACCTGATCGGCACGGCCGCCGGCCCGCACCCGTTCCCGGAGATGGTCCGGGACTTCGTCCGGGGCATCGGCGAGGAGGCCCGCCAGCAGTGCCTCGACCTGACCGGCGCGCTGCCGGACGCGGTCGCCGCCTGCGTCGGCGGTGGCTCCAACGCGCTCGGCATCTTCCACGCCTTCGTGCCCGACACCGACGTCCGGCTGTACGGCTTCGAGGCCGGCGGCGAGGGCGTCGAGACCGGCCGGCACGCGGCCAGCATCACCGGCGGCACCGCCGGCGTGCTGCACGGCACCCGGACGTACGTGCTCCAGAACGAGGACGGCCAGACCATCGAGTCGCACTCGATCTCGGCCGGGCTGGACTACCCGGGCGTCGGCCCCGAGCACGCCTGGCTGCACGACAGCGGCCGGGCCAGCTACGCGCCGGTGACCGACACCGAGGCGATGGCCGCGTTCGAGCTGCTCTGCCGCACCGAGGGGATCATCCCGGCGATCGAGAGCTCGCACGCGCTGGCCGGAGCGCTGAAGATCGCCCCGACGCTCGCCGCCGAGCTGGGCCGGGAGCCGGTCATCGTGGTCAACCTCTCCGGCCGGGGTGACAAGGACGTGCACACCGCCGGCGAGTACTTCGGCATCCTCGACCAAGGAGCAGTGAGATCGTGAGCCGGATCGGGGTGGCCTTCGACAAGGCCCGCGCCGACGGGCGGGCCGTGCTGGTCGGCTGCATGCCGGCCGGGTTCCCGACCGTCGAGGGCAGCATCGCCGCGATGACCGCGATGGTCGAGGCGGGCGTGGACGTCATCGAGGTGGAGATCCCGTACTCCGACCCGGTGATGGACGGTCCGGTGATCCAGAAGGCCAGCGACATCGCCCTGGCTGGCGGCGTGCGCACCGCGGACACGCTGCGCATCGTCGAGGCGGTCGCCGCCACCGGCGCGCCGGTGGTCACCATGACCTACTGGAACCCGATCGAGCAGTACGGCGTGGACGCCTTCGCCCGGGACCTCGCCGCCGCCGGCGGCACCGGCCTGATCACCCCGGACCTGATCCCGGACGAGGCCGACGAGTGGCTGGCCGCCTCCGACGCGCACGGCCTGGACCGGACGTTCCTGGTCTCCCCGTCCTCCACGGACGCGCGGCTGAAGATGACCGTGGAGCACTGCCGGGGCTTCGTCTACGCCACCGCGATCATGGGCGTCACCGGCGCCCGCGCGCAGACCTCCGACGCCGCGCCGATCCTGGTCTCCCGGCTGCGCGAGGTCACCGACCTGCCGGTCGGCGTGGGGCTGGGCGTGGGCACCGGCGCGCAGGCCGGCACGGTCGCCGGGTACGCCGACGGCGTCATCGTCGGCAGCGCGCTGGTCCGCTGCCTGCTCGACGCGCCGGACCAGGCCGCCGGCCTGGCCGCGCTGCGTACGCTCAGCGCCGAGCTGGCCGAGGGCGTCCGCAGCCCGCTCCGCTGAACCCTGGTCCGGCGAATCCCGGTCCGCCGACCTCGGACGGGCCGGCGCGGCGTGCCGCTCCCGCGGGCCCGGTCGGGCCCTGCTTCGTCCCGCCGCGCCCCGACGGCGGTATTCGCTGACGGACGCTACGGAGCTGATGTCGCAGATGACTCAGCCCGGCCGGCGCCGCCAGGGGTGCGCACCCTTCCGGTGGTGTCGCTCGGAACCAGCCGCGTCCGCACGGCCGGCGTTCCACGCCCCGTGCGGCCCCGCAGTCAGGTCCGCAGCGCACCCCCGCACCGCGCTGCCCGCACGGCGCAGGCCCGTGACGAGGCCGCAGCTTCCGGGGAAGAGCGGCTTTCCCGCGCCGAGCTCACTCCTTGCGAGAAACTGTGCGGATCTTGAGCTGGACGGCGAGCTGGCTGCCCGTTGAATCGTTTGCGACATCAGCTTCATAGGGGGCGCCGGGCATAGGCGACGGCGACGGCGACGACGGCGGCGACAGCGACAGCGACGACGGCGATGGCGGCGGCGACAGCGACGACGGCGGCGACAGCGACGACGGCGACGGCGGCGGCGACGGCGGCAACGCGGGCGGCGAGGGCTCAGCGTCGGGCGATCGGGGTGTCGTCCGGCTCGGGACGTTGCCCGGGCGCGACGAGGTCGCCGCCCTGGCCTCGCCCGCCGGGACCTCCGTCGCCCCCGACGGCGGACGGGGCGGCCGCCGGTCGGGCCAGCTCCCGCCCGGCGTCCCGCAGCACCCCAGACCGGCCGGCCAGCGCGTCGGCGACGGCCGCCCGGGTGATCGGGGTGACGGCGTTCGGCAGCTCGGCCGGGGCGTGCCAGCCCAGGTGGCAGCCGCCCACCGGGTCTCCCGTCGGCGTCCCGCCGGTCACCCGGGCGCGGAAGACGTGCACCAGCACGTCCGGCAGCGGCCCACACCGGCCCGCGGCGGGCGGCGGAGCGCTCGGGTCGCCGAGCCGGTAGAGGCCCACCAGGTCGACGACCCGGATCTCCCAGCCGGTCTCCGCGTGGATGTTCCGGAGCACCGCCGCCGCGGGGCTCTCGTCCCGGCGCAGCCGCCCGCCGGGTAGCCCCCAGCGTCGCTCGCCCCGGCCCTGCCGGCAGAGCAGCACCCGACCGGCGTCGTCGCTGACGACCGCCGCGACCGCCCAGGTGAGCGCGCTCATGGACAAAGAGCCTACGACCGCGCAAACCAGAAGTCAGCCGGCCGGCGAAGCCGACCGGACCGGGGTGCCGCGGAGCCGGCCCGCACCGGTAGCGTGTGCACCCGTGACCCACGCCCCGATGACCCCCCTGGCGGCCCTGCCCAGCCCCAGCACCGCCGTCTGGCAGCTCGGACCGGTTCCGATCCGGGCGTACGCCCTCTGCATCATCGTCGGCATCGTGGTGGCCTGCCTGGTCACCGAGCGTCGGCTGCGCCAGCGCGGCGTCGCACCGGGCGCGGTGCTCGACATCGCCGTCTGGGCGGTGCCCACCGGCATCATCGGCGCCCGGATCTACCACGTCATCACCTCGCCTGAGAAGTACTTCGGCGCCGACGGGCAGCCGCTCAAAGCGTTCGCCATCTGGGAGGGCGGTCTCGGCATCTGGGGCGCCGTCGCCGGTGGCGCGCTCGGCGCCTGGATCGCCGCCCGGCAGCTCGGCATCCCGTTCGCCGTGGTCGCCGACGCGCTGGCGCCGGGCCTGCCGCTGGCCCAGGCCGTGGGCCGGTTCGGCAACTGGTTCAACAACGAGCTGTACGGCGGCCGCACCTCCCTGCCCTGGGGGCTCGAGGTCCACGTGATGGACCCGGACAACCCCGGGCACGCGCTGCGTGACGACGCCGGCAACGCGGTCCTCCTGCCGGGGCTCTACCACCCGACCTTCCTCTACGAGGCGCTCTGGAACATCGGCGTCGCCGCGCTGGTCCTCGTCCTCGACCGGAAGCTGCGGCTCGGCAAGGGCCGGGCGTTCGCGCTCTACGTGATGGGCTACACCGTGGGCCGGTTCTGGATCGAGCTGATGCGCACCGACGAGGCGAACCACATCCTCGGCCTGCGGCTCAACGTCTGGACCGCGGCGCTGGTCTTCCTCGGCGCGCTGATCTACTTCCTCCGGGTCCGCGGCCCGCGGGAGTACCTCATCCCGGTCGGCACGCCGGCGACGCCGGTCCCGCCAGCGGGCGGCGACGTGTCGCAGGTCGACCTCTCCGCCCGGGAGGCCGGGCCGCGGGCGGTCGCGCCGGAGGGCTACCGGGTGGTCAGCGAGGAGCAGTTCCGCGCGTACCAGGAGACCGGCGCGGTGCCCGACGAGCCGACGGAGACCACGCCCGAGGACGGGACCGAGGGCGACGGCACGGCCGTCGCGGACCCCGACGACCGGGCCGAGTCGGACGACCGGGCCGAGCGGACTGAGCCGGACGACCGGGCCGAGTCGGACGAGCGGACCGAGCCGGACGACCGGGCCGGCGCGGCCGGCGCCCGCCCCGCCGACCGGGACAGCTGAGCGGGGCGGCGATGCGTACCGCGGTGGTGGTCGGCGCCGGGCTCGGCGGGCTGGCGGCGGCCGGCGCGCTGGCCCGGTCCGGGTGGCGGGTCAGCCTCCTCGAACGGGCCGACCGGGTCCGCCCGGAACCGACCGCCCTCGTGCTCTGGCCCAACGGGGTACGCGCGCTGCGCGCCCTGGGCCTCGGCGCGGGCCTGGACGCGATCGCCACGCCGCTGGCCGACGGCGGCGTCCGCCGTCCGGACGGGCACTGGCTGGTGCAGCCCCGCGCGACGCCGGCGGAGCGGATGCCGGTGGTGGTGCACCGGGAGGACCTGCACGACGCGCTGATCGCCGGCCTCGGTGACCGGGTCGAGCTGCGGACCGGGGTGGCCGTCCGGACGGTCCGCGCGGTCCCCGGCGAACGCCCGGCGGTCGGCGACGGCCGGCACACCGTCGAGGCGGACCTGGTGGTCGCCGCCGACGGCACCGACAGCGAGATCCGCCGCCAGCTCGCCCCGGAAGCGGGGGTGGTCAGCTCCGGCTGCGCCGCCTGGCGCGCGGTGATCCCCTGGTACCGGGCGCCGAAGCTCCCCGCCGACCAGCCCGTGGGCGGGGAGACGCTGGGCGCCGGTTATCGCTTCGTGGCCGCCTCGCTCGGTGAGCGGGGCACGGCGGGCGGCTCCAGCCGGGGCGGCATCTACTGGGTGGCCACCGCCGCGGGGGCGCCCCGCCCCGAGCCGCCGGAGACCCAGCTCGCCCTGCTCAAGCGCTGGTACGCCGGCTGGCCCGCGCCGATCGCCGAGCTGCTCGACGCGACCGACCCCGCCGACCTGGTCCAGCAGGAGATCCGCGAGCTGCGTCCGCTGCCCCGGGCGTACGGCTTCCCGGCCGGCCCGGGCGGCGTGGTGCTGCTCGGCGACGCCGCGCACGCCATGCCGCCGCACCTCGGGCAGGGCGCCTGCCTCGCCTTTGAGGACGCCGCCACGCTCGCCTCGCTGCTGCGCGAGTCGCGACTGCCGGACGCCGTGCAGGCGTACGACCGGTTGCGTCGCCCCCGCGCGGCGACCATGGTCCGGCAGACCCGCCGGATGTCCGCGGTGCTGCAGACCCGCGGCCGCCTGGCCCTGCGGGCCCGCGACGCCGCCCTCGGCACGATCAGCCCCCGGCTGCGCAGCACCGCCGCCTCCGCCGCCGCCCAGTGGCACCCGCCCGCCTGAGCCCGGACGCCTCCGCTCACCACGACGGGTTCGGGGGGCCGGTCAGCCGATGAGGGCGGCCGGTTCGGCGATGCAGGCGGTGCCGACGCGGCGGAAGCCGACCCTCAGGTAGACCCGCGCGATCTCCTCGCTGCCGGCGGAGAGGAAGATCAGATCGGTGCCGGCGGCGCGCAGCTCACGGGCCAGGGTGGCGGTGACCGCCGCGCCGAGGCCACGGCGGCGGGCGACCGGCAGGGTGGCCACCCCGGCGATCTCCGCGACGTCGCCGACCCGCATCGCCATCCCGCTGGCCAGCGCCCCCTCGTCGGCGGTCTCCGCGAGCACCGAGATCCGCCGGCCGTCCGCGATCCGGGCGCCCTCCTCCTCGAGCGCGGCCACGTCGAGCCGGGCCACCGTCGCGTCGCGTTCCGCCGGTCCGGCGTCGCCACGGGCGGTGCCGCCGTTCGAGAACCCGACCGCCGCGACGGCCCGGCGGATCGCCACGTCGGCGGCGAAGCCGGGGGAGCCGGGGTCGAGGACCCGCACCGGTACGTCGCTGAGCGTCCCCGGGTCCGGCAGGCCGGCCGGGTCGAGCACCATCAGCGGCGCCTCCAGCACGCTCAGCCCGGCGGAGCGGGCCACCGCGAGCAGGTCGGGGGTGACCTCGTGCACCCACTCGAACGTTTCGGGCAGCCCGAGCTCCCGCTGGCGGGTCCGGACGGCGGTCACGTCGGCCAGCGACGGTGGCGTGGTGGCGTCGAGCCGGGGGCGGGCGTAGAACGGCCAGCCGAGGCCGTCCCGGACGAAGAGGACCAGGGCGCCGTACTCCTCCGTGCGGGCCCCGTCGCGGGGCACCGCGTCGTAGAAGGTCTCCAAGCGGTCGAACAGCGCAGCGCGTACGACATCCACCGCGCGAGACTACACGTCCCAGATTCTGGAAGTGTGATCAATCCGAACTGGCCTTGCGCGGCACGCCCTAACGTAGACTCAATAAACCCACAAGGGCCGACGTCGTCCCGACCATGATCCAACCTGAGTGACGACAGGAGGCCCGGTGGCCTTTCCGTACCCTCTCAGCCCGCAGTCGGCCCCGCCCGCGACGGGCCTCTACGACCCCGCGCAGGAGCACGACGCGTGCGGCGTGGCCTTCGTGGCGGACCTGCACGGACGCCGGTCGCACGAGGTTGTCGCGAACGGTCTCGGCGCGCTCTGCCGGCTGGACCACCGGGGCGCCCGGGGCGCGGAGCACAACACCGGTGACGGCGCCGGGATCATGATCCAGGTGCCGGACGCGTTCCTGCGCGCCGTGGTCGACTTCCCGCTGCCGCCCGCCGGCCAGTACGCGACCGGCCTGGTCTTCCTCCCCGACGACGACGCCGCCGAGGCCCGCGCCCGCCGGGTGATCGAGAAGTACGCCCTGGTCGAGGGAGCCGACGTGCTCGGCTGGCGGGACGTACCCACCGACCCGAGCGGCCTCGGCGAGACCGCGCTCGCGGCGATGCCCCGGGTCCGGCAGCTCTTCCTCGCCGCGCACCGGCTGACCGACTCGCCGGCCGGCCCGGGCGGGTCCCCGCTCGCCGGGCTGGACCTGGACCGGGTGGCGTTCTGCGTGCGCAAGCAGGCCGAGCGGGAGACCGCCGAGCGGGGCGTGCCGGCGTACTTCCCGTCGCTGTCGGGGCGGACCATGGTCTGGAAGGGAATGCTCACCCCGGACCAGCTCCCGGCGTACTTCCCGGAGCTGACCGACTCCCGGGTGGTCAGCGCGATCGCCCTGGTGCACTCGCGCTTCTCCACCAACACCTTCCCGTCCTGGCCGCTGGCCCACCCGTACCGGTTCATCGCGCACAACGGCGAGATCAACACGATCCGCGGCAACCGGAACTGGATGCAGGCCCGCGAGGCGCTGCTGCGCAGCCCGAACCTGCCCGGCAACATCCGCCGGATCTTCCCCGTCTGCACCCCCGCCGCCTCCGACTCGGCCAACTTCGACGAGGTGCTGGAGCTGCTGCACCTGTCCGGCCGGAGCCTGCCGCACGCGGTGCTGATGATGATCCCGGAGGCCTGGGAGAACGACCTGGACATGCGCGCCGACAAGCGCGCCTTCTACCGTTTCCACGCCAGCCTGATGGAGCCGTGGGACGGCCCCGCCTCGGTCGCCTTCACCGACGGCGAGATCGTCGGCGCGGTGCTGGACCGCAACGGGCTGCGCCCCGGTCGCTGGTGGCGTACCGAGGACGGGCTCGTGGTGCTCGGCAGCGAGGCGGGTGTGCTCGACCTCGACCCGGCCCGGGTGGTCGCCAAGGGGCGGCTCCAGCCGGGGAAGATGTTCCTGGTCGACACGGTCAACCACCGGATCGTCTCCGACGACGAGATCAAGGCCGAGCTGGCCGCCGAGCGGCCGTACGACGAGTGGCTGCACGCCGGCCTGATCGAGCTGGGTGACCTGCCGCCGCGCGAGCACATCGTCTACACCCACGACTCGGTCCGCCGCCGCCAGCAGACCTTCGGCTACACCGAGGAGGAGCTGAAGATCCTGCTCGCGCCGATGGCCCGGGCCGGCGCGGAGCCGATCGGCTCGATGGGCACGGACACCCCGATCGCCCCGTTGTCCACCCGGCCGCGGCTGCTCTACGACTACTTCCACCAGCTCTTCGCCCAGGTCACCAACCCGCCGCTGGACGCCATCCGGGAGGAGTTGGTGACCAGCCTTGCCTCGACCATCGGGCCGGAGGGCAACCTGCTCGACCCGGGCCCGGCGAGCTGCCGGCAGATCGTGCTGCCGTACCCGGTGATCGACAACGACGAGCTGGCCAAGATCCTCTCCATCGACGAGGACGGCGACCTGCCCGGCTTCAAGGCGGTCCGGGTCTCCGGGCTCTACCGGATCCGCGACGGCGGCGCCGGCATCAAGGCCCGGCTGACCGAGATCTGCCGGCACGTCTCCGAGGCGATCGAGGACGGGGTGCGCATCCTGGTCCTCTCCGACCGGGACTCCAACGCCGACCTGGCGCCGATCCCGTCGCTGCTGCTCACCGCGGCGGTGCACCAGCACCTGGTCCGCGAGCAGACGCGGACCCAGGTGGCGCTGATCGTGGAGTCCGGCGACTGCCGGGAGGTGCACCACGCGGCCGTGCTGATCGGCTACGGCGCGGCGGCGGTGAACCCCTACCTGGCCTTCGAGTCGGTCGAGGACATGATCTCCACCGGCGCGCTGGTCGGCATGGAGCCGGCCAAGGCCGTCCGGAACTACGTCAAGGCGCTCGGCAAGGGCGTCCTGAAGATCATGTCGAAGATGGGCATCTCGACGGTCTCGTCGTACTGCGGCGCGCAGGTCTTCGAGGCGGTCGGCCTGGACACCCGGCTGGTCGAGCGCTACTTCCGCGGCACCCCCAGCAAGATCAGCGGCATCGGGCTGAACGAGATCCACGCCGAGGTGGCCGCCCGGCACGCCCTGGCCTGGCCCGCCCCCGGCGCGGAGAGCTCCGACCGGCTGGAGGTCGGCGGCGAGTACCAGTGGCGCCGCGAGGGCGAGCTGCACCTGTTCAACCCGGAGACGGTCTTCCTGCTCCAGCACGCCACCCGCAGCCGTCAGTACGACGTCTTCCGGCAGTACACCGCCAAGGTCGACGAGCTGGCCGCGCAGGCGGGTTCGCTGCGCGGTCTGTTCACCCTGCGTGCCGGGGTGCGCCCGCCGGTGCCGCTGGACGAGGTGGAGCCGGCCAGCGAGATCGTCAAGCGGTTCGCCACCGGCGCCATGTCGTACGGGTCGATCTCGGCGGAGGCGCACGAGACCCTCGCCATCGCGATGAACCGGCTCGGCGGCAAGTCCAACACCGGCGAGGGCGGCGAGGACGTCGACCGGCTGCACGACCCGGCCCGCCGATCCGCGGTGAAGCAGATCGCCAGCGGCCGGTTCGGCGTGACGAGCGAATACCTGGTCAACGCCGACGACCTCCAGATCAAGATGGCCCAGGGCGCGAAGCCCGGCGAGGGCGGCCAGCTCCCCGGCAACAAGGTCTGGCCGTGGATCGCCCGGACCCGGCACGCCACCCCGGGCGTCGGCCTGATCTCCCCGCCGCCGCACCACGACATCTACTCCATCGAGGACCTCGCCCAGCTCGTGCACGACCTGAAGTGCGTCAACCCGGCCGCCCGGGTGCACGTCAAGCTGGTCAGCGAGGTCGGCGTGGGCACCGTCGCGGCGGGCGTGGCCAAGCTGAAGGCCGACGTCATCCTGATCTCCGGCCACGACGGCGGCACCGGCGCGTCCCCGCTCAACTCGCTCAAGCACGCCGGCACCCCCTGGGAGCTGGGCCTGGCCGAGGCGCAGCAGACGCTGCTGCTCAACAAGCTCCGCGACCGGGTCACCGTGCAGGTCGACGGCCAGCTCAAGACCGGCCGGGACGTGCTCATCGCGGCGCTGCTCGGCGCGGAGGAGTTCGGCTTCGCCACCGCCCCGCTGATCGTCGAGGGCTGCGTGATGATGCGGGTCTGCCACCTGGACACCTGTCCGGTCGGCATCGCCACCCAGAATCCGGTGCTGCGCGAGCGGTTCAACGGCAGGCCGGAGTTCGTGGAGAACTTCTTCCTCTTCCTCGCCGAGGAGGTCCGCGGCTACCTGGCCGAGCTGGGCTTCCGCTCCGTCGAGGAGGCGATCGGGCAGACCGAGCTGCTCGACCTCACCCCGGCGATCGACCACTGGAAGGGGCACGGGCTGGACCTGTCGCCCGTACTCCAGCTGCCGGAGCTGCCGGAGCTGCCGGCGGACGCCGCGCGGCGCGGGATCCGGGCCCAGGACCACGGCCTGGAGCTGGCCCTGGACAACGAGCTGATCGCGCTGGCCGAGCCGGCGCTGCGCGACCGCACGCCGGTCCGGGTCGAGGTGGCGGTGCGCAACGAGCACCGCAGCGTCGGCGCGATGCTCGGCGGCGAGGTGACCCGCCGCTTCGGCGGCGCGGGCCTGCCGGAGGACACCATCGAGTTCCTGCTGCACGGCACCGCCGGCCAGTCGTTCGGCGCGTTCCTGCCGCGCGGGGTAACCCTGCGGCTGCACGGCGACGCCAACGACTACGTCGGCAAGGGCCTCTCCGGCGGCCGGCTCATCGTCCGCCCGGACACCGCCGCGCCGTTCGTCGACGGCGAGGCCGGGCCGGGGGATCGGGCCGAGGACCAGATCATCGCCGGCAACACCATCCTGTACGGCGCGACCGGCGGCGAGGTCTTCCTGCGCGGCCGGGTCGGGGAGCGCTTCGCGGTGCGCAACTCGGGCGCGGTGGCCGTTGTCGAGGGCGTCGGCGACCACGGCTGCGAGTACATGACCGGCGGCACGGTGGTGGTGCTCGGCGAGACCGGGCGCAACTTCGCCGCCGGCATGTCCGGCGGCACCGCGTTCGTCTGGCGGCTCGACCGGGCGCGGGTCAACGCCGAGCTGGTCGACCTGTCGCCGCTGCGCGCCGAGGAGCGGGACCGGCTGCACGAGCTGGTGCAGCGACACTTCGCCGAGACCGACTCGGCGGTCGCCGAGGAGCTGTTGAAGCGTTGGCCGGAGGCGGTGGAGGAGTTCACCGCCGTGGTGCCCCGGGACTACCGCCGGGTGCTGGAGATCATGCGGGCCGCCGAAGCCGCCGGCCGTGACGTCGACGACGCGGTGATGAGCGCATTGGCGGCGCACGCCGCCCCGACACCGCAGTCGGCGCCTTCCGCTTCGTCCATGCCGGTGCCGCCCGCCCCGCGGGCGGCCGCCCAGGAGGTGGCTCGTGCCTGACCCGAACGGTTTCCTGCGCTACAACCGGCGGCTGCCGGCGCGCCGCCCGGTGCCGGTGCGGATCTCCGACTGGCGGGAGGTCTACCCGCCGGCCGGCGAGGAGCTGATCCGCGAGCAGGCGACCCGGTGCATGGACTGCGGCATCCCGTTCTGCCAGAGCGACACTGCCGGGTGCCCTCTTGGGAATCGAATCCCGGACTGGAACGACCTGGTCCGCACCGGCAACTGGGACGCCGCGGTGGACTCGCTGCACGCCACCAACAACTTCCCCGAGTTCACCGGCCGGCTCTGCCCGGCGCCCTGCGAGGCCGCCTGCGTGCTCGGCATCGGTGGCGGGGAACCGGTCACCATCAAGCAGGTCGAGGTGGAGATCGCCGACGCGGCGGTGGCCCGCGGCGGGCTGCGGCCCCGCCCGGTGCCGGCGCCGACCGGTCGGTCGGTCGCCGTGGTGGGCTCCGGGCCCGCCGGGCTCGCCGCCGCGCAGCAGCTCGCCCGCGCCGGTCACGCCGTCACGGTGTACGAGCGGGACGACGCCCTGGGTGGCCTGCTCCGGTACGGCATCCCCGACTTCAAGCTGGAGAAGCAGCACATCGACAAGCGGTTGGCCCAGCTCGCCGCCGAGGGCGTGCGGTTCCGCACCGGGGTCGACGTCGGCGTCGACGTCACCGCCGAGCAGCTGCGCGCCGAGCACGACGCGGTGCTGCTGGCCTGCGGCGCGCTGCAGGGCCGGGACACCCCGGAGACGCCGGGCCGGCAGCTGCGCGGGGTGCACCAGGCGATGTCCCACCTGGTCGCCGCCAACCGGGTGGTGGCCGCGGCCGGGGAGGGCCGGCCGGCCCTCGCCGTGCTCCCCGACGGCACGCCGATCGACGCGGCAGGCAAGCACGTGGTGATCATCGGTGGTGGCGACACCGCCGCCGACTGCCTCGGCGTGGCCCACCGGCAGGGCACGGCCGGCGTCCACCAGCTCGACCTCTACCCGGAGCCGCCGACCAGCCGGGACGCCGACCGCGACCCGTGGCCCACCTGGCCGTGGGTGCTGCGCAACTACCCGGCGCACGAGGAGGGCGGCGAGCGGGTCTTCGCCGTCGCGGTGCAGGAGTTCGTCGACGACGGCACCGGCCAGGTCAAGGGCGTCCGGATCGCCGAGGTGAGCGTGGAGAAGCGGGACGGCCGGCGGATCGTCACCGCGCTGCCCGGCTCCGAGCGGGAGCTGCCGGCCGACCTGGTGCTGCTGGCGATCGGCTTCGAGGGCACCGAGGAGCAGCCGCTGCTGACCCAGTTCGGGGTGGCCCGCAACGCCCGCGGCGCGGTCGACGCCCGGCCGGACTGGCAGACCGACGCCGACGGGGTCTTCGTCGCCGGCGACATGCACCGGGGCGCCTCGCTGATCGTCTGGGCCATCGCCGAGGGGCGGGCCGCCGCCGCGGCGATCCACTCGTACCTGGGCGGGGTCGGCACCCTGCCCGCCCCGGTGGACCCGGCCCGGCAGCCGCTCGCCGCCCGCTGACCCCGGGGCTCCACCCGACCCGAACACCCCGGTCCGGACGTACCCGTCCCGGGCCGGGGTGTTCGGCGTCCCCGTCCGGTTCGTGGCGGGGGCTACCCGGCTGGTGAGGTGTGCCCACCTCGGGGCGCCGCCGAGCCGGTGAACCTGCTCACGAATGCGGCAAACAGGTTTGAGCTGGGGTGAGACTTGGCGGCTGCCGCACCGACCGTGGTGCGGCTTTGTCATGTCGTCGGAACGGGGAGGCCGCCGTGGCCCTCGGAGCCACGTTCGCCGCGCTGCGCCACCGGAACTACCGGATCTGGGCCGGCGCGGGGTTCGTATCGGTGATCGGGACCTGGATGCAGGTGCTCGGCGTCAACTGGTACGTCCTAGCGCAGACCCGCTCGGCGACCTCGATGGGCCTGGCCGTCCTGCTCCAGGCCCTGCCGACGCTGCTGCTCAGCGTCTGGGGCGGGGCGCTGGCCGACCGGCTGCCGGCGAAGCCGCTGCTGATCGCCGCCCAGGCCGTGCACGCCACCCTCGCCGCGGGGCTGGCGGTGGTCGCCGTCACCGGCGTCGGCGGCCTTCCGGCGATCTACGCGATCGCCCTGGTCACCGGCGCGGTGTCGGCGATCGAGGGGCCGGTGTCGGGGCGCTGGTCGTCGACCCTGGTCGACCGGGAGAACCTCGGCAACGCCCTCGCGCTCGGCTCGCTGACCAACTCCGCCGGGCGCATCCTCGGCATGAGCGTCGGCGCCGTCGTGGTCGCCGCCGTCGGCCCCGCGCTGCTCTTCGCCATCAACGCGGCCAGCTTCGTCGCGGTGGTCGCGGCCCTGTTCGCCGTACGCGAGCGGGAGCTGCACCGGGGAGAGGCCGCGACGGAGGCGGTGGTCGCCGACGGCGACTCCGCCGTACGCGAGCGGGAGCGGCCCGCAGGCGAGCCGGCGGACGGCGGCATCCGGGCCGGCTTCCGCTACCTGCTGGGCCAGCCGGTCGTGCTGGTCGCGCTGGCGCTGTCGTTCGTGCTGGGCAGCCTGGGCCGCAACTACCAGGTGACCATGGCGGCGATGAGCGACGGCCCGCTGCACGGCGGGGCGTCCGGCTACGGCCTGCTCTCCACCGTCTTCGCGGTCGGCACGGTGCTCGGCGCGCTCGTGGCGGCCCGCCGCCGGGAGCTGGGCTACGGGATGCTGGTCGGCGCCGGCCTGCTGGCCAGCGTGCTGCAGATCGTCGCCGGGCTGGCCCCCGGCACGCTCAGCTTCGCCGCGGTGATCCTCCCCGTGGCCGCGGCGGCGGTGATCATCGACACCACGGTCGGCGCCCGCGCCCAGCTCGACACCGACTACGCCATGCGCGGTCGGGTGCTGGCCGCCCTGGCGGTCACCGGCTCGGTCTCCGCCGCGGTCGGCGCGCCCCTGCTCGGCTGGCTCTCCGAACACGCCGGCCCCCGGCAGACCCTGGTGCTGGCCGGCGCGGTGACCGCGATCGCCACCGCCGCCGCGGGCGTGGCCCTCGACGGGCTGCGCGACCGCCGGCTGCGTCGCCGGGTCACCCTGGTGCTGGCCGCGCCCGCCGTGCGCCGCCCGGCCCGCCGGGTCGCCGCCATGGCCGCCCGCGTCGTCCTGCCCGCGACCCCGGCCGTCGCGTTCGCCCGCCCGGCCGCGACGGCCCGACCGGCGGGGAGCCTGCCGCCCGGCCTGCGCCCGGCCGGGCGCCGCCCGGGGTCCGGGCGGCTGCCGTCCAGCCAAGCGGTCCGGGCCGCCCACGACTGCGCGGGCTTCGCGCCGCCCCGGTCCCGCCGTCGCCCCCGGCCGGCCGGCCCGGCCCGGGTCGACGCCCACCTGGTCGACTGCCCGCCTGCCGACTGACGTCGCCCGGCACGGTGTGGCCGCAGGGCCCGTGCGGGGAGCGCCGCCCGGGCGGACGCCGGCTGCCACGTGGTGGATGAGATTGCCGTCGGCGTCGTACGGCACCTCGGCGACGGCGCTCGGCCTGGCCATGGTCCTCCTCGGGTGTGAGCGAGGCCATGACCCTCGTGTCCGGGTCCGACACTTTCGGGAGCGGACGCCATGAAGATCATCGTTACGCTGCCGTCATGGACATCGAGAAGCGCCTGCGCCGGGTGCGCGGGTGGCTATGGGTCGTGGTGGTCGGTCTCTTCCTCAGCGGGGTGACCGCGTTTCCGCTGGAGATCGAGGTGCGCTGGCTGCTGCGGGCGCTCGACCCGCTCGCCGGCCAGTTGCCGGCGCTGGTCTCCTGGATCGAGCGGGTCCACACCGGACTGGTCGAGACCGGTGACCGCTATCCCTTCATGCGGTACGGCACCGACTGGCTCGCCTTCGCCCACCTGGTGCTCGCGGTGGCGTTCTGGGGGCCGCTGCGGGACCCGGTGCGCAACGTCTGGGTCGTCCAGGTCGGCATGATCGCCTGCGCCGGGATCGTGCCGCTGGCGCTGATCTGCGGGCCGATCCGGGACCTTCCCTGGTTCTGGACGCTGGTCGACCTGTCGTTCGCGGTCGGCGCGTTCCCGCCGCTCTGGATCGCGTACCGGCACATCCGCGCGATCGAGGCGGCCGCCGCCCGGCCGGCTGATTCACCGGTGACATCAGCTCCGTAGCGTCGGCTCGGACCACCGCGCCGGCCGACGGCGGTGCCGACCGACGGGCAGTGCCGTCCGACGGGCCGGCCGGGCGCCTGCTACGGGAGCGGGCGTCCGGCCGGTGCCGGTCAGTGGGCCAGGAGCTGGTGCGCGGCGCGCACCTTCGCCCAGGACTTCGGCTGCGCCGGAGCGCCGGCCGACCGTGCCGTGGCGGTGGTCAGCTCTGGGCGGCCGGCGGTGGAGAGCCAGGTGGTGAAGACGTCGACCCGGGCTGCCGGCCGGCCTGACCGCCGGCCGGCGGCCCCTCGTGAGGACCGCCGGCCGTGGCGCGGCGTGGTCAGGCGTCGGCGACGTCCGCGTTGCTCGGCCGGCCCCACGGGCCGGTGATCGCGAAGACGTAGCCCGGCGACTGGATGTTGGCGAAGAGGATCTGCCCGTCCGCGCTGAACGTCGGGCCGGTGAACTCGCTGTCGTTGAGCTCGTTGCGGGCCAGCGGGAACGCCTTGCCCTCCGCGGTCACCCCGACCAGGTGGGACACCCCCTCGCCGTCCTCGGCCAGGATCACCCCGCCGTACGGGGAGACGGTGATGTTGTCCGGCCCGTCGAAGTTGCCGGTGTCGGCGGCCGGGTCCTGGTTCACCCCGAAGATGGTCTTCAGCGTGACCGTCTCGGTCCGCGGGTCGTAGAACCAGACCTGGCCGTCGTGCTCGTTGGTGCTGCCGTCGGAGTGCCGGGCGAAGCTGGCCACGAAGTAGGCCCCGCCGTCGGCCCACCAGGCGCCCTCCAGCTTGCGGCTGCGGGTCACCTGATCGTCGGTGAACTGCTTGCGCACCGACACGGTCTTCGCGTCCCGGTCCGGCACGTCCACCCACTCCACCTTGTACCGGGTGCCCGGCGTGGTGGCCTCCGACAGGTCGGCGATGTGCTGGCTGCCCAGGTAGCAGCTCATCGCCTGGAGGCTGCCCACGGTGTCGCCGTCGGGCCGCTGCGCCAGCGCCCGCAGCGCGCCCTTGCCGCCGCGGAAGCCCGCCGGCGGCGTCCACCGGAAGTAGAGCCCGTTCGGCCCGCCCGCGTCCTCGGTCAGGAAGATCGAGTGGGTGTACGGGTCGACCGCCACCGCCTCGTGGGAGTAGCGGCCGAGGAACTTCAGCGCCACCGGGTTCTGGTTGGCGGCCCGGTCGTGCGGGTCCACCTCGAAGACGTACCCGTGGTCCTTGAGGAATTGCCCGCCGGCCCGCTGCTCGGTCTCCTCGCAGGTCAGCCAGGTGCCCCACGGGGTGATGCCGCCGGCGCAGTTGTTGTGCGTGCCGGCCACGCTGACGTACTCGCGCAGCCGCCGGCCGTGCTGGTCCACCTCGATGGTGGTGGTGCCGCCGCGGGCGCCCGGGTCGTAGGTGAGGCCGGCCAGCGCGGGCACCGGGTACGGCTCGCTGCCGCCGATCTCGTGGTTGTTGACCAGCACCGAGCCCTCGCGGCCGAGGAAGCACCCCGTGCCGTCGGCGTCGCTCGGCGTCGGCTGCCCGGACTCCAGCAGGGTCGCGCCGGCCTGGGCCACGATCGTGTACGAGAAGCCGGGCGGCAGGGCCAGCAGACCGGCCGGGTCCGGCACCAGTTCGCCGTAGCCGACCGCCGGACGGGTGGCGGCCAGGGCGGTCGCCGGTCCCGCGATCGCTTCCAGGTTGCCGGCCAGCACGATGCCGAGGCCGCCGGCCGCGCCGCCGCGCAGCACGGCGCGCCGGGAGATGGGGGAGGAGGTCACGTCGTCGCCTTCCTGTTCACCATTGTTGTTCCGTTGAGCAGGCAATCCGGACCGGGCCAACGACGCCGGCGTGGCCGGCGGCAGCCAGGTGAACAGTCGACCAACCATCGGTGTGCCGCGCGCCGTGCCGAGTCGCCGAGGGTCCGTTAGGGTTCGGATCGATCGTGGACCGCGGCGGCGTCGGGGGGCAAGGGGTGGGCAGGCTCGCGACGGCGTACGGGCAGGCGATCGCCGCGCACCGCGAGGCCGTACGGCGCTGGGAGAACGCCCGCCGGGCGCTCGCCGCCGCCGGACCGCCGGCCCCCGACAACGCGGAGCTGGTCGCCTGGCTGGCCCGGGTCGCCGCCGACCTCGCCGGCCCGCCGCCCGGCGCCGCCGACCTCACCGCCGCCCCGGTGCCGGTCCGCGTCGGTGAGGCCACCACTCTGGACGGTGGTTTCCCGGTGCTGCTGCCGCTGGCCGGCGGCGCCCACCTCGCGGTGGACTGCGACGCCCGGGACCCCCGGGTCGGTGAACTGCTGCGGGCGGTGGTCGTGCGGCTGCTCGCCGCCGCCCCGGCCGGCGCGGTCCGGGTCGCCGGGATCGACACGGTCGCCTTCGGGGCCGCCTTCCTGCCGCTGCGCCCACTGCTCGACGCCGGGGTGCTGGCCCCGCCGGCCACCACCGCCGCCGACGTGGCCGCCCTCCTCGACGAGGCGGAGCGGCACGCCCGCGGCGCCCAGCACGGCGCCCCGGCCGACCGGGAGCTGCTGCTGCTCGTCGCCGCGTCCGCGCCGCCGCCCCGGGAGCTGGCCCGGCTCGCCGCGCTGACCCACGCCGGCCCGGACGCCGCGGTCTGCGTGCTGATCGCCGGTCACCCGCCGGCCGGCCCGGGTGACGCCCCGCCGCCGTTGGGCGCGACCACCCAGCTCCGGCTGAACGAGCGGTACGCGCTGGTCGGCGACCCGCCCGGGCAGCCGTACAGCGCCGACGGCAGCGGGCTGGCCGCGGCGGTGCTGCTCGACGGGGATCCGCCGGCCGCCTCGGTGGCCGCGCTGGGCGCGCGGCTCGCCGCGGCCACCCGGCGCGCCGAGGCGCTGCGCTTCACCGACCTGCTCCCCGCCGGGCGCTGGGCGGAATCGGCCGGTCCCGGACTGCGCACGGTGCTCGGCCGGGCCGGTCGGGAGCAGGTGACGGTCGCCTTCGACGACGCCACCCCGCACTGGCTGGTCGGGGGTCGCACCGGGGCGGGCAAGACGGTGTTCCTGCTCGACGTGCTCTACGGGCTGGCCGCCCGGTACGCCCCGGCGGAGCTCCAGCTCCTCCTGCTCGACTTCAAGGAGGGGGTGAGCTTCACCGAGTTCGTCCCCACCGAACGCGACCCGTCCTGGCTGCCGCACGCCCGCGCGGTCGGCATCGAATCCGACCGCGAGTACGGCGTGGCCGTGCTGCGGGAGCTGCGCGGGGAGCTGACCCGGCGGGCCGACGTCCTCAAGCGACACGGCGTCACCAAGCTCGCCGACCTGCCCGCGGGCGTCCGTCCACCCCGGATCGTCACCGTGGTCGACGAGTTCCAGGTGCTCTTCGCCGGCAACGACGCCCTCGCCCGGCAGGCCGTCGACCTGCTGGAGGAGCTGGCCCGCAAGGGCCGCTCGTACGGCCTGCACCTGGTGCTGGCCAGCCAGAGCACGACCGGCGTCGAGGCGCTCTACGGCCGGGCCGAGGCTATCTTCGGCCAGTTCCCGCTGCGGGTGGCGCTGCCCGGCGGAGGCGGCGTGCTGGACCCGCTGAACGACGCGGCGAAGGCACTCGGGATCGGCTCCGCCGTGGTCAACACGGCCGGCGGCGCGGCGGGCGCGAACACCGTGGTCCGGTTCCCCGACGCGCACGCCGCCGCCGCGGACCTGGCCACCCTCCGCCACGAGCTGTGGGCGGCCCGACCGGCGGGCGCGCGGCCACCCGCCGTCTTCCGGGGGTACGAGACGCCGCGGCTGACCGACGACCCCGCCTGGGCCGGGCTGCGACCGGGCGGCGACGTGCCGCTCGCCCTGGTCGGCCGCGCCGTCGACGTGGCCGGCAGCGCCGCCGGGTTCCCCCTGGACGCCACCCCCGGCCGGCACCTGGCCGTGGTGGGTACGGCCACCGCCGGGGCGGACGTGCTCCGGGCGGCCACCCTCAGCCTGGCCCGGCAGCACGCCCCGGGCACCGCCCGCTTCCTGCTCGCCCCGCTCGTCGCCGGGACGGCCGAGCTCGCCGGCGACCTGGCCATGACCCTGGCCGACGCCGGCCACCCCGTCGAACGCCTCGACGCGCCCGCCCTGCCGGACCGCATCGCCGCCGTCGCCACCCCGGACCAGCCCGGAGCCTCCGCCGCGGGCGGCAGCCCCGCCGGCCCAGCGGCTGGGGCACCGACCGGTCCGGCGCCCGGCTCGGCCGCCACCGACGCCGGAGCACGGTCCGGGCCGGCCGACGCCGCCCGCCGGACCTACCTCGTGGTGTTCGGCGTGGACGCCGCCTCCGCCGCGCTCGGTGCCACCGACCCGGCCACCTTCCGCTCCGGCCACGACGACCTGCGGGCCCTGCTGCGCCAGGGGCCCGGCCACGGGGTGCACCTGCTCGGCTGGTGGCGGGGGCTGCGCCGGCTCGCCGAGGACCTCGGCGGCGCGCAGCACCGGGACGACGTCGCCTGCCTGGTCGCGCTGAACGTGCCCGGCGCCGACCTCGGCCTGCACCTCGGCGTGCACGACCTCAGCTACACCCCGCGCGCCGGCCGGGCGCTGCTGGTGGACCGGCACGACCATCGCGTCCGGCTGATCGTGCCGTTCGTCCACTCCGGACCCGAGCCGGACGGGGGCGACGACCGGTGACGGCGTTCGAGGAGTACGCGGCGCTGGCCCGGCAGCTCGCCGGCCAGCGGCGCGGCGCGGACCGGGCCGCCACCGCCGAGGCGGAGCGCCGCCGGGCCCTGCACGCCGCCGTCGACCAGCTCGGTCAGCGGCTCGCCGCCCAGCGGCAGCTTCTCGACCGGCTCGGCCGGGCCATCGGTGCCGCCGCGTCCGGCGCCGGCCCTGCCCCGTCCGGCGCCGACCTCGCCGCCGCGCCGCACACCGGGCCCGCGCCGTCCGGCATCGACTTCGCCGCCCAGCCCGGCGCCGACTTCGCCGCGCCCGGCGGGGACCTCGCTGCCGCGTCCGGGTCGGCGGTGCCGTCGGCCGGGCCCGCCTCAACCGTGGTGGGGCCGTTCGGTCCCGGTCACGGCGGGGCGACGGGTCCCGGCGGCGCAGCCGCCGCGCCGGGGCGGCCGGGGGTCGGGGCGTACCCGCAGGTGGCGGTGGCGGCGACCGGCGCGACGCCGACGACGGGCGCCGGCACGACGGGCGGCGGGGTGCCGGGGCCCCGCGCGCCGGAGGCCGACCCGGCGGCTGAGCTGGCGGCGGCCCGGCAGCTCGCCGACGAGGCGGACCGGCACGGGCAGCAGGCCGACGCGCTGGCCCGGCGGCCCGCGCTGCTGCCGACCTGGTCCCCGCTGGCCCGGGCGGCCGCCGTCTACACCGGTGCCGCGCTGGCCGGGGCGGTGCTGATGCTGGCCATGGTGGTCGCCTCCGGCCTGGAGGTGGTCGGGCTCGGCGCCCTGTACGCCTCGATGTGCGCCGGCCTGCCGGTGGCGTCGTTCGTCGCCGGCTACCTGGTGCTCGGCCGCTGGGGGCGACCGGTGATCGACGGCGGTGCCCCGTCGTCGCGGTTCGTCCCGCTCGGCTTCGTGATCTGCGTCCTGCTGGTGCCGCTGGTCTACTGCGCCTACCTGCTGGCGTTCCGCGTGCTGCGCTGAGCCGGCCGAGGGCCATCCGCGTCGTCCAGCGCCAGCCGGGCCACCTCGGCCGCGCAGCCCCACGAGAGGGTGACCCCCGCGCCCCCGTGGCCGTAGGCGTGCACCAGCCGCCGCCCGGGCGGACCCTCCGGCGCCACCGCCACCCGCGGGCCGCCGTGCCGGGCCGGTCGCAGCCCGACCCGTTCGGCGAGCACCGGCGCGGCGGCCAGCTCCGGCACCAGGGCCACGCAGCGGCGCCGGATCGCCGCCGAGATGGCCGGGTCGGGCCGGGTGTCCCACTCGCCCGGCTCGAACGTGCCGCCGAGCACCACGTCGTGCCGGCGCGGGTGCACGTAGGTGATCCCCGCCGGGTTCTCCTCGTCCCGGACCGAGGTGGTCAACCCCGGGTTCGCGACCAGCACGACCTGCCCCCGTGCCGGGTGCACGGCCGGGTCGTCGGCGAGCCGACCGGCGGCCAGCCCGGTGGCGTTGACGACCGTCGGCGCCAGGGCGAAGCCGTCGGTGAGCCGGTCGAGCCGGCCGCGCAGCAACCGCCCGCCGGCGCTGGCGAACCGCTGCCGCAGCCAGCCCAGGTACGGCAGCATCTCCACCGTCGGCGCGGTGAACCGCAGCTCCGTCGAGTACGGCCCGCTGCCCGGCCGGGCGACCAGGTCCGCGGTCGCCGCCGCCCACCAGGGCGGGCCCGCCCCCGGCCGCCGCAGCAGCATCCGGGTCGGCCGGGCCACCACCCCCGGCACGCCCGCCTCGGCCTGCCGGCCCAGCTCGGCGTGGGTCTCGGCGGCCCAGCGCAGCACCCGCGGGTCCGCCTCGGTGTGGCTGGGGTACCAGACCGCGGCGGCCACCGCCGAGACGGTGTCCGCCGGGTCGTCGGCGGCCAGCAGGGTCACCCGCGCTCCGCGTTCCCGCAGCCGCACCGCCGCCGTCAACCCGATGATCCCGCCACCGACCACCAGCACGTCCGCCCGGTTCGTCATGGTCAGGCCTCCCACGTCGGGCCGCCCGCGACGGGCGGCTGGACCTGAATCGTCTCCCCGGCGGGACGGCGCGGTCCAAGTCCGGATCGACCGGCGGCGATAAGCCGCGCCTATGATGGCCGGATGGCGGTGACCCCGACCGGAGGCGCGGACCGGCCGGACGCCGGCCGGGGCGGCGGGGACCTGCGCCGGTGGCGGTACTTCGTGGTGCTGGCCGAGGAGCTGCACTTCACCCGCGCCGCCGCCCGGCTGCGCATCGCCCAGCCGGCGCTCAGCCAGCAGATCCGGGCGCTGGAACGGCAGCTCGGCGTGCCGCTGCTGCGCCGCGACAGCCACGGCTGCGCGCTGACCGAGGTGGGGGAGCAGGTCGCTGCGGAGGCCCGGCGTCTGCTCGCCGAGGTGGACGCCGCCACCACCCGGATCCGCGACCTGGTCCGTGGTCGGGGCGGCCGGCTCCGGTTGGCGTACACCCGCTCGGCGCGGGGCGGCCGGGTGGACGCGCTGATCGCCCACTTCCGGGCGGAGAACCCGGAGGTGGAGGTGGTCGCCGAGACCGGCTGGACGGCGCCGAACGTCGCCGGCCTGCTCGCCGGCCGCCTCGACGCGGCCTTCGTCCGCCCGCCGGTGCCGGAGCCGGGCCTGACCTGCCGGATCGTCGACACCGAGGAGCTGCTGCTGGCCGTGCCGGCGGGGCACCCGCTCGCCACCGGCCGCCGGCGGCTCGACCGGGCCGAGGTGGTCGACCTCCTCGCGGTGATGTGGCCGCGGGAGAACGGCCCCGGCATGTTCGACCGCACGATCGCCCAGATCTGGCCGGGCGGGGGCTTCCGGCTGGTCCGCCAGGAGCCCGACGACGAGCAACTGCTGCGCGCGGTCGCCGAGGGGGACATGGTCGCGGCCGTGCCGGCCGGCCGGGCCCGGGCGCTGACCGTGCCCGGGGTACGACTGCGCCGGTTCACCGCCCCCACCCCGACCGTCGACATCGGACTCGCTTGGCGCCGCGGCACCACCAACCCCGCGGTACGCCGCCTCGCCGCCCTGCTCGCCGCCGGCTGACGGGTGCCGGCCGGGCCGTCGCCGTGTCAGGATTCAGCACCGGCCTGCGGCGTGACCCGGCCGGGGCGGTCCGACCAGGGGAGGGCGCGTGAGCGCGGCGCAGATCATGGCGAGGCTGGCGGCGGCAGCCGAGAAGCTGGACGAGGCGAAGGCCAAGACGGCCGCCGCGGCGCAGGACGCCGCCGAGGCGCGGGCGCTGGTCGCCGGCGCCCTCGAAGGCGTCGCGGCCGGTCCGTTGATCGGGGTGATCGACGCCTACCGGCAGGCCCTCACGCAGGCCGTGCAGGGCGGCGAGCCGGCGAAGCAGCACGTTCAGGAGACCATCGCCAAGGTGCGGGCGCTGGGCAGCTGAGGGCGGTCATCGGGCCCGGGCCCAGGTGAGGAAGCGTTCGGTCAGGTTCTCCGGTACGGCGTGCCCGTTGAGTTGGGAGAGCTGGGCACCGGCCTCGGCCATCAGCGTGCTCAGGTAGACCAGCAATGCCGTGCGGTCGGCGCGGTACTCGACCAGCAGGGCCAGCCGCGCCGGCTGGCAGGGCCACTCGACCCCGCAGGCGCGGCATCGCCATAGTGGACGCATCGGCAGGTGCGGCCGGGACGCCCGATTCACCGTGGGCCGCCGTTCTGCCGCCACCCGCCGGCCCGCCATCGCTGCGCCCGGGTGAGGTTGCCGGCGCCACCCGGGTCGGTCGTGGGGAAGACCTGGGTCGGGGTGGTCGTCCACGTTGGCCGCTCGTTGAGCGGTGTCCGTTGCCCAGGGACCGGGAACGTCGGTATGGGCTTGCGGCGCCAGAACAGGAAACGCATGGGGGATGCCTCCTTCAGAGTGGATGGGGGTCGCCTCGACGGCGTTGGCGGGGCGGCCCTACGCCGATGCCGACCGCCGGGCTGCTCGCCTCCACCGGTTGCGCCGTCCTCAGCTCAGCCCGCGTTCACAGATTCGCCTTGACCAGCAGGGCGAAGCGAGCCTCGGGGCAGGGGTAGTCCTCGCCGCAGTGGCAGAGCCAGCGGGTGACCCGGTGCGGGGGATGGGCGAAGAGGATGTCGTCGGCGTCTTCCATGTCTTGCTCGGACACGAAGCGCGGTTGGTCGCGTTGCTCGTCCACGGGTGTCTCCCGTCGGTCTCCCTCGGCTCGGCTGCGGTGCTGCGGGCCGTCGCGGTGTCGCTCAAGACGTCTGGCATGAGTGGACTCCGGCACGCCCGGCCGTCCGGGGGGACCGGCCGACCGGGCGCTCTGCACGGAGGGGAAGGACCAACTCCAAGGGTGCTGACCAGGGAGCCGGTCAGTTCGAAGCCTAGGATAACAAGCTATCGCAGTCAAGCTATCACTTGCGATAACAAGGCGAGGGGTGGTCGAATAGCGGTGCTGACCAGGGAGTACCGCTATGCCGCCAAGCCCCAAGTGGGTTGAGCTTGCCGAGCACATCCGCAAGCAGATTTCCTCGGGCGAGTTGTCGCCCGGGGAGAAGCTGCCCTCCACCTCGCAGCTCTGTCAGATCCACGGCGTCTCCGCGATCGTCGTGCGGAACGCGATGCTGACGCTCAAAGCCGAAGGCCGCGTCGTGGGCGTGCCAGGAGTCGGTGTCTTCGTCGCCGACCGCTGAGGCCGGCCCGTCTGTGGCCAGCCGGGCAGTGTCGGATACCTGATACCGCCCGTGTAAAGGGTCGCGCCGTTCGGTAACGGCACATATCCTGGCGTGTTCATCGGCGGCTATGAACGTGGAGAGTCGTGGATCCTCGACAGATGCGACGGTTGGCGGAAGGATCCGCCAACTTCGGGTTCTTGAAGGACCACCCGCTGTTGGTCTTCTACGGCGCGGGGGCGGAGTCCCTCATCTACGTCGACGCCCAGGCGGCGATGTTCAAGACCCGCAGCTTCGGTGAGGTACTGGCCCGGGACCTTGTCCGGCGCACCAACGCCAGGCCGGTGAGTGGCAAGTTCGTGCACCAGGTGCAGGCGCTCAACGCCGACGGCACCCTTGTTCCCCACATCTATGCCGCCTTCGAGCGTCTGCGCAACGTGGGCAACCAGGCGGTGCATGACCACCTCGACGAGGTGCGAACCGCCCTGGAGCTGCTCCGCACAAGCTTCGAGCTGGGGCTCTGGTTCCACCGCGCGCTGACCGGCGACCGCTCGCCTGTCGGGTTCGTGCCACCCACGCCGCCGCCCCAGCAGGTGCCCGCGGCTGTGGTCGACGGACTCCAGGCCGAGATCCTCCGCTACAAGCAGGAATTGGCTGACACGAAGCTGCTCCTGGAGGGCAAGGCGTCGCTTGCCCAGGCCCAGGCCGAGGCGGCGGTGGCGGCCGAGCGTGCCGTGCGCGATGCGGAAGCCCGCCGAGACGAGGCAGCGGCGCTGGTCACGAGTCTGGAGCCGGCGGTCCAGGCTGCTCAGCGTGAGTTCGAGAGCGCAAAGGTCGCCAAGGTCTCAGCGGCCAAGCGGGAGGACTTCATAGCCCGCGCACGGCGCGCCTCCCACGAACCGTTGAACGAGATGCAGACCCGGCTCGAGATCGACCGGCAGCTTGCCGCGACCGGGTGGGTGGTCCAGGACGAGAGCCAGATCAACCCATACGCGAGCACTGGCGTGGCCGTGCGCGAGGTGACCCTGGCGACGGGCCGAGCCGACTATCTGCTCTACGTCAACCAGCGGCTAGTTGGCGTGATCGAGGCCAAGCGGGAGGGCACCGCCCCCCGAGGGGTGGAGGCCCAGCTTGACCGCTACCTGAAGGGACTCACGGCCGAACAGAAGCTCGCCGCGTGGCGGCGGGATGCGCCCTTGCCGTTCGGATACGTCGCCACCGGGACGGAGACCGCATTCGTCAACCGGCTGGATCCGTTTCCTCGTACCCGGGAGGTCTTCGCTTTCCACCGGCCGGAGACCCTCGCGCGGTGGATGCGCGAGGCGGACGACGAGCCAGAGGCGCCGACGCTGCGGGCCCGGCTACGCCGGATGCCGGAGTTGGACCGGCTCGGTCTGCGGCCGGCCCAGATCGACGCCATTGAGGGGCTGGAGCGGTCCTTGGGCGAGGACAGGCCCCGCTCTCTGATTCAGATGGCGACCGGCGCGGGGAAGACGTTCACCGCGGTGACGGCCAGTTACCGTCTGATCAAGCACGCCCGCGCCGACCGGATCCTGTTCCTGGTCGACCGTAACAACCTCGGTAAGCAGACCCTGCGGGAGTACGCCGCCTATCAGACTCCGGATGACGGGCGGAAGTTCATTGACCTGTACAACGTCGACCGGCTGTCCGGGGCGGGGATGCTCGACTCGTCGGCGGTGGTGATCTCGACGATTCAGCGGCTCTACGGCGCGCTGCGCGGCGCTGAGATCCCGGACGTCGACCTGGACGACCGGGAGTACGACAGCTACGACCTGGACGCGCCGGCCGAAGTCGGCTACAACCCCCAGATCGCGCCGGAGACCTTCGATCTGATCGTCGTGGATGAGTGCCACCGCTCGATCTACGGCAAGTGGCGAGCCGTGATCGAATACTTCGACGCGTTCGTAGTCGGCCTGACGGCGACGCCCGTCAAGCAGACGCTGGGCTTCTTCCAGCAGAACCTGGTCTCGGAGTACACCTACGAGCAGGCGGTCGCCGATGGGGTAAACGTCAACTTCGACGTGTACCGGATCAAGACGCAGATCACCGAGGCCGGCGAGAAGATCGAGGCCGGCACGGTCGTGCCGCTGCGCGACCGGCGCACCCGGGCCGAGCGCTACGAGGAGTTGGAGGACGACTTCACGTACGCCGGCAGCCAGGTCGGCCGGTCGGTGATCTCCAAGGGGCAGCTCAAGCTGGTGCTGGAGACCTTCCGGGACCGGCTCTTCACAGAGATCTTCCCGGGCCGGTCAACCGTGCCCAAGACCCTGATCTTCGCGCGCGACGACAACCACGCCGAGGAGATCGTGACCATGGTCCGGCTCGTCTTCGGGTTGGGCAATGACTTCGCCACAAAGATCACTTATGCCTCCCGGCGGGACGGAGGCAACCCGGACAGGCTCATTCAGGCGTTCCGCAACAGCCCTGAGCTGCGCATCGCGGTGACTGTCGACATGATCGCCACCGGCACCGACATCCGGCCGTTGGAGTGCGTGTTCTTTCTCCGTCCGGTGCGCAGTGCCACCTACTTCGAGCAGATGAAGGGGCGCGGCGCTCGAACCATCGACCCCGCTGACTTCCAGGCGGTCACGCCGGATGCCGAGGTCAAGGAGCGGTTCGTCATCATTGACGCGGTCGGTGTCACCGAGGCTGACCTGGACGAGGCGGTGCCGCTGCAACGGCACTCTGAACGGCAGATCTCGCTGCGGGACCTGCTCAAGAAGGCCGGCACGCTGACCGCCGGCCCGGACGAGGTGGCCACCCTCGCCGCCCGGCTGTCCCGGCTCAATCAGCAGCTGACCGACGCCGAGCGCCACGAGCTGGCCGACCTCGCCGAGCAACCGTTGACCGGCATCGTGCGCGGCCTGGTCGACGCGATCGCCCCCGAGCAGCTCAACCCGGCCAAGCAGGCCGGGCCGGAGGCCGTACGCGATCTGCTGGCGGGCGCGCTGCGTCCCCTCGCCGCGAACCCGGCGCTGCGTGAACGCATCCTGGAGATCCGGCGGGCGCACGACATCACCATCGACGAGGTGAACGCCGACACGCTGATCTCGGCGGCCGGCGTGCCGGCCGAGGAGCGTGCGCAGGTCACCGTGAAGAGCTGGCACGACTACCTGGAACAGCACCGCGACGAGATCACCGCGTTGCAGGTCTTCTTCGATGGTCGAAGCCGGGTCGGCTACGACCAGCTCAAGGAGTTGGCCGCGCGGATCGAGCGGCCCCCGCAGGCGTGGACGCCGGAGTCGCTGTGGAAGGCGTACGTGCTGCTCGGGCGGACCGCCGAGGCGCCGGGCAGCCGGGGTGTGACAGACCTTGTCACCCTCATCCGGTATGAGTTGGGGCTCGACCAGGAGCTGCGCCCCTACCGCAGCCTGATCGAGGAGCGCTTCCGTGGGTGGCTGCTCCGGCAGGAGCAGGCGGGCGCTACGTTCACTGCTGATCAGACGTGGTGGCTGGAGAGGATCAAGGACGTGATAGCGGTCAGCGTGGAGATCACCGCGGACGACCTGGACGGCGCCCCGTTCACCGAACGCGGCGGCCTCGACGGCTACGCCCACGTCTTCGGCAACCGCGCCGAACCCCTCCTCGACGAGCTGAACCAGGAGCTGTCCGCGTGACTGTTCTACCGGCAGGTTGGGTCTGGGTTGACCTGGCTGACGTTGCCGACGTACAGGGCGGTATCCAGAAGCAAGCCAAGCGTCGACCAGTGCTGAACAAGTACCCGTTCCTGCGGGTGGCCAACGTGCACCGAGGCAAGCTTGACCTTGCTGATGTTCACGAGGTCGAGCTGTTCGACGGGGAGTTGGAGCGGTTCGGGCTGCGGCGTGGGGACCTCTTGGTAGTGGAGGGAAACGGTAGCCCTGACCAGATCGGTCGTGCGGCCATCTGGGACGGTAGCATCGACAGATGCGTGCATCAGAACCATCTGATTCGTGTCCGCCCCACCGCCGCGCTCCTATACAAGTATCTTGAGCTGGTCTGGAATTCGCCTCTTGTCGCGCGTCACCTTCGCGAAGTCGCCGGCTCCACAAGCGGGCTTTATACGCTGAGCACAGGAAAGCTCAAGTCCGTGCGGCTACCACTTCCCTCGCTCGCCGAGCAGCGCCGCATCGTCGCCGCACTCGAAGACCACCTGTCACGTCTAGATGCTGCGGCTAACTCCGTCCAAGCCGTGAAGCCGCGAGCCAAGACGCTGCGTAACAACCTCCTCGACAGCATCGTTGAGGGCAGATTTTTGCCGGCCGCTCGCGGGCCCGTGCAGGATAGCTGTTTCTCCGAATTGCAAGGCAGGGTGGCTAAGAAGATCAGCTATGATGGCCTGCCGCTTTTGCCCGACGGTTGGAAGTGGCGAGTTGCCCACGAGGTCTGCAGCTCGATTGTCTCAGGCGGTACGCCGGTGGCATCTCACATGTACGCCGGAAATGGCGAGATTCCCTTTCTGAAGGTTTACAATCTTGCAGGCTCGGGACACGTTGATTTCTCGATCCGTCCGACCTATATCGATAGGTCGACGCACGCGGGATTGCTTCGCCGCTCTCGCGTGAGGCCAGGTGACGTCCTCACGAATATTGTGGGCCCACCGCTCGGGAAGACTGCCGTCGTGCCAGCCATGCATGCGGAGTGGAACATCAACCAAGCGATTGTCGCGTTCAGAGCCGGGTCCGATGTCTTGCCCCAGTGGCTCGCGTTAGCCCTTCAATCTCCGCTAATCCTTGGGTTCCTGCAGCAAACGGCGAAGGCGACTGCTGGGCAGTTCAACATCGCCCTGTCGACCTGTAGAGAGTTGCCTCTGCCGGTACCGCCCCTTGCTGAACAGAAGCGGATAGTTGAGTTCGCCGATAGGTTGCTGACGAGGATTGAGGTCGTCGGAGATCTTTCGGCAACAGCGGCAGATCGTGCGGATCACTTGCGGAAGTCAGTGCTCGTGGAGGCGTTCGCCGGGCGGCTGGTCCCGCAGGATCCGAATGACGAGCCGGCGTCAGAGTTGCTGGCCCGGATCCAAGCCGAACGGCCAGCCGCGTTGCCGAAACAGAAGGTGCGCTCTCGGCGTACCCAAAAGGAGCTGCCGGCGCCGCCGACCAGGGTGACCGGCGACGACTACCAGCAGGAGGCACTGCCGCTGTGAGCACTGTGGATTCGCGCCGGCTGGTGCAGAAGCTGTGGAATTACTGCGACGTGCTGCGGGACGACGGGGTCTCCACCATCGACTACGTGGAGCAGTTGACGTTCCTGCTGTTCCTGAAGATGGCCGACGAGCGTGCCAAGCGGCCGATCAGGCCGGAGCAGATCGTGCCGGACGAGCTGAGCTGGCAGACCCTGCTCGACGCCGAGGGCGACGCGCTGGAGGTGCAGTATCGGCACATCCTGACCGGGCTTGCCCGGGAGGGCGGCACGCTCGGCACGATCTTCCGCAAGGCCCAGAACAAGATCCAGGACCCGGCGAAGCTCAAGCGGCTGATCGTCGACCTGATCGACAAGGAGCAGTGGTCGCAGGCCGGCGTCGACGTCAAGGGTGACGCCTACGAGGAGCTGCTGGCCAAGGGCGCCGAGGACGCGAAGTCGGGTGCCGGGCAGTACTTCACGCCGCGGGCGTTGACCGCCGCGATGGTCGACTGCATGCTGCCCACCCCGGACGACACCATCACCGACCCGGCCTGCGGGACCGGCGGCTTCTTGCTCGCCGCGTTCGACCACATCCAGCGGCACCACGGCAGTGCACTCACCCCGGGTCAGCGCCGCCGGCTCGCGGGTGGCGCGATCACCGGCACCGAGTTGGTCGACGGCACCGCCCGGCTGGCCGCGATGAACATGCTGTTGCACGGCATCGGCACGCCGAGTGGGGAATCCCTGATCGCGATCAGGGACGCTCTCGGCAGGGAGCCGGACCGGCGCTACAGCCTTGTCCTCGCCAACCCGCCGTTCGGCCGCAGCTCCTCGATCCGGATGGTCGGCGAGGACGGACGGTCCACCCGCGAGGAGCGGGAGATCGAGCGGAACGACTTCTGGGCCACCACCGCCAACAAACAGCTCAACTTCGTCCAGCACATCGCCTCGCTGCTGGAGATCGACGGCCGGGCCGCCGTCGTGCTGCCCGACAACGTGCTCTTCGAGGGCGGCGCGGGGGAGACCATCCGCCGCCGGCTGCTCAAGCAGTACGACCTGCACACCCTGCTGCGCCTGCCCACCGGCATCTTCTACGCCGGCGGGGTGAAGGCCAACGTGCTCTTCTTCGAGCGCAAGCGCGCCCGCGAGGAGCCGTGGACCCAAAAACTCTGGGTGTACGACTTCCGCACCAACCAGCACTTCACCCTCAAGCAGAACCCGCTGCGCCGCGAACACCTCCAGGACTTCGTGGACTGCTACCTGCCCGGCAAGGACCGCGCCGAACGGGTCGAGGCCGAGCGGTTCCGGGCCTTCTCCTACGACGAACTGATCACCCGAGACAAGGTGAACCTCGACATCACCTGGCTCAAGGACGCCTCCCTGGAGGACGCCGACGCGCTCCTGCCACCCGAGGTGATCGCCCAGGAGATTGTCGAGGACCTGGAGGCGGCGCTACGCGAGTTCGCCGCCATCGCGGATGCCCTCAACTCTCGCGCTCCCAGTACGGCTGCTGAGGGCTTGGACATCGAAAGCTGACGGTCCGTCGCCTAACGCCCGGGAGTGGCGGGACGTCGGCTAGGGAACCGTGGTGGTTAGTGAGGGTTGATCCAGCACGAGCGGTTGCTCAGGTCGGGTGATGCACAACTCAAGTTCGAGATTGTCGACGGCGGCCGTCCATGCCTCCACATCTTGTATCGGCGGCGTCGGATCCGGGTTGCGCCCGTGTAGCAACTCGCAAATGGACTGGTAGGTGCCTACCCCTGCGGCGATGACCCGCATCCGCCGGACTCGCTCTTCATGCGTAAGCCCCGGCTCGCCGATGCTCAAATACAGCCGCCTTTCGATGAGGGAGATGTCCGGCTGCGCGGCGATGACCGTGCCGGGCAGGTTCGCCGCAGCCCGCTCGATCCGTACCCTCAGGATCAGCGCCCACAGGGCTGTTTTCCCTCTGGGGTCATCGGGCCACGCGGCATAGGCCGTCTCAAGATCGTTGATGCTGACGTCAGGAAAGGTAGCCACCTCAACCCCCGATCGCCTGAACGGCCTTGATGATCTTGCGCGTATGGCGTACCCACTCCTTGAGCTCACCCGCGGGAACGCGACCGTGGGAACCGCCATTGAGCGCTTGGATTGTTGGCTCGTACGGACCGATCCGCACGGGCCTCAGTTGGGCGAGTTGGGCGTAGTCGTTGAGAAGCTCGATCTGGTCACGGGTCTTCCGTGCTCTCTTGAGATCGGCGACGATCTTCGCCTCCGGAAGCTGGGTACGCCGGCCTAGGATTTCGATTTGGGTAACCACCTCGGTGTCGAGAGCTTGACGGCACATCGCCAAGGTCATCGCCGTCTGGGCCTCGGGTGTTCCGATCGCCGATGGTCCACTTTCCTCGCCCAGAATCTTCTGTAGGTCGGCAAGCATCTGATTACCCGGGCTGGTGATGTTGGTGACCCGCACCTGCGGATTGCGGTCTCCGCGCCGGTCCATTCGGACGTGAGCGGGTCGAGCGCCTAGCCCGCGTAGCTCGCGCCAGAGCCGGTCGTCGTGGGTGAACACGACGACCTGAAAGCGCTCAGCGAGCTTGAGAAGGTGGGCGGCGAGGTAACGAACGCGCCAGGTGTCGAAGGCGTGGATGGGGTCGTCGAGGATGAGGAACCCGAATGGGCTCTTCTGCTGGGTGGCCCGTGGCAGGTATGTAGCGAGGGAGAGGGCGTTGCGCTGCCCGGTGCTCAGCACTGCTGAGCTGTTCTTTCCCGTCGGCAGGGCCACGTCGCCGTCCGCCAGACCCAAAGTTACGCCCCGTCGGCGCTGGGTCCCGCCAGTGAGGGCGATCTCGGTCAGCTTCAGATCGGCGTCGGAGTTGAGGATGGACCACAGCTCGATCACCTCCTCGCCAATGGGTTCGAAGATGTCCTCGCGGGCGGTGCGCAGCCACCCGTCCACCTTGCGGTGGAGCCGTTCGGCGACAACGAGCCGGGCGAGCGTTGGACGTTCCTGGCTGAGGGTGTCGATCCATGATTCGACATGGACGCGCACGGCTGCCTGTGCGGCGATTGCGTCATCACGCTGAGCGAACAGATCCTCGCGGATCGGTCCGTACCACTCGGCCAGGTCAGCGCACTCGTCCAGCAACGCCCCGAGCCCGGCGGGGGACAGTTCGGCCGTGGTCAGGCCTCCTCTATTGAGCGTGAGGCGATCCCATTGCTTGATCCGGAGATTGCACGTTGGGTCCGCATGGTGTGCCAGCGCTTGACGCAGAGAGGCCGTCAGCGCTGGGGGAAAACACGCTGCCGCCTGTTCCAGCGCCGCGGATGCAGCCCTCTCCGCGTTCCGTAGGGCCTTCGAACTCAGGCTTAGGCGGTTCATCTCCTCCGTGGCGAGCTTTACCCAGTCGCGGCCGCCTGCCTGGCATACCGGGCACACATCGTGGTCGCGGTTGTGCGCAGTCGCCGGATCGTCCGCTCTGAGTAGCCTCCTGAGCGCGTCGAGCATCGGTCGGGTGTCGGTGGCAGTCGACTCGCGAATCCTGGCCAGTTCGGTCAGCGCCGCGATGGCGGTGGTGCGCCGCTGCTCGTCCACCATCCACAGCTCGGGCAGGCTCAGTGGCGGAGGCGTGGTGTCCGGGAGGCCGGCCGAAAGCAAGCGGATCTGCTCGAGAGCGCCGTCGTCGGCGACCCCGCCGTGAGATCGCAGCAAGGCCGCCAGCTCCTGGTGGCCGACCTTCGTCACGCCGTTCAGCGCGGCCTTGTGGGCGGCGTCCACGGTGCGCTGCGCGGCTGTGCCAGCTTCACGGATGGCCTTCAGCCTCGCCTGCAGATCCTCCAACGCTGCAAGTTCAAGCGCGTCCTTGAGGAAGGCGTGTAGGTTGCTCGGATCCTGGATGACCTGCGACATCTCGGGATACAGCAGCACCGGCATGTAGCGTTCGAACGCCTCGCTCCACTCGGCGGGTGGCGTGGACAGCTCGCCGTCAGGGTCGCGCCATCGTACGACCTCATCGGGCCCGCACAGGATCTCGATTTCGCGAGTCCCGTTGGTGAGGGTTACCACTACATCGCGCTCGCGGTAGTGGACGTTCTCGGCCAGGACTTGATAAGAGCGTTTGGCGCCTCCACTGAGGTTGTGCCGGCATCCGTCGGCGATGCTGGTCTTGCCCGTGCCGTTGCGGGCGGTGACGACAGTCAGGCCAGTTGTCGGAGTGAGATCCAGGTTGACCGGGTGCTCGCCGACGCCGATGTGCCCGCGCACACGGACCGCACGGACGTACCACGGTCCCTCGGCGGTGGTGACGCTCGTTGTCGAAGCCGTGCCTTTCTCGTGGACGAGTTCCAGCAGCAGTTCGCGCATGTCAACGTCGAGACCTGAGGCGGCGTCAGCGATGTCTTGCCAGGTAAGCAGCACCTGTCGCGGCACGCGTGTCGTGTCCACGGGGGTCCTCTCGGTGGATGTACTGGCCGTGGACAGTCGCCGCGTTTGCCTCGTGCCGATAATGAGCAGGTGGACCGATGGGCGGCCCAGCAGCGAGCCGCACAACGTATCGCAATGCCCGATGCCATACCAAGCCCATTCACTAGGGGTCTAACCCCAATGATGTGTACGTATGTGCTAAAAGCCTGCACAGAGGCTATAAGTGAACGAAAATTTCCTTGTGCGCTTTTGGCGTGTCGCCCGTGCGCCCTGACCTGCGACACTCATGTTCAGCCGTGCGCAGCTGCCTCGACGGAGCGGGCTCACAATGGCGCAGTGGGTGCTGTTCCGGGGTCCAGGCGGTGGTGGACGACTGATTCTCCGCGTTGGGTGACCACGACGGCCAGGGCGCACTGGAGCTGCTGAGGCCGCAGGTCAGGGCATCCGTGGGCGACGGCGAGCAGATTGCTCGGATGGTTGAGGCGGAGAGCTACCAGCCGCCGACCGACGTGGAGGTGACCTCGGTCGGGCGGGACGGGGACAAGGCGGTCGCCAAGGTCGCCAACACGCTGGCCGGGCAGAAGCTGACGGCCGAGCTGCCGTCGCGTCGGGAGGAGTCGGCGGCCCTCGGGCTGTTCCACCGGTGGTCGATCGCCGTCGCGCCCGCGCCGCTCAGCCTCCCCGGCGGGCAGGCGGGCTGACCAGGCCCGGCCTGCCGGCGCCGATCGCGTCCGGGGCGTGCCGCAGGTGGTCCTCGACGCGCCCGGGCAGGAGAGCGCGGGGAGCGCGGAGCTGACGCCGACCCTGATGCCGGCCGCCGAGGCGACGGCGGAGGAGAGCGTCAAGGTGGCGTACCTGGACTCCTGCGTTGCGCAGGCGGTGGCCGCGCCGGAAGGCTGCCCGTTCCGCTACTAGAACGGGGAGACGGTGAAGAAGATTGATTGGAAATCACCCGGTACCGGCAGGTCAAACTACGTCGTGGCGACCCTGTCCGGGGAACTGCTGGCCGACCGAGGGCCGGGCAGGGCCAGGCGAGGGCTGCGGTGGGGTTGGCCGTCAGACCAGCAGCGTCGAGAAGGCGGTGGCGATGCCGGTACGGATGGCGCCGGGCATGGGCATATGAGCCCTCTTCCGAGGTGCGGCGAGATCGCCCTGGTGGCGACGGGCCGTCAGGTGCCCACATTCGAGCGCGGGCACCTGTCCGGAACCGCCACTGTGGACGCCCTGTGGACCGTTCCGCCGCCGCGTCCGATAGGCCGCTTCGTGCTCCTGGCGAGACTTCACGTTACCAGCGCGTAACTTTCCATTGACGAGTGTGAAATCTGCCACGCATCATCGTTTCCACGATCGATCGGATTCCCCCACCCACCGTCCCGGCTCCCCGGGTGCCTCCCACCGGAGGTGCAGCCATGCTGCTCCGAACGATCCTCGCCGCAACCACCACCGTCGCCGCCCTGCTGGTCCCGGCCACCGCCGCCCAGGCCAGCCCCCACCGCGCCGCCCCCACCACCAGCGCCGCCACCGGCGCCGTCGCCACCACCGCCCGCACCGCAGCGAGCGAGGTGACCGCTGCCGCAGGCGCCAACCCCGTCATCGTCGTCGGGGGACTGATCGGGGTCTCCATCGCGTACGAGCCGATTGCCGCCCGGCTGCGCGCCGACGGCTTCCGGGTCTCCATCTACCAGCTCCCCAACCTCGGCTTCGGGGACATCCGCGACTCCGCCCGCGCCCTCGCCGCCTACGTCGACCAGGTCCGCGCCGCCACCGGGGCGGCCAAGGTCGACCTGGTCACCCACTCCGAGGGCGGCCTGGTCTCCCGCTGGTACGTCAAGTTCCTCGGCGGCGTCGACAAGGTCGACCACTACCTCAGCCTCGGCAGCCCCCAGCAGGGCACCTACGCCGCCAACATCCTGAAGTTCATCGGGCTCGGCAGCTGCGCCGGCATCATCGCCTGCCAGCAGATGTCGATCGGCTCGGACCTGCTCGCCGCCCTCAACGGCGGCGACGACACCCCCGGATCGGTGCGCTGGACCACCGTCCGGACCTGGCAGGACGAGCTGGTCTGGCCGATCGGCAACGCCAGCCTCGCCGACGGCGCGACCAACGTGCTGATCCAGGCGTGGTGCCCGCTGCGGGTCGTCGGCCACCTCGGTCTCATCCTGGACGGCACCACCTACACCGTGGTCCGCCAGGCGCTCACCGACGCCGCGATCCGCCCCGACTGCTTCGCCCTGTAGATCGCAACAGACGGCCGGCCGCCGAGGTGGCGGCCGGCCGTCACGCGTACGGGAGTCAGGCGGCCTTGGCGAGCGCCTCGAACTCGTCGTCGGTGAGCCGCACCTCGGCCGCGGCGATGTTCTCCTCCAGGTGCGCCACGGAGGACGTACCGGGAATGGGGAGCATGACCGGCGACCGGCGCAACAGCCAGGCGAGCGCGAGCTGCGCGGGCGTCGCGCCGTGCTCGGTGGAGATCGCGTCCAGCGGACCGCCCGGCTTGGCCAGGTTGCCGGTGGCGATCGGGAACCACGGGATGAACGCCAGGTCGTTGCGCTCGCAGTGGTCGAGCACGTCCTCGGCGCTGCGGTCCGCGAGGTTGTAGAGGTTCTGCACCGAGACGATCGGGGTGATCTTCCGGGCCGCCTCGATCTGCTCGACAGTCACCTCGGAGAGCCCGATGTGCCGGATCTTGCCCTCCTGCTTGAGCAGCGCCAGCTCGCCGATCTGCTCCTCCAGCGGCACCTTGGCGTCGATCCGGTGCAGCTGGTAGAGCCCGATGCTCTCCAGCCCCAGGTGGCGCAGGCTCAGCTCGCACTGCTGGCGCAGGTACTCCGGGCGGCCCACCGGCCGCCAGTCGCCGGGGCCCGAGCGGGTCAGCCCGGCCTTGGTCGCGATGACCAGGTCGTCGGCGTACGGGTGCAGCGCCTCCTTGATCAGCAGCTCGCTGACGAAGGGGCCGTACGAGTCGGCGGTGTCGATGAAGGTCACGCCCAGCTCGTACGCCCGGCGGAGCACCCGGACCGCCTCGGCCGGATCCTTCGGATCCCCCCAGACCCCCGGCCCGGTGATCTGCATCGCCCCGTAGCCCAGCCGGTCCACCTGGAGGTCGCCGCCGATCCGGTACGTCCCGGAGGCCTTCGCGGGCTGCTTGCCGGCTTCGATCGCCATGAACGGTCCCCAATCCTGTCCGTCGTCGTCAACGTCCCGATTGTTCCCGGGACACGGCGGGTGCAACGCCGAGACCCGGATTGTGGGTGGGGACACGCTCAGCCGACGTGCCGGATCACCACCAGGGCCTGGTCGTCCTCGCCGCCGGCGAGGTCGGCCAGCAGCGCGTCGGCGATCGCCTCCACCGGCCGGTCACGGACCGCCTCCACCGCCCGGTGCAGCGCCGCCACCCCCTCGTCGTACGCCCGCTCGCGGCGCTCCACCAGCCCGTCGGTGTACGCCACCAGCAGGTCACCCGGGCCGAACGGCACGGTGGTGACCGTCATCGGCTCGTCCACCATGCCCATCGGCAAGGCGTTGACGGTGTGGACCGGCTCCGCCGGCCGGCCCCGGGGCAGCAGCACCGGATGCGGATGACCGGCCCGGGCGACCCGTACCTCCCCGGCCACCGGGTCGACCACCATCACCAGGCAGGTGCCGAGGAAACCCACCCCCAGCAGGTCGGTGAGCCGGAGCAGCACCTCCTCCAGCGGCACCCCCAGCCGGATCAGCGTGTTGAGCATGGTGCGCAGCTGCGCCATGTCGGCGGCCGCCTCCACCCGGTGCCCGACCACGTCGCCGACCACCACCGCGAGCCGGTCCTGGTCCAGCCGGACCAGGTCGTACCAGTCCCCGCCGAGGTGCAGGCCGCTCATCGCCGGCTGATAGCGGGTGGCGATCTCCAACCCGCTCGGGGTGCTCCGCGCCGAACTGCGCAGCCGCCCGGCCAACCGGGTCACCAGGTTGTGCTCGGCGGCGGCCAGCCGGACCCGCTCCAGGGTCTGCTCGCACAGGTCGGCGAGGGTGTCCAGCAGCGTCAGGTCGCTCTCGCGCAGCGACCGTTCCCGCCGCCAGCCGAAGCCCAGCGCGGCGATCGGCCGGCGCTGCGCGTCGAACAGCGGCAGCGCCACCGTGGTGACCATGCCGTGCGCCCCGACCGGGTCCGGCAGGCCGGGGAACCGGGCGGCGAACTCGGCCCGGTTGCGCAGGATGATCCGCTCACCGGTGCGCAGCGCCCGGGCGATCGGCCGCGGGTCGTCGATCATCAGATCGCGGTAGGTGGCGGCCAGCCCGGTGGGCACCTCGTCGTTGTACCAGAGCCGGATCCGGCGCCCCTCGTCGTGGATGGCGAGGCCGGGCAGGGCGGCCCCCAGCGCGATCGGCGCCGCGGTGAGGATCACCTCGACCGCCTCCGTGGTGGACCGGGCGACGCTCAGCCGGGCCGCGAAGTCGGCCATCGCCTGCGCCGAACCGGTCAGCTCGGCCCGCTGCAGCGCCTGGCTGCACAGCCCGGCCACCGCGTGCAGCAGGTTGCGCAGCGCCTCGTCGTCGGCGACCGGCCGCGCCCAGCGGACCTCCAGCGCGCCCAGCGCGCCGCCGTCGCCGTACCGCAGCGGCAGGCAGATGCCCGCCGTCCGGCCGCCCGCCGGGTCGACCGGCAGCACGACGTTGTCGCGGACCGCCCGGGCCAACGGCTCGTCGGCCTCCACCGGCAGCTGGCCGGCCGGATCGCCGCCCCCGGCCACGTCGAGGGTGAGCGCGCCCGGCGGGGCGATCGCGACCCGGAGCGCGGCGGCCCCCACCACCGACGGGACGACCGTGGTCACCACGTCGACGATGGCCGCCCGGCCCCGCGCCGAGCTGAGCGCCCCGGCCAGCCGGGCCAGCCCCTCCGCCTGCCGCAACGCCCGCTGCCGGTCGCCGATGTCCCGGGCCACCGTGGCGACGAACGCGGTGCTGTCCCGCCCGTCCCCGGTCGTCACCGTGAACGTCTGGTGCTCCACCTCGAACTGCTCGCCGGTGTCCAGGCGGACCAGCCGACTCTCCGCCCGGTGCTGGCCCTCGCGCAGCGCGGTGGGGATCAGCTCGCGCCGCCACACCTCCCGTACGTCCGGCGCGGCGAAGTCGACCAGTCCCAGCCCATCGACCCGGTCGACCTCGCCGAGCCCGACGAGCTGCCGGCCGGCCGGGTTGACGTAGACCGCCCGGCCGTCCGGGGTGGCCACCGCGATGAAGTCGCCCGACCGCTCCACCAGCGCCTGGAACAGCCGCAGCTCGGCCTGCGCGGCCCGCTCGGCGCTCAGGTCAGTGGCGTACGCCAACCAGCGCAAGGGCTTCCGCTCCAACGCCACCACGCCGATCTGCACCGGCACCCGGCGCCCGTCGGCGTGCCGGTACTCCTTGTCGTACGCCCGGGCCCGGCCGCTCTCCGTCAGCTCCGCCAGGGCCCGCGCGTCGGCCTCCTCCCAGCCCGGGGGAGTGAGGTCCGACAAGGTCAACCGCCCCCGCGCCACGTCCTCGGCGGTGTAGCCGAGCAGGGCGAGGAACGCCTCGTTGGCCTCGGTGATCCGCTCCTCCTCGCCGCCGAAGACGGCGAGCACGTCGGTCGCGGCCAGCCGCTCGTGGCGGGCCCGCTCGGCGCCGAGCGCCTCCAGCAGCCGGGTGCGTTCGGTGACGTCGACGATGGTGAAGCCGAGCCCGACCAGCTCGCCGGTGTCGGCGATCCGGATCGGGAAGTAGCTGGCCACCACGTGCTGCCGGCCGGTCGCCGGCGGGGCCGCCTCGGCGGTGAACTCGACACCGACGATCGGCCCGTGCGCCAGGGCCCGGCGCATCAGCTCCTCGATCCGCGGCTCGTACACCGGCAGGCACTCGCTCGGCCGCCGGCCGAGGTGGTCGGCGGCGGGCAGCCGGTTCATCGCCGCCAGCGCCGGGTTGACCAGCAGGTAGCGCAGCTCGGTGTCGACCAGGCCGACGCCGACCGGGGCGCTGTCCAGCAGCGCCTCGCTGACCGTGGCGGTGCGCCGGGCCGCCGCCTCGGCCCGCTGCTGGTCGGCCCGGGCGGCCGCCTCGGCCCGCCAGGCGCGCTCCCGCTCGGTGGCCTCCCGGACCGCGTCGCGCAGCCCGTCGGTGAGCGCGTGCTGCTGGCGTACCGCCTCCACCCGGCGCAGCGCCTGGCTGCCGGCGGCGGTGAGCAGCCCACCCAGCATCCGCTCGTCGGCGCGGACCGCGCGCGGCGCGGCGAACGCCACCCAGACCGCCCACGCCCGGGTCGGGGTGCTCAGCCGCCCGCCGACCCCGAACACCGCCGCGTCCGTCCCCTCGTCGTCCCCGGGCCGCGCCAACCGGGCCGCCACCGTCGGGTCGAGTTCCGCCACGGCCACCGGCCCGGCCGCGGTGTGCGCCGGGCCGTCGCCGTCGCGGGGGAGCAGGTACGCGGTACCGGCGAAGGCCTGGCTCAGCGCCGCCGCGGTCAGCGCGAGCACCTCGTCCTCGGCGGCCACCTCGGCGAGCCGGTCGGCCAGCGCGGCGGCGGCCCGGTGCCGCTGCGTCACCGCGTGCTCGGCGGTCACGTCCCGGACGGTGCCGACCAGCAGGGTGCGGTCGTGTTCCGGGTCGCGCACCTCCGTCGCGGAGACGGAGACCCAGTGGGTCCGGCCGTCCCGGTGCTGGAACGGCACCTCCCACGCCCCGGTGCGCTCGCCGAGCAGGTGCACCAGCGCCCGGTCCAGCAGCGCCCGCTCCTCCGGGTGGGTGACCGGGTCCGGCCACCACGGGTACGGCGGCGGATACGGCGCGTCCGCCTGGCCGTAGCCGGTCAGCCGCTCGAACGTCTCGTCGACCTGGAAGACGACGCCGTTCTCGTCGGCGACCCACACCCCGTCGGTGATCGACTCGACCACCTGCGTCGCCCACTCGCCCCGGCGCAGCCGGGCCCGGGCCCGGGCCAGGTTGGCCCGCACCCGGGCCAGCAGCTCACTCGCCGAGAAGGGCTTGACCAGGTAGTCGTCCGCGCCGGCGGCGAGCCCCTCCACCGCCGCCTCCGGTCCGGCCCGGGCGGAGAGCAGCACCACCGGCAGGTCCGCGGTGCGCGGGTCCGCGCGCAGCGCGGCGAGCAGGCCGAAGCCGTCCAGGTGCGGCATCATCACGTCCGCCAGCACCAGGTCCGGCGGGTCGGCGACGATCGCCGCCAGCGCGGCCCGGCCGTCCCCGGCGGTGCGGACCCCGAAATGCGGCGCGAGCAGCTCGGTGACGTAGGCACGCAGGTCCGGGTTGTCGTCGACCAGCACCACCCGCGGGGCGTCGGGCGGTCCGGTCACCTCGCCCGGGCCGGCGGGCCCGCCCAGCTCGTCGGCGAGCGCCGCCGCCGCCGTCGTGGGCGCGGCCGACACGGCGGTCCCGGCCGCCGCCGCGTCGCTTCCCGAGCCGTACGGGATCCGGACGGTGAAGGTGGCCCCCTCGCCCGCTGCGCTGGCCACCTCGATCTGCCCGCCGTGCAGGGCGACCAGCTCCCGGACCAGCGCCAGGCCGATGCCGCTGCCCTCCGCGGAGCGGCCGGCCGGGCCGGTCACCCGGTGGAAGCGCTGGAAGAGCCGGGGCAGCTCGTCGGCCGGGATGCCCACCCCGGTGTCCGAGACGGTGAGCCGGAGCCGCCCGCCGTCGTCGGCGACCGCCAGCCGGATCGTCCCGGTCACCGTCGCCTTCAGGGCGTTGGAGAGGAGATTGAGGACGACCTTCTCCCACATCACCCGGTCCAGGTACGCGGGGCGCGGCAGCCGGGCGCAGTCCACCTCGAAGGTGAGCCCGGCGCGCTCGATGGCCGGCGCGAACGCGGCGGCCAGCTCCCGGGTGAACCGGGCCACGTCGAGGGCGACCCGGTCCGGCACCAGCCGGCCCGCCTCGATCCGGGTGAAGTCCAGGACGCTGTCGACCAGCCGGTGCAGCCGGGCGGCGTTGCGGTCGACCAGTTCCAGCCGCCGCCGCAGCGGCTCCGGCAGCGGCTGCGCCGGGTCGGTGAGCGCGTCGCGTACCGGCCCGGCGATCAGGGTCAGCGGGGTGCGCAGCTCGTGACTGACGTTGGCGAAGAAGGCCGACTTCGCCGCGTCCAGTTCGGCCAGCGCCTCGGCCCGACGGTGTTCCGCCTGGTACGCGCGGGCCCCGGCGAGCGCGGTGCCGATGTGCCCGGCCAGCAGGTCCACGAAGGCGCGGTAGTCCGCGTCGACCGGGCGGCGCGGGTTGAGCCCGGCGATCAGCACCGCCGTCGGGGCGGCGGCGCCGGGCTCCGGCACCGGCACCACGGCGACCAGCGGGGTGCCCGGGCGGTCGGGGTCGTCGGTCGGGTCGAGGGGGAGCAGCCGCGGCTCGCCGCTCGCCAGCACCTCGGCCAGCGGCCAGGACTCCTCGGCGCCGGCCGGGGCGCCGGCCTCGTTGCCGTGGACCGGCCGCAGGCCGTCCTCGCCGGCCAGGTAGAGCCGGACGAACGGCACGGCCGGGCTGCCGGCCAGGGCCTTGACCGCCCGCCGGCCCACCTCCTCCGGCGCGGTCGCGTCGACCAGCCCGGCGGTGAGGGTGCTGAGCAGCCGCAGCCGACGCTCGCTGACGACCCGCTCGGTGGTCTCGGTGACCACGGTGAAGACGCCGCCCGGCGCGCCCGACTCGTCGATGATCGGGCTGTACGAGAAGGTGAAGTAGACCTCCTCGACGAAGCCGTTGCGGTCGAGCAGGAGCAGCTGGTCCTGGTTCCAGGTGGCGCCCCGCCCGGCCAGCACGTCGGTCAGCATCGGGCCGATGACGTCCCAGATCTCCGGCCAGACCGCGGCCGCGGGGCGACCCAGCGCGTCCCGCTTCGACAGGCCCAGGATCGGCCGGAACGCGTCGTTGTAGAGCATCACCAGCTCGTCGCCCCAGAGCAGCAGCATCGGGAAGCGCGAGTGCAGGCAGATGGTCAGCGCGGTGCGCAGGCTCTGTGGCCAGGAGTCGATCGGGCCGAGCGGGGCGGTCCAGTCGTGGTCGGCGATCGCCGCGCCCATCTCCCCGCCGGCGGCGAAGACGTCCTGCCACCGGGAGCTGTCCGGCGGCGTGCCGGCGGGCGCGCTGCCGCTCACCTGGGACCTCCGCTCGGTGCTTCTCGGCCCTACTACCCGGAACGTACCAGCGGCGCAGCGGGTCGGCGTTTCTCGATCTTGCCGGGCCGCGATCCGGCGGGACGAACGGCCCAGCAGGTCGGCTACCGGGCCGGCGCGGGGGCAGTTGCGCCGAGCGCCCGCTGCGGCGGTCCGGCTCGTGCGACGCTGTGCCCGGGTCGGACGAACGTCGGGAGGGGGCGCCATGCCGGACACGCCGCAGGTCGACTTCGCGCTCGACACGTTCGAGTGCATCGTGCTGTACCCGGGTCCGTCGGGTCGGGCCCTGCCGGAGGAGACGGTGCAACGGCTGCAGGCCGAGCATCTCCAGCACATGCGCGCGCTGCACCGGCGGGGGGTCATCCTGGTCGACGGCTCGGTGGACGGACCGGCCCGCGAGCCGGACCCGCCGATCGGCTTCGGCCTGGCCCGGACCGGCTCGGTGGACGACGTCCGCAGCGTGATGGAGGCCGACCCGGCCGTGCAGGCCGGCCTCTACCGGGTGGACGTGCTGACCTTCCTCTGCCCGGCCGGCTCGCTGGAGTTCCCGCTCGCCGAGACGCAGAGCTGAGGCCGCACCTCCGCTCCGGCTGCCCGCCCGACCACGCGTTCCACCTCGGCCGCACCCCCGGCCCGGCGCGGACCCACTCCAGGAGCACCCCAGTCGGCGCACGAGAGCGAGCGGTACGATTTCGGCCGCGCGGTCGCCGATGCCCGCCGACATACGATGTTCCGGTGCGGTTCCGTCCGCCCGCTGCGCGGGGATCGCGCCGTTGGACAAAGTTCCGCAGCCCGCATGGGATCGGCCGGCAGGTCGATCCGAAGGAGAGACTAGCCTGATGGGCGTGACACGCCGCGCGAAGATCGTCTGCACTCTCGGCCCCGCCACCTCGTCCCCCGAGCGCATCCGGGGCCTGGTCGAGGCGGGTATGAACGTGGCGAGGCTCAACTTCAGCCACGGCAGCCACGAGGATCACGAGTCGGTGTACCGCCTGGTCCGCGAGGCGGCCGACGCGGCCGGCCACCCGGTGGCGATCCTCGCCGACCTGCAGGGCCCCAAGATCCGGCTGGGCCGGTTCGCCGACGGCCCGCACGAGTGGCGGACCGGCGACTCGGTGGTGATCACCGGTGACGACATCGTGGGCAGCAAGGAGCGGGTCTCCTGCACCTACCGCAAGCTGCCGCAGGAGGTGAAGCCGGGCGACCGGCTGCTGATCGACGACGGCCGGGTCGCGGTCGAGGTCAGCGACGTCACCGGCAACGACATCCGGGTTCTGGTCACCGAGGGTGGCCCGGTCTCCAACAACAAGGGCGTCTCGCTGCCCAACGTGGCGGTCAGTGTGCCGGCGATGTCGGAGAAGGACGCCGAGGACCTGCGGTTCGCGCTCGGCCTGGGCGTCGACCTGATCGCGCTCTCCTTCGTCCGCTCGGCCGAGGACATCAAGCTGGTGCACGCGATCATGGCCGAGGAGGGCGTGCACCGCCCGGTGCTGGCCAAGGTCGAGAAGCCCGAGGCGGTGGACCACCTGGAGGCGATCGTGCTCGCCTTCGACGGCGTGATGGTCGCCCGCGGCGACCTCGGCGTCGAACTCCCGCTGGACCAGGTGCCGCTGGTCCAGAAGCGCGCGGTGCAGCTCTGCCGGGAGAACGCCAAGCCGGTCATCGTGGCCACCCAGATGCTCGACTCCATGATCGAGAATTCCCGGCCGACCCGTGCCGAGGCCTCGGACGTGGCCAACGCGGTGCTCGACGGCGCGGACGCGGTGATGCTCTCCGGCGAGACCAGCGTCGGCAAGTACCCGGTGCTGACCGTCAGCACCATGGCGAAGATCGTCACCACCACCGAGTCCGGCTCGATCGGGGTGCCCCGGCTCCAGCACGACCCGCGTACCCACGGCGGCGCGCTCACCGTGGCCGCCTCCTCGATCGCCCGGGCCATCGGCGCCAAGGCGCTGGTCGCCTTCTCGCAGACCGGCGACACCGTCAAGCGGCTGAGCCGGCTGCACTGCGACCTGCCGCTGCTGGCCTTCACCCCGGTCCCCGAGGTGCGGAACCAGCTCGCGCTCTGCTGGGGCGTGGAGACCTTCCTGATGCCGTTCGTCGAGCACACCGACGACATGTTCCGCCAGGTCGACCAGGCGCTCCTCGGCCTCAACCGGGCCAACCCCGGCGACCACGTGGTGATCGTGGCCGGCAGCCCGCCCGGCACCCCGGGCTCCACCAACACCCTGCGCGTGCACCAGCTCGGCTCGCTGGTCGACGCCGCCTCCGCGCGGGCCCTGCAGTGACCGAGCGTCCGGCGGCCGGCCAGGCCGCGGTCGACCAGCTGCTGGAGGTCCTCGACCTCGACCACACCGGCGAGATGACCTTCCGAGGGATGAGCCCGCCGGTCGGCCCGCAGCGGGTGTACGGCGGTCAGGTCGCCGGCCAGGCCCTGGTCGCCGCCGGGCGCACCGTCGACGCGGAACGCTTCGTGCACTCGCTGCACGGCTACTTCGTCCGCCCCGGGGACCCGGTCGAGCCGATCGAGTACCAGGTGGAGAACATCCGCGACGGGCGTTCCTTCTCGGTACGCCGCTCGGTGGCGTTCCAGCACGGTAAGCCGATCTTCTTCATGTCGGCGTCGTTCCAGCGGCAGGAGGAGGGGCTGGACCACCAGGCCCCCACCCCGCCGGACGTGCCCGGGCCGGAGGACGTGCCCACCATGGCCGACCGGCTCTCCCGCTACCCGGAGCGGCTCGGCATCTGGGGGCAGATCCCGCGCCCGATCGACGTCCGGTACGTCGGCGAGCCGGGCTGGGTGCGCCCCGGCGACCGGCCCGCCGACCCGTACCAGCGGGTCTGGATGCGGATCGACGGCAAGCTGCCCGACGACCCGCTGCTGCACGCCTGCGCCCTGACGTACGCCTCCGACCTGACCCTGCTCGACTCGGTGCTGTCGGTGCACGGCGAGGTCTGGGGCCCCGGCGGCGTGGTCGGGGCGAGCCTCGACCACGCGCTCTGGTTCCACCGGTCGTTCCGGGCCGACGAGTGGTTCCTCTACGACTGCTGGAGCCCCTCCGCCTCGGGTGCGCGGGGGCTGGCCACGGGCCGGATGTTCACCACCGACGGCCGGCACATCGCCAGCGCGGTGCAGGAGGGGCTGCTCCGCCGCGTCGGCGCCTGACCGGCCGGGGCCGGGTCGTGACCGATCGGCCGAGGGTCGCCACCCCGGGCGGCTGATCAGCGGACTAACCTTGCCGACATGCGTCTCTCCGCCCGGGTCGACTATGCCCTCCGCGCGGCGGCCGAGCTGGCCTCGGTCGCCGACGGCAGGGCGGCCGAACGCAGTCGACCGGTGACCGCCGAGCAGATCGCCCGGGCCCAGGAGATCCCACCGAAGTTCCTGGAGAGCATCCTGCTCCAGCTGCGCCGGGGCGGGATCGTGCACGCCCAGCGCGGCCCGGAGGGCGGCTACTGGCTGGCCCGGCCGGCGGCGGAGATCTCCCTCGCGGAGGTCATCCGGGTGATCGACGGCCCGCTGGCGCACGTCCGGGGGCAGCGACCGGAGCAACTCGGCTACCACGGCGCCGCGCGGGCCCTGCAGGACGTGTGGATCGCGCTGCGGGCCAGCGAGCGGGAGATCCTCGACCTGGTCACCATCGCCGACGTGGCCAATGGCACGCTGCCCGGCCGGGTCAACGAGCTCGCCGCCGACCCGCGCGCCTGGAGCTGATTCGCGCCCCACACGGGCCGTCCGGCGCGTCCCATCAACCGGATAGAGGACTTGACCGGAGCGTCTCCGTGCCGCATTGTCGACCAAGTCGATAGGAGATGCCGAAAAGTCAGGGGGCGCTCGTGCGCAAGCTGCTGATCCTCGCTCTGGTCGGGCTCGCGGCGCAGCTGGTCGACGGCGCGCTCGGCATGGCGTACGGGTTGACCTCGTCCACCCTGCTGCTCTTCGCCGGGGTGGCGCCGGCCGCCGCCTCCGCGTCGGTGCACCTGGCCGAGATCGGCACGACGCTCGCGGCCGGGGTGGCGCACTGGCGGTTCGGCAACGTCGACTGGCGGGTGGTCGGCCGGATCGCCGTGCCGGGAGCGATCGGCGCGTTCGCCGGCGCCACCTTTCTGAGCTCCATCTCCACCGAGACCGCGGCGCCCTGGATGGCCGCGATCCTGTTCACCCTCGGCGCGTACCTGCTGGTGCGCTTCTCCCGACCGCTGCGCGCCAACCGGGCCGCCGGCCCGCTGCGCGGGCGGTTCCTCGGTCCGCTCGGCCTGGTGGCCGGCTTCGTCGACGCCACCGGCGGCGGGGGCTGGGGGCCGGTGGCCACGCCCGCGCTGCTGGTCTCCGGCCGGATGGAACCGCGCAAGGTGATCGGCTCCGTGGACACCGCCGAGTTCGTGGTGGCGGGCGCGGCCAGCGCCGGCTTCCTGATCGGCCTCGGCGCCGAGGGCTTCCTGCTGCCCACCGTGGCGGCGCTGCTGGTCGGCGGCCTGGTCGCCGCGCCGATCGCCGCCTGGCTGGTCCGGATCGTCCCGGCCCAGCTGCTCGGCGCCACCATCGGCGGGGTGATCGTGCTGACCAACGCCCGGACGCTGATCCGCGCCGGCGAGCTGGGCGGGCCGGTCCCGCCCCTGCTCTACGTGCTGCTCGCCGCCGGCTGGCTGGTCGCGCTGGTCCTGGCGGTCCGCGCGCTGCGGCGTACCCGCCGGGCCCGGGCCCTCGCCGACGCGGCGCTCGCCGCCGACGCCACCCCGGCGACGACGGTCGCCACCGACGGCAGCCCGGCGACGACGGTCGTCACCGACGCCAGCGGGGCGGTCGAGCCCGCGATCGCCGACGCGGACCGGTCCCGTCGACTGGCCGCGGCCGTCGAGGGCTGATCCGCTCCAGACGGCTGCGCCTCGGGGGAGGGGATCTCGCCCCCCGCCTGACGCTGGCCGACGAAGGTCAGTGGCAACTGACCTGGCCGCCGCGGGATCCCGACGTATGTCACCGACGGTTGCCGCCCTGCGCGGCCGGCTTCCCCGCACCATCCCCTTTGCTCTGCTTCAACCGACGCAACACCCCCTTGACCAGCGCCATCCTCGTTCGCGGCTGGCGGTGGCCCGGCGGGTCCCGCGACTCTGCGTCCCTGTTGTCTCCGGTGAAGCAGAGCAAAGGATGTCCGCGAGACCCTGCCGGCCCGGCCGCCGCTTGCGATGAGGGCTGGCCGGTGTGGACGGCCGGCCGGCACGGAGCCGCCGCCCCCACGTCGCGCGCTGGCGGTCGCGTGGGCGGGCGCCGGCCCCGAGCCGGTCGTCGTCGGGTCAGCCGGCCAGTAGGCCTTCGGCGGCTGCGGAGAGCAGGTCCCACGCCTCGTCGACCTGCTTCTCGGTGGTCAGCGGCGAGCCGACCGCCAGCCGCAGCGTGTACCGCCCTTCCACCCGGGTGTGCGTCAGGTGCACCCGACCGGTGTCGTTGACCCGGCGCAGCAACTCGGCGTTCGGCTCGTCACCCGCCCGCAGCCGGAAGCAGACCAGCGAGAACGGATGCGCGGCGGCCAGCTCGAACCGGTCGTCGGCCTCGATCCGTTCGGCGAAGCGGTCGGCGAGGGCCACCCCGGTGCGGATGTGCGCCCGCAGCCCCTCCACCCCGTACCAGCGGAGCACGAACCAGAGCTTGAGGGCCCGGAACCGCCGGCCCAGCGGCACCTGCCAGTCCCGGTAGTCGAGCACCGCGCCGGACTCGGTCGCGGCGTTGCGCAGGAACTCCGGCATCACCGTCAACGCCTCGATCAGCTCGCCCCGGTCGGCCACCCAGAACGCGTCGCAGTCGAAGCCGGTGAGCAGCCACTTGTGCGGGTCGAAGCAGTAGGAATCGGCGTGTTCCAGGCCGGCGTGCGACCAGCGCAGCTCCGGGCAGACCGCGGCCGCTCCCGCGTACGCGGCGTCGACGTGCAGCCAGACGCCGTACTCCGCGCAGATCGCGCCGATCTCCGGCAGCGGGTCGACGGCGGTGGTGGAGGTGGTGCCGATCGTCGCCACCACGATTGCCGGCGTCACCCCGGCGGCCCGGTCCGCCTCGATCGCCGTCCGGAGCGCCTCGGGGCGCATCGCCTGGGTACGCGGGTCCACCTCGACCGCTCGGACCCCGTCCGCGCCCAGCCCCGCGATCCGGGCGGCCTTCTCGATCGAGGAGTGCCCCTGGGTGGACGTGTACGCCCGGTACCGCCGGTCGATCCCGTCCACCCGCCAGCGGCCCTTGCTGGCCCGGTGCAGTGCGGCGAGCGTGGCGACCAGCGTGGCCGAGGACGCGGAGTCCTGGATCACTCCGCCGCCCCGGCCGGTGGAGCGGAACCGCTCCGGCAGGTCGAGCAGCCCGGCGAGCCAGTCCAGCATCACCGTCTCCAGCTCGGTGCAGGCCGGACCGGTGGCCCAGAGCATGCCCTGCACCCCCAGACCTGAGCTGACCAGGTCGCCGAGCACGCTCGGCCCGGAGGTGTTGGCCGGGAAGTAGCCGAAGAAGCCCGGATGCTGCCAGTGGGTCAGCCGCGGTGCGATCACGCTGTCCAGATCGGCCAGCACCGCCTCGACCGGCTCACCCCGCTCGGTCGGGCCGGCCGGTAGCGCGGCGGCCACCGCGCCCGGCGGGTCCTGCGAGGTCACCGGTCGCTGCCCGAGCGTCGTCCAGTAGTCCGCGATCCAGTCGACCACCGCGTAGCCGGCGCGCCGGAACTCCTCGGGGTCCATGTGCTCTGCCATGACCCCGAGTCGATCAGGTGACCCGCCCCGGATCAAGGGGCGGGACGGTTCGCTGAATCCGGCCCGGAAAAGCAGGCACCGGGCCGCCGACCGCGGAATCCGCACAGTCGGCGACCCGGTGCACCACACCGCAGCACCCCCGACCCGTCCCGACCGGGAATGCCGTACCACCACCGGTCACAAAGCTATGGGAGCCCCGCGACGGTGGGGTGACGTCGCTATGAAGAGCGTGTTTCAGCCGTTCCGCCGCAGGCCACCGGCCACCTTCTCGGCGACCAGCTCGAAGGAGCGCACCCGATCGGCCACGTCGTACACCATCGTGGTCAGCATCAGCTCGTCCGCGCCGGTGCGCTCCAGCAGCTCGCCCAGCTGCCGGCCCACCGTCTCCGGCGAACCCATCGCCTGGCCCTCCCGGCGCTGCCGGACGAAGTCGCTCTCCAGCTCGTCGTACGGGTACGCCGCCGCCTCCTCCGGGCTCGCCAGCGGCTCCGGGCGACCCGAGCGCAGCTTCAGGAACGACAGCGAGCTCGGCCCGGCCAGCCACTCCGCCCGCTCGTCGGTCTCCGCGCAGACCACGTTCACCGCGACCATCGCGTACGGCTGCTCCAGCCAGCGCGAGGGCCGGAAGCTCTGCCGGTACAGCGCCAGCGCGGGCAGGGTGTTCTGCGCGCTGAAGTGGTGCGCGAACGAGAACGGCAGCCCGAGCAGCCCGGCGAGCTGGGCGCTGAACCCGCTCGACCCGAGCAGCCACACCGCCGGGGACTGGCCGCGCCCCGGGGTGGCCGTGATCGGGCCCGGCTCCTCGCCGCTGAAGTAGTTCATCAGGTCCGCCAGCTCCCGGGGGAACCCCTCGGCCGACAGCCCCTCCGTGGTCCGGCGCAGCGCCAGCGCGGTCACCTGGTCGGTGCCCGGCGCCCGGCCGATGCCCAGGTCGATCCGCCCCGGGTGCAGGGCCTCCAGGGTGCCGAACTGCTCGGCCACCACCAGCGGCGCGTGGTTGGGCAGCATCACCCCGCCCGAGCCCAGTCGGATCGTCGAGGTGTTGGCGGCCAGGTGGGCGAGCAGCACCGCCGGGGCGGAGCTGGCGATCGCCGGCATGTTGTGGTGCTCGGCCACCCAGAACCGGCGGTAGCCCAGCTCCTCGGTGCGGCGGGCCAGCTCGGTGGTGTGCCGCAGCGCCTCGCCGGAGGTCGCCCCACGGGCCACGGGAGCAAGATCAAGAACAGACATCGGTACGTCGATCACTGGTGGAGCAACCCGTCCCACGCCGGAATTGTTCCGGATGGTGCCCTAGCCCATACCGCGCGCCTGCTCGAAGATCAGGCTGGTCTGGGTGTGCTGCACCGCCGGATCCACCGCCAGGTGGTCGAGCACGAAGTCCCGCAGCGCGTCCCCGGAGGCCGCCCGCACGTGCAGCACGTAGTCCTCCGCGCCGGCCACGTGGAACACCGACACCACCCCCGGCAGCCGGACCGACCGGGCCCGGAACGCGTCCACCGCCGCCCGTTCGTGCGCGGTCAGCCGCACCGACACCAGCGCCTGCAACGGCAGCCCCACCGCGGCCGGATCGACCTCGGCGTGGAAGCCGCGGATCGCCCCGCACTCGCGCAGCGCCCGGGTCCGGGTCAGGCACGTCGAGGGCGCCACCCCCACCCGCTCGGCGAGGGCGTTGTTCGGCAGCCGGCCGTCGGCGGCCAGCTCGGTCAGGATCGCGCGGTCGACGTCGTCCAGGGCCGCGAACGGCCGCACATCATTCGGTGCAACGGGCATGTGAGCATCCTTCACCGAACCGTAGAACGTTGGAAGAGCTGGCAGCAGAATCTTCTTCGCATCTATTGCCTCTTGCTGGGCTGATGTTCGACCCTTCCGGTCATGACAGCCGTGGACACCAGAGCCGTGCACGCCGGGCGCGACGACCTCGCCGGTCTCGGCGTCCACGTGCCGCCCATCGACCTCTCCACCACCAACCCGCTGCCGTCGGTCGACGACGGCGGCGACGCGTACGAGACCCTCGCCACCGGCGGCACCCTCCCGGCCGGCGGCAGCGCCGTCTACCAGCGGCTCTGGAACCCCACCGTGGCCCGGTTCGAGACCGCGCTCGCCGAACTCGAGGGCACCGCCGAGGCCGTCGCCTTCGCCAGCGGCATGGCCGCCCTCACCGCCGCCCTGCTCGCCGCCACCCGCGACGGGAAACGCCACATCGTCGCCGTCCGCCCCCTCTACGGCGGCACCGACCACGTGCTCGCCACGGGCCTGCTCGGCACCGAGGTCACCTGGGCCCGCCCGGACGAGGTCGCCGCCGCCGTCCGCCCCGACACCGCGCTGGTCATCGTCGAGACCCCGGCCAACCCCACCCTCGACCTGGTCGACATCGGCGCCCTGGCCGCCGCCGCCGGCGACGTCCCCCTGCTGGTCGACAACACCGTCGCCACCCCCGTGCTCCAGCAGCCCGCCCGGCACGGCGCCGCGCTGGTGCTGCACAGCGCCACCAAGAGCATCGGCGGCCACGGCGACGTCCTCGCCGGCGTGGTCGCCTGCGACCCCGGCTGGGCCGCCCGGCTGCGCCAGGTCCGCGCCGTCACCGGGGCGATCCTGCACCCGCTCGGCGCGTACCTCCTGCACCGCGGCCTGCAGACGCTGCCGCTGCGGGTCCGCGCCCAGCAGGCCGGCGCGGAGAAGCTGGCCATCTGGCTCGCCGGCCACCCCGCCGTCGAGCGGGTCCACCACCCGGTGGTGCACGACCCGGCCGGGCTGGTCGGCCGGCAGATGTCCGGCACCGGCAGCCTGCTCGCCTTCGAGGTACGCGGCGGCGCGCCCGCCGCGGCGGCCGTCGCCGGGGCCTGCGAGCTGATCACCCACGCGGTGTCGCTCGGCGGGGTGGACACCCTGATCCAGCACCCGGCGTCGCTGACCCACCGGCCGGTGGCGGGGGAGGCCAAGCCGTGCGGCGGGCTGCTGCGGGTCTCCGTCGGGCTGGAGGACCCCGAGGACCTCCGTGCCGACCTGGAACGGGCGCTCGCCGCGATCGGCTGAGCGCCCCTCAGCCCAGGTCGCGGCTCTCCAGCACCCGCCGGGGAGAACCTTCCCGGGCCACTCGCAGCATCGCGCGGCCGACCAGCTCGGTGGTCGTGACCTGACCCGGGAAGAGCCGGCGCAGTACCGGATAGAGCGGCGTCGTGATCCGGTACAGCACCCGGTACCAGCCGGTCTTCGACACCGCGCCGTGCATCGGCTGGATGAAACCCGGCCGGAAGGCGTACCCGTTGGGCAGGAGCGCGAGCACCGCGTTCTCCGTCCGGCCCTTGACCCGCGCCCACCTGGCCCGCCCCCGCTCCGACGAATCGGTGCCGGCACCGGAGACGTAGACGAAGGTGAGCCCGGGGCTCGCCTCGGCGAGGGTGCGCGCCGCCGCGAGAGTGTAGTCGTAGGTGACGCGGGTGTAGTCCGCCTCGTTCAGTCCGGCGGCGGAGACCCCGAGGCAGTAGAAGCAGGCGTCGAGGCCGGTGAGTTCGTCGGCGATCGGGGCGAAGTCCGTGAAGTCGCGGTGGATGATCTCGCGCAGCTTCGGGTGCCGTAGCCCGGTGCCGGTGCGGCCGACGACCAGCACGCTCTCCACGTCGTCGGCGAGCAGGCACTCCCGCAGCACACCCTGCCCGACCATCCCGGTCGCGCCGAAGACGACGACCCTCATGCGGCGTCGGTACGGGTGCGCGGGGCGGGTGCCGGGGATCCGGATCCGGTGGGGGTCATGGCAGGAGCATAGGCCGGTCAGGACTTCGGGCCGACGTGCCGGTCGAGGGCGGCGACGGCCTCCCGGCGGGCGACGGAGAGCGAGTTGCGGCGGTTCATCTTCCAGGCGATGCCGAGCAGGTCCAGCGCCCACTGGCAGAGGCCCATGATGTCGGCGGACTCGTTGGTGAACAGGTAGCGCGGATAGATGTACTCCTTGCCGCGGACGGTGACCCGGTTGCTGATCCGGCAGCCGTCGGAGTGGAAAAGCCCCCGCAGGAAGTGCCCCGCGTGAGCTTCCACGATCACGCGCTGCCAGTCGGCGAGAACGATCGACCGTTCGTGCTTCTTGCCCGGACCGTGTTGAGGGAACAGGCACGGCCAGTGCTTGCCGTAGCTCTGCACGCTGACACAACCTTGCTGCTGGACGCGCTGAACCCTGGCCGCCAGTACCGATCGCATCGCCGCGTCGCAGGCGCTGATCAGGTCGGGCCACGCGTTGCTGCAAGAGATCCGCAGCACGGGCACCCGGGCCGAGGTGACCAGGTGGCCGTCACCGAGATACAGGCCCAGCAGGTAGCTGTATGCCGCAGGGTCTATCGGATTGTCGACGTCCGGACGGCAACGGAAGCAGCGGGACGCGCTGCCCTGTCGCTTCGGTTCCGGGCGGTCTTTACACCATTGACGAACGGTGGGGTAGGACAAGCCCACGCTGCGCGCGGCCTCAGCGACGGTCGCGCCGGAGAGGTAGAGGCGTCGAGCTCGGGCGCGTATCTCGGGTGGGTGCACGCCCACATCATCGAACAGGTGTATGACAAGAGTGCCGGGAGCGGGACTCGAACCCGCACGCCCTTTCGGGCAGATGCTTTTGAGGCATCAGAGTCTGCCGATTCCTCCATCCCGGCGTCACCCTCAAGGGGGTGTGGCTCACTGTACCCGACTAGGCTCATACGGCAGCATGGGTGGTAGCCGTGCCGAGATCGATGGTGGGAGTGGCTCGTGGCCGAGACGCAGACGGATGCCGAGCGCAGGCGCGTACTGATCGCCGAGGACGAGGCGCTCATCCGGCTGGACCTGGCCGAGATGCTGGTCGAAGAGGGTTACGAGGTGGTCGGCGAGGCCGGTGACGGCGAGACCGCCGTCAAGCTCGCCGAGGAGCTGAAGCCGGACCTGGTCATCCTCGACATCAAGATGCCGATCATGGACGGGCTGGCCGCCGCCGAGCGGATCGCCGGCGCCCGGATCGCCCCGGTGATCATCCTGACCGCGTTCAGCCAGCGGGACCTGGTGGAGCGGGCCCGGGCGGCCGGCGCGATGGCGTACCTGGTCAAGCCGTTCCAGAAGAGCGACCTGGTGCCGGCGGTGGAGATCGCCCTCTCCCGTTACTCGGAGATCGCCGCGCTGGAGGCGGAGGTGGCCGGCCTCACCGACCGGCTGGAGATCCGCAAGACCGTGGAGCGCGCCAAGGGCGCGCTCATGACCACGTACGGGATGACCGAGCCGCAGGCGTTCAAGTGGATCCAGCGCACCGCGATGGACCACCGGATGACCATGAAGGAGGTCGCCGAGCGGATCCTCGCCGAGACCGCCGGCGGCGAGGTGACCCAGCCCGCCTCCTGACCGCCCGCCTCCCGTCGCGATCGCCCCGCGCGACCGGCGCACGCCCGCGCGCGGCCGACCGGCGGCGCACGGCGGACCGGTCTCGCAAGGCCCGCGCCCGACCGATCGCCGGCGCGGGAAATCGGCGCGTCGGCGGGCCCCGTATCTCGTCGGCGGTCGATACGATCGCGGTCATGCGTGCTCGGCGTCCCCTGGCGGTGCTCGGCCTGACGGCCGTGCTGCTGGCCGGCTGCCGGTCGACCGGGCACGCCGACCCGGCGCCGGAGCCGGCCCACCCGGCCTGGCAGCCGGTGACGCTGCCGGCGCCGCCCGGCGCGTCCGGGCGGCTGCTGCTGCGGGACGCGACGGCCTGCGCGGGCCGGTGGTTCGTGGTGGGGGCGGTCGCCGACGCGGCGGGTGGCACCCGCCCCGCGGCGTGGACCAGCACCGACGCCCTCGCCTGGACGGCGCTGCGTCCGGTGCCGCGCAGCCCGTACGGCGAGGAGAACGTGCTGACCGCGGCGGGCTGCCGGGACGGCCGGCTGGCGGCGGTGGGCGGCAAGAGCGGCGGGGTGCACGGCAATCCGCGGATCAGCACCTGGCGGCAGGTGGCCGACGGATCGCTGGTGGAGGTGCCGGCCGAGTTCGAGGTGTTCGGCGGCCCGGACGCGGTGAACGTGGGCCGCATCGCGGGCGGCCCACGCGGCTGGCTGATCTCCGGTAACCGGGCCACCGGGGCGGCGGCCTGGGTCTCCGCCGACGGCACCGACTTCCGGCTGGTCAGCGGGGTGCCGGGGCTGGCCACGGACGCGACCGGCCGGCCGTGGGCGGCGGACGGTACGGCGACCGCGTCGGGGTGGCTCATGGTGGGTTCGGTGCTGCCGTCGGGGCGTACCGGCGTGGATCCGGCGGTGTGGACCTCGCCGGACGGTCGGGCCTGGCGGCGTGCGGTGCTGCCGGCGGGCGGGGTCGACGCGGATCTGCAGCGGGTGGTCCGGGTGGGGGAGCGCGCGGTGGCCGTCGGCCGCCGGGGCGACGGCCTGGGCGCCTGGCTGGGTGACGGCGGGAGCTGGCGCGCGGGCGGCGGCTTCGGCGGCGCGGGGACGGCCCGGCCGGGCCGGGTATGGGGGCTGACCGCGGTCGCCGACGGTGCGCTCGCGGTGGTCGCGGGCGGGATGACCGGTGCCGGGTGGTTCTCCCGGGATGGCGCGGCCTGGTCGCCGGTGGCCCTGCCGGTGGCGGTGCCGGCGGGCAGCGACCGCACGGTGGCGGTGGCCGGTGCCGGGGAGGCCGTTCTGTTGCTGGAGGACAACAAATTAGGGGCCACGATCTGGTCGGCGCGCGGGCCGTGGGGTCCCGGCTGACCCTCCCACCAGCGGGTTTCCGCCCGGTGTCGGATGTCCGATTTTCCCATCTCGCGGGCGCGTGTGTTACAGCACATCCGTGAATCCGGCCACTCAACGTAACGGTTAGGTCAACCCCGCTATCTAGGTCTTACGGCATACCCCGCCGGTGGGATAACGTCCCGGCCCAGACCGGGATCGCGGTCGGTCCGGCCAACCCTGCAAGGTCCAATTCGCGGTGGGTGGTCCGGGCCTTCGGACGGAGGAGGGTACGAGCCGTGAGGCAGAAGCTCGCACGGGTGCTTGGTGGCGTGGCCATCACCGCGCTCGTTTTCAGTGGCGCGGCCTGCAAGGCCGACAGCGGTAATGAGGCCGGCGGCGGGAAGGCCGCCTGCGACCTGAAGATCGGCTTCTTCGGCCCGCTGACCGGTGACGCCGCGGGTCTCGGTATCCACATGCGCAACGGCGCCAAGCTGGCCATCGACCAGTACAACAAGGACAACGCGGACTGCAAGGTCAACCTGGCCGAGTACGACTCGCAGGGTGACCCGGCGAAGGCCGCCCCGCTGGCCCAGCAGGCCGTCAGCGACAGCAAGGTCGTCGGCATCAACGGCCCGTCGTTCTCGGGTGAGTCCGAGGTCGCCGACCCGATCTTCGACCAGGCCGGGCTGCCGATCATCACCCCGTCGGCCACCCGCCCGAGCCTGAGCACCAAGAACTGGAAGATCTTCCACCGGGGCGTCGGTAACGACACCTCCCAGGGCCCGGCGGCCGGTCGCTACATCAAGAACGTGCTCAAGGCCGACAAGGTCTACGTCGTGGACGACCAGTCGGCGTACGGCGCGGGCCTGGTGGACGAGGTCAAGAAGATCATCGGCACCCCCGCCGGCCAGGACAAGATCCAGGTCAAGCAGACCAACTTCTCCGCCGTCGTCACCAAGATCCAGAGCAGCGGCGCCAACGTCCTCTTCTTCGGTGGCTACTACACCGAGGCCGGCCTGCTGCTCAAGCAGCTCAAGGGCGCGGGTTGGAAGGGCACGATGGTCGCCGGTGACGGCGTCAACGACGCCAACTTCATCAAGGTCGCTGGCGAGCAGGTCGCCGAGGGCACCATCCTGACCTGCCCGTGCGCCCCGGCCACCGCGGCCAAGGGCACCTTCGTGACCGACTACAAGGCGGCCTTCGACAACGCCGAGCCGGGCACCTACGCCGACGTGTCGTACGACATCACCAAGATCATGCTGGAGGGCATCAAGGCCGGCAAGGGCACCCGCGCCGACCTGCTCAGCTTCATCAAGTCCTACAACAAGGCGGGTGGCGCCACCGGCGTGACCTACAAGTTCGAGGCCAACGGTGAGCTGGACCCGACCCAGGTGCTGGTCTGGGCGTTCAAGGTGAACGCGGGCAAGGTCGTCCCCGACATCGAGATCCCCAAGTCCTGACCGGTTCTGTCCGGTCCCGACAGGGGACACCAGGTGTGTGCGGCCGGGAGTCTTCCTCCCGGCCGCGCCGCTTGGCCGCAACAGTTGGAGCCCTCACTTGAACTTCGATGAGCTGTTCGGGAACTTCCCGGCACTGACCATCACCGGGCTGGAACAGGGCGCGATCTACGCGCTCGTCGCCCTCGGCTACACCCTGGTGTACGGCGTCCTGCGCCTGATCAACTTCGCCCACTCCGAGGTCTTCATGGTCGGTACCTTCACCGCCCTGTGGACCTGGGAGGCCCTCGGCTACAACCAGAACTCCCCGGCGCCGGCCTTCGGCCCGCTGATCGTGGCGATCCTCGCCGGCCTCGCCGTCGCGATGGTCGCCTCGGCGGCCACCGCGGTCACCGTCGAACTGGTCGCCTACCGCCCGCTGCGCCGGCGGAACGCCCCGCCACTGGCCTTCCTCATCACCGCCATCGGCGCCTCGTTCGTGCTCTCCGAGTCGTTCGGCATCGGCACCGAGCGCGCGCCGTTCGGCATGCCGACGCTGATCCCGTCGGAGACGGTCTTCACCGTCTTCGGCGCCGCGGTGACCAACATCCAGCTGCTGATCCTCGCCGTGACCCTGCTGATGATGGTCGGCCTGGACCAGTTCGTGAACCGCAGCCGGCTCGGGCGGGGCATCCGCGCCGTCGCCCAGGACCCGGACACCGCCGCCCTGATGGGCGTCAACAAGAACCGGGTCATCCTGCTGGTCTTCGTGCTCGGCGGCATCATGGCCGGCGTGGCCGCCCTGCTCTGGGACGTCCGCTACGGCTTCACCAAGTTCAACGTCGGCTTCCTGATCGGGCTCAAGGCCTTCTCGGCCGCGGTGCTCGGCGGCATCGGCAACCTGCGGGGCGCGCTGCTCGGCGGCCTGCTGCTGGGGGTGGTGGAGAACTACGCGGCCGGGCTCTTCGGTGGAGAATGGAAGGACTTCACCGGTTTCGTGCTGCTGGTCGTGCTGCTGATGTTCCGGCCCACCGGCCTGCTCGGCGAATCTCTCGGGAGGGCGCGCGCATGACCGCCACCGTGGACAAGGGACGGACCTCGGCGCTCAAGGGTCGCTGGGCGGCGATGCCAAAGCAGGTGCGCTGGACCGCGATCGCGGCGCTGGTGGTCCTGCTCTACATCCTGCCCAACAAGTGGTTCTACGAGTACCTGGGCTTCCCGATCGGCAGCGAGTACTTCGCCTTCTACACCACCAAGTCGGATTTCGCGGCGGTGCTCTTCGACACCGCGATCTTCGTCCTGCTGGCGGTCGGTCTGAACGTCGTGGTCGGCTTCACCGGCCTGCTCGACCTCGGCTACTTCGGCTTCTACGCGGTCGGCGCGTACACGGTGGCGCTGTTGACCTCGCCGGAGAGCCGGTTCGGGACGAACTGGCCCTGGCTGGCGGCGGTGCCGGTGGCGATCGCGGTGGCGATGATCTCCGGGGTGATCCTCGGTGGTCCGACCCTGCGGCTACGCGGTGACTACCTGGCCATCGTGACCCTCGGCTTCGCCGAGATGATCCGGCTCTACGCCGCTCGGCAGGATGGCCTGCTGGGGGGCCAGCGGGGCATCCCGCAGGTGCCGCACCCACCGGGCACCGGCTCGGACGGCAAGCCGCTGTTCGGCGTGGTGGACTCCAAGCCCTACTACTGGCTGATCCTGACCCTGATCATCGTGATCATCTTCGCGATGCGGAACCTGGCCAACAGCCGGGTCGGCCGGGCCTGGGTCGCCATCCGGGAGGACGAGGACGCCGCCGAGATCATGGGCGTGCCGACGTTCAAGTACAAGCTCTGGGCGTTCGCCATCGGCGCGGCGGTCGGTGGCCTCACCGGCGCGATCTTCGCCGGCAAGCAGACGTTCATCAACTCGGACAGCTTCCAGCTGGAAAGCTCGATCCTGGTGCTCGCCGCGGTCATTCTCGGCGGCGCCGGTAACATCAAGGGCGCCATCGTCGGTGGCGCGATCACCTGGTACCTCCCGGAGTGGCTGCGCGGCGTCGGCGATCTGATCGGGGTCGAGTTCAACGCGGCCGAGTACCGGATCCTCGTCTTCGGCCTGGTCGTCATCGTCATGATGATCTTCCGACCGCAGGGCATCGTGCCCAACCGGCGGCGGGCGGCCGAGTTCGCAGACCGGCGCAAGGAAGCGGTTCCACAGGAGACGGTGCCCAATGAGTGAGCCGCAGATGCACAGCGAGCGGGACGAGACCAGCGAGCGGGACATCGCCGACGACGGTCGCAGCACCGTCGGCACCCCGCCGGAGAAGGGCCCGGACGAGCCGGTGGAGACCACCCCCGGCAACACGGACCCGGCCGGCCGGGAGCCGCTGCTGGAGGTCGACCACGTCACCCTCCGCTTCGGCGGTGTGGTCGCCCTCAACGACGTCGCGTTCACCCTGTACAAGGGGGAGATCCTCGGCCTGATCGGCCCGAACGGCGCCGGCAAGACGACCTGCTTCAACGCGATGACCGGCGTCTACCGGCCCACCGAGGGCGAGATCCGGTTCAAGGGGCAGCGCACCAACGGCAGGCGCCGGTCCTGGATCACCAAGGCCGGCATCGCCCGGACGTTCCAGAACATCCGGCTCTTCCCGGAGATGACCGCGCTGGAGAACGTGATGGTGGGCGCGGACGCCCACCACAGGACCAGCGTGATCTCCGCGATGTTCCGGCTGCCCCGGCACTGGCGCGAGGAGCGGCAGGGCCGGGACAAGGCGTACGAGCTGTTGCGCTTCGTCGGTATCGAGCGCCGCGCCGGCGAGCTGTCGCGCAACCTCTCGTACGGCGAGCAGCGGCGGCTGGAGATCGCCCGGGCCCTGGCGACCGATCCCACCCTGCTCTGCCTGGACGAGCCGGCCGCCGGCTTCACCCCGGCCGAGAAGGAGGAACTGCTCGGCCTGATCCGTAAGATTAGGGACAACGGCACGACGGTGCTGCTGATCGAGCACGACATGCGTCTCGTCATGGGCGTGACCGATCGGATCGTGGTGCTGGAGTTCGGCAAGAAGATCGCCGAGGGCCTGCCGGCCGAGGTCCGCGAGGACCCGAAGGTGATCGCGGCGTACCTGGGGGTGCCGACCGATGCTGCTTGAGATCAAGGACCTGACCCTGCTGTACGGCCGGATCCAGGCGCTGCACGGGATCAGCCTGGCGGTCAACGAGGGCGAGGTGGTGGCCCTGATCGGCGCCAACGGCGCCGGCAAGACCACCACCATGCGGGCCATCTCCGGGCTGCGCCCGGTGGCCCAGGGCTCGATCGTCTTCGACGGCACCGACGTCACCCGGATGCGCGCCGACCTGCGGGTGGTCCGGGGCATCGGGCAGGCGCCCGAGGGCCGGGGCGTCTTCCCCGGCATGACCGTCCTGGAGAACCTGGAGATGGGTGCGTACACCCGCCGGGACCGGGCCGGCATCGCCGAG